>NZ_JBIBVB010000002.1:0-1284393 GCF_043079975.1 Streptomyces sp. NPDC015131 | reverse complement strand
CGCCCGGTTACATTCCGAACCCGGAAGCTAAGCCTTTCAGCGCCGATGGTACTGCAGGGGGGACCCTGTGGGAGAGTAGGACGCCGCCGAACAATTATTGTGGGAGAGCCCCGCACCTTATGGTGCGGGGCTTTCCTGCGTTCAGGGGCCTTTTCCGCCCCCCACCTCTTTCATAGGCGGCCTGCCGCCTTGAGGGCCAGATAAGCGTCGGCGAGCGCCGGGGCGAGATTGTCCGGCGTAGCGTCCACGACGGTGACGCCGTGGCGTTGCATCTGTTCCGAAGTACGGCGGCGCTGCTCTTGGGTCTGGGTGCCGGCGGCGGCTTCGTACACGGCCTCGACCGTGCCGCGTGCCTCGGTCATGGCGTCCGTCCTGGGGTCCGCGACCGAGGCCACCAGGACGGTGTGGCGCCGGGTGAGCTGCGGGAGCACCGGGAGGAGGCCCTCCTCGACCGGGGCGGCCTCCAAGCTCGTCAGCAGGACGATGAGCGAACGGCGCGGGGCGTGTGCGAGCGCTGCGGAACTCAGGCCGCGGGCGTCTGTCTCCACCAGCGCGGCTTCGAGCGGGGCGAGCGCATTGACGACGGCGGGCAGCAGATCTTTGGCGGTGCGGCCCTGGACGTAGGCGCGGACCTGGCGGTCGTAGGCCAGCAGGTCGACGCGGTCGCCGGCCCGGGAAGCGAGGGCGGTCAGGAGGAGGGCGGCGTCCATCGAGGCGTCGAGGCGGGGGATGTCCCCGACTCGGCCGGCGGAGGTGCGGCCGGTGTCGAGGACGACGAGGATGTGCCGGTCCCGTTCGGGGCGCCAGGTGCGTACGGCGACGGAGGTCTGCCGGGCGGTGGCTCGCCAGTCGATGGAGCGGGTGTCGTCGCCGGGGACGTACTCGCGCAGGCTGTCGAACTCCGTGCCCTGGCCGCGGACGAGGACGCTGGTGCGGCCGTCGAGTTCGCGCAGGCGGGCCAGCCGTGACGGGAGGTGCTTGCGGCTGGCGAACGGGGGCAGGACCCGTACGGTCCAGGGGACCTCGTGGTTAGCCTGGCGGGCGGCGAGGCCGAGGGGGCCGAAGGAGCGGACGGTGACGCGTGCGGCGCGGCGGTCCCCGCGCCGGGTGGGGCGGAGCACGGTGGTGATGCGGCGGCGTTCGCCGGCCGGGACCGTGATCGTGTGGCGCGAGGCGGTGTGGTCGGTGCCGCTGGGCCAGCTGCTGGGTGGCCAGGCGTCGCGGAGGTGGGCGCGCAGGCGGCGCCGGGAGGGGTTGGTGAGGGTGAGCTGGACGTTCGCGCTGTCACCCAGTCGAACGCTTGTGTCACCACTTCGGGTGAACTGGAGCCTTCGCACTGGCGCGGCGAGCGCATAGTCGCACAGAATTGCGAGGGAGAGAGGGGCGTTGACGGCGAGCATTCCCGTCCAGCTGGGGGCCAGGAGGCCCACGGGGAGGGAGCCGACGGCGGCGAGGAGGGCGGTGCGTCCGGTGAGTGCCACGGGTCGCCTGCTCAGCGGGGAACGGGGACGTGGGCGAGGATCGCGGTGATGACGGAGTCGGGGGTGACTCCTTCCATCTCCGCCTCGGGGCGCACCTGGATGCGGTGGCGCAGGGTGGGGAGGGCGAGGGCCTTCACATCGTCGGGGATGACGTAGTCCCGGCCGGTGAGCCAGGCCCAGGCGCGGGCGGTGGAGAGCAGTGCGGTGGCGCCTCGTGGGGAGACGCCGAGGGTGAGTGAGGGGGATTCACGGGTGGCGCGACAGATATCGACGACATAGCCGGCGATCTCGGTGGAGACCGAGGTCTTCGCCACGGCGGCTCGGGCGGCTTCCAGGTCGGCGGGGCCGGCGACGGGGCGCACTCCGGCGGCGCGCAGGTCGCGAGGGTTGAAGCCCTCGGCGTGCCGGGTCAGGACGTCGATCTCGTCCTGGCGGGTGGGTAGCGGGACCGTCAGCTTCAGCAGGAAGCGGTCCAGCTGTGCCTCGGGCAGGGGATAGGTGCCCTCGTACTCCACCGGGTTCTGGGTCGCTGCGACGAGGAAGGGCTCGGGGAGCGGGCGGGGCGTGCCGTCGACGGTGACCTGGCGTTCTTCCATCGCCTCCAGGAGCGCCGACTGGGTCTTCGGCGGGGTGCGGTTGATCTCGTCGGCGAGCAGGAGGTTGGTGAAGACCGGGCCGGCCTGGAAGGAGAACTCGGCGGTGCGGGCGTCGTAGACGAGCGATCCAGTGATGTCGCTCGGCATGAGATCGGGGGTGAACTGTACGCGCTTGGTGTCGACGTCGAGGGACGCGGCGAGCGCACGGACGAGGAGCGTTTTGGCGACGCCGGGGACTCCTTCGAGGAGGACGTGGCCCCGGCAGAGGAGGGCGACGACGAGTCCGGTGACGGCGGGGTCCTGTCCGACCACGGCCTTGGCGATCTCGGTGCGCAGGGCCTCCAGGGAGGAGCGGGCGCGGTCCGGGTTCTCCGCGGTCTCGGGGGTCGGGGCGCTCATGAGCTGCGTACCTCTCTTTCGAGGGCGTCGAGTTGATCGGCGAGGCGGGTGAGGGCGGTGTCGTCGGCGGGGGCCGGACCGAAGAGGAGGGTGTGCAGGTCCTGGTCGGCCGTGGTGAGCCGCGCCGAGACGGCGGGGAGGAGGACGCCGGGGGAGTGGGCGTCGGAGAGCGGCACGCCGAGGAGGGGGGCGAGCCGGGTGCGGGTGGCGGCGCGGAGGACGGTGGCGGCGCGGTCTCGGGCGTTGGCGCGGTGGTAGAGGCGGGCGCGGCCCTCGGTGGTTTCGGAGGCGCGGACGGCGACGGGCAGGTCCTCGGTGACGAGGGGGCCGAGGCGGCGGGCGCGCCAGACGGCGGCGAGGGCGGCCGCGACGGCGAGTTGGAGGGTGGCCCACAGCCAGCCGGAGGGGATCAGTTCGGCGAAGCCCCGGGGGGTGGAGTCCTGCCGGTCGCCGGTGGCGGAGGGGTCGTCGAGTGAGGGGAGGTACCAGACGAGATGAGGGCGCGTTCCGAGGAGTTGGAGGGCGAGCGAGGCGTTGCCCTGCTCGGCCAGGTGCTCATTCTGGAGCAGGTCGGGGGAGCCCAGGAGGACGGTGTCGCCGCCGGCGGGGTGGTCCACCCGCAGCAGCGTGGCCAGACCGTCGCTGGGGTAGCAGGCGTCGCCGCCGGGGAGGTCGGTGCGGTAGCGCTCGCCGCCGAGGTCGGCGGGGCCGGCTCGCTGGGCGGCGGGCAGGGAGCACGTGGGGGCGAGCGCGGAGACCGGGGCGGGGGTGGAGGCGCTCACGCCGGGGGCCAGGGTGCTGAGGGAGGGGGCGCCAGCGGAGAGGAGGACGGTACGGCCGGCTGCGGTGGTCATGTCGGAGTGCAGGAGGCGTTGCTGATGGTCGGTCAGCAGGTCCGGGGTGGTGACGAGGAGGGTGGTGTCGGGGCCGGTGGCGGCGGTGGCCTCATGGAGGGTGGTGACGACGCGGGTGGTGACGCTTCGCTGGTCGAGGAGCTGGGCGAGGGCACGGGTGCCGGTGGGGTTGGCGGACCGGGGGTCGAGCCGGCCGTGCTGGGCGTCGGAGCGTACGAGGGCCATGACGACGCCGGCGGCGATGAGGACGGCGAGGGCGATCAGGAGCCCGCGGACCCGGGTCCATGCCTGGCCGGCGGTGAGGGAGGCCGAGGTGGGCGAGGCGGTGGGGGCGGCGGTCATCCGGCCGCTCCTGGGGCGGGGGAGGTGAGGACGGGCTTGGCTCGTTGCAGAGCGGTGTCCGTGTCGGTGAGGCGCTGGTACGCGGCGCGGTCGGCGGTGCGGCCGCCGTATGTGACGTCGTCGAAGACGCGGGCGGCCGTCCGGAGTTCGTCGGCGTGGGCGGGGAGGGGGTGGCCGGCTTCGGCCGCGGCCTCGTCGGCGGTGCGGCCGGGGCGGGGTTCCAGGAGGGCGCGTTCCTCGAGGGATCGCACGATGGCGCGCATGCGTTCCTGGACGGCCTGGTTCCAGCGGCCGGCGGCGGCGTGTTCCTCGGCGGCGGCCCGGTGCTGGGCGGCGCTGCGGGGCCGGTCGTCGCCGAAGAGGGAACCGGCCGGGGCGGGCGTCCGTCGCGGGGTGCCGAGCCTCCACCACAGGGCGCCGAGCAGGGCCAGGACGGCGACGGTGACGACCACGAGGCCCAGCGGTCCGCCGGGGGTGGCGCCGGCCGCCGAGTCGAACAGGCGGCTCACCCAGTCCCAGAAGGTGTCGAGGGCGCGCTGCAGGAGGTTGGGGTCGTTCTCGTGGTACTCGGGCCGGGACAGTTCGCGTTCCGCGGCCTCGCGGGCGGGGACGCGGGGTGTGTCGAGCGGTACGTCGTCGTTGGTGGCGCGCACCGCCCACGCCGCCGGACCCCCCGTCGCCGGCACCGCATCAGCTCCTGGGGGTGGTGTCGCCGGGCGAGGGGGAGGAGCCGTAGCCGGGGACGCCGGCCGCGCGGGCCAGTTCGAGGTCGAGGGCCTCGCGGCGGATGCGCTGGTCGATGTAGAGGAGGACCGAGACTCCCGAGGAGATCGGGTACGTGATCGAGGAGGCGATGACCGCGCCGATCCCGGTGATGATCAGGAACGGCCAGCCGAACTCCGGGGCCGTGCCGGTGAACAGGCCGCCGAGGCCGGTGCCGTCCACCAGGAACGCGATGAGGGTGAACGGAATGGCGATGATCATGGAGATCAGGAACATCAGGAGCGTGGTGAGCGCCATGATGCCGAAGACCCGCCACCAGGCTCCCTGGACGAGCTTGGCGGAGCGGCGGAGGGAGGCCATCACGCCCTGGCGCTCCAGCATCAGCGCCGAGTAGGACAGGCTGAAGCGGATCAACAGCCAGACCATGACGACCAGGGCGGCGAGCCCGCCGAGGACGGTGAGCATCGCACCTGCCGGGGTGCCGCCGAGCAGCAGCCCGGGCACCAGTCCGACGGCCATGACCGTGGCGCTCAGCAGGGGCAGCAGCAGGGTGAGGCCGAGCAGCTGCGGGAGCCGGGGGCGGGCCTCGCGCCAGGCGTCGGCGAGCGTGACCGGGCGGCCCAGGACGGCGCGGCTGATGACGATGGTCAGCAGCGCGGTGGTGACGAAGGTGCCGATGAGGGTGAGGAGAGTCGTCGGGCCCAGCGAGACGAGGCTGGATTCGAGGGACTCCATCGACTGCCTGAGGGCCTCCTCGGGCGTCGGGTCGGCGCTGAGCGGCGGGGGTGTCGGCACCAGGTAGCGCTGGACGAGTATGTCGCCGATCTGCGTGACGACGGAGACCGCGAGGGTGATGCCGAGCACGGTGCGCCAGTGGGCGCGCAGGGTGGAGACCGCTCCGTCGAGGATCTCGCCGACGCCCAGCGGGCGCAGCGGGATGACACCGGGCTTGGCGGCGGGCGGCCGGCCCCAGGCGCCCTGGTGCGGGCCGCCGCCCCAGCCGGGGGCGGGCGCCCGCGGCGGTACGGGGCCGGACGGGCCGGGCACGGTGGGCGGGGACCACTGGCCGGCAGGCGGCTGGTCCTTGGACCACTTCGACGGTGCGCCGGAGGCGTCCGAGGGCTCGGCGGGACGCGGCACGTCGGCGCCCTTGCCGTCGGAGGGCGAGGATCCGGGCGAGGCCCAGCCCGGAGTGTCGTTCACGGTCGTCCACCTCGTGAATGGTTCGCGGTGCCGGCGCGTCGGGCCGGCCCGGTCGCGGTGCCGGGCCGCTCGGCGGGGCGGCGGGTTGGCAGCCATGGTGCCACGCGCTGTTCCCGGCCGGGCCCCGGGCCGGATCTCCTCGGCACCTTCTTTGTCGGTGGCTCAGCGGGCAGACTGGGCGGATGGCTGATCAGTACGCACAGACTCCCGTCTCCGCCGGGCCGCCCATGCTGCCCTCCCTGCGCTGGGAGGAGCCGCCGGAAGGTCCCGTGGTGGTGCTCCTCGACCAGACCCGGCTGCCCGCCGAGGAGATCGAGCTGGTCTGCACGGACGTGCCGGCGCTGGTGCGGGCGATCCAGACGCTCGCGGTGCGGGGGGCGCCCCTGCTGGGGATCGCCGGTGCCTACGGTGTGGCGCTGGCCGCGGTACGGGGCTACGACGTGGACGAGGCGGCCGGGCTGCTCGCGGGGGCGCGGCCCACCGCGGTGAACCTGGCCTACGGGGTGCGGCGGGCCGCCGGGGCGTACCGGGTGGTGCTGGAGAAGGGCGAGGGGCACGAGCGGGCGGCGCTGGCGGCGCTCGCGGAGGCCAAGGACCTGCACCGGGAGGACGCCGAGGCCAGTGCGCTGATGGCGGGGCACGGGCTGGCGCTGCTCGACGAGCTGCTGCCGGGCGGCGGGCACCGCGTCCTGACCCACTGCAACACCGGGGCGCTGGTGTCGGGCGGCGAGGGCACGGCGTTCGCCGTGGCGCTGGCGGCCCACCGGGCGGGCCGACTGCGGCGGCTGTGGGTGGACGAGACGCGGCCGCTGCTGCAGGGCGCGCGGCTGACGGCGTACGAGGCGGCCCGCAGCGGCATGCCGTACACGCTGCTCACGGACAACGCGGCGGGGTCGCTGTTCGCGGCCGGGGAGGTGGACGCGGTGCTGATCGGGGCGGACCGGATCGCCGCCGACGGTTCGGTGGCGAACAAGGTCGGCAGCTATCCGCTCGCGGTGCTGGCCAAGTACCACCATGTGCCGTTCGTGGTGGTGGCCCCCACCACGACCATCGACCTCGGCACCCCGGACGGGGCGTCGATCGAGGTGGAGCAGCGCGCGGGGCAGGAGGTGACGGAGCTCACCGCGCCGCCGCAGGTGGCCGCGGGCGGTGTCGGCGCGGGGGTCGGGCTGCCGGTGGCACCGCTGGGGACGCAGGCGTACAACCCCGCGTTCGACGTCACGCCGCCGGAGCTGGTGACGGCGATCGTCACCGAGCTGGGGGTGGTCTCGCCGGTCACGGGCGGCGGAATCGCCGAGCTGTGTGCGAGGTCACGCCAGGTAACGATTAGCTAATGGGATGATGTCGAATATGAAGGGACGCGTCCTTGTCGTCGACGACGACACCGCACTGGCCGAGATGCTCGGGATCGTGCTGCGTGGTGAGGGTTTCGAGCCGTCGTTCGTAGCGGACGGCGACAAGGCCCTTGCCGCTTTCCGGGAGGCCAAGCCGGACCTGGTGCTGCTGGACCTCATGCTGCCCGGCAGGGACGGCATCGAGGTGTGCCGGCTGATCCGGGCCGAGTCCGGTGTGCCGATCGTCATGCTCACCGCCAAGAGCGACACCGTCGATGTGGTGGTCGGGCTGGAGTCCGGTGCCGACGACTACATCGTCAAGCCGTTCAAGCCGAAGGAGCTGGTGGCCCGGATCAGGGCCAGGCTGCGGAGGTCGGAGGAGCCGGCGCCGGAGCAGCTCACCATTGGTGACCTGGTCATCGACGTGGCGGGCCACTCGGTGAAGCGGGAGGGGCAGTCGATCGCGCTGACGCCGCTCGAGTTCGACCTGCTGGTCGCGCTCGCCCGCAAGCCGTGGCAGGTGTTCACCCGCGAGGTGCTGCTGGAGCAGGTGTGGGGCTACCGCCACGCCGCCGACACCCGGCTGGTGAACGTCCATGTGCAGCGGCTGCGCTCGAAGGTCGAGAAGGACCCGGAGCGCCCGGAGATCGTCGTGACCGTCCGCGGTGTCGGTTACAAGGCAGGACCGAGCTGACATGTCCCGCGGCAGTGCTGCTCCGAAGCCCGGGATCCCGGGAGTCCGTGCGGGGCGGGCTGCCGGGCCGGGGCGTCAGCCGTGGCGTCCGGGCCGTCTGCTCCAGGACGGGGCACCGGGCGGTCCGGTGTTCCGGCTCCTGGCGCGCTGGATACGCCGGCCGCTGCTGCCGGCCCTGCGGCTGTGGCGGCGGAACATCCAGCTGCGGGTGGTCGCGGGCACGCTGGTGATGTCGCTCGGGGTGGTGCTGCTGCTCGGGTTCGTGGTGATCGGGCAGATGCGCAACGGTCTGCTGGACGCCAAGGAGCGGGCGGCGCAGAGCCAGGCGTCGGGCGGGTTCTCCGCCGCGCAGGGCCAGGCCGACGAGCAGCCGCCGGCGGGCGGGCCGGACGGCGCGACCGGGCGGGCCTCGCTGAACTGGCGGTCCGATCTGGTGGTGCAGCTGGCCAGTGGTGGCCAGGGCGCGTTCAACGTGGTGGCGCTCAGCTCCGACAGCGAGGGCGCGGCGCCCAGCCGGGGCGCGCGGGCCTCGGGCGGGGTGGAGCCGTCCCGGAGCATCCCGGTGGAGCTGCGGGAGCAGGTGGCCCAGGGGTCGGGGGCCTTCCAGACGTACACCCGGATCCATTACTCCGACGGCAAGCCGTCGGAGGCCGGGCTGCTGATCGGCAAGCGCCTCAACGACATCGACGGCAACTCGTACGAGCTGTACTACCTCTTCCCGCTGACGCAGGAGGAGGACTCGCTGGCGCTGGTCAAGACGACCCTGGCGACGGCCGGGCTGTTCGTGGTGGTGCTGCTGGGGGCGATCGCCTGGCTGGTGGTGCGGCAGGTGGTGACGCCCGTGCGGATGGCCGCCGGGATCGCCGAGCGGCTGTCGGCGGGGCGGCTGCAGGAGCGGATGAAGGTCACCGGCGAGGACGACATCGCACGGCTCGGCGAGGCCTTCAACAAGATGGCGCAGAACCTCCAGCTCAAGATCCAGCAGCTGGAGGAGCTGTCGCGGATGCAGCGGCGGTTCGTCTCGGACGTCTCGCACGAGCTGCGGACGCCGCTGACGACCGTGCGGATGGCCGCCGACGTCATCCACGAGGCGCGGGAGGACTTCGATCCGGTGACGGCGCGCTCGGCGGAGCTGCTGGGCGACCAGCTCGACCGGTTCGAGTCGCTGCTGGCGGACCTGCTGGAGATCAGCCGGTTCGACGCGGGCGCCGCAGCCCTGGAGGCCGAGCCGATAGACCTGCGCGAGGTGGTCCGCCGGGTGATCGGCGGGGCGGAGCCGCTGGCCGAGCGCAAGGGCGGCCGGATCCTGGTGGTGGGCGACGAGCAGCCGGTGGTCGCCGAGGCCGACGCGCGGCGCGTCGAGCGGGTCCTGCGGAATCTGGTCGTCAACGCCGTGGAGCACGGTGAGGGCCGGGACGTGGTGGTGCGGATGGCCGCCGCGGGCGGCGCGGTCGCGGTCGCGGTGCGGGACTACGGCGTCGGGCTGAAGCCGGGCGAGGCGACGCGGGTGTTCAACCGCTTCTGGCGGGCGGACCCGGCACGGGCGCGTACCACGGGCGGTACGGGTCTGGGGCTGTCCATCGCGGTGGAGGACGCGCGGCTGCACGGCGGCTGGCTCCAGGCGTGGGGCGAGCCGGGAGGCGGTTCGCAGTTCCGGCTGACGCTGCCGCGGACGGCGGACGAGCCGCTGCGCGGTTCGCCGATACCGCTGGAGCCGGAGGACTCGCGGCGCAACCGGGAGCGGGCCGCCGCCGAGGAGGCGTCCACGGGCGCCGGACGGCTGCCGACGGTGCCCGGCCAGTCGGCGGGGCGCGCGGGGCCGGCCGTGCCGTCGCGTACGGCGCTGCCGCCGCGCCGGGCGGCGGTCGCCGCCGACCCGACGGCCCTGCCCGGGAACGGGTCCCGGGTGGTGGCGCGCGGGGGCGCCGAGCGGGCGGACGAGGACGCCTCGCCGGCGCGGTCCCCGGAGCCGCCGGAGCCCTCGGCGTCGCCGGGCTCCACGACGCAGGACGGGAAGCGGGAGGGAACGACTCGTGGGCGCTGAGCGTCGGCGCGGCCGTGCGGGCGCGGTGCGCGTCGCCGTGCTGCTCGTGTGCGGGGTGGTACTGGCCGGGTGCGGATCGATGCCGGACAGCGGGGACGTCTCCCAGGTCAAGGCGTCGAACCCGGGTGACTCGCAGGTGCGGGTCTATCCGGTGACGCCCCGGGAGAACGCGGAGCCGGACGAGATCGTCAACGGGTTCCTGGAGGCGATGACCGGTGACGATCCGGGGTTCGCCACGGCCCGGACGTATCTGACGAAGAAGGCCGCCCGGGAGTGGAAGCCGGAGGAGGGCGCCACGGTGCTGCTGGCGGCGCCCGTCAGCAGGCGGGAGCGGGCGGGGATCCGCTCGACCGAGGAGCGCCTCGTGTACTCCCTGCACGGCGAGCGGATCGCCACGGTGGACGGCCGCCACGCCTACCAGCCGGTGGGCACCGCCAAGTACTCCGGCGCGATCCAGCTGGTGCAGGCGCCCGGCCCGGACGGCCAGGGCAAGGAGTGGCGCATCGACAGCCTCCCGCCGGGGCTGCTGCTCGGCGAGTCGGACTTCCAGCGCAACTACCGGTCGGTCAACAAGTACTACTTCGCCTCCGGCCGCCGCTGGGTGGTGGCCGACCCGGTCTACATCCGCCAGCGCCAGGACCCGGTGACCCGCATGGACCCGATGGCGCAGACGGTCAGGGCACTGCTGGAGGGGCCGACGAACTGGCTGGAGCCGGTGGTCGATTCGAGCTTCCCCACCGGTGTGGCGCTGAAGGACGGGGTCACGTCGCTGACCCCCGACGAACAGAACAAGCTGAAGGTGCCGCTGAACGAGAAGGCGGACAACATCGCCTACGAGACGTGCCGGCGGATGGCGGCGCAACTGCTGTTCACCGTCGGCGACCTGGCCTCCACGCGCGTGGAGCAGGTCGAGGTGCAGCGTGAGGACGGCGGCACGATCTGCACGCTCGGCGAGAGCCAGAAGGAGAACTACCGGGCCGACCCGTCGGGCGGTGTCGCCGCGGACCCGTACTTCATCGACGCGTCGGGCCGGCTGGCGCATCTGCGGACCGGTTCGGAGAACGCGGTGCACCAGGCGCCCGTGCCCGGGCCGTTCGGGAGCGGGGCGCTGAAGGCCGGCAAGGTCGCGGTCGCCCGCGACGAGCGGCGGGCGGCGGTCGTCTCGGCCGACGGCCAGTACCTGCGGGTCGGGTCGATCGTGTCGGACGCGGACACCGGGGCGCCGCAGCCCCTGCTGCGCAGCAACGGCGTCCTGCCGGAGGACCGCTTGTCCGCGCCGAGCTGGGACGGCCGCGGCGGCCTGTGGATCGCCGACCGGGACCGGGCCGCGCCCCGGCTGCTGTACCTGCCGGACGGCTCCGAGGAGCCCCTGCCGGTGGCGGCGCCCTGGCTGACCGAGGGCGTACGGGTCGAGGCGCTGCGGGTATCCGAGGACGGGGTGCGCATGGCGCTGCTCCTGAAGGAGGGCGACAAGACGACCCTGCACATCGGGCGGGTCGAGCGACGCGGCAGCGGTGGCCGCCAGACGGTGCAGGTGGTGGACCCGCAGGCGATCGCCCCCCGGATGGAGTCGGTGACGTCGGTGTCCTGGGCGGGCCAGAGCCGCCTGGTGGTGCTGGGCAAGCTGGCCGGCGGGGTGCAGCAGGTGCGGTACATCCAGACGGACGGTTCCACCTCGGCGGCGGCGATCCCGGGGCTGAACCAGGTGAAGGTGGTCGCCGCGTCCAACGACGAGCGCACCCCGCTGATGGCCGCGTCCGCCGACGACGGGATCGTCCGGCTCCAGTCCGGTGCGAACTGGCAGCCGGTCGTCGAGAAGGGCACTTTCCCCGTCTACCCCGGCTGAGCATCCGGCCCGGCTTCGGCGTCCGGCATCCGGTGCCGGGCGGGGTTTTCCACAGGGGTGGCCGCCCGGCGGCCGGGCCGGGACAGTGGACCCGTGCGCTGGTGGTGGCGGGAGATGGCGGGCCTGGTCCTGCCCGTGGCCTGCGGGGGCTGCGGACGGGCCGGTGCCGGGCTGTGCGGGGACTGCGAGCGGGCGCTGCACGGGTCCGGCGCGCGGCGGGCCCGGCCGGTGCCCGAGCCCGCGGGACTGCCGGTGGTGTACGCGGCGGCGCCGTACGCGGGCGCGGTACGGGCGGTGCTGCTCGGCCACAAGGAGCGCGGTGCGCTGGGGCTCGCCCGGCCCCTGGGGCGCGCGCTGGCCGGTGCCGTGCGGGCCTCCGCGGGGGCGCCTGGCGGCCCGGGCGGTGGCCCCCTGCTCCTGGTGCCGGTGCCCTCGGCGCGGGCCGCGGTGCGGGCGCGTGGGCACGACGCGGGGCGGCGGCTGGCGCGGGCGGCGGCGGCCGAGCTGCGGCGGGCCGGGGTGGCGGCGCGGGCCGCGCCGGTGCTGTGCCAGCGCCGGCCGGTGGCGGACCAGTCCCGGCTGGGCGCGCGGCAGCGGCATGTGAACCTGGCGGGCGCGCTGGAGGTGGTGCCCGGCGGGCGGCGGCTGCTCGCCGGGGGCAGGCCCGTCCTGGTCGACGACCTCATGACGACCGGCGCCTCACTGGTCGAGGCGGCACGGGCACTGCGTGCCGCGCGGACCGGTGAGGAACCGCAATTCCGGGCGTCCATACCGGTGTGCGCGGCGGTTGTCTCGGCTCCGTCGATCTCGTTCGAAATAAACCGGAACTGACGGGGAACTTGCAACGTTGCAGGTACTGAGAGCGCGAAAACACCTGATCGGAGGTTCGTGCGGACAGCGGGTGCCGACATCCGTCCGGGCGAGCTATGTTCGGTGTGAGGAATGGCGAAAGCCGCGCTTCACCGAATGCACTGCTGTGTTTCCGGCCGGATTCCGGGCACGGTCAGGACATGGAAGGTGGTGGGGTGGGGAGGCTGCCGACGGGGGAGGAGGAGGTCAGTCGCCAAGTCCGGGACTCCGGTGATCACCGGGGTCGAGTGCAAAAGGGAGATGCTCGCCGGCCGGTGGGCCGGCAGAAGCGATCCGGGAACGGAGTTCTGCGTGGACATCGTCGTCAAAGGCCGCAAAACCGAGGTGCCCGAGCGGTTCCGCAAGCACGTGGCCGAGAAGCTGAAGCTGGAGAAGATCCAGAAGCTCGACGCCAAGGTGATCAGCCTCGACGTCGAGGTGTCCAAGGAACACAACCCGCGGCAGGCCGACCGGTCCGACCGCGTGGAAATCACCCTCCACTCCCGGGGTCCGGTGATCCGGGCGGAGGCCGCGGCGGGCGACCCCTACGCAGCCCTCGACCTCGCGACGGGCAAGCTGGAAGCACGGCTGCGCAAGCAGCACGACAAGCGCCACACCCGCCGCGGCAACGGCAGGCTCTCGGCCGCCGAGGTCGCCGACGCCGTTCCGGGCGTGGCCCATCTGAACGGCAACGGCGCGCTGGCGGTGGAGGAGCGCGACTCCGTGCCCACCACTCGAATGGGTTCACTGGAGGTACAGGGCGAAGGCCCCCTGGTGGTCCGCGAGAAGACCCACACGGCCGCCCCGATGACGCTGGACCAGGCTCTCTACGAGATGGAGCTGGTCGGCCATGACTTCTACCTCTTCGTCGACTCCGAGACGAAGCAGCCCAGCGTCGTCTACCGCCGGCACGCCTACGACTACGGCGTGATCCACCTGGAGAGCGACCCGCTCGCCGGCTCCGAGGCAGGAGGCGCGGGGGGCGCGCTCGGCGGCTGACGTCCGCCGGACCACCACGGTGGTGCCCCTGGAAGCGCCCCGCGTGCGCCCCCAGGAGCACCACCGTGCGCCCACTGGATCACCGTTTCGCCGCCCGGGCATGGAATCATGACGGGGCACGCCAACCCGGGCCCCGACGGCCGGGGTTGGCGCATCGCACACGAACGTCCAGCAGGGCCCGCGCAGGGGGAGGAACGATGGCGGACAGCTTCGGCCCGGTGCACCACCCGGGCGGCTCCGGCGCCCCGGTGGGCGGAGCGGAGTACGGGAGCGTCGCCGGCACCGACGCGGAGGGGTGCACGTCCCGCAAGGAGCCCATCAGGGTCCTGGTCGTGGACGACCACGCGCTCTTCCGCCGGGGTCTGGAGATCGTCCTCGCGCAGGAGGGGGACATCCAGGTGGTCGGGGAGGCGGGGGACGGCGCCGAGGCCGTCGACAAGGCCGCCGACCTGCTGCCCGACATCGTGCTGATGGATGTCCGGATGCCCAGGCGCGGCGGGATCGAGGCCTGCACCTCCATCAAGGAGGTGGCACCCAGCGCGAAGATCATCATGCTGACGATCAGCGACGAGGAGGCCGACCTCTACGACGCGATCAAGGCGGGTGCGACCGGTTACCTCCTCAAGGAGATCTCCACCGACGAGGTCGCCACCGCCATCCGGGCGGTCGCCGACGGACAGTCGCAGATCAGCCCCTCCATGGCGTCCAAGCTGCTCACCGAGTTCAAGTCCATGATCCAGCGCACCGACGAGCGCCGGCTCGTCCCGGCGCCCCGGCTGACCGACCGGGAGCTGGAGGTGCTCAAGCTGGTCGCCACGGGGATGAACAACCGGGACATCGCCAAGGAGCTGTTCATCTCCGAGAACACGGTGAAGAACCACGTCCGCAACATCCTGGAGAAGCTCCAGCTGCACTCCAGGATGGAAGCGGTCGTCTACGCGATGCGGGAGAAGATCCTCGAGATCCGCTGAGGCCCGTCGGCGCCGCGCAGGACCGGGCGGACCGGCCCGCCCGGCACCGGCGGGGCCCGGGCTCAGCCGAGAGCGGCCACGGCGGCGGAGAGCGGTACGGCCAGCTCGGGCCGGTCCACGCGCTCCACCCGGACCGCGTCGCAGCCGACCCACCCGGCCGCCTCGCGCAGCGCCCGGGCCATCGGCTCCACGGCCTTGGGGGAGTCCAGCGACACCTGCCGGGCCACCAGCGTCGTGCCCTCCCGGGCCGGATCCACCCGGCCCAGCAGCTTCCCGCCGGCCAGCAGCGGCATCGCGAAGTAGCCGTGTATCCGCTTCTGCCGGGGGACGTACGCCTCCAGGCGGTGCGTGAAGCCGAAGATCCGTTCCGTGCGGGCCCGTTCCCAGATCAGCGAGTCGAACGGCGAGAGCAGGGTCGTCCGGTGCCGGCCGCGCGGGACGCTCGCCAGCGCCCCGGGATCGGCCCAGGCGGGCTTCTCCCACCCCTCCACCCGCACTGGCACCAGCCCCGAGTCCGCCACCACCGCGTCGAACTGCTCGCCCTTCAGCCGGTGGTAGTCGGCGATGTCCGCGCGCGTGCCCACGCCCAGTGCCTGGCCCGCCAGCCGCACCAGGCGCCGCAGGCACTCGGCGTCGTCCAGCTCGTCGTGCAGCAGGGAGGCCGGGACGGCGCGCTCGGCCAGGTCGTACACCCGCTTCCAGCCGCGCCGCTCGGTGCACACCACCTCCCCGTGCATCAGCGCCCGCTCCACCGCGACCTTGGACGCCGACCAGTCCCACCACTCCCCGCCGTTCTTGGCGCCGCCCAGCTCGGTGGCGGTCAGCGGCCCCTCGGCGCGCAGCTGCTTGATCACCGCCTCGTAGGCACCGTCCGGGAGGTCGTGGTGCCACTGCGGGCGGCGGCGGTAGGCGCGGCGGCGGAAGGCGAAGTGCGGCCACTCCTCGATCGGCAGGATGCAGGCGGCGTGCGACCAGTACTCGAAGGCGTGCCCCTCCGTCCAGTACGCCGTGTCGACCGTGCGCCGGCCGACGGCGCCCAGCCGGGCGTACGGGATCAGCTCGTGGGAGCGGGCCAGCACGGAGATCGTGTCCAGCTGGACCGCGCCCAGCCGGCGCAGGACGCCGCGCACCCCGGCGCGGCGGTCCGGCGCCCCCAGGAAACCCTGGGCGCGCAGGGCGATACGACGGGCCTCGTCGGCGGAGAGCTCGGCGGTGGGAGGCGGCAGGGGCGTCTGGGTCCGCACGGTCGTCATGCTCGGCACGATAGACCCCGGCACTGACACCCGGCACGGAGAGCGGAACGGCCTCCGGTAGGGCGGCCGGCGGGCGGGCCGACGGCCGGCACCGCGAGGGGGACGACGGGGGCGAGCGGGCGGCGGAGGCGGGAGTTTTCGGGTTCGGCGGCACCTTCGGCGCGTCCCGCGCGTTCTCCTTGCGGGCGGCATGCCGGCGCGGCAGTCGGCCCAGGTGAGCGCGGACCTCCCGGCGCGGTGGCGTCCTCGCTTACGATGGCCGTTGCGGTGGGGCCCACCTGCCGTGCCCGTGCCAGTGTCCATGACAAGACCTAGTGCCAGGCCCGACCGGCAAGGAGACCAGCCTCAGTGTCCGTCTTCAACAAGCTCATGCGTGCAGGCGAAGGCAAGATCCTGCGCAAACTGCACCGCATCGCGGACCAGGTCAACTCCATCGAAGAGGACTTCGTCAACCTCTCCGACGCCGAGTTGCGGGCGCTCACCGAGGAGTACAAGCAGCGGTACGCCGACGGTGAGAGCCTCGACGACCTGATGCCCGAGGCGTTCGCCACCGTCCGCGAGGCCGCCAAGCGCGTGCTCGGCCAGCGGCACTATGACGTCCAGCTGATGGGCGGCGCCGCCCTGCACCTCGGTTACGTCGCCGAGATGAAGACCGGTGAGGGCAAGACCCTCGTCGGCACCCTCCCGGCGTATCTGAACGCACTGTCCGGCAAGGGCGTGCACCTGATCACGGTCAACGACTACCTGGCCGAGCGCGACTCCGAGATGATGGGCCGCGTCCACAAGTTCCTCGGCCTGGAGGTCGGCTGCATCCTGGCGAACATGACGCCGGCGCAGCGCCGTGAGCAGTACAACTGCGACATCACGTACGGCACGAACAACGAGTTCGGCTTCGACTACCTGCGCGACAACATGGCGTGGTCCAAGGACGAGCTCGTCCAGCGCGGCCACAACTTCGCCTGTGTGGACGAGGTCGACTCCATCCTCGTCGACGAGGCGCGTACGCCGCTGATCATCTCCGGCCCGGCCGACCAGGCCACCAAGTGGTACGGCGACTTCGCCAAGCTGGTCACCCGCCTCAAGCGCGGCGAGCCCGGCAACCCGCTCAAGGGCATCGAGGAGACCGGCGACTACGAGGTCGACGAGAAGAAGCGCACCGTCGGCATCCACGAGTCCGGTGTCGCCAAGGTCGAGGACTGGCTGGGCATCGACAACCTCTACGAGTCGGTGAACACCCCACTCGTCGGGTACCTGAACAACGCCATCAAGGCCAAGGAACTGTTCAAGAAGGACAAGGACTACGTCGTCATCGACGGTGAGGTCATGATCGTCGACGAGCACACCGGCCGTATTCTCGCCGGCCGCCGCTACAACGAGGGCATGCACCAGGCGATCGAGGCGAAGGAAGGGGTGGACATCAAGGACGAGAACCAGACCCTCGCCACGATCACCCTGCAGAACTTCTTCCGCCTCTACGACAAGCTCTCCGGCATGACCGGTACGGCCATGACCGAGGCCGCCGAGTTCCACCAGATCTACAAGCTGGGCGTCGTCCCGATCCCGACGAACCGGCCGATGATCCGCAAGGACCAGTCGGACCTGATCTACCGCACCGAGGTCGCCAAGTTCGCCGCGGTGGTCGACGACATCGAGGAGAAGCACAAGAAGGGCCAGCCGATCCTCGTCGGCACGACCTCCGTCGAGAAGTCCGAGTACCTGTCGCAGCAGCTGTCCAAGCGGGGCATCCAGCACGAGGTGCTCAACGCCAAGCAGCACGACCGGGAGGCGTCGATCGTCGCCCAGGCCGGCCGCAAGGGCGCGGTCACCGTCGCCACCAACATGGCCGGCCGCGGTACGGACATCAAGCTCGGCGGCAACCCCGACGACCTCGCCGAGGCGGAGCTGCGCCAGCGCGGCCTCGACCCGGTCGAGCACCAGGAGGAGTGGGTCGCCGCGCTGCCCGCCGCCCTGGAGAAGGCCGAACTGGCCGTCAAGGCCGAGTCGGAGGAGGTCAAGGACCTCGGCGGGCTCTATGTGCTGGGCACCGAGCGGCACGAGTCGCGGCGCATCGACAACCAGCTGCGCGGTCGTTCCGGCCGTCAGGGCGACCCCGGCGAGTCCCGCTTCTACCTGTCGCTGGGCGACGACCTGATGCGGCTGTTCAAGGCGCAGATGGTCGAGCGCGTGATGGCGATGGCCAACGTCCCCGACGACGTGCCCATCGAGAACAAGATGGTCACGCGCGCGATCGCGTCCGCCCAGTCGCAGGTCGAGCAGCAGAACTTCGAGACCCGTAAGAACGTCCTCAAGTACGACGAGGTCCTCAACCGGCAGCGCGAGGTCATCTACGGCGAGCGCCGCCGCGTCCTGGAGGGCGAGGACCTGCACGAGCAGATCCAGCACTTCATGGACGACACGATCGACGCCTACATCGAGGCGGAGACCGTCGAGGGCTTCGCCGAGGAGTGGGACCTGGAGCGGCTGTGGGGCGCCTTCAAGCAGCTCTACCCGTGCAAGGTCACCATCGAGGAGCTGGAGGAGGCGGCCGGCGACCGCGCCGGGATCACCGCCGAGTTCATCGCCGAGTCCGTCAAGGACGACATCCACGAGCAGTACGAGGCCCGCGAGAAGCAGCTCGGCTCCGACATCATGCGTGAGCTGGAGCGCCGGGTGGTGCTGTCGGTCCTGGACCGCAAGTGGCGTGAGCACCTCTACGAGATGGACTACCTCCAGGAGGGCATCGGCCTGCGGGCGATGGCGCAGAAGGACCCGCTGGTCGAGTACCAGCGCGAGGGCTTCGACATGTTCACCGCCATGATGGAGGGCATCAAGGAGGAGTCCGTCGGCTACCTGTTCAACCTGGAGGTCCAGGTCGAGCAGCAGGTCGAGGAGGTCCCGGTGCAGGACGCGGCCGCCAGGCCGTCCCTGTCCAAGGAGGACGCGGTGCCGGCGCAGGCGGGTGCCGGGCGGCCGGAGATCCGCGCCAAGGGCCTGGACGCCCCGCAGCGGCCGGACCGGCTGCACTTCTCCGCCCCGACGGTGGACGGCGAGGGCGGTGTCATCGAGGGCGACTTCGAGAACGGCGACGGGTCCGGCGGCGCCGAAGGCGACGGCCTGACGCGCGCCGAGCGGCGCAAGGCGCAGAAGGGCGGGCGTCGCCGCAAGAAGTGACGCCTCCCGCCACACCTCCTGGTCCGCCTCCCGCCGGGCGGCGGACCGAGGCGGATTGAGGTGGGCGTGCCGGGGCCGGGTGTGCGACAGGACTGTCGCGCACCCGGCCCTTCGCCGTTCCGCCGGAGTGCGCCGCGCAGGACACGGCCTAGAGGCGTTCGCCGCCCAGCTCCACCGCGGCGCAGCGCCATTTGCGGTCGGTGCCCTGCTCCAGGCGGAACGCCATCGCGCGCACCTGCTCCCCGGCGGCGATGGTCGCGTACGCCTCGACCACCCCGGGGCGCAGCGGGAAGCAGCCGCAGCGGCGGACGACCGGGCGGGCGCCGCGGGCCCGCAGCGGCGTCCCCGGCGCCAGGGCGATCAGCTGGTCGTAGGCGGCGCCGGCGGTCTGGCCCAGCATCCAGTGGACGGGCCGCTCCCCGCTGAGGACGGCGAGCAGCCGCTCGGCGAACAGGATGTGCGGGGGGAGCGGCCGGCGGGCGGCCGGCGCGGTGGCCGGCGCGGTGGCCGGCGCGGTGGCGGTCGTACGGGTCGCGGGGCCGGCGGCCGGGCGGGGTGTGCCGGGCCGGACCTGGCCCGGTCCTCGCCGGTCGCGGCGGCGTGCGGGGCCTGACGGTGTCCTGGTTGCGGTGGTGCTCATGATGATCGCCCCCGTTCCATGGGGCCCGGTTCCTACCGGGCGGTAACTTCCGTTGGTGATCTTCTACGGGTCGGGGGAGCGCCGCCGCAATCGGTACGGGAGCCGGTGGCGGCGCCGGGGAAGGATCACCTATCAGGGTGACGGCGGCCCCCGGGGGCGGGGCGGAGGCGGGTGCCGCGCGGCGCGGGGTGGACGGGCGGGCGCCGCGGTCCCGGGGCCCGAAGGGGGACCTCCACGTATCCTGTGGGCGTCTGTCGACTACGAAAGCGGCCTGCCATGCGCGTGTACGTCCCCCTGACCCTCCCCGGTCTCGCACAGGCGCACCGGGCGGGCGAGCTGGGGCCCGGCCCGCTCACCGCCTACGCGGTCACCCCCGGGCTGCGCGAGTGGTACGTCTCGGACGACATCGAGGAGCTGGAGTACGCCGCGCTCAGCCGCGCCGCCGCCGCCTCGCTGCGGATGCTGGCCGCCGACCCGGGCGCCGCGCGGCGCAGGGTCGTCGTGGCCGTCGACGTACCGGACGGTGCCGCGGTCGCCGACCCCGACGGGGCGCTGGAGCCGTCGTCGGTGGGCGAGGTGCGGATCGCCCGGGCGGTGCCGCTGGCCAAGGCGGCCGCCGTGCACGCCGACGCGGACGACGCCGAGACCGACGTCTCCGCCGCGGCGGACGCGCTGGGCGCGGCGGACCACGGGGACGACGACGCCCAGTTCGTGGTGGACGGGGCGGAGGACCACGAGCTGCTGTGGTTCGGGGTGCAGGAGATCCCCGCGCTGATCGGCTGAGCCCCCCAGCGGGACGGGCATCCCGGGCGGGACGGGCACCCCGGGCGGGACGGGCGCGCGGCGAACGGAACGGGCGCGGCGAACGGGACGGGCACCCCGGGCGGGCGCACGGCGGGGTTCGCGCGGGGTTCACACAGGCGGGGGCCGGTTGTCGGACCCTCCCGGTACCTTTTCAGGCATGGTGAAGCGCGGGACCCATCTGGTGTGGGACTGGAACGGCACTCTGCTGGATGACATCGACGCGGTGATAGGGGCGACGAACGCCGCCTTCGAGGAGATAGGTCTCGAGCCGATCACCCTCGCGCGCTACCGGGAGCTGTACTGCGTGCCCGTGCCGCAGTTCTACGAGCGCCTGATGGGCCGGCTGCCCACGGAGGCGGAGTGGCTCGTGATGGACGAGGCGTTCCACCGCCACTACTGGGTGCGGGCCGAGGTGTGCGGGCTCGCCGCCGGGGCCGCCGAGCTGCTGGCCTCCCGGCAGGCCGCCGGGCTCACCCAGTCGCTGCTGTCGCTGGCCCCGCACGACCTGCTGGTGCCGATCGTGCGCCGGCACGGCATCGAGGAGCGGTTCGTCCGGGTGGACGGGCGCACGGACACCTCCACGGCCGGCAAGGCGGAGCACATGGTGCGGCACCTGGTGGCGCTGGAGGGCGTCCCGGCGGAGCGGATCGTGGTGATCGGGGACGCGGCGGACGACGCGGTGGCGGCGCGGCACGTGGGCGCGAAGGCGGTGCTCTACACGGGCGGCTCGCACAGCAGGGCCAGCCTGGAGAAGGCCGGGGTGCCGGTGGTGGACTCGCTGGAGGAGGCGGTGGCGGTCGCGGAGGAGCTGGCCGCGTAGCCCTCGCCGGGCGGACGCGCACGAGCGGCCCGGGCGCGCCCCGCCCGGGTCCGCCTTGGCTCGCCGGGGCCGCCCTGGCCGCCCGCGGCGCGCCCGCCCGGGTGCGTCCTAGCTCGCCGGGGCCTGGGTGCGGAGGACCCGGAGGAACTCGCGCATCCAGGCCGGGTGGTCCGGCCAGGCGCGGGAGGAGACCAGGGTGCCGTCCACCACGGCCTCCGTGTCCTGGAAGGTGGCACCCGCGGACTGCATGTCCAGCTCCAGCGCCGGGTAGGCCGTGACGTGGCGGCCGTCCAGCGCGCCGACCGCGGCCGTGAGCAGCGGGCCGTGGCAGATCTGGGCGACCGGCTTGTCGGCGTCGAAGAAGGACTTCAGGATCTTGCGCAGCTCCGGGTCGTTGCGGAGGTACTCGGGCGCGCGGCCGCCCGGGACCACCACCGCGGCGTACTGGCTCGGCTCGACCTCCGAGAAGGCCAGGTCGGCCGGCCAGGTGTAGCCGGGCTTCTCGGTGTACGTGTCGTAGCCCGGTTCGAAGTCGTGCACGACGAACCGGAGCGTCTTGCGAGCCGGGGCGGCGATGTGGACCTCGTAGCCCTCCTCGCGCAGCCGCTGGTACGGATAGAGCACCTCCAGGGACTCCGCCGCGTCGCCGGTGACGATCAGGATCTTCACGGACATCACTGCCTGCCTCTCCTCGGGCCACGCTGTCGCTGTCCAGAGTGTCAAACTTCGGGGCCCGGTTTTGTACACATACGGCTCATGACGGCCCGGGGGGCAAGGGCGATAGCCTTGGACCCGTGATCAGCGCGATACGCCATGGGGGCAGCGGAGCCCCCGGCCTGCGCCCGGAGTGCCACCGTGCCCGGGTGATCGCTGATACGTCCCATCCGGCCCGGTCGCCAAAATTGGCCAATAACGGCCCGGACATCTCTCATCGCGGCATAACGTCGCCTCAGACCGGATACCCCGCGTCGTGGCGTTGTGTCACTTCTTTCACCTACGTCACGCAACGGCGCGCGACAGGAGCCAGAGGACATGCAGACCAAGCTGGACGAAGCCAAGGCCGAGCTGCTCGAACGGGCCGCCCGGGTAGCTGAGAACAGCCCGGTCGGGGGGCAACTCCAGACTGGGTCCGAGAACGGGAAGCGTCCGGACGAGGGCACGGTTCTCGAGTACCTCCAGCGCTACTACCTGCACACCGCCCCCGAGGACCTCACGGACCGCGACCCGGTCGACGTCTTCGGCGCGGCCCTTTCGCACTACCGGCTGGCCGAGAACCGGCCCCAGGGCACGGCCAACGTGCGGGTGCACACCCCCACCGTGGAGGAGAACGGCTGGACGTGCAGCCACTCCGTCGTGGAGGTCGTCACCGACGACATGCCGTTCCTGGTCGACTCGGTGACCAACGAGCTGTCCCGGCAGGGCCGCGGCATCCATGTCGTGATCCACCCGCAGGTCTCCGTCCGCCGCGACGTGGCCGGCCGCCTCATCGAGGCGCTGCCCGACGGCGGCGACACGAAGGACCGGCACGACGCCCTCACCGAGTCCTGGATCCACGTCGAGATCGACCGCGAGACCGACCGCGCCGACCTCAAGCAGATCACCGCCGACCTGCTGCGCGTGCTGTCCGACGTCCGCGAGACGGTCGAGGACTGGGAGAAGATGCGCGACGCCGCGCTGCGCATCGCCGACGACCTGCCGCGCGAGCCCATCGCCGACGACCTGCGCGAGTCCGAGGTCGACGAGGCCCGGGAGCTGCTGCGCTGGCTCGCCGACGACCACTTCACCTTCCTCGGCTACCGCGAGTACGAGCTGACCGGCGACGACGCGCTCACCGCCGTACCCGGCACCGGACTCGGCATCCTCCGCTCCGACCCGCACCACACCGACGACGAGGCGCACCCCGTCTCCCCGTCCTTCAACCGGCTGCCGCGCGACGCCCGCGCCAAGGCCCGCGAGCACAAGCTGCTCATCCTCACCAAGGCCAACAGCCGCGCCACCGTGCACCGGCCCTCCTACCTCGACTACGTCGGGGTGAAGAAGTTCGACAAGGACGGCAACGTCGTCGGCGAGCGCCGCTTCCTCGGCCTGTTCTCGTCGGCCGCGTACACCGAGTCCGTACGCCGGGTGCCGGTGATCCGCCGCAAGGTGGCCGAGGTCCTGGAGAAGGCGGGCTTCTCGCCCAACAGCCACGACGGCCGCGACCTGCTCCAGATCCTGGAGACCTACCCGCGCGACGAGCTGTTCCAGACGCCGGTCGACCAGCTGGAGTCGATCGCCACGAGCGTGCTCTACCTCCAGGAGCGCCGCAAGCTGCGGCTCTACCTGCGCCAGGACGAGTACGGGCGCTACTACTCCGCCCTCGTCTACCTGCCGCGCGACCGCTTCAACACCACCGTCCGGCTGCGGATCATCGACATCCTGAAGGAGGAGCTCGACGGCATCAGCGTCGACTTCACCGCCTGGAACACCGAGTCGATCCTCTCCCGGCTGCACTTCGTCGTCCGGGTCCCGCAGGGCACCGAGCTGACGCCGCTGACCGACGCCGACTCCGAGCGCATCGAGGCGCGGCTGGTGGAGGCCGCCCGCTCCTGGGAGGACGGCTTCGGCGAGGCGCTCAACGCCGAGGTGGGCGAGGAGCGCGCCGCCGAGCTGCTGCGCCGCTACGGCAACAGCTTCCCCGAGGGCTACAAGGCCGACCACACCCCGCGCGCCGCCGTCTCCGACCTGTCCCACCTGGAGCAGCTGGTCCGGGGCGAGAAGGACTTCGCCCTCTCGCTGTACGAGCCGGTCGGCGCCGGCCCCGGCGAGCGCCGCTTCAAGATCTACAAGACCGGTGCGCAGATCTCCCTCTCCGCCGTCCTGCCGGTCCTCAACCGGCTCGGCGTCGAGGTCGTCGACGAGCGCCCGTACGAGCTGCGCTGCGCGGACCGCACCCAGGCGTGGATCTACGACTTCGGGCTGCGCATGCCGCACGGTGCGGGCGGCGGCGACTACCTCGCCGACGACGCGCGCGAGCGGTTCCAGGAGGCGTTCGCCGCGACCTGGACCGGCCGCGCGGAGAACGACGGCTTCAACGCGCTGGTGCTGAGCGCGGGCCTGAACTGGCGCGAGGCGATGGTGCTGCGCGCGTACGCCAAGTACCTGCGGCAGGCCGGTTCGACCTTCAGCCAGGACTACATGGAGGACACCCTCCGCCACAACGTCCACACCACCCGGCTGCTGGTGTCGCTGTTCGAGGCGCGGATGGCGCCCGAGCGGCAGCGGGCCGGCACCGAGCTGACCGACGGGCTGCTGGAGGAGCTGGACGGCGCGCTGGACCAGGTCGCCTCCCTCGACGAGGACCGGATCCTCCGCTCCTTCCTCACCGTCATCAAGGCGACGCTGCGCACCAACTTCTTCCAGAAGAAGGAGGACGGCGAGCCGCACGACTACGTGTCGATGAAGTTCGACCCGCAGGCCATCCCGGACCTCCCCGCGCCGCGCCCGGCGTTCGAGATCTGGGTGTACTCGCCGCGTGTCGAGGGCGTCCACCTGCGCTTCGGCAAGGTCGCGCGCGGTGGTCTGCGCTGGTCGGACCGGCGCGAGGACTTCCGTACCGAGATCCTCGGCCTGGTCAAGGCGCAGATGGTGAAGAACACCGTCATCGTGCCGGTCGGCGCCAAGGGCGGCTTCGTCGCCAAGCAGCTGCCGGACCCGGCCGTCGACCGGGACGCCTGGATGGCGGAGGGCATCGCCAGCTACCGCACCTTCATCTCGGCGCTGCTGGACATCACCGACAACCTCGTCGCGGGCGAGGTCGTGCCGCCGGCGGACGTCGTCCGCCACGACGAGGACGACACCTACCTGGTGGTCGCCGCCGACAAGGGCACGGCGACGTTCTCCGACATCGCCAACGAGGTCGCCGTCGCGTACGGCTTCTGGCTGGGCGACGCGTTCGCCTCCGGCGGGTCGGCGGGCTACGACCACAAGGGCATGGGCATCACCGCGCGCGGTGCCTGGGAGTCGGTCAAGCGGCACTTCCGCGAGCTGGGCCACGACACCCAGACCGAGGACTTCACCGTCGTCGGCGTCGGCGACATGTCCGGCGACGTCTTCGGCAACGGCATGCTGCTCTCCGAGCACATCCGGCTGGTGGCGGCCTTCGACCACCGGCACATCTTCGTCGACCCGACGCCGGACGCGGCCGTCTCGTACGCCGAGCGGCGCCGCCTCTTCGAGCTGCCGCGCAGCTCGTGGGCCGACTACGACAAGGAGCTGCTGTCCCCGGGCGGCGGCATCCACCCCCGTACGGCCAAGTCGATCCCGGTCAACGCGCACATGCGCGCCGCGCTCGGCATCGAGGGGACGGTCACCAAGCTGACCCCCGCCGAGCTGATGCAGGCGATCCTCAAGGCGCCGGTCGACCTGCTGTGGAACGGCGGCATCGGTACGTACGTCAAGGCCGCCGGCGAGTCGCACGCCGACGTCGGCGACAAGGCCAACGACGCCATCCGCGTCAACGGCGAGGACCTGCGCGTCAAGGTCGTCGGCGAGGGCGGCAACCTGGGCCTGACCCAGCTCGGCCGGATCGAGTTCGCCCGCCGGGGCGGCCCGGAGGGCGAGGGCGGCCGGGTCAACACCGACGCCATCGACAACAGCGCGGGCGTGGACACCTCCGACCACGAGGTGAACATCAAGATCCTGCTCAATGGCCTGGTCGCGGACGGCGACATGACCGTCAAGCAGCGGAACCGGATCCTCGCCGAGATGACCGACGAGGTCGGCTCGCTGGTGCTGCGCAACAACTACGCGCAGAACGTGGCGCTGGCCAACGCCGTCGCGCAGTCCCCGTCGCTCCTCCACGCCCACCAGCGCTTCATGCGCCGCCTGGGCCGCGAGGGCCGGCTGGACCGGGCGCTGGAGTTCCTGCCCAACGACCGGCAGATCCGCGAGCTGCTGAGCGCGGGCAAGGGCCTCAGCCAGCCCGAGCTGGCCGTCCTCCTCGCGTACACCAAGATCACGGTGGCGGACGAGCTGATCCACACGGACCTGCCGGACGACCCGTACCTGCGCGAGCTGCTCCACGCGTACTTCCCGACGAAGCTGCGGGACGAGTTCGCCGAGCAGATCGACGCCCACGCGCTGCGCCGCGAGATCATCACCACCGTGCTGGTCAACGACACCGTGAACACCGGTGGCTCGACCTTCCTGCACCGGCTGCGCGAGGAGACCGGCGCGTCCATCGAGGAGATCGTCCGGGCGCAGACCGCCGCCCGCGCGATCTTCGGCCTGGGCGAGGTGTGGGACGCGGTCGAGGCGCTGGACAACCGGGTCGCTGCCGACGTCCAGACCCGTGTCCGGCTGCACTCGCGGCGCCTGGTGGAGCGCGGTACGCGCTGGCTGCTGGGCAACCGGCCGCAGCCGGTGCAGCTCGCCGAGACCGTCGCCTTCTTCGCCGAGCGCGTCGAGCAGGTGTGGGCGAAGCTGCCGCAGATGCTGCGGGGCGCGGACCTGGAGTGGTACGAGTCGATCGTGGCCGAGCTGACCTCGGCGGGCGTCCCCGAGGAGCTGGCGCTGCGGGTGGCGGGCTTCTCGTCCGCGTTCCCGACGCTCGACATCGTGGCGATCGCCGACCGGACGGGCAAGGACCCGATGGCGGTGGCCGAGGTCTACTACGACCTGGCCGACCGGCTGTCCATCACCCAGCTGATGGACCGCATCATCGAGCTGCCGCGCGCCGACCGCTGGCAGTCGATGGCCCGCGCCTCGATCCGGGAGGACCTGTACGCCGCGCACGCCGCCCTCACGGCCGACGTGCTGGCCGCCGGGAACGGCACCGCGACGCCCGAGGAGCGCTTCACGGCCTGGGAGCGGAAGAACGCCGCCATCCTCGGCCGGGCCCGCTCGACGCTGGAGGAGATCCAGGGGTCGGACGACTTCGACCTGGCGAACCTGTCGGTGGCGATGCGGACCATGCGCACCCTGCTGCGCACGCACAGCTGACCGTACGGAGTGGAGGGGGCGCCCCGGCCCGGGGCGCCCCCTCCGCCGTGTCCGTGGCCCGTCACCGGCCGGCGGCCGTCACTTCTCCAGGCCCTTGAGCGACGGCGGCCCCGGCACCGTCTGCGTCCACAGCCGCCGGCACGACAGCAGCGCGGCGGTCACCAGCAGCCCGTTGCGCAGGACCATCACGGCGCACCCGAGGGGCGTGACGGCGAGGACGTCGTCGTACAGGACGGGGTACGCGAGGGCGCTGAGCGCGGCGGCCGGGACCATCAGCAGGGCGACGGTCCGCTGGCCGGTGTCCCGGCAGGTCAGGCAGACCGCGCCCAAGCCCAGCAGCCACACCAGGTACTGGGGGCTGATCACCCGGCTGGTCACCGTGAACAGCAGCACGGCGGTGAACGCGGCGTCCACCGGGGTCGCCGCGGTCCACTGCCACGACCGCACCCGCCACAGCAGCAGCCAGCAGAAGGCGAGCGCGGTGAGCACCAGGGCGGCGTGGGCGGCGCTGGAGACGTACGGGCCGGTCAGCTCGAAGGCGCCGTAGCGGTAGCGGACCTCGCCGTCCCACCAGCCGGCGAGCTTCGCCAGGGACAGGGCGGTGCCGCCCACGGACTCGATCTGCACGCCCCTGCTGCCCTGCTGGTGCGCGAAGTCCAGGGTGTGCGAGAAGGCCACCGCCAGGACGGCGAGCAGCGCGCCGGCCGCCACCAGCGCGGCGGTCCAGGCCCGGCGCGTGAGGTGGCCCCGGGGCGTGCCGAGCAGGGTGAGCAGCGGCCACACCTTGATCATGGCGCCCAGTCCGGCCAGCGCGCCGCCCAGCCGGGCGTGCCCGGCCCGCAGCGCCAGCAGGCCCAGCACCGCGACGGCGGTGACCTGGACGTCGTACCGCGCCAGTGGCAGGTGGAGCAGCAGCGGCAGCCCGCCCACCCACAGCCAGGCGCCGCGCTCGCCCGCGCGGGCGAGCGCGAGGGTGACGACGGCGTCGGCCAGCAGGGTCAGGGCGACGAACGCCTGGTAGTACGTCAGCCCCGGCACCTGGCCGGGCGCCAGGAACACCAGTCCGGCGCCCGGCGGGTACTGCCAGGTGACGTCGTCGGGCGGGAACGTGCCGTGGGCGAGCTGCTGGTACCAGTGCCGGTACAGCAGGTAGACCTCGCGGCCGATCCCCCCGATGCCGAGGCTGTCCTGCCACAGCAGCAGGAGCATCCCGGCGCGCGTGACGGCCCACACGGCGGCCAGCGGCAGGGCGGCGGTCCGGTCCGTGAAGATAGGTGCGCGGCGTGCGGCGATCCTGGTGATGGTCATCGCAGCGCACTTTAGGCGCTATGCCCTATTTCTTCCTGGTGTGTGCCTCATATGCGTCAACGACCTCCCCCGCCGGGCCGTCCATCAGCAGCCGTCCGGCCTCCAGCCACAGGGCCCGGTCGCAGGTCTCCCGGATCGCCGCGTTGCTGTGGCTGACCAGGAACACCGTGCCGGCCTCCGCCCGCAGCTCGCTGATCCGCTCCTGGCTGCGGCGCTGGAAGCGCGCGTCCCCGGTGGCCAGCGCCTCGTCGATCAGCAGCACGTCGTGCGACTTCGCGGCGGCGATGGCGAACCGCAGCCGGGCGCCCATGCCGGAGGAGTAGGTGCGCATCGGCAGCGAGATGAAGTCGCCCTTCTCGTTGATCCCGGAGAAGTCCACGATCTCCTGGTACCGCTGCTGGACCTGCTCGCGCGACATGCCCATCGCCAGCCCGCCCAGCACCACATTGCGCTCGCCGGTCAGATCGCCCATCAGGGCCGCGTTCACCCCCAGGAGTGACGGCTGGCCCCGGGTGTAGATCCGGCCCTCGCTGGGGGGCTGGAGGCCCGCGACCGCCCGGAGCAGGGTCGACTTGCCCGAGCCGTTGGAGCCGATCAGCCCGATCGCCTCGCCCTTGTACGCGGCGAAGCTCACGCCCTTGACGGCGTGGACCGTCCGGGTGCCCGGCGCCGGCCCCTTCCCCCGGTCCCGGCGGGACAGCAGGCGGCCCAGCGCGGCCGTCGCGCCGCCCCGGCCCCCGGGCGAGCCCGCGCCCTGGACGGTGTAGGTGATGTGCACGCCGTCGGCGACGACGGTCGGCACCGGCTCCGCGCCGGTGGTGGTGTCGGTGTCAGCCACGGCCGTACGTCTCCTCCGCCTGCCAGAACCAGATGAACCCGCCCACGGCGGCGACCAGCGCCCAGCCGGCCGCCACGGCCCACACGTGCGGGGGCAGCTGGGCGGAGGTGAAGCTGTCGATGAGCGCGAAGCGCACGAGGTCGATGTAGACGGCGGCCGGATTGCACTCCAGGGCCAGCAGCAGCCCGTGCGGCAGGTCGTTCTTCGCCAGGACGTGCTCCACGCTCCACATCACCCCCGAGACGTACATCCAGGTGCGCAGCACGAACGGCATCAGCTGCGCGATGTCGGGCGTACGGGCCGCCAGCCGCGCCAGCGCCAGGGAGACGCCGGTGTTGAAGAGGAACTGGAGGAGCAGCGCCGGCACGGCCAGCAGCCAGGACGGGCCGGGCGTCACGCCGAAGCAGAACAGGATGACCACCAGCGCGCAGAGCGAGAACGCCAGCTGCTGGAGCTGCTGGAGCGCCAGCGAGACGGGCAGGCTCGCGCGCGGGAAGTGCAGCGCCCGGACCAGGCCCAGGTTCCCGCTGATCGCCCGGGTCCCGGCCAGGATCGAGCTGGAGGTGAAGGTCCAGATGAAGACGCCGGTGACCAGGAACGGCACGAAGTCGGGCACGCCCTCCCGGGTGTTCATCAGGACGCCGAAGATGAAGAAGTAGACCGCCGCGTTGAGCAGCGGGGTCGCCACCTGCCAGAGCTGGCCCAGCCGGGCCTGGCTGTACTGGGCGGTGAGGCGCGCGGTGGCGAACGCGGTGATGAAGTGGCGCCGGGACCACAGCTGCCTGCCGTACTCGGGCAGGGAGGGCCGGGCGCCGCTGACCGAGAGCCCGTGCCGCAGGGCGAGCGCCCGGAGATCCTCCTGGGGGCGGCCGGTCGTCTCCGGCGGTGGCGCGAGGGTCTGCGTACTCACAGAGGCGGTCTCCCTGGGCGTGGTCGGACAGCGACGGAACGGGACCGTTTCGTCGCTACGGGGAGAGTAGGCCCGGGTTACGTCGGAACGCAACCGTCCCGTCGTCGCGTAAAGGTGGCGCTATGATCCGGGCATGAGCACACCGCCGCCCCGCCGGCAGCCCGCCGGAGCCGCCGTACTCCGCGAGGACGTCACCGAGGCCATCCGGGCCGCCGTCTTCGAGGAACTGGCGGCGGTCGGCTTCGCCCGGATGTCCATCGAGGGCATCGCCCGGCGCGCGGGCGTCGGCAAGACCGCCGTCTACCGGCGCTGGAAGTCCAAGCTGTCGCTCGTCCTCGACCTGCTGACCGCGTTCGCCGCGCAGGGCCTGCCCGCCCCCGGCACCGGTTCGCTGTACGGGGACGTCCGCGCCCTGCTGGAGGTCGCCGCCCACGCGCTGCGCCACCCCGTCGCGTCGCAGGTCATCCCGGACCTCCTGGTCGAGGCGGCCCGGCACCCCGAGATCGCCGACGCCATCAGGGCGGCCCTCCTCGACGGCCAGCAGGGCGTGGCCGCGCTCGTCGTCCGGGACGCGGTCGCCCGCGGCGAGCTGCCGGAGGGCGCCGACCCGGACCGCGCCCTGGACCTGATCGTGGGGCCGCTCTACTGGCGCCTCGTCGTGGTCCGCACCCCGCTCCCGGACGGCTACCTCGACGACCTGGCCGCCTCGGCGGTCGCGGCGCTGCGGGCCTGAGCGCCGGGCGGGCCGCCGTCACCCGGTCGGACGCGGCGGCGGTGACGCCCGGCGGGCCGCGCGGTTGAAGCCACCGACACGAAAGGACGGTGGTGAGACGTGCGCAGCCTGAGCATCGAAGGGGCCTGGGTGAGGGAGCCTCGGGTCTTCCGGGACGAACGCGGCAGCTTCCACGAGTGGTTCACGGCGCCCGACCTGCACGAGGCGGCGGGACACGGGCTCGGGCTCGCCCAGGCCAACTGCTCGGTGTCCGCCCGGGGCACCCTCCGGGGCGTCCACTTCGCCGACGTACCGCCCGGCCAGGCCAAGTACGTGACCTGCGTACGCGGCGCCGTGCTCGACGTGGTCGTCGACCTCCGCACCGGCTCGCCCACCTACCGCGCCTGGGAGGCCGTCCGGCTGGACGACCGGGACCACCGGGCCGTGCACATCGCCGAGGGGCTCGGGCACGCCTTCATGGCCCTCACCGACGACGCCACCGTGGTCTACCTCTGCTCCCGCGGCTACGCCCCCGCCCGCGAGCACGGCGTCCACCCGCTCGACCCCGCGCTCGCCATCGACTGGCCGGCCGGCCTCACCCCCGTCCTGTCCGCGAAGGACGCCGCCGCCCCGACCCTCGCCGAGGCCGAGCGGGCCGGCCTGCTGCCCTCCTACGAGGCGTGCGCCCAGTGGTACGCCGGGCTGCGCGCCCCCGCGCCGGAGCAGGCGGGCGTCCCCGCGCCGGAACAGGCGGGCGCCCCGGCGCCGCTGGTCCCGGCCACCCGCCGCTGAGTCCGCGCCCCGGCGCCCCCGCGACGCGACGATGCCGGGTACCGCTCCCCAGGAGCGGTACCCGGCATCCGGGATGACGCCGGTTCAGGAACCGGCGGTGCTACCAGCGGTACCAGCGGCCGCGCGAACCACCGTGACCGGCCGGACGGACCAGGAAGCCGACCAACCAGACCACCAGGACGATGGCCGCGACCCACCACAGCACCTCGAGGGCGAAACCCGCGCCGAAAAGAATCAGGGCGAGAAGAAGAACAAGAAGAAGCGGGACCATGTTTATCAACCTCCGTGGCCGCTTGTGCCCGGCCTCATGAAGATCACACAATCCAGGACCGGATTTTCTTTTCTGGATTTCCGTTGGTTTGCCGCCGGGGCGACCGGCAAGAAGGTGGTCAATCCCGAAATCGACCACATGGGAGTGTGATTCCGATGGCAGCCGACGAGAAGGCGCAGGCCAAGACCGACCAGGTCAAGGGCAAGGTCAAGGAGACCATCGGGCGGGCGACCGGCAACGAGCGCATGGAGGCCGAGGGTCGCGCCGACCAGTCGAAGGGTGACCTTCGGCAGGCGAAGGAGAACACGAAGGACGCCTTCCGCCGCTGACCGCGCGGTCGCCGCAGACGCGAAACGGCCCGCCCCCTTTCCGGGGCGGGCCGTTTCGCGTTCTCGGTGCGTTGTGTTCTTGGCGCGCCGGACGCCGCCGGACACCGGTGGCCGGTGTCCGGCGGCGACCGGCGGCGGCCGGTGGTGGGGTCAGGACGCCACCGCCGGGGTGAAGCAGGCCGTGATGGTCTTGCCGTGCTGCTGCGCGTGGGCGTGCCAGTGGTCCGACACCGCGTCCACCAGGGCCAGCCCCCGCCCGCCCGGCGAGGTGGTGTCGGGGGTGCGCGGGGCGGGCACCCCGCTGCCGTCCTCGTCGTGGACGCTCACATGCAGGCACTGGCTGTCCCAGGTCAGCACGAGCTGCGCGGAGCTGTGCGCGTGCACATGCGCGTTGGTGATCAGCTCCGACACCGTGAGCAGGACGTCGTCCACCGTCTCCGGGGAGTCTTCGGCCCAGCCCAGGGACTCCATGTGCTCCCGCGCCCAGCTCCGCCCCGCCCGTACACCGCCCGACACGGGGAAGCACCGGGCCCAGCCCACGGCCCTCATCGACGAGTCGGTCATCGCGTCTCCTTGCGTCGTCGCCCAGTCGTCCAGCAGTCCGGTCGGTCGTCCGTGACCTCCTGCCGCCCGTGTACCCCCGGGACCGCGGGGACACATGCCACGAACCGGTTGTCATGGGCAGGGTTTCGCGGGGCATACGGCCTCACGTCAACATGTGCCAGACATAGGGGAGTTGTGGCGTGAGACGGCTCAATACATGGCTCGGCGAGCATCTGTGGGCGACGGTCCTGCTGTCCGTGTTCCTCGCCGGCCTGGTGATCCTCCTGATTTCCCCGGGTCGCTCGTGGTGGGAGGTGTTCCTGCGGGTCGGCGCCATCTCCCTGGGCGGGGTGGGCTTCGTCTTCCACCGCCGGCGCAAGGACAAGCGGGTGACCGGCGGCTCCGACCGGACGGTCGTGGGGCTGGAGGAGCGGATCCGGCTCGGGCGCGTCCCCGAGGACGCGGGCGAGCGCGAGGCCATGGCCCGGCTGGTGGCGCACCGGCTGCGCCAGACCCGGTACCGCTGGTGGGCGCTGGCGGGCCTGTACGTCCTGTTCGGCGCGGTCGCGGTGGGCTTCGCCAGCACGGCCGACGCGCCGCGGGCGGCCGTGGTCCTGGCGCTCGCGGCGGCGTTCCTGGCCTGGATGACCTGGACGTCCGTGAACCAGCACCGGCGCCTGCGGTCCATGGCCGAACAGGTCGGGCAGACCGGGCGCGGCGGGGCCGCCCGCCCGCGGCACACGGAAGGACACACGACGATGCGGAGGGGAACGGCGTGACGACGACGAAGAGGCCGGCGAGGAAGGCGAACGTCCTGGTGGCCGTGACCGTGTTGGCGGCGGTCACCGGGCTCGCGGGGTGCGGGAGCGACGGCAAGGGAGCGGAGGGCGAGCCCTTCGCCGGGCAGAGCGCCGACCAGATAGCCGAGAAGGCCGTCAAGGCGACCCGGGACGCCCGGTCGGTGCGGATGTCCGGGACGGCCCAGCAGCAGGGCGCCTCCGTGAAGGTCGACTTCAAGGTCGACGAGAAGGACGGCTGCGTCGGCACGATGACCGGCAAGGGCGGCAAGGCCGAGGTCCGGCAGACCGGGCAGACCATGTACCTCAAGGGCGACCAGGACTTCTGGAAGAGCGCCCTCCAGGGCCGGCCCGGCACCGACAAGGCGGTCGGGCAGCTCCAGGGCAAGTGGGTCAAGAGCAAGCCCGGCGAGGCCCGCACCGAGGGCCTCTGCGACAAGCAGGCCGCGCTCGCGGCGATGGACGGCGACAAGTCCGAGCGCACCGGCATGAAGAAGGGCGGGACCACCACCGTCGACGGTCGGAAGGCACTGGCGCTGCACAAGCAGCAGCCGGGCGGCGAGAAGGTGACGATGTACGTCGCGGCGGAGGGCGACCCGTACATCCTCCGGGCGACCTCCGAGGGAGGCAAGGCGCCCAGCGAGATGGTCTTCTCCGACTACAACAAGGAGGTCGAGGTCGAGGCGCCGCCCGCCGGGCAGGTGGTCGACCCCGCCACCGTCGCCGTCGGCGGCTGAGCGCCGGGCCGCACGCCTTCCGGGACGTCAGCGGCGTACGCCCGCCAGGGCGGGGAGCGCCTCCGGCAGGGCCTCGCGCCAGTGGCGCGGGGGCGCCATCCCCGCCTCGCGCCAGCGCGCGTGGCCGAGCACGCTGTACGCGGGGCGGGGCGCCGGGCGCGGGAAGGCGGCGGTGGTGACCGGGCGGACGCGGCCGGGGTCGGCGCCCAGCAGGCGGAACGTCTCCCGGGCCAGGTCGTACCAGGTGCCGTCACCGGAGTTGGTGGCGTGGTAGATCCCGGGCGGCGCGTCCGCCAGGGCGACCAGCCGGGCGGCCACGTCGGCGCTCCAGGTCGGCTGGCCGCGCTGGTCGTCCACCACGTCCACGGTGTCGCGGGTCGCCTCCAGGCGGGCCATCGTCGCCACGAAGTTGCCGCCGCCCGCCCCGTACAGCCAGCCCGTCCGCACCACCCGCCCGCGCTCGGGCAGCAGTTCCCGCACCGCCCGCTCGCCGGCGAGTTTGGTGCGGCCGTACGCCGTGCGGGGCCCGGTCGGGGCGCCCTCGGCGTACGGCACGCGCGCGTGGCCGTCGAAGACGTAGTCGGTGGAGACGTGCACCAGGGCCGCGCCGGTCGCCGCGCACGCCTCGGCGAGGTGCCGGACGGCCGTCCCGTTGACCGCCAGGGCCTCCGCCTCGCGGCTCTCGGCGTCGTCCACCGCCGTCCAGGCGGCGCAGTTGACCACCACCCGGGGGCGCAGCGCCCGTACCGCGGCCAGCACCGCGTCCCGGTCGGTGATGTCCAGGTCGCGCCGGGCGAGCCCCACGGCGTCACCGCCCAGGAGGCCCAGCACGTCCCGCGCCAGCATCCCGCCGGCTCCGGTGACCAGCCAGGTCACAGCGCCGCCCGGGAGAGCAGCGGCTCCCACCAGGAGCGGTTGTCCCGGTACCAGGCGACCGTGTCGGCGAGCCCCTCCGCGAAGCCGGTGCGCGGCCGGTAGCCCAGCTCGTCGCGGATCTTCGTCCAGTCCACCGCGTAGCGCCGGTCGTGGCCCTTGCGGTCCTCGACGTGGTCCACCCGCGACCAGTCCGCGCCGCACGCGTCGAGCAGCGCCCCGGTCAGCTCGCGGTTGGACAGCTCCGTACCGCCGCCGATGTTGTAGACCTCGCCCGCCCGGCCCCGGGTCCGCACCAGTTCGACGGCGCGCACGTGGTCGTCGACGTGCAGCCAGTCCCGGACGTGGGAGCCGTCCCCGTACAGCGGCACCCGGCCCCCGTCCAGCAGCCGGGTGACGAACAGAGGCACGACCTTCTCGGGGAACTGGTGGTGGCCGTAGTTGTTGGAGCAGCGGGTGACCCGGACGTCCAGGCCGTGCGTCCGGTGGTGGGCCAGGGCGAGCAGGTCGGCGGACGCCTTGGTGGCGGCGTAGGGGGAGTTGGGGCGCAGCGGCTCATCCTCGGTCCACGCGCCGGTGTCGATCGACCCGTACACCTCGTCCGTGGACACCTGGACGAAGGTGGTGACCCGGTGGCGCACGGCCGCGTCCAGCAGGGTCTGGGTGCCCACCACATTGGTGCGGACGAAGGCTCCGGCGCCCGCGATCGAGCGGTCGACGTGCGACTCGGCGGCGAAGTGGACGATCTGGTCGTGCTCGGAGACCAGCTTGCCGACCAGCTCGGGGTCGCAGACGTCGCCCCGGACGAAGGCGAATCCGGGGTGGTCGCGCACCGGGTCGAGGTTCGCGGGGTTGCCGGCGTAGGTCAGCTTGTCGAGGACAGTGACCTGGGTGCCCTCGGGGCCCGAGGGGCCCAGCAGCGTACGGACGTAGGCCGAGCCGATGAAGCCGGCTCCGCCGGTCACCAGGACGCGGGAGGCGGTGTTCATGCCGAGATCTGCACCTTGCTGTGATCGCCGAGCACCAGGCGGTGGGCGGCCGGGATGGGCGGGGCGGGGGTGATCTCGACGTTACGTCCGATGAGGGACGCCTCGACACGCCCCACGCCGTGCAGCGACGAGCCGCTGAGCACGATGGAGTACTCGATCTCGCTGTCGGTGACCCGGCAGTTCTCCGCGATGGAGGTGGACGGGCCGATGTAGGAGTTCTCCACCACCGCGCCCGCGCCGATGATCACCGGGCCGACGATCCGCGAGCCGCGCACGGTCGCGCCGCCGCCGATGCGGACCCGGCCGATGATCTCGGTGGCGGCGTCGACCGAGCCCTCGTTGCGGGGGGTGAGCAGCTCCAGCACGGACCGGTTGACCTCCAGCATGTCGGCCACGTTCCCGGTGTCCTTCCAGTAGCCGGACACCACGGTGGAGGTGACGGTGCGCCGGTCGTCGATGAGCCACTGGAGGGCGTCGGTGATCTCCAGTTCGCCGCGCGCGGACGGCACGATGGAGCGGACCGCCTCGTGCACGGCGGGGGTGAAGAGGTAGACCCCGACGAGGGCCAGGTCGCTGCGGGGGCTGGCGGGCTTCTCCTCCAGCCGGGCGACACGTCCCTCGACGTCCAGCTCGGCGACGCCGAAGGCGCGCGGGTCGGGGACCTTGGTCAGCAGGATGCTGGCGGCGGGGCGGGTGGCGCGGAACTCCTCGACCAGGTCGGTGATCCCGCCGACGATGAAGTTGTCGCCGAGGTACATCACGAAGTCGTCCTCGCCGAGGAACTCCCGGGCGATCAGGACGGCGTGGGCCAGGCCGAGCGGGGCGTGCTGGGGGATGTAGGTGACGGCCAGGCCGAAGCGCGTCCCGTCGCCGACGGCCGCGCGGATCTCGTCGGCGGTGTCCGGGGCGACGATGATGCCGACGTCCCTGATCCCGGCGGCGGCGATCGATTCGAGCCCGTAGAAGAGCACCGGCTTGTTGGCCACGGGGACGAGCTGCTTGGCGGAGGTGTGGGTGATCGGGCGCAGCCGGGTGCCGGCGCCCCCGGAGAGTACGAGTGCTTTCACTTCGCTGACCTGCCTGTCTGCCTCGGCTGACGCGGAACGCGGTGCGGGCCCGCGACAAGGTGCAGATGGTGAACGAGAGTTGAGCGCCACGAATTACGTCCAGTTATGCGCCATACGTGTGATTCCACTTTCCGCCCCGCCGCCGCAGGCGCCCACCTGGCGCCCCCGAGGGGAACTCCGCCCCGGAGTAAGTGTGGTAATCGGTGCTTCGCCAGATGTGGTGGGTATTGCTACGTTCACTACCCATGAACGTCGGAATGTCGTCTCTGTCATGGGATGTACGTAAAGCCCGGATCGTCGTCCTCGTGGTGGCGTCGATCGCGTTCCTGTCGAAGATGGCGCTCGCGGCGCACACCCGCGGCCCCGCCGACGTGCGGTTCTTCTGGGGCTTCGCCCGGGCCATCGCCCGGACCGACCCGGTGCGCATCTACGCCGAGCCGCTGCCCTGGCTGCCCGTCTACAACCACCCGCCCCTGGCGAGCTGGATGCTCCTCGGCATGGAGTGGCTCGCCCAGCAGGGCATCCCCTGGCGGCCCCTGATCCGCTTCCCGGCGTGTCTCGCCGACTTCATCACCGTCCTGCTGGTCTTCGCCCTGGTGCGGCGGCGCGCCCGGCTGCGCACCGCGGTGCTCTGCGCCGTGGGCGCCGCCCTGTGCCCGGTGCTCGTCGCCACCTCCGGCTACCACGGCAACACCGACTCGGTCGCCGTGATGTTCGCCTTCGCCGCCGCCCACCTGCTGGTCGACCGGGGCAGGCCGCTGGCCGCCGGGTTCGCCGCGGCGCTGTGCGTGAGCGTCAAGCTCATCCCCGTCGTCGCCGTGCCCCTGCTGTTCGCCGCCGCCCTGCGCGCCGGGGGCCGCCCCGTCCTGCTGCGGTTCACGGCCGGCTTCACCGCGCTGTTCCTCACCGTGTGGGGCCCGGTCGTCGCCGTCGTCCCGGGCGGGCTCAGGGCGAACGTCCTGGAGTACGCGGGCGGCAACTTCAGCTTCTGGGGCATCGTCCGCTTCGCCCGCTGGGCCGGGGTCCCCGAACCGTACGTCCAGATGCTGCGCGGCGACGGCCACTTCCTGATCGTCGCCGCCATCATGGCCGTCGGCGTCTGGCTCGCCTGGCGGCGCCCGGCCGACGCCCCGCTCGCCGTCGCCACCACGCTCGCCCTGCTGCTGCTGCTCAGCACCGCGTCGGGCGTCCAGTACCTGGCCTGGCCCGCCGCCGGACTGTTCGTCGTCGGCCTGTGGCAGGGACTCGCGTACGGCGTGGTCGTCGGCGCCGTCACCGCCTCCGTCTACTCCGGGCAGCGCCCGGTCCACTGGACCGACACGGAGATGGCCTTCGGCGCCCTCGGCTGGGCCGTCCTCGCCGTGTGCGCCGCCACCGCCCTCCACCGGGCCCTCACCCGCGAGCGGTCCGGCGCCCCGGACGCCCCCGCGCTCCCCACCGCCCGCCAGGCCCCCGCCCCCGACGCCCCGGCCGGCACGCCGACCGCCCCGGCACCCGCCGACTGACCCGCCCCCACCCCCCGCCGAAGTGGAGAAGCCCGTGACGGAAGGCCAGAGCAGCGCCCCGAGCAGCAGCCCCAGGATCGGCATCCTGGTGGTGGCGTACAACGCGGAGGCGACGCTGGAGAAGACCCTCGACCGCATCCCCGCCGACTTCCGCCCGAGGATCGCCGAGATCCTGATCCTCGACGACGCCAGCCACGACGCCACGTTCACCGCCGGCTGCCGCTGGTCCCAGCTCGACGGCATGCCCCCCACCGTCGTCATGCGGCACACCAAGAACCTCGGCTACGGCGGCAACCAGAAGGCCGGCTACGCGCTCGCCGCCGAACGCGGCCTCGACATCGTCGTCCTCCTCCACGGCGACGGGCAGTACGCCCCCGAACTGCTCCCCGCCATGGTCGAGCCGCTGGAACGCGGCGAGTGCGACGCCGTGTTCGGCTCCCGGATGATGCGGCCCCGCGACGCCCTCAAGGGCGGCATGCCGCTCTACAAATGGCTCGGCAACCGCGTCCTCACCCGGCTGGAGAACACCCTCCTCGGCTCGGAGCTGACCGAGTTCCACTCCGGCTACCGCGCCTACAGCGTCGACGCGCTGCGCCGCCTGCCCATCGAGCGCAACACCGACGCCTTCGACTTCGACACCCAGATCATCGTGCAGATGGCCGACGCCGGGATGCGCATCCGGGAGATCCCCATCCCCACCTACTACGGCGACGAGATCTGCTACGTCAACGGCATGCGGTACGCCAAGGACGTCATCAAGGACGTCCTCGAATACCGCCTGGCCAGAAAGGGATTCGGCACCTGCGGCTGGATCCCCAAGCCCGTCGAGTACGCCTTCAAGGAGGGCGACGGCTCCTCCCACGCCGTCATCCTCGACCGGATGCGCGCCCTGCCGCCCGGCCGGGTCCTCGACGTCGGCTGCTCCGGCGGCGTCTTCGCCGAACGGCTGGAGGCCCTGGGGCACACCGTCACCGGCATCGACTGCGTCGAGGTCGAGGGCGTCCGCGAGCGGTGCTCCGGCGGGTTCTTCCTCGCCGACCTGGAGGACGGCCTGCCCGAGGGCATCGGCGAGGGGTACGACTACGTCGTCGCCGGCGACGTCGTCGAACACCTCTCCCGCCCCGAACGCCTTCTCGCCGCCCTGCGCGGCGTCCTGCGCCCCGACGGCCACGTCCTGCTGTCCGTACCGAACTTCGGGCACTGGTACTCACGGCTGCGCGTCGCCCTCGGCGTCTTCGACTACGACCGGCGCGGCATCCTCGACGAGACCCACCTGCGCTTCTTCAGCCGCGCCAGCCTCCGCCGCACCGTGCGCGCCGCCGGCTACGACGTGCTGTCCATCGGCGCCACCGGGGCGCCCTTCTGGTCCGTGCTCGGCGGCGGGCCCGTCTCCCGGGTGCTCGGCGCGGCCTCCCGGCTGCTCACCCGGCTGCGCCCCACCCTCTTCGGCTACCAGTACGTCGCACTGCTCACCCCGCATGCGGCGCGGACGATCATCGCGGGGGAGCACATCGATGTCCAGGACATCCTCAACCGCCAGTTCGTCCCCGTGGACGCCGCCACCGACCGCGTCGGCGTGTGAGAGGCGGACGTTGACCCTGCCCAGCTTCGCCCTGCTGCTGTTCGCGGTGTTCTCCTCGGCGGCCGGCCAGATCATGCTCAAGCACGGCATGAAGGCCGCCGCCGGCGCCGCCGAGCGGGCGGGCGGCTCCCTCGCCCTGCGCGCCGCCACCACCCCCTGGGTGGTGCTGGGCCTCACCGTCTTCGCGATCTCCGCCGTCGCCTGGATGTCCACCCTCGCCCGTGTCCCGCTGTCCGTCGCGTACCCCTTCAACGCCCTCGGCTATCTGCTGATCGTGCTGGCCGGCTCCACCCTGCTGCACGAGCGGACCTCGGTGTGGACCTGGGCCGGCTCGCTGCTGGTGGTGATCGGACTGGTGACGGTCTTCCTCGGCCAGCGGAACTGAACCACCTCCAGAAGGACCGAACGCCCATGCCCGCACTCAGCGTCGTCGTGTCCGGCCACGCCCCCCACGGCCGGCTCCGCGCCTGCCTCGACAGCGTCACCGCCCAGACCCCGCCCGACCTCGACATCGTCGTCACCGTCCCCGGCGCCGACGGCCCCGCCCGGGCGCTCACCACCACCTACGAGCTGCGCGACCCGCGCGTCACCGTCGTACCCGTCGCCGCCGGCGCCCCCGCCGCCACCGCGCGCGCCGCCGCCGCCCGCGCCGCGACCGGCACCCACCTCCAGTTCCTGGACCCCGCCACCGACCGGCTCCCCGAGGGCGCCGCCGCCGCCCTCACCGCCCGCCTCGCCGGCGGTGACGACGCGCCCGACGTGCTGCTCGCCGACCACCACCACGCCCACTGGTACGACGACGCCGCCCCCAGCGGCACCACCGAGCTGCTCACCGGCACGGGCGGGGCCGCCACGCTCGCCGCCCGCCCCGGGCTCCTCGACGTCGCGCCCCTCCTCGGCAACCGCCTCGTCAGCGCCCGGCTGCTGGCCGAGCACCCCGAACTGGCCGGCACCCCCGGGCACGACGAGCTGTACCTCTCGTACGCCGTGCTGCTCCTCGCCCGGCGGATCGACACCTGCGCCGACATCGCGCTCGTCCGCCACAAGGACCGGCCCAGCCGCCGCCGGGCCGCCGGACCCGACCAGCACTTCGCCGCCTTCGGCCAGTACGAGCGCCTCCACCAGCTCGCCCACGCCGCCGGCGCGCCGCCCGCCCTGCGCGGCCGGCTCTACGACCGGATGGTCGGCGACTACCTCGCCACCCTCGCCCGGCGCGACGAACTGCCGCCCGCGCTGCTCACCGAGTACTTCCGCCGCGCCGCCCGGCACACCGCCCGCTTCCGCCCCGAGGACCACCAGCGGCCCGGCGGCCTCGACGGCGTACGCCACCTGCTCCTCGGCCGGGGCGCCCACCTCGGCTACCGCCTGCTGCGCCTCGCCAACGACAAGCGCCGCACCGCCGGCGCCGCCGCCGGCCGGCGCGCCGAGCAGCTCACCGCCGCCCGCACCCGGCTGCGCTACCGCCGGGGGCTGCGCCGGAGCGCCGACCAGGACCTCGCGGTCTTCTCCGCGTACTGGGGGCGCGGCGTCCACTGCAACCCCGCCGCCATCGCCGCCGAACTCGCCGAACTCGCCCCCGACATCCGCCAGGTGTGGATCGCCGAGGCCGACCGCGTCCCCCTGCTGCCCCCCGGCACCGACCACGTCGTCCCCGGCACCCCCCGCTACTGGGACGTCCTCGCCCGCGCCCAGTACCTCGTCAACAACGTCAACTTCCCCGGCGCCGTCGTCAAACGCCCCGGCACCGTCCACCTCCAGACCCACCACGGCACCCCGCTCAAGCGGATGGGCGTCGACCAGCGCGACTTCCCCGCCGCCACCCAGGGCCTCAGCCTCGAAGCGCTGCTGGAACGCGTCGACCGCTGGGACTACAGCCTGTCCGCCAACAGCCACTCCACCGAGACCTGGGAGCGCGCCTACCCCGCAGGCCACCGCTCCCTCGACTACGGCTATCCCCGCAACGACATCCACTACCGGGCCACCGCCGCCGACGTCCGCGCCGCCCGCGCCCGGCTCGGCCTCGGCCCCGGCACCCGCGCCCTGCTGTACGCGCCCACCCACCGCGACCACGAGCCCCGCACCCGCTGGACCCCGCGCCTCGACCTGCCCCGCCTCGCCGACGCCCTCGGCGACGACACCGTCCTGCTGGTGCGCGGCCACTACTTCTACGACCGGCTGCCCGGCCCCCGCCACGACCGCGTCCTCGACGTCACCGGCTACGAACCTGTCGAACAGCTCGCCCTCGCCGCCGACGCGCTCATCACCGACTACTCGTCGATCATGTTCGACTACGCCAACCTCGACCGGCCCATCGTGCTGCTCACCGACGACTGGGAGACCTACACCGCCACCCGGGGCGTCTACTTCGACATCACCGCCGAACCCCCCGGCCACGTCACCCGCACCCAGGACGAACTCACCGGAATCCTCCGCGACGGCACCTGGTGCGACGAGGCGGCGGCCAAGCTGCGCCACGACTTCCGGCTGCGGTTCTGCGAGTACGACGACGGGCACGCCGCCGAACGGGTCGTACGCCGGGTCTTCCTCGGCGAGGGCGAGGAAAGCCTGCCGCCCGTCCTGCCCCTGGAGCGGCGCACCCCCGCCCCCACCCCCGAGGAGGCCACCCGCCGATGACCGCCCTCCCCGACGTCACCGTCACCGTCATCGTCCACGACGACGCCGAGCGGCTGCCCCGCGCCGTCGCCTCCGTACGCGCCCAGACCCACCGCGACATCGAGATCGTCATCAGCGACGACCACTCCACCGACGCCACCCCGCACGTCGCCGCGCAGCTGGCCGCCCAGGACGACCGCATCCGCGTCATCCGGCTCGAACGCAACAGCGGCGGCTGCGGCGCCCCCCGCAACCGCGCCCTCGACACCGCCCGCGCGCCGTTCCTGATGTTCCTCGACAGCGACGACGAACTCCCCCCGCGCGCCGTCGAGCTGCTGCTCGCCGCCCACACCGAGACCGACGCCGACTTCACCATGGGCGCGGTCGAACGCGTCCGCACCGACACCGGGGACGTCTCGCCCTGGATGGGCCACCTCTTCACCCGGCGGCGCACCGTACGGGGCGTGGCGGACGAACCCCGCATCCTGTTCGAACCGCTGTCGACCAACAAGATGTACCGCAAGGAGTTCCTCGACCGGCACGCCCTGCGCTTCCCCGAGGGGCTCCACTACGAGGACCAGCTGTTCTCCGCGCAGGCGTACACCCTCGCCCGCGCCTTCACCGTGATCACCGAACCGGTCTACCGCTGGTACATCGCCCCCTACGCGGCGGCCGGCGCCGCGACCATCTCCAACCGCCGCCACCTGCTCTCCAACGTCCGCGACCGGGTCACCGTCGCCCGGCTCATCGACGGCTTCCTGGCCGGCCAGGGCGTGCCGGCGGCGGTCCGGGAGGAGAAGGACCACAAGTTCCTCAGCCACGACCTGCGGCTGTACGCCGGCGACCTGCCCCACCGGGACCCCGCCTGGGTGGCCGGCTTCGCCGCCGAGGTCCTCCCCTACCTGGACACGCTCGCCCCCGCCGCCGTACGGCGGATGCGGCGCGCCGACCGGATCGTGGTGGGGCTGCTGCGCGAGGGGCGGTACGAGGAGGCCCGGCTCGCCGCCCGGGGCCTCGCCCACCCGGTGGGCCCCCGCGAGACCGTCACGGACGAGGACGGCCGGACCTACTGGGGCGGCACCCCGCCCCGCACCGAGGCCGGGCGCGCCGACCTGGACCTGGCCGAGTGGGACCTGGCGGGCTGCCCGTTCGGCGCCGCCCGGTTCCGGCACGAGATCACCCGGGTCGAACGCGCCGGGGACGGCGCCCTGGACCTGCGCCTGCGCACCTACGACCCGGGGCGGCGCCTGCCGCTCGCCCCGCTCGCCGCCCGGCTGCACGTGGCGCCCGGCGGGCGGCGGCTGACCGTGCCGCTGCGGATGGACCCGGCGGGGCGGGGCGTCTTCGAGGGCGCCGTCCGGCTGGACCTGACCGCCGCCGCGCTGCCCGCGCACGGCTTCCGGGGCGTACGGCACCCGGTGCTGGAGATCACCGACGGCCGCACCGGCGCGTGCGCCACCGGGGTGCTGCTCGCGCCGCTGGACCTCGCGCCCTGCGAGCTGGCCGGCGCGGGCCGCCACCGCGTCACGGCCGAACCGGAGGGCCGCGACACCGGGCGGCTCCAGCTGCGCTGGCAGCCGGGCGGGCTGGTGGGCCGGCTGCTGGGCCCGGTGGTGCAGCGCGGCCCGGTCAGACGCGCCGCGAAGGCCCTGATCCGGGGCCGGTGACCGCTCAGCGCGGCGCCGGGAACAGGACCGCCGACCCACCGGGGCACGGCGCCGGGCGGCGGTCCTCCGGCGGGACGACGGGCGGCAGGGCGGCCTCGTCCTCGCCGAGGAACAGGTGCCGCACCACCCGCTCGGCGGCGTACCCGTCGTCGTACGGGCAGAAGCGCGCCCGGAAGGCGGCCCGCAGCTCCGCCGAGCGCGACCCGCGCCAGTGGCCGGTGACGAAGATGTCGACCAGCTCGTCCTCGGAGCGGGCCACCGCGCCCGGCGGGAAGGCCCGCAGGTCGAAGTAGGTGCCCCGGGCCGCCTCGTACGCCTCCCGGTCCTCGATGTGCACCACCACGGGCCGGTCCAGGTTCACATAGTCGAACATCAGCGACGAGTAGTCCGTCAGCAGCGCGTCCGACGCCAGGCACAGCGCCTCCACCGAGGGGTGCCGCGACACGTCGATGATCCGGGAGTCACCGGCCGGGGCGAAGGGCGTGCCGTGCGTGGGGTGCGGGCGGGCCAGCACCACGAACCGGGGGCCCAGCTCCCGCAGCAGCCGCTCCAGGTCCAGCAGCACCGGCTGCGGATGGGCGTAGTCGCGGTGCGTCGGGGCGTACAGGATCGCCGTGTGGCCCTCGGGGACACCCAGCGACTCGCGCAGCAGCGCCACGTCGGCGGCGGTCGCCCGCTGGAAGACGTCGTTGCGCGGCGAGCCGAACTCCAGGACGCGGTACGCCGCCGGGTAGACCCGCTCCCACACCAGGCTGGAGTGGCGGTTGGCGGACAGCAGCACGTCCCACTGGTCGATGCCGCGCAGCAGCCGGGCGAAGTCGGTGTCCCGCGCGGCGGCCGGCCGGTACTGGAGGTCGAGGCCCATGTGCTTGAGCGGGGTGCCGTGCTGGGTCTGGATCAGCAGCTGGCCGCGCCGCTTCACCAGCCGGTGGTCGAAGTTGACGTTGTTGACCAGGTACTTGGAGCGGGCCAGCGCCGTCCAGTAGGCGGCCGTCCCCGGGCGCAGCCGGAGCGTCCCGGCCGGCACGGTGTGCGCGTGCTCCGGCCCGCACACCCAGGCCGTGCGCACCTGCGGGGCCAGCTCCCGCACCCGCTCCTCGACGGCCGCCGGGGCGCACGCGTACCCCCGGTGCCAGTAGGCGGCGAACACCGCCCGGTCCTCGCGCACCGGCAGGCACAGCTGGACCCGGTAGTGCGCCTGGAGCAGGGCGCCCCGCGCGGCGCGGGCGGCCACCGATGCGTACCGCCCGGCGCGCTTCCTCAGCACCCGGGCGGTCATGATCGCCCGGTACGCCCGGTGGCAGCCGAGCCGCACCAGCGCGTGGCGCAGCCGGGTGGTGAACTTGGGCGTCGCGCCCCGGGTGCGGAAGCGGCGGTAGTGGCGGCGGGCGCGCCGGAAGAAGTCGGCCCGGGTCCCGCGCGGGAGGCGGCCGGGCGCGGAGAACACGGACGTGAAGTGGTCGGCCATCCGCCGGAACAGCACCGGCCGCCAGCGCGCCAGCTCCGGCCGCGCGTCGATGAACGCGAAGACCCGCTCGTACTGCTCGAACAGGTCGAAGTGGCGCGGGCTGGTGGTGCGCAGGATGGATCCGGTGCGGCGCTGGCGGTAGTGGACGCAGACCCGGTCGAGGGTGGCGATGGACCCGGCGGCCATCAGCGCCGGGTACGTCCAGGGCGTGTCCTCGTAGAAGCCGGGCGGGAAGGTGAAGCCCTCCCGCTCCAGGAATTCCCTCTTGTACGCCTTGTTCCACACCACCATGAGGACCTTCAGCAGCCCCGGCCGCTCGGTCAGCGGGAAGGGCGCCGGCCCGTCCTCGGTGAGGTGGGTGCGGAACTCGTGCCGTACCGCCTCGCCGGACCAGTACACGCGCGCGTAGTCGTACACCAGCAGGTCGGGCGAGCCGGTCTCCTTCAGCCGGTCGGCGACGGCCTGGAGGGCGCCCGGTACGAAGGTGTCGTCGCCGTCCAGGAAGAGGACGTAGTCGCCGGTGGCCCGTTCCAGCCCGGCGTTGCGGGCGGGCCCCAGACCGGTGTTGACGGGCAGGTGCACGGCGACGACCCGGCGGTCGCGGGCGGCGAACTCGTCGATCACCGCCCCGCAGCCGTCGGGCGAGCAGTCGTCCACGGCGATCAGCTCCCAGTCCTCGAAGGACTGGGAGAGGACCGACTCCAGGCACTCGTGCAGATACGCCTGGACCTCGTACGCGGGGACGATCACGCTGAACCGGGGCATGGCCCGGGAACGTCGGATGAACCGACCGGGTTACGCCCGCCGTGGCATACGGGGGACGCCCCGGCACCGCCGTGACGCCCCCGTCGGCCACCTCGCCGACCGGCCCCTCGACCACCCCCTCGACCACCCCCTTGACCACCTCATTTGACGGCCCCCGCCATCACTCCGGAGACGAACTGCCGCTGGAAGGCGAAGAACACCGCGAGCGGGATCACCATCGACAGGAAGGCGCCGGGCGCCAGGATGTCGATGTTGTTGCCGAACTGCCGTACCTGCTGCTGGAGGGCGACGGTGACCGGCGGGGACTCCGAGTCCGCGAAGATCAGCGCCACCAGCATGTCGTTCCACACCCACAGGAACTGGAAGATGCCGAGCGAGGCGATGGCCGGGCCGCCCAGCGGCATCACCACCCGGGTGAACAGCCGCACCTCGCCCGCCCCGTCCAGCCGGGCGGCCTCCAGCAGCTCGCGGGGGATCTCCGCGAAGAAGTTCCGCAGCAGGAAGATCGCGAACGGCAGGCCGAACGCGACATGGAACAGCACCACCCCGAGCGTCGTCTCGAAGATCCCGACCGTGCCGAACAGCTTCGACACCGGGACGAGCGCCACCTGCACGGGCACCACCAGCAGCCCCACCACGACCAGGAACCACCAGTCGCGGCCGGGGAACTCCATCCAGGCGAAGGCGTATCCGGCGAGCGCCCCGACCACCACGACCAGCACCGTCGCCGGCACGGTGATCAGCACCGTGGAGAGCAGGGAGCCGGTGATGGTGTCGTTCTCCAGGATGGCCGCGTAGTTGTCCGCCGTGAGCCGCGCCGGCTCGGTGAACACCGTCCACCAGCCGCTCGCCCCGATGTCGGCCGGGTCGCGCAGCGAGGACAGCAGCAGCCCCACCGTGGGCATCAGCCAGAACAGCGCCACCAGCACCAGGAACACCCGCACCGCCCCGCCGCCCGCCCGCGCCGCGACACGCGCGGCGAGCGGGCGCCGGCCCTTCCCGGGCGTCGTCGTCCCGCTCATCGCCGTCCCTCCTTCCGGATACGGCGGATGTTGAAGAACATCACCGGGATCACCAGCAACAGCAGCAGCACCGAGATCGCGCTGCCCACCCCCAGGTGGGCGTCGGTGCCGAAGGACGAGCGGTAGAGCTGGAGCGCCAGGACGTTCGCGTCGTCCTGGACCGAACCGGGCGCGATGATGAACACCAGGTCGAAGATCTTCAGCACATTGATCATCAGGGTGACCAGGACGACCGCCAGGACCGGCGCCAGCAGCGGAACCGTCACCCGGCGGAAGACCTGCCACTCGCTCGCCCCGTCCACCCGGGCCGCCTCCAGCAGCTCCCGGGGCAGGCTCGCCAGCCCCGCCGCGATCAGCACCATGGCGAACCCGGCCCACATCCAGACGTAAGAACCGATGATCGCCGGGGTCACCAGCGTCGGGCCGAGCCAGTCCACACCGTTGTACTGCTCCCGGAAGTTGCTCCCCGGCAGCCGCAGATGCGCCCCGTCCGCCTCCCGGGGCAGAAAGAACGTGCCGTCGGCGGCGGCCGTCGCCGTGGCGACCACCTTCCCGTCCCGTACCGCCTCCACCGTCAGGCCCTTCAGGCCCAGCTCCCGGGCGTCGACGGTGTTCGGCGTCCCGCCGCCGCCCCGGGTGAAGTCCAGCCACGCCGTGCCCGCCACGCCGTCGCCGCTCCGCTCCGGCGCCTTCGCGGGCCGCGCGTCCGCCGGCATGTCCGCCGGGGCCACCCCGATCAGCGGCAGCTCCACGGGCGTGCCCGCCCGCACCGGCTCCTTGGTGACGAACGCCCCGCCGCCCGCCGCCTCCAGCGGGTGGACCGGCAGCGGCCGCGCCCGGGGGTAGACCGCCGACTCGGCGAACGTGTCGTGCACGCCCACCCAGACGGCGTTGGCGACACCGCGGTCGGGATCCTGCTCGTACACCAGCCGGAAGATGATCCCGGCGGCCAGCATGGAGATGGCCATGGGCATGAAGACGATCAGCTTGAACGCCGTGCCCCAGCGCACCCGTTCCGTCAGCACGGCGAAGATCAGCCCGAGCGCGGTGGCCACGGTCGGCGCCAGCACCACCCAGATCGCGTTGTTCCGGACGGCCGTGAGGATGGTGTCGTCGGTGAAGATCTCGACGTAGTTGTCCAGGCCGGCGAAACCGCTGCCCGCCCGGTCGAAGAAGGACCGGTACACCGAGTACCCGATCGGGTAGACCACGAGCGCGCCCAGCAGCACCAGCGCCGGCAGCAGGAACCCCGCCGCGACGGCTCTCCGGGTGCCGGTGACGCTCCTGCGCGAGACCGGGGGCGCGGGCCGTGTGGCCGCCGCGCCCCCCGCTGCCGGCGCCGCCACGGCGTCAGCCCGCGCTCTTGTACGCCTTGGCCGCGTCGGCCTCCAGCCTCGCCTGCGTACCCGCGACGTCCTTCGGGTTCTTCAGGAAGTCCTGGAGCGCCTTCCACTCGCCCTTGCCGGGCGTGCCGCCGAACGACTGCGGCATCTGGTCCGACATGTCGAACCGGAAGTCGTCCCCCGCCGCGATGAGCGCCTTGCCGATCTCACGCTGGACGTCGTTCGGGTACGCCGCCGGGTCCAGCGACCTGTTGGGGGAGATGAAGCCGCCCTCGGCCGCCCAGATCCGGGCCGCGTCGGGCGAGGCGAGGAACGTCAGCAGCGCCTGGGCGGCGGGCTTCGCGGTCAGCGCCACCGCCACGTCCCCGCCGGTCACCACCGGCGCGTCGGCGCCCACCGCCGGGAACGGGAACGCCTTGGCGTCCGTCCCGACCTTCGCCTCCGTCTGCGCGATGTTGATGGAGACGAAGTCCCCCTCGAAGACCATCGCGGCCTTGGGCGTGTCACCCCCGGTGAAGGTCTGCGTCACCGACGCGGGGAACTCGGTCTGCAGCGCGCCCGCCGCGCCGCCCGCGATCAGGTCCGGCCGGCCGAAGACCTCGCCGAGGGTCGTCAGCGCCTGCTTGACGGACGGGTCGGTCCACGGGATCTCGTGCTTCGCCAGCCGGTCGTACTTCTCCGGCCCGGCCTGCGAGAGGTAGACGTTCTCGAACCAGTCCGTCAGCGTCCAGCCGTCCGCGCCGCCCACCGAGAAGGGCGTCACCCCGGACGCGGACACCGTCTCGGCGGCGCCGATCAGCTCCTTCCAGGTCTTCGGCTCGGACACCCCCGCGTTCTCGAAGGCGGCCGTGTTGTACCAGATCAGCGACTTGTTGGCGGCCTTGAAGTACACGCCGTACTGGGTGCCGCCCACCGTTCCGAGGTCCCGCCAGCCCTTGCCGTAGTTCTTGGCGAGCTGCTCCTTGGCGCCGGGACCGGCGGGCTTGGCCCAGCCGCGCTCCACGGCCTGCTGGAGCGCGCCGACCTGCTGGAGCATGGCGACGTCCGGCGGGGCGCCGCCCGCGATCTTCGTACCGATGTAGTTGAGCATCGCGTCCTGGGTCGGCACATAGGCGACCTCCGCGCCGGTGCGCCTCTCGAATGCGTCGAGGACCTTGGTGAACGCCTCCTGCTCGGGGCCCGTCCACACCGCCACGACCTGGACCTTCTGCCCCTCCAGCCGGGGCAGTTCGACGGTCGCCGCCCCGGTGCCGGTGTCCTTGCCCGGCTCGGAGCCGCCGTCCCCGCCGTCGTCCCCGCCGCAGCCGGCGAGGGCGAGCGCGCAGAGGGCGGCGAGCGCCGCCGCGGCCCCGCGGGTCCGGAGGGTCCCGCGGGTCCGGGGGGCTCTGCCGGCCCGGGGGGTCCCGCGGGTGTCAAGGTCCGTGCGTGTGCGAAGAGTTGTGCGTGTGCGAAGGGTTGTGCGCATCACTGCCCCGTCTCTCCCGTGCGCGTACGCGTCCCGTCCGTCAGGTCTACGCCCGGCGTACGGGGGTCGCAATACCGCCTTCGGGGTCGCGGCGGGTTTCGTGATCGGGTCGTGACGTGGCGTCAACCCCCTTTCAGGTCTGCCGCGTTGGTACGAGCGGGGGCAGCGGGGCAGCCTCCACGGAGCGGGCCGCCCGCTCCAGCGCGCTGGCCAGCAGGGCCAGGTCCGTCGGGCCGTTGCCCAGCTCCCGCACCGGGCGGCGGGCCGGCGGGTCGCCCATGCGCTCCCACTCCAGCGGCACCACCGTGGGCCGCTGGGTCGCCGTCCGGGGGATGCGCCCGGTGACCCGGCCGCCCTGGAACGGCGTCACCCGGCCGTCCGGGTGGCCCAGCCGCCCCCGGCCGGGAGCCGGGACGTCCGGCCCGGGCGCGGCGGGCGGCGGCTCCAGCACCACCCGCAGCCGCGCCCGGTGGGCCAGCTCGGTGTCGGCCGTGCGCTCCGGGCGGGCCGACGCGGCCACCAGGTGCACGCCCAGCCGGTCGCCGTCCCGCGCCACCGCGTCCAGCGCCCGGACGACCGACCCGGCGGCGGGCCGCCCGGGGCTGCCGAGCGAGGGCGCCACCAGCGCGTCGTAGTCGTCGACCAGGACGACCAGCCGGGGCAGCGGCGGCGGGGCCTCCTCCTGGGCGCCGCGCGCGGCCGGGCGCAGCCGCAGCGTCCCGGACGGCGGCGAGTCCAGCCCGCCGGACGGGTCCGTACCGTCACCGGGGCGGCGGGGAGCGCCGGGCTGGGCCGTGTCGCCGGGTCGGCGGGGGGCGCCGGGCTGGGCCGCGTCGCCGGGGCGGCGGGGGCTGCCGGACGGGTCCGTACCGTCACCGGGGCGGCGGGGGCTGCCGGGTTGGGCCGTGTCACCGGGGCGGCGGGGGCTGCCGGGCTGGGCCGCGTCGCCGGGGCGGCGGGGGGCGACCATCCGGTCCGCGACCTCGCGGCGGGTGTGCCACTCGGCGAAGTCCTCCCGGCCCAGCAGCTCCGCGCGGCGCTTCAGCTCCGCCCCCAGCGCCTGGGCGAAGTCCCGCATCCGCACCGGGTCCGACGCCACCAGGTGCTCCACGGTGTGCGGCAGCTCGGTGCAGGGCGCGAGCCCGCCGTCGCGCCCGCCGCCCGCCCCGTCCACCAGCAGCAGGCCCAGCCGGTCCGGGCGGGACGCGGACGCCAGGGACGCGGCGACGGAACGCAGCAGCTCCGTACGGCCACTGCCGGCCGGCCCCTCGACCAGCAGATGGGGGCCCTCCGCCGTGAGGTCCACCACCAGCGGGCCGCGCGGACCGGTGCCCAGCACCGCGGTGCCGTCCGGGGCGGAGGCCCAGCGGGCCATCAGGGACGCGGGGGTCGCGCGGGCCAGCCCCAGCTCGTCCAGCAGCCGCGCGGACGGCGGCAGCGGCGCGGCCACCGCCCGCCCGCGCGGGACGGCGCCGCCCGGGGCCCCGGGGCCGCCCCCGGCCGCCCCGCCCGGCTCGTCGCGCTCGGCGCGCAGCGGGGCGAGGGCCCGCGCGAACCGCTCGGCCCAGGCCGCGGACACCGCGTCGACCGTGCCCACGGTGCCGTGCCCGGCGGGCCGGCCCGCCACCGTACGCATCAGCCGCAGCGCGGTCGCCACGTCGCCCGACAGCAGCGCGGCCGCCCCGCACTCGCGGAACGCCAGCGACGCGGCGCAGGCCGTCTCATAGGTGTCCGCCACCGGGGACAGCGGGGACGCCGCCGGGGACTCGGCCAGGCAGATCAGGTGGATGCCCGCCGCCGACCCGGCCGCCGCGAGCCGCGCGGTCGTCTCGCGCAGCGCGGCCGTCCCCGGGTCGCCGTCGACGATCACCACCGTGTACGTGCCGTCCTCCGCACCGTGCAGCCCGGCGGCCTCCGTGACGGCCCTGCGGTCGGCGCTCGCCCAGCCGGGCCCCAGCGGCCCGTCGTCCAGCCGCCGGGTCAGCTCCGCCGCGCGGGCGGCGGCCTGCTCCCGGTCGTACGCCAGGAGCAGCCGGCAGTCCTGGCCCCGGGCCGGGCGCACATGCGGCAGCCAGCCGAGCCAGCTCCACTCCCGCCGCCGCTGCGCCCCGCTGAGCAGGACGATCTCCAGCTCGGCGGGCGTGTGGAGCGCGGCGAGCTGGGCGACGACCGAGCGGGTCAGGCCCAGCAGCCGCGCCCGGGGCCCGGCCAGCCCCAGTGACCCGGCCTCGCGGAGCCCGACGGTCACCGGGACGGCGGCCAGGTCGGCCCGGTCGGTGGTGCCGAGCCGGACGACCAGCGACTCCGGGTGGCCCGGGCCCCGCTCCCACAGGCGCGGTCCCGGCCCGAGCGCGGTGAGCAGCACGGCCGCCGGGTCGGGCCAGGTCTCCGGCAGGGCGCCGCCCCCGGGCGCCGCCGGGGCGGGCACCCCCGGGGCGTCGGCCGGTCCGCCGCGCCCGCCCGCGAGCCGCCGCGCCCAGGCGCTTATGCCCCGCTTGCGGGCGGGCGCGGCGGGGTCGGCCCCGGTGCTGCCCGGTCCGTCATCGTCGCCCGGTCCCGCCGTACCGCCCGTACTGCCCGGTCCGCCCGTACCGCCCGCGCCGCCGACCGGGGTGCCGCGCGGCGGGGTGGCCTCCCGCGATCCGGCGCCGCCGCCGGTGCCCGGGGCGCCCGGGGGCGGGCCCGCCGGTGTGACGGCGACCGTGCCGCCGGTGACCGCCGGCCCGGCGCCGCCCGGGGCCGGGGGCGCCGCCTGGCGCGGCACCCGGTGCGCGCCGCCCCCGCCCGCCGGGCCGCCACCGTCCGGGACGTGCGCACCGGGGGCGGGCGCCGTACCGCCGAGGGACACCCGCAGGTGGCCCTCGCCGTCGGGCGCGGTCGGCAGCGGGGCGCCGTCCGCCAGCGGCGGGCCCACGGACAGCCGCAGCGAGGACTCGCCCAGGCGGAGCAGCGCGCCGGGGGAGAGGCGGACGGGCCGGCCGCCGACCCCGGAGCCGTCCAGGGTGGTGCCATTGGTGGAGCCCAGGTCCTCGACGGTGACCCGGCCGTCGTCGGCGACCGTCACCGCGCAGTGCAGGCGGGAGACGTCCGGGTCGTCCAGCGGGACGTCCGCGTCGGCGGAGCGGCCGATGCCGATCCGGCCGGGGTGCAGCAGATGGACGCCGCCCGCGTCCGGCCCCGCCACCACGTGCAGCCGCGCCGCCGCGCCGTCCGGCGGGGCGTGGTCCTCGCCGGGCACCTGGAGCGAGAGCACCGCGCCGTCCACCAGCGGCGGCTCGCCCAGGAAGCGGCGCTGCGGGTCCAGCCGCTCCCCGCCCGCGTACAGCACGACGGTGCCCGAGGGGTCGGCGCCCGACACGGCGGCCGCCAGCCCGGAGGCGACGGCGGCCAGCGCGGTCCCGGCCGGGGCGGTGACAAGCACGTCACAGGCGCGCCCCGCGGCCTGGCCGCCGGGCGGCGCCGCGAGGACGGTCAGCCGGATCTGCATCGCCGTCAGCGGTCCCTTCTGCGCGGCGCGCCCGGCAGGGGAGGGAACGGCCCGTCTCGCGCTCCCCCCACCCGTCGCGGACGCGTCGTCCGGTCAGGTCGGCACGGTCCACGGGGCTCCCGACCCCGTGATGGCCGTGCTGTGAGGCATCCTCCCACCCGGGACCGACAACCCGTCCCCGCCCCACCAAGAAATGATCTTGAACGATCGGACCCGGTCGGGAAAAGACCTGCTCGCCCCCCTTTTGTGATCATGTGCGGCGGTGCGAGTCGTGTCACCCTGGCAACCGTGTACCGCCCGCGGGCGTCCTCCAGGGGCGTACGGGGGCGGAACTCGACCCGCCGCCGGGCCGCGGTCCGGCACTACAGTGGGTCGGACACCCGGGCGGACCCGAGAGGGGCTCGGACAGGCAAGGACCACGATCGCAGGGAGCGCATGACGTGCGGCCGGTAGGCAGCAAGTACCTGCTCGAGGAGCCGCTCGGACGCGGCGCCACGGGCACCGTCTGGCGAGCCCGCCAGCGTGAGACCGCGGGCGCCGAGGCGGCCGTGCCCGGCCAGCCCGGCGAGACCGTCGCGATCAAGGTCCTCAAGGAGGAGCTCGCGAACGACGCGGACGTGGTGATGAGGTTCCTGCGGGAGCGCTCCGTCCTCCTCCGCCTCACCCACCCCAACATCGTCCGCACCCGCGACCTCGTCGTCGAGGGCGACCTCCTCGCCCTCGTCATGGACCTGGTCGACGGCCCGGACCTGCACCGGTACCTCCGGGAGAACGGCCCCCTCAGCCCGGTCGCCGCCTCCCTGATGACCGCCCAGATCGCCGACGCGCTCGCCGCCAGCCACGCCGACGGCGTCGTCCACCGCGACCTCAAGCCCGCGAACGTCCTGCTCGCCGAGCGCGACGGCCGGATGCACCCGATGCTCACCGACTTCGGCATCGCGCGCCTCGCGGACAGCCCCGGCCTCACCCGTACGCACGAATTCGTCGGCACGCCCGCGTACGTGGCGCCCGAGTCCGCCGAGGGCCGGCCGCAGACCTCCGCCGTGGACGTCTACGGTGCCGGCATCCTGCTGTACGAACTGGTCACCGGCCGCCCGCCGTTCGCCGGCGGCACCGCCCTGGAGGTGCTGCACCGCCACCTCAGCGAGGAGCCCCGCCGCCCCTCGACCGTGCCGGGCCCCCTGTGGACCGTCATCGAGCGCTGCCTCAGCAAGGACCCCGGGCGGCGCCCCGGCGCCGAGAACCTCGCCCGCGGCCTGCGCACCGTCGCCGCCGGCATCGGGGTGCACGCCACGCCCGCCCAGATCGAGGCCGCCGAGGGCGTGGGCGCGCTGCTCGCCCCCGACCCCGCCCCGGCGCCCGTGCCGGTCGACCCGGCCGCCGCCGACCCCACGCAGGTGCTGCCCGGCCGCGGCGCCGCCGCGTACGACCCGGGCGCCGCCACCAGCGTCCTGCCCACCACCGGAGCGGGCGGGGGCGCCCCGGGCGCCGCCGACCCCACCGCCGTGATGCCGCCCGTGCCGCCGCGCGCCGACGGCTCCCCGCAGCCCGAGGAGCCGCACCCCTGGCAGAGCCAGCTCCGCGCCGCCCGGGACCGCAACGAGCAGACGCAGGTCCAGTACCTCGACCCGGACCAGGACCCGCTGCGCCGCCGCCCGCAGCGCCAGGCGCCCCAGCGGTCCCCGCAGCACCAGCAGCCGTACCCGCCGCAGCCGCAGGCCCAGCAGCCCCCGCAGCGCCGGCAGTACGCTCCGCCGCCGCCCCCGCAGCAGTACGCGCCGCCGCCCCCGCAGCAGCAGTACCCGCCCCAGCAGTACCCGCCGCAGGCCCAGCAGCCCCGGCAGCCCCAGGCGCCGCAGCAGCCCCAGCCGCCGGCCGGGCGCCCGCCGCGCGAGCCCCGGCAGCCCCGGCAGCGCAGCGCCAACCCGATGCGCATCCCGGGCCTCGGCTGCCTCAAGGGCTGCCTGTTCACGATCGTGCTGTTCGTCGCGGCGGGCTGGCTCATCTGGGAGCTGACCCCGCTCCAGAGCTGGATCGCCGAGGGCAAGAGCTACTGGCAGGCGATCAGCGACGGCGTGTCGGCGGTCTCCGACTGGGTCTCGGGCCTCAGCGGATCCGGGGGCTCCGGCGGCTCGGCCGGCACCGGCGACACCCCCGCCGGACAGTAACCCTGCCGATTTGTCGACTTCCGGGGGGTGATTTACCCCCGGAAGTGAGTACCGGCGCCCGACCCCGCGTAACTTTGTCGGGAACGCCAGCCGCTGAGGGAGCAGTCTTGGCACGGAAAATCGGCAGCCGGTACACGGCCCACCAGATCCTGGGGCGGGGCAGTGCCGGAACGGTGTGGCTCGGCGAGGGCCCCGAGGGCCCCGTCGCCATCAAGCTGTTGCGCGAGGACCTGGCCTCGGACCAGGAGCTCGTCGGGCGCTTCGTCCAGGAGCGCACCGCCCTGCTCGGGCTGGACCACGCGCGCGTGGTGTCCGTCCGCGACCTGGTCGTCGACGGCAACGACCTCGCCCTGGTCATGGACCTGGTGCGCGGCACCGACCTGCGCACCCGGCTCGACCGCGAGCGCCGGCTCGCCCCCGCGGCGGCCGTCTCGATCGTCGCCGACGTCGCCGAGGCCCTGGCCGCCGCGCACGCCGCCGGAGTCGTCCACCGGGACGTGAAGCCCGAGAACATCCTGCTCGACATGGAGGGCCCGCTCGGCCCCGGCGGCGCCCACCCCGCCCTCCTCACCGACTTCGGCGTCGCCAAGCTGATCGACACCCCCCGGCGCACCAGGACCAACCGGATCATCGGCACCCCCGACTACCTCGCCCCGGAGATCGTCGAGGGCCTCCCGCCCCGCGCGGCCGTCGACATCTACGCCCTGGCGACGGTGCTCTACGAGCTGCTCGCCGGCTTCACCCCGTTCGGCGGCGGCCACCCGGGGGCCGTGCTGCGCCGGCACGTCACCGAGACCGTCGTACCGCTGCCCGGCATCCCCGACGAGCTGTGGCAGCTGGTCGTCCAGTGCCTCGCCAAGGCCCCCGCCTCCCGGCTGCGCGCCTCCGAGCTGGCCGCCCGCCTCCACGACCTGCTGCCCCTGGTCGAGGGCATGCCGCCGCTCGACGTGGACGAGCCGGACACCGAGCCCGCCGCCGAGGCGCACGAGGATGACCCGTACCCGACCCTCCCGAACGCCCCGCGCCGGGCCGCCGTGCCGCTGGTCCCGGGCTCCTCCACCGACTCCAACCGGGACACCCACACCTCGATGCGCGTCCCGGCCCCCGACGAGCTGTCCGGCGGCCCCCGCGGCACCGCTCGCGCCCCGCGCCCCGCCGGCGGGCGGCGCCCCGGCTCCGCCCGCCACAAGGCCGGGGCCGTGCGCAAGCGCCGGATCACCCTCGGCATCGCCGCGCTCGCCCTGCTGACCGCCGCGGGCGTCGGCGGGTACGTGGCGACCGGCGAGGACGACGCGGGCGCCCCGCCCCGGGACTCCAAGCAGTCGGCCCCCTCCCAGCCCTGACCGGGGCACCTCGCCCGCCCCCGACCGGGGCCGGGGCGGGGCGGGGGTGGCCCCCACAGGCCCTCGGAGGCCCCGGTGGCCGCCTGGGGGGCCGGGGTGTCGCACGCAGCCGTTACGCTGGTGTCGTGGCAGTCGTCGATGTATCCGAAGAGCTGAAGTCCCTCTCCTCGACCATGGGGTCGATCGAGGCCGTCCTGGACCTCGACAGGATGAGGGCAGACATCGCCGTGCTCGAGGAGCAGGCCGCGGCCCCGTCCCTCTGGGACGACCCGGAGGCGGCGCAGAAGATCACCAGCAAGCTCTCGCACCTCCAGGCCGAGGTGCGCAAGGCGGAGGCGCTGCGCGGTCGCATCGACGACCTCGGCGTCCTCTTCGAGCTGGCCGAGGAGATGGACGACCCGGACACCCGCGCCGAGGCCGAGACCGAGCTGACCGCCGTCCGCAAGGCGCTCGACGAGATGGAGGTCCGCACCCTCCTCTCCGGCGAGTACGACGAGCGCGAGGCCCTGGTCAACATCCGCGCCGAGGCCGGCGGCGTCGACGCCTCCGACTTCGCCGAGCGCCTCCAGCGCATGTACCTGCGCTGGGCCGAGCGCCACGGCTACTCCACGGAGGTCTACGAGACCTCGTACGCGGAGGAGGCCGGCATCAAGTCGACCACCTTCGTCGTCAAGGCGCCGTACGCCTACGGCACGCTCTCCGTCGAGCAGGGCACGCACCGGCTGGTCCGCATCTCGCCCTTCGACAACCAGGGCCGCCGCCAGACGTCTTTCGCGGGCGTCGAGGTGCTGCCGGTCGTCGAGCAGTCCGACCACGTCGAGATCGACGAGTCCGAGCTGCGCGTGGACGTCTACCGCGCCTCGGGCCCCGGCGGCCAGGGCGTCAACACCACCGACTCGGCGGTGCGCATCACGCACATCCCGACCGGCATCGTCGTCTCCTGCCAGAACGAGCGCTCGCAGATCCAGAACAAGGCCAGCGCCATGAACGTCCTCCAGGCGAAGCTGCTGGAGCGGCGCCGCCAGGAGGAGCAGGCCAAGATGGACGCCCTCAAGGGCGACGGCGGCAACTCCTGGGGCAACCAGATGCGTTCGTACGTCCTGCACCCGTACCAGATGGTGAAGGACCTCCGGACGGAGTTCGAGGTCGGCAACCCGCAGTCCGTCCTCGACGGCGAGATCGACGGCTTCCTGGAGGCGGGCATCCGCTGGCGGAAGCAGCAGGAGAAGTAACCGCGGCAGAAGCGGAATCGACGGCGCCCGGGGTCGGCCCCGGGCGCCGTCGCGTTTTCCGGGCGCACACAATTCGCTGGCGCAAGCGCCGTGTTCACCCCGGACTCGCTTTGTCGACAAGGAAACTAGCCCCTGGCGGGCGGTTGTTCGCTGTTTACGTCACAGTTGCATCGTTGCACCCCCGGCAACTGCGATCATTTCGGGCATCGCACGCGCAACCGCCTTGACGCTTGTACGAAAACTGGGAAAGCTGACGCGCGGCATGCGCATGACTGGGGCGCGTGTGATCGGGGGTGACTCAATCGAACCCCCCTGCGTCCGCTGCCCCGAGCGCTGTTCCACTGACAATCGGCTACTGGGGGTAGCAGGCAGATGACGAAGAAGACGCGGATCCGCGTGGCGCGGATCGCAGCCGGCGCGGTGATCGCGGCCGGTGCGTCCCTGACCGCGGCGGGCGCCGCCTCGGCGGTCGGCATAGACGTCAACGTGGCCGGTATCGGCGTCAACGCCGAGGTGAACGAGGACGGTCTCGACGCGGGTCTCGGTATCGGCGACGGCGAGCCGGGCGATGGTGACCCGGGTGGCGTCGACGGCGGCAACGAGCAGGGTGGTACCGGCGACCAGGGTGGCACGGGCGACCAGGGTGGCACGGGCGACCAGGGTGGCACGGGCGACCAGGGTGGTACCGGCGACCAGGGTGGCACGGGCGACCAGGGTGGTACCGGCGACCAGGGCGGCACGGGTAACCAGGGTGGTACCGGCGACCAGGGCGGCACCGGCGACCAGGGTGGTACCGGCGACCAGGGCGGCACGGGTAACCAGGGTGGTACCGGCGACCAGGGCGGCACGGGCAACCAGGGCGGCACCGGCGACCAGGGTGGCACCGGTAACCAGGGTGGCACCGGTAACCAGGGCGGTACGGGCGACCAGGGTGGCACGGGTAACCAGGGTGGCACCGGCGACCAGGGCGGCACCGGCGACCAGGGTGGTACGGGCAACCAGGGTGGCACCGGCAACACCGGCGGCACCGGCACCACGGGTGGCACCGGCACCACCGGCACCACTGGTGGCGACGGCTCCACCGGCGGTAACGGCTCCACCGGCACCGCCGGCGGCAACGGCACCGCCGGGTCCGCGACCGGTGGCGGCGACGCCACCACCTGCACCGTCGACCTCGACGGCGCCGAGTGCGCCGACAACACGGACACCGACTCCGCCGGCTCCCAGCCGGTCGAGCAGGGTCAGGCCAAGGAGGAGCTGGCCGAGACCGGCGCCGCCGAGACCTCGTTCCTGCTCATCGGCGCCGCGACGATGATCGCCGGCGGCATCGGCTTCCGTATGCTGCCCCGCCTCGTGAGCGGTGGCCGCGCGGCCGCCTGAGTGCGCACGCGCGACGCGCGACCATGACAAAGGGCCCGGGCGGGCCGTCCTTCACGGCCCGCCCGGGCCCTTTCGGGCGCTCAGGGCGCAGGTGTACGTCTTCCGGCCGCCTCAGGCGGTCTGGTGGGCCGCCAGCAGGGCCACCGCCGCGACCAGGGCCACCAGCACCATCAGCAGGACGGCCGGGCTCAGATTGCCGAAGGGGCCCGTCTGCTGCATCCGCTCGCGGTTCGCCCGGCAGACCGGGCACCGGCCCTCGCTGACGGGGGCCGCGCAGTTGGCGCACACCAGTCGGTCATAGGTCATGCGCTCTCCTCCTCCCGCGCGGCGGAGCCGCGGACGCGGACCGTGCGCCCACGCGGACTGTGCACACAGTTCTCTCCGCACAACGCTCGGGGAACCGCATCCGTTCCCCCTACCACTGTGCCAGCTCCCCCGAGTTTAGGCGCGCCCCGCCGGATTCCCACCGGTTCGGGCTTCTACCCCACCCGGACAAAAGGCGCAAGGCAGGACGGCGACTGCACGCGGCATCCCCAGTCGCGTATGGTCACGCTCACCTACTCCCTGCCGACCGTGGTGCACCCGTGATCCGATTCGACAACGTCTCCAAGACCTACCCGAAGCAGAACCGCCCCGCGCTCAGGGACGTCTCCCTCGAGATCGAGAAGGGCGAGTTCGTCTTCCTGGTGGGCTCCTCCGGCTCCGGGAAGTCCACCTTCCTGCGGCTGGTGCTGCGCGAGGAGCGCGCCAGCCACGGCACGGTGCACGTCCTGGGCAAGGACCTCGCCCGGCTGTCCAACTGGAAGGTGCCGCACATGCGGCGCCAGCTCGGCACCGTCTTCCAGGACTTCCGGCTGCTGCCCAACAAGACCGTCGCGCAGAACGTGGCGTTCGCGCAGGAGGTCATCGGCAAGCCGCGCGGCGAGATCCGCAAGGCCGTCCCGCAGGTGCTCGACCTCGTCGGGCTGGGCGGCAAGGAGGACCGTATGCCCGGTGAGTTGTCCGGCGGTGAGCAGCAGCGCGTCGCCATCGCCCGCGCGTTCGTCAACCGCCCGATGCTGCTGATCGCGGACGAGCCGACCGGAAACCTCGACCCGCAGACCTCCGTCGGCATCATGAAGCTGCTGGACCGGATCAACCGCACCGGCACCACGGTCATCATGGCGACGCACGACCAGAACATCGTCGACCAGATGCGCAAGCGGGTCATCGAGCTGGAGAAGGGCCGTCTCGTACGCGACCAGGCGCGCGGCGTCTACGGCTACCAGCACTGAGCAGCAGCACCAGCAGCACCCCGCAGCAGCAAGGAAAGGCTGAACGCACGCGATGCGCGCCCAGTTCGTACTGTCGGAGATCGGTGTCGGCCTCCGTCGCAATCTCACGATGACCTTCGCCGTCATCGTCTCCGTGGCTCTGTCACTCGCCCTCTTCGGCGGTGCGCTGCTCATGCGCGAGCAGGTCAGCGTGATGAAGGACTTCTGGTACGACAAGGTCAACGTCACGATCTACCTCTGCAACAAGAACGACGCGGCGGCCGGCGGGACGTGCGACAAGGGCGCGGTCACCGCGCAGCAGAAGAAGGAGATCGAGGGCGACCTCGCCAAGCTGGACACCCTCGTGGAGAAGGTCCACCACGAGACGGCGGACGAGGCGTACAAGCACTACAAGGAGCAGTACGGCGACACCGCGATCGCCAGCATCATCACGCCGGACCAGATGCAGGAGTCGTACCGGGTCAAGCTGAAGGACCCGGAGCAGTACAAGGTGGTGGCGACCGCGTTCGCGGGGCGGGACGGCGTGCACTCGGTGCAGGACCAGCGGCAGACGCTGGAGAACCTGTTCCAGATGATGCGGGGCATGAACGTCGCCGCGCTCTGTGTGATGGCGCTGATGCTCGTCATCGCCCTGATGCTGATCGTCAACACCGTGCGCGTCTCGGCGTTCAGCAGGCGCCGGGAGACCGGCATCATGCGGCTGGTGGGCGCGTCGAGCTTCTACATCCAGATGCCGTTCATCATGGAGGCCGCCGTCGCCGGCCTGCTGGGCGGCGTGGTGGCCTGCGGAATGCTGCTGGTGGGCCGCTACTTCATGATCGACGCGGGTCTGAACCTCGCCGAGAGCATGCCGCTGGTCAACTTCATCGGCTGGGACGCCGTGGTGACCGTGCTGCCGCTCGTGGTGGTGATCGGTCTGCTGATGCCCTCCCTTGCCGCCGCCATCGCGTTGCGCAAGTACCTGAAGGTGTGACGATCGCCCCTGGCGTCGTGCGGCCAACGGCCGTACGACGCCTTTTCCTTGTCCTACAGTGGGCGGCATGCTGGGCCCCGAGTTCTGTACCCGGCCCCGCGGTGGTCGCACCCGCGGGGCGGCCCTGACATTCGTCTTCGCGTCCGTGCTCGCCGCCGCCTCGGTGACCAACTGCCTGCCCCGCGACCCCGGCGCCGCCGAGCGGCCCGCGCCCCGGGCCGCGGCCGCCCCCGCCGGGCACGGCGACCGCGAGGAGCGGGTGGACCGGCGCGAGCTGGCACGCGCGGCGGCCGAGGCGATGGCGGACGGCAAGTCCGGCGCCAAGGCGGCCGAGGAGGTCGTCAGCCGCAGCGGCGACCGCTGGGGCGTGGTCTACGACCAGCGGGAGTACGAGGAGTTCGCCCAGGCCCTGGACGGCCGGTACACCGGCGTCGGGCTCTCCGCCCGCCGCACCGCGGGCGGCCGTGTCGAGGTGGCCCGCGTCCAGGAGGGCGGCCCGGCGCAGCGGGCGGGCCTCCGGGCCGGCGACCGCATCCGCACCGTCGACGGCCGCCCCGTGGACGGGCGTTCCGCCGCCGAGGTCGTCGCCCTGCTGCGCGGCGACGGGGCGCGCCCCGGCACCGCGGTCGCCGTCGGGGTGCAGCGGGGCACGCGCGCGTGGAGCGAGACGCTGCGGCGGGCCAGGCTCGCCACCGAGGACGTGACCGTGCGGCGGCTGGCCGACGGCACGCTCAGCATCAGGGTGGCGGCGTTCACCAGGGGGACGGGCCAGCGGGTGCGGGACGCGGTCCGCGCCGCGCCCCGGGGCGCCGGCGTCCTGCTGGACCTGCGGGGCAACAGCGGCGGCCTGGTCGCCGAGGCCGTCACGGCGGCCTCCGCGTTCCTCGACGGCGGCCTCGTCGCCACGTACGACGTGGACGGCGAGGAGCGCGCGCTGTACGCCCGGCCCGGCGGCGACACCGCCAGGCCCCTGGCGGTGCTGGTGGACGGCGGCACCATGAGCGCGGCCGAGCTGCTCGCCGGGGCGCTGAAGGACCGCGGCCGGGCGGTCGCGGTCGGGAGCAGGACCTTCGGCAAGGGCGCCGTCCAGATGCCGAGCCGGCTGCCCGACGGGTCGGTCGCCGAGCTGACCGTCGGGCACTACCGCACCCCGGCCGGGCACGGTGTGGACGGGCGGGGCATCACCCCGGACCTGGCGGCCCCGGTCCGCGCCGAGGAGCGGGCGCGGACAGTATTGAGTGGCCTGGGGACCGGCTCGTAGTGCGAAAATGGCGGCACTATGGCTAAGGAAAAAGGGCGCAAGCTGATCGCGCAGAACAAGAAGGCGCGGCACGACTACCACATTCTGGACACCTATGAGTGCGGCCTGGTGCTGACCGGCACCGAGGTGAAGTCGCTGCGCCAGGGGCGGGCCTCGCTGGCGGACGGCTTCGTCCAGATCGACGGCGGCGAGGCGTGGCTGCACAACGTGCACGTACCGGAGTACAGCCAGGGCACCTGGACCAACCACAGCGCGCGGCGCAAGCGGAAGCTGCTGCTGCACCGGGTCGAGATCGACAAGCTGGAGTCCAAGTCCCAGGAGACGGGTCACACGATCGTGCCCCTGGCGCTGTACTTCAAGGACGGCCGGGCGAAGGTGGAGATCGCCCTGGCGAGGGGCAAGAAGGAGTACGACAAGCGGCAGACGCTCCGGGAGAAGCAGGACCGGCGCGAGGCCGACCGGGCGATGTCGGCGGTCCGCCGCCGCCAGCGCGCCTGACGCCGCCCGGCCGGCGGCCCGGGCCCGCACGGGGACGGCCCGTCCGGGGCACGTCGCGGGAATACGCTGGCACGGTCGTGCGTTGGTCACGTACGATGGCACCTGCTCCTCACCGCAGGGGCGCGCCCTCTCGGGGGCTTTGAAAAATCAACATGGGGATGATCGGTTTCGACAGCGGATGTCGAAGCAGGGGAAGCGTGTCGAGGAAGCGGCAATGATCTCGTAAACCATATGTCGCAACCAATAATCGCCAACACCAAGCGCGATTCCTTCGCCCTCGCTGCCTAAGTAGCGACTTGCGAAGTGTCAGCCCGGGGCTGTTCCCGACCCGGATCCTGGCATCATTGAGGGAACTAAACCTCTAGACCCGGTCACGGGGTGCAGAGGGAAATCAAACAGTGACTGAGCCCGTCGGAGACTTGTCCGCGTGATCTCCGGGGCCGAGAAAATCGCAGCGGACTGCACACGGAGAAGCCCTGATTCTGCACCGTTGGACGCGGGTTCGATTCCCGCCATCTCCACGAGCGGTACCTCCGGGGGCCCCGCCCCCGGACCCGTCACCCCATGTAGCCCCTGACCTGCGGCGAAAGCCCAGGTCAGGGGTTTTTTCATCAGGCCGTGGCCCGGGAACGGCGGGCTCAGGACGACTCGGAGATCGCCTGGCAGTCCGCCAGGGTGGTCTCGTCGTGGTCCATGCACTCGTCGTACGTCATGCCGGACGTGTCAACCCCACTGTCACTGTCACTGCCGCTGTCACCGCTGCTGTCGCTCTCGTCGGCGGAGTCGTCGGAGGGACGGTTGCTGGGGTGGTTCACCCCGTACGTGTCGTCCCACGCCTTCTTCGGCATGTCGTAGAGCTTGTGGCAGTCCAGGCCGTCGGTGTCCTCGCCCCACGTCTTGGGGTCGGTGTGGGCGCTCGCGCAGGTGAGGAGCCGGCGCTGCTCCTCGTACTCGCCGACGGTGTCCGGGTGCTGGGCCCATATCAGGACCGTGAAGACGGCCGTGACGACGAGCGAGGCGAGCGCGAGTGCGGCGGCGGCCGTCCTGAGGGCGGGGTGCAGGCGCCGGGCCTTCCGGCCGGTGGCGTCCGGCGGGACGGGCGGCGGCATGGCCGGGGCGGGCGGAGGGGCGGGTGCGGTGCTGTCGGACACGGTTCTCCTCTTCGGCCGGGCGTCGGGGCAGGTGATCGCCCGGCCGGAATCATCCCGCGTCCCAGGTGCGGTGCGCGGCCGTTCGGGGGAATTGCCCCGCAGCGAGCGGGCCCGCGACCGTCAGGAGCAGGGCCACCAGGAGGGCGACCGCCGCCGCACCGGCCGGGACGGCGTACCCGGCGGCGGAGGCGAGGTGCTCGGCCGTCCACCCGCCCGTGGCCGAGCCCGCCGCGATGCCCCCGAGCAGGGCGGTCACGGCCAGCGTCATGCCCTCGTTCAGCCGGTCCGGCGGCGTCAGGCGCTGGACCAGCGTCATCCCGGTGACCATCGTCGGCGCGGTCGCCATCCCCGCCAGGAGCAGGCCGCCGCCCAGCATGAGGAGCGAACCGGTGGAGACCGCCGCGAGCAGCGGCAGCGTCATCAGGGCCGTCATCGCGGCGAGGCAGACCGCCAGTCGGCGCCCCGCGCCCCCGCCGGGCGCCCGCACCGACCCGTACACCAGCCCCGCCGCGCACGACCCCGCCGCCTGGAGGGCCAGCAGCAGCCCGGCCGCCGGGCCGTCCACGTACGCCAGCGTCACCACCTCCAGCGACCCGAATACCGCGCCCGTCGCCAGGAACACGGCCAGCAGGGCGGGCATGCCGGGGGTGCGCAGCGGGGAGCGCGTCCGCCCGTCGCGGGGGGCGACGGGCGGTTCCGTGCCGCGCTGCGCCGCGAAGACCAGCACCCCGGTGAGCAGCAGCACGGCGCCCGTGAGGGTGCCCGCCTCCGGGAACACCGCGGCGCACAGGAAGGCGGCCAGCACCGGCCCGAGCATGAAGCACAGCTCGTCGGCGGCCTGTTCGAAGGCGTTCGCGGTGTGGAGGGCGGCCGGGTCGCCCCGGTGCAGGTGCGCCCAGCGGGCCCGGGACATGCCGCCCGTGTTGGGGGTGGTGGCGGTCAGGGCGTACGCGGCGAACAGGGTCCACGCGGGCGTGCGGGCGTGCACGCACAGCAGCAGGGCGAGCGAGCCGAGCACGGCCACGGCGGTGGCGGGGACCGCGATCCGCGCCTGCCCGTACCGGTCGACCAGCCGTGCCGTGAACGGCGCGACCACCGCGGTGGCGGCGAGCCCGGTGGCGGTGACCGCGCCCGCCAGGGCGTAGGAACCGTACGCCCCGGCGATCATGATGACCGCGCTCACGCTGAACATCCCCATGGGGAGCCGGGCGAGGAGGTTCCCCGCGGTGAACGCCCGGGCGCCGGGCGGTGCGAACAGGCGGCGGTACGCCGCCGCGGTCCCGCCCCGCCGGCCCCCGTGCGCGGCCGTCCGTCCGGATCCGGACGGACCTGGCCCCGGCGGTGCGGCGGGGCTTCGGGGCGGCTCCGGTCGTGCGGCCGGGGCCCGGGGCGGCTCCGGCGGGCTCTCCCGCGGCTCCCGGTAGGCCGGGGCGAGGACGGGGGACTCGGCGGTCAGGGCGAGCGTCGGGGAGGTGGTCGTCTGCGGCATGCGTCCACCCTCGGGCCGTCCGCCGCCCCCGGTCCAACACCTGTACGAGCCCCATTCACGCGCTCACGTTGTAAGTTCGGCGGGTGCCCGCCGACCGAACGCCCTCCGCCCGTGCGCCCCACGACGCCGAACCCCGCCTGCTGCGCGCCTTCGTAGCCGTCGCCGAGGAGCTGCACTTCACCCGCGCCGCCGCCCGGCTGTACGTCGCCCAGCAGGCGCTCAGCCGCGACATCCGGCGGCTGGAGCGGGAGTTGGGCGCCGAGCTGTTCGCCCGGACCACCCGCCAGGTGGCGCTCACGGTGGACGGGGAGCGGCTGCTGCCGTACGCGTACGGGGTGCTGGCGGCGTACGACGAGCTGGGCGCCGCGTTCGCGGACGGGGCGCGGCCCCTGCTGGTGGACGTCAACACCGACGGGATGATCAGCGGCCGGGTGCTGGCGCTGGCCCGCGAACGGGTCCCGGAGTGCGAGCTGATGGCCCGCTACGAGCGGGGGCTGACGGGGGCCGCCGCCGGGATCCTCGCGGGGCGGCTCGATGTGTCGTTCGGGCGGTTCGCGGGGCTGGCGCCCGCCGTGCGCGCCCGGCTCTCCGCGCAGCCCGTGCGGTACGAGCCGATGGCGGTGATCCTCCCGGAGGACCACCCGCTGGCCGGCCGTGCCGAGGTGGAGCTGGACGCGCTCGCGGGGGAGACCGTCTACGCGGGCGCCGGCAACCCCGCCACCCGCGAGTGGACCGACCTGGCGGAGCGGCTCTTCGCGGGGCGCGGCATCCGGGTCGCCCCGCCGGCGCCGGTGGCGATCGGGGCCGAGGAGTTCCGGCGGGTCATGGGCCGGTCGCGCACACCGGTGCTGGCCGTGGTGGACTTCCCGGCCACACCGGGGACCGTGCTCCGGCCGCTGGTGGACCCGGTGCCGCTGTCGCCCGTGTCGCTGGTGTGGCGCACGGGGCTGGTCCACCCCGGCCTGGACGCGCTGCGCGCGGCGGCCGCCGGGCTGGCCGGCGCGGAAGGGTGGCTGAAGATGCCCTCAGGGGCATGGCTCCCTGAGGGTGATTTGACGCACATGTGCCCGAATGAATGAACCTTCAGCCCTCTTGTCACACGGGTGCGCTACATTCGTTGTCCGGGTGCAGTGAAGGTGGGGGCGCTCCGGCAGGGTGGGGGCCCGGTCCGGCGCGAGTACCCAGCAGGTCCGTGTGCGCACCCTCGGTCCATTCAGTGGGGGATGTGCGTACAAAGTGGACAATTGGCGAGCAAATGCCTGGAACGGGCATCAGAACGAGCCACTCGACAGCACCGTCCAGGTCGACAGCCTGAACGCCTTCGACGCGTTCGGCCACCGGGACGACGCCGCCGGGTACGGCCACGGGACGACCGCCCCCGGCCCCTACGCCGACACCTCCGGGTACACCCACGAGGGCCAGGCGTACGCGGGCGAGACCCAGCTCCTGCCCGCCGACGGCCAGGCGTACGCCCCCGCCGGCACCCACGCCGCGCAGGACCACCCGGCGGCACAGGACTACGCCGCGCAGGACTACCAGGGCTACGCCACCCAGGACTACCAGGGCTACGCCCACCCCGGCCAGGACCACCCGTCCCCGGAGTACGCGTCCCAGGACCACCCCGCGCAGGAGTACGCCCAGGACCACACCGGCCAGGACTACGCCTCCGGGCACCCCTACGGCGCCGCGGACGCGGACCCCGCCGCCCTCACCACCGTCGTCCCGGCCGTCGACGGCGCCGAGCAGGGCACGACCGTGCTCCCGCCCGTCCCCGCACAGGCCGCCGCCGCGGCCCCGGCCGCCCACGAGCCCGCCGACGGGCCGGTGTTCGTCGACGAGAGCGGCCGCCGCAGCAAGAAGTTCCGCCGCCTGGGCTGGGTGCTCGCCTCCGCCTGCGCGGTGTACGCCATCACGCTCGTCGTCTCGGTGATCGGCGGCAACTCCGCCGCACCCTGGCTCCTCATACCGGGGCCGGCCGACGAGAAGAAGACCGAGACCACCAAGGTCGAGCCCGCGCCCAGCACCACCGAGGCGCCGAAGGGCGACACCCCCGGGACCGTTCCCGGGGTCCCCGCGCCCACCGACTCCACCGGCGCGGTGATCCCGCGGCCCGACGGGAGCGGCACGCGCGACGAGCCCGCCGACCCCCGCCCCGGCACGTCCTCCGCGCCGGGCACCACCCCGAGCAAGGGCAGCACCGGCGGCACCGACGCCGGCGAGCCGCCCGCCACCCGGCCGACCCCGCAACGGCCCACCGACGGCGGCGACACCCCGCAGCCGCCGCCGGTCGTCCCGCCCGTGACGCCCGACCCGGACCCCACGGACCCCGAGACGACCCCGACGGAAGAAGAACCCACCGACCCGCCGGTCGGAGACAGCGGCGGCCAGCAGATGGCCGCGGAAGGCGCACAGTAAATGACTTCCCCCGGCAGGCGGCGCGCCCAGAAGCAGAGGCGCAGCCGCAGACGCAGGCTGCCCATGCGCTATCTGCTGCCGTCCCTCTTCCTGGTCGCGCTCCTCGCCATGCTGATGCTGCGCGGCTACGTCCACAGTGAGATCCTCGCCGACCACCGCGTACGCCCCCCGGTCGCCTACGACCAGGTGCCCGAGCACATCCTCAAGGGCGGACCGGTCATCGACGCACGCGACAAGAACGCCCCCAAGGCGCTGAGCGTGCCCGACAAGAAGCTCGTCCTGACCTTCGACGACGGCCCGGACCCGGTCTGGACCCCGCGCGTCCTGGACAAGCTCAAGCAGTACGACGCCCACGGCGTGTTCTTCGTCACCGGCACCATGGCCTCGCGCCACCCCGACCTGGTCGAGCGGATGGTGCGGGAGGGCCACGAGGTCGGCCTGCACACCTTCAACCACCCCGACCTGTCCTTCCAGACGAAGAACCGCATCGACTGGGAGCTGTCGCAGAACCAGCTCGCCATCGCCGGCGCGGCCGGCGTGCGCACCTCGCTCTTCCGCCCGCCGTACTCCTCCTTCTCCAGCGCCCTGGACAACGAGGCGTGGCCGGTCACGCAGTACATCGGTGAGCGCGGCTACATCACCGCCTTCAACAACACCGACTCCGAGGACTGGAAGCGCCCCGGCGCCGACGCGATCATCAAGCGCTCCACGCCCAAGGGCACCCAGGGCGCGATCGTGCTGATGCACGACTCCGGTGGCGACCGCTCGCAGACCGTCGAGGCGCTCGACCGCTTCCTGCCGCAGATGCAGAAGCGCGGGTACGAGTTCACCGTGCTCACCGAGGCGCTCGGCGCGCCCAGCGCCCACACCCCGGTCACCGGCCTGGAGCTGTGGAAGGGCAAGGCGTGGGTCGGCGCCGTCGCCGTCTCGGAGAACACCACCACGGTGCTCGTCGGCGGCCTCGCCGTCATCGGTGTGCTCGTCATCGGCCGCTTCGGCCTGATGCTGCTGCTGTCCTTCGCCCACGCCCGCAAGGTCCGGCGCCGGGGCTTCCGCTGGGGCGCGCCGGTCACCGAACCGGTGACGGTGCTGGTCCCGGCGTACAACGAGAAGGAGTGCATCGAGAACACGGTGCGCTCGCTGATGGCCAGCGACCACCCCATCGAGGTCATCGTCATCGACGACGGCTCCTCCGACGGGACCGCCGACATCGTCGAGAACATGTACCTGCCCAACGTCCGGGTGGTGCGGCAGGTCAACTCCGGCAAGCCGGAGGCGCTCAACAACGGCATCCGGCACGCCCGCTACGACATCATCGTGATGATGGACGGCGACACGGTCTTCGAGCCGTCCACCGTCCGCGAGCTGGTGCAGCCGTTCGGCGACCCGCGCGTCGGCGCCGTCGCCGGCAACGCCAAGGTCGGCAACCGCGACTCGCTCATCGGGGCCTGGCAGCACATCGAGTACGTGATGGGCTTCAACCTCGACCGCCGCATGTACGACCTGCTGGGCTGCATGCCCACCATCCCCGGCGCGGTCGGCGCCTTCCGCCGCGAGGCCCTGGAGCGGGTCGGCGGCATGAGCGAGGACACCCTCGCCGAGGACACCGACATCACCATGGCCATGCACCGCGACGGCTGGCGCGTGGTCTACGCCGAGAAGGCCCGTGCCTGGACCGAGGCGCCGGAGTCCGTCCAGCAGCTGTGGTCCCAGCGCTACCGCTGGTCGTACGGCACGATGCAGGCGATCTGGAAGCACCGGCGCGCCCTCATCGAGCGCGGCCCGTCCGGCCGCTTCGGCCGGGTCGGCCTGCCCCTGGTGTCGCTGTTCATGGTGCTCTTCCCGCTGCTGGCACCGCTGATCGACGTGTTCCTGCTGTACGGCCTGATCTTCGGGCCCACCGGCCAGACCGTCGTCGCCTGGCTCGGCGTGCTCGCCATCCAGGCGGTGTGCGCGGCGTACGCCTTCCGCCTCGACCGCGAGCGGATGACCCACCTCATATCGCTGCCCCTCCAGCAGCTCCTGTACCGGCAGTTGATGTACGTGGTGCTGCTCCAGTCCTGGATCACCGCCCTCACCGGCGGCCGGCTGCGCTGGCAGAAGCTGCGCCGGACCGGTGTGGTCGAGGCGCCCGGCTCCATCCCGAGCCAGCGGCGCAGCGGTGACGATCGGAGGCCCGTCGCATGACGACCCCCACCAACCGCCCCGGCGGCGAGGGTTCCGACTGGTTCGGCTCCCGGTCCGCCCCGGGCGGCGGCCCCGCCGCGCCCGGCGCCCCGTACGGCGAGAACGCGTACGGTGACAGCGCGTACGGCGACAGCGCCTACGGCGACCGCCCGCTGCCCGTCCCGTACGGCGGAGGCGACGGCTCCGGCCCCGCCCCGGCGCCGTACGACCCGTTCGGCACCCAGGCCCCGGCCCCCGCCCCGGCGCCGTACGACCCGTTCGGGGCCCAGGCCCCGGCCGCTGCCCCCGCCCCTGTCCCCGCAACCGCCCCCGGGCCGTACGCCGACGACCCGTTCGGCGCCCCGGCCGGGGAGGTCACCGGCGCCCCGGCGGCGCACGCGGGCGGTGCGCTCGCCGACGCGGCACCGGCGCCCGCCGGGCGTACGGCCCTCGCGCCGCCACCCGGTGACACCGGCACCCTGCCGGCCGTGGAGACCACCGGCGGCGTGCCGCGGGCGCGGCACAAGGCGGCCGTCGCGGGCGGCCCCGCCCCGGCGGCGGCCCGGCCCGGCCGCGACCGGTACCTCGACCTGCTGCGGGCCATCGCGCTGCTCCGCGTGATCGTCTACCACATCTTCGGATGGGCCTGGCTGACAGTCCTGTTCCCCTCCATGGGCGTGATGTTCGCCCTCGCCGGATCGCTGATGGCGCGCTCGCTGTCGCGGCCCGCGTGGGGGGTCATCCGGGGCCGCATCCGCCGTCTGCTGCCGCCGATGTGGGCGTTCTCGCTCACCGTCGTGCCGATCATGTTCTACTTCGGCTGGAAGCCGCTGAAGGAGGAAGGGCTGTGGTGGTTCGCCAAGCTGGCGACCTACATCTTCCCGATCGGCGCCCCGCCCTACCCCTGGCACAGCGGCAGCCAGTCCGGGCTGCTGGAGGACACCTGGGCGGTGCAGGCCGCGGGGCCCCTCTGGTACATCCGCGCCTACCTCTGGTTCGTCATCGCCTCGCCGCTGCTGCTGTGGGCGTTCCGCAAGCTGCCGTGGGCCACGCTGCTCGCGCCGCTCGGGCTCACCGCGATCGTCGGCTCCGGCCTGATCAAGATCCCCGGCGAGACCGGCAACGCGATCACCGACTTCGCCGTCTACGGCTCCTGCTGGGTGCTGGGCTTCGCGCACCACGAGGGCCTGTTCCAGAAGGTCCCGCGCTACATCTCGGTCTCCGTGTCCGCGCTGATCATGTCCTTCGGGCTGTGGTGGGCGTCCGGGCACCTCGGCCCGGACGGCTGGGACCTCAACGACATCCCGCTCGCCCAGGCCACCTGGTCGTTCGGCTTCTGCGTGATCCTGCTCCAGTACTCGCCGTCCTGGAAGGAACTGCCCGGCAAGCTGGCCGCCTGGGACTCGCTGGTGACCCTCGCCAACAACCGGGCCGTCACCATCTACCTCTGGCACAACCTGCTGATCATGGCGACCATCCCGATCATCGACCTGCTGTGGAAGATCCCGGGCGTCTGGCCGACCTACGCCGGAGCCCTGGAGAGCGCCTACACGGTGCTGATGCTGATCGCGGTCTTCCCGCTGATCGGACTGATGATCATGGCCGTGGGCTGGCTGGAGGACGTCGCCGCCAAGCGCAAGCCGCGGCTCTGGCCGAACGGCACCAAGAAGAAGTCCCCCGCTCGGTAGTCCGTACACCCGCCCTAGTCCGTACACCCGCCCTCACCGAGCCTCCGGCCGTGAGGTGAGAGCAAGGTTTCAGCCCGGTCACGTCCGATGACCGGGCTGAAACGCGTCCTCCCTAGCGTCGGTCCGACAGGAAGTCCAGGACCCGACAGCAGCAGTGGAGGACGCGATGGGCGGCGGCCGGTGGATCGAGCGGTGGGAACCCGAGGACGAGACCTTCTGGCGTGAGGGCGGGCGGCGGATCGCCCGCCGCAACCTCCTCTTCTCCGTGCTCTGCGAGCACATCGGCTTCTCCGTGTGGTCCCTGTGGTCGGTGATGGTCCTCTTCATGGGCCCGGAGTACGGGATCGACGCGGCCGGGAAGTTCGCCCTCATCGGCGTCGCCACCCTCGTCGGGGCCGTCATCCGCGTCCCGTACACCTTCGCCGTCGCCCGCTACGGGGGCCGCAACTGGACGGTGTTCAGCGCCCTGCTGCTCCTGCTGCCCACGGGCGCCGCCTTCGCCGTGATGGAGCCCGGCACCTCGTACTCCACCTTCCTGCTGGTCGCCGTGCTCACCGGCGTCGGCGGCGGCAACTTCGCCTCGTCCATGACCAACATCAACGCCTTCTTCCCGCAGCGCGAGAAGGGCTGGGCGCTCGGCGTCAACGCGGGCGGCGGCAACATCGGCGTCCCCGTGGTCCAGCTGGTCGGGCTGCTCGTCATCGGCACGGCCGGCGCGGCGCACCCCCGGATCGTCCTCGGCGTGTACCTGCCGCTGATCGTGGCCGCCGCCGTGGGAGCCGCGCTGCGGATGGACAACCTGGCGCCGGTACGCAACGACGCCGGCGCCGTACGGGAGGCCGCGCGGGAGCCGCACACCTGGGTGCTGGCGCTGCTCTACATCGGCACCTTCGGCTCCTTCATCGGCTACAGCTTCGCCTTCGGCCTGGTCCTCCAGACCCAGTTCGGCCGGACCCCGCTCCAGGCCGCGGCGTTCACCTTCGCCGGGCCGCTGCTGGGCTCGCTGGTACGGCCGTTCGGCGGCGCCCTCGCCGACCGGCACGGCGGCGCCCGCATCACCGCGTGGACCTTCGTCGCCATGGCGGCGGCGACCGGGGTCGTCGTCCTCGCCTCGCTCCTCGCCTCGTTCGGCCTCTTCCTCGCCGGGTTCCTCGCCCTGTTCGTGCTCAGCGGGCTCGGCAACGGCTCGGCCTTCAAGATGGTCCCCGCCGTGTTCCAGGCCAAGGCGTACGCGGCCGGGCTCACCGGCGAGGAGGCCGAGGCGTACGGCCGGCGGCTCTCCGGCGCGGCGATCGGGCTGATCGGCGCGGTCGGGGCGGCCGGCGGACTGGCCGTCAACCTCGCCTTCCGGCAGTCCTTCCAGAACACCGGCACCGGCACCGCCGCCTTCCTTGCCTTCCTCGCCTTCTACGGCGTGTGCCTGGCCGTCACCCGGGCGGTATACCTTCGCCGCCCGGCACCGGTCACCGGCGCCGAGCCCCGGCTCAGCCACTCCGGGGTGTGACCCCGGACCGGGAACGGTGCTCGTAACCGGGGGGAAATACCGGTGAACCGAGAGCGTCACGCATCCTTGACAGGCTCTGATGCCATGCACGAGTCAGAGCACGCTGCCCACGGCCCCCTGGCCGGCTTCACCGTCGGTGTCACCGCGGCCCGCCGCGCGGACGAGCTCGGCGCCCTGCTGGAGCGGCGCGGGGCGGCCGTCCAGCACGCCCCGGCGCTGCGGATCGTGCCGCTCGCGGACGACGCCGAACTCCTCGACGCCACCGAGGCCCTCGTCGCCACGGGCCCCGACACCGTGGTCGCCACCACCGCGATCGGCTTCCGCGGCTGGCTGGAGGCCGCCGACGGCTGGGGGTACGGGGAGGAGCTCCGCGCCCGGCTGCGCGGCGCCCAGGTCCTCGCCCGGGGCCCCAAGGTCAAGGGCGCGGTCCGGGCCGCCGGGCTCACCGAGGAGTGGTCGCCCGCCTCCGACTCCATGGCCGAGGTCCTCGACCGGCTCCTCGCCCAGGACCTGACGGGGCGCCGTATCGCGCTCCAGCTGCACGGCGAACCCCTGCCCGGCTTCGTGGAGGCGCTGCGGGCGGCGGGCGCCGACGTGGTGGTCGTCCCGGTCTACCGGTGGATGCCGCCCGCCGACCTCGCGCCCCTGGACCGGCTCATCGACGCCACCGTCGCCCGCTCGCTGGACGCGGTGACCTTCACCAGCGCCCCGGCGGGCGCGTCGCTGCTGAACCGGGCGGAGGAGCGGGGCCTGCTGCCCCCGCTCCTCGACGCGCTGCGCCACGACGTGCTGGCCGCCTGCGTCGGGCCGGTCACCGCGCTGCCCCTCCAGTCCCGGGGCGTGGAGACCGTCCAGCCGGGCCGCTTCCGGCTCGGCCCGCTCGTCCAGCTGCTGTGCCAGGAGCTCCCCGGGCGCGCCCGCCCCCTGCCCCTCGCCGGGCACCGCGTGGAGATCCGGGGCCACGCCGTCCTGGTCGACGGCGCCCTGCGGCCCGTACCGCCCGCCGGGATGTCCCTGCTCGCCGCCCTGGCCCGCCGCCCCGGCTGGGTCGTCTCCCGCGCCGACCTGCTGCGCGCCCTGCCCGGCGCGGGCAGCGACGAGCACGCCGTGGAGACCGCGATGGCCCGCCTCCGCGCCGCCCTGGGCGCGCCCCGCCTGATCCAGACGGTCGTCAAGCGCGGCTACCGCCTCGCCCTGGACCCGGCCGCCGACCCGGAGGACCCCGACCCGGACGGCCCCGAGCCGGACGCCGCGTACGCGGACGCGTAGGCAGGAGCGGGAGGGCGCCGGGCGGCTGAGGCGGTCTTTTCGGCGGCGGGGCGGGCGGGCACTCTGGGCGCATGGTGGCGGGGCGCTTCCAGGCCGGGCGGCTGTGCCTGGAGCTGATGGCCGGGCCGCCGTCCGACGCCGGGCGGCTCGCGCGGTGGCTCGCCGGCGCCGGGCTCGTACCGGCGGGGACACCGCTGGACGCGGTCGACGCGCGGTGGGCGGAACGGTTCACCGAACTGGCCGGGGACATCGACCACTTGGTGCGCGGGACGCTCGCCGGGCCGGGCCGGTACAGCCCCGCCCGGCTCGACCGCCTCAACGCCCTCGCCACCGCCCCGCCGCCCGCGCCCCGCGCCGTACCCGGTGAAGGGGGCGCCCTGGTACGGGCCCTGGCCGCACCGCCCGACTGCGGCGCTCTGCTCGCGGTCGTCGCCCGCGACGCGGTGGACCTGCTGACCGACCCCGCCGCCCGCGCGATGCTCCGCCAGTGCGCGGGCGACACCTGCCGGCGTGTGTATCTCGACACATCCCGGGGGCGCCGGCGCCGCTGGTGCTCCAGCGAGACCTGCGGCAACCGGGAGCGCGTCGCACGCCACCGGGCGCGCACGCAAAGGCAGTTCTGAAACCTCCCCGGAAAAAAACTTCTCCGCGCGTTGAGTCGATCGCCGCCCGCCTCCGTAGTGATGGGGGACAACGAGTCAGATCAAGGTCTCGACCGGGAGGTTCCAGGTGCGCAAGGATGCCGCCGTGGCCGATGACCGTCGGGGGACGCATCGCGCCCGGCATCGAGCGGTGCCCGCCCGCACCCAACCGGACGTCCCGGACGAAGAGTTGATGCGGGCCCTCTACCGTGAACACGCCGGGCCCCTGCTCGCCTACGTACTGCGCCTCGTCGCCGGCGACCGCCAGCGCGCCGAGGACGTCGTACAGGAGACGCTCATCCGTGCCTGGAAGAACGCCGGTCAGCTCAATCGGGCGACCGGCTCTGTCCGACCCTGGCTGGTGACGGTCGCCCGGCGCATCGTCATCGACGGCCACCGCAGCCGGCAGGCCCGGCCGCAGGAGGTCGATCCGTCGCCGCTCGAGGTCATGCCCGCGGAGGACGAGATCGACAAGGCGTTGTGGCTGATGACGCTCTCTGATGCGCTCGACGATTTGACCCCGGCCCACCGGGAAGTCTTGGTCGAGACCTATTTCAAGGGGCGTACGGTCAACGAGGCGGCCGAAATCCTCGGCATACCCAGTGGGACCGTGCGGTCCCGGGTGTTCTACGCACTGCGTTCGATGAAGCTCGCGCTGGAGGAGAGGGGGATCTCGGCATGACGTCGCACCACGCTCCGCAGGGGAACGAGTCGGTGCACGACTCGGTCGGCGCGTATGTGCTCGGCATTCTGGACGACGCCGACGCCACCGCCTTCGAGGCGCATCTGGCGGGCTGCGACCTGTGCGCCCACCACCTGGAGGAATTCTCCGGGATGGAACCGATGCTCGCCATGCTCGCCGAGGCCCCCGGCCCGGCGGCCCGGCCCGTCGTCCTCCCGGTGCCGGAACGTCCCGGCGCCCCCGGCGCGCCACCCGCCCCGATGCTGGACCGCCTCGTCGACGAGGTGGCCGCCAAACGCGCACAGCGCCGCCGCCGCAGCCGATTCCTGGTCGCGGCGGCCGCCGCGCTGATCATCGCCGGTCCCGCGGCGGCCTTCGTCGCCACCTCGGCCGGGGACGAGACCAACCGGACCAACCAGGCGATCGACCCCCACCCGACCAGCCCCGCCGAGGACGCCTTCTTCCACCACATGGAGGAGAAGGTCCAGCACACCGACGCCTCCACCAAGGTCAGCGCGACCGTCGGCATGGAGAAGAAGGCGTGGGGCACCCACACGGTGCTGGAGCTGAAGAACGTCAAGGGCCCGCTCAAGTGCAACCTGATCGCGGTGTCCAAGACCGGCGAGGAGGAGGTCGTCACCTCCTGGGCGGTCCCGAAGTGGGGCTACGGCATCCCGGGCAGCACCCACGAGGTCGGCAAGAACCCGCTGTACGTCCACGGCGGCGCCGCCATGAACCGGAAGGACATCGACCACTTCGAGGTCCGCACCTTCGACGGCGAGCGTCTGGTGGAGGTCCCCGCGGCCACCGCCTGACACCTCCCCCTTCCGTGGCGTAGGCTCGACGGCTGCCCAGCACGTCAGAAGGGGGCCTCGGTGGCCGCGCAGGAAGCCGACCGTGGTGTCGACACGCTCCCGGACTCGAACCCGGAACCACACCCGGACCCGAACCGGGACCAGGTCCGGGAACAGGTCCGGGACTCGGTCCGGGACCGCGAGATCGGGATCGAGCAGGACCACCTGGACCAGGTGTACCGCCGCCTCGAGGAGAAGATCCACGAGGCGGAGTTCCTGATGCACGACGCCGCCCGGCGCGGCCAGGTCGGCACGCCCGGCGCGCTCGCCGAGCGGGACGCCCAGGTCTTCCGCGCCGGGATCCACCTCAACCGGCTCAACAACGAGTACGAGGACTTCCTCTTCGGCCGCATCGACCTGCTGTACGGCAAGGACGGCAAGAAGGGCCCCGACGGCGCGTACACCTCCGTCGAACCCGCCGACGACGCCGTACGCCCGGACGGCACCGCCGACATCGGCGAGACCCTCCACATCGGCCGCATCGGCGTCCTCGACTCCGACTACGCCCCGCTGGTCATCGACTGGCGCGCCCCGGCCGCCGCGCCCTTCTACCGCGCCACCCCGGTCGAGCCCGGCCGGGTGGTGCGCCGCCGGGTCATCCGCTCCCGGGGCCGCAAGGTCCTCGGCGTCGAGGACGACCTGATGCGCCCCGAGCTGACCGCCCGCATCGGCGGCGAGGACCTCGCCGTGATCGGCGACGGCGCCCTGATGGCCGCGCTCGGGCAGGCCCGCGGCCACACCATGCGCGACATCGTCTCCTCCATCCAGGCCGAGCAGGACCTCGTCATCCGCGCCCCCGCCGCCTCCGTCACGTACGTCGAGGGCGGCCCCGGCACCGGGAAGACGGCCGTCGCGCTGCACCGCGCCGCCTACCTGCTCTACCAGGACCGGCGCAGATACGCGGGCGGCATTCTCATCGTCTCGCCCACCCCGCTGCTCGTCGCCTACACCGAGGGCGTCCTGCCGTCGCTGGGCGAGGAGGGCCAGGTCGCGATCCGCGCGGTCGGCAGCCTGGTCGACGGGGCCGAGGCCACGGCGTACGACGAGCCGGCCGTCGCCCGCGTCAAGGGCTCCTCCCGGATGCTCAAGGTGCTGCGCAAGGCCGTGCGGGGCGCCCTGGAGACCGGGGACACGCCCGGCCGGCTGCGGGTGGTGGCCTTCGGGCGGCGCCTGGAGCTGGAGGGCGAGGAGCTGACCCGCATCCGCAACGCCGCCCTCGGCGGCACCGCCCCGGTGAACCTGCTCCGCCCCCGCGCCCGCCGGCTCCTGCTGGACGCGCTGTACGCCAAGTCCGGCGCCGCCTCCCGGCACCCCGGCGACCCGGAGCTGGCCGCCGAGCTGCGCTCCTCCTTCGACGAGGACGTCACCACCGAGGACAGCTTCACCGAGTTCCTGAACGCCTGGTGGCCCGAGCTGACCCCGCGCCGCGTCCTTGCCGCCATGGCCGACGAGAAGCGGCTGGGCCGCTGGTCGCGCCGGGTGCTCAACCCCGGCGAGGTGCGGCGCCTGGCCCGCTCGCTGCGCCGCGACGAGCTGTCCGTGCACGACGTGGCCCTGCTGGACGAGCTCCAGACGCTGCTGGGCGCCCCGGCGCGCCCGCGCAGGAAGCGGGAGCTCGACCCGCTGGACCAGCTCACCGGGCTGGAGGAGCTGATGCCGGTACGGGAGGAGACGCAGCGCGAGCGGGCGGAGCGGCTGGCCCAGGAGCGCACCGAGTACGCCCACGTCATCGTGGACGAGGCGCAGGACCTCACGCCCATGCAGTGGCGGATGGTCGGCCGGCGCGGGCGGCACGCCACCTGGACGGTGGTGGGCGACCCGGCCCAGTCGTCGTGGTCGGTGCCGGACGAGGCCGCCGAGGCGCGGGACGAGGCGCTGGGCACCCGGCCGCGCCGCCGCTTCGAGCTGACCGTCAACTACCGCAACCCGGCCGAGATCGCGGAACTCGCCGCCAAGGTGCTGGCCCTGGCCATGCCGGGCATGGAGGCGCCCCGGGCGGTCCGCTCCACGGGCGTGGAGCCGCGCTTCGTCGCGGTGGGGGAGGGCGACCTGTTCGAGGTCGTACGGGAGGAGGCGCGGCGGCTGCTGGACCGGGTGGACGGCACCGTGGGCGTGGTGGTCGCGATGAACCGGCGCGAGCAGGCGGCCCGCCGGCTGGCGGACCTGGGCGACCGGGTGGTGGCCCTGGGCAGCCTGGAGGCCAAGGGCCTGGAGTACGACGCGACGGTGGTGGTCTCGCCCGCCGAGATCGCCGACGAGTCCCCGGCGGGCCTGCGGGTGCTGTACGTGGCGCTCACCCGGGCGACGCAGCAGCTGACGGTGGTCTCGGGCCGCCGGGACGAGCCGGACGCGGCGGGCGTTCCCGACCTGCTGCGGGACTGAGGCGCGGGCGCGCCCGGCTGACGCCCCGTCGGCGGGCGGGCCGGTGTCCGCCCGCCCGGCGGGCCCGTGTCCGCCGCCCGGAGGGCCGGTGTCCGCCGGTGCCGTAGGCCGTCCGGCGGAGGGCGTGAGCACTCCGTCGGGACGTCTTCGCGCGCGGGGGAATCACTTACCGGGGTGGTTTGTTAGCCTGGGTGTGGCACCGGCCCGATCCAAGCCCCCGGGCCCAACCTTCGTCGCTACGAGCGACCACTTGCCGCGAGGCGAGCATGGCGGGTCGGTGCCACTCAAGCCCCCTTCAGCAGGTCCGTGTCATCCTCCGATGGCGCGGACCTGCTGTCGTTCGTCCGTTGGGTCTTCCGCCGACCCCCGCTCCCCCGTATGGTGGGCTCTCTCGTATGGTGGAAAACAGTTTCCGAAAACTGAACGACCGAAACGACCGCTATTACCTGCTACTCGCAGGTAGGTGCGACCATCGGAGGGCTCCGTCCCGGCCACCCGCCGGTACGGAGCGGCAACGAACCAGGGAAAGCAGAGGAACACGGCCATGGCAACGGCGCCCAGCGTCTCGTACTCGATGACGGTCCGGCTGGAGGTGCCCGCGAGCGGTACAGCGGTCTCCCAGCTCACCACGGCTGTGGAATCCTCCGGCGGCTCGGTCAGCGGCCTCGACGTCACCGCCTCCGGCCACGAGAAGCTCCGGATCGACGTCACCATCGCCGCCACCTCCACCGCGCACGCCGAGGAGATCGTCGGCAAGCTGCGCGGCATCGAGGGCGTCGTCCTGGGCAAGGTCTCCGACCGTACGTTCCTGATGCACCTCGGCGGCAAGATCGAGATGGCGTCCAAGCACCCCATCCGCAACCGTGACGACCTCTCCATGGTCTACACGCCCGGCGTGGCCCGCGTCTGCATGGCGATCGCCGAGAACCCCGAGGACGCCCGCCGCCTCACCATCAAGCGCAACTCCGTCGCAGTCGTGACGGACGGCTCCGCCGTGCTGGGCCTGGGCAACATCGGCCCCAAGGCCGCCCTGCCCGTCATGGAGGGCAAGGCCGCCCTCTTCAAGCGCTTCGCCGGCATCGACGCCTGGCCCATCTGCCTGGACACCCAGGACACCGACGCCATCGTGGAGATCGTCAAGGCGATCGCCCCCGGCTTCGCCGGCATCAACCTGGAGGACATCTCCGCGCCCCGCTGCTTCGAGATCGAGGCACGGCTGCGCGAGGCCCTCGACATCCCGGTCTTCCACGACGACCAGCACGGCACCGCCATCGTCGTCCTCGCCGCCCTGACCAACGCGCTGCGCGTGGTGAACAAGGCCATCGGGGACGTCCGCGTGGTGATGTCGGGCGCCGGCGCGGCCGGCACGGCCATCCTCAAGCTGCTCATCGCGGCGGGCGTCAAGCACGCGGTCGTGGCCGACATCCACGGCGTGGTGCACGCGGGCCGCGAGGACCTGGTCGCCGCCGACCCCGAGTCGCCGCTGCGCTGGATCGCCGACAACACCAACCCCGAGGGCGTCACCGGCACCCTCAAGGAGGCCGTGCGCGAGGCCGACGTCTTCATCGGCGTCTCCGCCCCGAACGTGCTCTCCGGCGAGGACGTCGCCGCCATGGCGGAGGGCGCCATCGTGTTCGCGCTCGCGAACCCGGACCCCGAGGTGGAGCCCGCAACCGCCCGGCAGACCGCGGCAGTTGTGGCCACCGGCCGCTCCGACTTCCCCAACCAGATCAACAACGTGCTGGTCTTCCCCGGCGTCTTCCGCGGCCTGCTCGACGCCCAGTCCCGCACCGTCAACACGGAGATGATGCTCGCGGCGGCGACCGCCCTCGCCGACGTCGTCACCGAGGACGAGCTGAACCCGAACTACATCATCCCGTCGGTCTTCAACGACAAGGTCGCGGGCGCGGTGGCGGGTGCCGTACGGGACGCCGCCAAGGCCGCCGGCGCCGGTGTGACAGCGCCCACGTCCGCCTGACCCCCGGCGCGTCGCGCCTCCCCGGGCCGTCAAGCCCCCTTTAGGGTGGCGGTTCGGCTCCGGGGAGTCCCGGCGCGGTCGACCCAACGTCACCACGGTGGGACTGTGGCGCTTTTCGTGTGACTCCGGAGGGTGCCGGATTGGCTTTCCCGCCGCTGGTGGGGGCAGGATGCGTATTCGGGCGCGAGGGTCTGACGGCAGACCCGGGTCCGGGGACTGTCCGAGGCCCCTGGCAGCATCGGCTTCGCTGTGCCCATAGTGCGGCCCAGCCGCGTGGCACGCCTCAACAGCAAGAAGAACACGGGAGTAACAACATGAACCGCAGTGAGCTGGTGGCCGCCCTGGCCGACCGTGCCGAGGTGACCCGCAAGGACGCCGACGCCGTGCTGGCCGCGCTCGCCGAGACCGTCGGCGAGGTCGTCGCCAAGGGCGACGAGAAGGTCACCATCCCCGGCTTCCTGACCTTCGAGCGCACCCACCGTGCCGCTCGCACCGCTCGTAACCCGCAGACCGGCGACCCGATCAACATCCCGGCCGGCTACAGCGTGAAGGTCTCCGCGGGCTCCAAGCTCAAGGAAGCCGCCAAGGGCAAGTAAGACCCCAGGCGTCGCGAGGGCGGTCACCCCGGTGGGGGTGGCCGCCCTTCCGCGTACGCGCACAGGCGTACGCCCCCGCCCTGCCGCGTCCACGCACCGGCCGTGTCCGCCCGGCCGTCCGGCCCGTACACGCACCGGCCGTGTCCGCCCGGCCCACCGGGCCCGTACGGGCGCGGGAGCGGCCCCGTGGCGCCCGTACGCCGTCCTCAGGGCCCCGGGGCGGCCAGGAAGGCCCCGCGGGCCGCGGGGGACGCAGAACGGCCCCCCGCCGGGGTGGCGGGGGGCCGTCGGCGGGCCCGGCGGGCCTCACGGGGCGTCAGACGATGGCGCTGCCCGGCAGTTCGACCTTCGCGCCCAGCTCCACGAGCTTCTCCATGAAGTTCTCGTAGCCGCGGTTGATCAGGTCGATGCCGTGGACCCGCGACGTGCCCTGCGCGGCCAGCGCCGCGATCAGGTACGAGAACCCGCCGCGCAGGTCCGGGATGACCAGGTCCGCGCCCTGGAGCTTCGTCGGGCCGGACACGACCGCCGAGTGCAGGAAGTTGCGCTGCCCGAACCGGCAGTCCGACCCGCCCAGGCACTCGCGGTAGAGCTGGATGTGCGCACCCATCTGGTTGAGCGCGGAGGTGAAGCCGAGCCGCGACTCGTACACCGTCTCGTGGACGATGGACAGGCCCGCGGCCTGCGTCAGCGCCACCACCAGCGGCTGCTGCCAGTCGGTCTGGAAGCCGGGGTGCACGTCCGTCTCCAGCGCGATCGCGTTGAGCGCGCCGCCCGGGTGCCAGAAGCGGATGCCCTCGTCGTCGATCTCGAAGGCGCCGCCGACCTTCCGGAAGGTGTTGAGGAACGTCATCATCGAGCGCTGCTGCGCGCCGCGCACATAGATGTTGCCCTCGGTGGCCAGGGCCGCGCTCGCCCAGGAGGCCGCCTCCAGGCGGTCCGGCAGCGCGCGGTGGGTGTAGCCGCCGAGCTTGTCGACACCGGTGATCCGGATGGTCCGGTCGGTGTCCATGGAGATGATGGCGCCCATCTTCTGCAGCACGCAGATGAGGTCCTCGATCTCCGGCTCCACCGCCGCGTTGGACAGCTCCGTGACGCCCTCCGCCAGCACGGCCGTCAGCAGCACCTGCTCGGTCGAGCCGACCGAGGGGTACGGCAGGCGGATCTTGGTGCCGCGCAGCCGCTGCGGGGCCTCCAGGTACTGGCCGTCCGCCCGCTTCTCGATCGTCGCGCCGAACTGGCGCAGCACGTCGAAGTGGAAGTCGATCGGCCGGCCGCCGATGTCGCAGCCGCCCAGGCCCGGGATGAAGGCGTGGCCGAGCCGGTGCAGCAGCGGTCCGCAGAACAGGATCGGGATGCGCGACGAGCCCGCGTGCGCGTCGATGTCGGCGACGTTGGCCGACTCGACGTGGGTGGGGTCCAGGACCAGCTCGCCCGGCTCCTCGCCGGGGCGGACGGTCACGCCGTGGAGCTGGAGCAGTCCGCGGACGACGCGGACGTCACGGATGTCGGGCACATTGCGCAGTCGGCTCGGCTCGCTGCCGAGCAGAGCGGCGACCATCGCCTTGGGCACGAGGTTCTTCGCGCCGCGGACGCGGATCTCGCCCTCCAGCGGGGTTCCGCCATGGACAAGCAGTACATCGTCTGTGCCGGTCATGAATCTCGCGTTCCGGTGGTCCCCCCGGCGGAGCTAGGGGGAGATCGGGCAGGGGGCCAGGGAAAAGGGTAAGGGGGCGGAGTGGCCTTCTTGGTAGCCCGAGGACGCCAGTCAGATGTAATGAATTCGGCACAACACCCTCCGTTCGCCGGTCCTTGCGGACGGTTACGGTCCGCTTTCGGCCAGGGCGGCGGTCCGCGTGGCCGCCCGGGCGGCCCCGGCGGTGGCGGGGACCCGCTCCCGCCTCCCGGTTGGCCGTGATGCGGCGGCCGACCCTCCGCCGGAGGCCCGGATGCGGGATCATGTCGGCATGACCGAGGTGTCCTCGCTCACAGGACGGCTGCTCGTGGCCACCCCCGCGCTGGCGGATCCGAACTTCGACCGCGCGGTCGTCCTGCTGCTCGATCACGACGACGAGGGCTCGCTCGGCGTGGTCCTCAACCGCCCGACCCCGGTGGACGTGGGCGACATCCTGGAGGGCTGGGCGCCGCTGGCCGGCGAGCCCGGCGTGGTCTTCCAGGGCGGCCCGGTCTCCCTCGACGCCGCCCTCGGGCTCGCCGTCATCCCCGGTGACGAGGGCCCCCTCGGATGGCGGCGGGTGTACGGGGCGATCGGGCTGGTCGACCTGGAGACCCCGCCGGAGCTGCTCGCCGCCGCGCTGGGCAGCCTGCGGATCTTCGCCGGGTACGCCGGGTGGGGCCCCGGCCAGCTGGAGGACGAGATGGCCGAGGGCGCCTGGTTCGTGGTCGACTCCGAGCCGGGCGACGTGTCGTCCCCGCGCCCCGAGGGGCTCTGGCGCCAGGTGCTGCGCCGCCAGCGCGGCGAGCTGGCCATGATCGCCACGTACCCGGACGATCCGTCGCTCAACTGACGCGGCCGGGCATCACGGCGACTTTCGGCCATCCGTCCGCGCCGGCCGGCGGGCGGTCCGCCGGGGGCGCGCGGGTGACCGGGTTCACAGCGACCGGCCGGGGCGCCCCGCCGGGCCGGGCGGGCCCTCGCTCCCGGGACCGGGCCGGCGTGGGTACCCTTGGAGCTCATGAGCACTCTTGAGCCCGAGCGCGGGGCAGGTACGGGGACCCTCGTAGAGCCGACGCCACAGGTGTCGCACGGCGACGGCGACCACGAGCGCTACGCCCACTACGTCCAGAAGGACAAGATCATGGCGAGCGCCCTCGACGGCACTCCCGTGGTGGCGCTGTGCGGGAAGGTCTGGGTACCGGGCCGCGACCCGAAGAAGTACCCGGTCTGCCCGATGTGCAAGGAGATCTACGAGTCCATGGGCGCCGGCGGCGACAAGGACAAGGGCGGCAAGGGCGGCAAGGACAAGAAGTAACCGGTCCGGACCGCACACCGAGGGCCCCCGGGGCGCGTACGCACGTACGCCCCGGGGGCCCTCGCCTTTTTCGCGTGGCCGTCTTTTGATCACGGAGTGGTCGAGACCTCTTGTGGGCGCCGTCGGCCGGCTCTAACCTCCTGCGTGTTGTGCAGTGCGAAACGCTCGTTGCGTATGCTGCAACGCCTTCGGAGGGGAATCCGTCATGAAGCTTCCTGCCCGGCTCGTCGCCCCCGTCGCCGCCCTGTTCGTCACCATGGCCGCCGCCTGCGCCCCCGGGACCTCCGGCGCCCGCCCCACGGAGGACGCCAGGACCGGCACCCTGCGGGTCTGGCTCTTCCAGGAGGTCGGCAACAAGCCCAAGGAGCGGGTGGTCGACACGGCCGTCGCCGCCTTCGAGAAGCGGCACCCCGGCGCCGACGTCCAGGTCGAGTACATCCCCGTCGAGACCCGCGCGCAGCGCGTCAAGGCCGCCTTCAACGACCCGTCGAGCGCGCCGGACGTCATCGAGTACGGCAACACCGACACCGCCGGGTACGTCAAGGACGGCGGACTCGCCGACGTCAGCGCCGAGTTCGCCGCCTGGGCCGACGCCAAGGACACCGACCCCACCGCCCGCGCCTCGGTCACCGTGGACGGCAAGGTGTACGGAGCGCCGCTCTTCGTCGGCGTACGGGCGCTGTACTACCGCACCGACGTCTTCCGCGAACTCGGCCTGGCACCGCCCAGGACACTCGCCGAACTGGCCGCCACCGCCCGGAAGATCCGCGCGGCCAGGCCCGCGATGTACGGCATCGCCGTCGGCGGCGCCTACACGTACGGGGCCCTGCCCTTCCTCTGGGCGCACGGCGGCGGGCTCGCCACCCGCACCGGCGGCACGTACACCGCCGCCGTCGACAGCGCCGCCGCGCGCCGGGGCATCGCCGCGTACACTTCCCTCTTCGGCGACCACAACTGCCCCGCCGCCACGTGCGCCTCCATGGGCGGCAACGCGACCGTCACTGCCTTCGCCTCCGGGCGGGCGGCCATGGCGATCGGCGGCGACTTCAGCCGCGCGGCCGTGGAGGCCGGCAAGGTCAAGGGCGCGTACGCCGTCGTCCCGCTGCCCGGCGTGACACCCGGGTCGATCGCCCCCGCCTTCGCCGGCGGCAACAACGTGGGCGTGCTCAAGAGCAGTTCGCACCGCACCCTGGCGGTGGACCTGATGAAGTCGCTGGCGGGCAAGGACACCCAGCGGGCCCTGTTCGACGCGATGGGCTTCCTGCCGACGTACACGGACGTACGCGCCGAGGCGGCGCGCAAGCAGCCGTTCGTGAAGCCGTTCACCGACACGCTCGCCGCCGGCACCCAGTTCGTCCCCGCCTCCCCGGCGTGGGGGCAGATCGACGCCTCGCTGATCCTGCCGACGATGTTCCAGGAGATCGTGAGCGGCCGCAAAGACGTGGCGGCGGCGAGCGCCGGCGCGGCGGACCGGATGGACGCGGCGTTCGCCGGCGCGGCGGGCTGACCATGGCCCGCGACACCAGCCCCCCGGCCCCCGCGCACCCCGCCCCCGGAACGCCCCCCGGAACGCCCCCAGGGGCGCCCGCCGCCCCGGTCGCCAAGGCCGGTGCCGTACCGTCCCCGCGAACCGGCCGCCGCACCGGACCGCGCCCCGGCCGCCGCACCCGCCCCGCGGGCACCCCCGGGCGGCACGGGCGCTGGACCCCGTGGCTCTACCTGGCCCCCGCCCTCGCCGTGCTCGGCGCCCTCCTGGTCTACCCCATCTACCAACTCGGCCTGATCTCCCTGCTGGAGTACACCCAGGCCCAGGTCAGCGGCGGTGAGCCGACCAGCTTCCAGGGCCTCGGCAACTACGCCGCCCTCGTCCGCGACCCCCAGTTCCGGCAGGTCCTCCTCGCCACCGTGCTGTTCGCCGCCGCCTGCGTCGTCACCACCCTGGCCGTGGGCTGCGCCCTCGCCGTCCTCCTCACCCGGGTCCGCGCCCTGCCGCGCCTCGCGCTGATGCTGGCCGCGCTCGGCGCCTGGGCGACACCGGCCGTCACCGGGTCCACCGTCTGGGTGTTCCTCTTCGACCCCGACCACGGGCCCGTCAACCGGCTGCTCGGGCTGGGCGACTTCTCCTGGACGTACGGCCGTTACAGCGCCTTCGCCCTGGTGCTGTTCGAAGTCGTCTGGTGCTCGTTCCCGTTCGTGATGGTCACCGTCTACGCGGGCATCCGCGCCGTCCCCACCGAGGTGCTGGAGGCCGCCGCCCTCGACGGCGCTTCCCAGTGGCGCACCTGGCGCTCCGTCACCGCGCCGCTGCTGCGGCCGATCCTGGTCGTCGTCACCATCCAGTCGGTGATCTGGGACTTCAAGGTCTTCACCCAGATCTATGTGATGACCAACGGCGGAGGCATCGCCGGACAGAACCTGGTCCTCAACGTCTACGCGTACCAGAAGGCGTTCGCGTCCTCCCAGTACAGCCTGGGCGCGGCGATCGGCGTCGTGATGCTGCTGATCCTGCTCGCGGTGACGCTGGTCCACCTCCGCCTGATGCGACGCCAGGGAGAAGAACTGTGATCCGCGTCCCGCGCGTACGGCGCCCCTGGCGGCTGGCCGCCGAGGCCACCGCCCTGCTCACCGCGGCCGTGGTCGCCTTCCCGCTGTACTGGATGGTGCTCTCCGCGCTGAAGCCGGCCGGCGAGATCCAGTCCACCGAACCCCGCCCGTGGACCCTGGCCCCGACCCTCGACTCCTTCCGCCGCGTCTTCGACCAGCAGGACTTCGGCCGCTACTTCCTCAACAGCCTGCTCGTCGCCACCACCGTCGTCGTCGCCTCCGCCCTGATCGCCTTCCTCGCGGCCACCGCCGTCACCCGGTTCCGCTTCCGGTTCCGCACGACCCTGCTGGTGATGTTCCTGGTGGCGCAGATGGTGCCGATCGAGGCGCTGACCATCCCGCTGTTCTTCCTCATGCGGGACCTCGGCCAGCTCAACACCCTGGGCGCGCTGATCCTGCCGCACATCGCCTTCTCCCTCCCCTTCGCCGTCTGGATGCTGCGCGGCTTCGTCCGGGCCGTCCCCGAGGCGCTGGAGGAGGCCGCGTACCTCGACGGCGCGAGCCGCTCCCGGTTCCTGTGGCAGATCCTCTTCCCGCTGGTCTTCCCGGGGCTGGTGGCGACCAGCGTCTTCTCCTTCATCTCCACCTGGAACGACTTCCTGTTCGCCAAGTCGTTCCTCATCAGCGACACCTCCCAGTCGACCCTGCCCATGGCCCTGCTCGTCTTCTTCAAACCGGACGAGAACGACTGGGGCGGCATCATGGCCGCGTCCACCGTCATGACCATCCCGGTGCTGGTCTTCTTCGTACTCGTACAGCGCCGCCTGGTGTCCGGGCTCGGCGGCGCGGTGAAGGACTGACGACCGATGGATCCCCTGGACCTGATCCCCGCCCCGTCCGCCGCCCGGTGGGTGCGGCCCGCCGGGTACGCCGTCCTCGACGCGGACACCCAACTGGAGGCCCGCCCGGGCACGGAGGGCGTCGCCCGCTGGTTCCGCGCCACGATCGGGGCCGCCACCGGCCTGCCCTTCCCGGACGGGAACGACACCGGCGGCCGGATCGTGCTGGGCATCGACCCCGCGCTGCCGCCCGAGGGCCACCGCATCGTCGTCGACGGGCACGCGCAGCGCATCGAGGGCGGCAGCGCCGCCGGAGTGTTCCGGGCCGTCCAGACGTACCGTCAGCTCCTCGGGCCCGACGCGTACCGCAGGGCACCCGTCGGGCCGCCCGGCCGGGAGTGGCGCGTCCCCGCCGTCGCCGTCGAGGACGCCCCGCGCTTCCCCTGGCGCGGCGTCATGCTGGACGTCGCCCGGCACTTCCTCCCCAAGGACGACGTCCTCCGCTTCGTCGACCTCGTCGCCGCCCACAAACTCAACGTCCTGCACCTGCACCTGACCGACGACCAGGGCTGGCGCGTGGAGATCCGGCGCCACCCCCGGCTCACCGAGGTCGGCGCCTGGCGGGCGCGCACCAAGCGGGGGCACCGGGCCTCGGACCTCTGGGACGACACCCCGCACGGCGGCCACTACACCCAGGACGACATCCGCGAGATCGTCTCCTACGCCGCCGAGCGGCACATCCGCGTCGTCCCCGAGATCGACGTCCCCGGCCACTCGCAGGCCGCGATCGCCGCGTACCCCGGACTCGGCAACACCGACGTCGTCGACACGGCGTCACTGACCGTCTGGGACACCTGGGGCGTCAACCCGAACGTCCTCGCCCCCACCGACGCCACCCTGCGCTTCTACGAGGGCGTCCTGGAGGAGATCCTCGACCTCTTCCCGGCGGAGACCTCGCCCTTCGTCCACATCGGCGGCGACGAGTGCCCCAAGGACCAGTGGAGGGCGTCCCCGGCCGCGCAGGCCCGCATCCGGGAGCTGGGGCTGGCCGGCGAGGACGAGCTCCAGTCGTGGTTCGTCCGGCACTTCGACCGCTGGCTGGCCGAGCGGGGCCGCCGCCTCATCGGCTGGGACGAGATCCTGGAGGGCGGCACGACGGACGCGGGCCTGACACCCGGCGCGGCCGTCTCCTCCTGGCGCGGGTACGCCGGCGGGATCGCCGCCGCCGAGGCCGGCCACGACGTCGTCATGTGCCCCGAACAGCACGTGTACCTGGACCACCGGCAGGCCGCCGGCCCCGACGAGCCGGTGCCCATCGGGTACGTCCGCACCCTGGAGGACGTCTACCGCTTCGAGCCCGTCCCGCCGGGGCTGTCCCCGGAGGCCGCCGCGCACGTCATCGGCGCCCAGGCGAACCTGTGGACCGAGGTCATGGACTCCCGCGCCCGCGTCGACTACCAGGCGTTCCCGCGCCTCGCCGCCTTCGCCGAAGTCGCCTGGTCCGCCCGGCTGCCCACCGACCCGGCCGCCCGCGACTTCGCGGACTTCGAGCGCCGGATGGCCACCCACTACCGGCGCCTGGACGCCCTCGGCGTCGCCTACCGCCCGCCGGGCGGCCCCCTGCCGTGGCAGCGCCGCCCCGGGATCGCCGGCCGCCCGCTCGACGGTCCGCCCCCGAACGTGTGACCCCGGCGGAGGGGCGTGCGCCCCGGCGCCCCCGCCGACGCGCGGCCCGCCCGGAATAAGTCGTACAAGGTCGCCGAGAAGTGGCAATCCCCCCGTCCCGCCAGGGGCCTGGCAAACCGGTTCATCTCGCAGGTCACGGGATGTCCGGGGCGGATGCGTGCTTCGCGGACCTGCGCGCCGACCGGCCTGGAAGATGTGCCAGAGTTGCCACGTCGGGGCTGTGAGCACGTACGGTACGGCCACACAGGCGGGCCGGCCGGGACAGCCGGGACACCGGGAAGGGGCAGCTGGGTTGACCACGCACGCACCGCAGGCGGCGCAGTCCGTGATGCTGCCGACCACGCTCGGCGAGGCCGTGGCGGCGCTCAGCGCCATGCCCGCCGCCGTGCCCGTGGCGGGCGGTACGGACCTGATGGCCGCCGTCAACAAGGGCCAGTTGCGCCCCGCCGGTCTCGTGGGCCTCGGCCGCATCAACGAGATCCGGGGCTGGCAGTACCAGGACGGCCACGCCCTGCTGGGCGCCGGCCTCACCCACGCGCGCATGGGCCGCCCCGACTTCGCGGCGCTCATCCCCGCCCTGGCGGCGGCCGCCCGCGCGGCGGGCCCGCCCCAGATCCGCAACGCCGGCACCCTCGGCGGCAACATCGTCACCGCGGCGCCCACCGGCGACGCCCTCCCCGTGCTGGCCGCCCTGGAGGCGGACCTGGTCGTCGCGGGCCCCGGCGGGCTGCGCGAGGTCCCGGTGACCCACCTGCTCGCCGGCCGGGAACTGCTGGGCCCCGCCGAGCTGATCGGCCATGTGCGCGTCCCGCTCCTGCACGCCCCGCAGGTGTACCTGAAGGCGACCGGGCGGACCGGCCCCGGGCGGGCCACGGCGTCCGTCGCGGTCGTCCTGGACCCGGCGCGGCGCGGGGTGCGGTGCGCGATCGGCGCGATCGCCCCGATGCCGCTGCGGCCGCTGGAGGCGGAGCGCTGGATCGCGTCGCTCATCGACTGGGACAACGACCGGGGGCTGGCCCCCGAGGCGCTGACCGCGTTCGGCGAGTACGTCGCCGCCGCCTGCATCCCGGACCCGCCGGGCGGGGAGCAGTTCCCGCCCGCCGTACTGCACCTGCGGCGCACGGTCGCCGCGCTGGCCCGACGGGCACTGGGGAGGGCGCTGTCATGACCACCGACGAGAACGACGACCGGCGGGAGGGCGCCGGCTGGCAGCCGACGCCGCCGGGCGAGTACGACGGCGACGCCACCGCCTTCGTCCAGCTGCCCCCGGACCTGTCCGGCACCGGCGCGCCCCTGGAGGCGCCCGGGCACGGCTACGTACCGCCGGAGGCGTGGGCCGGGCACGACCCGAACGCCACCGCGCAGTGGGAGTACCGGGCCCCGGCGCCCGCGCCCACGGAGCTGACCGGGCAGTGGACGGTCCCGGTCGCCCAGGGGGACCTTCCGGACGAGTCGGGCGAGTTCACCACGTCGGCGCTCGCCTCGCAGTGGACCAGCGGCAATCCGCCCGCCACCCTGCCGGGCGGCGCCCCCGCACCCTGGGCCACGCCCGCGCCGCCGCCCGCCCCGGCGGAGGACACGGCCCCGGAGCCCGTCCACGCGGAGCCCGCGCCGGAGCCCGTCCCCGCGGAGCCCGGCGCGCCCGCCGGACCGGATCCGGAGCCCGCGGAGCCCGTACGAGCGGAGCCCGGGGCCGCGCCGGAGGCCGTCCACGCGGAGCCCGTCCCCGCGCCGGAGCCCGGCGAGCCGGGGGCCGCCCACGAGCCCGGGGCCGCCGAGGAACCCGGGGCGCCCGCGCCGGCGCACGTCACCGCCGGCGACGAGCACCCGCACATCTCGTACGTGCTGCGCGTCAACGGCACCGACCGGCCCGTCACCGACGCCTGGATCGGCGAGTCCCTGCTCTACGTGCTGCGTGAGCGGCTCGGCCTCGCCGGCGCCAAGGACGGCTGCTCCCAGGGCGAGTGCGGCGCCTGCAACGTCCAGGTGGACGGCCGGCTCGTCGCCTCCTGCCTGGTGCCCGCCGCGACCACGGCCGGCAGCGAGGTGCGCACGGTCGAGGGGCTCGCCACCGACGGCGAACCCTCCGACGTCCAGCGCGCCCTCGCCCGCTGCGGGGCCGTCCAGTGCGGCTTCTGCATCCCCGGCATGGCCATGACCGTCCACGACCTGCTGGAGGGCAACCACGCCCCCAGCGAGCGGGAGACCCGCCAGGCCCTCTGCGGCAACCTCTGCCGCTGCACCGGCTACCGGGGGGTCCTCGACGCCGTGCGCGACGTCGTCGCCGAACGCGCCGCGGCGGCCGAGGCGGCCGGGGCGGCCGACGCCCCCGACGCCCCCGCCCCCGGCCAGGGCGGCGCCGCCCAGGCCCGCATCCCGCACCAGATCCCCCACCCGCACGACGGAGGCACGGCGTGAGCAACGACGCGGCCACCGCCATCCCGGCGGTCGACGGCCCCCAAGGACCCCAGCAGGAGCTGCCGGACCACGGGCTGGGCGCGTCGCTGCCGTCCGCGGAGGCCCGCGCCAAGACGGAGGGGACCTTCCCCTACGCCGCCGACCTGTGGGCCGAGGGCCTGCTGTGGGCCGCCGTCCTCCGCTCCCCGCACGCGCACGCGCGCGTGGTCTCCATCGACACCGCGGCCGCGGCCGGGATGCCCGGCGTACGGGCCGTGGTCACGCACGCGGACGTGCCCGGCGCCGCCACCTACGGCCGCACCGTCGCCGACCGGCCGGTCTTCGCCTCCGACCTCGTCCGCCACCACGGCGAGGCCATCGCCGCCGTCGCCGCCGACCACCCCGACACGGCCCGGCTGGCCGCCGCGGCCATCGCCGTCGAGTACGAGCTGCTCGACCCGGTCACCGACCCCGAGCAGGCGTTCGCCGCCGCGCCCCTCCACCCCGACGGCAACCTGATCCGGCACATCCCGCTGCGCTACGGCGACCCGGAGGCCGCCGGCGAGGTCGTCGTGGAGGGCCTGTACCGCATCGGCCGGCAGGACCCCGCGCCGATCGGCGCCGAGGCCGGGCTCGCGGTGCCCCGCCCCGACGGGGGCGTCGACCTCTACACCGCCTCCACCGACCCGCACACCGACCGGGACCTGGCCGCCGCGTGCTTCGGCCTCGGCCCCGAGCAGGTCAAGGTGGTCGTCACCGGAGTCCCCGGCGCCACCGGCGACCGCGAGGACCCCGGCTTCCAGATCCCCCTCGGCCTCCTCGCGCTGCGCACCGGCTGCCCCGTCAAACTGGCCGCCACCCGCGAGGAGTCCTTCCTCGGCCACCCGCACCGCCACCCCACGCTGCTGCGCTACCGCCACCACGCCGACGCCGAGGGCCGCCTGGTCAAGGTCGAGGCGCAGATCCTGCTGGACGCGGGCGCCTACGCCGAGGCGTCCTCCGAGTCGCTCGCCGCCGCCGTCGCCTTCGCCTGCGGCCCGTACGTCGTGCCGCACGCCTTCGTCGAGGGCTGGGCGGTCCGCACCAACAACCCGCCCTCCGGGCACATGCGCGGCGAGGGCGCGATGCAGGTGTGCGCCGCGTACGAGGCGCAGATGGACAAGCTCGCCGCCCGCCTCGGCGTCGACCCCGCCGAGCTGCGCCTGCGCAACGCGCTGGCCACCGGCGACATCCTGACCACCGGCCAGACGGTCACCTGCCCGGCGCCGGTCGCCGAACTCCTCCAGGCCGTAAGGGACTTCCCGCTGCCGGACCTCCCCGCGGACACCCCGGAGGACGACTGGCTGCTGCCCGGCGGCCCGGAGGGCGCGGGCGAACCCGGCGCGGTGCGCCGCGGTGTGGGCTACGCCCTCGGGATGGTCCACATGCTCGGCGCGGAGGGCACCGACGAGGTGTCCACCGCCACCGTCAAGGTGCACGACGGCGTCGCCACCGTCATCTGCGCGGCCGTCGAGACCGGCCAGGGCTTCTCCACCCTCGCCCGGCAGATCGTCCAGGACACCCTGGGCATCGACGAGGTGCACGTCGCCTCCGTCGACACCGACCAGCCGCCGGCCGGACCGGCGACCCACGGCCGCCACACCTGGGTGTCGGGCGGCGCCGTGGAGCGCGCCGCGAAGATGGTGCGCACCCAGCTGCTCCAGCCGCTGGCGCACAAGTTCGGCATGTCCACCGAGCTGCTCCAGATCACCGACGGCAAGATCACCTCGTACGACGGGGTGCTGTCGACCACCGTCATGGAGGCCCTGGAGGGCAAGGAACTCTGGGCGACCGCCCAGTGCCGCCCCCACCCCACGGAGCCCCTCGACGACAACGGCCAGGGCGACGCGTTCGTCGGCCTCGCCTTCTGCGCGATCCGCGCGGTGGTGGACGTCGACGTCGAGATCGGCTCCGTCCGGGTGGTCGAGATGGCCGTCGCGCAGGACGTCGGCCGCGTCCTGAACCCCGCCCAGCTCGCCACCCGCATCGAGGCGGGCGTCACCCAGGGCGTCGGGGCGGCCCTCACCGAGAACCTCCGCACCGCCCGGGGCCTGGTACGCCACCCCGACCTGACCGGCTACGCCCTGCCGACGTCGCTGGACGCCCCGGACATCCGCATCGTCAAGCTGGTCGAGGAGCGCGACGTGGTCGCCCCCTTCGGCGCGAAGGCCGCCAGCGCGGTCCCCGTGGTCACCTCCCCGGCCGCGGTCGCCGCCGCGGTCCGCTCCGCCACGGGCCGCCCCGTCAACCGCCTCCCCATCCGCCCCCAGGCCGCCGTCACGACACCCCCGCAGGGATGACCCCCGGGGGCCCCGCCCCATGCGACGAGGCGTACACCGCGATGGGTGTACGCCTCGTGCCCCGGAGACCGTGGCGGGATTCGAACCCGCGTCACCGGAGTTGCAGTCCGGCCCCTGAGCCACTCGGGCACACGGTCGTGAGGTGCTTCGGTACGACCGTAGAACGCCGCCCCACCGCGCCGGAAGCGCCGCAACACGACTGCCACACGGTGTTCATGACCGGGCCCGCCGGGCCTCGCGGTGTGAGCCGTGTCGCACTCCGCGCGGTCACGGCGGCGTCCCGGGCGGGGTGGGGGCGAGGCACCGGTAGGGTGGCCCGGTTGTCGTACGTACCAGCCGAGAGCCCGAAGCGGAGACCGTGACTACTACCGCCTCCCATCACCTCTCACCCGCCTTCCCCGGCCGCGCCCCCTGGGGCACCGCGAACAAGCTGCGCGCCTGGCAGCAGGCCGCGATGGACCGATACGTCCAGGAGCAGCCGCGCGACTTCCTCGCGGTCGCCACCCCCGGCGCCGGCAAGACCACCTTCGCGCTCACCCTCGCGTCCTGGCTGCTGCACCACCACGTCGTGCAGCAGGTCACCGTCGTCGCGCCGACCGAGCACCTGAAGAAGCAGTGGGCCGCCGCCGCCGCGCGGATAGGGATCAAGCTGGACCCCGACTACAGCGCCGGGCCGCTGAGCAAGGAGTACCACGGCGTCGCCGTCACCTACGCCGGTGTCGGCGTACGGCCGATGCTGCACCGCAACCGCAGCGAGCAGCGCAAGACGCTCGTCATCCTCGACGAGATCCACCACGCCGGCGACTCCAAGTCCTGGGGCGAGGCGTGCCTGGAGGCGTTCGAGCCCGCCACCCGGCGGCTCGCGCTCACCGGCACGCCCTTCCGCTCCGACACCAACCCCATCCCCTTCGTCACGTACGAGGAGGGCAACGACGGCATCCGCCGCTCGGCCGCCGACTACACGTACGGCTACGGCAACGCCCTCGGCGACGGCGTCGTCCGGCCGGTGATCTTCCTCAGCTACAGCGGCAACATGCGCTGGCGCACCAAGGCCGGCGACGAGGTCGCCGCCCGGCTCGGCGAGCCGATGACCAAGGACGCCGTCTCCCAGGCGTGGCGCACCGCCCTCGACCCGCGCGGCGACTGGATGCCCAACGTGCTGCGCGCCGCCGACCAGCGGCTCACCGAGGTCCGCAAGGGCATCCCCGACGCCGGCGGCCTCGTCATCGCCTCCGACCAGGACTCCGCCCGCGCCTACGCCAAGCTCATCCGGGAGATCACCGGGACGAAGGCGACCGTCGTCCTCTCCGACGACGCGGGCGCGTCCAAGCGGATCGACGAGTTCAGCGAGGGCGACGACCGGTGGATGGTCGCCGTCCGGATGGTGTCCGAGGGCGTCGACGTCCCGCGCCTCGCCGTCGGGGTGTACGCCACCACCATCTCCACGCCCCTGTTCTTCGCCCAGGCCGTCGGCCGTTTCGTACGATCGCGCAGGCGCGGCGAGACCGCGTCCGTGTTCCTTCCCACCATCCCCAACCTGCTGACCTTCGCCAACGAGATGGAGGTCGAGCGCGACCACGCCCTCGACAAGCCGAAGAAGGACGGCGCCGACGAGGACCCCTACGCCGAGTCCGAGAAGGAGATGGACGAGGCCAACAAGCAGCAGGACGAGGACACCGGCGAGCAGGACGCGCTGCCCTTCGAGGCCCTGGAGTCCGACGCGGTCTTCGACCGGGTGCTGTACGACGGCGCCGAGTTCGGCATGCAGGCCCACCCCGGCAGCGCCGAGGAGCAGGACTACCTCGGCATCCCCGGGCTGCTCGAGCCCGACCAGGTCCAGCTCCTGCTGCGCAAGCGGCAGGCGCGGCAGATCGCGCACAGCAAGCAGAAGCCCGCCGAAGAGGCCGACCTGCTGGAGCTGCCCGCCGAGCGGCGCCCCGTCGTTTCCCACAAGGAACTGCTCGAACTGCGCAAGCAGCTCAACACCATGGTCGGCGCCTACGTCCACCAGAGCGGCAAGCCGCACGGCGTCATCCACACCGAGCTGCGCCGGGTCTGCGGCGGGCCGCCCAGCGCGGAGGCCACGGCCGGGCAGATCCGCGAGCGGATCAAGAAGGTCCAGGAGTGGGCCACGCGGATGCGCTGAGGCGGCACCGGGAGCCACGGTCTTCGACGCGGGGTGGCGCTTGAGTGGGGCATTCGGGGCGTTTCGGGGCGCATTGCCCGGGGTGAAAACGCTTGCGACCGGATTCTGGACGAGGTCTTCCGCTGAGCGGAGTCCCTCGCTACTGTCCCGGCAATCGCCATACAAACGCCCCGTGGCAGCGCCGCCGCGGAGCGCAGCCGGTGTGCCATGGCCTGCCGGCGGCCTCTCCGTGCGTCGCCGATGGGACCGGTGGCGCGTCCGCCCTTGAGAGTGTCCGCCGCCACTCACTCCGAAGGAGAGGGCGTCGTGACCGCGGAGACTTCCCAGACGCTCGACAGAGGACTGCGGGTCCTCAAGCTGCTCGCCGACACCGACCACGGGCTGACCGTCACCGAGCTGTCCAACAAGCTCGGGGTCAACCGGACCGTGGTCTACCGTCTGCTCGCCACCCTCGAACAGCACGCCCTGGTCCGCCGCGACCTCGGCGGACGCGCCCGCGTCGGCCTCGGCGTGCTGCGCCTGGGCCGCCAGGTGCACCCGCTGGTACGGGAGGCCGCGCTGCCCGCGCTGCGGGCGCTCGCCGAGGACATCGGCGCCACCGCCCATCTCACCCTGGTCGACGGGGCGGAGGCGCTCGCGGTCGCGGTCGTCGAGCCGACCTGGACCGACTACCACGTGGCCTACCGGGCCGGCTTCCGCCACCCGCTGGACCGGGGCGCGGCCGGCCGCGCGATACTCGCCGCCCGGCAGGGTGCCCTCGGCGACCCCGGCTACACTCTCACCCACGGCGAGCTGGAGGCGGGCGCCAGCGGCGCGGCGGCCCCGCTGCTCGGGGTGACCGGCGTCGAGGGCAGCGTCGGCGTGGTGATGCTCGCGGACGCGGTGCCCGAGCGGGTGGGCCCCCGCGTCGTGGACGCCGCCCGCGAAGTGGCGGACGCCCTGCGCTGACCCGCCGGGCGGGCCGCAGCGCGGAGCGGGCCGGGCGGGCGGGTGAGGCCGGCGTTTGAGCCAGGGTGGGCCGCAGCGCGGAGCAGGTCGAGCGTACGGGTGGGGTTGGTGTGCGGGCGGGCCTGGCGTGAGGGGCCGGCGTACGAGCCGGTACGCCGCAGGGGGCGGTGCGCCGAGCCGGTGCGCCTTCCCGGGCCGGGGGGCGGCTCGGGGCGGGGGATATCTTGGCACCGTGCTCTCCACGCTCTCGCGCCCCCGTGCTCTCGCCCTGTGCGCCCTCCCCGTCGTCGCCCTGCTCGTCGTCGCCGGGGTCGCGCCGCTGCCCTTCACCCTGGCGCAGCCCGGCTCGACCAGTGACGTCCTCGGGGAGCACAAGGGCCGGCAGGTCATCACCGTCTCCGGGGTGCCGGTCCGCGAGACCCGGGGCGAACTGCTGATGACGACCATCGTCGCCACCGGCCCGCGTGCCGACGTCGACCTCGGGGACGTCGTCGACAGCTGGTTCCGCACCGACCGGGCCGTCCTGCCGCGCGACTCCGTCTACCCGGCCGGCAAGTCCGACGCGGAGATCGAGAAGCGCAACCTGGGCCAGATGCGCGAGTCGCAGAACACCGCCGTCGAGGCCGCCCTCGGGTACCTCGGCAAGAGCCCCGAGCAGGTCGAGGTCGACCTGCAGCTCGCCGACGTCGGCGGGCCGTCCGCCGGGCTGTTCTTCGCGCTCGGCATCATCGACAAGATCCAGGGCGACGGCTCCGGCGGCGACCTCACCGGCGGCCGGATCGTCGCCGGTACGGGGACGGTCGACGCCGACGGGAAGGTCGGCGCCGTGGGCGGGGTGTCCCTCAAGACGCAGGCCGCCCACCGGGACGGCGCCACCGTCTTCCTCGTACCGAAGGACGAGTGCGCGGACGCGCAGGCGGAGAAGCCCGCCGGGCTGCGGCTCGTCCCGGTGAGCACCCTCAAGGACGCGGTGTCCTCGCTGCGCGCCCTGGAGCAGGGCAAGAAGGTCCCGAGCTGCTGAGCGCGGCCCCCGCGCCGTCCATCTCCCGCCAGCTCGGGAAGACGGCCGGGGTCAGCGTCATCAGGAAGTAGACGGCGCCGACCGCGAGCAGCGCCGGGGCCAGGCCCGCGCCCTCCACCAGCAGGCCCGCGCCGACACCGCCCAGCGGCATGGTCATCAGCACCCCGGCGGTCGTCACCCCCGCGACCCGGCTGCGCAGCGCGTCCGGCACCCGCTCGTACATCAACGTCGTCAGGATCGGGTTCAGCGTCCCGACCCCCAGCCCGGCCACCGCCATCGTCACCACCAGGGGCGTCACGTCGTCGGTCAGCGCCGCGACGACGTAGAGCGGCGCGCCGCCCAGCAGGAACGCGACCGTGAACACCGGCCGCCGCCGCAGCCGGTGCCCCACCGCCCCGTAGACGAGCGCCCCCAGCAGGGCGCACCCGCCGAACACCGCCGTGACCAGGCCGATCGCGGCGGCGCCCCCGAGGTTGCGCTGGGCGTGCACGGGCAGCAGCACCGAACTCCACGCCTGGTTCAGCCCGTTGGTGACCATCACCATCAGGGTGATCCCCAGCAGCAGCCGGGAGCGCAGCACGAAGGCGTACCCCTCGCGCAGCTCCGCCCGGTACCGGGCCGCCGACACCGGCGGGCCGTCCCGCCGCGGCTCGGCCGCCGCGACCCCGCGCAGCCCCGCCAGGACCAGCAGCGCGGAGAGCCCGAAGGTCACCGCGTCCAGCAGCAGCACCGTCTCCGCGCCCAGCAGCGCGATCAGTACGCCGGCCAGCGCGGCGCCCGTCATCCGCGCACCCCGCGACACCGCGTCGAACAGGCTCGCCGCCCGCGCGAGGGTCGTCCCCGCCCCCTCGGCCAGGTCCGGGACGAGGACGTGCCGGGCCGTCTGGCCGGGCGCGTGGAACAGCCCGGTCACACCCATCAGCGCGCACAGCATCCAGAAGTCGAGCCGTCCCGCGCCGTGCAGGAGCGGGATCGCGGCCAGGGCGAGCGCGCACACCAGGTCCGAGGCGACACTGACGCGCCGGCGGCCGATCCGGTCGATGACCGGCCCGCCGGCGAGCGCCGAGACGACCACGGGGAGGGTGGCGCAGAAGGCGACGAGGCCCGCCCGGCCGGGGCTGCCGGTGCTCTGGAGCGCGAACCACGGGACGCCGATGAGGGTCAGCGAATTGCCGGTGACGGAGACTGCCTCGGCCGCCAGCAGGGTCCCGAGCGGGCGGCGCGGGCCGCTCATGCGGGGCGGGTGGTGCGGGCCGGGGGAAGGGGAGTGGCGACCAGCCGCAGGCCGAACTCCACGAGCGTCCAGCCCAGTCGGGTACGGAGCGGGCCGCGATGGACGCGGGAGGCGAGCCGGCCCGGGGTGGTGGGGTGCGGGGCGCGGGACGGTAAGCCGGCGGCACGCGCGGCGTGCAGGAGCAGGTGTATGTCGGGGTGCGTGGCGGTCACCGGGTGTCCTCTCGGTCGTCGGCCTGCGGGAAGGCGTGCACATGGAGCCGGACCTTGGCGGCGCCCTCGGCGGGCTCGGCGTCGCGGTAGCCGTTGATGAGTTCGTGGATCTTCTCGTCCAGCTCGCGCACCTGGGCGGGGGCGAGGCGCAGCGTGAAGTCGCTCAGATCGGTGCTCCTGGCCCACTCGGAGGGCCATTCGCGCATGGTGCCGATCCAGGTGGACAGCTCCTGGCCGTGCAGGGTGGCGATCTCGTGCAGGAACACATTGACCGCGCCCCGCGTCTCGGCGTCCTCCTGGTCGAAGAGCGAGTCGTCCCAGGCGGTGCCCTGGTGCACGGCCTGCCACCAGCGCTCCCGCCCCTTGCCGCGCTCGGGGGCGTCGGCGACGAAGCCGTACGAGGCGAGCTGGCGCAGGTGGTAGCTGGTGGCCCCGCTCGACTCGCCCAGCCGCTCAGCCAGTTGGGAGGCGGTGGCGGGGCCGTGGTGGCGCAGGGCGGTGAGCAGCCGGATGCGCAGCGGGTGGGCGAGGCCGCGCAGGGAGCGCGGGTCGAGCTGGCGGATCGACGGCGTGCCGGGGGCGGCCGGCTTCTCGGATGCGGGCATGCCGTCAGCGTAGAGATGCAAAGACTTGCTTGCAAGGGTTTCTTTGCAAGCGGTCCTTTGCAGTGAGTGCTGTGCACGGGGTGCTGGGCGGGTGCTTCTTGGCGTCCGGGGGAGCGGGGCCTCAGCCTTCCTTGATGAACCCCTCCTTGATCAGCCACTCCTTCGCCACCGCGTGCGGGTCCTCGCCGTCCACGTCCACCCGCGCGTTCAACTCCTGCGCCACCGCCGTGTTCAGACGGGCGCTCAGCGGGTCGAGCAGCTCCGCGATCACCGGGTACCGCTCGAACGTCGGCGTGTGCAGCGCCGGCGCCGCGTTGTAGTTGGGGAAGAAGTGCTTGTCGTCGGCCATGGTGTCCAGGTCCATCGCCTTGATCCGGCCGTCCGTCGTGTACGCCTCGCCCAGCAGGCACGAACCGGACTTCGCCACCTGGGTGTAGATGATCCCGGCGTCCATCTTGCGGATGTTGCCCGGCGGGATCGTCATCCCGTACGCCTTCTCCATGCCCGGCAGGCCGTCCTCCCGGGAGGCGAACTCGTTCTCCACGCAGAGCGTGACCGCCGACGGGTCGCGCCGCGACAGTTCGGCCACGTCCGACAGCGTCCGCAGCTTGTACCTGGCGTTGTTCCGCTTGTTGATGGCGAGGGTGTACGTGTTGTCCAGCGTCGACGGCGGCAGCCAGGTCACCCCGTTGCGCACGTCCACGTCCCGTACCGCCTCCCACTGCGCACGCGGGTCGGGGATCGGCTTGTCACGGCCCTGGTACGTGATCCACGCCGTGCCCGTGTACTCGTAGATCGCGTCGGCGTCGCCCTTGATGATCGCCTCCCGGCCGCTGATGGAGCCCGGCAGGTTCGTCCGGTCCAGCACCTCCGCGCCCGCCGCCTTGAAGATCAGCCCGATCATCTGGCCCAGGATGATGTTCTCGCTGAAGTTCTTCGACGTGACCGTCAGCGAGGCGCCCGCCAGCGGCAGCCCCCGGCCCACCGAGCCCGGCCGCACCTCGTCCACCATCGGCGAGCCGCTCTTCAGCCCGCACCCGGTGAGCCCGGCCGCCACCAGCGCCAGCACCAGCGCGCCCCGTACCGCGTACCGCATCACCCGGCCTCCAGTCCGTGCGGCGTCAGCAGCAGCTCCGCCAGCGACGCCAGCCAGTCCACCAGCAGGGCCAGCGCCACCGTCAGGATCGACCCCAGCACCAGTACCGCCATCCGCTGGGTCTGGATGCCCGTCGTGATCAGATCGCCCAGCCCGCCGCCCCCGACGAACGTCGCCAGCGTCGCCGTACCGACGTTGAGCACCAGCGCCGTGCGCACTCCCGCCAGGATCAGCGGCACCGCCAGCGGCAGTTCCACCCGCGACAGCCGGCCCCACGCCGACATCCCGATGCCCCGCGCCGCCTCCACCAGCTGGGGATCGATGGCCCGCAGGCCCGCCATGGTGTTGGACAGCACCGGCAGCACCGCGTAGATCACCATGCCGGTCACCGCCGTCGACGGGCCGATGCCCAGCCAGATCACCAGCAGCGCCAGCAGGCCGATCGCCGGCGTCGCCTGGCCCACGTTCGCCACCGCCGTCGCGACCGGGGCCGCCTGCCGCATCCCGCGCCGGGTCAGGACGACGCCCAGCGGAACGGCGATGATCAGCACCCAGAAGGTGGAGACCGCCGTGAGCCTGATGTGCTGCCACACCCGCAGCTGCACGTTCCCGCCGGCCAGCGCGTTGCGCGCGATCACGTCCAGGTGGACGTTCGAGATCCAGAAGTACGTCCCCAGCAGCAGCACCGTCAGCACCGCCGGCATCACCACCAGCCTCCGCCACGGCAGCCTCCGCCGCAGGGCCTCCCACCGCCCCGGCGCCCGGAGCACCCCGGACTGCGGCTCCTGCTCCGGTTCCTGCTCCTGCTCCGGCTCCCGGGGCCCGTGGAGCCGAGGCCCGCCCGGCTCGTCGCGGGTGTCCGGCACCCCGGGCGTCACGAGCCGCCCTCCAGCTCCGTCTCGGTCCGGTGGTGGCGGGCCTCCTCCACGTCGTGCTGGTGCTCGATCGCGGCCAGCCGGTCCGCCTCCAGCATCTCGTGCACCGAGTTCATCAGCGTCTCCATGTCGACGACCCCGATGTACTCGCCCCGCCGCCCGGTCACCGCGACCCGCCCCGCCGAGTCGATGAGCACCGCCTCCAGCGCGTCGTGCAGCGTCGCGTCCCGCGTCACCGTGTCGTGCACCAGCTGCCCCGCCCGCGCCAGCGACCCCTTGGCCCGCATCAGGTCGCCGCGCCGCAGCCACTTGTACGGCCGGCCGCGCCGGTCCAGCATCAGCAGCTCGTTGTGCAGGCCGCCGCGCAGCCGGTTGAAAATGGTCTGGAGCGGGTCGTCCACCGACACCGTGGGGAAGTCGGCGATCTCCACGTCCCGTACGCGGGTGAGGTTCAGCCGCTTCAGGGCGGCCCCCGCCCCCACGAACCCCGACACGAAGTCGTCCGCCGGGTTGGTGAGGATCGCCTCCGGCGTGTCGAACTGCGCGATGTGCGACCGCTCGCGCAGCACCGCGATCCGGTCGCCCAGCTTGATCGCCTCGTCGAAGTCGTGCGTCACGAACACGATCGTCTTGTGCAGCTCGTGCTGGAGCCGGATCAGCTCGTCCTGGAGGTGGTCGCGCGTGATCGGGTCCACCGCCCCGAACGGCTCGTCCATCAGCAGCACCGGCGGGTCCGCCGCCAGCGCCCGCGCCACGCCCACCCGCTGCTGCTGGCCGCCCGACAGCTGGCGCGGGTACCGCCCGTGGAACTCCCGCGGGTCCAGCCCCACCAGGTCCAGCATCTCCTCCACCCGGTCGCGCACCCGCGCCTTGGACCACCCCACCATCCTCGGTACGAGCGCGATGTTGTCCGCCACCGTCATGTGCGGGAACAGCCCCGACGACTGGATCGCGTACCCGACCTTCCGGCGCAGCTTCACCGGGTCGATGCGCGTCACGTCCTCGTCGTCGATCCTGATCCGCCCCGACGACGGCTCGATCAGGCGGTTGATCATCTTCAGGGTGGTCGACTTCCCGCACCCCGAGGGGCCCACGAAGATCACCGTCTCGCCCGGCCGGATCTCCATCGAGACCTCGTCCACGGCCGGCTGCGCGCTGCCCGGATACCGCTTCGAGAGGTTCTCCAGCTCAATGCTCGCGCCCACGGATCCCCCTCGGAATCGTCAGCCGGCCCAGCAGGACATACGCGGCGTCGAACAGCAGCGCCAGCACGACGATCCCGAGCGTCCCCGCCAGCACCTGGTTCAGCGCGTTCGCACTGCCCAGCGAGGCGATCCCGCGGAAGATCTCATTGCCGAGCCCCGGCCCCGACGCGTACGCGGCGATCGCCGCGATCCCCATCAGCATCTGCGTCGACACCCGGATGCCGGTCAGGATCGGCGGCCACGCCAGCGGCAGCTCCACCCGGGCCAGCCGGGCCGCCGGGGACATCCCGATGCCCTTCGCCGCGTCCACCAGCGCCGGATCCACCCCCCGCAGCCCCACGATCGCGTTGCGCACCACCGGCAGCAGCCCGTACAGCACCAGCGCGATCACCGTCGGCGGCACCCCGAGCCCCACCACCGGGATCAGCAGGCCGATCAGCGCCAGCGAGGGGATCGTCAGCACCGTCGCCGTCGACATGATCGCCAGATTCCCCGCCCACCCGCTGCGGTACGTCACCAGGGCGATCAGCACCCCCAGCGCCGTGGCGATCACCATGCACTGGAAGACCGCGCTGACGTGCTGGTACGCGTCCGTGAGCAACTGCTGGTGGCGGCTGGCCACGTACTCCCAGAAGCTCACGGCCGTGCTCCCTTCGCTGCTCCTGCGCGCCCCCGGCCCCGCGGGCCGCTCACTCCTGCGCGCCCCCGGGCCCCGCCGGTCGCTACTCCTGCGCCGCCTGCTCCACCAGCGGGATGATCCGCAGGGGCACCGGGTTCTCCATGACGATCGCCGTGGAGGCCCGCACGATGCCATCAAAACCGACAACCCGGTCGATCACCCGCTGGAGATCCGCGTTCGACCGCGCCACCAGCCGGCACAGCATGTCCCCGTGCCCCGTCGTCGTGTGCAGCTCCAGCACCTCCGGCACCCCCGCCAAGTGCTCCCGCACGTCCGCGCCTTGGCCCTGCTTGATCTCCAGCGTGGCGAACGCCGTCACCGGATACCCCAGCGCCGCCGGGTCCACGTCCGGCCCGAACCCCCGGATGACTCCGTTCGACTGAAGCCGGTCCAGCCGCGCCTGCACCGTCCCGCGCGCCACCCCCAGCCGCCGCGACGCCTCCAGCACGCCTATCCGGGGCTCCCGCGCCAGCAGCGCGATGAGCCGCCCGTCCAGATGATCGATCGCCACGGCCGCCCTCCAATGGTCACCCTGTACAGAACGTCCCCCCAGAGTGCCCATCCGGTGGGCAAAGTGACCAGCCCCTGCGGGAACTATTGCGCACCTTGCCAAACGGAGAGAGCCTGCCGCCATGACTGAGACCATCTCCCACGCCCCCGACACCGCCCGGCAGGACGACCCCTTCCCGGTGAAGGGGATGGACGCGGTCGTCTTCGCCGTCGGCAACGCCAAGCAGGCCGCGCACTTCTACTCCACGGCCTTCGGCATGAAGCTCGTCGCCTACTCCGGACCGGAGAACGGCAGCCGCGAGACCGCGAGCTACGTCCTCACCAACGGCGCCGCCCGCTTCGTGTTCACCTCCGTCATCAAGCCGGCCACCGAGTGGGGCCGCTTCCTCGCCGACCACGTCGCCGAGCACGGCGACGGCGTCATCGACCTCGCCATCGAGGTCCCCGACGCCCGCAAGGCGTACGCCTACGCCGTCGCGCAGGGCGCCACCGGCATCACCGAGCCGTACGAGGTCAAGGACGAGCACGGCACCGTCGTCCTCGCCGCCATCGCCACGTACGGCAAGACCCGCCACACCCTCGTCGACCGCTCCGGCTACGACGGCCCCTACCTGCCCGGCTTCGTCGTCGCCCGCCCCATGGTCGAGCCGCCGGCCAAGCGCACCTTCCAGGCCATCGACCACTGCGTGGGCAACGTCGAGCTCGGGAAGATGAACGACTGGGTCGGCTTCTACAACAAGGTCATGGGCTTCACCAACATGAAGGAGTTCGTGGGCGACGACATCGCCACCGAGTACTCCGCGCTCATGTCCAAGGTCGTCGCCGACGGCACGCTCAAGGTCAAGTTCCCGATCAACGAGCCCGCCATCGCGAAGAAGAAGTCCCAGATCGACGAGTACCTGGAGTTCTACGGCGGCGCCGGCGTCCAGCACATCGCGCTCGCCACGAACGACATCGTGCACACCGTCCGCACCATGCGCGCCGCCGGTGTCCAGTTCCTCGACACCCCCGACTCGTACTACGACACGCTCGGCGAGTGGGCCGGCGAGACGCGGGTGCCCGTCGAGACCCTGCGCGAGCTGAAGATCCTCGTCGACCGCGACGAGGACGGCTACCTGCTGCAGATCTTCACCAAGCCGGTCCAGGACCGTCCGACCGTGTTCTTCGAGATGATCGAGCGGCACGGGTCGATGGGCTTCGGCAAGGGCAACTTCAAGGCGCTGTTCGAAGCGATCGAGCGCGAACAGGCCAAGCGCGGCAACCTCTAGCCCCGCGGGGCGGCGCCCCCCGCCCGTTGTGGGCGATCGTCCCGCAGGGCGATGGGGGTGCGCCCACCCCGTTCCGTTGTGGGCAATCGTCCCGCTGGGCGATGGGGGTCCCCCCTGCTCGAGCGAAGCCGAGAGCTTGGGGGAGGGTGGGCACAACGGGGTGCCCACCGGAGCGGTGCCTCCCGGTGGGGGTGGGGCGGGGCCCCTCCGGGCTCACCTCCTCGCGGTCGGCGGGTTGCCCTACCGGTCGGGTGACCGTGCGACGCCGCCAACCGCTGCGGGGGCGACCCTGCACGGCCCCACCCCGGTGGTACGCCGACTGCGGGTCGTCGCGGGCTCAGCGGGACCGGGGGCGTTCCGGGTGTCGGGGGGCACTCGGGGCGTCCGCATCCGGCTCGCCGAGGGCCGTCAGCGCACGGCGCGCCCTCGGCGCCAGCAGCGGCGAGAAGTACGGGTTGATCCGCAGCGCCTCCTCGATGTGCCGCCGCGCCGGCCCGTACTCGCCCAGCTCCCGCTCGATCTGCCCCCGGTGGTACGCGAACAGCGCACTGCGCAGGCCCTGTTCCGTCGCCCGTCTGGCGTACGGCAGGGCCTCCTTCGCGTCGCCCGACCGGTACAGCGCCCAGCCGAGCGCGTCGGCGACGTGCACCGAGCGGTGGCCCTTCGCCCACTCGGCGCGCAACCGGCGCGCGGCGGACTCCGGGTCGCCGTGGTCCGCCTCGTACCGCGCCAGCACCAGCGCCGTGTTCACCCCGTGCGTGCCCGCCTCCGACACCCGCGCCCGCAGCATCGCGTACTGCGTCTGCGCGTCCCCGTCCAGGCCGAGGGACTCGTACAACTCGCCCGCCTCCAGGGCGTACTGCGGCAGCGGCTGCGCCTCCAGGGCCGCGCCGTAGTCCCGCAGCGCGTCCTCCTCGCGGCCGAGCGCCGCCAGCGCCCGCGCCCGGCCCGCCAGCGACGGGGCGTGACCGGGCACGAGCTCCAGGGCCGTCCCGTACGAGCCGAGGGCCTCCCGCGGCTCGCCCCGCTCCCAGGCGAGGTCCCCCAGCCGGGCCAGGCACGCCGCCTTCTCCGCCGGGGTCCCGGCCAGCGCCACCGCGTCGTACGCCAGCGCCGAGGCGTCCTCCCGCCAGCCCTTGTCGCGGTACACCAGGGACGCCCGGGACAGCGCGGGGCCGCCCGCCCGCAGCTTCCGCAGCCGGTCCGCGGCCCGGCCGGCCGACACGTAGTCGCCGAGCCCGCTGTACGCGTCGATCAGGACGGGGTACGTCTGCCAGCGCCGCGGCTGCTCCTTGCGCACCGCCTCGGCGTGGACGCGGGCGGTCCGGAAGTCGCCCCGGGCGTTGGCCAGGGCGGCCAGGCCGAGCCGGGCGTCGGCGTTGCCCCGGGCGGCCGGCCACACCGCGAGGGACCGCTTCAGGGCGCTCTCCGCCCGGACGTACGAGGCGGTGTCGCCGTCGCGTCCGCCCCGCTCCACGTACGCGCCGCCCAGCTCCGCCCATGCCGCGTCGTCCCGCGGGTGGGCGCGCAGCCACCGCTCGCGGTCGCCGATCAGCGCGGCCAGCTCCGGCAGGGACGCCTGCGCCCCGGCCCGTACCGCCGTCTCGGCCCGCGCGACCGGGCCCGGCGCGGGCGGCGGGGCACCGCCGCCGCCGGGACCGCCGGGGAGGCAGAGGGCGAGCGCCCCGGCCAGCACCATGGCCGCGCCCGTGCCGAGGACGATCCGCGGGACCCGTTCCGTCTTCATGCCGCCACTGTGCGCCCGGAACGGCGAGCCACCCGGTGAGGCCGGAGCCGATCCCCCGACGGGTTCACACCGATGGCCCCGGGTGCCAGGCTGGGATCATGGACGAGCTACTGACGCGTCTGCGGGCCGGTCTGCCGGCCGACGCGATCCTGACGGACCCGGACGTCACCGTGTCGTACGCCCATGACGCGGCGAGCTTCTGCGAGGCGGGCACCCCCGCCGTGGTCGTCCTGCCCGGCACGGTCGAGCAGGTTCAGCATGTGATGCGCACCGCGAGCGAGCTGCGGGTGCCGGTGGTCCCGCAGGGCGCCCGCACCGGCCTGTCCGGCGCGGCGAACGCCTCGGACGGCTGCGTGGTGCTGTCGCTGACCCGGATGGACCGCATCCTGGAGATCAGCCCGGTCGACCGGATCGCCGTGGTGGAGCCCGGCGTCGTCAACGCGGTGCTGTCACGGGCGGTCGGCGAGCACGGGCTGTACTACCCGCCGGACCCGTCGAGCTGGGAGATGTGCACCATCGGCGGGAACATCGGCACGGCCTCCGGCGGGCTGTGCTGTGTGAAGTACGGCGTCACCGCGGAGTACGTCCTGGGGTTGGACGTCGTCCTCGCCGACGGGCGGCTGCTGACCACCGGCCGCCGCACCGCCAAGGGGGTCGCCGGCTACGACCTGACGCGGCTGTTCGTCGGCTCCGAGGGCACCCTCGGCATCGTCGTACGGGCCGTGCTGGCGCTCCGGCCGAAGCCGCCGCGCCAGCTGGTGCTGGCCGCCGAGTTCCCCTCGGCCGCCGCCGCGTGCGACGCGGTGTGCGCGATCATGGAACGGGGCCACACCCCGTCTCTGCTGGAGCTGATGGACCGCACCACCGTCCGCGCGGTCAACGCGCTGGGGCGGATGGGGCTGCCCGAGTCCACCGAGGCGCTGCTGCTCGCCGCCTTCGACACCCCCGACCCGGCGGACGACCTGGCCGCCGTGGGCGGGCTGTGCACCGCCGCCGGGGCCACCCAGGTCGTGCCGGCCGAGGACGAGGCCGAGTCGGAGCTGCTGCTGAAGGCCCGCCGGATGTCGCTCACCGCCCTGGAGGCCGTCAAGTCGGCGACGATGATCGACGACGTCTGCGTCCCGCGCTCGCGGCTGGGCGCCATGATCGACGGTACGGCCGCGATCGCGGCGAAGTACCGCCTGACCATCGGCGTCTGCGCCCACGCGGGCGACGGCAACACCCACCCGGTGGTGTGCTTCGACCACCACGACGCCGACGAGTCCCGGCGCGCCCGCGAGTCCTTCGACGAGATCATGGCGCTCGGCCTGGAGCTGGGCGGCACCATCACCGGCGAACACGGGGTCGGCGTCCTGAAGAAGGAGTGGCTGGCGCGGGAACTGGGCCCGGTGGGCCTGGAGTTGCAGCGCGACATCAAGCGGGCCTTCGACCCGCTCGGCATCCTGAACCCCGGGAAGCTCTTCTGAGACCGGGGTCCTAGGACACAGGTCCGATGGTGGGAGTGGCGGGCGCGGACCTAGCGTGAAGGCACCGACGAAGGAGGAGCCGTGCCCGCACGCCTTGACCACACCATCGTCCGCAGCCGTGACCGGTTCGCCGGCGCCCGCTTCCTCGCGGAGCTGATCGGCGCTCCCGAGCCCACGCCCTTCGGCCCGTTCGCGTCGCTCCCGCTCGACGGCGGCGTCACCCTGGACTACCTCGACGACGACGCGCCCCGGATCACCTCCCAGCACCTCGCGTTCCTGGTGTCCGAGGAGGAGTTCGACGCGATCCTCGGCCGCGTCCAGGAGCGCGAACTGCCGTACTGGGCCGACCCGTACCACCGCGAGCCGCAGCGGATCAACCACCGGTACGGCGGCCGCGGGGTGTACGTGGACGACCCCGACGGCCACTCGATCGAATTCATCACGCACACGTACGTGACGGGCTGACCGCCCCATCAGGTGAGCAGCCCGGCCAGCCCGTCGTCCCAGCCGAGGCGCTCCGACTCCGAGCCGGGCGGCACCACCCGCAGCGACCGTTCCAGCCACGCCGACACCTGCGCGGCCGGGACCTCCAGCAGGGCGTCGCCGTCCGGCGAGGACAGGGCCATCAGCACCGCCGCCCGTCCGTCGAGGGTCGTCGGCCAGACCCGGACGTCGCCGTGCCCGCAGGGCCGGAAGACCCCCTCGACCAGCAGCTCGCGGGCGAAGGTCCAGTGCACGGGGTGCTCGGAGCCGACGTGGAAGGTGATGTGCACGGCGTACGGGTCGTCCGTGCGGTAGGTGAGGCGGGCGGGGACGGGGACGCCACGCTCGGGCGACAACACCAGGGTGAGTTCGAGGTCGCGTTCGACGACGGTGTGCTGCATGGGGGGTTCCCTTCTCTCCATTCCGCGCCCTGAACGGGGCCGTATGGATGAGAGGGGGTTTGCCGCCCGCCATTACGCGACTTCCGGCGGCGGAATGGGCCGCGGGTCCCCGTAACACAGGTGTGACCGGATCGTGGTCGTTGTGGACGGACCGGTCCGGGGCCGCCGCGGGGTCTGGTAGATGTGGTGCCTTGAATTGAGGACTCGAAGAGATACGGGACCACGGTGATGAGCGCCCCAACCCCGGCAACCGGCGACGGCAGCCCCACGCCTGGCTACTACCCGGATCCGTCCATCCCTGGATATATCCGGTTCTGGAACGGCGCCGCGTGGGTGCCGGGGACGAGCCGTCCCGCGCCCCGGGACGGCGAGGCGATGCCGTCCCCGCCGGCGCCCGCCGTCCCGGCCCAGGCAGCGCCCCCGGCGCGTACCCCCGCGGTGGAGGAGACCGGTCCGGTCTTCTTCGACGAGGAGGACGCGGCCGACGGCCGGCCGGAACCGGAACCGGCCACGGTCTGGCAGGCGGACGCCTCGCGGCAGACCGGTTTCGGCGGTGACCGGGACCGCAAGGTCTCCTGGGGCGCCGAGAACGGCCAGGACCCCCGCCGCCCGGCCCCCGCCGCGCCCGACCCGACGGGCGGCGCGCTGCCCGGCGTCCGGGACGTCCAGCCGCAACCGGAACCGGCCGCGCCGGCCGCGCGGGAGGGCACCGTCACCATCCGGGCGGTCACCCCGCCGAGGCGGGAGCCCGAGGCGCCGGCCGACGGCACCATGACCATCCGGGCCCTCGCCCCCGAGGCACCGCCCGCCCCGGCGCCGCAGCAGCCCGCCCCGGCCGGGCCCCAGCCCGCGCCCGCCGCCCCTGCCGCCTCGCCGCCGCCCGTCACGCACGGCCCCGGGGGCGGCGCCGCGTCCTGGGCGCAGCAGGTCCACCCGCTGGCCCGCCCCGCCGAGCCGGAGGCGGCCCGGCCCGTGCCGTCCCGGGAGCCGTCGCCCCAGCAGCCGGTGCTGCCCTGGAAGCCGCCGGTCGAGGACCCGTTCCTGGCCGCCGCGCAGGCGCAGGCCGCCGCCCGCCCGGCCGCCCTCGGCAAGCGGTTCGCCGCCCGGCTGGTCGACACCCTGCTCCTGGGCGCCGCCGTGGCCGCCGTGGCCGCGCCGCTCGTGACCCGGGCGCTCGACCACATCGACGGCAAGATCCAGCAGGCCAAGCAGTCCGGTGAGACGGTCACCGTGTGGCTGGTGGACGGCACCACCGCGACCTGCTTCGGCATCGCGCTCGCCGCGCTGCTGGTGCTGGGCGTGCTCTACGAGGCGCTGCCCACCGCCAAGTGGGGCCGCACGCTGGGCAAGAAGCTGATGGGCCTGGAGGTGCGGGACATCGAGTCCCACGAGCCCCCGTCCTTCGGCGCCGCCCTGCGCCGCTGGCTCCTCTACGGTCTCCTGGGCGTCCTGGTGGTCGGGATCGCCAACGTCCTGTGGTGCCTCTTCGACCGCCCCTGGCGCCAGTGCTGGCACGACAAGGCGGCCCACACCTTCGTCGCGGGCACCTGACCGGGCGCCCCGGGGGAGGGTGACCCGGGGACCCCCGAACAGCCCCCTTTCCGTTGCGGGGGCCCGGTGGGCGGGGTGCACTGCCCCCATGAGCAACGAACCGCCGCCGCCCGGTCAGCAGCCGCCCGAGGACGATCCGTTCCGCAAGAAGCCGCAGGACGAAGGCGCCCAGCCGCCCCCGGCGCCGCCGCCTCCGCCGCCCGGTGGCGGCGGCCCGTACGGCGGCGGCACCGGCGGCCCGTACGGCGGCGGTACCGGAGGGCCTTATGGCGGGGACGGGCCCGGCGGTCCCGGCGGGCCGTACGGATCCGGGCCCTACCCGGGCGGGCCCTATGGCGGCGGGCCCTACGGCGGGGCCGATCCGCTCGCGGGGATGCCGCCGCTGGCCGATCCGGGGCGGCGTGTCCTGGCACGGATCATCGACTGGATCATCGTCGCCATTCCGCTCGCGCTGATCGCGATCCCGTTCAACATCTACGACCGGGTGACCGACCAGGGCGACTGGGAGGACGTCTGGACGACGAGCGACGGCAACGGCTGGGTCTTCCAGCTCCTCACGATCATCGCGTACATCGGCTACGACGCCCTGATGGTGGCGAAGAACCGGGGCCAGACGCTGGGCATGCGGCTGATGGGCATGCGGGTCGCGATGCTCAACGACGGCAGCGTGCCGCCCATGAACGCCTCGCTGATCCGGTCCGTGGTGCTGTGGCTGCCCGGCCTGATCTGCTGCGCCTGCCTGTGGCCGCTGCTGCTGCTGATCCTGATCCTGGTCGACAAGCCGTACAAGCAGGGCCTGCACGACAAGGCCGCCAAGACCGTGGTGGTGTCAACGACGCAGTGAGTGCTCCCGGCGCTCGGCCGGGAAGGCCGGCCGCGCCTGGTGGTACGCCGCCCGGCGCCCGGCCCGTCCCGGCACGGTCACGGTGACCAGCACGCCGAGCGCCAGGGCGGCGACCCCGATCAGCGCGACTCCGAGCCCGGTCGTGGTGCGGGACAGCAGCAGCATGGCGACGGTCGCGAGGACGACGGTGGCCGAACCGTAGGCGAGCTGTGCGGCGGTCGGACGCGGCATGGCGGGTTCCGTCCTGGAGGCGAGGGAGCACCGGATGGGGGACGCGCGGTTCGTTCGCACTGACTTGTGACTCTACGAGTGTGGATGCCCGAGAGGAACCGGTAGTAAGCGTGACCTAACCCACGGTACCGGTGTATGGGGGGCGCATGGAATCACGGCCGGCCCGATCTGGCCGGAAGACGGCGCCCGTTGACGCGATACGCAGGGGAGGACCGTATCAAGTGACGTACGTCCGACGGGGTATGGCTGTCCTGGTCGTCCTGGCCGTCCTGGTGGTGCCGGCCGCCTGGGGCTCCGGCGCCCCGGCGTCCGCCACCACCGCGCCCGTGCACGACGACACCGCGCACGGCACCGCCCAGGGGAAGCACGACGGGCACGTCATCGACGGGCCGTACAGCGCCCGGCAGCGGCAGCAGCGGCAGGTGGCTCTGGAGCGGCTGCTGAGCGGCAGCGCGAAGGTCGAGCGGCGCGGCGGCTCCAAGGTGGTGAAGCTCGGCGACCGGAAGTACGTGGAGCTGGGCCGGGAGCGCACGGACCGGATCTTCACCATCCTGGTGGAGTTCGGCGACAAGGTGGACGACACCACGCGCCACGACCCGGACGGGCCGGGCGGCCCGAAACCCCCGGTGGTCAAGTACGGCGGTACGCCGGGGCCGCTGCACAACAGCATCCCGGAGCCGGACCGGACGCAGGACAACGCGACGGACTGGCGGCCCGACTTCGACCGGGAGCACTACCGGCGGCTGTACTTCGGCGAGGGCGACGGCGTGGAGTCGCTGAAGACGTACTACGAGCGGACGTCCTCGGGCCGGTACTCGGTGGAGGGCGAGGTCTCGGACTGGGTCAGGGTCGAGTACAACGAGGCGCGGTACGGCTCGAACTACTGCGGCGGCAACAACTGCCCCAACGTGGAGGACCTGGTCTTCGACGGGGTGGCCGCGTGGGTGGCGGGCGAGCGGGCGGCGGGGCGGAGCGACGCGCAGATCCGGGAGCGGGTGGCGCGGTTCGACGAGTGGGACCGTACGGACCACGACAACGACGGTGACTTCAACGAGCCGGACGGGTACATCGACCACTTCCAGATCGTCCACGCGGGCGAGGACGGGTCGGCGGGCGGCGGGGCGCAGGGGCCGGACGCGCTGTGGGCGCACCGGGGCTACGCGTACAGCAGGGACGACGGGGACACCGGCCCGGCGGGGTTCCGGGCGGGGGGTGTGGCCGTCGGCGACACGGGCGTGTGGGTCGGCGACTACACGATGCAGCCGGAGAACGGCGGCCTGGGCGTCTTCGCCCACGAGTACGCGCACGACCTCGGCCTGCCGGACCTGTACGACACCAACAACGCGGCGGGGGTGGAGAACTCGGTCGGCTTCTGGTCGCTGATGTCGTCGGGTTCCTGGCTGGGCACCGGCAAGCACGCGATCGGCGACCTGCCAGGGGACATGACGGCCTGGGACAAGCTCCAGCTGGGCTGGCTCAACTACGAGCGGGGGGAGGCGGCGACGGCGTCCCGGCACACGCTGGGCGTCTCGGCGTTCAACACGGACCTGCCGCAGGCGCTGGTGGTGGAGCTGCCGGAGAAGAGGGTGACCACCGCGGTGGTGAAGCCGGCCGGGGGCGCGGGGCAGTGGTGGAGCGACCACGGCGACAACCTGTCCCACACGCTGACCCGGACGGTCGACCTGCGGGGCAGGGCGCGGGCGACGCTGTCGCTGGACGGCTGGTGGGACATCGAGAAGGACTTCGACCACCTCTACACGCAGGTCTCCGCGGACGGCGGCGAGACCTGGCGGACGCTGGACGGGACGGCCGACGGGGAGGTGATCCCCCGGGACGGCGGTGACAAGCCGGCCCTGACGGGGGTGTCGGGGGCGTACCGGAAGCTGTCGTACCCGCTGGACGCGTACGCGGGGCGGCGGGTGGAGATCCGGTTCCGCTACAAGACCGACGGGGGTGTGGCCGGCAAGGGGTTCGCGGCGGACAACATCACCGTGCGGGCGGACGGGGCGATCCTGTTCCGGGACGACGCCGAGGGCGACGGGAGCGGCAGCGGGACGGGCGACGGCGGCGGGGACGGGGGCGGGTGGACGGCGCGGGGGTTCGCGCGGGTGGGGGAGTCGGTCACCGGCTCGTACCCGCAGTACTACATCGCGGAGAACCGGCAGTACGTCTCGTACGACCGGACGCTGGAGACCGGCCCGTACCACTTCGGCTTCACCGCGCCGCGGGACAACTGGGTGGAGCACTATGCCTACCGGCCGGGCCTGATGATCTGGCAGTGGGACACCTCGCAGCGCGACAACAACGTCACCGACCACCCCGGCGAGGGCCTGCTGCTGCCGGTGGACGCCCATCCGCGGCCGATGCGCTGGGCGGACGGCACGCTGATGTCCAACAAGATCACGCCGTACGACGCGGCGTTCGGCCACCGCCCCGTGCCCGGCTTCACCCTGCACAAGGCGGGTGAACCGCAGCGGATCGCGGCGCAGCCGGGCAACCCGGTCTTCGACGACCACAACGGCGTGTACTGGTACGCCGAGAACGAGTTCGGCGGGGTGCGGACCGCGGACACCGGCACCCGGATCGCCATCTCGGAGCAGCCGGCGAACGGCTCGTCGATCACGGTGGACGTGGGTCCTTCGGAGGGCTGAGGGGCGGGTGACCAGGCCGGTTCGCCGCCGGCCGGTTCGTCGTACCGCTGTTCGCAATGCGGGTTCATCTGTTCACATAGAGCACCTGCCTTGTACAAGTCAAGGTCTGTCTTTTCGCGTCATTCTCCGGTCGAATGTCGTCACTTGTGGCGCGACACCGCACGCGGATAACACATCGACCCCCCATCCGCGGTTCGCGGGCGCGGGGAGGACAAGATCAAGTGACCAGCAGACGACGGGCGTTCAGAGCGTCCGCGGTGATCGTGGCGCTGGCCGCCACCGCCGCGACGGCATCCGCCTTCACCACGGCCCAGGCCGACAACCGCCCCACCGACGGCATCGAGCGCCACGACCCGGCGCCCGGCGCGCACGACACGGGACACGGTGCCCCCGGGCACGACCACGCCGCCAAGGTCGACCACGACCTCGACGGCCCGTACAGCAGGCAGCAGGCGCAGGCGCGGGAGGCCGCGCTGGAGCAGGTGCTGGCCGGCGACCTGAAGGTGGAGCGCAGGGGTGCCTCCAAGGTCGTCAAGCTCGACGACAAGAAGTACGTCGAGCTCGGCCGGGAGAAGACCGACAAGATCTTCACCATCCTGGTCGAGTTCGGCGACAAGGTGGACAACACCACGCTCGTCGACCGTGCGGACGACGACACCCCCGAGCCGAAGCCGAAGTACGGCGGCACGCCCGGACCGCTGCACAACCGGATAGCCGAGCCGGACCGCAAGAAGGACAACTCGACGGCCTGGCAGAAGGACTACAACCAGAAGCACTTCGAGGACCTCTACTTCGGCACCGGCAAGGACAAGAAGACCGGCAAGCAGAAGCAGTCCCTGAAGACCTACTACGAGAAGACCTCGTCGGGCCGCTACTCGGTCGACGGCGCCGTCTCCGACTGGGTCAAGGTCGAGTACAACGAGGCCCGTTACGGCTCGAACTACTGCGGCAGCAGCAACTGCTCCAACGTCTGGGACGCCGTCCGCGACGGTGTCACCGCCTGGACCGCGCAGCAGAAGGCCGCCGGGAAGACCGACGCCCAGATCAAGGCGCAGCTGGCCCAGTACGACCTGTGGGACCGCTACGACTTCGACGCCGACGGCAACTTCAACGAGGCCGACGGCTACATCGACCACTTCCAGATCGTCCACGCCGGTGAGGACGAGTCCGCGGGCGGCGGCGCCCAGGGCGGCGACGCCCTGTGGGCGCACCGCTGGTACGCGTACGGCACCGACGCCGGCAAGACCGGCCCGGCGAACAACAGGTCCGGCGGCACGCAGATCGGCAACTCCGGCATCTGGGTCGGCGACTACACGATGCAGCCGGAGAACGGCGGCCTCGGCGTCTTCGCCCACGAGTACGGCCACGACCTCGGCCTGCCGGACCTGTACGACACCTCCGGCGCGGCGGGCGCGGAGAACTCCACCGGCTTCTGGTCGCTGATGTCCTCCGGCTCCTGGCTGGGCACCGGCAAGAACGAGATCGGTGACCTGCCCGGCGACATGACCTCGTGGGACAAGCTCCAGCTCGGCTGGCTGAACTACGAGAAGGCCAAGGCGGCCACCAAGTCCTCGCACACCCTGGGCGTCTCCGAGTACAACACCAAGAACCCCCAGGCGCTGGTCGTCGAGCTGCCGAAGAAGAAGGTCACCACCCCGGTCGTCAAGCCGGCCGAGGGCTCCAAGCAGTGGTGGAGCGACATGGGTGACGACCTCAAGAACACCCTCACCCGCTCCGTGGACCTCACCGGCAAGACCAAGGCCGAGCTGACCCTCGACGGCTGGTGGGACATCGAGAAGGACTACGACTACCTCTACACCGAGGTGTCGACCGACGGCGGCAAGAACTGGACGGCCCTGGCCGGCACCGCCAACGGCAAGGCCATCCCGGCCGACGCGAGCGGCGCCCCGGCGCTGACCGACGTCTCCGGCTCGTGGCAGAAGCTGGTGTACCCGCTCGACGCGTACGCCGGGAAGAAGTTCGACCTCCGCTTCCGCTACCAGACCGACGGCGGCGCGGGCGGCAAGGGCTTCACGGCCGACGCCATCACCCTGAAGGCGGACGGCGCCGCGGTCTTCTCGGACAACGCCGAGGGCGACGACAACGGCTGGACCGCGAAGGGCTTCTCCCGGATCGGCGAGGCGTTCACCAACGAGTACGAGCAGTACTACATCGCCGAGAACCGGCAGTACGTCTCGTACGACGCCACCCTCAAGGTCGGCCCGTACAACTTCGGCTTCCCGGCCCCGAAGGACTCCTGGGTGGAGCACTACCCGTACCAGACCGGCCTGCTGGTCTGGCAGTGGGACACCTCCCAGAAGGACAACAACACCGCCACCCACCCGGGCAAGGGCCTGATCCTTCCGGTCGACGCCCACCCGACGCCCACCCACTGGGCGGACGGCACCCTGATGCGCAACCGCATCCAGGCGTACGACTCGCCGTTCAGCCTCTACCGCACCACCGGCATCACGCTGCACAAGGCGGGCGTCCCGTCGAAGATCCACTCGCAGCGCGGTGTGGCGGCCTTCGACGACCGCAAGGGCACCTACTGGTACGAGTCGAACCCGCGCGCCGGTGTCCAGGTAACTGACACCAACACCAAGATCTCGATCGTCAAGCAGCCGAAGAACGGCCAGACGATCACGGTCCAGGTCGGCCCGTCGACGAAGTAAACCTCGTCGTCGCAGGTCAGAGCATGATCGGCCGTCGCCCACTAGCGGGCGGCGGCCGATTCTGTTTAGGTGCGTGGTGGCCCGTTCTTATTGACACACCATCTCACGGGGGAGTGGTCCAGCATGCCCGGTGGAGGTTTCACCAAGTTGCCCGGCGGCAAGGTCGTGGTCGCCCTCAGCCTGCCCAGCCCGGTGGGCGACGGCTCCACGGTCCGCGTCCTGGTGCACGCCGCCAACCGCGCCCGCGCCCTGACCAGGCTGCGGAACCTCGGGCTGCGCGCCGTCTACCTGCGGGGCAACCTCCACCCGCCCACCCCGGACGAGGTCACCGCCGTGCTCCACCACCCCGACGGCCTGCTGTGGCGGACCGTCCCGGAGTGCCGCACCGAGCTGTGGCACCCCATCCGCGCCCTGCTGCCCCAGTCCCGCGCCTGGGACGCCCCCCGGGCCTCGTAGCGCGGCTCCCGGTCCTCCCGGTACGGCCCGGGGGCCCGGGCGGGCCGGGTCAGACCACCGGCTTGCCGGTCAGCTCGACGCCCGCCGCGCGCAGCTCCGCCAGCGCCCGCTCGGTGGTCTCCTCCGCCACGCCCGCCGTCAGGTCCAGCAGCACCTGGGTGCGGAAGCCCTCCCGGGCCGCGTCCAGGGCCGTGGCCCGTACGCAGTGGTCGGTGGCGATGCCCACCACGTCCACCTCGGTGACCCCGCGCTCCCGCAGCCACCGGGCCAGCGGGACGTCGTTCTCGTCGGTGCCCTCGAAGCCGCTGTACGCCGCCGCGTAGGCGCCCTTGTCGAACACCGCCTCGATCGCGCCGGACGCGACCGCCGGGGCGAAGTTCGGGTGGAAGCCCACCCCCTCCGTACCGGCCACGCAGTGCCGGGGCCAGGAGTCCACGAAGTCCGGCCGGTCCGAGAAGTGGTCGCCCGGGTCGATGTGGTGGTCCCGGGTGGCCACCACGTGCCGGTAGACGGCCCCGGCCGCCTCGCCGACCAGGTCCGTGATGGCGGCGGCGACGTCCGCGCCCCCCGTCACCGCGAGGCTGCCGCCCTCGCAGAAGTCGTTCTGTACGTCGACGACGATCAGTGCGCGGTGCATGACGGGTGTCCTTCGTGGGTGGGGGAGCGGTTCGGTGGGCCGTGCTGCGGGTGCCTGGCCGTGCTGCGGCTGCCGGGGACGGTTTCGAGCCTAGAGATTCCCGGGGCCCGGCGGGAGGGGGCGCGACCCCCCGGCCGGGCGCCCTCTCAGACGTACTCCGTGGGGATGACGGGCTCGCCCCGCGAGAGCTGGATCGCCGACATCGGCAGCCGCCCGAGCGCGGCCAGGTGCCGGTCCCGCGCCGCGTCCAGCGGCTCGCGCGCCACCACCTCGCCGCCCTTGACCAGCTCCACCAGCAGCTGCCGGTCCGCCAGCTCCGCCGGCACCGGTCCGGTGCCGACGACCTCCGCCTCGGCCACCCCGTCCGCGCCGGCGCGCCGCGCCGCCCACTTGCGCCCGCCGACCGACATCTTGCCGCCCAGCGACTTCTTGGCCACCGACCGCAGCGGCGCCTTCGGGTCGGCCGACTCGGCGCGGGCCACCAGCTTGTAGACCATCGAGCAGGTCGGATGCCCGCTACCGGTCACCAGCCGGGTCCCGACCCCGTACGCGTCGACCGGAGCCGCCGCCAGCGAGGCGATCGCGTACTCGTCCAGGTCCGAGGTGACCACGATCCGCGTGTCGCGCGCGCCCAGCTCGTCGAGCTGCTGGCGCACCCGGTGGGCCACCAGCAGCAGGTCGCCGGAGTCGATCCGCACCGCACCCAGCTCGGGGCCGGCGATCTCCACGGCGGCGCGCACCGCCTCGGCCACGTCGTAGGTGTCGACCAGCAGCGTCGTCCCCCGGCCCAGGGACTCCACCTGGGCGCGGAAGGCGTCCCGCTCGGTGTCGTGCAGCAGGGTGAACGCGTGCGCGGACGTGCCGACCGTCGGGATGCCGTAGCGGAAGCCCGCCGCCAGGTCGGAGGTGGAGGAGAAGCCGCCCACGTACGCGGCGCGCGCGGCGGCGACGGCGGCCAGCTCGTGGGTGCGCCGGGCGCCCATCTCGATCAGCCGCCGGTCGCCGGCCGCGGCGGACATCCGGGAGGCCGCGGCGGCGATCGCCGAGTCGTGGTTGAGGATCGACAGGATCACAGTCTCCAGCAGCACGCACTCGGCGAAGGAGCCCTCGACCCGCAGGATCGGGGAGCCGGGGAAGTACACCTCGCCCTCCGGGTAGCCCCACACGTCGCCGCCGAAGCGGTAGTCCGCGAGCCAGGCGAGGGTCGGCTCGTCCACGATGCCGCGCTCGCGGAGGAAGCCGAGGACGCCCGCGTCGAAGCGGAAGTTCTCCACCGCGTCCAGCACGCGGCCGGTGCCCGCGACGACGCCGTAGCGCCGCCCCTCGGGCAGCCGCCGGGTGAACACCTCGAAGACGGAGCGCCGGTCGGCGGTACCGCCCCGCAGGGCCGCCTGGAGCATGGTCAGCTCGTACTGGTCCGTGAAGAGCGCGGTAGACGGCACGTCCACCGGCAGCCCAAGATCCGCAGCATTCATACGACGATGCTACCCCGAATACTCGTCAGAGTGACGATTTCCCCCGGGGCGGGCGAGCGCCGGGGCCTTGTCCGGTCCTGTGCTCCCCCACCGCCCGGGGCCTTTCGGGCGCCTCCGGCGTGGTGCGGGCCCCGTGTGTGCGGGCCACCACCCCGAGTGGCAGCATGGGACGAGTGAGTGTTGCTCCCACAGAGATCGAACGCACCGAAGCGGCCGAAGAGGGTTTCGCCGTCACCGAACCCGACGTGCCCTGGGTGACGATCGTCCACAACGACCCGGTCAACCTCATGAGCTACGTCACCTACGTCTTCCAGGCGTACTTCGGCTACTCAAAGGACAAGGCGCACAAGCTGATGCTGGACGTGCACCACAAGGGCAGGGCCGTCGTCTCCAGCGGCACCCGCGAGGAGATGGAACGGGACGTGCAGGCGATGCACGGCTACGGACTGTGGGCCACCCTCTCCCAGGACCGCGGCTGATGAGCGGGCATTTCGAGGCGCTGCCTGGCGGCGGCGCGGCCGTCCCGCTGGACGAGGTCGAGGTCTCCATCCTCCGCTCCCTGGCCGTCCAGCTCCTGGAGCTGATCGGCCCCGGCGAGACCCCGCCCCAGGGCGAGGACCCGCTGGCCGAGCTGTTCCGCGCGGGCCCGAGCGAGCCGCCGGCCGACCCCGCGCTGGCCCGGCTCTTCCCCAACGCGTACGAGGACGGCGACGAGGAGCTGCGCGCCGCGTCCGCCGAGTTCCGCCGCTACACGGAGAACGACCTGCGCGCCCGCAAGCGCGAGGACGCCCTCACCGTCGTACGCAGCCTGGACACGCTCAGCGTGACCGGCGAGGGCGGCGCGGTCCTCAAGCTGTCGGCGGAGGAGTCCCGGCACTGGCTCGGCGCGCTCAACGACCTGCGGCTGACCATCGGCACCCGGCTGGAGGTCGCCGACGACGACGAGAGCGAGGCGCTGTACCGGCTGCCGGACTCCGACCCGCGCAAGCCGATGGTCATGGCGTACCTCTGGCTGGGCGCCCTCCAGGAGACCCTGGTCGAGACGATGATGTGACGCCCGGTGCGGCCGTCGTCGGTGCGCGTGTGACGTCGACTCCCGCGGTGTTCGCTCAGCGGACACTCAGATCCGTATAACGATCGGATTACCCGCCTGCCCCGGGTGGTGGGCTTTTGTGTTGCTTGTCCGCTTTTTCCTGTGCGGTGGGTCACAGTGGTCGTCGTCGATCACTGGTACGAGCGTGATACACCTTCACGATCGCCCGGGGACGCCACCCCTGTTCCCGGGTGCGCCACGACCGGCAGACCGCCGGAGGCACTCCATACACATCCGGGGGGATCAGGACCTGATCCGCGGTCACGCGCAGGGGCGCGGGGCGACGCGGGTCGACGTGGAGAAAGGCGCACCACATCATGACCTCAGTGCGGGTCGACAAGCAGCACGACGGTGGGGCCGCGGGGGCCGCATCCGGCGAGGGCGAGGGCTACCAGCGGGGCCTCGGAGCCCGGCAGATCCAGATGATCGCGATCGGCGGAGCCATCGGCACCGGGCTCTTCCTCGGCGCGGGCAAGGCCATCTCCAAGGCCGGCCCCAGCCTCGTCCTGGCGTACGCGATCGCCGGACTCGTCATCTTCTTCATCATGCGGGCCCTGGGCGAGCTGCTCATGTACCGCCCCGTCTCCGGCTCCTTCTCGGAGTACGCCCGTGAGTTCGTCGGCCCCTTCGCCGGCTTCGTCACCGGCTGGACCTACTGGCTCTTCTGGGTCGTCACCGGCATCACCGAGGTCACCGCGGCCGCCACGTACATGACGTACTGGTGGAACATCCCGCAGTGGGTCTCCGCCCTGGTCTTCACGGTCATCCTGTACGGCGCGAACCTCATCTCCGTGAAGCTCTTCGGCGAGCTGGAGTTCTGGTTCTCGATGATCAAGGTCACCGCCATCATCGGCATGATCCTGATCTGCGCCGGCATCCTCACCATCGGCTTCTCCGACGCCGCCGAGACCGCGTCCATGACCATGCTCTGGTCCGAGGGCGGCTTCTTCCCCAAGGGCATCGGCGGCACGCTGATGACCCTCCAGATCGTGATGTTCGCCTTCCTCGCGGTCGAGCTGGTCGGCGTCACCGCCGGCGAGTCCAAGGACCCGAAGGTCACCCTGCCCAAGGCCATCAACACCGTGCCGTGGCGCATCGCCGTCTTCTACGTCGGCGCGCTGATCATGATCCTCTCGGTGGTGCCCTGGACGCATTTCAAGCCGGGCGTCTCGCCGTTCGTCGCCGCCTTCGAGCAGATGGGCCTCGGCGTCGGCGCCGCCATCGTGAACTTCGTGGTGCTGACCGCCGCCCTGTCCTCCTGCAACTCGGGCATGTACTCCACCGGCCGCATGCTGCGCGACCTCGCGCTCAACGGCCAGGGCCCCAAGGTCTTCACCCGGCTGACCAGGTCCGGCACCCCGCTGCTCGGCACCACCTTCTCGGCCGCGCTGATGCTCGTGGGCGTCTGGATCAACTACGTCGCCCCCGGCAAGGCGTTCGAGTACGTCGTCTCCTTCGCCACCATCTCCGGCATGTGGGCCTGGATCATGATCCTCGTCTCGCAGATCCGCTACCGGCGCGCCGTCGCCCGCGGCGAGGTCCCCGAGTCCGAGTTCAAGGCGCCCGGAGCCCCGTACACCAGCTGGTTCGCCCTGCTGTTCATCGGCATGGTCATCGTGATGATGGGCATCGACGAGGGCGCCCGGGTCTCCCTGTACTGCGCCCCGCTGTGGGCCCTGCTGCTGGGCGTCTCGTACCTGGTCCTGAAGTCCCGTAACCCGGAGAACGCCGCCTTCTCGCGGAAGCCGGCGAAGCGGTAGCCGTCCCGGGGCGGGCTGTTCCGGTCCCGGTCCGTTTCGGCGGTCCGGCCGGTCCGGGTCCGTTTCGGCGGTCCGCCCGGTTCGGGTCCGTCTCGGCGGTTCCGGCCCGGCCTCGGTCCAGTATGTGGGCCCGTCCGTACCATCCCTCGGTACGGGCGGGCCCCTCTGCTTATCCTGAGCCCATGCTGACCATCACACGGGCCCTGTACGACCAGATCGTCGCGCACGCGCGCGAGGACCACCCGGACGAGGCGTGCGGCGTGGTCGCCGGTCCGGCCGGCTCCGGGCGCCCGGAGCGCTTCATCCCGATGCTCAACGCCGCCCGCTCGCCCACGTTCTACGAGTTCGACTCGGGCGACCTGCTGAAGCTGTACCGGGAGATGGACGACCGCGACGAGGAGCCGGTGGTCATCTACCACTCGCACACCGCCACCGAGGCGTACCCGTCCCGCACCGACGTCTCGTACGCCAACGAGCCCGGCGCGCACTACGTCCTGGTCTCCACGGCGGACACCGACGACGCCGGACCGTTCCAGTTTCGGTCCTACCGCATCGTCGAGGGCGAGATCACCGAGGAAGAGGTGCAGGTCGTCGAGGCGTACTGAGCCTCCGCTTGCCGCCGTGTCCCGCATGATGGGCGGAAACCGTCCAGCATGCGGGATCACACTCCGAATGCCGGACCGGGAATCGATACGATGACCGCATGGTTTCCCTCGACGTGAGCGAACAGACGCCGGGCACCGTGCTGCTCGTGGCGCGGCTGCACGTCGACCTGTGCCGGCTCGCCAGCGCCATGTGTCCGCGCGGCGCCGCCGTCGCCGCCTGAGCGCCGCGGTCCGGCACGCCGCCGTGCGCCCGGCCGTACGGCGCGATCGCGCCCCTTCGCACGGGCGCCACCTCTGCTCAGCCGCTCGTCCGCTCGGCCCGTGCTCAGCCCGCCTTCGTACGTCCCGACTCGTTCGTCCTTCCGACAGGAGCCCACACCATGGCCATCGAGGTCCGCATCCCGACCATCCTCCGCACCCACACCGGCGGCGCCAAGGCCGTCGAGGGCAGCGGGGACACCCTCGCCGACCTCTTCGCCGACCTCGAGACCCGGTACACCGGCATCCAGGAGCGCATCGTGGACGGCGGCGAGCTGCGCCGCTTCGTGAACGTCTACCTCAACGACGAGGACGTCCGCTTCCTGGAGGGCATCAACACCAAGCTGTCCGACGGCGACAACGTCACCATCCTCCCGGCCGTGGCCGGCGGAATGCGCTGATGCGCTACGACTCGCCCCTCGCCGCGGTCGGCAACACCCCGCTCGTACGGCTGCCGCGCCTGTCCCCCTCGGCGGACGTCCGCATCTGGGCCAAGCTGGAGGACCGCAACCCGACCGGGTCGGTCAAGGACCGGCCGGCGCTGCACATGATCGAGCAGGCGGAGAAGGACGGCCGGCTCACGCCCGGCTGCACCATCCTGGAGCCGACCAGCGGCAACACCGGCATCTCGCTCGCCATGGCGGCCCGGCTCAAGGGCTACCGCATCGTGTGCGTGATGCCCGAGAACACCTCCCAGGAGCGGCGCGACCTGCTCGCCATGTGGGGCGCCGAGATCATCTCGTCGCCGGCCGCGGGCGGCTCCAACACGGCCGTACGGGTCGCCAAGGAGCTGGCCGCCGAGCACCCGGACTGGGTGATGCTCTACCAGTACGGCAACCCCGACAACGCGGGCGCGCACTACGCCACCACGGGGCCGGAGATCCTGGCCGACCTGCCGTCCGTCACGCACTTCGTGGCGGGCCTGGGGACGACCGGCACCCTGATGGGCGTCGGCCGCTTCCTGCGCGAGCACAAGCCGGACGTCCGGATCGTCGCGGCCGAGCCCCGGTACGACGACCTGGTGTACGGGCTGCGGAACCTCGACGAGGGCTTCGTGCCCGAGCTGTACGACGCGTCCGTGCTCACCACCCGCTTCTCGGTCGGCTCCGCCGACGCGGTGACGCGGACGCGGGAGCTGCTCCAGCAGGAGGGCATCTTCGCGGGCGTCTCGACGGGGGCGGCGCTGCACGCGGCGATCGGCGTGGGGAAGAAGGCGGTCAAGGCGGGCGAGAGCGCGGACATCGTGTTCGTCGTGGCCGACGGCGGCTGGAAGTACCTCTCGACGGGCGTCTACACGGCCCCGACGACCGAAGCCGCGATCGAAACGCTCCAAGGCCAACTCTGGGCCTAACCGCCCGCGGCCCGGTTACCCGCCGCGGCCGGCGCCCGCGCCCGGCCGCCCCCGGCCCCCACCCGTTGTGGGCAATCGTCCCGCAGGGCGATGGGGGTCCCCCCTGCTCGAGCGAAGCCGAGAGCTTGGGGGAGGGTGGGCACAACGGACCGGGGCGGTGCCCTTTGCGGACGGTGCCCCCGAGGGCGGTGCCCTCGGAAGCTGCGGGTGCGTGGGGGGTGTGGCCCCTCCGGGCTCGCCTCCTCGCGGTCGGCGGGTTGCCCTACCGGTCGGGTGACCGTGCGACGCCGCCAACCGCTGCGGGGGCGACCCTGCACGGCCCCACCCCGGCGCGTCGCCGACTGCGGACCGGTGGGCGGGACGGCCCACCGGCGAGGCGCACCGCGGCTACGCCGCCAAGTGCCGCACCCGGTCCCAGACCAGCGGATCCACCCGCCCCGCGCGGCGGCGGAAGTGCCCCACCGCGACCTCCCGCAGCTCGTCCGTCTCCAGAAAGCTCCGCCGCCCCCGCGCATCGCCCACCGCGCCGGGCGGCAGCGCGACGACACCGGCCCGGCCGTCCCGGTACCGGCTGGTGATCTTCGCGACGAGCGCCGTGTCGCCCCGTACCGCCAGCACCAGGCACGGACGGTCCTTCCCACCCGGACCGTCCTCGAACGGCACCCGGGCCCACCAGATCTCCCCGGGCCGGGGCCGGAACGGCGGCTTCGGCGCCCCGCCCGGCCGCGCGGGCGGACGGGTGCGACCGCCCGGCCGCCGGCGCCCGGCCGTGCCGGACACCGCCGCGACGAACGCGAGAACCACCACGGCGCCGAGCGCCGGCCACCAGGACGTGTCCATGAATCCGGACGCTACCCGCCCGAACCGGTGACAGCGCGGGTGAGTTCGACCACAAGGGGCCACCACGGAGGAGCGACCCGGCGTGCGGCGCCTTACGCTCGGTAAACCGCACGACCTCCCCTGTCAGCGCCTGCCCGGCTCCCTTCCACGGAGGTTCACGCTCCATGAAGCTCACCGTCGTCGGCTGCTCGGGGTCGTTCCCGTCCGCGGAATCGGCCTGTTCGAGCTACCTCGTAGAGGCCGACGGCTTCCGGCTGCTCCTCGACATGGGCAATGGCGCCCTGGGCGAGCTGCAGCGCCACATCGGTCTGTACGACCTCGACGCGATCTTCCTCAGCCATCTGCACGCCGATCACTGCATCGACATGTGCGGGTACTTCGTCGCGCGCTACTACCGCCACGAGGGCGGGCGCTGCTCCGCCATCCCGGTGTACGCGCCGTCAGGCGCCGAGCAGCGCCTGACGACGGCGTACGCGGACACGCCGTCCGAGAAGTCGATGAGCGAGGTGTTCGACTTCCGGACGCTGTCGTCCGGCTCGTTCGACATCGGCCCCTTCCGGGTGCGGACGGAGAAGGTGTGCCATCCGGTCGAGGCGTACGGGATCCGGCTGGAGCACGGGGGCACGTCCCTGGTGTACTCCGGGGACACGGGCGTCTGCGACGAGCTGGACGCGCTGGCGGCGGGCGCGGACCTGTTCCTGTGCGAGGCGTCGTTCACGTACGGCAAGGAGGACATCCCCGGGCTGCACCTGAACGGCCGCGAGGCCGGTGCGCACGCGGCGCGGGCGGGGGCGGGGCGGCTGGTGCTGACGCACGTCCCGCCGTGGACGGACGGCGAGCGGAACCTCGCCGACGCGCGGGCGGTGTACGACGGCCCGTCGGAGCTGGCCCGGGCGGGCGCGGTCTACGAGGTGTGAAAAAAGGCCCCCGGGTGACCGGGGGCCTTCTTCATGGGCGGGAGTTACTTGGCTTCGGCCTTCTGGAGTTCGGCCAGCTCCTCGTCGGACTCGCGGCCCGGCGTCGGGAGGTTGAACTTGGTGATGGCGAAGCGGAAGACCACGTAGTAGACCGCCGCGAAGCAGAGGCCGACCAGGGCCAGGCCCCACGGGTTGGACGCGATGCCCAGGTTGAGGACGAAGTCGACCGCGCCGGCGGAGAAGCCGAAGCCGTCCTTCATGCCGAGGGCCCAGGTCAGCGCCATGGAGACACCGGTCAGCACCGCGTGGATCGCGTACAGCACCGGGGCGATGAACATGAAGGTGAACTCGATCGGCTCGGTGACACCGGTGACGAAGGACGTCAGCGCGAGCGAGAACATCATGCCGCCGACGACCTTGCGGCGCTCGGGGCGGGCGCAGTGCACGATGGCGAGGCAGGCGGCGGGGAGCGCGAACATCATGATCGGGAAGAAGCCGGTCATGAACTGTCCGGCGGTGGGGTCACCGGCGAGGAAGCGGGCGATGTCGCCGCTCTTGCCCTCGTACGAGCCGGCCTGGAACCAGGGGAAGCTGTTGAGCAGGTGGTGCATGCCGACCGGGATCAGCGCGCGGTTGGCGACACCGAAGATGCCCGCGCCGGCGGCGCCGGAGCCGATCAGCCACTCGCCGAAGTTGTGCAGACCGGTGCCGAGGACCGGCCAGATCAGGCCGAAGACGATGCCGGTGAGCAGGCCGGCGAAGGCGGAGAGGATCGGGACCAGCCGGCGGCCGCCGAAGAAGCCGGCCCAGTCGGGCAGCTTGGTGCGGTAGAAGCGCTGGTAGAGGAGCGCCACGATGATGCCCATGACGACGCCGCCGAGCACCTTGGCGTCGACCGCCTGCTCGACCATGACGATCTTGCCATCGACGATCGCCTCCTTCTTGGGGAGGCTGCTGTCGGTGAAGGTGCCGAGCACGTTCTTGAAGACGAGGTAGCCGACCACGGCGGCCAGCGCCGTCGAGCCGTCCGACTTCTTGGCGAACCCGATGGCGATGCCGACGGCGAAGAGCAGCGCCATGTTGTCGAGCAGCGCGCCACCGCCGGCGGCCATGTACTCGGCGATCTTGTTGATGAAGGAGGGCAGCGACTCCCGGCCCAGCATGTCGGGCTGGCCGAAGCGCACCAGGAGCGCGGCCGCCGGCAGCACCGCGACCGGCAGCATGAGGCTGCGGCCGATACGCTGCAGGACGGCCATCACGCCGGCGCCCTTCTTCTTCTCCGCCCCGGGGGCGGTGGCGGTGGACATCAGGTTCCTCCAGGTGGGCAAGGCGCCGCCCGGGGACATTGATCTCATGGGGGACGGCGGCGTCTCCGAAACGCGGTGCACCACCGCGTGGTCTACACCATTAACTGGTGTAGACCTGTTGTAGCACGGTGAGGGTTAGATAAGGAACTTGCGATTTGATAACGCCGAAGGGGCCCCGCGAGCGGGGCCCCTTCGGGTGTGACCGGACGGCTACGGCCTGGTGTTGTCGCTCTCTTCCTCGTCCGGTTCCCGGCCCGGGGTGGGCAGGTTGAAGAACGTGATCGCGAAGCGGAAGACCACGTAGTAGACGACCGCGAACCCGAGGCCGATCGGGATGATCAGCCACGGTTTGGTCGCCAGCCCCCAGTTGATGACGTAGTCGATCAGCCCGGCCGAGAAGCTGAAGCCGTCCTTGACCCCGAGCGCCCAGGTGACGGCCATGGAGACGCCCGTCAGCAGGGCGTGGACCGCGTACAGCGCCGGGGCGATGAAGACGAAGGAGTACTCGATCGGCTCGGTGATGCCGGTGACGAACGAGGTGAGCGCCAGCGACAGCATCAGGCCGCCGACCTCCTTGCGCCGGTGCGGCTTGGCGCAGTGCGTCATGGCGAGCGCGGCGGCGGGCAGCGCGAACATCATGATCGGGAAGAAACCGGTGGTGAACTGGCCCGCGTCCGGGTCGCCCGCAAGGAACATGCTGATGTCGCCGTGCACCACCGTGCCGTCCGGCTTGGTGTACGAGCCGAACTGGAACCACACCGGCACGTTCAGGAACTGGTGCAGGCCGATCACCAGCAGGGCGCGGTTGGCGACGCCGAAGATGCCCGAGCCCCAGGCGCCGAGGCCCACCAGCCAGTCGCTGAAGCTCTCCAGCGCGTCGCCCACCGGCGGCCAGACGAACAGGCAGATCACGGCGACGGCGATGGCGACGAACGACATGATGATCGGTACGAGCCTGCGGCCGTTGAAGAAGCCCAGCCAGTCGACCAGCCGGGTGCGGTGGAACCGCTGCCAGAAGTAGGCCGTGAGCAGGCCCATGACGATGCCGCCGAAGACGCCCGGATTCTGGAAGGTGTACTCGGCGAAGGTGTCGTCGGGCCCCAGGCACCCGCCGCCGACGTCCTTGGTGCCGGACGGGCAGCCGTCGGGGAAGGCACGCAGCACCCCCCGGTACACCAGGAAGCCCACGACCGCGGCGAGCGCGGTGGAGCCGTCCGCCTTCTTGGCCATGCCGATCGCGACGCCGACGCAGAAGAGGATGGGCAGGCCCAGCTCGGCGTCCAGCAGCGCGCCGCCCGCCCCCGCCATGACCTTGGCGACGTCGTCCCAGCCGAGACCCTCGGCACCGAAGACGTCCGGCTGCCCCAGCCGGTTGAGGATGCCCGCGGCGGGCAGGACCGCGATGGGCAGCTGGAGGCTGCGGCCCATCTTCTGGAGCCCCTGGAAGGCGCCGGTCCACCGGCTCGGCTTCGGAGCGGCCGCGCTGTCGGAGCTCATCGGCGTCCTCCCGGAAGACTGGTGTAGACCAGTTGCGATATCGTGGACGTTGGTGATCGTCATCCTTCGGGACAACCGGGTAATGCGCCCGCGAAGATGGGCCAACCGTGCGTTACCGTGACGAAAGACCTAGGTGGGCCGAGCAGCGCTCAGCGCTCCGAAACGGCACTTGGACGCAGGGAGAAACACATGGCCAGCAAGGCTGAGAAGATCGTCGCCGGGCTCGGCGGCATCGACAACATCGAAGAGGTCGAGGGCTGCATCACCCGCCTGCGCACCGAGGTCAACGACCCCGGCCTGGTCGACGAGGCCGCGCTCAAGGCCGCCGGCGCCCACGGCGTCGTCAAGATGGGCACCGCGATCCAGGTCGTCATCGGCACCGACGCCGACCCGATCGCCGCCGAGATCGAAGACATGATGTGAGCTGACGCTCACCCGTGAGGGGCCCGTACCGACACCGGAACGGGCCCCTCACCCATGAGCGCTAGGCTCCTGTCCATGTCTCGAATCGACGGCCGCACCCCCGAACAGCTCCGCCCGGTCACCATCGAACGCGGATGGAGCAAGCACGCCGAGGGCTCCGTCCTCATCTCCTTCGGCGACACCAAGGTCTTCTGCACCGCCTCCGTCACCGAGGGCGTCCCCCGCTGGCGCAAGGGCAGCGGCGAGGGATGGGTCACCGCCGAGTACTCGATGCTGCCGCGCTCCACCAACACCCGCGGCGACCGCGAATCCGTCCGCGGCAAGATCGGCGGCCGTACGCACGAGATCAGCCGCCTCATCGGCCGCTCGCTGCGCGCCGTCATCGACTACAAGGCGCTCGGCGAGAACACCATCGTCCTCGACTGCGACGTCCTCCAGGCCGACGGCGGCACCCGCACCGCCGCGATCACCGGCGCGTACGTCGCCCTCGCCGACGCCGTCGCCTGGGCGCAGGGCAAGAAGCTCATCAAGGCCGGCCGCAAGCCCCTCACCGGCACCGTCGCCGCCGTCTCCGTCGGCATCGTCGACGGCACGCCCCTGCTCGACCTCCGCTACGAGGAGGACGTGCGCGCCGAGACCGACATGAACGTCGTCTGCACCGGCGACGGCCGCTTCGTCGAGGTCCAGGGCACCGCCGAGGCCGAGCCCTTCGACCGCAAGGAGCTCAACGCCCTGCTCGACCTCGCCACCGGAGGCTGCGCCGACCTGGCCGCCCTCCAGCGCGACGCCCTCGGCACCACGCTGTAGCAACCGCGGAGGGCCGCGCCGGCGTCTGTGAGAGTGCGGGCGCACGGATCGAACCGTGCGCCCGTCCACAGCATCCGGGAGGACCCGTTCCATGCGCCGTCGCCGTACCGCCGCCCTCGCCGCCACCGCAGTGCTCGCCCTCACCGGGGCGGTCGGCTGCGGCGCCCTCGACAAGGCCATGGACTGCGTCCAGACCGCCGAGGCCATCGCCACCAGCGTCGACAACCTCGGCCAGGCCGTCTCCAGCGCCTCCGACGACCCCACCCGGCTCACCGAGTCCCTCGACGCCATCGACAAGGAACTCGACAACCTCCGGGACACCACCGACAACGCCGACCTGACCAAGGCCGTCGACGACCTCGGCAAGGGCGTCACCAGCGTCCGCACCGCCGTCGAGAACGGCGACACCACCCCGGACCTCGCGCCCGTCACCAGCGCCGCCGCCGAGATCGGCAAGGTCTGCACCCCGTAGATACTGGGGACATGACCCGCCTGATCCTCGCCACCCGCAACGCCGGGAAGATCACCGAACTGCACGCCATCCTCGCCGGAGCCGGGCTCGACCACGAGCTCGTCGGGGCGGACGCGTACCCCGAGATCCCCGACGTCAAGGAAACCGGCGTCACCTTCGCGGAGAACGCCCTGCTCAAGGCCCACACCCTCGCGCGGGCCACCGGCCTGCCCGCCGTCGCCGACGACTCCGGCCTCTGCGTCGACGTCCTCGGCGGCGCGCCCGGCATCCTCTCCGCCCGCTGGGCCGGCCGCCACGGCGACGACGAGGCGAACCTCCGGCTCCTGCTGGCCCAGCTCTCCGACATCCCCCCGGCGCACCGTGGCGCCCACTTCGCCTGCGCCGCCGCCCTCGCCCTCCCCGACGGCACCGAGCGGGTGGTCGAGGGCCGGCTGTCCGGCACCCTCCGCACCGCCCCGGCCGGCTCCGGCGGCTTCGGCTACGACCCGATCCTCCAGCCGGACGGCGAGACCCGCACCTGCGCGGAGCTGACGGCCGCCGAGAAGAACGCCATCAGCCACCGCGGCAAAGCCTTCCGCGCCCTCGTCCCGGTGGTCCGGGAGCTGGTGGGCTGAGGCGCTGTACCGTGACGGGCGTGACACCTGATCGATGTCACGCCCGTCATGCGTGGGCCCGGTGGGACTCGAACCCACGACACACCGGACCTAAACCGGCGCCCTCTAGCCAGCTGGGGTACGGACCCGCGACGGCTACTCTACTGGGCGCTGGTCGGCGCTTGTGAGTCGCGATCGGTTCGAGAAGGTCTTCGTCTGACTGTGACAGGACGGGCACAGGTACCGGAGATTCTCGCGCCGGTTGTCCAAGTGGTCGCCGTTGCTGTGGTCGATCTCCAGGACGAGTCGCTTGCCCTGCCAGACGTCTCCGACACCGCATGCCACGCAGACGCGCGGAACGTCCAGATCATCGAGTGCTCGGCGCAACATTGCCGTTTTCGTGCGACGTGTGCCGCCGGCGCTACGTACGAGGACCTCCTCCGGAGTCTTGCGCTTGGGGGATGTCCGCCCCGTCTGATGCGCTTGGCCCGTGAAGTGGTCCGTCGACAGACCGTGCTCCGCGATCTCCCGCCGAACCCGAACGCGCGCCGCGCCGCTGTCGCGTTGCCCCAGGCTGCGTAGCACGCCGGCAAGGCTGTGCGATGTGGCGACCGCGTCGGCGAGTTGCTCACGTGAGAACGGACTGTCGCCCGAACGTCCGGTGAAGTGTGCGGTGTCGATGCCGAACTGGTCGAGCTTCTTCCTGACGTGGCCGTACGGGCTGTCGCTCGGGGGGTAGCCGAGGCGCTCGAGCACGTCCCGGATGCTGTGGGAGTGTGCCGCGGCCTCTTCGAGCACCGCTTTCGCGTAGGTGCGATTCGCCCGCTCGGGCAACGGCTCATCGACAAAGTGCGAGGTGTCTATGCCGTAATGCTCCAGCCGGTTGCGCAGGTAACGCCTTGTGATGCTGCCGAGTGGGGCCTCCACGCGCCGCATCAGATCCACCAGGCTCGAGGAGACGGCGGCAGTCCGGGTCAACAGGTCGCGCGGATAGCGTGCCGTGCTCATCCCGTGGTCCTCCGCCTGCGGCCGCGGTAAGTGTCCGTCACGGCATGGCAGTTCGGGCACAGCAGCCGCAAGTTCTCCCGGCGATTGTCCCACCAGTCGCCGTTGACGTGATCGACTTCGAGTCGGAGGGGCTCGCCGTTCCACTCAGGCCCCGTCCCGCACATGGCGCACCTTTCCGGTACGCCGGTACGGAGCAGCTCACGTCGCAGCCGAGAGCCAGGGATCCTGCCCTCCTCCCGTGAGTGCACGCCCAGGAGTGGGCCTTTGGCCGCACGGGCCCGTCGCGGTTCACCCTCATGGAAGTGCGACGTGTCGATCCCCAGCGCCCCGATCCGGCGGCTGATGTGTGCATGGTTTCCTCCCACGGGGCTGAGGGACAGGAAGCACAGCACGTCCCTCATGCTCATGGCTGCCGCGACCGCCTCCCTCAGGCGCTCCTCCGTATGGCGCACCCACCACTGTTCTGCGAAGTGCGACGTGTCGACACCCGCATCCGCCATTTTCCGGCGCAGATAGCGCCTGCTCCCTGGCGTGGGTGTGCCGCCACACCAGCGGATCGCCTCGTCCCAGTTCTTCGTCTGCCGCGCCGCTTCGGCGAGCAGCTCCCGGGTGTATCTGACCGGCATCTGTGTCTACTCCGTCTTCGGCCACGCGTTCAGGTCTCGGACGGAGTAACGAACCGATTGTCGGACGGTCACGTCCGACAATCGGAGTGTCGCTTGCTTCTTACGAGAACTTCGGTTCCGGCGCCTCGGATCGGACCAGTTCCGCGGCCTCCTCCTTGGTGCACACCGCCGGGGGCGAGCCCTCCAGGGGCTGGCGGGCCGTCTCCTTCATGCACGCCACCGCGATCACGCCCACCAGGGCGGCCGCCATCGCGTAGTACGCCGGCATCAGCGTGCTGCCGGTGACACTGATGAGCGCGGTGATCACCAGCGGGGTCGTCCCGCCGAAGAGCGACGCCGACAGGTTGTAGCCCACCGACAGGGAGCCGTAGCGCACATGGGTCGGGAACAGGGCGGGGAGCGCCGCGGACATGGTGCCCAGCAGGCACACCAGCGACAGGCCCAGCATCAGCATGCCGGCCGTGATGGCGAGGATGCCGCCCAGGCCGATCAGCCAGAACGCGGGCGCGGAGAGAAACAGGAAGCCCAGCATGCCCGCCATCAGCAGCGGCTTGCGGCCGTAGCGGTCGCTGAGCCGGCCCACCTGGTTGATGATCAGCATCAGGAAGGCCATGACGGCCAGCAGGATCAGCAGCCCGTGGGTCGCGCTGTAGCCGAGCTCGTCGGAGAGGTACGTCGGCATGTACGACAGCAGCATGTAGTCGGTGATGTTGTACGCGCCGACCAGGGCGATGCACAGGATCAGCGTGGGCCAGTACTGGCGGAAGATGGTCGCGAGGTCGCCCTTGGTGGAGGTCTCCACGGTGTCGGCCGCCTCGGAGGCGGACGCGCTCTCCGACTCCAGCTTCTGGAAGGCCGGCGTCTCGTCCAGCCGCAGCCGCAGGTAGAGGCCGACCAGTCCCAGCGGGCCGGCGACCAGGAACGGGATGCGCCAGCCCCAGGACTCCATCGTCGCGTCGCCCAGCACCGCTGTGAGCGCCGTGACCAGGCCGGCGGCCCCGACGTATCCGGCCAGCGTGCCGAACTCCAGGAAGCTGCCGAAGAAGCCGCGCCGCTTGTCGGGCGCGTACTCGGCGATGAAGGTCGACGCCCCGCCGTACTCGCCGCCCGTCGAGAAGCCCTGCACCAGCCGGAACAGGATCAGCAGGGTGGGGGCCCAGAAGCCGATCGACGCGTACGAGGGGATGAGCCCGATCGCGAAGGTGCCGACCGCCATCATGATCATCGTCAGGGCGAGGACCTTCTTGCGGCCGATCCGGTCGCCCATGGGGCCGAAGAACATGCCGCCCAGCGGCCGGACGAGGAAGGCGACGGCGAAGGTGGCGAACGAGGACAGCAGCTGCGCCGTGTCGTTCCCGGAGGGGAAGAAGACATGGCCGATGGTGACGGCGAGGTAGCTGTAGATGCCGAAGTCGAACCACTCCATGGCGTTGCCGAGCGAGGCCGCCTTCACGGCCCGCTTGACCGCCGCCTGGTCGGTGACGGTGATGTCGCACCGGCGGAGCTTGGGGTTCTTCCGCTGCTGGATCGTGCGGAACAGGATGCGGTGGCGCCTGACCGCCGCCGGATCGGCCTTGGCCGCCATGGGCAGGGTTCCTTTCCTGGACTTCGGGTCTGAATCCAAGGGGAACATCTGCTCTGCCATCGCGTTCGCAAACCGAAGTCCCCGGCGAAAGGGACCTCGGTCACACGGCGGCGGGCCGGACGGAGGGGAAGGGGGTCAGGGGAGGGGGCGGGAGGGAGTGGTGGCCCCCGGCCGCCCGGAGGGGCCGGGCCGCCCTGGGTCAGATGCCGAGATCCTTGATGATCTTGGCGACATGCCCGGTCGCCTTCACGTTGTAGAGGGCGCGCTCGACCTTGCCCTCCTCGTCCACGACGACCGTCGAGCGGATCACGCCCGTCACCGTCTTCCCGTACAGCTTCTTCTCGCCGAAGGCGCCGTACGCCGCCAGGACCTCCTTGGAGGGGTCGCCGACCAGCGTGACCCGCAGGTCCTCCTTCTCGCGGAACTTCGCCAGCTTCTCCGGCTTGTCCGGCGACACGCCGATCACGTCGTACCCGGCGCCGGCCAGCACGTCCAGGTTGTCGGTGAAGTCGCACGCCTGCTTGGTGCAGCCGGGTGTCAGTGCCGCCGGGTAGAAGTAGACGATGACCTTGCGTCCCCGGTGGTCAGCGAGCGACACGTCCTTGCCGTCCGCGTCGGGCAGGGTGAAGGCGGGGGCGGTGTCGCCGGGCTGAAGGCGCTCGCTCATGGCTTCTCGGCTCCTCGGGGTCGTGAATGGGGGCGGGGCACGGCACAGGTGTCGTACGCGTTCAGAGCCTAATGGGGGTCCACGACAGTCAGCGGGCCCCTGAGCTGACAGACTGTCCACCACGGATTCGGACGGACCTACGGAGGCAGCGCGGTGTCGGAAGCCAGGACCCCTGCGCAGATCGAGGCGGACATCGTCCGCAGGCGTGAGCAGCTCGCCGTGACGCTCGACGAGATCGGCGTACGCGTGCACCCGAAGACGATCATCGGGGACGCGAAGGCCCGGGTGGCCTCGACGGTCGACGAGACCGCCGGGCGCGCCTTCGTCACCGTGAACCGGGTGGTGACCGATGTGCGGGCGCGGTTCGTGTCGGAGGACGGCGCGCCGAGGCTGGAGCGCGTGGTGCCGGTGGCCCTGCTCGCGGTCGGTGTGGTCGGGCTGCTGGCCCTGAGCGCCCGCAGGCGCCGGGACTGACCGGCGACCCTTGGGCGTACGCGGCGGGCCGGGGCAGGTAGTTTCGTGGGGTGAGCGAGAACACCCACGACAAGCTGCCCATCCGCATGCTGCACGACCGCGTGCTGGTCCGGACCGACGCCCAGGAGGGCGAGCGGCGCTCGGGCGGCGGCATCCTGATCCCGGCGACCGCCGCCGTCGGCCGCCGGCTGGCCTGGGCCGAGGTGGTCGCGGTCGGGCAGAACGTCCGGACCGTCGAGATCGGTGACCGGGTGCTGTACGACCCGGAGGACCGTGCCGAGGTCGAGGTGCGGGGCGTGGCGTACGTCCTGATGCGGGAGCGCGACCTGCACGCGGTGGCGGCCGACCGCTTCGGCGGGTCCGAGGACTCGACGGGCCTGTACCTGTAGGCGTACGGGGTTTGTGCCTGTCCGCGTACGGGGCCGGTCCGGGTTGGCGTACGCGGGCCGGTCCGGGTTGGCGTGCGGGGCCGGTCCGGGGACGCGTACGGGTTGGCGTACGGGGCCGATACGGGAGCCGTTTCGCGGGGCCCGGAGCCGGTGTGAGGCCCGGTGGCGGAGGTCACCGGGCCTTCGTGCTGCCGTTTTGCTAGCGTGGAGGGACCCCGACGAGACGCGCCGTACCGGGTTATGCAAAGACGACGCACCCCTGTATACGTCGTCGCGTTTCGGAGGTGCCGTCATGGCCTGGGTTCTGCTGATCGTCGCCGGTCTGCTGGAGGTGGGCTGGTCGATCGGGATGAAGTTCACGGACGGTTTCACCAGGCTGTGGCCCAGCCTGTTCACCGCCGCCGGGATCGTCGCCAGCATGGTGCTGCTGTCCCAGGCGGCCAAGACCCTGCCGATCGGCACCGCCTACGGGGTGTGGGTCGGCATCGGCGCGGCCGGCGCGGCGGTGGTCGGCATGATGGTGCTCGGCGAGCCGGTGACCGCGGCCCGGATCTTCTTCGTCTGCCTGCTGCTGGTCGCCGTGGTGGGCCTGAAGGCCACCTCCGGCCACTAGGTCCCGCCCTGATCATGGCCGCGGGCCCCGGGACGGCGCTCGTCCCGGGGCCCGCGGCCCTGTGTGCGGTACCCCTCAGGGCGCCGGCGGCGGCCCCGCCGGGGCGTCCGGGAACGGGGGTGGGAGATCCGGCACCGGCACCGGGATCGGGGCGGGCGGGGGTCCCGCCGGCGGGGCGCCCGCCGCGCCGGGCCGCCCGCCGCCGCCCGTACCGCCCGGTCCGGCCGTACCGCCCGGTCCGGCCGTACCACCCGGTCCGGCCGTACCGGCCTGTCCGCCCGGCGTGCCGGGGCCGCCGGGACCGGTGGGCGCGCCCGGGCCCTCGTACCCCTCGTAGCCGTCGGAGCCGTCACGGCCCCGGCCCGCCTCCGTGGCCTCCTGGTCACCCTCGCCCGGCTCCTCCGGGTTGCCCGAGCCCGTGGGGTCGGGCTCCTCCAGCTCCTTCTCCGCGCCCTTGGCCAGGGTCAGTTCGAAGTCCCGCACCCGGGAGCCCTCCAGCGCCGTGCGGGTGTACTGGCCCCAGATCTCGGCGGGCGCCCCGCCCCCGTTCATCCGCTCCAGCCCCAGCGCCCCGTACAGGGACTTCTGCGCTCCCGTGTTCGGGTCCTGGCCCATCACCGTGACGACGGTCGCCAGGTCCGGGGTGTAGCCGGCGAACCAGGCCGCCTTGTCGTCCTCGGCCGTCCCCGTCTTGCCGGCGGCCGGCCGCCCGGCCGCCTGGGCGGCGGTGCCGGTGCCGCCCTCGACCACGCCGCGCAGCATGGCCGTCGTGGTGTCGGCCGCCTCCCGGCTGATCACCTGCTTGCTCCGGGGCTCGGGCAGCGGCAGGGCCTTGCCGTCCTTCTCGATCCGCGCCACCAGCACGTACGGGCTGTGCTTGCCGTGGTTGGCGAGCGTCGCGTACGCCTGCGCCATGTCCAGCACGCTCGCGGTGGAGGGGCCGAGCGCGATGGACGGCGAGGGGTTCAGGTCGGGGGTGTCGGCGGGCAGGCCCAGGTCGATGGCGGTCCGCTCCACCTTGGCCGGGCCGACGTCCACCGCGAGCTGCGCGTACACCGCGTTGACGGACTTGTCGGTGGCGGTACGGACGGTGATGCTGCCGTAGTCCACGTCGTCCTCGTTGGCCGGGGCGTACCGGCTGCCGGTCCAGCCCTGCACGGCGCGCTTGTTGGTGCCGTCGTACCGGGTGTTGGGCGTGATCCGGTCGCCCTTCTGGTTCACCGAGGAGTGGTGGACGGCGGCGGCGAACACGAACGGCTTGAAGGTGGAGCCCACCTGGTAGTCGCGCCGGGTGGCGTTGTTGACGAACTGCCGGGTGTAGTCGACCCCCCCGTACATCGCCACCACCTTGCCGGTGGCCGGGTCGATGGAGACGCCGCCGACCCGGAGGAAGCGGTCGGTCTCGTTGGAGGAGTCCATCCGCGCCACGACCTGCTCGTCGACCGCCTGCGCGAGCGCCTCCTGCTTGGTCTGCTGGAGCGTGGTGGTGATGCGGTGGCCGCCCTGGGCCAGGGTCTTCTTGTCGATGACGTCGTTGGCGACGAGGTAGTCCTCCACGGCCTGCACGACGTAGCCGCGCTGGCCGGAGAGCCCGGTCGTGGCGCTGACCTCCTCCGGGTCCGGGAAGGAGGTGGCCGCGCGGGCGGCGGGGGAGAGCCACCCCTCCTTGACCATGGCGTCCAGGACGTAGTTCCAGCGCCCGATCGCCTTGGCGCGGTTCTCGGGCCGGCCGCCGACGTCGTACGCGCTGGGGGCGTTGAGCAGGACGGCGAGGTACGCGCCCTGGGCGGTCGTCAGTTCATCGGCGTCCTTGCCGTAGTAGGCGCGGGACGCGGCCTGGATGCCGTAGGCGTTGCGGCCGTAAAAGCTGGTGTTGAGGTAGCCCTGGAAGATGTCGTCCTTGGTCTTCTCCCGGTCGAGCTTGATGGAGATGAAGAACTCCTTCACCTTCCGCATCAGGGTGCGCTCCTGGCCCAGGTAGTAGTTCTTGACGTACTGCTGGGTGATGGTGGAGCCGCCCTGGGTGCCCTTCCCGGTGACCGTGTTCCACGCGGCACGGAGCATCGCCTCGGGGTCGACGCCGGGCTGGGAGTAGAAGTCCCGGTCCTCGGCGGCCAGGACGGCGTGCCGGACGGTGGCCGGGACCTGGGAGAGCCGGATGTTCTCCCGGTTGACGTCACCCTTCTGGGCGAGGGGCGTGCCGTCCTCGTAGAGGAACACGTTGGACTGAGCCGTGGCGGCGGCGTTGGCGGCCGGAATGTCGGTGAAGTGGTAGCCGGCGAAGAAGCCGCCGACCAGCAGCAGGGCGGCGAGGACGGTGGCGCCGAGGACCATGCGCCAGGTCGGGACGAGCCGCCGCCAGCCGGTGCGCCTGCGCCTGCGCTGCTGGCGCCGTTCGCGCCTGCCGGGGCGGCTGGTGGCCGGGGCGGTGTCGGAGTCGGAGTGGGTGGTGGTGCCGGGGGCCGATCCGGGGTCCGGGTCCTCGTCCCGGTGGGAGGAGGTCGCGCGTCCGCCGCCGTCCCCGGTGGTCGCGGGTCCGGCGGTCGCCGCCTCCGTACGGGCCCGGCCGCGCCCGGCGGTGCCGTTGGCGTCCCCGCCGTCCCCGTCCCCGTTCCCGTCGCCGTCCCTGTCGTCGCCGTCCCGGTCTTTGCCCCGGGCGTCGTCCCGGGCGTCGGGTGCTCGGGCCGGGTCCCGGGCGGCGGTGTTCTCGGTGGGTTCTCCGGCCGGTCTGTCCGTGGGGGGCCCGCCGACGGTCGGGTCGCGGGGCTCCCAGCCTGGCTGCGGTGGCTCGTCGCTCATGGTCTCCGGCCTTTTTCGTCGTATATGGGGTGATTTATGCAGTCCTCTCATAGTGCACGGCACACCCGCCCAACCCCGGCAACGGCAGCCGAAAACCGCTCGCGGGCATGGATCGGGGCGTACTAGGCTCCCCGCCTTTGGCGGGCACCGGGTCCGGGCCGGGGGCTCGCGGGGCTGTGGAGGGAGCGCGCAGATGCGGCTGTACGCGGCGGTGGCGGCGGGCGGGTTCCGTCGCTACGCGACGTACCGGGTGGCGACCGCCGCCGGGGTGTTCACCAACACCGTGTTCGGTTTCATCCTGGCGTACACCTACATAGCCCTCTGGGACGAGCGGCCGGGGCTGGGTGGCTACGACATGTCCGAGGCGCTCACCTATGTGTGGGTCGGCCAGGCGCTGCTGGCGACCTGCGGGCTGATGGGCGGCGGCTTCGAGGACGAGCTGATGGAGCGCATCAAGACCGGGGACATCGCCGTCGACCTCTACCGCCCGGCCGACCTCCAGCTGTGGTGGCTGTCGGTCTCCCTGGGCCGGGCGGCCTTCCAGCTGCTCGGCCGGGGCGTGGTGCCGCTGGCGGCAGGGGCGCTGGCCTTCGACCTCGCGCTGCCCGGCCGGCCGTGGACCTGGCTCGCGTTCCTGGTGTCGGTGGCGCTGGGCGCGGTGGTGAGCTTCGCCGTCTGGTTCCTGGTGGCGCTGAGCGCGTTCTGGCTGATGGACGGGGCGGGAGTGGTGCAGGTGGCGTGGCTGTCGGGCACCTTCTTCTCGGGGATGCTGCTGCCGCTGACCGTCTTCCCCGGGGCGCTCGGCGAGGTGGCGCGACTGCTGCCGTGGGCGTCGCTGCTCCAGGTCCCGGCGGATGTGTTCCTGGAGAAGTGGAACGGGTGGGAGCTGATGGGGATGTACGCCTTCCAGGGCGGCTGGGCGCTGGTGCTGCTGCTGGCGGGCCGGGCGGTCCAGGCGGCGGCGACCCGGCGGGTGGTGGTCCAGGGTGGCTGAGCCGGGCGCGGGGCTGCGCGCGTACGGGCTGATCGCCGCGATGTGGGTGCGGTCGACGATGACGTACCGCTTCTCCTTCGCGATGACGCTGCTGTCGAACTTCACGGCGACCGGGTTCGACTTCGTGGTCATCCTGCTGATGTTCAGCCAGGTCGAGGGGCTGGGCGGCTTCTCGTTCGCCGAGGTCGCCTTCCTGTACGGGACAACCGGGACCGCCTTCGGGCTGGCCGACCTGGCGCTGGGTCAGGTGCAGCGGCTGGGCCGGCGGGTCAGGGACGGGACGCTGGACACCCTGCTGGTGCGCCCGGCGCCGGTGCTCGCCCAGGTGGCGGCGGACCGGTTCGCGCTGCGGCGGCTGGGGCGGGTGGTGCAGGGGCTGATCGTGCTGGTCTGGTCGCTGGTGCTGCTCGACGTGGACTGGACGCCCCTGCGCGTGCTGCTGGTGCCGGTGATGGTGATCGGCGGGTGGCTGATCTTCTCGGCGGTAATGGTGCTGGGCGCCGCGTTCCAGTTCTGGGCGCAGGACGGCTCGGAGGTGGCCAACGCGTTCACGTACGGCGGGAACACCCTCCTCCAGTACCCGCCCGTGATCTTCGCGCAGGACCTGGTGCGCGGGGTGGTGTACGTGGTGCCGCTGGCCTTTGTGAACTGGGTGCCCGCGCTGTATGTGCTGGGGCGCGAGGCACCGGCGGGTCTGCCGGAGTGGGCGGTGTTCGGGTCGCCGGTGGTGGCGGCGGTGTTCTGGGTGGTGGCGGGGCTGGCGTGGCGCGTGGGGATTCGTTCGTACCGGAGCACGGGGAGCTGAGCACGTCCATGAGCGATTTCATCGAACTCGACAACATGGAGAAGGTCTTCGACGTCCGCCGCAAGGCCGGCCGCTTCCGGCGGGAGCGGCGGCAGGTCCGGGCGGTCGACGGGATCAGCTTCCGCGTGGCGCGCGGCGAGATGGTCGGCTACATCGGGCCGAACGGCGCCGGGAAGTCCACCACCATCAAGATGCTGACCGGCATCCTCACCCCCAGCGGCGGCCGGCTGCGGGTCGCGGGCATCGACCCGTCCCGCGAGCGGACCCGGCTGGCGCGCCGGATCGGGGTGGTGTTCGGGCAGCGTACGACGCTGTGGTGGGACCTGCCGCTGCGCGACTCCTACCGGCTGGTCCACCGGATGTACCGGATCCCGGACGCCCGCTACCGGGAGAACCTCGACCGGTGCGTCGAGCTGCTGGACCTGGGCGCGCTGCTGGACGTGCCGGTCCGTCAGCTGTCCCTGGGGCAGCGGATGCGCGGCGACATCGCGGCGGCGCTGCTGCACGACCCGGAGGTGCTGTACCTCGACGAGCCGACGATCGGCCTGGACGTGATGTCCAAGGCGAAGGTGCGGGACTTCCTGCGGGACCTGAACGCCGAGCGCGGCACCACGGTGCTCCTCACCACGCACGACCTCACCGACATCGAGCAGCTGTGCCGCCGGGTGATGGTCATCGACCACGGCCGGCTGATGTACGACGGGCCGCTGGCCGGGCTGCACGAGGTGGGGGAGAGCGAGCGGACGCTGGTGGTGGACTTCGAGCGGGAGCTGCCGCCGATCGAGGCGGAGGGCGCGCGGGTGGTGCGGGTGGAGGGCCCCCGGCAGTGGCTGGCCTTCCCGGCCGGCCGGTCGGCGGCGCCCCTGGTGGCCCGGATCGCCGCGGAGCACCCGCTGGTGGACCTGTCGGTCCGGGAGCCGGACATCGAGACGGTGATCGCCACGATGCTGTCGGGCGGCCGGACGCCGGTGGCGGCGGGCGGTATCGGGGGCGGGGACGGGGGCGGTACCGGGGGCGGGGACGGCCGGGTGCTCCCGGTGGCGGAGGGGGTGCCCCTGCCGGCGGACGGTTCCGGGGGCGTACGGGAGGGGGCCGGGGCGCCTCCGGCGGGGCCGGGGGACGGATCGGCGGGCTTCTGACGGTGCCCCGCATTAGGCTGTTCGTATGACGAGCGAACTGCCGGAGATGCGGGCTTCGGACGCGGAGCGCGAGCGGGTGGCGGAGCGGCTGCGGGACGCGGTCGCCGAGGGCCGGCTCGACATGGCGGAGTTCGAGGAGCGTCTCGACCTCGCGTACAAGGCGCGTACGCACGGGGAGTTGGTACCGCTCGTCCGCGACCTGCCGGGGACCGGCGCCCCCGTGGCGGCGGGCGCGCTGGAGGGGGCGCAGTCGCCGTCCTGGCCGGCCCGGATCGGCAAGCCGGCCACGTCGCGGGGCGCCTTCGCCTTCTGGAGCGGCTTCGGGCGGCGCGGCAAGTGGACCGTGGGGCGGAGCTTCACGGCGGCCGTCGTCCAGGGCGGCGGGGACATCGACCTGCGCGACGCGGACTTCGAGGACCGCGAGATCGTCATTCGCTGCTTCGCCCTGATGGGCGGCATCCAGGTGGTCGTGCCGCCCGACCTGCACGTCGAGGTGACCGGCCTCGGCTTCATGGGCGGCTTCGACGACCGGGGCGCCGGCGAGGGGACGCCCGGCTCGCCGAGGGTGCGGGTCACCGGATTCGCGCTGATGGGCGGGGTGGACGTACGGCGCAAGGAGCGCAAGGCGGCCCGCAAGCAGCTGCGGAAGTGACCGTCCGGCACATGTGACATCCGCCGCCCCGGGAGTGCGGCCCCGCCTTCGCGGGAACTCGCCGTGCGGCTGGGGAGTACCTGAGGTAGGGACTGAGGTACGCATGCGCGTGGACGGGTGGAGCCGGATGAACCAAGTGAAGACGTCGCTGGCCGCCTTCTCGTACACGGCGGCGGACGAGGAGAAGCGGCGGGGCGTCCGCCGGATGAAGCTCACGGCGACCGCCCTGCTGCTCCTGGTGGCCCTGATCTACGTCCTGGCCACCTGGGCGCGCAGCTCCGGGATCACCGGCTGGCCCGGGTACGTCGCGGCGGCGGCCGAGGCCGGGATGGTGGGCGCGCTGGCGGACTGGTTCGCGGTGACGGCGCTGTTCCGGCGGCCCATGGGGCTGCCGATCCCGCACACGGCGATCATCCCGACCAAGAAGGACCAGCTGGGCTCGGCGCTCGGCTCGTTCGTCGGCGAGAACTTCCTGTCCGAGGGTGTCGTACGCCCCCGGCTGCGCGCCCTGGGCATCGGGGGCCGCCTCGGCACCTGGCTGGCCGACCCCGCGCACGCCGACCGGGTCACGGCCGAGCTGTCGACGGCGCTGCGCGGCGCGCTGACCGTACTGCGGGACGCGGATGTGCAGGCGGTGGTGGGCGAGGCCATCACCCGGCGGGCCGAGGCGGCGGAGGTCGCCCCCGGGCTGGGCAAGACGCTCCAGCGGGTCGTCGCCGACGGGGCGCACCACGGGGCGGTCGACCTGGTCTGCGGCCGGGCGCACGACTGGCTCGTCCTGCACGCCGACTCGATCATGGACGCGGTGCAGGGCGGGGCGCCGGGGTGGACGCCCAGGTTCGTGGACCGGAAGGTCGGCGAGCGGGTGTACCGGGAGCTGCTGCGGTTCGTCACCGAGATGCGTGACATGCCCGCGCACCCGGCGCGCGGGGCGCTGGACCGGTTCCTCACGGACTTCTCGGCCGACCTCCAGGGCGACACGGACACCCGGGCGAGGGTGGAGCGCCTGAAGTCGGACCTGGTGGCCCGGCCGGAGGTGCAGGACATCATCGCGTCGGCCTGGTCCTCCGTACGCGCCATGATCATCTCGGCGGCGGAGGACGAGCGCAGCGAGCTGCGGCTGCGGGCGCGGGCCTCACTGATCTCGCTGGGCACCCGGCTGGCGACCGACCGGCGCCTCCAGGAGAAGGTCGAGGGCTGGCTGGAGGACGCGGCGGTGTACGTGGTGACCACGTACCGGGCCGAGATCACCTCGCTGATCAGCGACACGGTGGCGAGCTGGGACGCCGACCAGACGTCCCGCAAGATCGAGGCGCACATCGGCCGTGACCTGCAGTTCATCCGGATCAACGGCACGGTGGTCGGCGCGCTGGCGGGCCTGCTGATCTACACGGTCTCGCACGCCCTGGGCGGCTGAGCCGCCCCGGGTGGGTGCCGGGCGGGGCGGCCGACCCCTGCCCGGCCGGCCGCCCCCACCCGGCCACTGTGGGGAGGTGCCGTCTTATACGGACGGGCGCACCCGGATGTTCAGCCGCTCCTGCGGCCGACCGCCCACGAGGCCGCGGCCATGCCCCCGGCCACGGAGAACACCGCCGGCCACGCCCCGACCTTCTTGGCCAGCGGGTGCGACCCGGCGAACGCCGCGACGTACGCGGCGGTCAGCGCGGCGGCCGCCTTGCCCCCGCTGCGCTCCTTCCACTCCCGCGCGGCCACGGCGCCGGCCGCCGCCAGGGCCACCCCGCCGAGGGGACGCTTCTTGGTCCACCGCGCCACGGCGTACCCCCCGACGAGCCCGCCCGCCGCCACCACCGTTGCCGGAACCCTCGCCATGTCCACTCCCTGCCTTCCGCACGCGTGTTCCTGTCCTGCCCGAGGCTAACGCGGCACGCGCCCCCGCCCGCGCCGGGCCCGCAGGACCACCACCGCCCCCAGCCCGCCGGCCCCTCCGACCACCAGGGCCCCGAGCACCCCGTCGGGCACGCCCCGCGGCAGGAGCAGCGACACCCCGGTCACCACGCACACCGAGGCGGCGGAACACAGCACACCGAGCACCAGCCACCGCACCGGCCGAAGCCGCGGCGACCCGAGAAGACGTGAGGCCATGCCCCGATCGAACCACGCCACCCGGCCCGGTCACCGTCACGGCACGACGGCCCGTGGCCACGTGGCCTCCGAGTGGCCGCCCCGCCCTTCGACGCACGACCGAGTGACGGCTGCCGAGCACGGGACGGCCGTGCGCCCGATCCCGTAACCTCGCCCTCGAAGCGTTGGGGTGACAGGGGGAGCGAGCCGCCATGCCGATCAGGCCGCGCTATCGACGGGTTTCGGCGCTGCAGAGACAGTTCTTCAACCGCGAGGAACTGCTCGGCACGTACGACGACGAGTTACGCCGGATCTCCGACCGGTTGAGAATCCTCAACATCGTCGGAGTCGGGGGGATCGGCAAGTCGCGGCTCCTCCAGGAACTGCGCACACGCACGCCCGACAGCTGCCGAACCGCGCGACTCGACCTCCAGTTGCCGACCCTGCGTCAGCAGGAGGACGCCCTGGCCGTCCTGCGCATGGAGTTCGGCGCACAGGGCGTCCAGTTCGACCGTTTCGACATCGCCTACGCGGTGCTGTGGCAGCGCGTGCATCCGCAGCTCCAGATGGACCGCAAGAACACTCCGTTCGCGGAGGACAGCGAAGTCCTGTCGAAGATCCTCGACGACGCCATGGGACTGCCGGTCTTCGGGACGGCGGCCGGCCTGGTACGCCTGACCGGCAGAGCCATGAGCAACCGCAGGCGCAGGCAGCGCATCGAGTCCGACCCGACCCTCCAGGAACTCGACGGCCTGTCGAACGCCGAGCTGGGACACGCCGTGTCCTACCTGTTCGCGGAGGAGATGCGCCAGTCCGCCGAGGAGAAGCCGTACGTCCTCTTCGTCGACGCCTACGAGGCGATGGTCCCCACCCCGCTCCCCGGAGGGCGGAGCTACGGCTCCGACGCCTGGCTCCGCGACCTGCTCGGGCAGCTCCACGGCGGGTTGACCGTGCTGGCGAGCCGGGAGCCGCTGCCCTGGTCGGCGTACGACAAGGAGTGGGAGAGCGTCATCCGGCAGACCCGGATCGACGGGCTGCCCATGGCGGCCCGGCTGGACCTGCTCGCCCAGGCGGGCATCACGGAGATGCCCACGCAGCGGACGATCGCCGAGGCGAGCGCCGGGGTCCCCTTCTATCTGCACCTGGCCGTCGACACGCACGCCCAGTCGCCGGCCGCCTCGGCGACGGACGCCGGCACCGCCGAGGAGATCGTCCAGAGGTTCCTGCAGCACGTCGCACCGGACGAGGTACGCATTCTCGAGCTGCTGAGCGTCGCGCGGACGTTCGACCTGGGGATGTTCCGTGAGATCGGGCGCTCCTTCGACCTCCCCACCAACCTGCTCACCTGGGAGTCGTTGACCGCGTACTCCTTCGCCTACCCGCTGCCGGGGGGCTGGTACCGGCTGCACCAATTGATGATCCGCGCCCTGCAGCACCACCTCTCGCCGTCCGTCAAACGCCATGTGCACTCCGTCGTGCGCGGGTACTGGGAGGGCCTCGCCACACGCATGGAGAGCGGGGCGGAGGGGTCCGGTGTCGCCCGCTCCTCACCGCTGCGGGAGGCGGTCCACCACGGCCTGCACGCCGAGGACATCGCGCCGGACCGGATCCAGGAGCACGCCGACCGCGCCGTGTCGATGAGCGGTCGGCAGGCGGCCGACGGCATGGTCAAGGACATCAGGGAGTTCCTGGCCTCCCCTCCTCGTACGCCGTGGGCCGAGGAGGCGCTGCCCGGGATCAAGGACGCCGCCGACTGCCTGGACGCCGAGTCGAAGCTGGAACTCGGCGACGCGAGCACGGTCATCGAGATGACGCCCGCCCTCGACATGCCGGTCCGCTCCGTGGTGTCCGCCCGCCTCGCCCTCGCGGGGGCGAACGCGCGGCGGATCGCCGGGGAGAGCAGCCATGCGGCGAGGATCTTCGCGCGGGTGTGGACGGAGCACGACGGGCCCGCCCGCCCCTCCGCGGGCTTGTGCGTCGCCGACATTCGCATGTGGCAGGGCGACTTCGCGGGCGCCTTCGCGCTGGCCGACGAGGTGTACGCACTCTGCGCGCCGCACGACCGGGCCATTCGAGGCGACCTGAAGCGCCTGATGCACTTGGGGCACCGCTTCCTGATGGACTTCGCCAGGGCCGAGGAGCTGCTGGCGGCGGCCGAGGCGGAGTACCGGGCGGCGGGCGCCGTCGTCGGACTCGCCAACGTCCGGACCAACCGGGCCGAACTGCTGGCCTTCGTCGACCCGGAGGCGGCTGTCGCCGAGGCCGGGGCGGCTCTGGAGGTCCAGCGCGACCTCGGCGCCCAGCACGAGATCGGCAAGGTGTACACGGCCATGGCCATCGCCCAGCTCCGGCTGGGCCGACTGGAGCGGGCCGAGGTGTCCTTCCGCAACGCCAACACCGCACTCGACCGGGCCGGCTACAGGTCCGGCCGGGCGCGGGCGGACCTCTTCCGGACGTTCCTGCTGCTGCGCAGGGGCGAGCGGGAGGCCGCGCGGGCCCTTCTGGTGCACGCGACGCGGGAGTTCGAGACCTGCCAGGTCTACCCTTCGCTGGTCCTGGCCATCGGCGCGGCGGCCGCGCGGACGGGGCTGCTGACCCCCGAGCTGGAGGCCGCGGTCGACCGTGCCCGCCCCCTGCTGCGCCCGCTGGGCACGCTGGAGGCCCTGGAACGACGGACGGACGAGGTGCTGTCGATGCTGCTCGAGGAGGTGGCCCCATGACGTGGACGACGCTGTACGAGCGCGCTCTGGCCTCGGACGAGGCCGCGGCCGGCTACTACAACCGCAACGTCGGCGTGGCCACGCCCGACGGACGTGTGAACGTGCGCATTCCGCTGGCGGCCGCCGACGTCATGGACGTCCGGCTCTGGCGGGAGGAGGACGTGCTCGCCTGCATCGGCCCGTACGTCGGCCACGCCCCCGAGCTGCGCCATGTGTCGGAGCGCCCCCGGTTCCAGGTCCACCACTTCATCGAGGGGCGCGTCCTGGACGGCTTCTGCCCGCGGGGGAGCGCCGTACCGCCCCACGTACCGGCCGATGTGGTCGCGCTGATGGACCAACTGACCCGCATTCCTTCCGAGAAGACGCCTCCACTGCCTCTCGACTGGCCGGAGCCGGGTGACAGCCCGGCCTTCGGCCGGCTGCTCGGCGACTTCACCCGGCGCATCCACGCCGAGCACCTCGACGCGTACGGCGACGTCTTCGCGGCATTCGGTGTCCCGACCGCGCCGCTGGCCGTGGTCGACCCGCTGTGGGCGGGGCTCGAGTCGCGACCCTTCGCGGTCCTGCATGCCGACCTCCACCGCAAGAACATGATCGTCTCCGACGGCGCCACCTGGTTCCTCGACTGGGAGCTGGCCCTGTGGGGCGACCCGATGTACGAGATCGCGATCCACTTCCACAAGATGGACTACCCGGAGGGCCAGCGCGACGAGGTGCTGCGCCTCTGGCAGGAGCGTCTTCCCGACCGCTCCACCGCCGGACCGCGGTCGGACCTCGATCTGTACACCGCCCATGAGCGGATCAAGTCGGCGATCGTCGACACGATCCGCTACAGCAAGCAGCTCGTCGGCGCCGCTCCGCCCGAACGCTCCTTCCTGATCGGCCGACTGGCCAAGAAGCTGAACGCCGCCCGCCCGATCTGGGGTGCACCCCCCGACATGACCCCCCAACGGGTCGCCGAAGCCCTCGCCCCCTGGATCGAGAGGTAGACCGTGGACCCTGTCGCCCTGTACGAGGAGGCACGCGCGCGTGAGGGGGCCCAATCGGGTCACTACAACCGCAATGTCCGCGTGGAGGCCGACAGCGGTCCGGTTCTCGTCCGGATGCGCGCGGATGCCGCCGAGGCCATGGATCTCACGCTGTGGCCGGAGGCCGACGTGCTGGGTGCCATCGCCCCGTACGTGCCCTCGGCCCCGCGACTGCTGCACACGGAGTCCGAACCCGCCTTCCAGGTCCATGAGTTCGTCGAAGGGCGCCGTGTCGACGAAGTCCACCCCGACGGCAAGCCCCTGCCCGAGTCACTGCTCGACGCCATCGGGAGCTTCTTCGGCAGGCTCCTCGGCATCCCGTCCGACGCCGTTCCCCCCGTACCGGCCGACTGGCCGCCGGACGGTGACACCGCCGGCTTCGCCCTGCGCCTGCTGGACCTCGTCCACCAGATCCGGCATCGTGCGGACCCCGCGTTCGCCGAGCTGTACGCGGCGCTCGGCGTCCCCGACGATCCGTGTGTCCGGCTGCGCGCCCGAGCGGCCGCGCTGACGGGCCGCCCCTTCCGTCTCCTGCACGCGGACGTCCACCGCAAGAACATGATCCTCGCCCGCCGCGGGGGCCTCGTCGTTCTGGACTGGGAACTGGCCCTGTGGGGCGACCCGGTCTACGACCTCGCCGACCACGTCCACAAGATGTCCTACACCCCCTCCGACCGCGTCGCGATCATCGAGGCGTGGCGTCGGGCGGCTCCCCGGGACTGCCGCCGCGGCCTCCGGGCGGATCTGGACTACTACTTGGCACACGAGGCGGTGAAGTCGGCGGTCGTGGACACCGTCCGCTGGGGCCGCCGTGTGGCGGCGGCCCCTTCGGAGGCCGAAGCGCGCTCACTCGCCTCGGAGCTCGCGGCCAAACTCGCCGCGGCGCAGCCCCACTGGGCCGACGAGCCCACCGCCGCCCCGGCACCTGAGAATGTACGGGAGGCCGTGCACCGCTGCCTCGGCTGAGGTCGTCCCGTGGCTCGGCGTGTGGCAGGTGAGGAGGAGGGGCCGACATGGCGACCTCCAGGGTCTCCTCGTCCAGGCTCCTGCCGCCGTCCACCACGAGCGGACTGACGAGTTGATCACCGTGCTTTCGCACGCGGCTCGCGGTCGGAACCGGTCAGGGTCGCCTCTTGGGAGCTCTCGGGGCGTCGGCCGCCGTCCTGCGGGCCCGGGCCACGGCCTGGGCGATCGCGACGGGGTCCTCGTGCTCCCAGAAACGCATGACCGTCCACCCCAGCGCCCGTAGGTGCTCGGTGGTTTCCTGGTCGCGGGCCATGTTCTTGGTGAGCTTGGCGCGCCACCATTCCGCGTTCGCCTTGGGGTGGGTCGCGTGCTGCGGGCAGCCGTGCCAGAAGCAGCCGTCGAGGAACACGGCGATCCTGGCGCCGCCGAAGGCGATGTCGATGGTGCGGCGGCGCATTCCCGGTACGGGCACGTTGACGCGGTAGCGCAGTCCCGAGGCGTGCAGGAGCTTGCGCACGGCCACCTCCGGGGCCGTGTCGCGGGAGAGCTGGCGGCTCATCCTGGCCGACACGGAGGAGGAGGACGGGATGGCATCGGGCACCTTGTCATTGTGCAGCAGTGGCGGGGCGCCCGGGGCGTCAGCCGTTGTCGCAGCCCACGCCGTCGTTGTCGCGGTCCAGGTGGCGGGCGTAGCCGGGGTCGCCGCGGTGGACGGGGGCGGCGCCGGCGGCTCGGGCGGCGGCGCAGTTGGCGTAGTAGGTGTCGCCGCCGGCGTCCGACTCGGTGGACGTGTCCGTGGAGGTGTCCGCGGGCGGGGCCGGGGCCGGGGCGACCGTGACGCGGGTCGTGGCCGTTGCCGTGGCCGTGACGGTGGCCGTGGCCGTCGCGGTGACCGTGACCGCCGGGGCCGGGGCCGCCGTGGCGGTGACCGTGACCGTCGGGGCCGGGGCGGCCTTGGTGGCGGGGCGGGCGCCGTCCTCGGCGCTCACCGCCCCGCAGCCCGTACCGATCATCAGGAGCAGCAGGCCGCCCGCCCAGACCCGCTTCATGCGGTACAGGGGGCGGGCGGCGGACTGCGGTGGGTAGGTGTTGCTCACGGGCACACGTCTCCCTCGGGCACCGGCGCGGGCAGTGGTTGAGAGTGAAAATAATGCATGCGCCAGGTGGAGGGAGGGTGAACGGTCCAGCTGGCAGCCCGTCAGATCTCCGGTGTGCCGTGGCAGTTCGCGTACGCCGTGCCCGAGCCGCACCAGCAGGGGGCCGTGCGGGACGGGGGCCAGGGGGTGGCCCGGCCGCGGGCGGCGAGGGTGGTGGCGTACTGGGGGAGGAGCGCCGCGTTGGCGGGTGTGGTGGACTCCGAGGCGGCGAACGCCTCGTAGGACGGGACCGTCCCCCGCACCACGCCCAGGTTCGGGGTGCCGGCCGCGGCGGCCTCGCGCAGTGACGCCTCCAGGTCCGTGAGGTGGGCCTCGTGCGTCGGGTACTCCGCCTCCAGCTCCGGATAGGCGGCCAGCAGCTCCGCCAGCTCGTCGGCCGGCCACAGCAGCACCGCCACCGGGAAGGGGCGGGAGAGGGCCGTGCGGTACGAGCCGAGCTCGCTGCGCAGCCGGGTGATCTCTGCCTCCAGCTCGGCCGGGTCGGACGAGCCGAGCGACCACAGGCGCTTGGGGTCGTGCAGCTCGTCCAGCGCGACCGCGCCGGTGTGCAGCCGGTCCGCCAGGACGTCCCAGTCGTCGTGCCGCACCGCCAGCAGCCGGCGCACCCGGTGGCGGCCCATGAGGAGCGACTGCGCCGGGTACGGGACCTCGTCGTCGGGGGACGCGACGAGCGCGGTGACCGCCGCGCTGAAGGTCTCCTCCGCGGCCTCCAGTTCGTCGTGGGCCTCCAGCGTCTCGGCGACGATCGCCCAGGCCGCCGCGTCGGACGGCGTCACCGACCGGATGCCGTCGATGATGACGCGGGCCTCGGCCTCGTGGCCGTACTCCCAGAGGTTGGCCGCCTTCAGGGCCTTGACCAGGAAGGGGCTCTCCGGCGGCGGTGTCGCGGCCAGGAGCTCGTCGTACAGCGTCGTCGCGCGGTCGCGTGCGCCGGCCAGCTCCAGGTGGGCGGCCGCCCGCAGGAGCAGCGGTTCGCGGTCCTCGGGGTACTGCGCCGCGGTGCGCAGCAGACGCTCGGCTTCGGTGATGTGATCGGCAGGCGTGTCGGGGCGCATGGGGGACACCGTACTGCTGTGCGGCGGCTCCCGGCGGGGCGCCCCGGAAGCGGTCGCGGGTGGTGCCCGGACCGGAGGGTGTGGCCCATGTCACGCGGGTCTCCGAGTACAGTCGTGGGGGAGTGGGGAGTACCGAGGAAGCGAGAGGGGGGTGGACATGAGCGGTCCTGTCGCACGGGCGATGGCACGCTGCGGTCTGCTCGGCGTCCTGCTCTTCCTCTTCTCGGTTTCCGAGTTCTCCGGAGGGTCGTACGCCGAGGGCGGCGCCCTCTCCGCCGTCGTGGCCCTCGCCGCGGCCGGCTCCACGCTCCTCGCCTGCGCGGTCCTCACCGCGCGCGGTGTCCCCGCCGCCGCCCCGACCCGGGTGCGCACGGCCATCCGCGACCGCGAGCAGCGCACCGCCTTTCTGCCCCAGCGCGACCCCGACGCCTCCGGGCGCCGGCGGCCCCGTGCGCCCGGCCGTCCCGTCGTGACGGCCGCGTAAGGGCGCGTACCACCCGGTCCTCCCTTCGCGCGGTTCCGTCCTGCCGATGTCCCGATCCGGTACGACGAGACCCCTCGGAGGGCTCACCCATGTCCGTTTTCGCCTCGCTCGTCGAGCAGCTCGCCGGGCTGCTCCAGCCCGTCTTCCACGGCTCGGCCACCGCCGCCGCCATCGTCGTCTTCACCCTGCTCGTCCGGCTCGCCGTGCACCCGCTGTCCCGCGCGGCGGCCCGGGGACAGAAGGCCCGCACCCGGCTCGCGCCGCGCGTCGCCGAGCTGCGGAAGAAGCACGCCAAGAACCCCGAGCGCCTCCAGCGGGCCGTGCTGGAGCTGCACGCCCGGGAGAAGGTGTCGCCGCTCGCCGGCTGCCTGCCCAGCCTGCTCCAGGCGCCCGCCTTCCTGCTGATGTACCACCTGTTCTCCGGCGGGCGCCTGGCCGGGCACTCGCTGCTCGCGGCGCCGCTCGGCGGGCGGTGGGCGGACGCCCTCGGCGACGGCGGCCCGCTGGGCCCGGCCGGGCTGGTGTACGTGACGCTGTTCGTGATCGTCGCCGCCGTCGCCACGTACACCTATCGCCGCACCCGGGGGCAGATGGCGGAGCTGGGCGAGGGCATGGCCGGCGGCCTGGGCGCCGGGGTCGGCAAGGTGATGCCGCTGCTGTCGTTCGCCACGCTCATCACCGTCGCCGTGGTGCCGCTCGCCGCCGCGCTGTACGTCGTGACCAGCACCCTCTGGACCGCGGCCGAGCGGGCCTGGCTGTACCGCGAGCCGAAGCAGAAGCCGGAGCCTCAGCCGGGGGCGCGGGTGGGGGCGGAACCGGACGCGCCGTCGCCCGCGCCGTCCACTGTGTGAACGGGGTCTTGCGGGGTGAACGGTTGTCTTGGAGGATCGACCAATCCTCCGATGGCCGCACTCCATCGGCCGGGGCCTACCTCGACCACAGGGAGAAGACCATGAAGCTGCTGCGCGTCGGTACGGCGGGGGCCGAGCGCCCCGCGCTGCTCGACCGGGACGGGACCCTGCGGGACCTGTCCGCGATCGTCACGGACATCGACGGGGCCCTGCTCTCCGACGCGTCCGCGCTCGACCGGGTCCGGGCCGCGGCGGGCGCCGGGGTGCTGCCCGCGCTGGACCTGGCGGGGCTGAGGATCGGCCCGCCGCTGGCGCGCATCGGCAAGGTGGTGTGCATCGGGCTGAACTACCACGACCACGCCGCCGAGACGGGCCAGGCGACCCCCGCCGAGCCGGTCGTCTTCCTGAAGGCCGCCGACACCGTCGTGGGGCCGGACGACACCGTGCTCGTACCGCGCGGCAGCCGCAAGACCGACTGGGAGGTCGAGCTCGCGGTGGTCATCGGGCGCACCGCCCGCTACCTGGAGTCCGCCGAGGAGGCACTGGCGCACGTCGCCGGGTACGCGGTGGCGCACGACGTCTCCGAGCGCGAGTTCCAGATCGAGCGGGGCGGCACCTGGGACAAGGGCAAGAACTGCGAAACCTTCAACCCGCTCGGCCCGTGGCTCGTCACCGCCGACGAGGTGCCCGACCCGCAGGCGCTGTCGCTGAAACTCTGGGTCAACGGCGAGCTGAAGCAGAACGGCTCCACCTCCGACCAGATCTTCCCGGTCGGGGAGGTCGTCCGGTACGTCAGCCGGTTCATGACGCTGTACCCGGGCGATGTCATCAACACCGGTACGCCGGCGGGCGTGGCCATGGGCCAGGCCGAGCCCAAGCCCTACCTGCGGGCCGGGGACGTCGTGGAGCTGGAGGTCGAGGGCCTCGGGCGGCAGAGGCAGGAGCTGAAGGACGCCTGACGGCGACCCGGGGCTGTCCTGCGGCCGTACGGGAGAAGGAAGGCGGGCCGCCCCCCGGGGGAAGGGGCGGCCCGCCGGCTCATGGGCCCGGTGCTGACGGGGTTCCGGGGGCCTCCGGGAGGCCCCCGGGGTCAGCCGGAGGCGAGGAAGCGCTCCAGCGCCTCCACCACCAGGGCGTGGTCCTCCAGCTGGGGCAGGCCCGACACCGTGACCGAGCCGATCACGCCCGCGCCGGCCACCGTGACCGGGAAGGAACCGCCGTGCGCGGCGTACACGGCCGGGTCCAGCCGGGAGTCCGCGTCGAACGACTTGCCCTTCGCCCGGAAGCGGGCGCCCACCAGCAGCGAGCTCTCCGCGTACCGCTCGACCACCCGCCGCTTGCGGTCGATCCAGTCGTCGTTGTCCGCGCTCGAACCGGGCAGCGCGGCGTGGAACACCTGCTGGGCGCCGCGCCGGATGTCGATCGCCAGCGGGGCGCGCCGCTCGCGGGCGAGGTCCGTCAGCAGGGTGCCCAGCGCCCAGGCGTCCTCGTGCGTGAAGCGGGGGAGGACCAGGCGGGCCTGCTGCTCCTCCAGCTCCGCCACACCGGGCCCGGCGGTCACAGCGCCACCGCCACGCCGTCGCGGGCCGACCGGCGCGCCGCCTCCAGCACGTCCAGCGCGTCGGCCGCCTCCCGGGCGGTGACCGGCGGCGGCGTACCGTCGCGCAGCGCGCGGGCGACCGCCGCGTAGTAGGCCGGGTAGTCGCCCGGCAGGGACGGGACCGGCGCCCCGCCGCCCGTCACCGGCGACTCGCCCGCCCCGATGCGGCCCCAGGCGGACTCCGGCTCGGCGCCCCACCCGGGCCCGGGGCGCCGGCCCTCGCGCAGCGCCGCCTCCTGCGGGTCGAGGCCGTACGTCACGAACCCGGCCTCGGAGCCCAGCACCCGGAACCGGGGGCCGAGCTGGGCGGTGGTGGCGCTGACGTACAGGTGGGAGCGGACCCCGCTCGCATGGGTGAGCGCGAGGAACGTGTCGTCGTCCGCCTCGGCGCCCGCCCGGCGCACGTCCGCCTCGGCGTACACCCGGGTCACCGGGCCGAACAGCACCAGGGCCTGGTCCACGACATGGCTGCCCAGGTCGTACAGCAGGCCGCCGAACTCCTCCGGCGCCCCCGACTCGCGCCAGCCGCCCTTGGGGCGCGGGCGCCACCGCTCGAAGCGGGACTCGAAGCGCTGCACGGTGCCCAGTTCGCCCCGCTCCAGCAGGCCGCGCAGGGTGAGGAAGTCGCTGTCCCAGCGGCGGTTCTGGAAGACCGACAGCAGCAGGCCCCGCTCCTCGGCGAGCGCCGCGAGCCCGCGTGCCTCGGCCGCCGTGCCGGCCACCGGCTTGTCCACCACGACCGGGAGGCCGGCCTTCAGGGCGGCGGTGGCGAGCGGGACGTGCGTCTTGTTGGGGGACGCGATCACCACCAGGTCCAGCTCGTCGGCGCGCCCCCACAGCTCCTCGGCGGAGGAGGCGACCCGGACGCCCGGGTGCTCGTCGCGGGCCTGCCGCTGCCGTTCGGCTTTGGACGTGACGACCGTGTCCAGGGCCAGGCCCTCGGTCGCGGCGATCAGCGGGGCGTGGAAGACGGAGCCCGCCAGGCCGTAGCCGACGAGTCCGACGCGCAGCGGTCGTCCAGTCATGCCCGCCACTTAAGCAACGCTGTTGCCAAAGTGCAAGCGGGCGCCACAATGGGGCGGTGAACAGCGACACGGGTGTGAACCTGCCGGCCCTCCGCAGCCACAACGCCGCCCTCGTCCTCGACCTGCTGCGCACGGCCGGCGAGGAGGGCGCCAGCCGGCTGGAACTGGCCGAGCGCACCGGGCTCACCCCGCAGGCGGTCAGCAAGATCACTGCCCGGCTGCGGGACGAGGGGCTCGCCGCCGACGCGGGGCGCCGCGCCTCCACGGGCGGCAAGCCGCGCACCGTGCTGCGGCTCGTCCCCGGCGCCGCCCACGCCGTCGGGCTCCACCTCGACCGGGACGAGCTGACGGCCGTTCTGGTCGACCTCGCGGGCGCCGTCGTGGCGTCGGGCGTCGTCCCGCTGGACCTGGGCTCGGGCGCCGAGGTGGTGATGGAGGTGGTGGCCGGCGAGGTCGCCGCGCTCACCACCCGGCCGCTGCTCGGCGTGGGCGTCGCCATGCCCGGGCCCCTCGACCACGCGGCGGGCGTCCCGCACCGGGTGACCGGCTTCCCCGAGTGGGACGGCTTCCCGCTGCGCGACGCGCTCGCGCGGCGGCTGGGGCTGCCCGTGGTGCTCGACAAGGACACCAACGCCGCCGCGCTGAACCTGGCTCTCAGTGGGGCGGGCGCCGACTCCTTCGCGTACCTCCACCTCGGTACGGGGCTGGGCGCGGGCCTCGTCCTCGGCGGCGGTGTGTACCGGGGCGCGCGGACCGGCGCGGGGGAGTTCGGCCACCAGACCGTCCAGCTGGACGGCCCGCCGTGCGGGTGCGGCGGGCGCGGCTGCCTGGAGGCGCTGTGCCTGGCCGCCGTCGCGCGCGGCGACCTCGACGGGGCGGCCCGGGTGCTGGGCACCGGGGCGGCCAACCTGGTCACGCTCCTCGACATCGACCGCGTCCTGCTGGGCGGCCGGGTGGTGACGGGCGCGGCGGAGCGGTTCGTCCGGGGCGTGCGCGCCGTGCTGGAGGAGCGCGCCCGGCGCGGCGGCGACGCCCCGGTGCCGGTCGCCCTCGCGGAGGGCTCGGAGCACCCGGTCGCCGAGGGCGCCGCACAGCTGGTCCTGGCCCCGGTGTTCGGCCGCTGAGCGGAGGCGGCGCCTTCTGGTGCGGTGGGGTGCCTGGCGCGGTGCGGTGCCTGGCGCGGCCCGGTGCGGTGCGGTGCCTGGCGCGCACCGGTTCGGTACCCGCGCGCCCGCGCACGACCGGCGCGTCCGGTCCGCCCGTACTGCGCCGATCGGACGCACCCGGGGTCTCCTACGGTGTACGAGCGGTGCGGCGGCGGCCGGTGCGTGGAACGTTCCCGGCGTACGACCGTCCGCGTCCGCCGCCGAAGGGTTGCCCATGCGACCGCGCACCGCCACCGTTCTGGGCGCCCCCGTCTGCGTCGCCGTCCTCGCGCTCGCCGCGGCGCCCCCGGCCGGAGCGCACCCCGCCACGCGGGCCGCCGCGCCCCACGCCCCCGCCGCCGACGGCACCGCCTTCGAGGTCGCCGCGCCCGGCCGGCAGCCCACCTGCGGCAGCCCCTCCGCCGCCGCGTTCCCGCTGCGCACCCGCATCACCGGCGGCCCCGCCACCTACCGGCCGGGCGGCGGCTTCCGGACCTGGCGGGTGGAGCTGACCAACACCACCGCCGAGCCCTGCGCCAACATCCACCCCGTGATCGTCTTCACCGACCGGGCGCGGGCGCTGAAGCCCGCCCAGGTGCAGCTGGAGTTCCACGAGGGGGGCGACGGCGGCGCCCGCCGGACCCACCCCGTCACCGTCGAGCGGACCGACGAGAGCGAGCTGGTCGGCGTCCTCGACGACCCGCCCTCCGCCGCGGGCGGCTCCTTCCGGGGGTTCGCCGTACCGCCGGGCGCAACGGTCACCGTCCCGGTGCGGCTCGCCTTCACCTCCGACGCCCGGCCCGACACCATCACCGCCAACGCCGCCGTCGTCCAGCGGCGCGGCGGCGACGGCGACTGGGTGGGCGAGTCGGCCGGCTACCGCTTCACCCTCGCCGACGAGGAGCCGGCCAGCGAGTTCGCCGAGGAGCTGCCCCGTACCGGCCGCAACGTCCTGCTGGTGGCGGCCGCGGCCGCCACCGCCTTCCTGCTCGGCGCCGGAACGCTGGCCCTCGCCGCCCGCATCCGCAACCGCCGCGGCTGACCCGGCGACCCGAGCCCCCACCCGGGCGCCCGCGCCCGCCCCGCGACCGTCGCACCCGACCCGACCGCACCCGCCCCACCCCGGAAGCCCCCAACCGGGCGCCCGACCCGCGCCCACCCCCACCAGGGCACCGCCGCCGCCCCACCCCGGCACCCCCCACCCCGGGGCCCGCGGCCGACACCCGCTGTTCACCCGGCCGTTCACCCGCGTCTGCGACCATCCGGCCCGTGGACCCTGTCGATTACCCCAACGGCCAGACCCCCGGCGCCCCCGTGCGCTCCGGCATCCCGGAGCACGGCCGCGTGCCCAAGTACTACACCGTCAAGGCGCATGTCGCGGCGCTGATGGAGGAGCTGGGCGAGGGGCGTGCGCTGCCCACCGAGCGCGACCTCGCCGTGCGCTGCGCCGTCTCCCGCGAGACCGTGCGCCAGGCCCTGCGCGAACTGCTGCTGGAGGGGCGGCTGCGCCGGCAGGGCCGTACCACGGTGGTCGCCGGGCCGAAGCTGGAGCAGCCGCTGTCGCTGGCCAGTTACACCGAGGGCGTACGGCGCCAGGGCCGCCGCCCCGGCCGTACCCTCATCGGCCTGGACCGCTTCCCCTGCACCGCCGCGCTCGCCGCCGACCTCGGCGCCCGGCCCGGCGAGCCGGTCTGGCACATGGAGCGGGTGCTGCTCGCCGACGACGAGCGCGTCGGCCTGGAGAGCACCTATGTCACCGAGGCCCGGGTGCCGCGCCTGGACAGCGACTTCGACCCCGACTCGTCGTTCTACGCCTACCTCCGCGAGCGCGTCGGCATCGGCTTCGGCGACGCCGACGAGCGCATCGAGACCGTCCTCGCCACCCCGCGCGAGGCGCTGCTCGTCGGCACCCCGCCCGCGCTGCCGATGCTGCTGCTCCACCGCGTCTCGCGGGACACGGAGGGCCGGCCGCTGGAGCGGGTGCGCACGCTCTACCGGGGCGACCGCTTCAGCTTCACCACCCGCCTCGGACCGCAGTGATAAATCACGGGAAGATAACGGGTCTGGTCCAAGCTTGAGGGGCCGTTCACCTCCCCGTCGCCGGTCCGTCCCGGCCGCGCCACACTCCGCCACGACCGTTTCCGGCGTGAGAGTCATCGTCGTAGGAGCCGGCGTGGTGGGCACCATGCACGCCTGGCACGCAGTGGAACGCGGCCACGAGGTCGTACACATCGAGCGCGAGACCGAGGCCCGGGGTGCCTCCCTCCGCAACTTCGGACAGATCTGGGTGAGCGGCCGGGCCGGCGGCGAGGAGCTGGAGACCGCCCTGCGCGCCCGGGAGTTGTGGGAGGGCATCGGCGCCCGCGTCCCCGGCCTGGGCTTCCGGCCCATCGGCTCGCTCACCCCGGTCCGCACCGACCTGGAGCTGGCCGTCGCCGAGGCCGCCGCCGCCCGGCCCGACGCCGCCGCCCGCGGCTTCGAGCTGGTCTCCGCGGACCGGGCCCGCGCCCTGAACCCCGCCCTGCGCGGCGACTTCCGCGCCGCCCTGTGGTGCGAGCGGGACGCGGCCGTCGAACCGCGCACCGCCCAGCTCGCCCTGCGCGCGGCGCTCCTCGCCTCCGGGCGGTACACCTTCCTGCCCGGCCGCGAGGTCCGCGACCTGGTGGGCGAGCGCGGTGTGCGCGACGACCACGGCGAGACGCACACCGGCGACGCCGTCGTCCTGTGCACCGGCGCCTGGCTCGGCGGACTGGTCCGCGAGGTCGCCGGCGACATCCCGGTCCGCCGCGTACGCCTCCAGATGATGCAGACCGGCCCGCTCGGCGAGGCCCTGACCACCTCCGTCGCCGACGCCGACAGCTTCCGCTACTACCCGGCGTACGGCTCCGGCGCCCTGGAGTCCGGCCAGCCGCAGGAACCGGTGGCCGCCGCGCACCGGATGCAGCTGCTGATGGTGCAGCGCCTCGACGGCGGCCTGACCATCGGCGACACCCACGAGTACGAGCACCCCTTCGCCTTCGACACCCTCGAAGACCCCTACGAGCACCTGACCCGCGTGGTCGAGGCCCTCCTCGGCCGCCCCCTGCCGCCCGTCCGCCGCCGCTGGGCCGGGGTGTACGCGCAGTGCACCGACACCACCCGCGTCGTCCACCGCCAGCAGGTGCGCGAAGGCGCCTGGCTGGTCACGGGCCCCGGCGGACGCGGCATGACCTGCTCGCCCGCCATCGCCGAAACCACCGCGAACGAACTGAACTGGTGATCACCGTGTCCCCTCTGAACCTCGTCGTCCTCGACATGGCCGGCACGACCGTCGCCGACGGCGGCCTCGTCGAGGAGGCCTTCGCCGCCGCCGCCCGCGCCCTGGACACCGAGCCGGACGAGCGGATGCTCGCCCATGTCCGCGCCACCATGGGCGAGTCCAAGATCTCCGTCTTCCGCCACCTCTTCGGCGACGAGACCCGCGCCCGGCGGGCCAACAGCGCCTTCGAGGAGGCGTACGGGAAGCTCGTCGCCGGCGGCCGGATCGCCCCGGTCCCCGGCGCCGCCGACGCCATCGCCGAACTCGCCGCGCAGGGCCGCACGGTGGTCCTCACCACCGGCTTCGCCCGCGTCACCCAGGACGCCATCCTCGACGCCCTCGGCTGGCGCGACCTCGTCGCCCTCACCCTGTGCCCCGCCGACACCGACGGCGGACGCGGACGGCCCCACCCCGACATGGTCCTCGCCGCCCTGCTCCGCACCGGCGCCGCGGACGCCGTCCAGGACGTCGCGGTCGCCGGCGACACCACGTACGACATGCTCAGCGGCGTCCGCGCCGGGGCGCGCGTCGTCGCCGGGGTGCTCACCGGGGCGCACGGCGCGGACGCGCTGCGGGAGGCGGGCGCCACGCACGTCCTCGGCTCGGTCGCCGAACTCCCCGGCCTGCTCGCCCGGGTGGACGCATGACCAGCGGCATCCGCTTCGACGGGGTGTCCGTCGCGTACGGCGGCACCGTCGTCCTCGACTCGCTCGACCTGACGGTCGAACCCGGGGAGGTCATGGCGCTGCTCGGCCCGTCCGGCTCCGGCAAGACCACCGCGCTGCGCGCCGTCGCCGGCTTCGTCCGCCCGGCGTCCGGGCGGGTGTTCATCGGCGGCCGGGACGTCACCGGCCTCCCGCCGTACCGGCGCGGCATCGGCATGGTCGTCCAGAGCTACGCGCTCTTCCCGCACATGCGGGTCGAGGACAACGTCGCCTTCGGACCGCGCGCCCAGAAGGCGCCCAGGAGCGAGATACCCGGCCGGGTCGCCGAGGCGCTGGAGCTGACCGACATGGCCGGCTACGCCCGCCGCTACCCGCGCGAGCTGTCCGGCGGCCAGCAGCAGCGCGTCGCCATCGCGCGCGCCCTCGCCGTGCGGCCCGGCGTACTGCTGCTGGACGAACCGCTGTCGGCGCTCGACGCCCAGCTGCGCTCCGGGATGCTCGCCGAACTGGCCCGGCTGCACCGCGAACTGCCCGACGTCTCCGTCCTGTACGTCACCCACGACCAGGTCGAGGCCCTCACGCTCGCCGACCGGATCGCCGTCATGGACCGCGCCCGGCTGCGCGACTGCGGCACCCCCGAGGAGCTGTACCGCCGCCCCCGCACGGAGTTCACCGCGTCGTTCGTCGGCAACGCCAACCTCCTGCCGGTCACCGCGGGAACGGACACCGTCACCTTCGCGGGCCGGGAGCTGAAGGTCCCGGCCGGCGGATCCGCCGCCCGGGGCGCGGCGGCCACCCTGTGCGTCCGCCCCCACCTCGTCGGGCTGGGCGACGGCCCCAACGCGCTGCGCGGCACGCTCGCCGAGGTCCAGTGGCGGGGCGCCACGCACCGGCTGTACGTGGACGTGGCCGGCCACCGGCTGATGGCCGACGTCCGCGAGCTGCGCGACCCGCCGCCCCCGGGCGCCGAGGTGGTGCTGCACTTCGCCCCCGACGACGCGGTGCTGCTGCCCGCCGGGGCGGGGCCGGAGGCCGGGGTACGGGCGGAGGTGGCCGCCCATGGCTGACGCGGCCACCCTCCGCGCGGCGCGCCCGGCCGCCCCCGCCGCCCGGCGCGGGACACCCCGCTGGGTGTGGGCGCTGCCGCCCGTCGCGGTCCTCGCGGTGGCGTTCCTCTACCCGCTGGCGCTGGTGGTCCGCGAGTCGCTCGCGCCCGGCGCGTACGCGGACGTCTTCGCCTCGGAGGCGTTCCGGGACGCGCTCGGCACCACCGTGGGCCTGGCGGTGGGCGCCACCGCCGGGTGCCTGGTCCTGGGCTTCGCGCTGGCGCTGATCGTCGCCTTTGTGCCCTTCCCCGGCAGCAGGGCGGTGGCCCGGTTCGTCGACGTCTTCCTGTCCTTCCCGTCCTTCCTCGTCACGCTCGCCCTGCTGTTCGTCTACGGCACGGTCGGCATGGCCAACGGGGCGTGGACGGACCTCACCGGGGACGCCGAGGGCCCGTTCCGGTTCCTGACCACGCCCTGGGGCGTCCTGCTCGCCGAGATCACCTACTTCACCCCGTTCGTGATGCGCCCGCTGCTCGGCGCGTTCTCCCAGATCGACACCGCCCAGCTGGAGGCGGCGTCCTCGCTGGGCGCCCGCCCGGCGCGGATCGTGCGGCAGGTGATCCTGCCCGAGGCGCTGCCCGCGCTCGCGGCGGGCGGCAGCCTCGTCCTCGTCATGTGCCTCAACGAGTTCGGCATCGTGCTGTTCACCGGCGCCAAGGGCGTCACGACCCTGCCGATGCTCGTCCACGGCAAGGCGATCCTCGAATCCGACTACGCCGCCGCCTGCGTGGTCGCCGTCGTCAACATCGTGATCTCCGTGGGGCTGTACGCCCTGTACCGGGTGGTGAGCCGTCGTGCTGGTGCACAGCGCTAGGGGCAGGTGGGCCGCCTGGGCCCTCTTCGCCCTCCTCTTCGTCCCGCTCTTCGCGGTCCCCCTGCTCGTGGTCCTCGCCGCGTCGTTCTCCTCGCACTGGTCCGGCGCCCTCCCCTCGGGCCCGACCACCGGGCACTACACCGCCGCCGTGCGCGGCGAGTCCCTCCAGGCGCTCGTCACCAGCCTGGTCACGGCCGTCACCGCGAGCCTGCTGGCCCTGGTGATCGGCACCTGGGCCGCCCTCGCCGCCGCGTCCCTCGGCAGGCGGGGACGGCGCGCCCTCGACGCGCTGTTCGTGCTGCCGGTCGCCGTGCCGTCGGTGGTCGTCGGCCTCGCCGTCCTGGTGGCCTTCTCCCAGCCGCCGTTCCTGCTCAACGGCACCCGCTGGATCGTGATCCTCGCGCACACCGTCCTGGTCACCGCCTTCGCGTACCAGTCCGTCTCGGCGGCCCTGCTGCGCCTGGACCCGGTGTACGAACAGGTCGCCGCCGGCCTCGGCGCCCGGCCCGCGTACACCCTCTGGCGGGTGAAGCTCCCACTGCTGCTGCCGTCCCTGAACGCGGCGGCCGGGCTCTGCTTCGCCCTGTCCATGGGAGAGCTGAGCGCCACGATGATGCTCTACCCGCCGGACTGGATGCCGCTGCCCGTCCTGATCTTCACGGCCACCGACCGGGGCTCGCTGTTCACCGGCTCGGCCCTGGCCGTCGTCCTGATGGCGACCACCCTGCTGGTGCTGCTCGCCGCCTCCCGCCTCCGCAACCGCGCCAGTCACCGCTGACACCAAGGAGTCACGACGTCATGCTCACGTACGCCAAGCCGGTCGCCGCCCTCGCCGGCGCCCTCCTGCTCGCCACCGGACTCACCGCCTGCGGAGGCACCTCCGCCGCCTCCGACGAGAAGGTCGTCACCGTCTACAGCGCCGACGGCCTCAAGGGCGAGAAGGGCGACGGCTGGTACGACAAGGTCTTCGAGGACTTCGAGAAGCAGACCGGCATCCGGGTCGAGTACGTCGAGGGCGGCTCGGGCGAGATGGTGCAGCGCGCCGTCCGCGAGAAGCGCAACACCCAGGCCGACGTCCTGGTCACCCTCCCGCCCTTCATCCAGCAGGCCGGTTCCAAGGGCCTCCTCCAGCCCTACGAGCCGCAGGGCTCCGACCGGGTGGACGGCGCCGACAAGGCCGCCGACGGCAGCTGGACCTCGGTCGTCAACAACTACTTCGGCTTCATCCACAACACCGAGAAGCTGCCCAAGGCCCCCACCACCTGGGAGGAGCTGCTCGACCCGAAGTTCCGCGACAAGCTCCAGTACTCCACCCCCGGCGTCGCCGGCGACGGCACCGCCGTGGTCATCAAGGCCATCCACGACTTCGGCGGCAAGGACGCCGCCATGGAGTACCTGAAGAAGCTCCAGGCCAACAACGTCGGCCCGTCCTCCTCCACCTCCAAGCTCGCCCCCAAGGTCGACAAGGGCGAGATCCTCGTCGCCAACGGCGACGTCCAGATGAACTTCGCCCAGGCCAAGTCCATGCCGAACCTCGGCATCTGGTTCCCGGCCCGCGAGGGCGGCAGGCCCACCACCTTCGCCCTGCCGTACGCCGCCGGGCTCGTCAAGGACGCCCCGCACACCGCCAACGGCAAAAAGCTGCTGGACTTCATGCTGAGCGAGCAGGCCCAGCGCCAGGTCAGCGCCGTCGGCGGCGGCTTCCCCGCCCGCGCCGACATCAAGCCCACCGACGCCAACGCCGTGGCCCTCGCCCGGCTGATGGAGGGCGTCGACGTCTTCGAGCCCGACTGGAAGGACATCGACAAGAACCTGTCGTCGTACATCGACGCGTGGAAGTCCGCCACGGGCAGCTGAAAGTTCACCACCCGTACCTGGCGGCGGCCCACGGGTGGCGGAACGATAACGGGTACGGACCAACGCCCCCGGAAAACCGGGGGCGTTGGCATGCCGTCCACCCCCCGGACACCCGATGTCCCCGGACGCCCCCAGACGCCTCAGACGCCCCAGACGGAGGAACCCCATGCCGCTCACCGGCATATCCCGCCGCACCGTCCTCGCCGCCGGTGCCGCGACCGCGGCGACCACCGCCCTCGCCGCGGCCCCGTCCGCCCACGCCGCCGCGCCCACGCTCCCCCCGGGCACCAGCAAGGACAAGGTGCTCGTCGTCGGCATGGACGGCCTGCGCCACGACCGGATCGACGCGGCCGCCGCCCCGCACCTCAAGTCCATGATGGCGAACGGCACCTACGGGCGGTCCCTGCTCTACACCGGCCCCATGGCCGCCACCTCCTCCGGCCCCGGCTGGTCCACCATCTCCACCGGCGTCTGGCCCGACAAGCACGGCGTCAAGGACAACACCTTCGCCGGCAAGAACTACGGCACCTACCCCGGCTTCCTGGCCCGCCTCGCCCAGGTGCGGCCCGCGCTCTCCACGTACGCCGCCGTCGACTGGAAGCCGCTGGACACCCAGGGCACCGTCACCCCCGGCGCCGACGCCAAGCTCGTCCTCGACGGCGACCGCGACGGATACGTCGCCCACGACGCCACCATCACCGCCGAGACCGAGGCGATCCTGCGCCACCAGAACCCCGACGTGCTGTTCGTGTACCTCGGCAACACCGACGTCGTCGCCCACGCGGGCGGCACCGGCCAGAAGTACCTCGACGCCATCGCCGTCCAGGACGCCCAGCTCGGCCGGCTCCTCGCCGCGATCAAGGCCCGCCCCACGTACGCCGGAGAGCGCTGGACCGTGATCGTCGCCACCGACCACGGCCACGTCGACGCGGGCGGCCACGGCGGCACCTCCATCGAGGAGCGGCGCACCTTCGTCCTCGCCACCGGGCCCGGCATCGCGGCCGGCGCCCGCCCCCTCGACACCCGCCTCGTGGACGTCGCCGCCACCGTCTTCCACCAGCTCGGCATCACCCCCGACCCGGCGTGGGGCCTGGACGGCCGGCCCATCCAGCAGCGCTCCACCGACCCGTTCGACACCCTCCAGTCCAAGCTGGCGCAGCGCGTCGACGAGACCGGCATCCCCGCCGGGCTCCTCGGCTTCACCCACACCCCGCCCGCCGGCTGGTCCGTCATCAACAACGCCATGGGCACCGGCGGCGTGACCGAATGGCGCGGCTGGGCGTTCGCCACCGACGAGTTCTGGTCCCGCACCCAGCCGGGCCAGCACCGCGAGCTGAACGTCCGGGCGCGCGGCGTCTTCGCGGTCGCCGACTCCGACGAGTGGGCCGACACATCCTTCTCCGGTACGTACGACTCGACCCTGGTGACCCCCGCGTACGACGTGACCGGCGCGTCCCGGGTCACGCTCGGCTTCACCACCCTGTACCGGCAGGAGGGCTCCCAGACCGCGCAGGTGCTCGCCTCCTTCAACGGCGGGGCGCCCACCGTCGTCAAGAGCTACACCTCCGACGTCGTCTCGCAGCCCCAGGCCCTGACCGTCACCGTGCCCCCCGGCGCCTCCAGCGTCGGCTTCCGCTTCCGCTACACCGGGTCCAACAACTGGTACTGGACGATCGACGACGTCAGGATCACCACCGGCTGACTACGCTGGGGGCGTCGCCACAGTGCCGTCGCGGCGCCCCAGCACCCACGCACGTACCAGTACGGCAGGAGTCCCGCCCATGGCAGAGCGCAAGCCGATCGAATCCTGGCTCACCGACATGGACGGTGTCCTCATCCACGAGGGCGTCCCCATCCCCGGCGCCGACGCCTTCATCAAGAAGCTGCGGGACACCGAGCGGCCCTTCCTGGTCCTCACCAACAACTCCATCTACACCGCCCGCGACCTGCACGCCCGGCTGGCGCGGATGGGCCTGGACGTGCCCGTGGAGAACATCTGGACCTCCGCGCTCGCCACCGCCCAGTTCCTCGACGACCAGCGGCCCGGCGGCACCGCGTACGTCATCGGCGAGGCGGGCCTGACCACCGCCCTGCACGACATCGGCTACATCCTCACCGACCACGACCCGGACTACGTCGTCCTGGGCGAGACCCGCACCTACAGCTTCGAGTCCCTCACCAAGGCGATCCGGCTGATCAACGGCGGCGCCCGGTTCATCTGCACCAACCCCGACGAGACCGGCCCCTCCACCGAGGGCCCGCTGCCCGCCACCGGCTCGGTCGCCGCGCTGATCACCAAGGCCACCGGCAAGGACCCCTACTTCGCGGGCAAGCCCAACCCGCTGATGATGCGCACCGGCCTCAACGCCATCGGCGCCCACTCCGAGACCAGCGCCATGATCGGCGACCGGATGGACACCGACGTGCTGGCCGGCCTCGAAGCCGGTATGGAGACCTTCCTCGTCCTCACCGGCCTCACCACCCCCGCCGATGTGGACCGCTACCCCTTCCGGCCCTCCACCGTCGTCGACTCGATCGCCGATCTGGTCGATCGCGTCTGAACCGGCCCCGGGCCGAAAGGCCAGGTCAGCCGGGTGACAGGGCGCGAACCGCCCGGCCAGCGGATGCGGAAACCGGCGAACGGGGTGAATCTTCGAAGCAGGAGGTTCACGATGCGTTCAGCTGTGTTTGCTCTCCGTGCCGCAGGGGCGGTCACGGTCCTGGCCCTCACCGCCGGGACGGCGTACGCCGGTGACGGCGAGGAGCAGGGGGAGGGCGGGAAGCACCGGCCGAAGGTCACCGCCCGGACCGTCCCGGCCACCGCGGGGCCCGGCGACGACGTGGACATCGAGGTCCACGGCTGCGCCGGCACCCGCGCCACGGTCCGCTCCCCGGCCTTCGTCGCCGCCGCCGAGCTCTCCGGCCGCGAGGGCAAGGACGGGCCGCTGTACGGCGACACCACCGTCCGGTCCCACCTGGAGCCGGGCGACTTCCCGCTCACCGTCCACTGCGACGGCCGCGACCACCCGGACGCCGGCAGCCTCCTCGTGGAGCGCCGCACCGCGCCGAGCCCCGTCGCCCCGGTCCGGGCCGGAGGCGGGGGCGCCGCCGCGCTGGCGGCCGACGCGCCCCGCGGCGGTGACGAGGAGCACGGGCCCAGCACCTCGCACACCGTGGTCGGGCTGGTCCTCGCGGGGGTGGCCGCCGTCGCCGTCGCCCTGCGCAGCACCCGCCGCCGCCGGCGCACCCGCGCGGACTGACCGTGGCCTCCGCACCGCGCGCACGGCGCGCCCCCGGACACGGCCGGCTGCTCACCGGAGTCGCCTGGGCCCTGTTGCTGCTGGGCCTGTGGCTGTGGGGCAAGGACATCACGTCCGGCCCCGGCGGCCTGTCCGCCCCCACCACCGGTGACGTCGCCGCCGTGGGCCGCCCGCTGGGCGTCCCGCTGCCCCCGGCCCGCCCGCCGATGGAGCCCGCCGCCCCCGAGCGGCTGGAGGTGCCGTCGCTGGGGATCACCGCGCCGGTCGTCCCCCGGGGCCTCGACGAGGACGGGGCGGTCGACCCGCCTCCGTACGAGGAGGCGGACACCGTCGGCTGGTTCCGCGACGGGGCCGAGCCGGGCACCGAGGGCGCCGCGCTCCTCGTGGGGCACGTCGACACCGAGACCGACCCCGCGGTCTTCTACGGCCTCAGCTCGGCCCGCCCCGGCGAGCGGATCGAGGTGCGCCGCGCCGACGGCTCGGTCGCCCGGTTCACCATCGACGACGTGCGGGTCTTCGCCCGGGACGAGTTCGACCCCGGGAAGGCGTACGGGCCGCGCGAGGCCGGCCGCGCCGAGCTGCGGCTGATCACCTGCGGCGGCACCTTCGACCGCGCGACCGGCACCTACTCGGCGAACGTGGTGGTCTCCGCGTACCTCACGGACGCCCTGCCCGGGGACCCCGCGTGAGGCGGGCGGCCGCCCTCGTGGCTCTTCGGACCCGTGTGTCAGGATGGATTGGACCGGGTTGTCCGGGAGGGGGCGCCTGGGGGGTGGCCCCGCGCAGAAGTGCACCCGAGGGGGAGTGGATGTACGGCAGTTGCACCGGGCGTGCCCGTGCGAGGGCGGCCGCGCTGGGGGCGGTGGGCGCGGCGGCGCTGCTGCTGGCGGGCTGCACCTCACCCGACGCGGGCGGCGGCAAGGAGCCGGCGGCCGCGCCGAGCATGGGCCAGCAGCCGAAGGCGACCGACCCGTTCTGGGTCAACCCCGGCAGCAAGGCCGCCCAGCAGGTGGCCAGTTACCTGCGGGACGGCAAGCAGCAGGACGCCGAGCTGATCAAGAAGATCGCCTCGCAGCCGGTGGGCGAGTGGGTCGGCACCGAGCAGCCCGAGGAGGACGCCCGCGGCTTCACCGAGGCGGCGGCGAAGGCCGACCGGGACGCGGTGCTGGTCCTCTACAACATCCCGCACCGCGACTGCGGGCAGCACTCCGCGGGCGGCGCCGCCGACGGCGGCGCGTACCGGGCGTGGCTGGACAAGGTGGCCAAGGGCATCGGCGACCGGCGGGCCACGGTGATCGTGGAGCCCGACGCGGTGATGCACATGGTGGACGGCTGCACCGAGGAGCAGTACCACGAGGAGCGGTACGACCTGCTCAAGGGCGCCGTCACCCGGCTGAAGGAACTGCCGAACACCAAGGTGTACCTGGACGCGGGCAACGCGGGCTGGGGCAAGCCGGACTCGATCTTCGAGCCGCTGAAGTGGGCGGGCGTCGAGAAGGCCGACGGCTTCGCGGTGAACGTGGCCAACTTCCAGACGACCGCGGCCAGCACGGAGTACGGCAAGAAGGTCTCGGCGAAGGTCGGCGGGAAGCCGTTCGTCATCGACACCAGCCGTAACGGCAACGGCCCGTACACCGGTGGCGACCCCGCCGAGAACTGGTGCAACCCGCCGGGCCGCGCCCTCGGCGAGACGCCCACCACCGAGACGGGCGACCCGCTGGTCGACGCGTACCTGTGGATCAAGCGCCCGGGCGAGTCGGACGGCGACTGCAAGGGCGGCCCCAAGGCGGGCGACTGGTTCCCGGAGTACGCCCTGGACCTGGCCCGCAACACCAAGTAGGGCCGCGACGACGAGAAGGGGCGCCCCCCCGGCCGGGGGGGCGCCCCTTCTCGCGTACGGGAGCGGTTACGGCACCTCGACCCAGACCGCCTCGGACGGGGTGCCCTTGTCGTCGGTGACGAAGAGCATGTACCAGCCGGACGGGACCAGGGCGCGGTTCTTCGGCACGGTGACCTCGATGCCGCCGGCCGTCTTCTTCATCTCCAGGGCGATCGAGCGCTGGTCGACGTCGGTGACGTGGGTGACGGCGCTGGGCCGCATCAGCTTGGCCGTCTTGATCTTCGCGGCGTCCGGGGTGGTGAACACCCCGCTCTTCCCGCGCTGGATCTTGGCCGGACCGCCGGTGACCTTGGGCTTGGCGTCCCGGAAGAGGTAGGGCGGGGTGTAGATCTCGATGCGCTGCTCGAAGACGCCGGGCTTGGTGTTCGCCGCGTCCGCGAAGAGCGAGTCCGAACCGAAGATCATCACCCGGCCGTCGGGCAGCAGCACCGAACCGGAGTGGTAGTTGCGCCCGACCTGCGGGTCGGCGACGCGCGTGTACGTCCCGCTCTTCGGGTCGTACGTGCGCGCCTCCAAGACGTTGGAGTCGCTGCGGCCCCGGTAGTCCTCCGAGCCGCCGGTGACGAGCACGGTGTCGTCGGGCATCAGCGAGGCGCTCGGGTAGCGGGTGCCCTTGTCGAGCGACGCGCCGTCCTTGAAGCGGGGGTTCGGGTCCTTCAGGTCGACCAGCCGGGACTTCTCGCTGGACTTCTCCGACTCGCCGACCCCGCCACCGCCGATGACCATGAACCGCTGGTCCTGCGCGGGCGGCAGCATGACCGTGGCGGACGTCTCCATCTTGTCCGCGTCGCTGAGGCCGGGGATCTTGTCGAAGGTGTTCTTCTCCAGGTCCCAGACGCCCGGTTCACGGCCGACGTCGGCGGGCCCGTACCCGGCGTTGGAGCCGGAGTAGAACAGCTTGCCGTTGTCCATCAGGAAGATCGCCGGGTACGTCGGGAAGCGGCGCTCGATCCCGGTGTACTCCCAGGTCTTCTTCTTCGGGTCGTAGATCTCGTCCTTGCCGGGGACGATCTGGCCGATCTCGTCCAGGCCGGAGAGGGCGAGGACCTTGCCGTCCTTGAGCGTGGTCAGCGTCGGGTACCAGCGGGCCTCGTTCATCGGGTCGACCTTGATGTACTTCTCGGCGACCGGGTCGAACTCGAAGGCGTCCTTGATGCCCTGGAAGTCCTTCTTGTCGAGGGCGAGCTTCTGCGCCATGCCGTAGACATTGCGCGCGTCGGTGCCCTTGAGGCCCTCGACCTTGTAGTTGTCCTCGGTGCCGGTCTCGAACTCCTTGCCCGACTCCTCGGCCTCCACATAGATCCGGCCCAGGCCGGGCTGGGTGCGCAGGAAGCGGCCGGTCTCCTCGTCGAAGACCTTCTCGGCCTTCTCCACCAGGATCGGGTCCTTGGAGACGAACGTCTTGCCGTTGGCCTTGCCGGTGAACTTCGTCCCGGCGGGCAGGGTGATCGGCTTGTCCGGGTCCTCGTTGTGGACGATCATCAGGCCGCCGGCCTTGGTGACGTCGCCCTGGAGCTTCTCGTACCGCTTGGTGCCGCCGGCTATCAGGAGCTTCCCGTCGGGCAGCTGGGTGTGCCCGGCGCAGAACATGTCCTTGGGGGTGGGGATCTTCTTGAACCCGTTGGTCTTCGGGTCCCACAGGACCGACTCGAACTTGTTCGCGTCGAAGTTCTTCTGGTTGTTGCCGGACCCGGCGACCAGCAGCACCTTGCCGGTGTGCAGCAGGGCCGCGTGGATGGTGTTGATCTTGAACTCGGAGGGGACGTCGAGGAAGTCCCAGTGGCCGTTGGCGGCTTTGTACTCCGGCTTGTTGATCGTGTAGTCGTGGTACTTCTCCGAGCCGTACCGGTACAGGGCCGGCCCGTTGAACCCGGCGACCACCGCGACCACCGCCGTGCCGATCAGTATGCGACGGGCGCGGTTCCTCCGGTGGTTCGGCCGGACGGGCAGGCTGCTCATTTGTTACGTCCCCCAAGGGCGATCTGCATGGTGTCGTTCTGCTCGGCCCAGCTCGGCCCGGCCGCCGCGGCGGACTCGGCCGGCGGCGCGGCGGGCGGTGCGGTGGGCGGCTGCGGCGCGGCGGGGCGCTTCTTCTCCTGGCGCAGCATGTGCCGCCAGACGAAGATCGGCGTGGCGGTGATCAGCGTCGCGAACGACGCCCAGATGATCATCGCCGGGTGGGAGTGGCCGAAGACGAAGCCGGCCACGATGGACGCGCCGAAGATCCCGATGAAGTACCAGTGGTAGCGGAAGGTGCCGAACCACCGGTCGGGGCTCGCCGAGTCGCCCTTGGGGGTGACCACGAACTTGCTCTTGCGCCGCAGGGCGGAGTCGAACAGGGCCTTCGCGTAGAGGGGCGCGGACAGCGCGGACATCACCATGCCGGCCACACCGCCCGAGCCCTCCGGCTCGTGCGGGGAGACGTTGTGGCGGCGGTTCCAGACGTACAGCCCGATCTGGAGCGCGGAGGCGTTGCCGTACAGCATCAGCCAGACCGTCGGGTCGATGTTCACACCCGAGGCGCCCAGGCCCAGGAACAGCGCGCAGCTCAGCGCCGCGAGGATCCAGTTCAGGGCGGACATCGGGTAGAAGATGATCATCATGGTGTAGTTGAAGAGCTTGCTCGGCGGCAGCGAGTACCAGCCCTTCCAGTACTGCTTGAGGATCGTCTCGTACGTACCGCGCGACCAGCGCATCTGCTGGGTGAAGAAGTCCGTCCAGGCACTGGGGCCCTCGCCGACCGCGAGGACGTCCGGGGTGTAGACCGAGCGCCACTTGTTGCCCGTCGCCGGGTTCTTGTGGCGGTGGATCTCGAAGCCGGTCGCCATGTCCTCGGTGATCGAGTCGTACAGACCGCCGATCTGCTTCAGCGCCGTGATGCGCACGGCGTTGGAGGTGCCGACGAACATCGGCGCGCCGTAGCGGTTGCCGGCGCGCTGGATGAGCGCGTGGAACAGGAACTGCTGGGACTCGGCGGCCTTGGTGACGAAGTTGTCGTAGTTGCCGTAGACCTGCGGGCCGATGACGAAGCCGACGTCCGGGTCGCGGAAGAAGCCGAGCATCCGCTCCAGGTAGTTGGGGAGCGGCACGTGATCGGTGTCGACGGAGGCGAAGAAGTCGTAGTTGTCGCCGTGCGCGTCCAGCCAGGCGTTGTAGTTGCCGTGCTTGGTCTTGGCGCGGTGCGCACCGGTCGGCATGTTCCACTTCGCGATGCCCTTGCGGGAGAAGTGGTGTACGCCCAGGCGCTCGCAGACCGCCTTGACGTCGGGGTCGTCGCCCTCGTCGAGCAGCCAGACGTGCATCAGGCCCCGGTGCCGGATCTTCACCGCGGCCTCCAGCGTCTTCGTCACCATCTCCAGGGGCTCCTTGCCCGGGACGAAGGAGGTGAGGAAGGCGACACGGGTGCCGGACTCGGGCACCACCGGGACCGGGTCGCGGGCGACCAGCGTCGCGTGCGCGTTCGACAGCACGTTCATGCAGCGGAAGAACTCGATCAGGCCGATCGAGACGAGCATCACGACGTCGAGGGCGGGCAGCCAGTCGAAGGCGGGGTAGTCGCGCTCGGTCCAGTGCTGGGGCTGGAGCAGCCACGCCAGCAGGACCAGCGAGAGCAGCGGCGCGGCGGCGAGCATCAGCGCGACCCGGATGCGGTGCGGCTCCTGCGACAGCAGCGAGCGGTACTGCACCCGGTACGGCTTGTTCGGGTCCGGCTGGGTGAGCGGCCCGGCGAGCCTGCTGTAGTGCTCGTAGTCGTAGCGCGGCAGCGGCTTCTCGGCGGCGCGCCGCCGGGCCCCGCCGCTCCGGAGCTGCGGGGGAACCCGGAGCTGGGTGGTCCGCGACGGGTCGTGGTCCGGCCGGCCGCCGGTCGGCGTCGACGTCATGAGTCTTCCCCCCGCACGCAAGCTGGCTGCGTGATTGGTCGTGTTCTGTTCGGTGCCGGGCGCGCGGTCCCCCTGGGCCGCCGGCTCCCGGCGCACGAATGGCGGGCCACCCTCCCTGAGACAGGAAAGACGGCCTTCCGGTTGCATGATGCCTGTCACGACATCCGCGCGTGAACCGGGCCCCCGCCCGACGGTTCCCGCGACCGGAGCATCCCCCGACACTGCCGCCAACGGCGGGAACCTCGTGTCCGCTTGCGGGACACCGGCACCAGGATAGGGTCTGCGGCCGCTTCTCCCGCTCGCACGGGCGAATTACGGAGTTCCCGGGGCGTGCGCGCCCCCCGGGGTGTACGCGGTGTACGGAGGCGGTGCGCGGGTGCTCCTGGGGCCACGGGTGCTGCCGGGGCCGTACGACGGAGGCCCCCTCACCGTGGTGAGAGGGCCTCCGTCTCGCGTGCGCCGCCAGGGACTCGAACCCCGGACCCGCTGATTAAGAGTCAGCTGCTCTAACCAACTGAGCTAGCGGCGCCTGCTGACCTGCACAACTTTACCCGATGCCCGGGGGTGCTCCGGACCGCCTCGGCCCCGCTCGCGGATCGGGCGGCGCCCCCGCGAGGGCCGGGCGGCGCCCCCGCGCGGTCCATCCGGCGGCCCGCCCCGGCCTGTCGGCGGGGCGTTTTTTCCCTTTCAACCGTCAAAATGCGTTATGTCTGGACAGTTGAGACACTGGCGCCCGTACCGCAGCACCCGGATGACCTGGAGGGGAAACCGCATGGCCGCCGTACCGGTATTCGAGGAGTACGAGCCCCCCGCCGACTGTCCCTGCACCGGCTGCTCCCGGCAGCGCCGCGAGACCGCCCTCCGCCCGGCCGTCCGCCTCGGCGGCCACCCCGCCGCCCACGGCCCCCGCCGCGCCCTGGTCCTGCTCGGCGCCGCCGGGGTCGCCCTCACCGCCGGCCCCGGGGCGGGCGGCGCGACCGCCCTGGCCCACCCGGCGGGCCCGGCCGGGCCGTCCGGCCCCCAGGCGCGGGCCGCCGACGGCGACGACACCCCCCAGGGCGGCACCGGCCCGCTGCACGGCCGCCCGCACGCCGGCCCCAGCGGGCAGGCCGCCGAGCCGGCGCTGCGCCCGGCCACCCGCGCCGAGATCATCAACCGCGCCAAGCGCTGGGTCGCCGCGAAGGTCCCGTACTCCATGGAGAAGTACTGGACGGACGGCTACCGCCAGGACTGCTCCGGCTTCGTCTCGATGGCCTGGAACCTCGCCGGGAACGAGTGGACGGGCTCCCTCGACCGGTTCGGCACCCGGCTGGACCGCTCCGACCTCCAGCCCGGCGACATCCTGCTCTTCCACAACCCGGCCGACCCCAACCGGGGCTCGCACGTCACCCTCTTCGGCGGCTGGACCGACTACACCCACACCTCCTACACGGCGTACGAGCAGGCCAAGCCGCACGCCCGCAGGCAGGCCACCCCGATGGCGTACTGGAACAACTCCAGCCGCTATGTCGCCTACCGCTACAAGGGCCTGACCGGCGGCACCGGCACCCCCGGCGCCCCCGGCGGGCCGGGCACCTCCGCCGCGTACCCCGGGGCGGGCTCCTTCGGCCCGGGCGCGAACAACGCGCACGTCACCCGGCTCGGCCGGATGCTCACCGAGCGGGGCGCCGGGCGCTTCTACCGCTCGGGGCCCGGTCCGCGCTGGACGGACGCCGACCGCAGGGCGACCCAGGCGTTCCAGCGGGCGCAGGGCTGGACCGGGCGGGAGGCGGACGGGCTGCCCGGGCCGCACACCTGGCGGCTGCTGGTGACCGGCCAGGGCCGGGACGTCCCGGCCGCCCCGGGCAGCGGCGCGCCCGGCACCGTCGCGGCGCCGCCCTTCCCCGGAGCCGGGCACTTCCGGCCCGGCGCGGTCAACGCGCATGTCGAGCGGCTCGGCCGGCAGCTGGTGAAGCGCGGCTTCGGCGCCCACTACCGCTCGGGCCCCGGGCCGCGCTGGACCGAGGCGGACCGGCGCAACGTTGAGGCGTTCCAGCGTGCGCAGGGCTGGCGCGGCGCCGCCGCCAACGGCTACCCCGGCCCGGACACCTGGCGCCGGCTTTTCCGATGACGACCACCAGGAGGCAGGGTTGACCACGGCGACGCCGGACGGCGGCGGGACGGCGAGCGGGAGCGCGGCAGGCGCGGGCCCGGCGGGGGCGGGCGCGGGCCCGGCGGGGGCGGGCCCGGGGAGCGGGGGTCCGGGGAGCGGAGGCCCGGTGAACGGGGGCCCGGTGACCCGGCGGGTGCCGCTCATCGGCAACGAGACCACCGGGCAGATCCCGGTGCACCTGCTGTTCCGGGACGACGACGAGGCGGAACCGGCGGCGGCCACCGGGCCGGTCACCGCCGTGGCGGCCCGGGTGACGGCGCCGCTCACCGGCCCCGGGACCACGGTGACCACCACGGTGGTACGGACCGGGGGCGCCGGTACCGGCACGGTGGGCGCGCCGAAGACGGGCGGCCCCGGGGGCGGGAGAGGAGTGACCGGCACGGTCGGCGCGCTGGGCGCGATCGGCGGAGTCGGCGCGGTGGGTGCTGTGGGCGCGGTGGGCGCTGTGGGTGCGTCCGGTACGGCGAGGGTCCCGGCGCCCGCGCGGCGGCCCGTGCCGCCCGCCGACCCCGGGCTCACCGAGCGGCCCGGGCCGGTGCTGCCCGGCTGGGCCGGAGTGGCGGCCGGCGCGGTCGCGGTCGCCGGATGCGCGGCGCTGCTGTGGTGGGCGGGGGCGGTGCCCGCCCCGGTGGGCGCCATGCTCGGGCTGCCGGCCCGCCCGTACCACGGCATCGGGCTCGGGATCTGGGCGCTGCTGGCGCTGGGCGTGCTGGCGGTGCTCTTCACCTTCGGCGGGCTGTGCCGGGGGAAGGTCGGCCACGCCTGGGTGCTCACCCTGTTCGGTGACTACCGGGGGAGTGTGCGGCGTACGGGGCTGATGTGGGTGAGCCCCCTGCTGCTGCGCCGGCGGGTGGACGTCCGGCTGCGGCACTGGCGCAGCGAGCCGCTGCCCGCCGTGGACGCGAACGGCACCGCGCTGCGCGTGGTCGTGCTGGTGGTGTGGCGCATCCGGGACACGGTGCTGGCGGCGCTGGGGGTCGCGGACCACGAGCGGTACCTGCGCGAGCAGGTGGAGTCGGCGATGGCGCGGGTGCTGTCGCAGCTGCCCGCCGACGCCTTCCACGAGGACGCGCCGACGCTGCGGGACGCCGAGGTGGTGGGGGAGGCGCTCACCCGGATGCTGTCGGCGGAGTGCGCCCCGGTCGGCGTCGACGTCTTCTCGGCGCAGCCGACCCGGATCGAGTACGCGCCGGAGATCGCGGCGGCCATGCAGCGGCGCCGGGTCGCGGCGATCGACGCCAAGCACCGGGACACGGTGCTCACCTCGGTCGTGGACGCGGTGGACGACATGGTCCACCGGCTGACCACGCGTGGTCTGGTCGAGCTGGACGACTACGACCGCAAGGCGCTGGTCAAGGACCTGACGGTGGCCTTCTACACGGGCAGGAGTGGTCCGGTCGAAGGTCCGTGATTGGTATGGACATGTTCAACTCCTGTCCATACATTGGAACTTGGTCTAGACCTGAACCGGCGCCGCCGCACACCGGCGTCTCCGTACATCCCCGCACGCGTGCAGCACGGATCGTCGAACACCCCCACGTTCTGTCTGGAGCGACAGCATGCGACACAAGATAGGCGCGGCCGTGGTCGCCCTCGGCGTTGCCGGGGCCTCCCTCCTGGCCACCAGCAGCGCCAGCAGCCACGGCTACACCGACTCACCCATCAGCCGTCAGAAACTCTGCGCCAACGGCGCCGTGAGCAACTGCGGCAACATCCAGTGGGAGCCGCAGTCCGTCGAGGGCCCCAAGGGCTTCCCGGGCGGCGGACCCGCCGACGGCAAAATCTGCGCCGGCGGCAACGGCCAGTTCGCCCAGCTCGACGACCCCCGGGGCGGCAACTGGCCGGCCACCCGGGTGACCGGCGGTCAGAGCTACACCTTCCGCTGGCAGTTCACCGCCCGCCACCGCACCAGCGACTTCAAGTACTACATCACCAAGAACGGGTGGAACAGCTCCGCGCCGCTCACCCGGGCGGCACTGGACCCCCAGCCGTTCCTGACCGTCCCCTACAACGCGCAGCAGCCGCCGGCCACGCTCTCCCACCAGGGCACCATCCCGAGCGGCAAGACCGGCAAGCACCTGATCCTGGCCGTCTGGACGGTCGCGGACACGGCGAACGCCTTCTACGCCTGCTCCGACGTCCAGTTCTGAGGCCGGTCCGGTCTGAGGCCGGTGTGAGGCCGGGGCCGGAAAGCCCGCCACGCGGGTGAGCACCCGGGGCGGGGCCCGTCCCGCCATGCGTACTCCCGCCGGGGCCCGGTGGGCGCCGTGAGCCAGGCGCCCACCCCAGGTCCCGTGGATCCCCGTACGCACACCCGGCGGGCCCTGCCGTCCGGGGTCTGTCCGCGCCGGGGAACGAGAAAGCCCCCCGCTTCCGCGAGGGGCTTTCTCTCGTCTGTGCGCCGCCAGGGACTCGAACCCCGGACCCGCTGATTAAGAGTCAGCTGCTCTAACCAACTGAGCTAGCGGCGCCTGCTGACAGAGTTAATACTACCCGGTCCCCGGGGTGCTCCCGACCACCCCGCGGTGAGCTGCGTCACAGAGGGCGGGCCGGAGGTTTAGAGCCGGGCCACCTGGGAGCGGGCGGGCCGGGTGTCAGAGCGCGAGGGAGAGCACCACGGGCGCGGCTCTGCGGTTCAGCACGTCCGCGGCCGAGCGCAGCCGGTGCGCGTGCTCGATCGGCAGCGACAGGGCGAGGCAGCCCACCGCCGACCCGGCCGTCAGCGGTACGGCCGCGCAGACCGTGCCCACGGCGTACTCCTGGAGGTCGAGCACCGGGACCGTCGGCGGCTGGCTGTCCAGCTTGGAGAACAGCACCTTCTCGCTGGTGATCGTCCTCGACGTCAGCCGGGCGATCTTGTGGCGGGAGAGGTGGTCCCGGCGGCCGTTCTGGTCGAGCTGGGTGAGCAGACACTTGCCGACCGCGCTGGCGTGCGCCGCCGACCGGAAATCGACCCACTCGTTGACCTTGGGGGCGCCCGGTCCGTCGGCCATCTGCGTGATCTTGACCTCGCCGTCGATGTACCGGCTGATGTAGACGGCGGCGCCCACCGAGTCCCGCAGCTCGGTCAGGGTCTCCTGGAGCTTGCTCTCCAGGGCCTCGCGGCGGGTGGAGCCCGAGCCCAGCAGGACCAGGGAGTCGCCCACGACATAGGCGCCGTCGCTGACCTGCTCGACATACCCCTCGCGGCGCAGCATCAGCAGCAGAGGGGTGAGGTGTCCGGCCGGGAGCCCCGTCTCACGAGCGATCTGGACGTCGGTCACCCCGCCGCCGTGCCGGGAGATCGTTTCGAGAACGCGCAGGGCGTACTGCACCGAGTGGAACGGCGCGGTCGGCTCGGGCTTCAGCGCCACGGTTTCCCCCTACCAGGTTGTGACCGCAAGCTTCCGTAACACGATAGCGGCCAAAAGCCGTTTCGTGGGCTCCTGTTGACAAGAAACTGCCCCACCCCACGCGCATACGCTGGGGCGGGGCACCTGGTCATATGCCAAGGGCACACTTTCGGCCAGGAAGGGGTGGTGGAAAGGGTGGTGGAAGGGGTGGTCAGAGCACCGCGCCGAGGAAGTCCCGGGTGCGGGCGTGGTCCGGGTCCGAGAAGATCTTCTCCGGCGGGCCGGACTCCAGCACCTTGCCGCCGTCGAACATGAACACCTCGTCGGAGATGTCCCGCGCGAAGCTCATCTCGTGGGTGACGCACAGCATCGTGATGTCCTTGCTCCGGGCGATGTCCCGCAGCAGGTCCAGCACCCCGGCCACCAGCTCCGGGTCCAGCGCCGACGTCACCTCGTCCAGCAGCAGCACCCGCGGGCGCATCGCCAGCGCCCGGGCGATCGCCACCCGCTGCTGCTGCCCGCCGGACAGCTGCGCCGGTCTGGCCCCGCACTTGTCGGCCAGCCCCACCAGGTCGAGCAGCTCCCGGGCGCGCTGCTCGGCCTCGTCCTTGTCCAGCCCCAGGACCCGTACCGGCGCCTCGGTGATGTTGCGCAGCACGGACATGTTGGGGAACAGGTTGAACTGCTGGAAGACCATGCCGATCTTCTTGCGCGTCTCGCGCCGCTGCTTCTCGTCCGCCGGGAACAGCCGGCTGTCGCCCACCCGGATGGTCCCGGAGTCCGGGCGCTCCAGCGTCATCAGCATCCGCAGGATCGTGGTCTTGCCGGAGCCGGAGGGGCCGATCAGGGTGACGTGCCGGCCCTCCTCCACGGAGAAGCACAGGTCGTCGAGGACCGTGTTCTCGCCGAAGCGCTTGGTCACGTTCTCGAATCGGATCAGTTCACGTTCACTTGACAAGGCGGCGCTCCAGGGACCGTACGACGAGGGAAGCCGGGTAGGCGACGAGGACGAAGGCGACACCGACGACCGTCAGCGGCTCGGTGTACTGGAAGGTGGACGCGCTCTCCAGCCGCGACTGCTGGAGCAGCTCCAGGACGCTGATCCCGGCCAGCAGCGGGGTGTCCTTGAGCATCGCGATCACATAGTTGCCCAGCGCCGGCGCGATCCGGCGCAGCGCCTGCGGCAGGATCACCGCGAACCAGGTCCGGTGCGCGGGCAGGCTCAGCGCGGTGGCCGCCTCCCACTGCCCGGCCGGTACGGCGTCGATGCCGGCCCGGTACACCTGGGCGGTGTAGGTCGAGTAGTGCAGCCCGATGGCGAGCGTGCCGGTGGTGAGCGCCGAGAACTGCACGCCCCACTCGGGCAGCACGAAGAACAGGAAGAACAGCTGCACCAGTAGCGGGGTGGTGCGGATGAACTCGGTCACCACATGGACCGGCCACCGCACCAGCCGGCTCGGCGCCCGGAACCCGGCCGCCCACACCAGCCCCAGCGAGAAGGAGATCAGCGAGCCGAGCACCAGCACCTGGAGGGTGACCAGCAGCCCGTCCCAGAAACGCGGCATGAAGTCCGCCACCGCGGACCAGTCCCAGGTCATCGCAGCGTCACCCCCAGATTGGCCTTGGTCTTCCGTTCGAGGGCCTTCATGGAGCGGGTGATGACGAACGCGATCACGAAGTAGATCACCAGGATGATGGAGTAGATCTGCGCACTCTCCTGGGTGGCCAGGCGCACCAGATACGCGGCGAAGGACACGTCCCCGACGCCGAGCAGCGACACCAGCGCGGTGCCCTTGAGCAGCTCGACCAGCAGGTTGCAGAAGCTCGGGATCATCTCGGGCACCGCCTGCGGCAGCAGCACCAGCCGCATCCGCTGCCAGGGCGTGAGGCTGAGCGCGATGCCCGCCTCCCGCTGCGCCTGCGGTACGGCGTTGAGCGCGCCGCGCACGATCTCGGCGCCGTACGCCCCGTACGACAGACCGAGCGCGAGCACCGCCGCCCACATCGGCACCAGCTGCCAGCCCAGCAGCGGGGGCACCACGAAGAACAGCCAGAACATCAGGATCAGCGCCGAGGTGCCCCGGAAGATCTCCGTGTACGCCCCGGCCAGGAACCGGACGAACAGCGAGCGGTGGGTGCGGGCCAGTCCGACGGCGAAGGCGACCGCGGCGGCCAGCGCCGCGCTGTACACCAGGAGCTGGAGGGTGATCCCGATGCCGGGCAGCACCCAGTTCTGCCAGAGTCCGGCGGTCATCGGCACAGCTCCTCGGCGGTGAGGGTGGTCATCTCCGCGCGCGTGAAGCCGAAGGGGCGCAGGACGCGGAACAGTTCGCCGCTCTTCTTCATCTTGTGGATCTCGGCGTTGAAGGCGTCGCGCAGCTCGGTGTCGGTGGGGCGGAAGGCGAAGCCGCCGCCGTCGATCGTCCGCCGGCCGTCGACCACCGCCGCGAACGGAGCGGTGGACTCGGCCCGGGCGCTCTTCCGCGCCACCTGGCGGGTCGTCAGCGCGGTCCCCGCGAAGACGTCCACCCGGCCGGACTCGACGGCGTTCAGCCCCGCCACCTGGTCCTGGAGAATGACGATGCTCTTCTCGGGGTACCCGGCCGCCACGGCGTGGTCGATCTGCGCATAGCCGGTGCCGGTGGCGAACGTGGCCCGGGCGCGCACGACGTCCTCGTACGACCGGAGGTTCTTGGGGTTGCCCTTGCGGACGACGAAGGAGTCGAGCATCTGGTACTCGGGGTCGGAGAAGATGACCTGCTCGCACCGCTCCTTGGTGATGTACATCCCGGCCGACACCACGTCGAACTGCTGGGAGTTGAGGCCCGGTATGAGCGAGGCGAAGTCGGTGGCCACCGGCTGGATCCGCCCCACGCCGAGCCGCTGGAAGACCAGCCGGGCCAGTTCGGGCGCCTCACCGGTGAACTCGCCCTGCTCGTCGACGTATCCGTAGGGCACCTCGCCCGCGATGCCGAGCCGGACGGTGCCCTGGGATCTGAGCCGGTCCAGCGCGTTGCCGGACGCCACCCGTGAGCAGCCGGCCGTCGCGGTGGCGCCCACCGTGACCGCGGCGGCCGCCGCCGAGCCGAGCAGCAGGGCGCGCCGCCGTACGGCCGGGGGTCTGAGCGGGTGCTGTTCCGTCCGGTCCCGGTCTGTTGGGTCCGGGTGACTTGTTCGAGCTGTTCGAGCTGTTCGAGCCATGGGCGCGCCGCTACCCGGCGACGGTGGGGCCATACCTGCGAGTTGGCCGAACCGGCCGGACCGATACCGGACCGTGTCCCCATACCGGACGGTGTCCTGACATCGGAGACCGCCGGGCGGGTGGGGCGTGACGCAAGGAGGACTATCCGGGGTGGGGCGGGGCAGCCGTCACGGGGTGGACTCTCCCGGGCCGGCCGGGCCGCGCTCCTTCGCACGGGGCCCGACGGCCCCCGGACCTCTCTGGAGGGCGTGACATGACGACTGTCGGACTGCTCTACCCCGGGCACTCCGCCGAGGACGACTACCCCCGGATCGAGGCGCTCCTGTCCGGTGTGAACCTCCCGATCGTCCACACGGACGCCGGTGAGGACGCCCGCCGGGCCGTCGTGCCCGACGGGGTCGCCGCGGCCGGGACGTGGGCGGAGACCACGGCGGCCGGGCGGCTCGCCGCCGGGGTCGAGGAGCTGCGGCTCTCCGGCGCCGAGTCCGTGGTGTGGGCGTCCACCAGCGGCTCCTTCGGGTACGGCTGGGAGGGCGCCCACGAGCAGATCCGGTCCCTGGCGCTGGCGGCCGGCCTCCCCGCGTCGAGCACCTCGTTCGGCTTCGTCCACGCGGTACGGGAGGTCGGCGCCGGGCGCGTCGCGGTGGCGGCCCCGTACCCGAAGGACGTGACCGAGCAGTTCGTCCGCTTCCTGGAGGCCGCCGGGATCGAGGTCGCCTCGTCGCGGGCGGGCGAGGCCGGCTCGGTGGCCGAGGTGGCCGCCTGGGGGCCGGAGCGGGTGCTGGAGCTGGTGCGGGCGGCCGACGACCCGGGCGCCCAGGCCGTCCTCGTACCGGACACCGCCCTCCACACGGTGGGCTGCCTGCCGCAGCTGGAGGCGGCGGTGGGCAAGCCGGTGCTCACGGCGAACCAGGTCACCGTCTGGGAGGGCCTGCGCCTGGCGGAACGGCGGGGCGCCTGGTCGGACGACCTGGGCGCGCTGTTCGCGCGGAAGGAGCTGCCCGGGGAATAACCGGAGAGCCCCTCCTGTTAGTGGGTGCCGTACGACCCTTTCCCCGCAGGAGGACTTACCAGTGAGCGACGACGCGATTCGAGGCACGGCGAGCGGCACGGCGCCCGTACCCCTGTCCGTACTGGACCTGGTCACCGTCGGCGCGGGCGGCACCGCCTCCGGCGCCCTGGCGACCAGCGTCGCCCTCGCCCGGCTGGCCGAGCGGCGCGGCTTCCACCGCCACTGGGTCGCCGAGCACCACTCCATGCCCGGTGTCGCGTCCTCCTCCCCGGCCGTGATCCTCGCCCACCTCGCCGCCCACACCTCCCGCATCCGGCTCGGCTCGGGCGGCGTCATGCTGCCCAACCACGCCCCGCTGGTGATCGCCGAGCAGTTCGGCACCCTGGAGGCCATGGCGCCGGGCCGGATCGACCTCGGCCTCGGCCGGGCGCCCGGCACCGACGGCGCCACCGCCGCCGCGCTGCGCCGCACCGACCGGCTGAGCGAGGGCGCCGACGAGTTCCCCGAGCAGCTCGCGGAGCTGGTGCGCTTCCTCGACGACGACTTCCCCGACGGGCACCCGTACGCCCGGATCCACGCCGTCCCCGGGCCCGTCCAGGGCCCCGCCGGGCGCCCCCCGGTCTGGCTGCTCGGCTCGTCCGGCTTCAGCGCCCGGCTGGCCGGCATGATGGGCCTGCCCTTCGCGTTCGCCCACCACTTCTCGGCGCGCAACACCTTGCCCGCGCTGGAGCTGTACCGGGAGTCCTTCCGGCCCTCCGCCGTGCTGGACGCCCCCTACGCGCTGATCGGCGTCGCCGCGCTGGCCGCCGACGACGAGCACGAGGCGCGGCGCCAGGTGCTGACGGGCGCGCTGTCGATGCTCCGGCTGCGCACCGGGCGGCCCGGGCTGATCCCCACCCCGGAGGAGGCGGAGGCGTACCCGTTCAGCGCGGCCGAACGGGACTTCGTGGACGGCTGGCTGGCCAGCATCGTGCACGGCACCCCGGACGCGGTACGGGACGGCCTGGACGCGCTCCAGAAGCGCACGGGCGCGGACGAGCTGATGCTCACGGCCAACACGCACGGCGCGGAGGCGCGGCTGCGGAGCTACGCCCTGATAGCCGACGCGTACGCGCTCCCCTCCGGACACCAGTAGCGGCCGGTGCGCCGCGTCCCCACCCGTTGTGGGCAATCGTCCCGCAGGGCGATGGGGGTCCCCCCTGCTCGAGCGAAGCCGAGAGCTTGGGGGAGGGTGGGCACAACGGGACCCCCGGTGCGGCGCCCACCCCGCTCCGTTGTGGGCAAACGTCCCGCAGGGCGGGACGGGTGGGCACAACGGGGTGCCCACCGGGACGGTGCCTGTTCCTGGGGTTCGCCGCGGGGCGGTGCCGGTGGGTGGGGGGCGGGGCCCCTCCGGGCTCGCCTCCTCGCGGTCGGCGGGTCACCCGACCGGTCGGGTGACCGTGCGACGCCGCCGATCCGCTGCGGGGGCGACCCTGCACGGCCCCACCCCGGTGGTACGCCGACTGCGGGCCGGTGGGTCGAGGGGCACGGCCCCACCCCGGCGCGTCGCCGACTGCGGGCCGGTGGTCAGTCCGCTGCGATCAGCTCCGCGATCCTGTCCGGCGCCACCGCCCGCGAGTACAGCCACCCCTGCCCCGTGTCGCAGCCGATCCGCCGCAGCCGGGCCGCCTGGCCGGACGTCTCCACGCACTCCGCCGTGACGGTCAGCCCCAGCCGGTGCGCGAGCTGGACCAGCGCCTCGACGATCACCTCGTCCGCCGGGTTGGGGTGCTCCTCGTCCTGGAACCCCCGCACGAAGGAGCCGTCCAGCTTCAGCACCTTGACGGGCAGCCGGCTGAGGTAGGCCAGGTTCGAGTAGCCGGTGCCGAAGTCGTCGATGGCGATCCGTACGCCCATGTCGCTGAGCGCCTGGAGGGCCTGGAGGGGGCGGCCGGCCGAGCCCATGACGGCCGACTCGGTCAGCTCCAGCTGGAGCAGGTGCGGGGCCAGGCCCGTCTCGGCGAGGATCTCGGCGACGTCCGCGACGAGGTCGGAGTCCCAGACCTGGCGTACCGCGACGTTGACGCTGACGAACAGCGGTCGCTCGCCGGGGTGGTCGAGCTGCCAGCGTCTGGCCTGGCGGCAGGCGGTACGCAGCACCCAGCGGCCCAGCTGGACGATGGAGCCGTCCTCCTCCGCGATGCCGATGAACCGATTCGGCGCGAGCGTGCCGAACTGGGGGTGGTTCCACCGCACCAGGGCCTCGACCCCGCGTACGGTCCCGTCGGCCATGCCCACCAGCGGCTGGTACTCCAGGGCGAACTCGCCCCGCTCGACGGCCGGGCGCAGGGTGGAGGAGAGCGACTGGCGGGTCATCCGGTGGGCGTTGCGCTCCGGGTCGAACAGCGTCCAGCGGGCCTTGCCGTCGGCCTTGGCCCAGTACAGCGTGGTGTCGGCGGCCTGCATCAGGCCGTTGACGGTGGTGCCGGCGGCGGTGCGCTCGACGACGCCGATGGAGGCGGAGACCGAGAGGCGCTGGCCGGCGAGGTCGAACGGCATCTGGACGGCGGCCAGGACGGTCCTGGCGAGGTCGGCGAGCTGCTCGGTGCCGGTGGAGTCCTCCACCAGGATGGCGAACTCGTCCCCGCCGAGGCGGGCCACCAGGTGCCCGCCGCCGCGGGTGAAGCCGTCGCTGTCGGCGCACTCGGTGAGGCGGCCGGCGACGGCGGCCAGCAGCCGGTCGCCGACGCGGTGGCCGAGGGTGTCGTTGACCGCCTTGAACCCGTCGAGGTCGAGGTAGCAGAGCCCGATGCGGCCGGTGCCGCCGTCGTCGTACGAGGAGTTCTCCAGCGCGGAGGTCAGGCGCTCGAAGAACAGGGTGCGGTTGGGCAGGCGGGTCACCGGGTCGTGCATCTGGAGGTGCCGCAGCCGGGCCTGGAGCTGGCGCCGGTCGCTGATGTCCACGATCGAGAGCAGGACGCCCCGGCCGGCCGTGACCGGGGCGACGGTCACCTCGGCCCACAGGGAGCGGCCGTCGGGGTGTTTGAGCCGGCGGGTGCAGCGGAAGCGGGAGCGGCGGCCGCGCAGGACCTCGCGGTACGCGTGCCAGGTGCGGCTGTCGGAGGCGAGGTCCACCAGGTCGGCGGCGGCCTGCTCGCGCAGGGAGGCGGTGTTGGTGCCGAGGAGCGCGGCGAGCGACTCGTTGGCGGTCACCACCAGCCCCTCGGGGTCCACGACGGCCATGGCGATGTGGGCGGCGTTGAAGGCGGCCCGGTAGTCGGCCGGGGCGTAGACCTCCCGGGCGACGGCTGCCGAGGGGCGCGGCTCGCCGACAGTTTCACTACTCTCTGTGACCGGCCGCGGGGCGGTTCCGGTCGGTGAGACTGCCGCAGCTCCCGGTCCTTCGGAGGTTCCGTTCACGGCTCGCTCCCGCAAGGCAGTTGTGACGCACGGATGTGGTCGGGATGGGTCGGCCAGGGAAAGTGTGCCGATCATAGAGGCTCTCGCGGCGGCCGTTCCAGCGCCGTCGCCGCGTGAGGCGGGTGGGGTTGATGGGAGGAACCGGCCCCTCCTGTCGGGCCGATCGTTTCTGCACGGGTGTGCCACGGCACCGTCCTGCCATGACCGGATGTGACAGACGGTGAACTTCCCGGACCGGTGCGGCGCGTCGGCCCCTCACCCGTGTGGGGCAGCGGAACAGGACGTATCACCACAAATCACCACAGGGTGGTGAGACGTCCCGTAAGCCGCACCGGAGGTCGACGTGGAGGGTCAGCAGACACCCGACGGAGTGGAACGCCGGAGCCTGCGCTCCGCCGCCGCCGGTCTCTTCGCCCTTCTCTCGCTGGCCGCCACCGGCCTCGTCGCCGGCCCCGCGAGCGCCGCGTCCGCCGCCGGTCCGTGCGCCCTGCCGCGCACCGACGCGCACCACTCGCTGGGCCTGGACACCTGGAACTCCGCCTATCCCCGGCCCGAGCGGCGGCTCGACGCCCTGATGGTGTTCCTGTCGTTCCCCGACTCGCGCCCGGTGACCGCGCCGGACGTCCTCACCGCCGACTACTTCCCCGCCACCAGCCAGTTCTTCCAGCGGGCCTCCTACGGGAAGTTCACCCTGCGCCCGCACCCGCGCCGCGACTGGATCGCCATGCCCCGCCCCTCCACCGCCTACGCCATACGGCGCGACTGGGAGCCGGAGGACCGGGCCGCCTATCTGCGCGACGCGCTCGCGGCGGCCGACCCGCACGTCGACTTCTCCCGGTACGACATCGTCTACCTGGTCGCCGATCCGGACGCGCCGGGCGTGGACTCCGACGCCACCAAGGTCGTCAACTTCAGCACCCCCCTGTACGCCGACGGCACCGCCATCAAGCGGGTCGTCACCGTCTTCGAGCGCCACCCGCCGGACCGCAACGTCCTGGCCCATGAGACCGGGCACGTGTTCGACCTGCCGGACCTCTACCACCGGCCGATGGACGGCAAGGGCGACTGGGACACCCATGTGGGTGACTGGGACGTGATGGGCAGCCAGTTCGCCCTGGCGCCCGAACTCTTCGGCTGGCACAAGTGGAAGCTGGGCTGGCTGGACCGGCGCGAGGTGCGGTGCGTCAGCGGACGGGGCGGCAGCCGGTTCACCCTGGAGCCGCTCGCCGCCGCGCCCCCGAGGGGCACCTCGGTCGGCACCCGCCTCGCGGTCGTCCGGACCGGCGGCAACACCGCGCTGGCGATCGAGGCGCGCGGTGCGACCGGCAACGACCACGGCACCTGCACCGAGGGCGTCCTGATCTACCGGGTGCGGACGGACGCGGTGTCGGGCGCCGGCCCCGTCGAGGTGATCGACACCCACCCGAGCACGCATGCCTGCTGGGACCGCTCCGTGTACCCGCCGCTCGCCGACGCGCCCCTGCGGGAGGGGGAGACCTTCACGGTGCCGGGGGAGGGGGCCCGGGTCGAGGTCGCGGACCGGACGCCGACGGGCTCGTGGACGGTGCGGGTCACCGTCCCGTAGGGCGTACGAGAAAGGCCCCCCGCTCGCGCGAGGGGCCTTTCTCCGTCTGTGCGCCGCCAGGGACTCGAACCCCGGACCCGCTGATTAAGAGTCAGCTGCTCTAACCAACTGAGCTAGCGGCGCCTGCTGACGTCGTAGACCTTAGCACCCTGGTCGGCGGGAGGAAAAATCGAAACCCGCACCCCCGCCGCGGTGCCCGCCCGGGCCGCCCGGACACAGGCCCACAGGACCACTTCCGGCCCCGGCAGCCAGGGGTGCCGGGTGTCCGGCGCGACCAGCCAGCGCGGCACGGCGGAGCCCTCGGCCGTGCTCCCCGGGGTCAGCGGCGGGACGGTGATCGCGTCGCCGGCGCCGTGGCAGAGCGGCGGCGGCACGGCGTCGCCCCACTCTTCCCAGCGCAGCAGCGACGGCAGCCGGTGCGCCGTGCCGGGGGCGGTGAACAGCAGCATGCGCCCCCGGTGCACGGCGACGGGGCCCGAGCCGGGGCCCTCGCCCCACAGCCGGTCGAGCATCCGGCGCCCGAAGACGGACTCCACGCTCACCACGTCGAAGACCACCCCGCAGGGGAGCACCGCCGGCACGGTCGGCCGGGTCTCCCAGAGGGCGAGGGTCGACCGCGGGTACGCCGCCGCCGACGTCAGCCAGTCGGCTCCGGCCGCCGTGACCTCGGTGGCGTGATCATGGGCGGATTCGTTTCGCAGCCAAGCGCTCATGGCAGTCAGATCTACCGCCGGTGACGGGCCGGTTTCGGGGAGTTGACGGAAACCGGGACAGGGTGGGACGGGGAGGAGTATCGTGCGCCCGCCCCGGTCATATGCCAGCCGGTTACCCGTCGGTCGGGCGGCCGCCGCCGCGCAGCAGGTCCCGCCCGAACTCGATCATCTTCTTGGCGTAGTCCTCGGTCCACTCCGCGCGCTCGGCGATGTCCCCGGCCGTCAGCCGGTCGAACCGCCGGGGGTCGGCGAGCTGCGCGGCGGCCAGCGCCTGGAACTCCACCGCCCGGTCGGTGGCCGCCCGGAAGGCCAGCGCCAGCTCGGTGGACCGGGCGAGCAGCTCCCGGGGGTCCTCCATCGACTCCAGGTCGAAGAAGTGCTCGGGGTCGGAGGCGGCCTCCGCCGGCTCGAAGAGCAGAGGCGCCGGCCTCAGCCGCCGCTGCTCGCTCCGCTCGGTTCCCGCCATGAACGTCTCCTCTTCGCACGACGCGCTTCCCCCACCCGCGGGGACGCCCCCCGTCGTGATGGACCACCCTCCATTCTCCCGCCCCGCGCAAGTACGCCCCCGGAGGCCGGTCAGGGGGTCCAGGGGACGGCGGCGCGGCGTGCGGACCGTTCCGCGGGCGGCCGGTCAGGGGGTCCAGGGGACGCGGTGTTCGGCGAGGTGGGAGAGGACCGCGTGGTTGGCCTCCCAGCCGTCCGGGAACTTCACCGTCACGCCCAGCTGCACCGGCTCCGTGGAGGGGTGCTCGTCCAGCAGGCCGGTGACGCCCGCGCGGCAGACCACCACGCACGCGTGGCGGTGGCGGGAGGCCAGGACGCACAGGCGGCCCGTCTCCAGGTGGAACGCCGTCGCGTCGGGGCGGCCCGACAGGGGGTGGAGGACCACCGTCACGTCGTACTCCCGGCCCTGGAGCCGGTTCGCCGTGTCCACCGTGACGCCCGCGACCCCCAGCCCGGCGAGCGCGGCCCGTACCGCCGCCGCCTGGTCGCGGTGGGCCGTGCCGACGGCGACCCGGTCCGGGGTGAGCGGCACCGGGTCCGGCGACCGCTCCGAGACCGCCGCCCCGCCCCGGTCCAGCAGCCGCCGCACCACCAGCGCCACCGCCCGGACCGCCTCCGGGTCCGTGCGGGGGGTGTGCCGGGGCGGCAGCTCCAGCAGGCCCCAGCCCGACTCCGCCGCCTCGTCCAGCACCCGGTCCGGGCCCGAACCGTCCGACGGCACCCCGAACGACAGCCGCCGGTCGCCCGGGCCCGTCCCGCTGCGGAACGGCGTGTACGGGTAGAAGGCGTCCGACACCAGCGGCGCCGCCGAGGCGGGCAGCCGCCAGGAGACCGGCAGCCGGTGCTGCGGCAGCTCCGGATTGTGCGCCAGCAGCGTCGACACCGCGCTCGCCGACGGGTCGTACGCGAGGCCCGCCCACTGCTCCGCGCCGACCACGCTGAACGGGTCCAGCTGCCCCGGGTCGCCCACGAACAGCGCCCGCTCGAACAGCCCCGCCACCGCCAGCAGCGCGTCCGACCGCATCTGGTACGCCTCGTCGACGATGGCGTGGCCCCACGGCTCGACGCCCTTCACATGCGCCCACTTCGCGGCCGTGGAGATCACCACGTCCAGCCCGGCGAGGTCCGCCGCCTTCGCCGACTTCCGTACGTTCCCCAGGTCGTCGAGCGCCTTGTCGTACGGGTCCGCGTCATTGCTGTGCAGCCGCCCCACCGGCAGCTCCGGCTCCTTCTCGGCCAGCCGCAGCACCAGATCGTCCACCTGCGCGTTCGTCTGGGCGACGACCATCAGCGGGCGGCCCGCCGCCGCGAGCTCCAGCGCGGCGCGCACCACCAGCGTGGACTTGCCCGCACCGGGCGGCGAGTCCACGACCACGCCCCGCGCCTCCCCGTGCAGCGTGTCGTCGAGGATGCGCCGGGTCGCGCCGGCGGCCTCGGCGGACGGATCGAACGGGACGGACGTCACAGCAGGTCCTCCGGGGTCACGGGGTCGGGGCTCTCGGCGGCGTCGGCGCGCGGGGGGCCGCCGTGCGTCCACGGCGTCCGCTCCGGGTCCGGGAGCTTGGGGCCCACCCGCTGGTCGTGCTCGAACAGCGTCCACACCAGCCGGTCGCCCTTCTCCGGCACCGAACCCTCCGCCGGCTCCTTGCCGCGCCCCATCCGGTCCAGCAGCCGCAGCACCGCCGAGCCGTCCTCCTCGTACCGCACGAACCGCGCCGTCTGCGGCTTGCCGTCCAGCGAGCGGTACACCTTCACGCCCTCGCCCAGGTGCGGCCGGTCGTCGGTGCGCACGGTCAGCAGCGGGCGCGGCGACGGCCGCTTCGACTCCGAGAAGGCCATCACCACGTCGGTCACCTCGGCCGTGAACGCCTCGCCCGTCAGCCGCCGCCCGGCCATCACCAGCGGGTCGTCCAGCGCCTCCTGGGCCTCCAGCTGCGTCTGGGCGCTCTCCCGCGCGGCCAGCTTGTTCGCCGCCGTCACCGCGTCGTCCCGGCGCGGCTGCGGCGGCTCGCCCGCCCGCACCCGGTCGCGGTGGCCGGTGAACGACCAGCGGTCGCGGGTCCACCGGTCGGCCACCCGCGCACCCGGCGGCAGCTCCCGCACCAGGTCCAGCGCCCGCCACACGGCGTGCCAGGTCGGCTCCAGCCGGCTCAGCAGCAGCCGGCGGACCTCCCGCTCGGCCCGGTGCAGCTCGCCCAGCCGCTCGTCGGCCGCCTCCCCGTCCTCGGCGGACGCCAGCGCCTGCCGCGCCCGGTCGTACCGCTCGATCGCGGGCGCGAGCAGCCGGTTGTCGAACGCCGGGTCGGTCGCCGGGCCGGCCGGCGGGCACAGCAGCTGCCCGTCCCGGTCCCGCGCCAGCTCCGCGCGGAGCGCCGCCTCCGCGCCCGTGTCGCCCTCCGGCGGGTCGACCCACGCCAGGAGGGCGCCCAGGTGCTGGTCCTCCAGCGACGACTGGCCGGTCGCCCAGTGCCGGTTCAGCAGGTCGGTCGCCGCCAGCAGCAGGGACGAGCCGGGCACCCGGGCCCGCTCCCCGTAGTGCGTCAGCCACCGGCCCAGCAGCGGCACGCGCGGCGGCGCCGGGAACGGCGTCTCCGGGTCCTGCTCGGCGGTGCGCCGGAACCGCATCGACCGCCCCAGCAGCCGGACGTACTCCACGCCCGCGCGGCTCGGCACGACCAGCTGCGGGGCGTCCGCGCACAGCTCCACCTCGACCTTGACCTTCTTGCCGGTCTCCGGGTCGGTCTCGGCGCGCTCGGCGGCCTCGACGTCGTCCGCGTACCCCTCGACGTACGGCAGGACCGCCTCCGCCAGGTCCGCCAGGAACGTGAACCGCAGGTCCCGGTCGCGCGGCTGCGGCACCACCAGCAGCCTCGGCCGCTCCCGGTCGGTGCCGACCAGCGCCCCCAGCGGCGCGCCCGCCTCACCGGCGGTCGTCAGCGGTACGAGGACGAGGGGCCGCTCCGACACATGCCGGTGCCGCACCGTGGCCAGCGGCTGGGCGCGGCCCGACTCGACCGCCTCCAGCCGGGCGAGCGTGGAGATCAGCGACACGCGCCCACCGCCTCCAGCGACTCCGCCCGCAGCGCCGCCGCCCGCCGCAGCGCGGCCACCGCCGGGTCGTCCGGGTCGCCGGCCTCCCCGCGCGCGGCGGCCAGCACCGCGCCGACCGTGGTCAGCCCGCCCAGCTCACCCCGGACCGACCGGCCCAGCGCCTCCACCGCGCCCGCCTCCCGGGCCCGGTCGCGGCAGTGGAACGCCAGCTCGCAGGCGGCCAGGCAGTCGGGGGCGTACGCGTGGGGGACCGCGTCCACGGCGGCGGTCAGCTCACCCGCCGAGCACGCCGCCACGTCGAAGGAGACCCCCTCCGGCAGGGCGTCCGCGATGTCCTCGACCCGGGTCAGCCGGGCCAGCTGGCGGCGGGTGACCGACAGCTGCTTGCGCACGTCGACCAGCGACCCGGCCGGGTGGTTGGAGAAGTCCCGGGGGCACACCAGCAGCACCGAGTGCGCCACCGCGGCGCCGGGGGTCACCGCCGCGACCCGCTCCAGCGCCAGCACGTACACCGCGGCCTGCCGGGCCGCCGCGCCGACCTTTGCCGCGTCCGCCGCGCCGTCGATCATCGGGAAGGACTTGATCTCGACGACCGTCCACCGCCCGTCCGGGCCGACCACCACCGCGTCCGGCTCCAGGAACACCGGCGAACCGCCCGCCTCCAGGGCGAGCATCGGGTGGTCCAGCAGCGACCACGCCCCGGCCGCCGTCGCCTCGCGCAGCGCCAGCGCGGTGCGCGCCGCGCGGCCCTGCGGACCGGCCGCCGCCAGGTCGGGGACGAGGACGTCCGCCGGCTCGGCCACGCCCAGCAGCCGGATCAGCTCCGCGCCGCCGCCGGCCTTGACCTTGGCCTCGAAGGCGTGGCCCCGGGCGATGGCGAACTGCGACTGTCCGTACCCCGACGGGGAGCCCAGCGCCGACGCCAGCGCGGCCTTGTCGACCCCCGCGCCGTCCAGCAGGGCCCGGCGCCGGCAGCCCGGGTTGGCGGCCAGCGCCGCCAGTGCGCGGGCGTCCAGCGGGTGCGGCGGCGTGGCGGGGCCGCGCAGCTCGGCGAGCCGCTGCCTCAGTGTCGTCTGCGGAGGCCGAGCCGGTCCGCTGCCCTGGGATTCGCTCACCCGCGGAAGTCTCGCATCCGCCACTGACAATCGTGGCCGGTACCGCCCGCTTGGTGGCCCCGCGGCCCCGTGGGTGATGATGGAAGGGCACCTACGGCGAGACCCACAGGAGAGCCCCTCATGGCACCGCGGATCCTGCTCGCCCGGCACGGTCAGACCGAATGGTCGCTGCTGGGCAAGCACACCGGCAGGACGGACATACCGCTGCTCGAGGAGGGGCGCCGGGGCGCGAAGCTGCTCGGCGAGCGGCTCCACCGGGCGCCCTGGGACGGCCTGGACGGGGTCGAGGTGCGCACCAGCCCGCTGGTGCGGGCGCGCGAGACCTGCGAGCTGGCCGGTTTCGGGGACCGCGCGGAGCCCTGGGACGCGCTGATGGAGTGGGACTACGGCGCGTACGAGGGCATGACGCCGGCCGAGATCAAGGCGGGCCGCCCGGACTGGTTCATCTGGCGCGACGGCGTCCCCGAGGGCGAAACCCTGGCGCAGCTGTCCGACCGCGCCGACCGGATCGTCGCCTGGGCCCGCTCGGCCGACCGCGACGTCCTGGTCTTCGCCCACGGCCACATCCTGCGCTCGATCGCCGCCCGCTGGCTGGGCGAGCCGGTCTCCTTCGCGGCCCGCATCCGCCTCGACCCCACCAGCCTGTCCGCCCTGGGCTGGGCCTACGGCGCCCCGGCGCTGGAGCGCTGGAACGACACCGGCCACCTGGAGGGCTGAGCCCCGCCCGAGGCGGCCCGCCACGCGTCACCCGTCACGCCGTGACCAGGGCCGTCCTGCGGTCCAGGAAGTCCGCCACCGCCGCCTCGCGCGCGTGGGGGGCGAGCAGGCGCGCGGTGCGGGCGAGCAGGGCGCGGATGCGGCTGGAGTGGACCTCGTCCAGCAGGTCCAGGACCAGCCCGGCGTTGGCCGCCGCCTCGTCGGGGCGGCCCGCGCGGGCCAGGTCGGCCGCCAGGTGGGCGCGGTACAGGGCGAGGTTGCGGGTGAAGTGCGGGTCCTGGAGGAGGGCGGCCCGGCGCGCGTGCCGGGCGGCGCGCGGCCAGTCGCCGAGGGCCGACCAGCACTGGGACTCCAGCGCCTCCAGCTCCGGTTCGCCGAAGAAGGACATCCACTCCGGGTCCGCGTCGCCCGGTCCGTGCCCGAACAGGGTGTGCGCCCGGCCCAGGGCCTCCTCGCACGCCGTGCGGTCGCCCAGGCCGGCCCAGCCGCCCGCCTCACGGAGCGTCAGCAGGGCCAGCAGGCGCGGCGAGGACAGGTGCCGGGCCGCGCGCTGCCCGGCCTGCGCGGCCCGGACCGCCTCCCGGTGCCGGCCGCCGTCCCGGGCCAGGAAGGACGTGTTGGAGAAGGCGTGCGCCTCCAGGGCGGAATCGCCCGCCACGCGCGCGGTGGCGAGGGCCTCGGCGTAGTGCGAGCGGGCGTCCTCCCACCGGCCCGAGTCGTGGGCCAGCCACCCCACCGACAGGGACAGCTCGCCGGCGCCCGCGTGCATCCGGTCGGTCGTCGAACGGCGGGCCGCCGTCCCGGAGTCGAGCAGGGCGTACGCGGTCCGCAGCGGTTCGGTCGCCTGCCGGTACAGCCGGTCCGCGCCGTGCCGGTCGTCGAGCAGGCGGATCCGGCGTACGGCCTCCTCCACGGCGGCCACCTCGGTCTCGCCGAACCTGCCGCCCGCGCGGGGTGTGGGGACGGTGGCGCCGAGACCGAGCGAGACGGCGGCCGCGGTGGCGGTGCCGCCCGTCATGAATGCGCGACGCAGCACGTCGCTCTCCTCATCGTTCCGGATGGTGTGCTGTGGCGCCGGTGCGGCGGCGGCCCGCGCCCCCCGCCCGCGGACCTGCTCCCGGGCGGTGAACCCGAGGTCGGTCAGACAGAGCCCGGGGAACATGTGCAGGAACACCCGCTCGTACGCGTAGTTGGGGCAGCGGATCTCGCCCGACTCCACACGCCCGATGTAGCGGGCGTCGCACGCGACCTGTTCGCCGATCTCCCGGGCGGCGCGGCGGACGGCGGCCGCGAACTCCCCCGGGGAGCGCGACCCGCGCAGGCCGCGGAAGGCGAGGTTGGGAACCGCCCGTGACGTCGCCATGGCCGAGCCCTCTCCCGCGTACCCGTACCGCCGTTGGTTCCGGCGGAGCAAAACGTACCTGCTGTGACGGAATGGCTACCCGCTGTTTGGCTACAAACGGGATAACTCACCCGCGATCCGCCATGAAATGCCATCCTTTGCGGCGGCGAGCCGCCGTAGCCGTTGACGCGCACGGGCGTTGAACCATGCGGAGAGACGCGACGCGTCTGTCCGCACGGGGACTCGAGCGAGGAGGGGAAGCCTTGTTGGAGGTCGGCATGCAGGTGGAATCGCAGCCCGGCGGTACGTCGTCGATCACCGCGCCGCACTGGCCGGCGCCGGAGGCCGGAGCCCCGCCCGGCGTGTGCGAGCCGTGCGACCTGGTCACCGTCCCGGTCCGGCAGGGGCTCGAGGCGGTGGACATCCTCCGCCGGGGCGGCGCCCCGCTGGTGGGGCCGGTGCTCCACGACGGGCCGTGCGACACCCTCGGCTTCCTGGTGCCGCCCGGCACCGCCGCCGGCTGGGACATGCCGGGCAGCGCGTGCACCCGCACCTCCGGGCGCGGTCTGCGCGTCCCGCCGCTGCCCGGCGCACAGCCCGAACCCCCCGTCACCGGCACCGGCTGGCTGCTGCCCCCGGCCGACACCGGCCCGGTCACCGACCCGGTCGTCCTGCGCGAGGCGCTCGGCGAGGCCGCCCGCCTGATCGAGGCCGCCGACAACTGCCGCTGACCCCGCCGCCCGGCGGGGCGCCCGCCCGGCAGGGCGCTCGCCCGGCGGGGCCGATAATGGGCGGATGGCGAGGAACAAGCGGCGCGCACGCGGCCCGGCGGCCGAGGCGGTGACCGAGACCGTGGCCGGCGGGGTCGCCGAGCTGATACCCGACCCGGAGCGGCCCCGGGCCTGGACGCTGCTCATCGACGGGGCGCCCCAGTCCCACGTGGACCTGGACGACCCGGCCCGGCTCTCCTTCGCGTACCAGCGGCGGCTCGGGCACGCGATCGACCTCGCCGCCCCGCCCGGCCGGCCCCTGAAGGCGGTCCACCTCGGCGGCGGCGCCCTCACCCTCGCCCGGTACGTCGCCGCGACCCGGCCCCGCTCCACCCAGCAGGTCGTCGAGGTCGACGCGCCCCTGGTCGAGCTGGTGCGCCGCGCCCTGCCGCTCGACCCGTCCGCCCGGGTCCGGATCCGGGGCGCCGACGCCCGCGCCGGGCTCGGCCGGCTGCCGGACGGCTGGGCCGACCTGGTCGTCGCCGACGTCTTCAGCGGCGCCCGCACCCCCGCGCACCTCACCAGCACGGAGTTCCTCACCGAGGTGCGGCGCGTCCTCGCCCCCGGCGGGCACTACGCCGCCAACCTCGCCGACGGGCCGCCGCTGGCCCATCTGCGCGGCCAGATCGCCACCGCCGCGGCCGTCTTCCCCGAGCTGGCGCTCGCCGCCGACCCGGCCGTGCTGCGGGGCCGCCGCTTCGGCAACGCCGTACTCCTCGCCTCCGCCGTGCCGCTGCCGGTCGCCGAGCTGACCCGCCGGGTGGCGACCGACCCGCACCCCGGGCGGCTGGCGCACGGGCGGGAGCTGGCCGACTTCACCGGAGGGGCGGTCGCCGTCACCGACGCGAGCGCCAAGGACTCGCCCGCGCCGCCCGCCTCCGCGTTCGCCTGACGCGGCGCCCGTCCCCGGGCGCGGGGCTCAGCGCTCGTCGATCTGGACCATCGGCGCGTGGTCGTGCCAGGTGCAGAACACGTCGATCTCCTTGCCGTCCCGGCTGAAGGTGACCCGGATGTACGTCGGCTGCTTCCACACCTGCATCTGCCAGCCCGCCGCCGGGGTCGCCGACACCAGCTCCGCCGACGCCTCCCCGATGTCGAAGGCGACCCGGCCGCCGTCCACCGTGTAGCTCTTCACCTCGCCCCCGCCCACCGGGGGCGTGCCGCCGCCGGACGGCGACGGGCGCTCCGGCTCGGCCGGCGGCCGGCGGCTCGCGGCCGGGGGAGGGGACGAGGGCGTGGGCTTCCGGGAGGGCACGGCGGAAGGCGTCCGGGACGGCTCGGGGCGGTGGGTCGAGGAGGCCCGGGGAGGCGGGCCCGGGGGCTTCGCCGCGGGCCGGTCCGCGGGGCGGTCGGCGGTGATCGGCAGCGCGCGCGGCGGGTCGTACGCCGTCCCCGCCATCACCGTGTGCACGCCCCACCACGACAGCGTGACCGCCGCGCCCGTGGCGAGCGACCACGCCAGGGCATGGACCAGTCCTCTACGCATCCGGGCCATCCTGCACCACCCGCCCCAGAGGTCAACACCGGTCCCCCTCATTCCGCCGCATGGCGTACGGTGCCGCCCATGGCAAGTGTGCTCGTGGTCGAGGACGACCAGTTCGTGCGCTCCGCCCTCATCCGGCACCTGACCGAGGCCTCCCACACCGTACGGAGCGTCGGCACGGCCCTGGAGGCGCTGCGCGAGGTCGCCCACATCCGCTTCGACGTCGTCATCCTGGACCTCGGACTGCCCGACCTGGACGGCTCCGAGGCGCTGAAGATGCTGCGCGGCATCACCGACGTACCCGTGATCATCGCCACCGCGCGGGACGACGAGGCCGAGATCGTCCGGCTCCTCAACGACGGCGCCGACGACTACCTCACCAAGCCGTTCTCCGTGGAGCACCTCTCCGCGCGGATGGCCGCCGTGCTGCGCCGCGCGCGGGCCGCCGCCGGGGAGGCGCCGGCCGGCGGCGTCCTGCGCGTCGGCGGCCTCACCGTCGACCCGCTGCGGCGCCGGGCGGAGCTGGACGGCGCCCGGCTGGACCTGACCCGCCGTGAGTTCGATCTGCTGGCCTTCCTGGCCGCCCGGCCCGGGGTGGTCGTCCCGCGCAAGGAGCTGCTCGCCGAGGTGTGGCAGCAGTCGTACGGCGACGACCAGACCATCGACGTCCACCTGTCGTGGCTGCGCCGCAAGCTGGGCGAGACCGCCGCCAGCCCGCGCTACCTGCACACCCTGCGGGGCGTCGGCGTCAAGCTGGAGCCGCCGCGGTGACCGGCGCGGCCGCGGGCGCGGGGACGGGCGGCCCCCGGTGAGGTGGGCGCTCGTCAAGGTGGCGCTGGCCGTCACGGTGATGGTCGTGGTGGCGTTCGCCGTACCGCTGGGGCTCGTCATCAAGGAGATGGCCCGCGACCGGGCCTTCACCAACGCCGAGCGGCAGGCCGCCGCGATCGGCACCTCCCTGTCCATCACCACCGACCGCGCCCAGCTCGACCGGGCCGTCGCCTCCACCCAGGCCGGGGCCGCCGGGCGGCTCGCCGTGCACGTCCCGGCCCCGCCCGGAGAGGGCGGCCGGGCCATGGAGATCGGCCGGGGCCGGGCCACCGGCGAGGACCTCGACACCGTACGGCGCGTCCCGCGCGCCTCGACCACCGAGGTGCCCGGCGGCTACGCGCTGCTCCAGCCGACCGCCATCAGCACCGGCCAGATCGCCATCGTCGAGGTGTACGTCCCCGAGGACGAGGTCACCAACGGCCTCACCACCGCCTGGCTGGTCCTCGCCGGGGTGGGCCTCGCCCTGGTCGTCGGGTCCGTCGCGGTCGCCGACCGGCTCGGCCTGCGCATGGTGCAGCCCGCCCGGCGGCTCGCCCGCGCCGCCCACGACCTCGGCGAGGGCCACCTCGGCGCCCGCGTCCCCGAGGACGGGCCGGCGGAGCTGAAGTCCGCCGCCGTCGCCTTCAACTCCATGGCCGACCAGGTCGTCCAGCTCCTCGCCAACGAGCGCGAACTGGCCGCCGACCTCTCCCACCGGCTGCGCACCCCGCTGACCGTGCTGCGCCTCAACGCCGCCTCGCTCGGAGAGGGCCCGGCCGCCGAGCAGACCCGGGCGGCCGTGGAGCAGCTGGAGCGGGAGGTCGACACCATCATCCGCACGGCTCGTGAGGCCAAGCCGCAGACCCGGGCGGCCGGCCCGGGCGCCGGGTGCGACGCCTCCGAAGTCGTACGGGAGCGCATGGAGTTCTGGTCGGCGCTCGCCGAGGACGAGGGCCGCAAGGTGCGGCTCGCCGGGGTGGACCGGCCCGTCCGCATCCCGGTCGCCCGCCCGGAACTGGTCGCCGCGCTGGACGCGCTGCTCGGCAACGTCTTCCGCCACACCCCGGAGGGCACCGCCTTCTCGGTGGACGTCCACAACGGCGAGGACGCGGTCATCGTGCTGGTCTCGGACGCGGGGCCCGGCATCGCCGACCCGGACGCCGCCCTGGCGCGCGGCAACAGCGGGGCGCGGGACGGCTCGACGGGGCTGGGGCTGGACATCGTGCGGCGGGTCGCCGAGTCGACCGGCGGCGACGTCCGCATCGGCCACTCCGTCCTCGGCGGTACGGAGGTACGCGTCTGGATCGGCCTGGGCGGGCGCGGCGGCGCGGCCCGGGGGCGGCGGCGCGGCCGCGGGGTGAGCCGGCGGCGCCGGGCGGCGGCCTGAGGCGGCGCCCGTCGGCGGCCGGCCCCGGACGGCCCGACATTAACCGCCGCCCATGCCTTCCTTAAGCGGAACCTAAGATCCCCAACGCCCGCCCCGTAGCGGACTTTTGTCCGGTTCGGGCCCGCTAGCGTGCTGCCGCACCCCACCCCCCACCACAGCGAGGCAGGCACGATGGGCACCACCGAGGGCACGGCCGGCCGGGCCGCACACCGGCGCACCGCGAGCGGCAGGAACAAGGCGATCGGCGCCGTCCTCGCGGCGGCGCTGGCCGGCGGCGCGGCCGTCGCGCTCACCGGCACCGCCCAGGCGGCCGGCGCGGCCGCCGCGTACACCCGGACCAGCTCCTGGGACGGCGGGTACACCGGCCAGTACGTCGTCACCAATGACACCGACCGCGCCCGCACGGGCTGGACGCTGGAGTTCGACCTGCCCGCCGGCACCCGGATCGGCTCCCTGTGGAACGGCGAACACACCGTCGACGGGCGGCACGTCACCGTGCGGCCCACCGCCTGGAACGCCCGGCTCGCCCCCGGCGCCTCCGTGACGGTCGGCTTCGTGACCAGCGCGGCCGGGGCCGCGGGCGACCCGGCCGGGTGCCTGATCGACGGGGCGGCCTGCTCCGCCGCGCCCGGCGCCACCCCGAGCCCCTCCGGGCGGCCCACCGACCGCCCGGAGCCCACGCCCACGCCGACCGCCACGCGGCCGACGGGCGGGCCCACCGGCACCCCCGCCCCCACCGGCACTCCGGCGCCCACCGGCACCCCCGCCCCCACCACTCCGGCACCCGGGTCCGCCGGCGCGAGGTTCGCCCCCTACGTCGACACCTCGCTCCACCCCGCGTACGACCTGCTCGACACCGCCACCCGGACCGGGGTGAAGGAGTTCACCCTCGCCTTCATCACCTCCGGCGGCTCCTGCGCCCCGCTCTGGGGCGGCATCACCGGCCTCACCGACGACAAGGTGGCCGCCCAGATCGGCGCCCTGCGCGCCCGGGGCGGCGACGTCCGGGTCTCCTTCGGCGGCGCCGCCGGCCACGAACTGGCGCTCAACTGCCCCACCGCCGACGCCCTCGCCGCCGCGTACGGCACGGTGATCGACCAGTACGGGCTCACCAAGGCCGACTTCGACATCGAGGGCGCGGCGCTCCCCGACACCGCCGCCAACACCCGCCGCGCCCAGGCCATCGCCCGGCTCCAGAAGACCCACCCCGGCCTGGACGTCTCCTTCACCCTGCCCGTGATGCCCGAGGGGCTGACCCAGCCGGGCGTCGACCTCCTCGCGGACGCCCGGAAGAACGGCGTACGGATCGGCGCCGTCAACATCATGGCCATGGACTACGGCCCCGCCTACAGCGGCGACATGGGGCAGTACGCCGTCCAGGCCGCGACCGCCACCCAGGCGCAGCTCAAGGGCGTGCTCGGACTCTCGGACGCGGCGGCCTGGAAGACCGTGGCCGTCACCCCGATGATCGGCGTCAACGACGTCACCACGGAAATCTTCACCGTCGACGACGCCACCGAACTGGTCGCCTTCGCGCGGTCCAAGGGCCTCGGCCGGCTGTCGATGTGGTCCGCCACGCGCGACAAGCAGTGCCCGGGCGGCGCGGCCGGCCACGCCGACGCCACCTGCAGTTCGATCCTCCAGCAGCCGCTGGCCTTCACCAAGGCGTTCGCCGCCTACCGGTAGCCACCCCCGCGCCACCCCCCGAGCGCTCCGGCCGGGTCCCACCCCCCCACCCGGCCGGAGCGCACCCCCTCGCGCACCGCTCAGCCCTTCACGGCGCCCTGCATGATCCCGCCGACGATCTGCCGGCCGAACACCACGAACACCAGCAGCAGCGGCAGCGTCCCCAACAGCGCGCCCGCCATGATGACCGCCTGGTCGGGAACGTAACCGCGGCCCAGACCGGTCAGCGCCACCTGCACCGTGGGGTTGTCCTGGGTGAGGGCGATCACCGGCCAGAAGAAGTCGTTCCAGGACATGACGAACGTCAGCATCGCCAGCACCGCCATCGCCGGGCGGGCGACCGGGAACACCACGTGCCACACCACCCGCAGGGCGCCCGCCCCGTCCACCCGGGCCGCCTCGACCAGCTCCGACGGCAGCGCCCGCACCAGGTACTGGCGCATGAAGAACACCCCGAAGCCGCTGACCAGCGCCGGCAGCACCACCGCCTGGAGCCGGTCCGTCCACGACAGCTCCGCCACCAGCATGAACAGCGGCACCACGCTCAGCTGCGGCGGCACCATCATCGTGCCGACCACCACCAGCAGCAGCGCGCCCCGGAAACGGAAGCGGAGCTTGGCGAAGGCGAACCCGGCGAGCGTGGAGAACAGCACGGTGCCCGCCGCGACCGTGCCCGCCACGAACGCCGTGTTGAGCAGCGCCAGGCCCATGTTGGCGTCCGTCCAGGCGACCGCCAGGTTCTCCGGCAGCCGGTCGCCGAACCACAGCGGCGGCGGGGTGCGCGCCAGCCGGCCGCCGGTCCCGGACGCCGCGACCGCCGTCCACACCAGCGGGAACAGCGACACCGCGGTGAGCAGCCCCAGCGCTCCGTACGCCGCCCCTCCCGCCGCACGCCCGGTCATCGCGCCCTCCTCCGCCTCGCACGTCCCCGGTGGGTGTCGGCCAGCGCCACCAGCGCCCCGAGCAGCAGCAGGAGCAGGAACATCGCCCAGGCGATCGCCGAGGCGCGCCCCAGGTGGAGGTTGACCCACCCCTGCTCGTACAGATAGAGCCCCAGCGTCTGGAACTGGTGCTCCGAGCCGCCGGTGGCGCCCGCGCTGCCGTTGAACAGCAGCGGCTCGCCGAACAGCTGGGTGGCGCCGATCGCCGACACCACACAGGTGAAGAGGATCGTCGGGCGCAGCGCCGGCACGGTGACATGGACGAACTGCCGCCACCGCGAGGCGCCGTCCAGCGCCGCCGACTCGTACAGCTCCCCGGGCACGGCCTGGAGGGCGGCGAGGTAGATGAGGGCGTTGTAGCCGGTCCAGCGCCACACGACGATGGCGGACACCGCGATCCGGGAGGCCCAGCTGCCGTTCTGCCAGTCGACCGGGCCCGCACCCGCCAGCCCCAGCGCCCAGTTGACGAAGCCGTGGTCCCGGCCGAAGAGCAGCGCGAAGACCAGCGTGGCGGCGGCGACGGAGGTGGCGTACGGGGTGAGGGCGACGACCCGGAAGAAGGTCGAGCCGCGCAGCCGGTGGTGCAGCAGATGCGCGATGGCCAGGGCCGTCAGCAGCTGCGGGACGGTGGAGAGGACGCCGATGACGGCCGTGTTGCGCAGGGCGTTCCAGAAGAACGGGTCGGCCAGCAGCCGGGAGTAGTTCCGCAGCCCCACCCACTCCATGTCGGCGGGCGCGGTCAGCTCCACGCGGTGCAGCGACGCCCAGCCGGTGTAGAGGAGCGGGACGAGCCCGAAGGCGGCGAACAGGACGAAGAACGGCGCCACATACGCGTACGGGACCCACCGTCCGCGCCGCCGGGCCCGCCGCGGGCGGCCGGTCTCCGGGCGGGCGGCGGACGGCGGCCCGGGCGGGGGAGCGGGCGCGCCGGGCGGGGTGAGCGTGGTGCCGGTGGTCATGGCTCACACGTCCAGCGCGTTGTCGATGGTCCGGACCGCCGCCGCCCAGCCGTCCTCGGGCCGCCGCCCCTTCTGGTCGACCTGGAGCATCCCGATGTCGGCCAGGTTCTGCGCGATGAGCAGGTCCTTCGGGCCGAGGACCGTCACCGGTACGCCCCGGGCGGCCCGGCTGTAGATGCGGCCGATCGGCGCGTCGCCGAAGTAGGGGTGCCGGGCGCCGGCGACCGCCGGGAGCGTGTGGGCGGCGGACGCGCTGGGGAAGCTGCCGCGCCGCTGGAACAGCTTCGCCTGCTGCGCGGGTGCCGTCAGCCAGGCCGCCAGCCGGGCCGCCGCCTCCGGGTGCCTCCCGGACCTCGGTACGACGAGGAAGGAGCCGCCCCAGTTCGCGGGCCGGGGCGCGGCGGCCACGTCCCAGCGGTCGGCCGCCGCCGGGCCCGCCTTGTCCTCGATGTGGCCGAGCATCCAGGCGGGGCAGGCGACGGTGGCGAACGTGCCGCGCGCGAACGCCTGGTCCCACGCTGGGGTGAACTGCTGGAGCCGGGCGGTCAGCCCCTCGGTGGCGAAGGACGCGGCGAGGTCCCAGGCGGCCCGGACGGCCGGGTTGGTCTTATAGACGACGGTGCCGTCCTCGTCGTAGAACCGCCGCGCGCTGCTGCCGGTGACGGCCGACAGGACGCCGGAGGCGGAGTCCGTGAACGCCGTGCCCGCCGGGGCCCGGTCCCGGTAGCGCCGGCCGGCCGCCAGGTACGCCCGCCAGTCGCCCGCCCACAGCCGGCCCACCGCGTCCCGGCCGGTGGGCAGCCCGGCCCGCGCGAACAGGTCCTTGCGGTAGCAGACGGCCTGCGGCCCGATGTCGGTGCCCAGGCCGACGGTGCGGCCGTCGCGGGTGGTGCCCTGGGCCCACTTCCACGGCAGGAAGTCCGCCCGCCGCACCCCCGGCGCCCGGCCCAGGTCCACCAGCCGGTCCGCCTGGGTGGCGGTCACCTCGGCGATGTTGATGGCCTCGACCGCCTGGACGTCCGCGAGGCCGCTGTCACTGACGAGGTGGGTGAGGAGCTGCGGGTAGTAGTTCTCGTTGCGCTGGATGGACGTCTGCCGGACGACGACGTCCGGATGCAGCCGCATGTACGCGTCGTACAGCCCGGCCTCCGCGTACCCGAACGTCCCGAACAGGCCCACCGTCAGCACGGTCCGGCCGGCCGGGTCGCCGCCCCCGGCGCAGCCGGCCACCGGCAGGGTCCCGAGGAGCGCGGCGGTGGCGAGCGCCAGCGCCCGCGCCCGTAAGCGGCGGATGTGTACGCGCATGCCCCGATTCTGTACGCCGGCGGGCGCGCGCCGCGCCGGGCCACGCCGTCCCCCGGCGCCCCGCTCCACCCCGGCACCCTCGCCGGGGGCGGCGGCCACCCTCTACGGTGTGTCCCTGCCCCGCTGCCCGTGGGGCGCGGCGGTGCGAGGAGGGCGACGGCGGTGAGCGGACGGCGGACCGGCAGGCCCACGCTGGAGGAGGTCGCGGCCCTGGCGGGGGTGGGGCGCGGCACGGTGTCCCGGGTGATCAACGGCTCGCCCCGGGTCAGCGACCGGGCCAGGGAGGCGGTCGGCCGGGCGGTCGACGAGCTGGGCTACGTCCCCGACCGCGCCGCCCGCGCGCTGGCCGGCGCGCGCACCGGTGCGGTGGCGCTGGTGATCCCGGAGCCCGAGGCGCGGCTGTTCGCCGAGCCGTACTTCCTCGACATCGTCCGGGGCGTGGGCGCCGAACTGGGCGACGCCGACGTGCAGTTGCTGCTGACGCTGATCCGCGACGGCAGGGAGCGGCAGCGGTTCGAGCAGTACCTGTCCGCCCAGCGCGTGGACGGCGTACTGCTGGTGTCCGTGCGCGCCGACGACCCGCTGCCCGATCTCGTACGGGAACGGGGGCTGCCCGCCGTGCTGGGCGGGCGCCGCTCGGCCCGCGAGCCGGTGCCCCACGTGGACTCCGACAACGTGGGCGCGGGCCGGTCGGCGGTGGAGCACCTCACCGGCCGCGGCCGGCGCCGGATCGCGACCATCACCGGGCCGCTGGACCTCTACGCGGCGCGCTGCCGCCTCGACGGCTACCGGCAGGGCGTCGAGGCGGCCGGGCTGCCCGCCGACGAACGGCTGGTCGCCGTCGCGGACTTCACCGAGGCGGGCGGGCGCCGCGCGATGCGCGAGCTGCTGGACCGCCGCCCCGACCTGGACGCGGTGTTCGCCGCCTCCGACGTGATGGCGGCGGGCGCGCGGGGCGTCCTGCGCGAGGCGGGCCGCCGGGTCCCCGAGGACGTGGCGCTGGTCGGCGTCGACGACTCCGCGATCGCCCGCCTGATGGACCCGCCGCTGACGAGTGTGCGCCAGCCGATCGAGGAGATGGGCCGCCGGACCGCCCGCGTCCTGCTCCAGCAGATCGCCGGCACGGCCCCGGAACCGCACCGGGTGGTGCTCCCCACCCGCCTGATCCCGCGCGCGTCGACATGAGGCGGGGTGCGGGGCGTACGCCAAACGATCGAGGGCCGGCCCGTTCGCACGGGCCGGCCCTCGATCCTTCAGGGTGAGTAACGGGACTCGAACCCGCGACATCCTGGACCACAACCAGGTGCTCTACCAGCTGAGCTATACCCACCACGACCGGTCTTCTTCCCGACCGGCCGAGAAAAAGTGTACAGGGTCCGAGAGGGTGCTCGCTCCCGCCTTTCGGCGGGGCGGGGGAGCGGGGGGTCAGTCGGGCAGGACGTGGCGCGCGGCGATGCGCCTGGCGGTGTCGGAGTCCGGGCCGGGCTGCGGGACGAAGACCGCCTCGCGGTAGTAGCGCAGCTCCGCGATCGACTCGCGGATGTCGGCGAGCGCCCGGTGGTTGCCGGCCTTCTCCGGACTGTTGAAGTACGCCCTCGGGTACCAGCGGCGGGCCAGCTCCTTGACCGAGGAGACATCGACGATCCGGTAGTGGAGGTACTCCTCCAGTGTCGGCATGTCCCGCAGCAGGAAGCCGCGGTCGGTGGAGACCGAGTTCCCGCACAGGGGCGCCTTGCCCGGCTCCTTGACGTGTTCGCGTACATACGCGAGCACCTGCTCCTCGGCGTCGGCCAGGGTGGTGCCGTTCGCCAGCTCGTCGAGCAGGCCGGATGCGGTGTGCATCTGGCGCACCACGTCGGGCATGGTCTCCAGGGCCGCGTCCGGCGGGCGGACCACGATGTCCACGCCCTGCCCGAGTACGTTCAGTTCCGAGTCGGTGACCAGCGCGGCCACCTCGATGAGTGCGTCGTCCGTCAGCGAGAGCCCGGTCATCTCGCAGTCGATCCACACCATGCGATCGTTCATGCGTCCTACCTTAGAGGGGCGGCCGCCGAGGGGGGCGCGCCGTCGCGCGCCCCCGGCGACCGCCCCTGTGAGCCGGTACGCGGGTGCCGCACCGCCCCTAGGGGGCGCTGCGCTGTCCCGGGAGGGCCGCCCGGCCGCCGCTGAAGGCGTCCGCGTGCTGCCTGCCGTGCTCGGGCGGCGCGGCGGCCGTCGCCGTGGGGCCCGCCGCCGAGGAGGCGGCCGCGGCCCGGCGTGCGCCCGGCAGCTGCGCCGGGACCACGGAATCCATCAGGGCCGGCGGGCCGGACACCGGGCCCGGGGGCCCCGCCGTGTCGCCCTGGGGGCGCCGGGCCCGGTAGGCGGCCCGGTACGCCGCGGGCGACGAGCCGAGCTGGCGGCGGAAGTGCCCGCGCAGCGCCACCGGCGAGCGGAAGCCGCAGCGCCCGGCGACCTCGTCCACCGAGTAGTCGGACGTCTCCAGCAGCCGCTGGGCCTGGAGCACCCGCTGGGTGATCAGCCACTGGAGCGGGGCGGACCCGGTCAGCGAGCGGAACCGGCGGTCGAAGGTCCGCCTGCTCATGTACGCCCTGGCCGCCAGCGTCTCCACGTCGAACTGCTCGTGGAGGTGCTCCAGCGCCCAGGCGACCACCTCGGCGAGCGGGTCGGCGCCGATCTCCTCCGGCAGCGAGCGGTCGAGGTAGCGCTCCTGGCCACCGCTGCGCCGGGGCGGCACCACGAGCCGGCGGGCGAGCGCCCCGGCCGCCTCGGTGCCGTGGTCGGTGCGCACGATGTGCAGGCAGAGGTCGATCCCGGCCGCCGTGCCCGCGGAGGTGAGCACGTCGCCGTCGTCGACGAACAGCTCCCGCGGGTCCACGTGGACCGACGGGTAGCGCTTGGCGAGCGTCGGCGCGTACATCCAGTGCGTGGTGGCGGGCCGCCCGTCCAGTAACCCGGCGGCGGCCAGCACGAACGCGCCGGTGCACAGCCCGACGATGCGGGCGCCCTCCTCGTGCGCCCGGCGCAGCGCGTCGAGCGCCTCGGCCGGTGGCGGCGAGGTGATCGACCGCCAGGCCGGCACGACGACGGTGCCGGCCCTGCTGATGGCCTCCAGGCCGTACGGCGCCGTCAGTTCGAGCCCGCCGGTGGTCCGCAGCGGTCCGTCCTCGCCCGCGCAGACGAGCAGCCTGTAGCGCGGAACTCCGGCGTCCTGGCGGTCAATCCCGAACACCGAGAGTGGGATGGAGCTCTCGAAGATGGGGCCGCCGCTGAACAGCAGTACTGCGACGACCTCGCGGCGGCGCCGTCCGGACAGTTTGCGTCCGGTCTCCGGTGCGGCGGAGTCCTGGCTCATGACGCTAAGCCCCCCTCGGTGTTCGCGTCTCCTAGGTCCTGTCGCTCCTGCACGTTTCCCCTCGGTTTTGCACGAGTCCCCAGTCTTCGGTAGTCATGATCGAATCTACTGCGTCCCGTGGCGCCGGAGTGACAAGTTCCGGATCCGGCACTATGTCGACAAGGCAACTTGGCGCGAAGCATTCGATCACGAAGCGTTCCACTCGCGGGCCGCGCAGGGAAGTGCGCCTCACGCGCATGGCCCATCCGCGTAGGGTGCGCGGCACCCCCTCAGTCCTTTCCCGCCTGGTGACAAGGGGGTTGGCAGGCCATTCTGGCAAGGATTCGCCATGAGGCGGAAGTTGGCTGAAAACCTATGGGTGCAGGCGTGCGAACCCGTCAGTCTCCTGACGCGCACCCCGCCCCGTACCGGGTCCCCCGGTGCGCCCCGGCGCCGGTCCGCGAGTGCCGGCCGCGGTGCGGGGACGCCTGCCGCCGGGCGTCCTCGGCCACCCGCTCGGAGCGGCGCAGCAGCACCCGGCACGCCGCGGTCACGGCGGCCAGCCCGAAGGCGGTGCCCGCCGCGCCGCCGACGGACGTCCCGTACACAAGGAGGACCACCGGCACCAAGGCGCAGCTGAAGGCCGCCCAGCGCACCACGTCGCTCGCCGACTCGGAGGCGGACGAGGGGGCGGGGGCGGGCGGGCGTGCGGGCACGGGGGCTCCCTGGGGGCTGCGGACTGCGGTACGACCGGGTCGGGCCGAGTGGCCAACGACGACCGGCGGCCCGGGTCACTGCCGGGTGCCTCCGGACGGGCGCGCCGGGGTGCGCGGCGCGCCGGCGCGCCCGAGCCGGGACGCGGGCGCGGGCGCAACCCCGAGGGGCGAGTACCGGCCGGTCGGCATGATTGGCGAGCGGGGCCGGGGCGTGCCCGGGATGTGCGCGGGGCGTGTGTGCGCCGTGCGCACCGTGTGGGGGGCGCGTGGGGGAGGTGGGTGCGGCGGGGGCCGGGAACCCCGCCGGGACGGCCGTTCTGCCCGGAAAGCGGCATCAGCGGCATGTGTGCCGCCGGGAGGCGGGCGGCGGGGGCGGCGCACCGGCCGGCGGGGACCGCTGTAAGGGGCATCCGGCATTGCCATCCGGGACGGGCTCGTGCATGCTCCCTGGAACGCCGTGTGACCGCCGCGGGCAGGGTGGCGGGCACTGGGCAGCGGAGGAGTGGCGCCGTACCCTTGGGGGTATGGGGTTGGGAAGATGATTCCCGGACACAGCTCCCTCGCCAACCGTTGATCCTTCCCAAGAGGACCTTCTTCGCCGAGACACCGATGGCCGGTCACGAAATCCCTGAACCCGCGGACCGCAGGCAGGTCGCCGACTCCCCGGCCGACCCCCTGGCGGCGGACCAGACACGCCACTCCTGCGACCCCGCCTTCCAGCACGGGGTGGTCGTCGGCTTCGACGGCTCGACCTCCAGCGAGCGCGCGCTCGCGTACGCCATCGGCATGGCCCGGCGGTCCGGCTCCGGACTGATCATCGTCCATGTGGCGAACCGGCTGCCCACCACCGTCTGGGCCGGCTGCGAGCCCCCCGTCTTCGTGGACGTCCCCGACCACCGCACCGAGGTCCTGGGCCTGGAGCTGGCCTGCGCGGACTACCTCTCCGAGGTGCCGTGGATCCTGGTCGAGCGCGGCGGCGACATCTGCCACGAGCTGGAGGAGGTCGGCCGCGAGTACGAGGCCGACGCCATCGTCGTGGGCTCCACCCACGGCATCGCCGGCCGCATCTTCGGCTCCGTCGCCGGCCGCCTCGCCCGCCGAGCCCAGCGGCCGGTCTGCGTCATCCCGTAGGCGATCCGCAGGGTCAGGGGCACCTCAGACCGGCGCTGACCAGGAAGCCGCCGTCCTCCGTCGCTCGCGCCTCGAAGGTGCCGCCCAGCAGGTGGACCCGCTCCCGCAGGCCCACCAGGCCGTGACCGCCGTCGGGGAGGTCCAGCGGCACGGCGGCCGGATCGGGCGGGCCGCTGCGCACCGTGACGCGCAGCCCGCCGGCCTCCCTGCGGACGACGACCCGCACCCGGGCCCCGGGCGCGTGCTTGCACACATTGGTCAGGGCCTCCTGCACCGTACGGAACGCGGCCCGCTCCACGGCCTCCGGGAAGGGGCCCGCCGCACCGTCCGCCAGGTCGTGGTCGACGGCCAGGCCGCTCTCCTCGATCAGCCGGGGGATGCCGGACAGGCGGGGCCGCGGCCCCAGCGGTTCCCGGCTGCCGCCCGCGGCGCGCAGCACGCCCACCAGGTGCCGCAGCTCGTCCAGGGTGCGGACCGACAGCTCGCGGATCGACGCCGCCGCGTCACGGGTCTCCCGTTCCCCGCTGCTCACCTTGAGCGCCCCCGCCCGGAGGCTGATCAGCGAGACCTGGTGGGCGACCACGTCGTGCATCTCCCGGGCCAGCCGCGCCCGTTCGGTGGCCAGTACGCGCTCGGCCAGCAGCCGGTCCTCCCGGCCCCGGGTGCGGCCCAGTTCGGCGAGGCGGGCCGCCAGTTCCCGGCGGGTGGTGACGAGGAGGCCCAGCACGACGGGCGCCCCGGCGGTCACGAACGCGTCGACCACCTGGAGGACGACCTCGCGGTACGGGGTCCGCACCGGGTTGCCGATGGGGTACGGCAGGAAGTGGGCGGCGGCGACCAGCAGCACGCCCAGCCCGAGGACGCGGCGGTCGTCGTACCGGCAGGCCACGGTGTAGAGGGCGATCAGCGGGGCGAACATCACATAGCCGACGTACAGCCCCGGCAGCGTGGCCACCAGCACCGCCCCCGGACAGCGGCGGCGCGGCAGCAGGGCCGCCGCGGCGAACAGCGACAGGCCGAGTTCCGCGCCGATCACCGGCCCGTGGACCAGCAGCGCCTCACCCGCGGTGGCCGCGGTGGGGGCGGCCGTCGCGAGCCACCGCCCCGGGCGCGGCCGGACGGCGGTCATCCGCCCGCCCCGCGGTGGGGGCGCGGGCCGCGGACGAGCCCGGCGCGGTCGGCGACCACCGCCGCCTGGACCCGGTTGAGCCCGCCGAGCTTGGCCAGCACCACGCTGACGTGGTCCTTGACCGTGCTGCTCGCCAGCCCCAGGCGCGCGGCGGTCTCCAGGTTCGACAGGCCCTCGCCGAGGAGCGCCAGCACGTCCCGTTCGCGGGCCGTGAGCGACTCGACGGCCAGCAGGGCCCGGTGGTCGGGGGCCGTAGCCGGCTCCAGGTAGTGGCCGATCACGGTCCGGGCCACCCCCGGGGCCAGGGCGAAGCCCCCGGCGGCCAGTACGCGCACCGAGTGGACCAGCTGCTCCGGATCGGTGTCCTTCAGCAGGAACCCCGCCGCCCCCAGGCGCAGGGCGGCGCCGATGTACTCGTCCGTGTCGAACGTGGTCAGCATCGCGACGGCGGGCAGCCGCCCCGCGAGGGCCTCCCGCAGGGAGCGCAGCACGGTCAGCCCGTCCTGGTCCGGCATGCGGACGTCCAGGAGGACCACGTCCGGCCGGTGCGCGACGACGGTGCCGACCGCGTCCGCTCCGCCGCAGTCCGCCACGACCTCGATGCCGTCCGCGGAGGCCAGGACGAGACGCAGAGCCGAGCGGACGAGTTCCTCGTCGTCGACCACGGCAACACGGACCACCACGGTCACTCCTTCGTCGGACGGTGCAGCGCCCCGTCACTCTAAGGAGGCCCGTTTCGTCCGCCGACCTCGGCCCGGCGAAAGGAGCCGTACGTCACCGCTGGTCAGCCGCCGCCCTCCGCTCCCCGGACGTCCCGGAGTCCGCCGCCGGCCCGCCCACGAGCACCGCGGCCAGCGGGTGCGCCGCGAACAGCTCGGCACCGACACGGGCCACGTCCGCCGTGCCCGCCTCGCGCACCAGGCGCGGCAGCCGGGCCAGCCACGCGGGCTCCTGCCCGTAGGCGACCGTCCGGCACAGCACGTCCGCCAGCGCCGACGGCGCGTCAAACACCGACAGCAACTGCCCCGCGCAGAAGGCCCGCGCGGCGGACACCTCGGCGTCACCCGGCGGATCCGTGGCCAGGGCCCGCGCCTCCGCGCGCAGTTCGCGCACCGCCTCCGGCACCAGAGCCTCCGGCAGCCAGGCCCGCAGGTGGACGCGCGGCCGGTCCCCGAGGACGTCCCGCCCGGCGAGCGCGGTGCAGCCCGGGACCCGCGCCGCCGCGCGGGTGGCGAGCCGTGACCCGAAGTACCCGCCGAACACGGTCGTCGCGACGTACCGCGTGGCCTCGTCCGGGCCGCCCATCGCCGCCGGCGCGTGCAGCGTGAGGTGGGCGCCCGGGTGGTGGCCCTGGCGCACCACGAGCAGGCCGGGGCCCTCGTCCGGCACGGCGGGCACCGGCCGCGCCGCGGGGGCGCCGGCCTCCCACGGGGCCAGGAGGTGTTCCGCGCGCGCCGCGAGCCGGGCGCCGTCCACGGCTCCCACGACGAGCAGGGTCGCGCCCGACGGGTCCAGCACCGAGCGGTGCGGCGGGGCCGGGTCCCCGGAGGCGGCCGCGGCGTGGCGCGCCCGGCGCACCGCGTCGTCGGCCAGGCGCTCCTGCGACCTGGTCCACCCCGGCCGGACGCCCCCGGCCGGCGACTCCGGCACGGGTACGGAGGCGGCACCCGCCAGGACGCGCAGCCAGGTCTCGACGTCGCGCGGGGCGACGTGGCCGGCGGCCTCCAGCCACTGGCCGTCGGTCGACCACCGCAGGGAGCCGGGCACCCGGGCGGCCCGCCAGGCCGTACGGGTCCGCTCGGCGAGCAGGCGCAGCGCGTCGTCCACCGCGTCCGGGCGGGCCCAGCCCGGCGCGCCGAGCGGCTTGCGCAGGCGCAGCTCGACCACCGGGGCGGAGGAGTGGACGGTCACCAGCCGCAGGCCGTTGCCCAGGACGGTGTCGCCGCCGACGGTGAGCACCGGGTCCTCGACGCGGCCGGGCGCCGGCCGGGGCACGGGCCGGGGACCTGCCGGGCCTGCCGGGGCGGCCGTTCGGCGGTCCGGGGCCGCGCCGGTGCGGTCGCGCGGGGCGGCGGCCGGGGGTGCGCCGGGTCCCTCATGACGCGGGGCCGGGGCGGGCCGGGTGCGCACCGGGCCCGGCTCGATCACCAGGACCGCCCGGTGGGCCCGCAGCAGGCCGCGCGCGGCCTCGGCCACCTGCGCCGGGCCGATCCCGGCGAGCAGCGCGGGCAGTTCGCCGAGGAGTTCGGCGCGGCCGAAGAGCGTCTCCAGGCGGCCCAGCGCGCGAGTGCGGGTCTGCAGGTCGTCGTGGTCCCGGTGGTGCCGGAGGACGAGCGCGCCGGCGGCGGCGGCCACCTCCCGGTCCGCGCGGGAGTCCGTGCCGTCCGTCTCCGCGCCGGACCACGCCTCCCAGCACGCCTCGATCCGTGCCGTCAGGTCGCGCGGTGAACCGCCCTGCGGCAGGCGGCCGGTGACGACCAGGGTGTCGGGCCCCCGGGTGTCCAGCGGGCCGAAGAAGCCGCAGCTGGTGTCGAGACCGGACTCGGCGGTCAGCAGCGCGGCCAGCACCCGGTGGGCGAGGTAGCCGGTCAGGTCGTGCCCGGGGTCGGGCAGGCGGTACCCCACGGCGACGGCGGTGGTGAGGACGCCGGGCTCGGTGCACACGCTCCACCGGTCGGCCGCCGGGGCGGGCTCGTCGAGGTCCGGTCCGGGCGGGGCCGGCCTGCCGGGGATGTCCGCGAAGTGGCGCTCGACGAGGTCCCGCGCGGTGGCGGTGTCGAAGCCGCCGCCCACGGTGAGCACCGCGTTGGACGGGGTGTAGTACGTGTCGAAGAACTCCGCGCACTGGCCGGGTGTGGTGCGGCGCAGCCGTGCGGCGTCCCCGTAGCCGTCGTGGGCGTTGGCGTGCTTCTCGTACAGCAGCCCCGGCAGCAGCGGCCAGGGGAACCCGCCGTAGGGGCGGGCCACGGTCGCCTGGTGGATCTCCTGGGCGACCCCGTCGAGCTGCTCGGCGAGGCTCTCCGGGGTGAACAGGGGCGCCCGCATCCGGTCGGCCTCGCTGAACAGCGCCTGCTCCAGGGCGTTCGCCGGTACGGCCTGGAAGTAGTCCGTGTAGTCCTGGTGCGTGGTGCCGTTGGCCGACCCCCCGCACGCGTGCACATGGTCGTAGAAGGCGCCGTCCGGGAGGCTTTCGCTGCCCTGGAACATCAGGTGCTCGAAGAGGTGCGCGAAGCCCTCCCGGTCCGGGGGCTCGGAGCGGAACCCGACGCCGTAGTGGACGCACACCGCCACGCGCGGCGCGCCCGGATCGGGGGCCAGCAGCACCCGGAGCCCGTTGGCCAGCGTCATCCGGTGCAGGGGCGGGCGCTCACCCCGCATGGGCGACCTCCACCGTCTCGCGCAGCTCCGGGACGATCCTGCGCAGCGCCTCGAACGCCGGGCCGCCGCGCCCGGCCAGCGCCACCAGCCGCTGCTGGTACGCCCTGGTCTCCGCCTCGCTGACGACGGTGCGCAGACCGCCCGCCGCGGCCAGCGCCACCAGGGCGGCGTCCCGGTCGGACACCTCCGTGCCGGGACCCTCGGCGCGCAGCGCCCGGACGGCCCGCTCACGCAGCTCGTCGGCCGTCCCGGCGGACCGCAGCTCCTCCGCCGGCACGGGCACCAGCCCGCCGAGGCGCCGGCTGCCGGAGTCCAGGTGGCCGGCGTCCGTGAGCTGTTCCCGTACGGCCACCAGGGTGGGCTTCACGCCCTGGTTGATCCAGCCCTTCCAGGCGAGCGGCCGGGAGCCCGCGATCAGCTCCAGCAGTTCGTCGAGCGCCCGCTCCCCGGTCGGGGCCCCCGCCACCGGGGCGGGCCAGCCGTCGGCGTCGGTGAGCAGCCCGCGCAGGGCCAGTTCGGCCAGGGCCCCGGCCCGGACGACGTAGCCGATGGTGTCGGTGCTCGTGAGCTTCCCCTTATCGGTGTTCCACGCCAGCAGGTACAGAGAGGCCGGGAGTGAGAGCTGGTGCTGCTGCGACATGGGTGTCCTCCAGGGTGGGTGCGGGAGCGGAATCGATGAGGAACGTGAGGAAGGCGGTGAAGCGGTCGAACTCGGCCGGGTGCCAGCCGATGTAGGCGATGTAGTCGTGCAGGTGGAGGGCGACCCGCACGGCGGCGTGCCGGTGCCAGGTGGTGCTCAGCTCCCGCCCGTAACCCTCCTGGAGGGCGTCACTGAGACCCTGCCACCGCCGGGGGTCGCCCCCCAGCTGCCAGGACAGCTCGACCAGTTCGCCGAGCGCCCAGCCCAGGTCGCGCTGCCAGGGGCCCAGGCACAGATCCTCGCCGACGAGGAGCTCGGCCCGGCCCGACGCCGGATCGACGACGAGGGAGCCCAGCCCGGGAGCGCCGTGGGACACCACGAGCGGCTCCGGCCCGCCGCCCGCAGTGTCCTTGGCGTTCTCGGCGTTCTCGGCGTTCTCGGCGTCCTCGGCGTACGAGGGCGCCGACCACGCGCGCAGGGTCGCCCACCGCCCGGGCCCCAGGCGGTCCTTCAGCAGGGCCCCGGCCTGGGCCGCCCACAGCTGCGGTGCGTCCCCCGCCAGCCAGCGTTCGAGCCGGACCCGCCCGCGCGACACGGTGGCCAGGCGCGCCCCGCCGGCCGGCGGCGTCACGGTGTGCAGGGCGGCGAGCGCCCGCCCCAGGGCGCGCACCGCGGGCTCCAGGCCCGCGTGGGCGCCGTCCCGGAGCAGGCAGCCCGCCAGGGACTCCGACCCGGTGACGTCGTACGTGCGCTCCTGGCGCCCGGCGACGGGCCGGCCGGGCACCAGCCGGGCACCGCCCTCGGGGGCGAGCCCCGCCAGCACCGCCGCCAGCTCGCCGTCGACCGGGGTGAACGGCGCGGGGGCCAGCGCCCCGGGGGACCTGGTCCAGCGGTGCCCGCCGCCCGCGCGGGGGGTGATCGCGGTGCGCAGCAGCCCGCTGGCGAACTCGGTCGTCGTCATGGCGCGCCCCCGTCCGCGAGGAGGGCCGCCGGCGGGGGCAGCGGAGTCCGCGCGCCGGCGGCGTCCGCGAGCGCCCGGCGGCGCGCCTCCAGCAGTTCGATGACGTCGGGCAGCAGCGCGGGCACCCAGGCGCCGGCCCGCCCGGTGGTCGCGCTCGTCCCGGGGCGGGGCGGCGCGACGACGACGTTGTCCCGGGCGGTGAGCGCCGCCCAGTGGGCCCGGTACGCGGCGCTCTCCAGGCCGCCGGGCGGCAGCGCCGGGGCCACGGCGACGGGCGCGGTGGTGCACTGCGCGGCGAGGACCGCCGGGGTGTCGGCCAGGCCGAGCGCCAGCCGGGCGACGAAGTGCAGCGTCGCCGGATGGATCACGACGGCCTCCGCCCACTCGGCCCAGGCGACGTGCCGGGCCGGTGAGGTGTCGTCGGGCCAGGCGTCGGTGAGCACCTCGCCACCGGTGCGGGCCGCCACGGCGGCGGGGCTCACGAACCGTTCGGCGCTCCGGGTGAGCACCGTCCTCACCTCCAGGCCGGGGTAGCCGGCGCGCAGCCACTCCGCCCAGAACGGCAGGTCCGAGACCGAGACGGAGCCCGTGCCGACCAGCAACAGGCGGGAGACGCCGAGTTCCGGCACCCCTCCCGCCCCGTCCCCCGGGTGCGTCACCGCGCACCCCCCGCGGGCACCGCGGACGGGACGGCGGGCGCCGCCGCGGTCTCCAGGAGCGTCTCCAGCTCGCCGAGCGCGGTGGGCAGGCCGCGGGTGCGGCACAGACCCGTGACGTTGAGGACGATCTCGTCCACGCCGGCGGCGCGGTACTCGTCCAGCACCGCCCGGACCTCGTCGCCGTCGCCGGTGACGAAGGCGCGCCCGGCGATCACCGCGGCAGCCGACGCGATCGGGTCGTCCGGGTCGACGTCGATGCCCGATCGGCGCAGCATGTCCTGATAGTGCGGGAGCTTCAAGTGCCCGGAGTTGCCCGCGAGGAGCAGCTCCACCGGGTCGCGGTCGGGTGCGCTCAGCGCCAGCGGGACCATCGCCACCAGCCGCGGCACCGGCCGCCCGGCCTTCCGCGCGCCCTCCTCCAGCGCGGGCACGATGACCTCCCGCAGGTAGCGGGGCGGGGTCATCCACGTGATGGCGACGTCGGCGACCTCACCCGCGAGCCGGGCCATCCCGGGCCGCAGCACACCGAGGCCGACCTCCACCGGCGGCCCCGGCTGGGGCACCAGCTCGACGTGGCAGCTGAAGTAGCGGCCCTCGTGGTCGACGCGCCGCCCGGCCAGCAGCCCGCCGACGACGGTCAGGTACTCGCGTGCCGCGGTGAGCGGACTGGCGTACGGGGCCCCCAGCAGGCTCCGCTGGAGGACGGCGGCGCCCGGACCGTACCCGGCCACCACGGGGTGGCCGGTGGCCAGCGCCAGGGACCGGGCCTGGAGCGCGGCCTCGTACGGGTGCCGGAACGGCATGAGGGTCACGCCCGTGCCCACCGGCACCCGGAAGCCCGACGCGGCCAGGTGGCTGAACGTCTGGTGGGGCTCGACGACCAGGGCCTGCCCCTGCCACAGCCGGTACGCGACGCTGTGCTGGACGAGCGCGGCCAGCGGCAGGGCCTGCTCGGACCGGCTCGGCATGAACGGCATCAGGACGGACAGCGTGCTCACGGTGTGGTCTCCAGGGTGCTGAGGAGCTGGCCGGCGACCAGTTCGGCGTACGCGGGGCAGGTGTCCAGCAGCGCGATGTGCGTGCCCTGGGCGACGACCTGCCCCTGGTCCATGACGATCACCTGGTCCGCGTGCTGCACGGTCGAGATGCGGTGGGCGACGACCAGCACGGCACGCTCCCGGGCGAGGCCGTCCACGACCCGGCGCAGCCTCTGTTCGTTGACGCTGTCGAGCTGGGAGGACGGCTCGTCCAGCAGCACCAGCCGGGCGTCGGTGAGCGCCGCCCTGGCGAGAGCCAGCCGCTGGCGCTGCCCGCCGGACAGGTCCTGACCGCCGTTCAGGACGGTGTCCAGCCCGTCCGGGAGCCGCCGGATCTCCTGGTCGAGGCCCACCCGGGCGAGCGCGTCCCAGAGCGCCTCGTCCGGCAGCGCGTCCTCGCGGCCGAGCTCCAGGTTCATCCGGATCGAGTCGCGTACCAGGGTGAAGCCCTGGTCGACGTACGCGAGCTGGCCGCGCAGGTCGCCGAGCGGCAGCCCCGCCAGGTCGTGGCCGAAGACCTCCACCCGCCCGGAGTGCGGGGTCATGAAGTGCTCCACGAGCCCCAGCACGGTGGACTTGCCCGCGCCCGAGAGGCCCACCACGGCGGTGAGCCCGGTGGCGGGGACGGTCAGGTCCACCTCGCGCAGCACGGGCCGGTCGCCGTAGCCGAAGGTCACCCGGTCGAAGCGCACGGCGGGCGCGCCGGGCCGGGCCGGGGGAGGGACGGGCCGCCGGTCCGGGGCGACGCTCTCGACCGGGAGGGCGAAGACGCTCGTGAAGCGCTTCTTGGCGACGATCCCGGCCTGCAGGGTGGAGGCGCCGGACGCCGCCATCACCAGCGGCGCGGTGAGCTGGAGCAGGTAGAGCAGGAAGGCGACGAAGTCGGCCAGGGCGAGGTCGCCGGAGACCAGCCGGGCGCCACCGCCGACGAGCACGGTGAGCAGCGCGATCTGCTGGCCCAGGTTGATCACCGGGACGACGAGCGATTCCAGCCGGGCCACATCGGTGCCCAGGCGGGACAGGCTCTCCGCCCGGGCGGCCAGCACGCCGGCGACCCGGTGCTCCGCGCGGTGCGCCTTGATGACGGTCAGCGCGTCCAGGGTGGTGACGAACTGCTCGGTCAGCGCGCCCAGTTCGTCCTGGAGGGCGCCGTACTTCCGGCGCAGCCCCATGACGACGGCGGCCACGATGACCAGCGCCGTCAGGAACCCCGCCATGGTGATCAGCAGGAGCATCCAGTCCAGGACGCCCATGATGACGAGGGTGCCGACCAGGGTGAGGGCCGCCATCGGCAGCTGGATCGGGCCGATGTCGATGGCGGCCTTCAGCTGCATCGCGTCCGCCGTGAGCCGCGACGCCAGGTTGCCGCTGCCCTCGCGGCGGGCGTCGGCGACGCGCAGCCCGAGGGCGTGGCGCATGGTGCGCACGCGCAGCCGGCGGATCAGCCGCTCGCCCAGCCGGGAGAGCAGATAGGCGGCCAGGGCCCCGGCCATCGCGGCGCCCACGCCGACGCCGACCATGGCGCCGGCCGTCCAGGTCAGGCCCCGGCCCTCCTGGACCTCCCGCACCAGGGTGCCGACCACCATCGGCAGGGCCAGGGTCGCCGCCGCCGACAGCAGGGACAGGACGGCGATGGCCGCCACGTACGGCGCCCTGCCCGCGGTCAGTTCCCGCAGGACGCGCAGGTCCGCGGAGTCCCCGCGCCCCTCCCCGCCCGCCGCGGTGGAGTCGCCGCTCATGACGCCGCCCCTTCACGGGCGCGCCGCAGCGCCTCCCGGGTCTTGATGATCCCGCCGTGCTGGAGGATCGCCGCCAGGTAGATCCGGCCGCCGACCCTCAGCAGGACGCCGATGGCCAGGGCCATCAGCAGCGCCGCCGCCACGATGTCCCACCAGGGCACCGGCTCCGCCGCCATCCGTACCGGCATCACCGCCCACGAGCTGCCGGGGAGCAGCGAGAAGAGACGGGTGAGGGCCGGGCTGAAGTCGGTGAACGGCAGCAGCGCGGCGGTGAACCCGATGGTCTGGAGGAAGCTCACCGGACCGGCCGCGTGCTGGATGTCCTCCTGCCGCGACACCATGGCGCCGGCCAGCGCCCACAGGGTGGCGAAGAGGAAGTAGCCGGGCACGAACCAGCCGATGACCAGCAGCCCGGTGCCGATGGCGTCGGCGGGCGCGTCGAGCAGCCCGGTGACGAGCGCGAAGCCGATGCCGCACACCGTGATCGCGGAGATCTGCGCCAGGGCGACGACCCCGATGCCGAGCACCTTGCCGGTGAGCAGCTGCCAGGGCGTGACCTTGGCGAGCAGGATCTCCACGATCCGGCTCGACTTCTCCTCCAGGACGCCCTGGGCGATGCCCTGACCGAACATCAGCATCATGAAGAACAGGAGCATTACCCCGATCCCGGCGGTCATGGTCCGCTGGAAGTCGCGTTCCACATCGGGGTCGAGGGTGGACACCCGCAGCGGCTCCACCGCGAGGGCGTCGGCGATCCGCGCGTCGTCCAGGCCGCCGGCCCGCAGCCGCTCCACCGTCGCGGTGGCCCGGTGCGCGTCCTGGACGGCCGCACCCAGCTCCTCGGGGAGCTTCTCCTTGACGACGACGCTCCCGTCGCCGACCAGCGCCGCGTCGGCCTCGCCGTCGCGGACCGCCCGGCGCGCGCTGTCCGCGTCGTCGTGGCGGACCACCCGGATGCCGGGGCCGCCCGCCTCGCCGCGCGCGGTCAGGGCGTCGGCCAGCGGCTGCGCCCCGCCCACGACGGCGACGGTGGACTTCTCGTCGTCACCGCCGAACACGGTCTGGAGCCCCAGGGACCCGCAGAACACCACGATCATGATGACCAGCGAGACCCACAGCTCCTTGCGCTGGAACTGGGTGACGATCTCGCGGCGCGCGACCATCCCCACCAGCGCGCCGCTGCCCGGCCCGCCGGCCTCGTCCGGCCGCTCGCCGCGTACGGTCCTCGTCATGCCGCCACCGCCTCCCGGAAGATCTCCGCGAGCGTCGGTTCGCGCCGCGAGAAGTGGGTGAGTTCGCCCAGTCGCTGAGCCGCCGCGAGGACGTCCCGCACGGGCAGGTCCTCGGGGACCTCGACGGTGACGGTGCCCTCGTCGCCCGGTTCCCGGGACACGAGGCGCACGCCGGGCAGCCGGTCCGCCCAGTCCCGCGGCGCGCCGGTCAGGGCCAGCCGTATCTGCCGGCTGCCGGTGCCGCGGCGCAGCTCGGCCACGGTGCCGTCGGCGACGACGGCACCGTCGCGGATGATCCCCACCCGGTCGCAGAGCCGCTCCACCAGCTCCAGCTGGTGGCTGGAGAAGACCACCGGGACGCCCTTGCCGCTGAACTCGACCAGCGCGTCGGCCATCTCGTCGGTCGCCACCGGGTCCAGGCCCGAGAACGGCTCGTCCAGGATCAGCACGTCGGGGTCGTGGATCACGGCGGCGATCAGCTGGACCTTCTGCTGGTTGCCGAGCGAGAGCTTCTCCAGGGTGTCCTTGGGGCTCAGCTTCACATGGAGCCGTTCGATCCACTCGTCGGCCCGCCGCCTTGCGACGGCCGGGGCGACCCCGCTGAGGCGGGCGAAGTGGACGAGCTGGTCGCGGGGGCGCATCGTCGCGTACAGGCCCCGCTCCTCGGGCATGTAGCCGATGCGGCGGCGGGTCGCGGCGTCCACCGACCGGCCCTTCCAGCGGACGTCGCCGGCGTCCGGCGACAGCAGGCCCAGCGCGATGCGCATGGCGGTGGTCTTGCCCGCGCCGTTCGCCCCGCAGAAGCCGAACAGCTCGCCCGGCCCGACCTGGAAGGTCAGTTCGCGCAGGACGTGCTTGGCACCGAAGCTCTTGGTGAGCCGGTCGAACTCAAGCATCCCGGCCTCCCGCCCGGAACTCGAGCAGCGACCGTACGCGCGTGGCCGGGCCCTCCCAGGACACGGCCAGCCCGGCGGCGGCGCCCAGCTCCCTCAGCCGGCCGACCGTGCGCGACGGGGTGGGGACGGTGGCCGAGACCCACAGGTCGGTGGCCGCGACGCTCTGGCCGGAGCTGCCCATGTCGAGGTTGATCTCGGCGAGCAGCACCCTGCCCGCGGGCCCGGCGGCCTCGCCGCAGCGGGCGAGGATCTCCACCGCGCGCTCGTCGCTCCAGTCGGCGAGGACGCCGGAGAGCAGGTAGACGTCGGCTCCGGCCGGCAGCGGATCGAAGAAGCTGCCCGCGAGGGCCTCGCCCCGGTCGGCGAGGCCGGCCTCGGCGATCCTGCGGGCGGCGATCCCGGCGACGGCCGGGAGGTCGAGGACGGCACCGGTGAGGTGGGGGTGCCGGACGAGCAGTTCCATGAGGAGGGTGCCGTTGTTGCCGCCGACGTCGACGACCCGGCGCACCCCGCTCCAGTCGTAGCCCTCGACGATGATCTCCGCGTCGAAGGCGATCCGGGTCGGCCCCTCCGCGTCGAGTGCCTCGGCGAAGACGGGGTTCCCGTTGATGTCGTCCCAGTACTCACGGCCGAACGCGGCGGCGTAGCTCGATTCGCCGGTCCGTACGGTGTGCAACAGGCCCACGAGTCCGAGGTCGGCCCGCCCGAACAGCCCCTCCGGGCTGAGGAACTGGCCGAGGCTCTGCGCACTGTCCCGGCGCAGGGGCTCGCCCAGCTCGGTCAGGGCGAAGGCGTCGCCGCCCTCGGTGCGGAGGACGCCCAGCTCGACGAGGTAGCGCAGCAGCTTGGTGAGCATCACCGGGTCCGCGTCCGTGCGGTCCGCGAGCGCCCGCGCGGTCAGGGGGCCGTCGGCGAGCCGGTCGGCGAGCCGGAGCGCCGCCGCGGCGCGGATCGCGTTGGGCCGCAGCAGGTCGGCCATGTCCAGGAGCGTCGCGGCATGTGATCTTGTGTTCACGATGGTTGCTTCCTCATGGCCGTGACAGCCAACTCGTCTCGTCTGTACTGTGGGGCTTCGAGCCGACGGTGGCCCCGCAATTCGCGTTTGCGGGGCCACCGTTGCTGTGCGACGCCGGTCGGCGGGTTTAACCGGGACCGTTGGTCGTGATGTAGCTGACCGCGAAGCTCGCGGCGGCGCCGCAGAACGGGGTCGTCGCCGGGGCGTCGACCATGGCGGTCACGTTGAGCTCGTCGGTCTCGGCGTACGAGGTGTAGCCGGTGACCATCTCCTCGATGAGAATCGTCTCGTTCACTTGATTCACCTCCTTCACACGGGGATACGTCGGGTGGAACGGCGGCCGCTCAGCCGTGAGGCCGTTCAGCAGCCGAGCTTGTAGGTGGCACCGCCGGCGGCGCTCACCGCGGCGGACGCCAGCCACTTGCCGGCGGCGGCGCTGGTGACGGCGGCGCAGACCGGGGTGGTGGCGGGCGCGTCGACGGCCGCCTGGGTGTTGAGCTCGTCGGCGCCGGCGTAGGCGTCGTAACCCGAGACGAGCTCCATCATCGAAGCGTTGTCGCCCATGGTGTTTCTCCCTGTTCGGTGACTGGCTGATGCGAAAACAGGGAATGCGTGCACTCACTCCCTGCAAGCGCCTCAGAACAGCTGGGGCGACGCGGTATTGCGGTACGGGTCGGCCGGGTCCGCGCCGGCCTCGGCGAACCGGGTCCGCAGGGCGCGTTCCCTGGGCTCGCCCGTCCTCTCGGCGTGCAGCACGGCCCCCGCCACCGCGCTCGCCCGGTGCTGGCCGAAGCTCAGACCCCGCATCGCCGGGCGCGGGTCCTCCGGCTCCCAGGCGACCGCGACCCCGGGTCCCAGCCGGCGGGTGAACAGCGAGGTGTCCCGGCCCACTCCGGGGCGGCCCGCGACCACCTCGGCGAGGCCCGCGACGGCGTACCGGACGGTCTCGTCGAGATAGACCACCAGGGCGTCACGGCGGGGGTACAGCAGGGGCGAGGAGAGCACCTTGACCCGGTAGGGGACCTGCCGTTCCTCGAGGTGGCGCAGCACCGCGCCCCACACCGCCACCGCGTGGTGCGGGTCGGTGAGGTGGACGTAGAACCGGAGCGTCGCGCCGGAGCCGCTCTGCGGCACCGACCCGTCGACCAGGAAGAAGCCGGGGGACAGGGCGGGGCGCGCGGCCGGCACCCGGAGCGTGAACCGCCGGCCGGCGGCGGGCCCTTCGGGTCCGACGGGCTCGCCCAGGGCCGCTTCCACGGTGTCCCGGGCGACCCAGGTGCGCACCCCGTCCCGCTGCACGACCAGGTGGTCCGGGTCCCCGGCGGCGTCCGCCGGGGCGGCGCAGGCGACGACCTCGACGGAGGTGTGCCGATGGGGCACCGCCTCGCCGAGCGCCTGCTCCAGCGCGGCGTCCCGCAGCCGCCGCGGCAGGTTCTCCGCCCCCTCCGGGCGGCCCGCGTGCCACGCCTCGTACAGCGCTCCGGCGAGGACCGCCTCCAGCGCCCGGGGATCGTCGGCCGTGACCTCCCGGCCGTCCACCGCGGCGGAATTCCTCTCCGCCGACACGGTGATTCCCGCGACGGCCGACCGGAACTCCGGTGACCATTCCCCTTCTTGTGCGGTGGCGGTGCCGATGCCTTCCGCCGTCATCACGTCATTCATGCCGCTCCCCCCAGCCCGAGCGTCGCGGTGAACCGCTCGGGATTCATCAGTATGCCCCGGCCGATTCCGGCCGCCGCGCGTTCTATTCCGGAAATCCGGCCGCGCTGCGGGCTGCCCGCCATCATCCGGTCCAGCATGTGCCAGCCCGCGAAAGCGGTCGCCCGTACGGCGAGATCCGCGTCGACGCGGCCGGCGGTCTCGCCGTATCCGGCCCAGAAGTTCTCGATACGCGGACGCAGCCGTTCGATCTTCTCCACGCCCCTCCGCAGCACCGTCTCATGGGTGAGATCGGCGTCCACGGCCTCCGTGTCCCCCCGGGACGTCGCGATGTCCAGGACGGAACGGTGAAGCCATTCGCCGGCGAAGCCGCCGACGTCCCGCGCCGGGTCCGCGAGCCGGAACTCCTCCCAGTCCGCCAGGTGGAAACCGCCGTCCGTGACCAGCAGCTGGTCCACGCGCAGATCGCAGTGGGCCGGGGCGCGGGGGGCCGCCGCCTCCCGGGCGCGCAGCTCCCTCACCGCCGCGATCAGCGCCGGGTCGTTCTGCATCAGCCGCCAGGTCTGCAGCTCGCCGAAGCTGAGGTGGTCGAACATCCCGGGCGGCAGGGCCTCCAGCAGTGCCGGAGAGGGCAGTTCGGGCGCGGAGCCGTCCAGGTCGTCGGCCGCGTCCACGGGGCTGCCGTGCAGCAGGCCGATCGCCCGGCCGACCGCGCGGGCCAGCGCGTCGTCGAAGGTCTCGTCGACCATCAGCTCCGCGCCGGTCCGCGCGTTCTCCACATAGGCGAAGAGGACGATTCCCGCCTCTTCGTCGCAGCCCAGGAAACGCGGGCCGCGCAGGGCGGCGGACGGCAGTTTCGCGGAGAACCGCTCGAAGGACAGCAGGCGGCGCATCCGCGCCCGGACATCGGTGTCCCCGCCGACCAGGCGCTTGGCGAAGACCTTGCGGCCACTGGTCGTCCCGCCGGCCCACACGTCGTTCCGGCCCACCGGTGCGACGAGTGAGTCCCGGTCGAAGGAGCCGAGCCCCATCCGTTCCAGCAGGGCGTCGACCTCCGGTGCCTTTCCCAGGTCGACCGGGGCGAATCCCGGTCTTTCCCCGGAATCCCCTTCCCCGGCAGTCCCTTTCCCGGAGACTCCTTCCCCGGAAATGCCTTCCCCGGAAGTCCTCTCCCCGGAAGTTCTCTCCTCGGAAGCGCGTTCACGCGTCAGCAGGTCCACAGCCAATTCCCCCCGTTCGGCCCTTGCGAGTACTACTCTGTCCGGCCCGGCCGAATGATCCAACCCCCCTCTCGGGGGGTTGTCCGGGGCGTCAGATTTCCACGAGCTCGTACCGGGCCGCCACGACCGCCGCCTGAATGCGATTGGCGACCCCCAGCTTCACGAGGATGCGGCTCACATGTTCCTTGACCGTGTCCGGGCTGACGAAGAGCCGCCGGCCCACCTCCCCGTTCGACAGGCCCTGCGCCACCAGCGCCAGCACCTGCCGCTCCCGCTCCGTCAGCGAGTCGATCCGCTCCCTCGGCCGCACGGAGCCGCCCGCCGGCACCGGCCCCCGGGGCGCCAGCCGGGCCGTCGCGGCCGACACCGCCCAGCAGCCCGACGCGACCAGTTGGAGCGCCCGGACGAAGTCGACGGGGTCCATGTCCTTGGTCAGCACCCCATGGGCGCCCGACCGCAGGCCCAGGGCGGCGTCCGCGGCGACCTCCGTGGCCAGCAGGGCGACGTAGGGCGAACCGGGCAGGGCGCGCAGGTACTCCACCACCGTGCGCACCTCGGCCGCCGGGATGTCCGCGGTGTCGATCAGGACCAGGTCGATCCGGTCACGCGCGGACTGCTCCAGCGCCTGGTATCCGGCGCACTCCCTGACCACCTCCAGGTCGTCGACCAGGTCGACGGCCCGCCGGATGCTCCCCCGCAGGGAGAGGGAGTCGGATATGACGATCAACGACGTCTTGTGCACTGTTCCCCGTTTTCAGTGATTCCACATTCGTACAACTCATGTGTGTACAAAGGTCGATACGGCGCGTGGTCACCGCGCCGCGCCCTGAGCCTAGGCAGGCGCCGAGGGGGACGCATCACCTGCCCGGACGATCCGACCCCCGCCGCCCGGCGGGTTTGCGATCTTTGCGTTCACGGTCTCTGACCTGGGCGTACGCAAGAGGCGGCCCCCGGCGCTGGTGGTACGCGCCGGGGGCCGCCCCGTTCCGGTCCTCGTGGTCCGGTCCTCGTGGTCCGGGCCGTCTACTCGACCGTGACGGACTTGGCGAGGTTGCGCGGCTTGTCGATGTCCCGGCCCAGGGCCAGGGCCGTGTGGTAGGCGAGGAGCTGGAGCGGGATGCCCATGAGGATCGGGTCCAGCTCGTCCTCGTTCTTCGGGACCAGGATGGTGTGGTCGGCCTTCTCCTGCTCCTGGTGGGCGACCGCGAGGATCCGGCCGCTGCGGGCCTTGATCTCCTCCAGCGCGGCGCGGTTCTTCTCCAGAAGGGAGTCGTTCGGGACGATGGCGACCGTCGGCATCGCGGGCTCGATGAGGGCCAGCGGGCCGTGCTTCAGCTCGGAGGCCGGGTACGCCTCGGCGTGGATGTAGGAGATCTCCTTGAGCTTCAGGGACGCCTCCAGGGCGACCGGGTAGCCCCGGACCCGGCCGATGAACATCATCGACTTGGCGTCCGCGTACTCGGCGGCGAGCTTCTTGATCTCCTCCTCGCCGGCCAGGATCTCCTGGATCTGGCCCGGCAGGCGGCGCAGGCCCTCGATGATCCGCTTGCCGTCGGCGACCGACAGGTCGCGGATGCGGCCGAGGTGCAGGGCGAGCAGCGCGAAGGCGACGACCGTGTTGGTGAAGCACTTGGTGGAGACCACGCAGACCTCGGGGCCGGCGTGCACGTAGACGCCGCCGTCCGCCTCGCGGGCGATGGCCGAGCCCACCACGTTGACCACGCCGAGGACGCGGGCGCCCTTGCGCTTCAGCTCCTGCACGGCGGCCAGCACGTCGTACGTCTCGCCGGACTGCGACACCGCGATGTACAGGGTGTCGGGGTCGACGACCGGGTTGCGGTAGCGGAACTCGGAGGCGGGCTCGGAGTCGGCCGGGATGCGGGCCAGGCCCTCGATCAGCGAGGCGCCGATCAGGCCGGCGTGGTACGAGGTGCCGCAGCCGAGGATCTTCACCCGGCGGATGCCGCGGGCCTCGCGGGCGTCCAGGTTGAGGCCGCCGAGGTGGACGGTGGAGAACTTCTCGTCGATGCGGCCGCGCAGGACGCGGTCCACCGCGTCGGCCTGCTCCGAGATCTCCTTGTGCATGTACGTGTCGTGGCCGCCCATGTCGTACGAGGCGGCCTCCCACTCCACCGTCTCGGGCGTGGCGGTGGTCAGCGTGCCCGAGGTGGTGTACGTGCGGAAGTCGTCGGCCTTCAGGGTGGCCATCTCGCCGTCGTCGAGGGTGACGATCTGGCGGGTGTGGGCGATCAGGGCGGCGACGTCGGAGGCGACCAGCATCTCCTTCTCGCCGATGCCGAGGACGACCGGGGAGCCGTTGCGGGCGACGACGATGCGGTCGTTGAAGTCGGCGTGCATCACGGCGATGCCGTAGGTGCCCTCGACGACCTTGAGCGCCTCGCGGACCTTCTCCTCCAGCGTCTCGGCCGCGGAGCGGGCGATCAGGTGGGTGAGGACCTCGGTGTCGGTCTCGGAGGCGAAGACGACGCCCTCCGCCTCGAGCTTGGCGCGCAGTTCGAGGGCGTTGTCGACGATGCCGTTGTGGACGACGGCGACCTTGTTCTCGGGGTCCAGGTGCGGGTGCGAGTTCACGTCGCTGGGGGCGCCGTGGGTGGCCCAGCGGGTGTGCGCGATGCCGGTGGTGCCGGTGAAGCGCTTGGGGACGCGGGCCTCCAGGTCGCGGACGCGGCCCTTGGCCTTGACCATCTTCAGACCCGAGGACTTGGGGCTGGTGATGACCATGCCCGCCGAGTCGTACCCCCGGTACTCCAGCCGCGCCAGACCCTCCAGCAGCAGCGGAGCCACGTCACGCTTGCCGATGTAACCGACGATTCCGCACATAAAGTCTTGCCCCTCCGAATGTCTTGCGGGTGTGTGCCCGTGGTCCGCCCGGCCCCTCAGCCGTAGACGATGCGGCGCAGCTGCCGGAGCGAGAGCTCCGGGGGCGCCACGGCGCGGTGCGGCAGCTCGGCCGCGATGCGCTCGAAGATCGCCGCGTTCACCTCGCCGCCGGACTGCAGCTCGCGGTGGCGGCGGCGGACGAACTCCTCGGCCGTCTCGTCGAAGTACGCGAGCACGTCCAGCACCACCCGGGCCGCCTCGCCGCGCGCCAGCGCGGTGCTGCGGACCAAGTGGTCGACGAGGTCGTCGTGCGACGGGCGGTGTTCGAGCACTCGTAGATAGTGGAGTACGGGGGTGCGGACCGCAACATTCCTGCCCGATATCGGGCAGGGCTGCGCCCGTTTTGGTCAGAGTTGCTTGAGTACGGCCTGTTTGGCGGTGGTGAACTCCTCGTCGGTGAGGATCCCGGACCGGTGCAGCTCGCCCAGCTCGCGCAGCCGCCGCAGCAGGACGTCGTGGTCGGCCGCGGGTGCCGCCTCCACCGCAGCGGGCCCGGCCGGGAGGGCCGGGGCGGGCGCGGCGTTCGGGTGCGGCATCCGGGCCACCACCGCGGCGCCGACCAGCGCCATCAGCGGGTCCTTGCGGAAGCCGTACAGCTCCACGGCGTGCGGGTCGTACTTGGGAGCCGGGGGAGCGGCCGCGGTACCGGCCCCCGCCCGGAAACGGAGGTAGCCGTTCTCCAGCCCGGCGGCCGGCAGCCACTCCACCGCCCGCACATCGGCCAGCGCCAGGGTCCGGGCGCCCCCGGACGCCTTGGACTCCTCGGTCTTCCAGTTCCACTCCAGCCGGATGTGCTCGCCGTCGAACGTCACCGAGGCATCGCCCGCGGCGGCGCTGACCGGCAGCGCCGGGCCGGGCAGCAGATACCGGTCCACCGGGCCGGTCTCCGTCTGCTCCAGCAGCATCGCGTGGCGCACCTCGTCCACGAAGTACTCCGCCACCCCGCCGCGGTCGTGCGCCACCGCCAGCCGGTACGGGTCCGAACCGTCCCCCAGCGTGCCGCCGGTGATCCTCAGCAGCGGATCGGCGCCGTCCCGCAGGCGCAGCCGCAGCCGGCCCGCCTTCCTGCCCGCCTCGAACGAGATTCCCGCCAGCGCCTCCAGGGGTACGGCCACCTCGCCCAGCGTCTGGCGCAGCAGCCCCACGCTCTTGTCGCCGCCGGGCACGATGCGTATGACGTCCCCGTCGAAACTCCAGGTCCCGTCCTTCTGGATGATTTCCGTCATGCGGAGATTCTGGCACCGCCGGCCCCGTGCCCCGCGCGCGAGGTGGGGGGCACCGGCAGCCGCCCGGATTGGTCTGCACCTTGACCCGTCCCGGGGCGCGCGGTACGGATGGTGACCGTTCGGTTGCACACGCCCACAGTCGCGACGCCCTCGAAGGGACCGCCTTGTGAGACAGCGCAGAACGTTGCCCCGCCTCCGCCGCCTCCGGCTCCTCGGCCCACTGCTGCTCGTCGTGGCGGCCGGGGTCGCCGGGACCGGCGCCGCGCCCGGGAAGGCCCCCGCGCCCGGCGGCGCCCCCGGGCCCGCCACGCCCGCCACCCGCCCGCTGGGCGACGTCGTCCCGGCGCCCGCCTCGGTACGCCCCGGAGGGGCCCCGTACACCCTCACCGCCCGGACCCGCGTCCAGGTGGACACCGGCTCCCGTGAGGCCCGCCGCATCGGGACGTACCTCGCCGAGACGCTGCGGCCCGCGACCGGCCTCCCGCTGCCCGTCACCGGCGACACCCGCCCCGGCCACATCCGGCTGCGGCTCGGCGCCCGCGAGACGGCGCTCGGCGACGAGGGCTACCGGCTGGAGTCGGGGAGCCGGGGCGTCACGCTCACCGCCCGTACGCCCGCCGGGCTGTTCCACGGCGTCCAGACGCTGCGCCAGCAGCTCCCGGCGGCCGTAGAGAAGGACACCCGGCAACCCGGCCCCTGGACCGTCGCCGGCGGCACGATCACCGACGTCCCCCGCTACGCGTACCGGGGCGCGATGCTGGACGTCTCGCGGCACTTCCTCACCGTCGAGCAGGTCAAGCGGTACGTCGACCTGGTCGCCCTCTACAAGGTCAACACGCTGCACCTGCACCTCAGCGACGACCAGGGCTGGCGCATCGCCGTGGACTCCTGGCCCCGGCTGGCCGCGTACGGCGGCTCCACCCAGGTCGGCGGGGGGCCCGGCGGGTACTACACCAAGGCCCAGTACCGGGAGATCGTCGCCCACGCGGCCTCCCGCCACCTGGAGGTCGTGCCCGAGATCGACATGCCCGGCCACACCAACGCGGCCCTCGCCTCCTACGCCGAGCTCAACTGCGACGGGGTCGCCCCGCCCCTCTACACCGGCATCGAGGTGGGCTTCAGCAGCCTGTGCGCCGGCAAGGAGGTCACGTACGACTTCGTCGACGACGTCGTCCGCGAGGTCGCGGCGCTCACCCCCGGCCGGTACCTCCACATCGGCGGCGACGAGGCGCACTCCACCAGCCACGAGGACTACGTCGCCTTCATGGACCGGGCGCAGGCCGCCGTGGCGAAGTACGGCAAGACCGTGATCGGCTGGCACCAGCTCACCGGCGCCCGTCCCGCGAAGGGCGCCCTCGCCCAGTACTGGGGCCTGGACCGCACCGGCGACGCCGAGAAGGCCCGGGTGGCGCAGGCGGCGCGGAACGGCACCCGGCTGATCCTGTCGCCCGCCGACCGGCTCTACCTCGACATGAAGTACACCAAGGACACCCCGCTGGGGCTGTCCTGGGCCGGGTACGTCGAGGTGCGGCAGTCCTACGACTGGGACCCCGGCTCGCATCTGCCGGGCGTGCCGCCGGAGGCCGTCGCGGGCGTGGAGGCCCCGCTGTGGACGGAGACCGTGTCGACGGACGCCCACATCGACCTGATGGCCTTCCCCCGGCTCCTCGGCGCCGCCGAGCTGGGCTGGTCGCCCGCCGCGGCGCACGGCTGGGAGGGCTACCGGGACCGGCTGGCCGGGCAGGGGCCGCGGCTGGAGGCGCTGGGCGTCGGCTTCCACCGCTCGCCGCAGGTGCCGTGGCGCACGGAGTGAGCACGCGCGCGGGGTGACGCCCGCGCGGGGCTCCCGGAGTGCGGTGGTTCCCGTGCCGGGCGCCGGAGCGCGATGCCACGCGCCGGGCGGGATGCCGGGGCGCCGGAGCGCGATGCGGGATCCCGGGGCACCGGGCGGAGGACCGTACTCTGCCCGGCGCCCCGGACCGTCAGTCCTCGCCCGTCTCCGCCGACTCGCGCAGCGCGTCCTCGCTCAGGCCCCGGCGCCAGTAGCCGACGAAGGTCACCCGCCGCCGGTCCATCCCGCGCTCACCGACCAGGTGGCGGCGGAGCGCCTTCACCGCACCGGCCTCGCCGGCGATCCAGGCGTACGGGGAGGCGCCGAGCGGCCCGGCGGCGCGGACGGCGTCCACCGCGGCCGGGGCGCCCTCCTCCCGTACGAGCCAGGTGACGGTCGCGTCCGCGCGGGTCACCGGCTCCAGGCGGTCGGCCGCGTACGGGACGTCGAACCAGGCCCGCGCCCTGATCCCGGCGGGCAGCGACTCCAGGATGGAGGAGGCGGCGGGCAGCGCCGTCTCGTCGCCCCACAGCAGCACCTCGTCGGCGTCGTCCGGGAGCCGGAACCGCACGCCCGTGTTGGCGGCCGTCGTCGGGCCGAGGACGACCACCCGGTCGCCCTCCGAGGCGGCGGCGGCCCAGCGGCACGCCGGCCCGCCGTCCTCGTGCAGCGCGAAGTCGATGTCCAGCTCGGTCGCCCCGGCGGCGGTACGGCGCTGCGCGCGCACCGTGTACGAGCGCATCACCGCCCGTACGTCCTCGGGCATGGCCCGCCACGCGCCGAGGGCGCCGTACAGATCGCCGTCGGCGACCGGCGGCAGGACCGGCGCCGCCTGGCCCGGGTGCGGCAGGAACAGCGAGACGCTCTGGTCGAGGCCCCCGGAGACGAAGGGCTCCCGTTCCTCACCGGGCGCCACGGCGAAGGTCACCCGGACCAGCGAGGGGCTGAGCCCGCGGGTCCGGACGACGGTGAGCGGGAAGAAGCCGAACACGCGGGTCAGGCCACCTTCTTGGCGTTCTCGATCGCCGTGGCGAGGTCCTCCAGGAGGGGCGCGCACTTGGCGTAGGAGTAGATCGGCTCGGTGAAGCGGGGCACGACCTGGCCGGCCTTGACGGCGGGCAGCCGGTTCCAGGTGGGCTTGGACTTCAGGTCCGCCGGCTGGATGGCCTGGCTGCGGTTGTCCATCATGATGATGTCGGCCGGGTACGTGTCCAGGTTCTCCCAGCTCAGCTCCTCGAAGTAGCCCTGGGCGTTGACCTTCGGCGTCACGAACTTCACGCCCAGCTCCTCGAAGTACGCGGTGTCCGCGGACGTCTTGGCGAGCGAGACGTAGAACAGCTCCGCGCTGGCCGAGCCGATCATCACCCGGATCTCGGGGCGGGCCTTCGCGGCGGCGCGCAGCCGGGCGGCGGCCTTCTCGAACCGGGCCTTGGCGTCGGTGGCGCTCTTCGCCTTCAGGTCGGCGCCCAGCGACGCGGCGAGCCGGGCGTGCCGCTCCAGGGCCTTGGGCATCGTGGTCTTCGCCGCCCACAGGGCGACCGTGGGGGCCAGCTTCACGATCTTGTCGTGGGACTGCGGCGGCAGGTACCACAGGACGTCCTTGTCCCACATCGCCGAGACCAGCAGCTCGGGTTCGAGCTTGAGGTACTCCTCGATGTTGAAGGTGCCCCAGACGTTGCCGAGGTTCTTCACCTTGGTGACGTCGAGGTCACCGGCCTGGATGTCCGGCTTGTCCTGGCCCGTCTTGGGGTCCTTGACGGTGGTCGGGCCGAACACGCCCTTGACCTCGACGCCGTAGTCGTGGAGCGCGGCGGCGGTCCCGACGAAGGCGACGATGTTCTTCGGCACCGACTTCAGCTCGACGGCCTTGCCGCGGTCGTCGGTGAACTTCCAGGGGCCGGACTTCCCGTCGGCTGCCGCGGAACCCTTGTCCTTGTCGCCCCCGCACGCGACGAGCGCGGCGCCGAGCCCCAGGGCGCCGCCCGCGGCGAGCAGGCCGCGACGGGTGAGAGGGGTGACTCGGGCGGTGCTGGGCATGGCGGATCGCTTTCGTACGGCCGTTTTCGGCCAGTGGTCGTGTTCGAAGGCAGGTTAGCCTAACCTCACGACCTGTCCAGCGGGTGCCCCGGGCCCCGCCCCGGGGGGCACCCGCCGCTCAGGCTCCGTCCGGCGTCAGGCCGAGAGGCCCAGCTCCCGGGCGATCAGCATGCGCTGGACCTCGCTGGTGCCCTCGCCGATCTCCAGGATCTTGGAGTCCCGCCACATCCGGGCCACCGGGTACTCGTTCATGAAGCCGTACCCGCCGTGGATCTGGGTCGCCTCGCGCGCGTTGTCCACGGCCACCGTCGAGGAGTACAGCTTCGCCAGCGCCGCCTCCTTCTTGAACGGCTCGCCGCTCACCAGGCGGGACGCCGCGTCGCGCCAGCCGACCCGGGCCATGTGCGCCCGCATCTCCATGTCGGCGATCTTGAACTGGACGGCCTGGTTCTCGCCGATCGCCCGCCCGAAGGCGTGCCGCTCCTTGGCGTACTTCACCGACTCGTCCACACAGCCCTGCGCCAGGCCCGTCGCCAGCGCCGAGATGGCGATGCGGCCCTCGTCGAGGATGCGGAGGAACTGGGCGTACCCCCGGCCCTCCTCGCCCAGCAGGTTGGCCACCGGGACGCGCACGTCGGAGAAGGACAGCTCCCGGGTGTCCGAGGCGTTCCACCCGACCTTGGAGTACGGGGCGGCCACCGTGAAGCCGGGGGTGCCCGAGGGGACGATGATGGACGAGATCAGCGGCTTGCCCTCGGGGGTGCGGCCGGTGACGGCGGTGACGGTGACCAGGCCCGTGATGTCCGTGCCGGAGTTGGTGATGAAGCACTTGGAGCCGTTGATCACCCACTCGTCGCCGTCCCGCACGGCCGTGGTGCGGGTGCCGCCCGCGTCCGAGCCCGCGCCCGGCTCGGTCAGCCCGAAGGCGCCGAGGATCTCGCCGGAGCACATGCGCGGCAGCCAGGCGCGCTTCTGCTCCTCGGTGCCGAAGCGGTAGACCGGCATGGCGCCCAGCGAGACGCCCGCCTCCAGGGTGATCGCCACGGACGAGTCGACCCGGGCCAGCTCCTCCAGGGCGATGCCGAGGGCGAGGTAGTCGCCGCCCATGCCGCCGTACTCCTCCGGGAAGGGCAGGCCGAACAGGCCCATCTGCCCCATCTCGCGGACGATCTCGTACGGGAACTCGTGGCGCTCGTAGAAGTCGCCGATCTTCGGCGCGACCACGTCGTGGGCGAACTGCTCGACGGTGCGGCGCAGTTCCTCGTGCTCGGGGGAGAGCCGGTGGTCCAGGGACATGACTCAGGACTCCTTGTGGGAGGGCGCGCCGGCGAGGGCGCGGACGGTGCGGGACGGGCTGGGACGGCCCAGTTCTCCGGCCAGCCACACGCTGGTGGCGGTGAGCCGGCCGAGGTCGACCCCGGTCTCGATGCCGAGGCCGTGGAGCATCCACACGAGGTCCTCGGTGGCGAGATTGCCGGTGGCCGACTTGGCGTACGGGCAGCCGCCGAGGCCGCCGGCGGAGGCGTCGACCGTGGTGACGCCGTACTGGAGCGCGGCGAGCGTGTTGGCGAGGGCCTGGCCGTAGGTGTCGTGGAAGTGCACGGCGAGGGCGCGCGCGGGGATGCCCGCCTCGCCGAGCGCGGTCAGCAGCGCCGTCACCTGGCCGGGGGTGGCCACGCCGATGGTGTCGCCGAGGCTCAGCTCGTCGCAGCCCATGTCCCGCAGCCGCCGGCAGACGGCCACGACCTGACCGGCCGGGACGGGGCCCTCCCAGGGGTCGCCGAAGCACATGGACAAGTAACCGCGCACGGTCAGGCCGTGCTCCACCGCGCGCGTGACGACCGGGGCGAACATGGCCAGCGCCTCGTCCACGGTGCGGTTGAGGTTGGCCTTCGCGAAGGACTCGGTGGCGCTGGCGAACACGGCGACCTCCCGGGCGCCCAGCGCCAGCGCCCGGTCCAGTCCGCGCTCATTGGGCACGAGGACCGGCAGCCGTACGCCCTCGAGGTCGCTGACGAGCGGGAACAGCTTCTCCGCGTCGGCCAGTTGGGGCACCCACTTGGGGTGGACGAAGCTGGTCGCCTCGATGGTGGTCAGCCCGGCGTCCGCGAGGCGCCGGACGAACTCGGCCTTCACCTCGGTCGGGACGACACCCTGCTCGTTCTGCAGGCCGTCGCGCGCGCCGACCTCGTGGATCCGCACCCGCGCGGGCAGGCCGGGCGCGGGGACGGTCATGGGCAGTCCTGCGGTCATGCCTCCGCCTCCTCCTTGGGGACCACCACGGCCAGCACCTGGTCCATGGCGACGGTGGTGCCGGGCGTGACGTCCAGCTCGGCGACGGTGCCGTCGTGCGGGGCGGAGATGACGTGCTCCATCTTCATCGCCTCCACCACCACCAGTCCCTGACCGGCCGTCACCTCGTCGCCGACGGCCACCTTCACCACGGTGACCGTGCCGGGCATGGGCGCGGTGAGCGAGTCGGCCCCGGCGTGCGCCGACCGGCCGAGGGACGCCTCCACGGGGTCGTGGTCCAGGACGTTCCAGCTGTCGCCGTCCCGGCCGAGCCAGGTGCCGGCGCGGTGGAAGGTGTGGGTGACGCCGTCCACGGTGACGGTGACCCGGCCGGCGCTCACGCGCGCGTGGCCCCGGGTGCGGTGGGCGACGGGCTCCTGGCCCGGCACCCGCAGCGTGTGCGTGACCGGCACGGGCTCCCCGCCGAGGCGCCAGCCGCTCGGCACCGAGAACGGGTCCGTCCAGCCCCCGGCGTCCGGCCCGGGCCGCAGCGCCGCCTCCCGGACCGCCGCGGCGGCCTCGTACACCTCCTCCGGCACGCCCGCCGGGATCAGCCCCTCGGCGTCCCGCTCCACCAGGCCGGTGTCCAGGTCGCCGGAGACGACGTCCGGGTGGGCGAGCAGCCGGCGCAGGAACCCGGCGTTGGTCGGGACGCCCAGGGTGACCGTGCCGGCCAGCGCGGCGCGCAGCTTGCGCAGGGCGGTGGGCCGGTCGGCGGCGTGGACGATCACCTTGGACAGCATCGGGTCGTAGAGGCTGGACACCTCGGTGCCCTCGCTGAGCCCCGAGTCGGTGCGCACCCCCTCGCCCTGCGGCTCGGACAGCGCCAGGACCGTGCCGCCCGAGGGGAGGAAGCCCCGGGCGGGGTCCTCGGCGCAGAGGCGGGCCTCCACGGCGTGCCCGGTGAGGGCGATGTCGTCCTGAGTGAAGCCGAGCGGCTCCCCGGCGGCCACCCGCAGCTGCCACTCGACCAGGTCGATGCCGGTGATCAGCTCGGTGACCGGGTGCTCCACCTGGAGGCGGGTGTTCATCTCCATGAAGTAGTGGGCGGACGGGTCGCCGCCGGGGACGATGAACTCCACCGTGCCCGCGCCCCGGTAGCCGCAGGAGCGGGCCGCCTGCACGGCCGCCTCGCCCATCGCGGCGCGGGTCTTCTCGTCCAGCAGGACCGACGGCGCCTCCTCGATGATCTTCTGGTGGCGGCGCTGGAGGGAGCACTCGCGCTCACCGAGGTGGACGACGTTGCCGTGCCCGTCGGCCAGCACCTGGATCTCGATGTGCCGGGGCCGGTCGATCCACCGCTCCACCAGCAGCGTGTCGTCGCCGAACGACGCCCGCGCCTCGCGCCGGGCGGCGGCGATCTCCTCCATCAGGGCCGACTCCGCGCGCGTGAGGCGCATGCCCTTGCCGCCGCCGCCCGCCGAGGGCTTCAGCAGCACCGGCATCCCGATCTCCCGGGCCGCCGCGGCCAGTTCGTCGTCGCTCAGCCCGCTCCCCGAGGAGCCGGGCACGACCGGCACACCGGCCGCCTTCACCGTCTCCTTGGCGCGGATCTTGTCGCCCATCAGGGCGATCGCGGAGGCCGGAGGGCCGATGAACACCAGCCCCGCGTCCTCGCACGCCTGCGCGAAGGCGGCGTTCTCCGCCAGGAAGCCGTACCCCGGGTGGACCGCCTGGGCGCCGGTGCGGGCCGCCGCCTCCAGCAGACGGTCCACCCGCAGATAGCTCTCGGTCGCGGCCGGCGGGCCGATGCGCACCGCCGTGTCGGCCTCCCGGACGTGCCGGGCGTCGGCGTCCGCGTCGCTGAAGACGGCGACCGAACGGATGCCGAGGGCCCGCAGCGTACGGATGACGCGGACCGCGATCTCGCCCCGGTTGGCGACAAGAACAGTCGTGAACATCAGTCCCTCACATCCGGAAGACGCCGAACTGGGGGTCTCCCAGCGGGGCGTTGGCGCAGGCGGTCAGGGCCAGACCCAGCACCTGGCGGGTCTCCAGCGGGTCGATGACCCCGTCGTCCCAGAGCCGGGCCGTCGCGTAGTAGGCGTTGCCCTGCTCCTCGTACTGGGCGCGGATCGGGTCCTTGAACGTCTCCTCGTCCTCGGCGGACCAGGACTCCCCGCGCGCCTCCAGCTGGTCCCGCTTGACCGTGGCGAGGACGGAGGCGGCCTGCTCGCCGCCCATCACGGAGATCTTGGCGTTGGGCCACATCCACAGGAAGCGGGGGCTGTACGCCCGGCCGCACATGGAGTAGTTCCCCGCGCCGTACGAACCGCCGACGACGACCGTCAGCTTGGGCACCCGCGTGCAGGCGACGGCGGTCACCATCTTGGCGCCGTGCTTGGCGATGCCGCCCGCCTCGTAGTCCCGGCCGACCATGAAGCCGGAGATGTTCTGGAGGAACAGCAGCGGGATGCCGCGCTGGTCGCACAGCTCGATGAAGTGGGCGCCCTTCTGGGCGGACTCGGCGAACAGGATGCCGTTGTTGGCGACGATCCCCACCGGGTGGCCGTGGATCCGGGCGAAGCCGGTCACCAGGGTCTGCCCGAACTCCGACTTGAACTCCTGGAAGCGGGAGCCGTCCACCACGCGCGCGATGATCTCCCGGGCGTCGTACGGCGTGCGCGAGTCGACCGGCACCGCCCCGTAGAGCCCCGCCGGGTCGACCTTGGGCTCCTCGGCGGGCTCCACGGCCCACGGCAGCTCCCCGCGCGCGGGCAGCGTCGCCACGATGTTCCGCACGATGCGCAGCGCGTGCGCGTCGTCCTCGGCGAGGTGGTCGGTCACGCCCGACGTACGGGAGTGGACCTCGCCGCCGCCCAGCTCCTCGGCGGTCACGACCTCGCCGGTGGCCGCCTTCACCAGCGGCGGCCCGCCCAGGAAGATCGTGCCCTGGTTGCGCACGATCACGGCCTCGTCGCTCATCGCCGGGACGTACGCCCCGCCGGCCGTGCACGAGCCGAGGACGGCGGCGATCTGCGGGATGCCGGCGCCCGACATCCGGGCCTGGTTGTAGAAGATCCGCCCGAAGTGCTCCCGGTCCGGGAAGACCTCGTCCTGCTTGGGCAGGAACGCCCCGCCCGAGTCGACCAGGTACACGCACGGGAGGCGGTTCTCCAGGGCCACCTCCTGGGCGCGGAGGTGCTTCTTGACCGTCATCGGGTAGTACGTGCCGCCCTTGACGGTGGCGTCGTTGGCGACGACCACCACCTCGCGCCCGCTCACCCGCCCGATGCCGGCGATCACCCCGGCGGCGGGCGCCTGGCCGTCGTACATCCCCTCGGCCGCCAGCGGCGCCAGCTCCAGGAAGGGGGAGCCCGGGTCCAGGAGGGTGTCCACGCGGTCGCGCGGCAGCAGCTTGCCGCGCGCGGTGTGCCGGGCCCTGGCCTTCTCGCCGCCGCCCAGCCGGACCGCGGCCAGCCGGGCGCGCAGCCCGTCGGCCAGCTCGTGGTGCGCCGCCTCGTTGGCCTGCCAGGCGGCGGAGGCCGGATCTGCCGTGCTGGTCAGCACGGGCGCCTGCTGCATCATGCCCCCAGTTAATGACCGTTAACGTATGCCCATCAGGTTAACGACCGCTAACCGCCTTGTCTAGAATCGATCCATGACCACCAGGACCGACGCCCCGACGCGCCGCGAACAGATCCTCAAGGAGGCCGCCCGGCTCTTCGCCGAGCGCGGCTTCCACGGGGTGGGCGTCGACGAGATAGGGGCCGCGGTCGGCATCAGCGGCCCCGGCCTCTACCGGCACTTCCCCGGCAAGGACGCGATGCTCGCCGAGCTGCTGGTCGGCATCAGCGAGCGGCTCCTCGACGGCGGCCGGCGCCGCGTCCAGGAGGCGGCGGGCGACCCCGAGGCGCTGCTCGGCTCGCTCATCGACGGGCACATCGACTTCGCGCTCGACGACCGCCCCCTGATCACCCTGCACGACCGCGAGCTGGACCGCCTCCGGGAGAGCGACCGGAAGAGGGTCCGCCAGCTCCAGCGGCAGTACGTCGAGCTGTGGGTGGCGGTGGTCCGCGAACTGCACCCGGCGCCCCCCGAGGCCGAGGCCAGGGCCACCGTCCACGCGGTCTTCGGCCTGCTGAACTCCACCCCGCACATCGGCCTGCTCGGCCGTACGGAGATGGAGGCGCTGTTGCGCCGTCTGGCCCACGGGGCGATCGGCTCCCTGTCGGCCTGACGCTCAGCCCCGTTCGCGCTCCGGGGCCTCCGGCCGGCCGGAGGCGAGCAGGTCGAGCGCGTCCGGCGGCCTGGGGATGTGCGGCGCGCACTCCGGGCACGCGTAGACGTTGAACCCGGGCCCCGACCCGGCGTGCACCTCCGAGACCGTCACCGGCTCCCGGGTGAGCGCGCCGCACCGCACGCACATCCGCACGGGCCGCCGGGCGGGGGCGCTCACCCGGCGGCCCTGAGCAGGTACGGGCGCACCAGCGCCGTCTCGGCCCCGTCCAGCATCCCGTGGAGCCCGTACGGCGAGCGCAGCGCCGGGAGCGGGTCGTCCTCGCGGGGCGCCTCGACGGGGAGGGGTGCCTCGTACGCATGAGCGCGGAACGGGGCCCTGGCCCACTGGACGAGGGCGCGGATAAGGTCGGTCATGTCGGTCTGCTCCAGAGCACGGATCGGCCACGCCCCGGGACGGTTGCCGCCGTCGCCGGGGTTTCTGTGTGCGTCGACAGTACCGCCAACCGCGTCCCCCCGCTACCTACTGCGTCCTACCGCGTCGGGACGCGTCCCCCCGATGTGGTCCGCGTGCCGACGCGGCACGGTGAAGTCATGAGTGACGACCTTCCGCGGTACGAGTACGTGAAGGTGGCGGACGTCATCGCCGCCGAGATCGCCTCCGGCAAGCTGCCCAAGGGCGCGGCGCTGCCCGGCGAGCGGGCGATGACCGAGGTGTACGGCGTCAGCATCGGCACGGTGCGCCGCGCCGTGGCCGAGCTGCGGAAGAGGGGCCTGGTCGCGACGCTGCCCGCGAAGGGCACGTACGTCATCGGCCCCGCCCGGGAGCCGTAGCCGTCCACCCCACGGAACGGCCCCGCCACGCACCGTGCCGGGACGGCACAATGGGGCCATGCCGATACCCCGCGCCGCCCTCGTCGAGCACCTCCTCCGCACCCGGATCGCCGGAGACGTCGCCACGCCCCGCGACAACAACCTCTCCCACTACCGCAAGCTGGCCAACGGCGACCGCCACTACTGGCTCGGCCTGGAGCTGGGCGACCGGTGGACCGACGAGCAGGACGTGCTCGCCGTCATGGCCGAGCGGTGCGGCGTCAACGACGACCCGGCGCACCGGGCGGGCCAGGACACCATCGACCCGGAGCTGACGGTGGACGCGCTGGACCGGATGGCCGCGCGGCTGCGCAAGGCCGCCGCCGGGCGGCAGCGGGTGCTGTTCGCCACCGGCCACCCGGGGGCGCTGCTGGACGTCCACAGCCGGACGGCCGCCGCGCTGCGGGCCGCCGGGTGCGACATCGTCCGCATCCCGGGGGGCCTGATCGCCGACGAGGGCTATGTGGTCCAGTTCGCGGACGTCGCGGTCTTCGAGCGCGGGGCGAGCCTGTGGCACACGCACTCGCCGGAGCCGATGAACGCGATCCTGGACCACCTGGAGGTCCCGCCGGACCTGGTGGTCGCCGACCACGGCTGGGCGGGCCGGGCCGGCCAGCGGGGCATCGACTCCCTGGGCTACGCGGACTGCAACGACCCGGCGCTGTTCATCGGCGAGGCGGAGGGCACCATGCAGGTCACCGTCCCGCTGGACGACCACGTGGTGGACCCGCGCTTCTACGAGCCGATGACGGAGTACCTGCTCACGGCGGCGGGCCTGCTCTGACCCCGGGCGCGGGCCGGCCCCGCGCGGGCCGTCACGCCCGCCGCGGGCCGTCCAGTTCGCTGCGGGCCGCCGTCATGAAGGCGTGCCGGTGCTCGCGCTTGGCGGGGGCCGGGGGAGCGGCGGCGGCCGGGAGGGCCGCCCGTACGCGCGCGTGGAGCGTCCTGGCGTAGGCGCGGGCCGCGCTCGCCGTGCCGTCGGCGCAGACCAGCTCCACCGCCTTGGTGGCCAGCCAGAGGTCGTGCAGGGCCTCCTCGTCGGCGCCCGACGTCTCCGGGAGGCCCAGGCTCCGGCGGTCCAGGACCAGTTCGATGCGCTGCGCCGAGGCGAGGAAGTCCAGGATGGCGGTCTTCCGTTCCGCGCGGTCGGTGGCCGCCCGCTCCCACTGGTGGCGGCGGTTCTCCACCCGCGTCGCCAGGTGCTGGCCCACCAGCGTGCCCAGGGTGCCCAGCACAACTCCCGCCAGCGCCAGGGCCGTTCCTCCGGTCAGAGTCTCCATGGCGCCCAGGAAACCTCACCCGCGCGGGACGCGCACCACGCCCTCCTGGATCACCGAGATCGCCAGCCGGCCGTCCTGGGTCCAGATCCGGGCCTGGCCGAGGCCCCGGCCGCCCGAGGAGGACGGGGACTCCTGGTCGTACAGCAGCCACTCGTCCGCCCGGAAGGGGCGGTGGAACCACATGGCGTGGTCCAGCGAGGCGCCGACCACGTCCCCGACCGCCCAGCCGCCGCGCCCGTGGGCGAGGAGCACCGAGTCGAGCAGCGTCATGTCGGAGACGTACGTCGCCAGGCACACGTGCAGCAGCGGGTCGTCCGCGAGCTTGCCGTTGGTGCGGAACCACACCTGGGAGCGGGGCTCGCGGGGTTCGCCGACGCTGCCCCACGGCGGCACCTCCGCGTACCGCAGGTCCACCGCGGCGCGGGCCTCGATCAGCCGGTTGGCGACGTCGGCGGGGAGGTGGCGCGGCAGCATCTCGGCGGCCGTCGGCAGGCTCTCGGGGTCCGGCGCGGCCGGCATCCCCGCCTGGTGCTCCAGGCCCTCCTCGTACGCCTGGAACGACGCCGACAGGTGGAAGATGGGCCGCCCGTGCTGGGTGGCGACCACCCGGCGGGTGGTGAAGGAGCGGCCGTCGCGGATGCGGTCCACGGTGTAGACGATCGGCGCGCCGGGGTCGCCGGGGCGCAGGAAGTACGCGTGCAGGGAGTGCGCGAGGCGGTCGGCGGGGACGGTCCGGCCGGCCGCGACCAGCGCCTGGGCGGCCACCTGGCCGCCGAAGACGCGCGGGACGAGGGCCGACCGGGACACGCCCCGGAAGATGTCCTGCTCGATCCGCTCCAGGTCGAGCAGATCGAGCAGGGAGTCGAGAGCCTCCGGCACTTACAGGCCCATCGACTTGGCGATGATCGTCTTCATGATCTCGCTGGTGCCGCCGTAGATGCGGTTGACGCGGTTGTCCGCGTACAGGCGGGCGATCGGGTACTCGTTCATGTAGCCGTAGCCGCCGTGCAGCTGGAGGCAGCGGTCGATGACGCGGTGTGCGACCTCGGTGCAGAACAGCTTGGCGGAGGCGGCCTCGGCGGGCGTCAGCTCGCCGGCGTCCAGGGCCTCCAGGGCGCGGTCGGCGACGGCCTCGGCGGCGTCCACCTCGGCCTGGCAGGCGGCCAGTTCGAACTTGGTGTTCTGGAAGTGGGCGACCGGCTTGCCGAAGACGGTGCGGTCGGTGACGTACGCCTGCGCGAACCGGATCGCGGCCTTGGCCTGCGCGTACGAGCCGAAGGCGATGCCCCAGCGCTCGGAGGCCAGGTTGTGGCCGAGGTAGTAGAAGCCCTTGCCCTCCTCGCCGAGCAGGTCCTCGACGGGCACCTTGACGTCCACGAAGGCCAGTTCGGCGGTGTCGGAGGTGCGCAGGCCGAGCTTGTCCAGCTTGCGGCCGATGGAGTAGCCCTCGGACTTGGTGTCCACGGCGAAGAGCGAGATGCCGAAGCGGCGGTCCTCGGCGCTGGGCGCGGAGGTGCGGGCGCAGACGATGACGCGGTCGGCGTGGACGCCGCCGGTGATGAAGGTCTTGGCGCCGTTGAGGACGTAGTGCGTGCCGTCCTCGGACAGCCTGGCGGTGGTCTTCATGCCCGCGACGTCGGAGCCGGTGCCCGGCTCGGTCATGGCCAGGGCCCACATCTCCTCGCCGGAGACGAAGTTGGGCAGGTAGCGCTTCTTCTGCTCGTCGGTGGCGAGCATCTTGATGTACGGCAGGGCGAGCAGCACGTGCACCCCGGAGCCGCCGAAGTTCACGCCCGCGCGGGCGGTCTCCTCGTACAGGACGGCCTCGAACTTGTGGGTGTCGAGGCCCGCGCCGCCGAACTCCTCGGGCACGTTGATGCCGAAGACGCCCAGCTCGCCGAGCTTGTAGTAGAAGTCGCGGGGCGCCTGGCCGGCCGCGAACCACTCGTCGTAGACGGGGACGACCTCGGCCTCGATGAAGGCGCGGATGGTCTCCCGGAACGCCTCGTGGTCCTCGCTGAAAACGGTACGGCGCACGGACGCCTCCTTGGTCATACGGCGGTGATACTGCTGGCTAAGCGCTTGCTCAGACGAAGTTACCGGGCAGTCACGGAGACTGTCCAGATCCCGCCACTGTCAGAACCGTCACTCCGGCCACCGCAGCGCGAACCACAGCTCCATCCGCACCTCCGCCTCGTCCAGGTCCACGCCCAGCGCCTCCCCGCACCGCGCGATCCGCTGCCGCACCGTGTTGCGGTGCACCCCCAGCGCCGTGGCCGTCCGGTCCCAGCTGCCGTGCAGGGACAGCCACGCGCGCAGGGTCTCGCGCAGCGGCTCCGTGAGCGGGGCGAGCAGCTCCCGCGCGTACGCCGCCGCCTCGTCCGGGTCCACCAGCGCGCCCAGCCCGCCCGCCCGGTGCCGGACGAGCGGCCGGTGCGCCGCCTGGGCGCGGCGCAGGGCGCGGGCCGCCTGGAGGTCCGCCGCGCCCAGGCCGTCCGGGCCCGCCGGGGCGCTCACGCCCAGGGTCCAGCCCGGGTGCGGGGCGACCGCGCGGCCGGCGGGCAGCAGCGCCCGTACGGTGCCGTCGTCCCGGGCGTCCACCAGCGGGGTGCCCAGCGGCGGCGCGGCGCCCTCCCCGCGCGCGTGCACCACGGTCCAGGGCGCCTCGCCCAGCAGCGGGGCGGCCTCCCCGGGCGCGGCGCCCAGCAGCAGGCGGACCAGCGCGGCGGAGCGCGCCGCCTCGTCGGCGCCCTGGTGCGGGGCGGTCAGCAGCGACAGCAGGACCACCGCCACGCCCGCGACCGTGTGGTCGCCCGGCTCCCGGCGCCCGGTGGCGAGGCCCAGCACCAGGCCCTGGCCGCCGCCGAGGGCGTACGCCGCGAGGTGGCTGCCCGCCACCGTGTCGGCGGCCGACGCGGGGCGCGAGCCCTCGTGCGGCAGCCGCGCCAGCCGCGCCAGGGCCGCCGCGGCCTCCGGCTCCGGCGCGGGGCCGGCCGCCGCGTGCTCGGTGCCGTCCGGGGCGTACAGCGCGGCCCGCCCGCCCAGCCGGGACGCCAGCGCGTGCAGGACGGCGGGCACCGGGTCCGGGCGTGCCGCGGCGGTGGCGAGCGACTGCTGGGCCTCCGTCACCCGGCGCAGCTCGCGGTGGCGGGCCTCCGCCATCAGCCGCCACACCGCGCGCCCCACCGCCGTGAACGGCGTCCTCGGCGGCACCTCCAGCAGCGGCAGCCCGTGCCGCTCGCAGGCCGCGACCAGCTCGCCGGGCACCGCCTCGTACACCGGCGCCACCCCGAAGCCGAGCGCCGCCGCGCCCGCCGCGGCGACCCGCGCCACGTACCGCTCCGGGTCGGTGAGCTGCACGCCCGCCGTCATCAGCAGCTCGCCGCCCAGCAGGTACGGAAAGGGGTCGGCCATCTCGGAGGTGTGGACCCAGTGCAGGTCCACGCCGGACGGCCCGGCCAGCAGCCGCAGCCCCAGGTCCTCCCGGCCGAGCAGCGCGGTGAGCGGGATGGCGGGCCCCGGCGGCGCGGGCGTCACCTCGGACATGGACGTTTCCTCCATCGGCAGGGCTTCGGGTGGAGGAAACGTACACTTCAGCGCCGCTTTCCGGCCACCTACTGTCGTCCCGACCGGCGGCGCGGGTACGGGCGGATGTCCCCGCACGACCGCCGGGCGCCGTTTCCCCCGCACGACACGCCACCGAGGTACGCGAAGGAGGCCCCATGGCCGTCGACTACACCGTGATCGTGGTCTATCTGGCCGGCATGCTGGCGATGGGCTGGTGGGGCATGCGCCGCGCCCGGTCCAAGAGCGAGTTCCTGGTCGCCGGCCGCCGCCTGGGGCCCTGGATGTACTCGGGCACCATGGCGGCGATCGTCCTCGGCGGCGCGTCCACCATCGGCGGCGTGGGCCTCGGCTACAAGTTCGGCCTGTCCGGCGCCTGGATGGTGTTCACCATCGGCCTCGGCCTGCTCGCGCTCTCCGTCTTCTTCTCGGCGCGCATCGCCCGGCTGAAGGTCTACACCGTCTCCGAGATGCTCGACCTGCGCTACGGCGGCCGGGCGGGCGTCATCTCGGGCGTGGTGATGTGGGCGTACACCCTGATGCTCGCGGTCACCTCGACCATCGCGTACGCCACCATCTTCGACGTCCTCTTCGACCTCGACCGGACGCTCGCGATCGTCCTCGGCGGCTCCATCGTCGTCGCCTACTCGGCGCTCGGCGGCATGTGGTCGATCACGCTCACCGACATGGTGCAGTTCGTGGTCAAGACGATCGGCGTGCTGCTCCTGCTGCTGCCGATCGCGGTCGTCAAGGCGGGCGGCTTCGCCGAGATGCGGGACCGGCTCCCGGACGACTACTTCGCCCCGCTCGGCATCGGCGGCGAGACGATCTTCACCTACGTCCTGATCTACACCTTCGGCATGCTGATCGGCCAGGACATCTGGCAGCGGGTGTTCACCGCCCGCGACGACAAGGTGGCCCGCTGGGGCGGCACGGTCGCCGGCACCTACTGCCTGGTGTACGCCGTCGCCGGGGCCGTGATCGGCACGGCGGCCAAGGTGATGTACCCCGACCTCGCCGCCGCCGACGACGCCTTCGCCACCATCGTCAGGGACGAACTGCCCGTCGGCGTGCGCGGGCTGGTGCTCGCCGCCGCCCTCGCCGCCGTGATGTCCACCTCCTCGGGCGCCCTGATCGCCTGTGCGACCGTCGCCAACAACGACATCTGGTCCCGGCTGCGCGGCCTGGCCCCCACCGCCGGCGCACGCGAGGGCGCGGCCGACGAGGTCCGGGACAACCGCGCCTTCATCGTCGTCATGGGCGTCGCCGTGATCGCCGTCGCGATCGCCCTCAACGACGTGGTCGAGGCGCTGACCGTCGCGTACAACCTCCTCGTCGGCGGCCTGCTGGTGCCGATCCTCGGCGGGCTCCTCTGGCGGCGCGGCACCGCCGCCGGGGCGCTGGCCTCCGTCGCCGCCGGCGGCCTCGCGGTCACCGGCCTGATGGCGGCGTACGGCATCCTCGCCACCGAGCCCGTCTACTACGGCCTCCTCGCCTCCCTCGCCACCTACGTCGTCGTCTCCCTCTGCACCCCGCCGACCGACGAGGCCGTCCTCGCCGTCTGGCGCGCCCGCCTCGCGGGCCACGACCCGGGCGACGCCGACCGGGATGCCGCCGACCGGGGCGCCGACGACCGGGGCGCCGCCGAACCCTCCGCACCCTCCGCACCCGGGACCACCCCGGCCCACGGTTAGTCTTATAGGCCGACAAGTCGTTGAAAGAAGGCATTTGGACATGAGCAGCAGCAACGAGAACGTGACGCCCCGCGGGCCCGTCGACTCCTCCCGCGTCCCCCGCTACGCCGGGCCCGCCACGTTCGCGCGGCTGCCGCGCCTCGACGAGGTCGGCACCGCCGATGTCGCCGTCGTCGGCGTGCCCTTCGACTCGGGCGTCTCCTACCGCCCCGGCGCCCGCTTCGGCGGCAACGCCATCCGCGAGGCGTCCCGCCTGCTGCGCCCGTACAACCCGGCGCAGGACGCCTCGCCCTTCGCCCTCGCGCAGGTCGCCGACGGCGGCGACATCGCCGTGAACCCCTTCAACATCAACGAGGCCGTGGAGACCGTGGAGGCCGCCGCCGACGACCTCCTCGGCACCGGCGCCCGCCTGATGACCCTCGGCGGCGACCACACCATCGCCCTGCCGCTGCTGCGCTCCGTCGCCAAGAAGCACGGCCCGGTCGCCCTGCTCCACTTCGACGCCCACCTCGACACCTGGGACACCTACTTCGGCGCCGAGTACACCCACGGCACCCCGTTCCGCCGGGCCGTCGAGGAGGGCATCCTCGACACCGAGGCGCTCTCCCACGTCGGCACGCGCGGCCCGCTGTACGGCAAGCAGGACCTCACCGACGACGAGAAGATGGGCTTCGGCATCGTCACCTCCGCCGACGTCTACCGGCGCGGCGCCGACGAGGTCGCCGACCAGCTCCGCCAGCGCATCGGCGACCGCCCGCTGTACATCTCCATCGACATCGACTGCCTCGACCCCGCCCACGCCCCCGGCACCGGCACCCCCGAGGCCGGCGGCATGACCTCCCGCGAGCTGCTGGAGATCCTGCGCGGCCTCGCCTCCTGCAACCTGGTCTCCGCCGACGTCGTCGAGGTCGCCCCGGCGTACGACCACGCCGAGATCACCTCGGTGGCCGCCTCGCACACCGCGTACGAGCTGACCACCATCATGTCCCGCCAGATCGCCGCGCAGCGCGCCACCGGCGCGAAGTAGCACCGGACCGGGTCGTGGGCGTCCCCCCGCGGGACGCCCGCGGCCCGGCCCGCGGCCCGCACCCGACCGCCCGCGCCTCCTCCGGGGACCCCTCATGACCCACGACCACGACCTCGTCCTGCGGCCCACCGCCGCCCAGACGGAGGCCGCGCTGAACCCGCCGGCCGGCCGCAACGGCGGCGACCTCGTCGTCGAGACGCTGGCCGGACTCGGCGCCACCACCGTCTTCGGGCTGCCCGGGCAGCACGCGCTCGGGATGTTCGACGCGCTGCGCCGCTCCCGGCTCCGGTACGTCGGGCTGCGCGTCGAGAACAACGCGGGCTTCGCCGCCGACGCGTACGGCCGGATCACCGGCGAGGCCGCGCCGCTCCTGCTGTCCACCGGCCCCGGCGCCCTGATGTCGCTCGCCGCGCTCCAGGAGGCCGCCGCCGCGAGCGCGCCCGTCCTCGCCATCGGCAGCCAGGTCCCGGCGGCCGGGCTCGGCGGCGGGCGCCACGGCTACCTCCACGAACTGCGCGACCAGGCCGCCTCGTTCCGCGACATCGTCAAGTCGGTGCACCCCGTGCGGACCCCGTCGCAGATCCCCTCCGCGATCGCCGCCGCCTGGAAGTCGGCGCTGACCGCCCCGCACGGCCCGGTCTGGGTGGAGATCCCGCAGGACGTCCTGCTCGCCGGGACGACACTGCCCGTCGTCACCGCCGTGGACGCCACCCCGGAGGACCTGCCGCCCCGCCCCGAGCTGACCGCGCTGGCCGCGCACCTGCTGGCCGGCGCCGAGCGGCCGGCGATCGTCGCGGGCGGCGGCGTGGTGCGCTCCGACGCGGCCGGGAAGCTGCGGGCGCTGGCGGAGCGGCTCGACGCGCCCGTGGTCACCACCTTCGGCGGCAAGGGCGCCTTCCCCTGGGAGCACCCGCTGTCCCTCCAGTCCTGGCTGGAGGACCGGCACACCACCGACTTCCTGGAGGACGCCGACGTCCTGCTGGTGGTCGGCTCGGGGCTGGGCGAACTCTCCTCGAACTACCACACCTTCGCGCCGCGCGGCCGGGTCGTGCAGATCGAGGCGGACCTCGGCAAGCTGGAGTCCAACCACCCCGCCCTGGGCATCCACGCCGACGCGCGCCTGGCGCTGTCCGCCCTCCTGGAGACGGTTCCGCGGCGGCGGGACGACACCGCGGCCGGGCGGGTACGGGCCCTGCTGGACCGGGTACGGGCCCGGATCGACGGCCAGGACCTGGCGCTGGAGCGGCGGGTCCTCGCCGCCGTGCGCGAGGCCCTCCCGGACGGCGCCCCCAGCTTCTGGGACATGACGATCCTCGCCTACTGGGCCTGGTCCGCCTTCGACGCCCGCCGCCCCAACACCATGCACTCCGCGCAGGGCGCCGGCGGCCTGGGCTACGGCTTCCCGGCCGCGCTCGGGGCGGCGGCGGCCGACCCCACCCGGCCGGTCCTGGCCGTCTCCGGCGACGGCGGCGCCATGTACTCGATCGCCGAGCTGGCCACCGCCCGCCAGTACGGGCTGGACGTCACCTGGCTGATCGTCGACGACGGCGGATACGGCATCCTCCGCGAGTACATGACGGAGGCCTTCGGCGAGCCGACCGGCACCGAGCTGGCCCGCCCCGACTTCGTGGCCCTGGCCGAGTCCTTCGGCGTCCCGGCGGTGCGCACCACTCCGGACGCCCTCGCCGGGGACCTCGCCGCGGCCCTGGCCGCGCCCGGCCCGTCGGTGGTCGTCCTGCCGGCCGTCCTGCGGATGTTCGCCCCCACCCACCTGTGACGTCCGCCCCCACGCGCGCGTGGCGCCCGGTCCCGTCCGTGACGCCCGGCCCCACGCGCGCGTGGGGCCCGGCCCCGTCTGTGACGAGCGCCACGCGCGCCGGATGACCGGAGTCCGTACAACTTTTCGCCTCGTACCGAGTCATCGATGGCGTGAAGAGACTCTCCATATCCCGTCGACGGCGCGGGGCCGTGTGCGCGGCCGTCGCCCTCGGGGTGCTCCTGCCGACCGCCGCCGCCACGCCCGCGACCGCCGCGGCCCCGGCCGTGGCGTGCACCTCCCAGAAGGCCGGCCTCGCCGCCAAGCTGGTCAAGGACATCAACGCGGCCCTCAAGGGCCGCAAGTCCACCACCGCGATCCTCGTCAACGACCGTGTCAGCAAGACCAGCTGCGTCCTGCGCCCCGACACCGCCTTCGACTCGGCCAGCGTCGTCAAGACGACCGTGCTCGCCACGCTCCTGTGGGACGCCCAGAAGTCCAAGCGGGCCCTGACGGCGACCGAGAAGTCCCGCGCCAAGGCCATGATCACCACCTCGGACAACGACGCCACCACCGCCCTGTGGAAGCAGCTCGGCGTCACCAAGGTCAAGGGCTTCCTCACCGCGGCCGGTATGACCAGGACCGTCCCCGGCTCCGGCGGCTACTGGGGGCTCACCCAGATCACCGCCCGTGACCAGCAGAAGCTGCTGGCCCTGATCACCGCGAAGAACGCCGTCCTCACCGACGCGTCCCGCGCGTACCTCCTCGACCTGATGAACCAGGTCGTCCCCGCGCAGCGCTGGGGCACCCCGGCCGGCGCCCCGGCCACCGCGAAGATCCACGTCAAGAACGGCTGGCTGCCGCGCGCCACCCACGGCTGGCGCGTGCACTCCATCGGCGCCTTCACCGGCACCGCGCACAACTACCAGCTGACCGTCCTCACCCAGGACAACGCGACCATGCAGGACGGCATCAACACCATCCAGGCCGTCGCGCGCGTGGTGCACGCCGACCTCAACCCGGCCGCCCGCCGCGCCGACGTCTTCGTCCCGCCGGCCGTCCCGCAGGAAGCCGTCCCGGCCGTCCCGGGCCGCGCCGCCCAGGACCTGGTCAGCGCCCCGCGCTAGCCGCGGCACTCGGCCCACGGCCCTAGGACCAAGGGCCGACCCCCGCGGAGGGATGAAATCCGCACGCACCCGCGTTGGTGCCTTCCGGTAGATCAGGTCGAGCGGCCCATGGCCGAAACCGGGAGGCACCACGTGGCGGCGGCAGAGCAGGGATGGGCACGACGGCTGTCCGGGTACGCCTGGCGGTACCGGCGCAACGTGGTGCTCGCGCTCGGGTCGTCCCTCGCGGGCATGGGCGTCATGGCCCTCGTGCCGCTGATCACCAAGGTCGTCATCGACGACGTGATCGGGGCGAAGACCCGCTCCCTCGCCGTCTGGACCGGCCTGCTCCTCGGCGCCGCCGTCGCCGTCTACGTCCTCACGTACATCCGCCGCTACTACGGAGGGCGCCTCGCCCTCGACGTCCAGCACGACCTGCGCACCGAGATGTACGGGACGATCACCCGGCTCGACGGGCGGCGGCAGGACGAGCTGTCCACCGGGCAGGTCGTGGGGCGCGCCACCAGCGACCTCCAGCTCATCCAGGGCCTGCTGTTCATGCTCCCGATGACCATCGGGAACATCCTGCTCTTCCTGATCTCCCTCGTCGTCATGGCGTGGCTGTCGCCGCCGCTCACCCTGGTGGCGCTCGCCGTCGCGCCCGCCCTGTGGTTCATCGCCCGCCGCAGCCGCACCCGCCTGCACCCCGCCACCTGGTACGCCCAGGCCAGGGCCGCCGACGTGGCGGGCGTGGTCGACGGGGCGGTGACCGGCGTCCGGGTCGTCAAGGGCTTCGGGCAGGAGGACCAGGAGACCGGCAAGATCCGGGACGCCAGCCGGAAGCTGTTCGCCGGGCGGCTGCGCACCATCCGGCTGAACAGCCGCTACACCCCCGCCCTCCAGGCCGTGCCCGCCCTCGGGCAGGTCGCCATGCTGGCGCTCGGCGGCTGGCTCGCCACCCGCGGCCAGATCACCCTCGGCACCTTCGTCGCCTTCTCCACCTACCTCGCCCAGCTCGTCGGCCCGGTCCGGATGCTCGCCATGGTCCTCACCGTCGGCCAGCAGGCCCGCGCGGGCGTCGAACGCGTCCTGGAGCTCATCGACACCGAACCGGCGATCCAGGACGGCACCAGGGAGCTGCCGGCCGACGCCGCCGCGAGCGTCGAGTTCGACGACGTGTCCTTCGCCTACGAGGACGGCCGCCCCGTCCTGGACGGCTTCTCGCTGCGGATCAGCCCCGGCGAGACCGTCGCCGTCGTCGGCTCCTCCGGCAGCGGCAAGTCGACCGTCTCGATGCTCCTGCCGCGCTTCTACGACGTCACGCACGGCGCCGTCCTGGTCGGCGGCCACGATGTGCGCGAGCTGACCATGGAGTCGCTGCGGGCCGCCATCGGGCTCGTACCGGAGGACAGCTTCCTGTTCTCCGACACGGTCCGCGCCAACATCGCGTACGGCAGGCCCGGCGCCACCGACGAGGAGATCCGGGCCGCCGCCCGCGCCGCCCAGGCGGACGGCTTCGTCACCGACCTGCCCGGCGGCTACGACACCAAGGTCGGCGAGCACGGCCTGACCCTGTCCGGCGGGCAGCGCCAGCGCATCGCCCTGGCCCGGGCCATCCTCACCGACCCGCGGCTGCTGGTCCTCGACGACGCCACCTCCGCGGTCGACGCGCGCGTGGAGCACGAGATCCACGAGGCGCTGCGCTCGGTGATGGCCGGCCGCACCACCCTGCTCATCGCCCACCGGCGCTCCACCCTGAACCTCGCGGACCGGATCGCCGTCCTCGACGGCGGCCGGCTGTCCGACATCGGCACCCACGAGGAGCTGGAGCGCCGCTCTCCGCTCTACCGGCGGCTGCTGACCGACCCCGACGAGCTGGGCGGCGTCTCGCCCGGCCACGCCAAGCCCCCGGCCCTGCCCGAGGACCGGTCGCTCCGCGAGGAGCTGGACGCCGAGTTCGACGCCGAGCGGGGCATCACCCCCGCCCTGTGGGTCCGCGACGCCGACGCCGCCGCGCCCGACACCGCCGACGGCGCCACGCCCGAGCTGCTCGCCCAGGTCGAGGCGCTGCCCCCGGCCACCGACACCCCGGAGGTCGACGAGGTCCGGGCGGTCACGCCCGAGAAGTCGTACGGCCTGCGCCGGCTGCTCCGCGGCTTCGGCGGGGCGCTGCTGGTCAGCCTGGCGCTGGTCGCGGTCGACGCGGGCATGGGCCTGCTGCTGCCCATCCTGATCCGGCACGGCATCGACGACGGCGTGGAGAAGGCCGCCCTCGGCGCGGTGTGGGCGGCGTCCGCCCTGGCGCTCGCGACGGTGCTCGTCCAGTGGGTGGCGCAGACCGGGGAGATCCGCAAGACCGGCCGCACCGGCGAGCGGGTCCTCTACGCGCTGCGCCTGAAGATCTTCGCGCAGCTCCAGCGGCTCGGGCTCGACTACTACGAACGCGAGCTGACCGGCCGGATCATGACCCGGATGACCACGGACGTGGACGCCCTGTCGACGTTCCTCCAGACCGGGCTGGTGACCGCGTTCGTGTCGCTGGTGACCTTCTTCGGCATCATGGTCGCGCTCGTGGTGATCGACGTCCAGCTCGCCCTGGTGGTCTTCGCGACGCTCCCCGTGCTGGTGGTGGGCACCGTCTTCTTCCGGCGCTCCAGCGTCAAGGCGTACGAGCTGGCCCGTGAGCGGATCAGCGTCGTCAACGCCGACCTCCAGGAGTCGGTGTCCGGCCTGCGGATCGTCCAGGCGTTCCGGCGCGAGCGGACGGGCGCGGAGCGGTTCGCCGCGCGCAGCGCCGAGTACCGCGAGGCCCGGGTGCGCGGCCAGTGGCTGATCTCCGTCTACTTCCCGTTCGTCCAGCTCCTGTCGTCGGTGGCCGCCGCGGCGGTGCTCATCGTGGGCGCCGGCCGGGTGGAGGCCGGGACGCTGACGACCGGCGCCCTGGTGGCGTACCTGCTCTACATCGACCTGTTCTTCGCGCCCGTGCAGCAGCTGTCGCAGGTCTTCGACGGCTACCAGCAGGCGGCCGTCTCGCTCGGCCGGATGCAGGAGCTGCTGCGCGAGAAGACCTCCACCGCCGCGCCCGCCGAGCCGCGGCCGGTGCCGTCCCTGCGCGGCGACATCGCCTTCGAGGACGTCTCCTTCGCGTACGGGGACGACGAGGCGGCCCTGCGCGGGGTGGACCTGCGCGTCCCGGCCGGCCAGACGGTCGCCTTCGTCGGCGAGACCGGCGCGGGCAAGTCGACGCTGGTCAAGCTGGTCGCCCGGTTCTACGACCCGACGTCCGGCCGGGTCACCGCCGACGGCACCGACCTGCGGGAGCTGGACCTCACCGCGTACCGGCACCGGCTCGGCGTGGTCCCGCAGGAGGCGTACCTCTTCGCGGGCACGGTCCGCGACGCCATCGCGTACGGCCGTCCCGGCGCGAGCGACGCCGAGGTGGAGGCGGCGGCCCGCGCGGTCGGCGCCCACGACATGATCGCCACGCTGGACGGCGGGTACCTCCACGAGGTCGCCGAGCGCGGCCGGAACCTCTCGGCGGGCCAGCGGCAGCTGATCGCCCTGGCCCGCGCCGAGCTGGTGAACCCGGACGTGCTGCTGCTCGACGAGGCGACGGCCGCGCTGGACCTGGCGACCGAGGCGCAGGTCAACGCCGCCACCGACCGCCTCGCCGGCCGGCGCACCACCCTGGTCGTCGCCCACCGCCTCACCACGGCGGCCCGGGCCGACCGGGTCGTCGTCATGGACCACGGCCGGGTCGCCGAGGACGGCACCCACGAGGAGCTGCTGGCCCGCGGCGGACGGTACGCCGAGCTGTGGCGCACCTTCATCGGCGAGGTCCCGGCCGAGGCGCCGGCGTAGTCCCGGGGCGCCGGCGGTCGCGGGGGCGCCGGGCTCCGGTGCGGCGGCGCGGCGGCGCAGGTGCGCGGGCGCCGGGCTTCGCGGGGGTCCCCGGGGCTCCGGCGCAGTCCCGGCCCGTGGGGCGGCCGGGGAGCGGAAGGCAACCATCCGCGGGCGCCCCGCGTCGTACGCACGTACGCTCACAAGGCGAGAAGGGGTACACGTGTTCGACGGGACGGCCGCGGCCAGGACAGGGCGACTGCTCAGCCATATGCTCGCGGTGCTGGTCGCCGCCGGGCTCCTCGTGCTCGCCGGACCCGCCGCCCCGCCCGCCGAGGCGGCGGCCACCGCCTGCTCCGGGCGGCTGGTCAAAACCAGCCGGTTCGCCACCGGCGAGCTGCGCGTCTACAAGAACCGCCAGTACGCCTGCGCGCTCGCCCTCGCCGCCAGGCCGGGCGCCCGCCGCGCCATGGCCGTCTCCATCCAGCCGCGCGGCGGACGGGCCGCCGTCGACGCGGGCGCCTTCACCCGGCAGGCCGGGCCCGTCACCGTCCACGCCCTCAACCGCTGCGTCCGCGCCTCCGCCACCATCGCCGGCCGGGGCGCCTCCACCGGCTGGATCCTCTGCTGACCCGCCCCAACGGGGGCTGGCGGCAACCCCGTTGATCCCACTAGGTTCGCGGCGACCACAGCGAACCCACGTGGAGGGTGCATGCGCAAGGCGCTCAGATGGCTGCTGTCACTCACAGTGCTCATAGGCACCGTGAGCGCGGCCGGCACGGCCACCGCCGCCGGACCCGCCGACAGCGGCAGGTCCACCGAAAGCGGCACGGCCACCACCGCCGGACCCGCCGACAGCGGCAGGGCCACCGACATCAAGGACCGCATCCTGGCGATCCCCGGGATGACCCTCGTCGAGGAGAAGCCCTACCCCGGCTACCGCTACTTCGTCCTCACCTACACCCAGCCGGTCGACCACCGCGACCGCTCCAAGGGCACCTTCGAGCAGCGCCTCACCCTGCTGCACAAGGACACCACCCGGCCGACCGTCTTCCACACCAGCGGGTACTCCGTCAGCACCCGCCCCGGACGGGCCGAACCGACCCGCATCGTCGACGGCAACCAGGTCTCCCTGGAGTACCGCTTCTTCACCCCGTCCCGCCCCCAGCCCGCCGACTGGTCCAAGCTGGACATCTGGCAGGCCGCCTCCGACCAGCACCGGATCTTCACCGCGCTGAAGAAGGTCTACGACCGCAAGTGGCTGGCCACCGGCGCCTCCAAGGGCGGCATGACCGCCACCTACTACGAGCGGTTCTACCCCCGTGACATGGACGGCGTCGTCGCCTACGTCGCCCCCAACGACGTCGTGGAGCACGAGGACTCGGCGTACGACCGGTTCTTCGCGAAGGTGTCCACCGAGGAGTGCCGCGACCGGCTGAACGCCCTCCAGCGCGAGGCCCTGGTCCGCCGCGCCCCGCTCCAGGAGAAGCTGCGCGCCTGGGCCGCCGCCGAGGGCGCGACCTTCACCACCGTCGGCGGCCTCGACCGGGCCTACGAGGCGGTCGTCCTGGACTTCGTCTGGGGCTTCTGGCAGTACCACACCGAGGCCGACTGCGCCGCGATCCCGGCCGCCGCCACCGCCTCCGACCAGGAGGTGTACGACACCGTCGACACCTACTCCGGCTGGGCCAACTACACCGACCAGGGCCTGGAGCCGTACACCCCGTACTACTACCAGGCCGCCACCGAACTCGGCTCGCCCAGCCTGCGCGTACCGCACCTCAAGGGCCTCACGCGGTACGGCTACCAGCCCGCCCGCAACTTCGTGCCGCGCGACATCCCCGTGCGCTTCAAGCCCTGGGCGATGCGCGACGTCGACACCTGGGTGCGCACCCAGGGCCGCAGCATGCTCTTCGTGTACGGCGGCAACGACCCGTGGGGCTCGGAGAAGTTCCGCGTCGACCTCGGCGCCCGGGACTCCTATGTGATGACCGCGCCCGGCGCCAACCACGGGGCGAACGTCGAGGGCCTCACCGAGGCCGACCGGACGAAGGCCACCGCCCGCATCCTCGCCTGGGCGGGCGTCGCCCCGGCCGACCCCGCGAAGGCCGCGCCCCTGCGGACCTTCGACCCGCGCATCGACGAGCGCGAGCCGCGCCGCGAGATGACGCTGCGCCCGTGAGCCGACGGCCGCGCGCCCCCGGGCGCGCGGCCGTTTTCGGCTACCGCCCGCCCCTGGGTGCGCGGCCGCTTCCGGCTACCGCCCGTACCGGAGGCCGTGCCCCAGCGGGTACAGCACCTTCGCCGGGTCGTCCGCACGCGGTACGGGCACCGGCAGCCGTCCCTCCGGCCGCGCCCGGCCCGCCACCACCCGTGCCGCCGCCCGCAGTTCGACGTCCGTCCACGAGTAGGTCGCCAGCGTGGCACGCTGACCGCCGAGATGGGCGATGTCGTACGGATTGCGGATCGCGACGGTGACCACCGGCACCCCGGTCGCCGCCAGCCGGGCCACCAGGGTGCGCTGCGCGCTGGTGGCCGACACGTTGTACGTCGCCACCACGATCGCGTCCTTGCCGCCCGCCGCCGCCACCGCCTCGTCGATCTTCGCGGCCGACGGCGCCGTGCCCGTCGGCAGCACCGTGACCGCGAAGCCCAGTTCGGTGAGCGCCGCGCCCAGCGTCGCGGTCGGCGGGCCGGTCGTCCCCGAGGGCGACGCCACGTCCGCGCCGGCCACCAGCAGGTTCGGCCGCCGCGCCGGGCTGAGCGGCAGCAGCCCGCCCTCGTTCAGCAGCAGCGTGGTGGTCCGCTCGGCGATCCGGTCGGCCACCGCCAGATGCGCGCGGGTGCCGACCGTCCGGTCCACCTCGTCCTGACCGACGTACGGGTCGTGGAACAGGCCCAGCTTCGCCTTCAGCCGCAGGATCCGCAGGACCGACTCGTCGATCCGGGCCTCGCTCAGCTCCCCGCTCCGCACCGCCGCCAGCACGGCCCGGAACGCCACGTCCAGCTTCGGCGGGTTCAGCAGCTGGTCGCAGCCCGCCTTCAGCGCCAGCACCGGGACCCGGTCGTCGCCGTACTTGGTCCGTACGCCCTCCATGCCGAGCGAGTCGGTCACGACGACGCCCTCGTACCCCAGCTCCTCGCGCAGGATGCCGGTGAGGATCGGCCGCGACAGCGTGGCGGGCTCCTCGGCCGGGTCCAGGGCGGGCACCACGATGTGCGCCGTCATGATCGAGTCGATCCCGGCGGCGACGGCCGCCCGGAACGGCGGCGCGTCCAGGGCCCGCCACTCCTCCCGGGTGTGGGTGATCGTCGGCAGCCCGTAGTGGCTGTCCACCGCGGTGTCGCCGTGCCCCGGGAAGTGCTTGGCCGTCGCGGCGACGCCCGCCCGCTGGTAGCCGCCGACCTGCGCGGCGACCATCCCCGCGACCGCCCGCGGGTCGGACCCGAACGACCGCACCCCGATGACCGGATTGGCCGGATTGACGTTCACGTCCGCCACCGGCGCGTAGTTCTGGCGGACGCCCATCGCCGCCAGCTCGTCCCCCGCCACCCGGGCAGCCCGCCGGGCGTCGCTGCGCGAACCGCCCGCGCCGAGCGCCATGGCCCCCGGCATCAGCGTGGCGGGTTCCCCTATCCGGGCGACGATGCCGTGCTCCTGGTCGATCGAGACCAGGACCGGTACCGGAACGTTTTTTCCGAGCGCGGCGCGCTGGATGCCGTTGGACAGGCCGGCGATCTGGTGCGGGTCGCGGGTGTTGTGCGCCCAGGAGAAGTAGATGATGCCGCCCACGTGGTAACGGGCGATCAGCTCGGCGGCGTCCCGGACGCCGATCTCCTTGAGGTTGGCGTCGACGTCGGCCTGGTCGGGGGCGGTGGCGGAGTGCCCGTACACCCGCATGACGAACAGCTGGCCGACCTTCTCCTCCAGGCTCATCCGCCCGACGAGCCGCTTCAGCCGGCGATCGTCCCCGGCCGCGGCGGCGGGCACGGCCACCCCGCCGACAACACCGGCAGCCGCGGCGGCGGCGGTAACGGTGAGGAGGGTGCGTCTGGAGGGGGTGGTGGGTGTGGCTCGGTGGTGCATGGTGCTCCTTCCGGCCATCGGAATGAAGGAAACTTCCAAGGAGTCACGCATAGCCGGAAAGTAACTACCAGGTCAAGAACCCACGCCCTCCGTCGTGGGCGCCGCGCCCCCCGTTGTGGGCAATCGTCCCGCAGGGCGGGACATGCGCCCACCGGGGCGGTACGGGTGACGGTCGCCCCCCTCCGTTGTGGGCGGTCGCTCCCCCGGTTGTGGGCAAACGTCCCGCAGGGCGGGACGGGTGGGCACAACGGGTGCCCACCGGGGCGGTGCGTGGTGCGGGCGGTGCACCCCGGTGGGTGGTGGGGTGTGGCCCCTCCGGGCTCGCCTCCTCGCGGTCGGCGGGGCACCCAGCCGGAAAGGGTGCCGTCACTCGCCGCCGATCCGCTGCGGGGGCGACCCTGCACGGCCCCACCCCGGCCGTCGGCCGACTGCAGCCCGGTGGGTGGTAGGGCACGGCCCCACCCGGCGCGTCGCCGACTGCGGGTCGTGGGGGACGGGACACACCCCGGGCGCGAGGCCCCGTTACGTGAGGGACTCCAGGTGCTCCCGCCCCGCCACCAGCAGCGGCGCCAGCTCCACCGCCTCCGGGTGCCACCGCTTCTCGTACTCCCAGCACACCCACGCCTCGCCGTCCTGCCCGTCCAGCAGCGCCAGGCACTCGCCCAGCGGCAGCACCCCCGCGCCCAGCGCCAGCGGGGCGGTGTCCTCCGCCGAGGCGATGTCCTTCACCTGGACGTACCCCAGGTACGGCGAGAGCACCGCGTGCGTCGCCACCGGCGACTCGCCCGCCACCCACGGGTGCATCACGTCCCACAGCGCGCCCACGTTCTTGTGGCCGACCGCCCCCACGATCCGGGCCACGTCCGCGCCGGTGCGGTGCGAGTCATGGGTCTCGACCAGGATCCGTACGCCCAGGTCCGCCGCGACCTCCGCCGCCGCGCCCAGCCGCCGGGCCGCCGTCGCGTCCGCCTCCGCCACGTCCTGGTCGCCGCCGCCCGGGAACACCCGGACGTACGAGGCGCCCAGGTCGGCCGCCAGGTGCAGCAGCCCGTACAGCTCCTCGTACACGGACTCGTCGTCCCCGGGCTCCGCCACGCGCGCGTACCCGGCGACGGTGAGGATCTCGACGCCCGCCCGGGCGAACTCCTCCACCACGGCGCGGCGTTCGTGCGCGACCAGCCCGGGGTGCACCGGCTCCTCGGGGTGGGCGCGCAGTTCGACGCCCTGGTAGCCGTTCTCCGCGGCCAGGCGGACGACGTCGGGGACCGGCATCCCGGGGACACCGAGGGTGGAGAAGGCGTACTTCACGGTGAGGGGCTCCTTCGTACGGTCGTACCGGGAACGTACCCGGACCGCGCCCGGACATGGCCCGACACGGCGGGTCAGCGCCCGCGCGGCCGGGCCGTGGACGCCCGCAGCACCGGCACGCCCGGGATCGGGACGGCCTCCCGCGGCGGGGCCTCGGCGCCGGTGGCCAGCCGCCCGGCCCGCGCCCCCGCCTCGTGCAGCGGCAGCCGTACGGTGGTGAGTGCGGGCGCGGCGTCCACCGAGAACGGCAGGTCGTCGAAGCCGGTCACGGAGACGTCGTCGGGGACCCGCAGCCCGCGCTCGCGCAGCGCGGCGCAGACGCCCAGCGCGACCGTGTCGTTGGCCGCGGCGATCGCGGTGAGGCCCGGCTCGCGCCGCAGCAGCTCCAGCGCGGCGTCGTACCCGGAGGTCCGGTCGTAGGAGCCGTGCACGGTGAGGCCGCCGGGCGGCAGGCCCGCCGCGGCCATGGCCTCGCGGTGGCCCTCCAGCCGGTGGCGGGTGGTGGTCCGCCCGGCGGGGCCGGCCACACAGCCGATCCGGCGGTGGCCCAGCTCCAGCAGATGCTCCGTCATCCGGCGCGCCCCGCCCCGGTTGTCGAACGGCAGCGCGGCCGTGACCGCCCCCTCGACCGGCGGGCGCCCGCAGAGCACCACCCGGGTCCCGGCGTCGGTGAGCCGGGTCAGCTTGGCGGCCACGGCCGCGAGGTGCTCCGGGTCCTCGACGGCACCGCCGGTGAGGACGACGGCGGCGGCCCGCTGGCGCTGGAGGAGCGTCAGGTACCGCAGTTCGCGCTCGGGGGAGCCGCCCGTGTTGCAGACGACGGCGAGCTTCTCGCCGCCCGCCCGGCCCGGCGCGCCCTCGCCGATGGCCTGCTGGGCGGCCCCGGCGATGATCCCGAAGAAGGGGTCGGCGATGTCGTTGACGAGGACGCCCACCAGGTCGGAGGTGGCGGCGGCGAGCGCGCTGGCGGGGCCGTTCAGGACGTAGTCCAGCTCGTCGACCGCGCGCAGCACCCGCTCGCGGGTGGCGGCGGCGACCGGGTAGTTGCCGTTGAGGACGCGGGACACGGTGGCCGGGGACACCCGCGCGCGGGCCGCCACATCGGCCAGGGTGACGGTCATCGCGTTCCTCCGAAGGGAGTCCGGGGGGAGCCCGGGTGGGTCACCACCCTTGATCGGGCTGTTGGCGGCAGGCTAGCGTCATCGTCGATAGAAAGCGCTTGCTGTCCGGCTGTACGGGAAAGACTCACGCCACCGGAGGACTTTCGTGACTCGGAGAACCGTGCGGATCGCCATGAACGGCGTCACGGGGCGGATGGGCCACCGCCAGCACCTGGTCCGCTCCCTCCTTGCCCTCCGCGAGCAGGGCGGGCTCGACCTGGGAGACGGGCGCGTCCTGTGGCCCGAACCGGTCCTCGTCGGCCGCAGGGAGCACGCCCTGCAGGACCTGGCCGCCCGGCACGGCCTGACCGAGTGGTCGACCGACCTCGACGCCGTACTCGCCGACGAGACCGTGGAGATCTACTTCGACGCCCAGGTCACCTCCGCCCGGCCCGGCGCGCTGGCCCGGGCGATCGCGGCCGGCAAGCACGTCTACACCGAGAAGCCCACCGCCCTGGACACCGCCGGCGCGCTGGAGCTGGCCCGGCTGGCCCGCGACGCCGGGATCAAGCACGGCGTCGTGCAGGACAAGCTGTTCCTGCCGGGCCTGCGCAAGCTGAAGCGGCTGGTCGAGGGCGGCTTCTTCGGCCAGATCCTTTCGGTGCGCGGCGAGTTCGGCTACTGGGTGTTCGAGGGCGACTGGCAGGAGGCCCAGCGCCCGTCCTGGAACTACCGCGCGGAGGACGGCGGCGGCATCGCCGCCGACATGTTCCCGCACTGGGAGTACGTCCTGCACGAGCTGTTCGGCCGGGTCACCTCCGTCACCGCCCAGGTCGCCACGCACATCCCGCAGCGCTGGGACGAGGACGGCAAGCCGTACGCGGCCACCGCCGACGACGCGGCGTACGGCATCTTCCGGCTGGAGGGCGGCGCCGTGGCGCAGATCAACTCCTCCTGGGCGGTACGCGTCCACCGCGACGAACTGGTCGAGTTCCAGGTCGACGGCACCCATGGCTCGGCCGTCGCGGGCCTGCGCGGCTGCCGGGCGCAGCACCGTTCGGCCACCCCCAGGCCGGTGTGGAACCCGGACCTCCCCGTCACCGAGTCCTTCCGCGACCAGTGGCAGGAGGTGCCGGACAACGCGGAGTTCGACAACGGCTTCAAGGCCCAGTGGGAGCTGTTCCTGCGCCATGTCGTCCTCGACGAGCCGTACCACTGGGACCTGCTGGCCGGCGCCCGGGGTGTCCAGCTCGCCGAGCTGGGCCTGAAGTCCTCCGCCGAGGGCCGCCGTCATGACGTACCGGAGCTGACCCTGTGACCCCCTTCACCTCCCGTACGGTCTACGCCGCCGCCCATGTCGTCGCCGACCCGTACGCCGACGTCGCACCCGGCTCCCCGGCCGCCGTCGACTGGGACACCACCCTCGCCTTCCGCCGCCACCTGTGGGCGCACGGACTGGGCGTGGCCGAGGGCATGGACACCGCCCAGCGCGGCATGGGCCTGGACTGGGCGGGCGCGGCCGAGCTGATCCGCCGCTCCGCCGCCGAGGCCCGGGCCTGCGGCGGCCTGCTCGTGGCGGGCGCCGGCACCGACCAGCTGACCGGTCCGGCCGGCCTCGCCGGGGTGCACGCGGCCTACGAGGAGCAGCTCGCCCTGGTCGAGTCCACCGGCGCCCGGCCGGTCCTGATGGCGTCCCGGGCGCTCGCGGCGGCGGCCCGGGACGCGGACGACTACCTCGCGGTCTGCACCGACCTGCTGCGCCAGGTGTCCGGGCCGGTGATCCTGCACTGGCTCGGCCCCATGTTCGACCCGGCGCTGGAGGGCTACTGGGGCTCGGCCGACCTCGACACGGCCACCGACACCCTCCTGAAGATCATTGCCGAGCAGCCCGGCAAGGTCGACGGGGTCAAGGTCTCCCTGCTGGACGCGGAGCGGGAGGTGGCCCTGCGCCGCCGCCTTCCCGAGGGGGTGCGCTGCTACACCGGCGACGACCACCACTACCCGGAGCTGATCGCGGGCGACGAGCACGGCCACAGCGACGCCCTGCTCGGTGTCCTCGACCCGCTCGCGGTCCCGGCGGCCCGGGCCATGCGGCTCCTCGACTCCGGCGATACGGAGGGCTTCCAGGCGCTGCTGGACCCGACCGTCGCCCTCGCCCGGCACCTCTTCGCGCCGCCGACGCGCTACTACAAGACGGGCGTGGTGTTCCTCGCCTGGCTCGCGGGCCACCAGGGCCACTTCACCATGGTCGGCGGCCTCCAGTCGGCGCGCTCCCTGCCGCATCTGGAGCGGGCGTACGAACTGGCCGCCGCACTGGGCCTGTTCCCCGACCCGGCGCTCGCCCGGTCCCGGATGGAGGCCCTGCGCACGGTGTACGGAGGTGCCCGGTGAGCCTCACCCGTTTGAGTGTCAACCAGATGACGGTCCGGCAGTTGTCACTGCCGGGCCTGGTCGAGGGCTGTGTACGCCTCGGCGTGCCCGGGATCGGCCTGTGGCGCGAACCGGTCGCCACGTACGGCCTGGAGGCCACCGCCAAGCTGGTGCGGGACGCCGGGCTGACGGTCACCACCCTGTGCCGGGGCGGCTTCTTCACCACCGCCCCGGACCTGGACGACAACCGGGCGGCCGTCCGGGAGGCGGCGGCCCTCGGCACCGACACCCTGGTCCTGGTCTCCGGGGGCCTGCCACCCGGCTCCCGGGACCTGCCGGTCGCCCGCGCCCTGATCGCCCGTGCCCTCGCCGAACTGGCGCCCTATGCCGCCGACCACGGCGTCCGCCTCGCCATCGAGCCGCTGCACCCGATGTACGCCGCCGACCGCTGCGCCGTGTCCACCCTCGATCAGGCCCTCGCCCTGGCGGAACCGTTCCCCGCCGGACAGGTCGGCGTGGTCGTCGACACGTACCACGTGTGGTGGGACGACCGCGCCCCGGCGGCCGTCGCCCGCGCAGGCGCCGAGGGCCGGATCCACGCCTTCCAGCTGGCCGACTGGAGCACGCCCCTCCCGGCCGGCGTCCTCAACGGCCGGGCGCCCCTGGGCACCGGCACGATCGACCTCCGCGCCTGGCGCGCCCTGGTCGACGCCACCGGTTACACGGGCCCGGTCGAGGTAGAGCTGTTCAACGAGGCCCTGTGGGCCCGTGACGGTACGGAGGTGCTGGAGGAGACGGTCCGCTCGTACGTCGAGCACGTCCTGTGAGGAGCGCTCACGGGGATCAGCCGGGGAAGTGATCCCGCTTCACGGCATCGAGGAAGACGGACCAGCCGTCCACCGAGAAGACCAGCGCCGGTCCGGTCACGGCCTTGCTGTCCCGTACCGGCACACCGTCGTACCCACGGGCGACCTCCAGGCACTCGCCCTGGTTGCCGCCGCTGTAGCTGGACTTGTACCACCCGGTGAGGCTGTGCTCACTCCTGTCCATGTGCGTATTCCTCTGCTGCCGCCCGGACCAGGGCCAGTGACTCCTGCTGCGACAAGGCGTCGCTCAGGGCAAGAGCGTAAGCGGTCTGACTGGCGCTCACCAGGGCAGGATCGTCCATCACATGGCCGGTCAACAGCCCTTCGACGTAGGCCACGGGGGCGGAGTCGGCGAAGCTCATGAGGGTGAGCAGGCTCTGCTGGAGCGCGTGGGCCCCACGGGCGAACGACAGCACATGCAGACGCAGGCGCCCGTTCTCCGCCAGGTCGGCGATCTTGTGCAGCTGCCCCGCCATGGTCCGGGAGCCACCGACCCGGCGCCGGAGGACGGCCTCGTCCAGCAGGGTCCACATGACCGGGGCAGCGGGCTTGTCGAGGAGCTGAGAGCGAGCCGTTCGAATGACAACCTCTCTGTCAAGTTCGTCCGGTGTGTAGTTGGGCCGGTAGGCACGGAAGATCTCGCGCGCGTACTCCGGGGTCTGCAACATGCCCGGCACCAGGGAAAGGGCGAACTGCTGGATGAGCGTCGCCTGCTGTTCCAGCTCGGCCACCGCCGCGAAGCCCTCGAAATAGGTGCTCTCCAGATCCTCCAGCCAGCGGGCGAAGAACCCGTCCGTGCCGAGGGCCCGGTCGATCCGTTCGGCGTCGTCGGGCTTGGGGAGCCGCCGGCCGGCCTCGAAGTGGCTGATGAGCGTGGGCGAGCAGACGACCTGCTCGCCCAGTCCTTCCTGCGTCAACTGCGCGGCGGTCCGGCGCAGTCTGAGTTCCTCGCCGTACTTCTCGCGCTGTGTCCGAGGCTTGCGCGCCTTGTCCAACCTCATCAACTCCACTTGACGGGTGCGCTGTCAAGCGCCGGCCACTGGCAGCGTAGCCACGAGGGACATCAGTCTGTGAGGGGTTCGCCACGGTACGCAGTGGCGAGTGGACGCCACGAGAAAGCGGGCTGACATGACGGATCGGGCGCGGCTGCTGCCGTGGGCGGGGGAGGACGGGCGGCCGTGTTACGTCCTCGGGGACGGGACGGGGCCGTTGTCGCGGGTGGCCGACCAGGTGGAGGGCGTACAGCTCGGGATGGCGGGGGACCTGCTGGGCCATGCCGACGCCATGCTGGCGGACCGGCGGGTGGGGGGCGGGGAGCTGCGGTTCCTGGCCGGGTGCCTGACGCAGGCCCTGCGGGACGTGGTGCGGGTGGCGGAGAGTCGGGGGGCGCGGCTGGAGGGGCGGGGGTAGCGGGGTCGTCCACAGGGGTGGTCACGCTGTCGGTGGGGGCCGGTAGCGTCGGGGCATGTCCAGTCCAGCGGTGGTCGAAGGGGTCCTTGAGCGGATCACCTACGCCAATGAGGAGAACGGCTACACGGTCGCCCGGGTCGACACCGGGCGCGGGGGTGGCGAGCTGCTCACGGTGGTCGGCTCGCTGCTCGGGGCGCAGCCGGGGGAGTCGCTGCGGATGGAGGGGCGCTGGGGCTCCCACCCGCAGTACGGCAGGCAGTTCACCGTGGACAACTACACCACCGTGCTGCCCGCCACCGTGCAGGGCATCCGGCGCTATCTGGGCTCGGGTCTGATCAAGGGCATCGGCCCGCGCATCGCCGAGCGGATCGTGGACCACTTCGGGGTGGAGACGCTCGACGTCATCGAGCGGGAGCCGAAGCGGCTGATCGAGGTGCCGGGGCTCGGCCCGAAGCGGACGAAGCTGATCGGGGCGGCGTGGGAGGAGCAGAAGGCGATCAAGGAGGTGATGGTCTTCCTCCAGGGCGTCGGCGTCTCCACCTCGATCGCGGTGCGGATCTACAAGAAGTACGGGGACGCCTCGATTTCCGTGGTGCGCAACCAGCCGTACCGGCTGGCCGCCGACGTGTGGGGCATCGGCTTCCTGACCGCCGACCGGATCGCGCAGGCGGTGGGCATTCCGCACGACAGCCCGGACCGGGTGAAGGCCGGTCTGCAGTACGCCCTTTCCCAGTCGGCGGACCAGGGCCACTGCTTCCTGCCGGAGGAGCGGCTGATCTCCGACGCGGTGAAGCTCCTCCAGGTCGACACGGGCCTGGTGATCGAGTGCCTGGGGGACCTGGCGGCCGACGAGGAGGGGGTGGTGCGGGAGGCGGTGCCGGGCCCGGAGGGGCAGCCGCTGACGGCGGTGTACCTGATCCCCTTCCACCGGGCCGAGCTGTCGCTGGCCGGCCGGCTCCAGCGGCTGCTGCGGACGGAGGAGGACCGGATGCCGGCCTTCCGGGACGTGGCCTGGGACAAGGCGCTGGCGTGGCTCGCGGACCGTACGGGGGCGGAGCTGGCGCCCGAGCAGGAGGAGGCGGTCCGGCTCGCCCTCACCAGGAAGGTGGCCGTGCTCACCGGGGGGCCCGGCTGCGGCAAGTCCTTCACCGTGCGGTCGATCGTGGAGCTGGCCCGCGCCAAGCGGGCCAAGGTGCTCCTGGCGGCGCCCACCGGCCGCGCGGCCAAGCGGCTGGCGGAGCTGACCGGTGCGGAGGCGTCGACGGTGCACCGGCTGCTGGAGCTGAAGCCGGGCGGGGACGCGGCCTACGACCAGGACCGCCCGCTGGACGCCGACCTGGTGGTGGTGGACGAGGCGTCGATGCTGGACCTGCTGCTGGCCAACAAGCTGGTCAAGGCGGTCGCCCCGGGGGCGCACCTGCTGCTGGTGGGGGACGTCGACCAGCTGCCGAGCGTGGGCGCGGGGGAGGTGCTGAGCGATCTGCTCGCGCCGGACGGCCCGGTCCCGTCGGTCCGGCTCACCCGGATCTTCCGGCAGGCGCAGAAGTCGGGCGTGGTCACCAACGCCCACCGGATCAACGCCGGGCAGCAGCCGCTCACTTCGGGGCTGCCGGACTTCTTCCTGTTCGCCGTGGAGGACACCGAGGAGGCGGGCCGGCTCACGGTGGACGTGGCGGCCCGCCGGGTGCCGGCCCGGTTCGGCCTCGACCCCCGGAGGGACGTGCAGGTCCTCGCCCCGATGCACCGGGGCCCGGCCGGCGCGGGCACGCTCAACGGGCTGCTCCAGCAGGCCGTCACCCCGGCCCGGCCGGACCTCCCGGAGAAGCGGTTCGGCGGCCGGGTCTTCCGGGTCGGGGACAAGGTCACCCAGATTCGCAACAATTACGAGAAGGGGGCGAACGGAGTCTTCAACGGCACGGTCGGCGTGGTCACCGCGCTGAACGTGGACGACCAGCGGCTGACGGTGCTGACGGACGAGGACGAGGAGGTTCGTTACGACTTCGACGAGCTGGACGAGCTGGCCCACGCGTACGCCGTCACCATCCACCGCTCCCAGGGCAGTGAGTACCCGGCGGTGGTGATCCCGGTCACCACCGGGGCGTGGATGATGCTTCAGCGGAATCTGCTGTACACCGCCGTCACCCGGGCGAAGAAGCTGGTCGTCCTGGTCGGCTCGCGCCGGGCCATCGCCCAGGCGGTGCGCACGGTCTCCGCGGGGCGGCGCTTTACCGCACTGCGTCACCGGCTGAAAGGCGAGGTGCGGGTGGGAAACATCACCTGAGCAGCACCCGGGCTTTCGCAACCGGGGCGAAGGGGGCAGGATGAGCAGGTTGACGGCACTGAGTGCCGCCAAAAGGCCGAAAGGTCGACCCCGAGTGCACTCTGCTGGGCCAAGTGGGGGATGGTAGAGACAGTCAGGGCACCTCGAAGAAGAGGCACTACGTCGGTGAGGGATGACGTGAGCGACAACTCTGTAGTACTGCGGTACGCGGACGGTGAATACACCTACCCGGTGGTCGAGAGCACCGTCGGTGACAAGGGCTTCGACATCGGGAAGCTCCGAGCCCAGACCGGTCTGGTGACCCTGGACAGCGGCTACGGCAACACCGCCGCCTACAAATCCGCGATCACCTACCTGGACGGCGAGCAGGGCATCCTGCGCTACCGCGGCTACCCCATCGAGCAGCTGGCGGAGCGCTCCACCTTCCTCGAGGTGGCCTACCTGCTGATCAACGGCGAGCTTCCGAAGGTCGACGAGCTCGCCGCCTTCCGGAACGAGATCACGCAGCACACCCTGCTGCACGAGGACGTCAAGCGGTTCTTCGACGGCTTCCCGCGCGACGCCCACCCGATGGCGATGCTGTCCTCCGTCGTCAGCGCGCTGTCGACGTTCTACCAGGACAGCCACAACCCGTTCGACGAGAAGCAGCGCCACCTCTCCACGATCCGGCTGCTGGCCAAGCTGCCCACGATCGCGGCGTACGCGTACAAGAAGTCGATCGGCCACCCCTTCGTCTACCCGCGCAACGACCTCTCGTACGTCGAGAACTTCCTGCGCATGACCTTCTCGGTCCCCGCCCAGGAGTACGAGCTGGACCCGGTCGTGGTCTCCGCGCTCGACAAGCTGCTGATCCTGCACGCGGACCACGAGCAGAACTGCTCCACCTCCACCGTGCGCCTGGTGGGCTCGTCGCAGGCGAACATGTTCGCCTCGATCTCCGCCGGCATCTCGGCCCTGTGGGGCCCGCTGCACGGCGGCGCCAACCAGTCGGTGCTGGAGATGCTCCAGGGCATCCAGGCCACCGGCGGCGACGTCGACTCCTTCATCCGCAAGGTGAAGAACAAGGAGGACGGCGTCCGCCTGATGGGCTTCGGGCACCGCGTCTACAAGAACTTCGACCCCCGGGCGAAGATCATCAAGGCGGCGGCGCACGACGTCCTCTCGGCGCTCGGCAAGTCCGACGAGCTGCTGGACATCGCGCTCAAGCTGGAGGAGCACGCGCTCGCCGACGACTACTTCGTCGAGCGCAACCTCTACCCGAACGTCGACTTCTACACGGGTCTGATCTACCGGGCGATGGGCTTCCCCACCGAGATGTTCACGGTGCTCTTCGCGCTGGGCCGGCTGCCGGGCTGGATCGCCCAGTGGCACGAGATGATCAAGGAGCCGGGTTCCCGCATCGGCCGCCCGCGGCAGATCTACACCGGCGAGGTCCTGCGCGACTTCGTCCCGGTCGAGAGCCGCTGACGCGCCACGCACACATGAGAAGCGCCCCGCCGCCGATCCCCCCACGGGTCGGCGAGCGGGGCGCTCCCCATATCCCCGGAACGGATTCCCCCCACGGGATCCGGGTCCGGGCGTCTGCCGGGTTCAGCAGAAGCTCGCGATGCGATCTGCCGGGGTACGTACGGGAGGGCCGCTCAAAGCTCCCCGGTGCACGTGCCCCGGCCAACGCTTGCCTGGGACGTCCCCCAAGACATCCCATGAACGTCCCCCAAGACGTTCGTGGCATCGCCCATTTAGACTCGCGAGCGATCCAAATGGTTACCCCCAAATATCTGTGATCTAGGTCTCTTTGTGAAGGTCCTGTGAGTCACGTGAAGGTGAAATCACGGTGCGCTGACGGATGGGGGACCGACAGTGACTGTACCGCGAGGGTCAGGCGGCCCGGCCGGCCAGCTCGTACCCCGCCTCGTCGACGGCGGCGCGCACGGCCTCCTCGTCCAGGACCGCTTCGGAGACCACGGTGACCCGGCCGGTGGCGGCGACCGCCTGGACGGAGGTCACGCCGGGGAGCGCCGAGATCTCCTCGGTCACCGCGCCCTCGCAGTGGCCGCAGGTCATGCCCGTGACCTCGTAGACCGCGGTGACGCCGCCGGCCGGGGCCTCGCCCGCGCCGTCGTGGCAGGAACCGGCGGGCGAGCAGCAGGAGCCGGTGGCCTGGGGAAGCTCGGTCCTCGTCTCGGCGGACATGGTGTTCTCCTCATCGGTCGGTCGTGTCGGTGCGGCAGGGGTCCGCACGGGTGGCGCGACGCCCTGACGGGGCGAGTATACCCCTAGGGGGTATGGTCCGCGTGAAGGCGCTCCGGGTCGCCCCGGTGGGCGGCCCACTCGTGGGCCAGCACGGACATGATCAGGGCGTCGACGCGGCGGCCCCGGTGCAGCAGCGCCTCGCGCTCGGCGCCCTCGCGGACGAAGCCCACCTTCTCGTACACCCGGATCGCGCGCGGGTTGAAGGCGTACACGCCCAGCGATATCCGGTGCAGGCCCAGCCGCTCGAAGCCATGGGCGAGGACGAGGCGGACGGCCTCCGTGCCCAGCCCCCGGCCGCGGCCCCGGGGCCCCACGAGGGTGCGGAAGTTGCAGGAGCCGTTCGGCTCGTCCCACTCGTTGAGCACGACCTCGCCCACGGTCTGCCCGGACGCCCGGTCGACCACCGCCAGGTCCAGCCGGTCGGTCTGGGCGCCCCGGCTGCCGTACCAGGAGCGCAGGAAGTCCTCTCCGGGCGGCGGCGCGCCCTCGGGGGTGCCGGTGAAGGCCAGCACCTCCGGGTCGCGGAGGATCTCCGCCATCGTGGCGGCGTCGTCCCCGGTGAAGGGGCGCAGGAGCACCGAGGTGCCGGTGAGGGTGGGCTTGACGGAGAAGTCGCTCATCGGGCGATCCTCGGACCCGCCCCGGCGCGGGAGCAAGCCGAATACGCGGCCGGCCCCGCACCCGGGGAGGTGCGGGGCCGGCGCGGGACGGGCGGCGGGGTCAGTCCGCCCGGCTGCGGTTGCCGGGGCGGCTGGCCACCCAGGCGCGGATGGTGTCCGCGTACCAGTAGGGCTTGCCGCCTTCGACGTGGTCGGGCTTCGGCAGCAGGCCGTGCTTGCGGTACGAGCGCACCGTGTCGGGCTGCACCCGAATGTGCGCGGCGATCTCCTTGTAGGACCAGAGCCTTCTGTCCGTCATCCGGAACACCTCCCTGCGCACGCCGCGGGCCGGTCCTGGCGGACCGTAGGGGGAGCCGCGACGCCGTTGCTGGTGATCACTCAGCCTGTGCCCGAAGAACGACCCACGGTGACGGACGGGCAGGGGCTGTCGACCGGCTGTGACGGAAAGGCCGCGTTATCCGGACATGCGTGACACGGGAGGGACCACTGTTACGGAATCAGGCGCCGCAGGAGCGGAGGAAACGGCGGGTGCGCTCGGCGATGGGGAAGGGCTTGCCGGGCGGGCAGGGGTACATGTCCTGCTCGACGATGGCGAACAGCTCGACGCCCAGGGCCTGGGCGGCGGTGAGGACCGGCTCCAGCGGGGGGATGCCCCCCGGCGGCTCGCACATCACGCCGCGCGCGACGGCGGGGCCGAAGGGGGTGCCCTCCGCGACGACCCCGGCCAGGATCTCGGGGTCGACCTGCTTCAGGTGCAGATAGCCGATCCGCTCGCCGTACGTCTCGATCAGCTTGACGCTGTCGCCGCCGCAGTAGGCGTAGTGGCCGGTGTCCAGGCAGAGCGCGACCAGGTCCGGGTCGGTGGCGTCGAGGAAGCGGGCGACGTTCTCCTCGCCGTCGATGTGGGTGTCGGCGTGCGGGTGGACGACGACGCGCAGGCCGAAGCGGTCCCGGACCTCCCGGCCCAGCCGCTCGGTCAGCCGGGTCAGGTCCCGCCACTGCTCCGGCGTCAGCTCCCGGTCCTCCAGCACCACCCCGGTCCGGTCGTCGCGCCAGAAGGCCGGGATCACCACCAGGTGCTCCGCGCCCACGGCCCGGGCGAGCGCCGCGTTGTCCGCGACGTGCGCCCAGGTCTGCTCCCAGACCGCCTCGCCGCGGTGCAGCCCGGTGAAGACGGTGCCCGCCGAGACCCGCAGGCCGCGCCGGGCGGTCTCCTCGGTGAGGCGGACGGGGTCGGTGGGGAGGTAGCCGTACGGGCCCAGCTCGATCCACTCGTACCCGGCGCGGGACACCTCGTCCAGGAACCGCGTCCACGGCACCTGCCGCGGGTCGTCGGGGAACCAGACGCCCCACGAGTCGGGCGCGGAACCGATCCGGATACGGGAGAGCGGGGACGGCGGCGTCATGGGGGCCAGCTTGGTGGCGGCCCCGGCGGGCCGTCAAGGCTTGGTCCGAATGTCCGGACAAAATGTTGACAGCCTTTCACCGGGCGGCTAGACCTGACCCCGGTGCCGGCGCGGACGCGAAGGGGACACGATGGCGACCGATCCGTACGACCTCATCACCATGGGGCGCATCGGGGTGGACCTCTATCCGCTCCAGAGCGGTGTCCCGCTGGCCCGGGTCGAGTCGTTCGGCAAGTTCCTCGGCGGCTCGCCCTCCAATGTCGCCGTCGCCGCCACCCGGCTCGGCCTGCGCACCGCGCTGATCACCCGCACCGGCGCCGACCCCTTCGGGGAGTACCTCCACCAGGAGCTGCGGGCGTTCGGGGTGGACGACCGGTGGGTCACGCCCGTCGAGGCGTACCCCACCCCGCTGACGTTCTGCGAGATCTTCCCGCCCGACCACTTCCCGCTCCACTTCTACCGCCTGCCCAAGGCCCCCGACCTGGAGATCCACGAGCACGAGCTGGACCTCGGCGCGGTCGCCGCCGCCCGGGTCTTCTGGGCGACCGGCACGGGCCTGTGCGCCGAGCCCAGCCGTACGGCCACCCTCGCGGCCCTCGCCGCCCGGCCGCGCTCCGGCCTCACCGTCCTCGACCTCGACTGGCGCCCCATGTTCTGGTCCGGCGCCGACGACGCCCGGCCCCTCTACCGCGCGGCCCTCCGGCACGCCACCGTCGCCGTCGGCAACACCGACGAGTGCGAGATCGCCACCGGCGAGCGGGAGCCGTACGCCGCCGCCCGCGCCCTGCTGGACACGGGCGTCCGCCTCGCCGTGGTCAAACGGGGCCCCAAGGGGGTCCTCGCCATGTCCGCCGACGGGGCCACCGCCGACGTCCCGCCCGTGCCGGTGGAGGTCGTCAACGGCCTCGGCGCCGGGGACGCCTTCGGCGGGGCGCTGTGCCACGGGCTGCTCGCCGGCTGGGACCTGGAGCGGACCGTCCGGTACGCCAACGCCGCCGGCGCCCTGGTCGCCTCCCGGCTCGCCTGCTCCTCGGCGATGCCGTACCCGGAGGAGGTGGCCGCGGCGCTGGACGGCACCGGTGGCGGGGCGCCCGGCGGGGTGGGGGCGGCCGGTTCCGGTGCGCTCGGGTCCGGTTCCGCCGCACCCGACCGGCCCGGTGCGCCCGGTGGCGGGGCCCCGCGGGGCGGGGTCGCGTGAGCGTCGACCTCGCGCACCTCGTCGCGGTCCGCGCCCGCCACCCCGAGGCCGTCGCCGAGGCGGCCGGGCGCCGCCGCAGGCGCCCGCTGCTCGGCCCCTCGGGCCGCCTGATGATCGTCGCCGCCGACCACCCCGCCCGGGGCGCGCTGGCCGTGGGCGACCGGCCGCTCGCCATGGCCAACCGCCTCGACCTGCTGGAACGGCTCTGCCTCGCACTCTCCCGCCCCGGGGTCGACGGGGTCCTCGCCACCGCCGACATCCTCGACGACCTGCTCCTCCTCGGCGCCCTGGAGGGCAAGGTCGTCATGGGGTCCATGAACCGCGGCGGCCTCGCCGGCGCCGCCTTCGAGCTGGACGACCGCTTCACCGGCCACCGCCCCGAGGACCTGGCCCGCCTCGGCTTCGACGCGGGCAAGCTCCTGCTGCGCATCGACCACGGCGACCCCGGCACGCTCACCACGCTCGCCTCCGCCGCCCGCACCATCGACGCCATGGCCGAGCGGCGGCTGCCGGTCTTCGTGGAACCGTTCCTCTCCCGCCGCGACCCGGCCGACGGGCGCGTCCGCAACGACCTGGGCGCCGACGCGGTGACCACCTCGCTCGCCATCGCCTCCGGGCTCGCCGGGACCTCCGCGTACACCTGGCTCAAGGTCCCCGTCACCGACGACCCCGGGGACATGGAGCGGGTCATGGCCACCACCACGCTCCCCGCCGTGCTGCTCGGCGGCGACGTGGGGCCCGACCGGGACGGGGCGTACGAGAAGTGGCGCGGCGCGCTGCGACTGCCCACCGTGCAGGGGCTGGTGGCGGGCCGCTCACTGCTCTACCCGGCGGACGGCGACGTGGCCGCCGCCGTCGACACGGCCGTCGGCCTGCTCTGAGGACCGGTCCGGAGGGGTACGGAGAGATCATGACCGACCAGCACCTGCACCTGCGCGCGGGCGAGACCGCCGACGGGCCCTACGCCCTGCGCATCGACCCGGAACGGGCCGGCTGGACCCACTGCTCCCTGCGGGTCCTCCACCTCGGCCCCGGCGAGACGCACCTCCTCGACACCGGCGACAGCGAATGGGTCCTCCTCCCGCTCACCGGCGGCTGTACGGTGCTGGTCGACGGCGAACCGCTCGAACTCGACGGCAGGGACAGCGTGTTCGGCGGCGTCACCGACTTCGCCTACCTACCGCGTGACGCCCACGCCCAGATCGCCTCCGGCGCGGGAGGCCGCTTCGCCCTGGCAGGAGCGAGGTGCGAGCGACGACTCCCCGCTCGCCGCGGCCCCGCGCCGGAGGTACCGGTCGAGACGCGCGGCAGCGGCGTCTGCGCCCGGGAGGTGCGCAACTTCGCCGCCGCCGGCGCCTTCGACTGCGACCGGCTCATCGCCGTGGAGGTCGTCACCCCCGGCGGCAACTGGTCCTCCTACCCGCCCCACAAGCACGACGAGCACGTGCCCGGCGAGGAGGCCGAGCTGGAGGAGATCTACTACTTCGAGATCGCCGGCGGGGGAGTGGGCTACCAGCGCGTGTCGCCCTCCCGGCCCGGCGGCGCCGACGTCCTCGCCGAGGTCCGCGGCGGCGACGCCGTCCTCGTACCGGACGGCTGGCACGGCCCGTCCATCGCCGCCCCCGGCCACCCCATGTACTACCTCAACGTCATGGCCGGCCCTGGCGACGAACGGGAGTGGAAGATCCGCTTCCATCCCGATCACGCGGAGGGATACCGATGAGCACACGACGCCTCACCACCGCCCAGGCGCTCGTCGCCTTCCTCGCCCGCCAGTACACCGAACGCGACGGGCGGCGCCACCGGCTCATCGGCGCCACCTGGGGCATCTTCGGCCACGGCAATGTGGCCGGCATCGGGCAGGCCCTCGTCGAGTACGCGGACGAGATGCCCTTCCTCCAGGGCCGCAACGAGCAGGCCATGGTCCACGCCGCCGTCGGGTACGCCCGCCAGTCGGGCCGCCTCTCCGCCCACGCCGTCACCACCTCCATCGGCCCCGGCGCCACCAACCTGGTCACCGGCGCCGCCCTCGCCACCGTCAACCACCTCCCGGTGCTGCTGCTGCCCGGCGACACCTTCGCCGGGCGGCCCGCCGATCCCGTGCTCCAGCAGCTCGAGGTGCCCCACGCCGGCGACGTCTCCGTCAACGACACCCTGCGCCCGGTGTCCCGCTACTTCGACCGGATCACCCGCCCCGAGGCGCTGGTCCCGGCCGCGCTCGCCGCCATGCGCGTCCTCGCCGACCCGGCCGCCACCGGCGCCGTCACGCTCGCCCTGCCCCAGGACGTGCAGGCGGAGGCGTACGACTGGCCGGAGGAGTTCTTCGCCGACCGCGTCTGGCACGTGCGCCGCCCCCGGCCCGACGCCGCCGAACTGGACGCCGCCGTCCGGGCCGTCCGCGCGGCCCGGCGCCCGCTGATCGTCGCCGGCGGCGGCGTCCACCACAGCCGCGCCGAGACCGCCCTCGCCGGCCTGGCGGCCGCGACCGGCATCCCCGTGGCGTCCACCCAGGCCGGCAAGGGCTCCCTGCGCCACGACCACCCGGCCGACGTGGGCGGCATCGGCCACACCGGCACCGCCACCGCCGCCCACCTCGCCCGCACCGCCGACCTGGTGATCGGCGCCGGCACCCGGTACACCGACTTCACCACCGCGTCCGCCACCCTCTTCGCCCGCCCCGGCGTCCGCTTCCTCAACCTCAACATCACCGGCTTCGACGCCCACAAGATGGCCGCCCTGCCGCTGGTCGCCGACGCCCGCGAGGGCCTGGAGCATCTCGCGGACGCCCTCGCCGGGCACACCGTCCCCGGCTCGTACCGGGACGAGTACACCGGGCTCAAGGCCGAATGGGAGGACCGCGTCACCGCCGCGTACACCGCCCGTGACGAGCGGGCGCGCCCCACCCAGGCGCAGGTGCTGGGCCTGCTGGACGCCCTGGCCGGCGAGGACGACATCCTGATCAACGCGGCCGGCTCGCTCCCCGGCGACCTGCACAAGCTCTGGCGGACCCGCTCCCGCGACCAGTACCACGTCGAGTACGGCTACTCCTGCATGGGCTACGAGATCCCGGCCGCCCTCGGCGTCGCCCTCGCCGCCCCCGGCCGCCCGGTCTGGGCCCTGGTCGGCGACGGTACGTACCTGATGAACCCCACCGAGATCGTCACCGCCGTCCAGGAGGGCCTGCCCATCAAGGTCGTGATCCTCCAGAACCACGGGTACGCCTCCATCGGCGGCCTCTCCGAGACGGTGGGCGCCGAGCGGTTCGGCACCGCCTACCGCCACCGCGCCCCCGACGGCACGTACACGGGCGACCCGCTCCCGGTGGACCTCGCCGCCAACGCCGCCTCGCTCGGTCTGCGCGTCCTGCGCGCCCACACCGTGCGTGACCTGCGGGAAGCGCTCGCCGAGGCCCGCGCGGCCACCGTCCCCACATGTGTCTACACCGAGACCGAAACGGCAGACACAGTGTCGGGCCCGCCCGGTGCGCAGGCGTGGTGGGATGTTCCTGTGGCCGCGATCGCGACCCGCCCGTCGGCGGTCGGGGCACGGGAGGAGTACGACCGGCAAGTCGCAGCCCGACGCCGCCATCTCTGAAGGAGCTTTTCGTCATGACGAAGACCGTCAACCACTGGATCGGTGGCAAGACCGTCGAAGGCGCGTCGGGCAACTGGGGCCCGGTCACCGACCCGGCGACCGGCGCCGTCACCACGCGGGTCGCCCTCGCGTCCGCCGAGGAGGTGGACGCGGCCGTCGGCGCCGCCCGGGACGCGTTCGCCACCTGGGGCACGTCCTCGCTGGCCCAGCGCACCGCCGTGCTGTTCAAGTACCGCGCGCTGCTCGACGCCCACCGTGACGAGATCGCCGCGCTGATCACCGCCGAGCACGGCAAGGTGCACTCCGACGCGCTGGGCGAGGTGGCGCGCGGCCTGGAGATCGTCGAGCTGGCCTGCGGGATCACCGTCCAGCTCAAGGGCGAGCTGTCCACCCAGGTCTCCAGCCGGGTCGACGTCGCCTCCATCCGCCAGCCGCTCGGCGTGGTCGCCGGCATCACGCCGTTCAACTTCCCGGCGATGGTGCCGATGTGGATGTTCCCGCTCGCCGTCGCGTGCGGCAACACCTTCGTCCTCAAGCCGAGCGAGAAGGACCCGTCCGCCGCCAACCTGCTGGCCGAGCTGGCCTCCCAGGCCGGGCTGCCCGACGGTGTGCTCAACGTCGTCCACGGCGACAAGGTCGCGGTCGACGCGCTCCTGGAGCACCCGGACGTCGCCGCCGTGTCGTTCGTCGGCTCGACGCCCATCGCCCGGTACATCCACACCACCGCCTCCGCCAACGGCAAGCGCGTCCAGGCCCTCGGCGGCGCCAAGAACCACATGCTGGTGCTGCCCGACGCGGACCTCGACGCCGCCGCCGACGCCGCCGTCTCGGCCGCGTACGGCTCGGCCGGCGAGCGCTGCATGGCGATCTCGGCGGTCGTCGCGGTCGGCGCCATCGGCGACGAACTGGTCCAGAAGATCCGCGAGCGCGCCGAGAAGATCGTGATCGGCCCCGGTGCCGACCCGGCGTCCGAGATGGGCCCGCTGATCACCGCCGCCCACCGCGACAAGGTCGCCTCCTACGTCACGGGCGCCGCCGCGCAGGGCGCCGAGGTCGTCCTCGACGGCACCGGCCACACCGTCGACGGCTACGAGAACGGCCACTGGATCGGCCTGTCGCTGCTCGACAAGGTGTCCACGGACTCCGACGCGTACCGCGACGAGATCTTCGGCCCGGTGCTGTGCGTGCTGCGCGCCGACACCTACGAGGACGGCGTCCGCCTCATCAACGCCTCGCCGTTCGGCAACGGCACCGCGATCTTCACCCGCGACGGCGGCGCCGCCCGCCGCTTCCAGCTGGAGGTCCAGGCCGGCATGGTCGGCGTGAACGTCCCGATCCCGGTCCCCGTCGGCTACCACTCCTTCGGCGGCTGGAAGGACTCGCTCTTCGGCGACCACCACATCTACGGCAACGACGGCGTGCACTTCTACACGCGCGGCAAGGTCGTCACCACCCGCTGGCCCGACCCGGCGGACGCCCCGGCCGGCGTGGACCTGGGCTTCCCGCGCAACCACTGAGTCACGCCCGGCACTTCGGCAGGACGGAAAACGGCTGGCCCCGCCCGGGGCCGGCCGTTCATCCTGTGCCGGGATGAACACGAACGAACCGAAGCACCGCATCCGCGCCCTTCACACCGAGGACACCGTCACCGTCTACCAGGCGTACCGGCCCGGGATCGGTGGCCCCGCCGCCCGCACCGGCCGCTTCCCGGCCGCCTGGAAGCGGGACCGGATGACGTGGATCAAGCCCAGCTTCCTGTGGATGATGTACCGCTGCGGCTGGGCCACCAAGGACGGCCAGGAGACCGTCCTGGCCGTGGAGATCACCCGCGACGGCTTCGATTGGGCGCTGCGCCACGCCTGCCTGTCGCACTACGTACGGGGCTTCCACCCCGACCGGGCGGCCTGGAAACGGCAGGTGCGCACCTCCCCGGCGCGGGTCCAGTGGGACCCCGAGCGGGACCTGCGCCTGGCGCCGCTGCCGTACCGCTCGCTCCAGCTGGGCCTGGCCGGCGAGGCGTCCGCGCGGTACGCCGACGAGTGGACGGTATCCATCCGGGACGTGACGCCGCTGGCCCGTGAGATGCACGCCCTGGTGCGCGGGGGCGACCTGGCTGCGGCCCGCGCGCTGATGCCCGAGGAGCGGCCGTACCCGGCGGGTCCGGAACTCCTCGGGCACCTGGTCCCCGACGCGGCTGTCCAGAACCGCGCGGCTGTCTAGAACCGGGCGTGGAGCAGCCGGTCGGGCGAGCCCGGGAGGGCGTTGCCGACCGCGCCGGTGGTGGCGGCGGCGACCAGGGCGTCCCGGACGCGCGCGGGGGAGGCGGACGGGTGGCGGGCCAGGTACAGGGCCGCGACGCCCGCCGTGTGCGGTGCCGCCATCGACGTACCCGACAGGGCCTTGCCGGCCGAGTCGCCGGTGTGCCAGGCGGAGGCGACGCCCACCCCCGGGGCGAACAGGTCCACGCAGGTGCCGTAGTTGGAGAACGACGCCCGCCGGTCCGCCTCGTCCGTGGCGCCGACCGTGATGGCCGCCGGGACCCGGGCGGGCGAGGTGGCGCACGCCTTCTCCGGCAGGCCCAGGATGTTGCCGTTCCCGGCCGCCACGGTGTACGAGACGCCCGACGCGACGGACCGTTCGACGGCGTCGTCCAGGATCGTGTCCGCCGCGCCGCCCAGGCTCATGTTGGCGACGGCCGGCTTCACGGCGTGCGCCGTCACCCAGTCCACGCCCGCGACCGCCCCGGCCGTCGTGCCCGAGCCGTTGCAGTCCAGGACCCGCACCGCGACGAGCTTCGCGGCCTTGGCCACGCCGTACGTCCTGCCGCCGACCGTGCCGGCGACATGCGTGCCGTGCCCCTGGCAGTCCTGCCCGTTGCGCCCGTCCCCGACGGTGTCCGTCCCGACCACCGCGCGCCCGCCGAACTCGCGGTGCGAGGTGCGGATCCCGGTGTCGATGACGTACGCGGTGACCCCGGCCGCCCCGGAGTCGTACGCGTACGACCCCGACAGCGGCAGGCGGCGCTGGTCGATCCGGTCCAGGCCCCACGGCGCGTCCGGCTGGACGGCGCTGACGCGCAGGACGCGGTTCTGCTCGACGTACGCGACCCTCGGGTCGGCCGCCAGCGCGCCGGCCCGCTCCCGGGACAGGGTGGCGGAGAAGCCGTCGAGCGCGGTGCGGTACTCGTGGCGCGGGGTGACACCGAGGTCCGCCGCGCGGGTGGAGCCGTCCTTGAGGACGACGATCCAGCTGTCCGGCACGGCGGTCTCGGCGGGGGCGAGCCGGAGGTCGCCGACGGGACCCGGCCGCGCGGCGGCGGCGGCCGTGCCGGGGGCCACGGCGACGTGCAGCCCGGCCGCGAGGGCGAGCACGGGTATCAGCGCGCCGGAGCGCCGCCGGGGCAGCGGGCGCCGGGCCTGCGGGCACGGGGCCTCGGGGCGCCGGAGCCGGCGGAGAAGGGCTCTCATCCTGGGGGCACCTGACCTTTCCACTTGGGGGCGGGCCCCACAGCGTTCCGGCTGGTCATGTACCGCACAAGGGAGCTACCGGGCTTCCTCCGCTTCGTCGCCGAACCCCCACGTGAGCATGGCGAATTCTCCATCGCCGGCCGCGCCGGCCGACCGGTACGTCGCCAGCGCCGCCTCGTTGTCCGTGTCCACCCCGACCCACATCCCGTAGCAGCCCCGCTCCCGGGCGACGGCCGCCAGCGCCCGCGTCAGCGCCCGCCCGATGCCGCGCCGCCGGTACGGCTCGTCCACGGACAGCTCGTACAGGCACATCTCCGCGCCCTTGTCCGGGTGCAGCATCTCGACCCCCGAGACCATCCCGGCCGGGACGCCGTCCACATACCCGATCAGCATCAGATGCCCGGGCGCGGCGAGGAACCGCTCCGCCCACTCGGGCCGCGCCGGACCGTCGTACAGCCGCTCCGCCCCGAGGAGTTCGGCGACGGTCGCCGCCCGTCGGATCTCCAGGCCCGCCACCGCATCCGCCATGTGTCTCTCCCGCCTTCGGCCCTTCGGCCCCTCCGCGCGCCGCGCGTGTACCGCGCCTGCCGTCTTCCGCGCGCCGCGCGTGTACCGCGTCTGCTGTACGGCGACGGTAGTGCGTACACCCCGGGAAGGTCCCCCGCCTCCGCCGTGCGGCTGCCGAGCCGGGCCGGTACTCCGCTTAGGGTCGAGGGATGCAGATCCGATTCCCCCGCCGCTGGGCGGCCGCCACCGCCGCCGTCGTGCTGCTCGCGGGCGGCGGTACGTGGACGGCCGTGGCCTCCGGCGACGCGCCCGCGCCGCACCGCGAGGACCGCGTCCTGGAGATGCCCGGAGCGAGGATCGACACCTCGTTCTTCACCTCCGGCCCCGCCGGCACCCGCCGCCCCGCCGTGCTGCTCGGGCACGGCTTCGGCGGCAGCAAGGACGACGTGCGCGCCCAGGCCGAGGAGCTGGCGCGGGACGGGTACGCCGTACTGACCTGGTCCGCGCGCGGCTTCGGCCGCTCGACCGGGAGCATCGGGCTCAACGACCCGGACTTCGAGGTCAAGGACGTGTCGCGGCTCCTCGACTGGCTCGCCCGGCGCCCCGAGGTCCAGCTCGACAAGGCCGGCGACCCCCGGGTGGGCCTCTCGGGCTCCTCCTACGGCGGTGCGATCGCGCTGCTGGCCGCCGGGCACGACCGGCGCGTGGACGCCATCGCCCCGCAGATCACCTACTGGAACCTCGCCGACGCCCTCTTCCCGGGCGGCGTCTACAAGAAGCTGTGGGGCGGCATCTTCTTCACCACCGGCACCACCGCCTCCGCCGGGCGCCCGGCCGGCGACCCCACCCCGGAGCGCCCCCCGGGCGACCGGCCCCCGGGGCCCGCCCCCGCCGCCGGGACGGGGCGCGCCGCCCAGCCGCCGGCCGCCGGGCCCGCCGCCTGCGGACGGTTCCAGGACGTGCTGTGCGCGCTGTACGAACGGGTCGCCGTCAGCGGTGAGCCCGACCCCGCCGCCCGCGCCCTGCTCGAAGCGCGCAGCCCGTCCGCCGTCGGTGACCGCATCCGGGTGCCCACGCTCGTCGTCCAGGGCCAGACCGACTCGTTCTTCCCGCTCGACCACGGCGACGCCATCGCCCGCACCGTCCGCGCCAACGGCGCCCCCGTCGCCGTCGACTGGATCGCCGGCGGGCACGACGGCGGCGACCGCGAGACCGCGCGCGTCGAGGCCCGTATCGGCGCATGGTTCGACCGGTACCTGAAGAAGGACACCGGCGCCGACACCGGGCCCGCGTTCCGCGTCAGCCGCACCGGCGGGGTCGACTCGACCGACGGGCGGGCGCAGCTGCGCGGCGCCACCGGCGACGGCTACCCCGGCCTGCGCGCCGGCGAACGCACCCTCGCCCTCACCGGCCGCCCGCAGACCTTCCGCAACCCCGCCGGCGGCACCCCGCCCGCCATCTCCGCCGTGCCCGGCGCGGGCGGCGGGCTGTCCCAGCTCTCGTCGCTCGGCATGGGCCTGTCGCTCGACTTCCCCGGCCAGCACGCCCGGTTCGAGTCCCAGCCGCTGACCGAGCCGCTCCGCATCACCGGCACGCCCACCGTCCGCCTCACGGTCACCTCCGAGACGGGCGACGCGGTCCTCTTCGGCAAGGTGTACGACGTCGGCCCCGACGGCCGCCGACAGGTCCTCCCCTCCCAACTCGTCTCGCCCGTCCGGGTGGAGGGCGCCGGCAAGGGCAGGACCGTCGACCTGACCCTGCCGGCCGTCGACCACGAGATCGAGGCCGGTCACCGGCTGCGGCTCGTCGTCGCCGCCACCGACCTCGGCTACGCCTCCCCGGCGGCCCCCGCCACCTACACGGTCGGCCTGGCCGGGAACCCGGCCGCCGGACCGGCCGCCACCTCGGCCGCTGCCTCGGCCTCGGCCCCGGTCTCCTCCGGCGGCCTGTCCGTGCCGACCGCGCCCGGGGTGCGCACCCAGGCGGCCGGCCTGCCCTGGTGGGTGTGGGGCCTCCCGGCGGCCGGCGCCCTGATCGCGGCCGGGCTGCTGCTCACCGCGCGCCGCCGCACCACCGCGCCCGCCCCCGACCCGGCCCTGGCCGGCGTACCGCTCACCATCACCGGACTGACCAAGCGCTACGCCAAGTCCGCCGACCGGTACGCCGTCCGGGACCTGACGTTCCGCGTCGAACGGGGCCAGGTCCTCGGCCTGCTCGGCCCGAACGGCGCCGGGAAGACCACCACCCTGCGCATGCTCATGGGCCTGATCACCCCCGACGCGGGCGAGATCCGGGTCTTCGGGCACGCCGTCCGGCCCGGCGCCCCGGTCCTGTCCCGGGTGGGCGCCTTCGTGGAGGGCGCGGGCTTCCTGCCGCACCTCTCCGGCCGGGAGAACCTGGAGCTGTACTGGCGGGCCACCGGCCGCCCCGCCGAGGACGCCCGTATCGACGAGGCGCTGGAGATCGCCGGTCTCGGCGACGCCCTGGCCCGCGCCGTACGCACCTACTCCCAGGGCATGCGGCAGCGGCTCGCCATCGCCCAGGCCATGCTCGGCCTCCCCGACCTCCTCATCCTCGACGAACCCACCAACGGGCTCGACCCGCCACAGATCCGCGAGATGCGGGACGTGATGATCCGGTACGCGGCCGGGGGCCGGACCGTGATCGTCTCCAGCCACCTCCTGTCCGAGGTCGAGCAGTCCTGCACGCACCTGGTCGTGATGGACCGCGGCCGGCTCGTCCAGGCGGGCCCCGTCGCCGAGATCACCGGCGCGGGGGACACCCTGCTGGTGACGGTGTCGGGCGACGTTCCGGACGCCCTGGTCGACAAGCTGGGCGCCGCCCCGGGCATCGCCTCGGTGGCCCGGGCGGACGGCGGTCTGCTCGTACGCCTCGACGGTGCGACCGCCACCGCCCTCATCGCCGAACTCGTCCGGCTGGACGTGCCGGTGACCGGGGTGGGCCCGCACCGCCGCCTGGAGGACGCGTTCCTCACCCTGATCGGAGGAGGAGCCCCCGCATGAGCGCCGCACCCCAGTCCCCGGGCCGCCCCGCCGGCCCGTCCACCCCCGGCCCGTCCGCCGGTCCGTCCACCGCCGGTCCGACCGGCGGTCCGTCCGGTGCGGTGGCGCGGCCCGCCCCGCAGTCGGCGGACGGCTACCGCGCCGGGCGCACCCTGCCGCTGCGGGTGGAGGCCGTCCGGCAGTGGAAGCGGCGCCGCACCCTGGTGATGGGCGCGATCCTGGCCGCCCTGCCCTTCGTGCTGATCGCCGCCTTCGCCATCGGCGGCACCCCCGACGGGCGGGGGAACGACCGGATCACCCTGATGGACACGGCGACCGCGTCCGGCGCCAACTTCGCCGCGACGGCCCTGTTCGTCTCGGCGGGCTTCCTGCTGGTGATCCCGGTGGCGCTGTTCTGCGGCGACACCGTGGCGTCCGAGGCCGGCTGGTCCTCCCTCCGCTATCTGCTCGCGGCGCCCGTGCCGCGCGCCCGGCTGCTGTGGTCGAAGCTCGCCGTGGCGCTGGGCTTCAGCGCGGCGGCGATGCTGCTGCTCCCGCTGGTGGCCCTCGCCGCCGGGACGGTCGCCTACGGCTGGGGGCCGCTGCGCCTGCCCACGGGAGGCTCCCTGGCCGCGGCCGACACCCTCCCGCGCCTCGGGCTGGTCGTGGCGTACATCTTCGTCTCCCAACTGGTCACGGCGGGCCTCGCCTTCTGGCTGTCGACCAGGACGGACGCCCCGCTGGGCGCGGTCGGGGGCGCGGTCGGCCTGACGATCATCGGCAATGTGCTGGACGCGGTGACGGCGCTCGGCTCGTGGCGCGACTTCCTGCCCGCGCACTGGCAGTTCGCCTGGGCCGACGCCCTTCAGCCGCAGCTGGAGTGGGGCGGCATGGTCAAGGGCGCCGCGGTGTCCGTGACCTACGCCCTGGTGCTGTTCGCCCTCGCCTTCCGGGGCTTCGCCCGCAAGGACATCGTCTCCTAGGGCGCCGGTCCGGGACCTTGCGCCGGTCCCGGACTTCCGTCATTGGCCCCGGACTCCGGTCACCGGCCCCGGACTCACAGCCAGCCACGGCGAGCCGCTTCCGCTCCCGCCCGGAAGCGGCTCGTCGTGCCGAGGGCCGTGAGCAGCTCGCCCACCCGGCGGCTGTAGGTGCGCCCCGATATCCCCAGCCGCGCCGCCGCCGTCTCGTCGGTGAGCCCCGCGAGCAGGGACTCCAGCACCGGACGCAGGTGCGGTGGCAGCGCCCCCGGGGGCGTCTGCCGCGGCGGGAACTCCTCGCCCGTCTCCCACCAGGCGTGGTGCGCCCGCACCAGGGCGTGCACCACGACCGGGTCGCGGATCAGCAGCAGCCCGTTGTAGAGCAGTTCGAGATCGAGGGGGATCGCGGCGACCGTACGGTCCACCACGATCATCTTGAACGGGATCGACTGCGTCAGCCGCGCCCGGCCGGGCAGCCGGACCAGCCCGGCCGCGTCCGCGGCGGCGACGCGGGACAGCGCGTGCCGGGGCACGATCTGGCGCACCGTCTCCACCCGCTCCGCCGCCGCGCGGACGCAGGTGCCCGCGAGCTCCAGGAACGGCTGGGGGATCGACAGGCCCAGGCACGCGGCGGGGTCGTCGAAGGTCAGCAGCTCCCGGCGGGCCGACTCGGTGAGCGCGGCCAGCGCCGCGCAGATCTGGCGCATGCCCCGCACCGGTTGCCCGGCCGGCCGCGGGGCGGGCGGGGCAGCGCCGGCGCGGGCCGGCGGGGGCACCGGCGACGGCGTCGTCGCCCCCGTCGGTGGCCCGGTCGCCGGTGCTCCCGCCCTCGGTGCCGCCGTCGGTGTCGTCGCCGGCTGCGGTGCCGTATCTCTTAAAGCCGCCCGGCCGAGCACGGAGCCCGGAACGTTCGTCACGGCTGACCACCCCCGTCAATCCCTTGGATCGTCGCCACTCCATGTACTCATGTGACTCCGTACGGTGACAAGAGCCCTCCGAAGGGTTGGCGAGTCCAAGCCAAACCCTGCGCGCGGCCCCACCATCTGGTCGGCGTTGCCGAGTTGAGACCCATCCGCAACAGGTTCGTCCGGTCCTCCCGGCCGTCCGGGACGTCACATTCACACGTACCGACAGGCCGTGCGGACGTGATGCCCACGGCCACCGAAGTGGGGGACCGCCATGCGGACACAGCGAGGGAACCGGCACGACGACGGCCGGGAGACCGGCGGAGGGGCGGGGCGCGCCGCCGCCCGGCGGGGCGGGTGGAGGCCCGGCCCGGCGGCCGTGCTCGCCGTGGCGCTGGCCGGCGGCCTGCTGCTCGCGGGCTGCTCCGGGCAGTCCGGCGCCGAGCGCGCGAGCGCCTCCGACACCGGGGCGCGGGCGCCGGGCGCACCCCGGCCGGGAGCGCTCGCGCCCGGCGCGCCGGAGGCCGGAAAGCGCCCCGGTGCCGCCACCGACGGCGCCACGGGGGACGGGGCGCGCGAGACCGCGCCGGCCGACCACCTGTCGACCTTCGCGCTGGACGTCGACACCGCCTCGTACGGCTACGCCCGCCGCACCCTCGCCGAGGGGCGGCTGCCCGCGCCGGACACCGTACGCCCGGAGGAGTTCGTCAACAGCTTCCGCCAGAGCTACCCCAAGCCCCCGGGCAACGGCTTCTCCGTCACCGTGGACGGCGCCCGCACCGGGCCGGGGGACTGGTCCCTGGTACGCGTCGGACTGGCCACCCGCCCCGCCGACCGGCGCGGCGAACGCCCGCCCGCCGCCCTCACGTTCGTCGTGGACGTCTCCGGTTCGATGAGCGAACCCGGCCGCCTCGACCTCGTCAAGGAGTCCCTCGGCGTCCTCGCCGACCAGCTGCGCGACGACGACTCGGTGGCCCTGGTCACCTTCAGCGCCGAGGCCGAGACCCGGCTGCCGATGACCCGCGTCGAGGGCAACCGCGACCGCCTCCACGAGGTGATCGACGGCCTGGAGACCAGCTCCTCCACCAACGTGGAGGCGGGCGTGACCACCGGCTACGACACCGCCGTGGAGGGCCACCGCAAGGGCGCCACCAACCGGGTCGTCCTGCTGTCCGACGCGCTCGCCAACACCGGCGAGACCGAGGCGGAGGCCATCCTGGACCGGATCGACCACGAGCGCCGCGCCTACGGCATCACCCTCTTCGGGGTCGGCGTCGGCAGCGAGTACGGCGACGCGCTGATGGAACGGCTCGCCGACAAGGGCGACGGCCACACCACGTACGTCTCCACCTCCGAGGAGGCCCGGCGGGTCTTCACCGACCGGCTGCCCGCCCATGTCGAGCTGCGCGCCCGGGACGCCAAGGCCCAAGTGGCCTTCGACACCCGGGCGGTGGAGTCCTTCCGGCTGATCGGCTACGAGAACCGGGAGGTCGCCGACGAGGACTTCCGCGACGACCGGGTCGACGGCGGCGAGGTCGGCCCCGGCCACCAGGTGACCGCGCTGTACGCGGTGAAGACCCGGCCGGGCGCGGCCACGGCGAAGCGCCCCCTGGCCACGGCCACCGTCCGGTGGCTCGACCCCGTCTCGCGCGCCCCGAGGGAGCAGTCCGGCTCCCTGGCCCCCGGAGCGCTGGACGCCCGCCTCTGGGACAAGGGCACCGACCCGGGCCTCCGGGTCGCCGCCACGGCCGCCTACTTCGCCGACTCGCTGCGCGGCGGCGACCTCCCGGCCGCGCCCGGCGGCGCCGAACTCGCCACGCGCGCCGGGGAGCTCGCCCGTACCACCGAGTCCTCGGTCGTGTCCCAGCTCGCCGACGCGATCCGCCGCGCCAACGGCCTGCGCGACTGAGGCCGCCGCACCGCCGCCGGTGCCGGGAGCCCTGAGCCCTGAGACCCCGGGCCCCGGTGCCGGACGGCGACGGGATTTCTCCGGCACCGGCGGTGCGCGACTGCGATGATGGCCCGCATGCCGACGCTGCTGCTCGCCCTCGCGGTCGTTTTCACCGGCCTCTACGCGGGGTTCATGCTGATCTTCTGGACCGGTGTGATGCCCGCCCTGGCCCGGCTGACCGACGAGCAGTTCGTGACGGCCATGCGGCGCGTCAACGAGTACGTGCCCCGCGCGGTCTTCCTCACCGTCTTCGCGGGCGTGGTGGTGTTCCCGGCCCTGGCCCTCGCCGTGCCGGTGGAGGACCGGTCCGGTACGCAGCGGTGGCTCGTCCTCGCCGGCCTGGTGTGCGCGGTGCTCAACCACCTGGTGACGGTCGCGGGGAACGTGCCGCTCAACAACGCGCTCGCCGCCTCCGGGGACGCGCCGGCCGGCCCCGTCCGACAGGCGTTCGAACCCCGGTGGAACGCCTTCCACCGGGTGCGCACGCTGCTGGTCACGGCGGCGTTCTGCCTGCTGGTCGCGGCCTCGCTGAGCTGATCGGGCGTCCTCCGTTCGCCGTACGGTGAGTGGCGCCGGGCACCCCGGCGTGTCCGGATGGTGGGGTGACCCTCGACGGGTGAGGGCCACGCTCCGACCGACGAGAACGGACGCCCGACGTGATCCGCACCCCCCACTGGGCCGCCACGGCCCTCACCTGCCTGGCCCTGAGCGGCATAGCCGCCGGCCACGCCGCCCCCGCCCTCGCCTCGGCGCCCGCCGACGGCGCCTCCACCGCCCTCGCCACCGACGCGGCGTTCCTGCGCGCCTCCCACCAGGGGAACCTGACCGAGATCGCGGCGGGCAAGGACGCCCGGAAGCACGCCACCACCGACTGTGTGAAGCAGGTGGGCGAGGTACTCGTCCGCGACCACACCAAGCTCGACGCGGACACCCGCGCCCTCGCGGACGACCAGGGCGTCGACCTGCCCATGGCGCCCTCGAAGGAGCAGCAGCAGACGCTCGCCGACCTCAGGGCCAAGGCGGGCGGCCCGGCGTACGACGCGGCCTGGCTGAAGGCCCAGGCCGCCGCGCACGAGAAGACCCTGGCGCGGATCGACAACCAGATCGCGCGCGGCGAGAACGCCCGGGTGACCGCCGCCGCGAAGGCCGCGCGCCCGGTCGTCGCGATGCACCTCGGCATGGTGCGCGGCGGCACCTGCCACACCGCCTCCGCGCCGCACACCATCCACGCCGGCAACGGTGGCCATGTGTCGACGTCCCTGGCGGCCGAGGTCCCGGTCGCCGTCGCCGTCCCGGTGGTGGCCGTCGGCGGCGTGCTGGTGGCCGGGGGCGCCTTCTGGGCGGCCTCCCGCATGCGCCGCAACGACAACCGCTGACGCCGGTGGGCGCGGGCACCTGGCCGCGCGACGAGCCCGGCCCGGACGGCGCCCTGTTCCGCGCCGGGCTCGCCGCGGTCGCGGCGGCGGTCGTGGCGTACCTCTTCCCGTTCTTCCCGGGGCCCGCGCGGGTCCCCGACGCGGGCACCGTGCCGGGCGCCGCCGCCGCGCCGTCCACCGCGGGGGGCGCGGCGCGGGCGTACTCCCCGCCCGTGTCCCTGGGCCTCCCCGGGCACGTACGGGCCATGCCGGTCGACCCGGTCACCGCCGACGCCGCCGGGGCGCTGGCCGTGCCGCCCTCGCCGGCCCGGCTGGGCTGGTGGGCGCTGGGCGCCCCGCCCGGCGCCCCGCGCGGCACGGTCCTGCTGGCCGGCCACCTGGACTCGGCCGCCGAGGGCCCCGGCCCCTTCGAGGCGCTCCACGACGTGCCGCTGGGCGCCCGCGCGGAGGTCACCGCGGCGGACGGCCGGCGCCACACGTACCGGATCGTCGCCCGCCGGACCCACGCCAAGAAGGCGCTGCCCCGGGACCTGTTCACCGCCCGCGGCGCGGCGCGGCTCGCCCTGGTGACCTGTGCCGGGGACTTCGACCCGGCCACGCGCGCGTACGCCGAGAACCTGGTCCTGTACGGGGAGCCGGTCTCCTGAGCGCCGGTCAGTCCCCCTCGGGCAGCACCACCGACAGGTCCGGGCGGCCCGGGCGGGGCCGCCACTCGCGCGGGTAGCCGACGGACACCTCCCGGAAGGGCACCCCGTCGTGCCAGGTCGTCCGGGGTATGTGCAGGTGGCCGTAGACCACGGAGCGGGCCCGGAAGCGGCGGTGCCAGTCCGCGGTGGCCTCCGTCCCGCACCACAGCGCGAACTCCGGGTGGCGCAGCACGAAGGTCGGATCGCGTACCAGCGGATAGTGGTTGACGAGCACGGTGGGCAGAGCGGGGTCGATCGCGGAGAGCCGCTCCTCGGTGAGGCGGACCCGCTCCCGGCACCAGTCGCCCCGGCCCGGGTGCGGATCGGGGTGCAGCAGGAACTCGTCCGTGCACACCACGCCCTCCCGGTGCGCCACGGCCAGCGCCTCGGCCTCGGTGGTGGTGCCGGCGGGCCGGAACGTGTAGTCGTACAGCACGAACAGCGGCGCCACCACGACCGGTCCGCCGGGCCCCTCCCACACCGGGTACGGGTCCTCGGGCGTGACGACCCCCAACTCCCGGCACAGCCGCACCAGGTGCTCGTACCGCCGCACCCCGCGCTCCTGAACGGGGTCCTCCGGCACGGTCCACAACTCGTGGTTGCCCGGCGCCCACACCACGGTCCGGAACCGCTCGCGCAGCAGCCCCAGCGCCCAGGCGATGTCCGTGGTCAGCTCGCCGACGTCACCGGCCACGAGCAGCCAGTCGTCGTCCGAGCGGGGGCGCAGCCGCTCCACGACGGCGCGGTTCTCGGCGTGGCGCACATGCAGGTCACTGATCGCGAGCAACGACACCCGTACCTCCGGCGGAAGTTGAGCGGAGCGGTCCCGGAGCCGTGGGCGTACGACGCTGCCGTGCCGCCACCCCCCGAGTGATCGACTTGTCCCGATCAAGGACCCTACGCCACCCGACTGACATCCAGGCGGGTGATCTCCGCTTTGCCGCGCCTCCGCCCCGGTCCCGTGCCGGGCCTCCGTACCGGGGCGCCTTTCGGTCGTCGTGCGCCGAGGCGCTTGGCGTAACGGCGATCATGTGCGTAACCCCCGGGCCGCCGGCCCGGGAGGCGGTAGGGCGCCCGGGGCCGGAAGGGCCCGGACGGCGAAAGGCCCTCCACGAGGGAGGGCCCGGCAGTGCGCCCCCGGCAGGACTCGAACCTGCGGCCAAGCGCTTAGAAGGCGCCTGCTCTATCCACTGAGCTACGGGGGCCGGTGGTGGCCTTGTGGCCTGGAGCCCCTGCTGGGTGGTCCGTGACCTCGCCGGGGACAAGGATAGGGCTCCGATCACCTTGACCCGGTCGCTTCACCTGCGTGGCACGATGTGGAGGTTCGGTGAAGCGAACCGATAATCGCAGGCAGGTGCGATTCCTGCAGCGCTTTTCGCGCCACACGCCCCGGGTGTTGTGTACTCGTTATGCCTGTGTCCCACTCATCCCATGTGTCCCTTGTGTCTGATCGGCGCGCAGAGAGCGCCATACGCTTCAAAAAGGTCATGAAATTGGGCATTCTTCGCATGTGGTGACCTTGGACGTACGGCCTCAGCTCATCGACGCACTCTCCGCCCTGCGCGACCGTGTCGCCGCCGTGCGTCTCCCGCTCCCTCTGCCCGGGGCGCCACGCGCGCGCCAGACCCGGGCGGAACTCCTCGCACAGCTCGACGACTATCTGGTGCCCCGGCTGAAGGAACCCGAAGCGCCGCTGCTCGCCGTCGTCGGCGGGTCCACCGGCGCCGGCAAGTCCACCCTGGTCAACTCGCTCGTCGGGCGCCGGGTCAGCGAGGCCGGGGTCCTGCGCCCCACGACCAGGACACCCGTCCTCGTCTGCCACCCCGACGACCACCACTGGTTCGCCGGCATCCGGGTGCTGCCCCAGCTCACGCGCGTGTGGACCCCCGACGACGGCGACGGCGAGCCCGACGGCCGAGGGGGCGGCGCCGAGCGGGCCCTGCGCGTCGAGACCGCCGACACCGTCCCGCGCGGCCTCGCCCTGCTCGACGCCCCCGACATCGACTCCCTGGTCGTCGAGAGCCGCGAACTCGCCGCCGAACTGATCTGCGCCGCCGACGTCTGGGTCATGGTCACCACCGCCTCCCGCTACGCCGACGCCGTGCCGTGGCACCTGCTGCGCACCGCCAAGGAGTACGACGCCACCCTCGTCACCGTCCTCGACCGGGTGCCGCACCAGGTGATCAACGAGGTGTCCCGGCAGTACGAGGCGCTCCTCGTCCGCGCCGGGCTCGGCGACGTCCCCCGCTTCACCATCCCCGAGCTGCCCGAGTCCGCCGGCGGCGGCACCGGCCTGCTGCCCGACACCGCCGTCGCCCCGCTGCGCGCCTGGCTCGCGCACCGCGCCCAGGACCCCGCCGCCCGGCAGCAGGCCGTGGGGCGCACGGCCGGCGGCGTCATCGACTCGCTGAACGTCCGCATGCCGGAGCTCGCCGGGGCCGTCGCCGCCCAGTACGCCGCCGCCGTCCGGCTCACCGGCGCCGTCGGGGCCGCCTACGACCAGGAGGCCGACCGGGTCCGCCGCGAGCTGGCGCGCGGCGCCGTCCTCGCCGGCGACGCCCGCACCCGGTGGCGCGGCTACCCCCGCGACTGCTCCGCCGCCGAACTGCTCGACTCCCTCGCCGAGTCCCTGACCGCCCTCCTCCAGTGCGCCGTCGCCGCCGCCGACGACCATGTGCGCGAGGCGTGGCGGCGCGAACCGGCCGCGCGGATCCTGGACGACGACCCCGCCGCCGGAGCCCGCCCCGGCCCCGGACGGGAGACCTCCGAGCGGATCGGCATGGCCGTACGGCGCTGGCGGCGCGTCCTGGAGGAGCTCGCCGAGGACGAGGTGCGGCGCATGGACCGCGCCTCCGCCCCGGACGCCGACACCGTGGCCGCCCTGCTGGCCGCCGCGCTGCTCGGCGGGCGCAGGACCCGGGGCGCCGGCGACCGCCTCGCCGAACTGCTCGGTGCCCAGGGCGCGCTGCGGCTGCGCGACCGGGGCGGCGAGCTGGTCACCGCGTACATCGACCGCGTACTGGACGAGGAACGCGCCGGGCGGCTCGCCCCCCTGCGCGCCCTCGACGTGAACCCCGAGCCCCAGGCCGAGCTCATCGCCGCGCTGTCCCGACTCAAGAAGGAGAGGTGACGGCGGTGAGCGCCGTTGACGAACGCTGGGACGACGGGCTGATCGCCCGCCGCGCACAGGAGCAGGCCGAGCTCTCCGAGGCCCCGGCCGACGAGCCGCACGTGCCGATCGGCGAGGCGTACGCCGGGTCGCTGCGCACCCGCCTGGACGCCCTGCGCGAACTCGTGGGCCTGTCCAGGACCCGCCTGGACGGCGACACCCTCGCCGAGGCCGGACGGGTCCTGGACGAGGCCGCCGCCCGGCAGCGGCTCTCCTCGCGGCACACCGTCGTCGCCATCGCGGGCCCCACCGGAAGCGGCAAGTCCGCACTGATCAACGCCCTGGCCGGAGTGCCCGTCTCGGAGACCGGACTGCGCCGCCCCACCACCGCCAACCCCATCGCCTGCACCTGGTCCGAGGGCGCCGCCGGACTGCTCGACCGGCTCGCCATCCCCGGCCGGCTGCGGCGCAGGCCGCTGGCGGGCGGCGCGGGCGACGAGGCGCTCCAGGGCCTGGTCCTGGTCGACCTGCCCGACCACGACTCCGCCGTCACCGCCCACCGCCGGCAGGTCGACCGGGTGCTGGCCCTGGTCGACGCCGTGATCTGGGTCGTGGACCCCGAGAAGTACGCCGACGCGGCCCTGCACGAACGCTATCTGCGCCCCCTCGCGGGCCACGCCGAGGTGACGTTCGTCGTCCTCAACCAGGTCGACCGGCTGCCCGGCGACGCCGCCCACCAGGTCCTCGACGACCTGCGGCGGCTGCTCGACGAGGACGGCATGGCCCTCGGCGAGCACGGCGAACCCGGTGCGACGGTCCTCGCCGTCTCCGCGCTCACCGGCGAGGGCGTCGGGGAACTGCGCGAGCTGCTCGGCGCGTTCGTGCAGAACCGGGGCGCCGCCGAGCGGCGGCTGTCGGCGGACGTGGACGCGACCGCCGCCCGGCTCCGGCCGGTGTACGTGGCGGACGGCCACCCCGGGCTCGGCGAGCGCTCCCGCGAGGACTTCGGCGCCCGGCTCGCGGTCGCCGTGGGCGCCCGGGCGGCCGGCGAGGCGGCCGAGCGGGAGTGGCGGCGCAACGCCGGACGGGCCTGCGGCACGCCGTGGCTGCGGCTGTGGCGCTGGTACGAGCGGATGCGCACGCAGGGCGCGGCGGGCGGCCCCGAGGAGGGCACCGGGCCCGACGGCCCGGCCGAGGAGGGCGAGCTGACGGCGCGGCAGCGCGTCGAGCAGGCGGTGCGGGTGGTCGCCGAGGAGGCGGTGCGCGGCCTGCCGGCGCCCTGGGCGCAGGCGGTGCGCGAGGCGGCGGTACGCGGCGCGCAGGGCCTCCCGGAGGCGCTGGACGAGCTGGCGGCCCGGGAGGCGGCGCCCCCGGCGGGCGGCCGGCCGCCCCGCCCCGCCTGGTGGCCGGCGGCGGTCCTCGCCCAGGCGGCCATGACGCTGCTCCAGTTCTACGGCGCCCTGTGGCTGATCGGCCAGATCGTCGGCGTCCTGGAGCCGGGGCTGCTCCCGCCCGCCCTGATCATGCTGGCCGGGATCGTCGGCGGGCCCCTGGTGGAGTGGGCGTGCGCCGCCGCCGCCCGGGGCCCGGCGCGGCGGTACGGGCAGGAGACCGAGCGGCGGCTGCGGGAGGCGGCGGCCGGGTGCGGGCGGGCGCGGGTCCTGGACCCGGTCGCCGCCGAGCTGATGCGGTACCGCGAGGTGCGGGAGCGGTACGGGCAGGTGTCCCGGAGCGCCGGGGAGGCCGGCGGCCCGGGCGGCGGGACCGTGCGGACGGTGGTGGGACGGGCGGGCTAGGTTCCGGGCGGGCGCCCGGGTGAATGTCCTCCGTGCGGGTGGTGGCGTTGTCCACATCCGGGGGCTTGTCCACAGGGCCCGGCGGGATTCCGGCGGGCGGTCCAGCATGAGTGCAGTCAGCAGGACGACCGGGAGGGGTGGATGTCATGTACGACACGATGGTGACGGTGGTGGGGAACGTCGCGACGAGCGTCGACTACCGGGAGACGGTGACCGGCGGGGTGGCGAAGTTCCGCTTCGCGGCGACCGCGCGGCGCTGGGACCGCGAGCGGGCGGCCTGGGTCGACGGGCACACCAGCTTCTACACGGTGAGCGCCTGGCGGTCGCTCGGCGCCAATCTGGCCGCCTCGGTGTCGGTGGGGGACCCGCTGGTGATCCACGGCCGGCTGCGGGTGCGCGAGGAGGACCGGGACGGCCAGCGGCGGACGTTCGTAGACATCGACGCGTCGGCGGCCGGGCACGACCTGTCGCGCGGCACGTCCGCCTTCCGCCGGGTGATGAAGGGGGAGCCGCGCCCGGCCGACCGCCCCGAGGCGGCATCCGATCCGGCACCGGAGCCGGACGCGGCGCGCGACCCGGACCGGGCGGCCGGAGGCGGGGGCGACGGCGCCGGAGCGGCCGGGCGGCCGGCGGAGCTGGTGTCGTGACGATGCGTCAGGAGTGGTCCACCGTCCGGCACGGCGATGTGGAGATTCGGCGCACACGCGCCGCGCGCAACGCGTCCGCGATAACGATTCCGAGTCGGAATGGTTGTCTGACGGTATGACAGGGGACTGTGCAAGATCGCCTCTCTAGGATTCCCGGGTACTCACGGGGCACTTGAGTCGCAGGCGAGGCACTCCCCCCACGCGCCCCAACGCGAAAGGTCTCGCCCGGAGGGGAAATCTGTGTTTGCTGCGTTTTCTGTACGGAGGCGGCGGAGGCGTCCCGCCCGGCTCCTGGCGGCGGTCGTGGCGGCCGGAGCGACGGCCGGGGGGCTCCTCGCCGGGGCGCCCGCCGCGGCGGCCGACGAGGCAGCACAGCACCAGGGCGGCGCCACCGCCACGCTCGACGGGATGACCACCTTCGACCAGGCGGTGCTCCGCGTCGACGGCGAGCGGCAGGAGATCCCGGCCGGCCTGTTCGAGATGGCCGTCGACGGCGGCGGCACGCTGAAGACCTACTGCGTGGACCTCCACCGCCCCACCCAGGAGAAGGCCCGGTACCAGGAGACGTCCTGGGACCAGACCTCCCTCGGCGGGAACAAGGACGCGGGCCGGATCCGGTGGATCCTCCAGCACTCCTACCCCCAGGTCGACGACCTGGTCGGGCTGGCCAGGAAGGCCGGCACCGGACCGCTGTCCGCCGGCACCGCCGCCGCCGGCACCCAGGTCGCCATCTGGCGGTACTCGGACAACGCCCAGGTCCAGGCGCTCGACCCGGCCGCCGAGAAGCTCGCCGACTGGCTGGAGAAGGAGGCCGAGCACGTCGCGGAGCCCCGGGCGTCGCTGAGCCTGGAGCCCCGCGCCGTGTCCGGCCCGTCCGGCGGCCGGATCGGCCCCGTCACCGTGCGCACCGACGCCGGCCGCGTCACGGTGACCCCGCCCGCCGACGCCGCCGCCAGCGGCGTCAGGATCACCGACGCCAAGGGCGCTCCGGTCACCACGGCCGCCGACGGCAGCCGGCTGTTCTTCGACGTGCCCGCCACGGCGGCCGACGGCTCCGCCGCCCTCACCGTGCAGGCCACCACCTCCGTACCGGTCGGCCGGGCCTTCGCCGGGGTCACCCAGAGCCAGACGCAGATCCTGGCCGGCTCCAGCGAGTCGACCGTCTCCGCCACCGCCACCGCCACCTGGGCCGCCACCGGCGCCGTCCCCGCGCTCTCCGCCCGGAAGAACTGCGCCCGCGGCGGGGTCGACGTCACCGCCGTCAACAGCGGCGACGCCCCCTTCGCCTTCGACCTCATGGGCGTCACCCACACCGTCGGCGCCGGGGAGTCCCGGACCGTGCACGTCCCGGTCGCCGAGGACCAGCCGTACGAACTGGCCGTCACCGGACCCGGCGGGTACGAGAAGACCTTCACCGGCATCCTCGACTGCCGCACCACCGGCAGCACGACCACCACCCTGGCCGAGCAGCAGGGCGGCCCGCCCAGCCCCCTCACACCCGGGGGCACCCCGGCCGGCCCCGGCGCGGCCGGCGACGGCCCGGACCTCGCCGAGACGGGCGCCTCCGGAGCCACCCCCATGATCGCGGGCATCGCGCTGGCGATGCTGGTGACCGGCGGCGCGGCCGTGTTCCTCCTCCGCAGGAAGCAGGACCCCGGGACCGGGGACTGACCACCGCCCCGCCCGTCCGCCCCGGGACCGCCGGAGGGCCGCCCCCGGGCGGCCACCGGTTACTGGTTTCCTTCGCGGGGTGGACGTCAGGCAAGATGGGGTGTATCTGCCCACTCACGGACTGCCGGACGGTTTCTCTTGGCTGAGTACATCTACACGATGCGCAAGACGCGCAAGGCGCACGGCGACAAGGTCATCCTCGATGACGTGACGCTGAGCTTCCTGCCCGGTGCGAAGATCGGTGTGGTCGGCCCGAACGGCGCCGGTAAGTCGACCGTGCTGAAGATCATGGCCGGTCTGGAGCAGCCGTCCAACGGCGACGCCTTCCTGTCGCCCGGGTACACCGTCGGCATCCTGCTCCAGGAGCCGCCGCTGGACGAGTCGAAGACCGTCCTGGAGAACGTCCAGGACGGCGTCGGCGAGATCAAGGGCAAGCTCGACCGGTTCAACGCCATCGCCGAGGAGATGGCCACGAACTACACGGACGAGCTGATGCAGGAGATGGGCAAGCTCCAGGAGGAGCTGGACCACGCCAACGCGTGGGACCTCGACGCCCAGCTGGAGCAGGCCATGGACGCCCTCGGCTGCCCGCCCGGGGACTGGCCGGTCACCAACCTCTCCGGCGGTGAGAAGCGCCGCGTCGCGCTCTGCAAGCTGCTGCTGGAGGCCCCCGACCTGCTGCTGCTCGACGAGCCCACCAACCACCTGGACGCCGAGTCCGTGCAGTGGCTGGAGCAGCACCTCGCCAAGTACGCCGGCACCGTCGTCGCCATCACCCACGACCGGTACTTCCTCGACAACGTCGCCGAGTGGATCCTGGAGCTCGACCGGGGCCGCGCCTACCCCTACGAGGGCAACTACTCCAAGTACCTGGAGACCAAGCAGACCCGTCTCAAGGTCGAGGGCCAGAAGGACGCCAAGCGCGCCAAGCGGCTCAAGGAAGAGCTGGAGTGGGTCCGCTCCAACGCCAAGGGACGGCAGGCCAAGTCCAAGGCCCGTCTCGCGCGTTACGAGGAGATGGCCGCCGAGGCCGAGAAGACCCGGAAGCTGGACTTCGAGGAGATCCAGATCCCGCCGGGCCCGCGCCTGGGCAGTGTCGTCGTCGAGGTCGAGAACCTCAACAAGGCGTTCGGCGAGAAGGTCCTCATCGACGACCTGAGCTTCTCCCTGCCGCGCAACGGCATCGTCGGCGTGATCGGCCCCAACGGCGCCGGCAAGACCACGCTGTTCAAGATGATCCAGGGCCTGGAGGAGCCGGACTCCGGCTCGATCCGCGTCGGCGACACGGTCAAGATCTCGTACGTCGACCAGAGCCGCGCCAACATCGACCCCAAGAAGACGCTGTGGGCCGTCGTCTCCGACGAGCTGGACTACATCAACGTCGGCCAGGTCGAGATGCCCTCGCGGGCGTACGTCTCCGCGTTCGGCTTCAAGGGCCCGGACCAGCAGAAGCCGGCCGGCGTGCTGTCCGGCGGCGAGCGCAACCGCCTGAACCTCGCGCTCACCCTCAAGCAGGGCGGCAACCTGCTGCTCCTCGACGAGCCGACCAACGACCTCGACGTCGAGACGCTGTCGTCGCTGGAGAACGCGCTCCTGGAGTTCCCGGGCGCGGCCGTGGTCGTCTCCCACGACCGCTGGTTCCTGGACCGGGTCGCCACGCACATCCTGGCGTACGAGGGCGACTCCAAGTGGTTCTGGTTCGAGGGCAACTTCGAGTCGTACGAGAAGAACAAGATCGAGCGCCTCGGCCCGGACGCGGCGCGGCCGCACCGCGCCACGTACAAGAAGCTCACCCGGGGCTGAGGCGCCGACCGTGGCTCGTCACCTCTACAGCTGCCCCCTGCGCTGGTCGGACATGGACGCCTTCGGGCACGTCAACAACGTCGTCTTCCTCCGCTATCTGGAGGAGGCGCGGATCGACTTCATGTTCCGGCTGGCGCCGGGGAACGGCTCGCCGTCCTTCTCCGGCGGGTCCGTCGTGGCCCGGCACGAGATCGACTACGTACGGCCGCTGGTCCACCGGCACGCGCCGGTGGTCATCGAGTCCTGGGTCACCAAGATCGGCGCGGCGTCGCTGACGATCGCGTACGAGGTGAAGGACTCCGAGGGCTCCGACCTGGTGTACGTACGGGCCTCGACGGTCGTCGTGCCGTTCGACCTGGAGGCCCAGCGCCCGCGCAGGATCACGGCCGAGGAGCGGTCCTTCCTGGAGGAGTACGTCGACGACGGCATGCGCTCCGGGGGGAAGGCCGCCGCGGCATGACCCCGCCGCTGCACTTCGCCGACGCCAGGGAGGCGGCCGACCTCGCCGCCTTCCTGGACCGGCTGATCCACTACGACCGGGCCGCCGCCGTCCGCCTCCAGGCGGGAGGCGGGGCCCTCGCCGTGTTCGGGCGGCCGCCGTCCTTCGAGGTGCTGGCCATCCGGACGGCCGCGCTCCTCGACGACGCCCCGCTGGACATCACCGTCTCGGCCGGGCAACTCCTCGACGGCATCGAGGAGTCGGCGGGCAAGGCCATGGTGCCCGCGCCCGTCACCGGGCCGCCGTGGGCGGGCGTCCTGCCCCCGCGCGGCGGCTGGCGGGAGGTCCCCGGCCTCCCGGACGCCGCCGGACTGCGCGAGCAGGTCGCCGGGGCGGTGGCCGAGTTCCGCCGCCGGGACGGCGCCCTGCCCGCGCAGCGGCGTACCCGCACCGAGCGCGACCGCATCGGCCGGGAGATATGGTCCCGGCCCGTCGGCACCACCGGCCTGCCCCTGCGGGCCGTCCACGCCGCCCAGTCGCTGGGCTTCCTGCCGCCGCACCGGGTGCCGGTGGCGCTGCTCGCCGCCGGGGCGTGGCTGCGGCTGCGCACCCCCTACGGTTCGGTCGCCGTCCGCGCGGCCGGCCTGGGCACCGGGCTGAGCGTCACCGCCGTCCGCCCCGCCGCCCCCTGACCGGCGCGGCCGCACCGCACCGGGCCGTTCAGTCGCCGCGCGGCGCCCACCGGTGGCCGGCCCGGGCGCTCAGCCACCCGCCGCCCACCGTCGCCGCCGCGCACACCGCGCCCGCCACCGCCAGCCCGCCCGCGAGCAGCCCGAGCGGTGAACTTCCCGACGGGGACAGGAAACCGAGGTTCACCCCGGCCAGCAGCCCCGCGGACAGCGCCGCCAGCGCCAGCGCGCACGCCATCGGCACCCCCATGCCCCACCACGCGACCCGCAGGTGGAAGCGCACCCCCGAGGTGTAGCCGGCCAGCGGCCGCAGCTCGTCCGCCCGGTCGAGGAAGGCGTGCAGCAGCGCCGCCGCCCCCGCCGCCGCGAGCAGCAGGAAACCGGCCGCCGCCACCAGCACCACCCACCCGGCCTGCCGCGCCCGGGCCGCCGCCCCGACGACATGCGCCTCACCGGGCACCCCCACCTGGGGGAGTGGCAGCGTGGCACGGGCCGCCCGCTCGGCGCGCTCCCGCCCCTCCGGTCCGCTCGTCAGCACCACGAACGGCCCCGGCTCCCGCAGCAGCTCCGCCCGTGACGCCGCCGCCTGGACGCCCACCGGGCCGAAGCCCATCCAGCGCAGCGCCTCTGTGCGGGGCGTGCGCTCGGCGTACGCCTCCCGCGCCGGTACCGCCCCGGTGCGCGGGCAGACCCGTAGCGCGCCCAGCGCCGCCAGGTCCCGGCAGTCACCGCGCAGCACGGGCGGGCCGATGCCGGTCGGGCCGCCCGCGCCGGTGCCGGTCGGACCGCCCGCGCCGATGCCGGTCGGGCCGCCCCCGCCGGTGCCGGTCGGACCGCCCGCGCCGATGCCGCCCGCGTCGGTCGGGCCGCCCGCGCCGGACGTGCCGGAGGAGCCGCCCGCGTCGGTCGGGGCGGCCGCGCCCACCCGTAGCACCCGGGCGTCCGGGCCCAGGGCGGCCACGAACCGGGCGGACGCCGCCTCCGACGCGGGCGCGCTGTGGACCTCCAGGAGCCGGCCGTCCAGGTGCCGGGCCAGCGCGGTGGCGCGGCGCGCCTCGTCCGTCAGGTCCGTCACCATCACCAGCGCCTGCGCCACCAGCCCCAGCATCACCACCAGCGCCGCACCCGCCCGCGCGATCACCTCGGGGCGGGCCGCCGCCCAGCGCCCGCCGACCAGCCGGGCCGGATCGCCCGCCGCGCGGCCGGTCAGCCGGGCGGAGAGCCGCGCCGCCGCCCGGCCCACCAGCGGCGGCAGCCCGGCCAGCACCAGCGTCGTCCCCAGGACGAACAGCCGGGTGCCCGCCGCCCCGCCGGACGCCGCACCCGCCACCACCGCCAGGCCGCCGGTCGCGCACAGCACGCCCGGCCACACCGACGGCCGCCGGCGCGCGGGCCGGAGCCGCCCGGACCCGGCCGGGCGCACCCGCAGGTGCAGCGCCGCGAACAGCAGGCACAGCACCGCCCACACCAGGACCAGCGCCGGCGGGTACCACCACCGCAGCGGCGCGAGATCGCCGGCCGCCACCGCGTAACCGGTCAGCGGCAGCCGTACGCCGGTCAGCGTGAGCAACGCCAGCGGGACGCCGGCCAGCGCCGTGCCGAGCGCCAGCGGCCCCAGGCACTCGCCCACCGCGATCCGGGCCCGGACCGAACGCCCGGCGCCCATCGCGTACAGCACCGCCAGCCGGCGGTCCCGGCCGCGGGCCGCCAGCCGGGCCGAGACGACCAGCAGGACCGCGGCGGGCAGCCCGAGCTGGGGGGCGAGCAGCCCGTACAGGTCGCCCGCCGGACGGTCGAACGCCTGGCTGACGAAGTGGCCCGGCTCCGGCGCGGGACCGGTCCCGTAACCGGTGATCGCCAGCGTCGTCACCGGCCCCCGGACGGGCACACCGGCCGGCGCGCGGACGTACACGAACAGCTCGCCCGGGTCGGCGAGCCCCTCCGGGCCGATCGTGCCGGCGAGCCTGCCGTACCGGGTGGCGGCCGGCGGCATGGCGTCGAGCAGCGCGGGCGACACGAACGCCTCGCCCGGTTCCGGCCAGCGCGGCAGCCCCGGCGGGAGCGGGGCGGACGGGCCGGCGGGCTCCAGGTACACCACCGAGAAGTCCCGGTCCGCCCAGCTGTCGGCGCTCTGGTTCCACCAGGCCGCCGGGCGCGTCCCGGGCCCCGCGGCCTCCGGCACCCGGGCGGCGATCCGCGCGTCCCGGGCCTCGTGCACGGCGCCGACCGCCTGGACGCACCACACCAGCAGCGCCGCCGCCACCCCGGTCAGCGCCAGGCACACCGTCTGCACGGTCAGCCGCGGGTCACGGCCACCACCGGACCCGGACCTGGACCCGGACCCGGACGCCGCGCGGCGGCCGACCGCCAGCAGATGCGCGGTCGCCCCCCGGCGGCGGGCCCGCCTCACGGGCGGCCCGGCGTCTCGTGCAGCCCGCCGTCGCGCAGCGCCAGCCGCCGGTGGGCGCGGTGGGCGACGGCCGGGTCGTGGGTCACCACCACCAGGGCGCAGCCGTACTGGGCGGGCAGCCCGAACAGCAGCGCGCACACCTCGTCCGTGGCCCGCTCGTCCAGCGCCCCGGTCGGCTCGTCGGCCAGCAGCAGCGGCGGCCGCGTCGACAACGCCCGCGCCAGCGCCACCCGTTGGCGCTCACCGCCGGAGAGGGCGTCCGCCGGTGAGTCGGCCACCGCCTCCGCGCCCAGCTCGCGCAGCAGCCGCCGCGCCGTCCCGTACGCCTCCCGGCGGCCCCGGCCGGCGATCAGCAGGGGCAGCGCCGCGTTCTCCAGCGCGCTCAGCTCCGGCAGCAGCTCCCCGGACTGGTGGACCAGGCCCACCGTGCCGAGCCGCCACGCCGCCGCCCTGGCCGGCCGCAGCCCGGCCGGTTCGGTGCCGTACACCAGGACCGTCCCCGCGGTGGGGCGGTGGAGCCCCGCCAGGCAGGCGAGCAGCGTGGACTTGCCGCTGCCGCTGGGGCCCGTGACGGCGACGGACTCGCCCGCGGCGGCGGTCATCGCGGCGTTCCGCAACAGGACCCGGCCGCCGTCCGGCGGCGCGCTGGTGAGGGTCAGTCCCGCGACCGCCACGGCGGGCGGCGCGGCCACCGTGGTCAGGGGTGCCTCTTCCAGGCGGAGCAGGCGTCCGACACCAGCGGCCGGTTCTCGCAGGTCTGGAGGGTGTAGATGGAGTACGTGCCGGTGGTGGAGTGCTTGCAGTAGCCGCCGGTCTCCTCCATGCGCACCACGGTGTTGGGGGTGGTCCGCTTGAAGTTGACGTAGACGTTGAACCCGTCGAACTCGCGGTCGCAGACCCCGGCGTACTTGTGGTCGGCGCCGATGTAGCCGAAGTCCTCGCCCTCGTAGACGTAGAAGGTGTCACCGAAGGCCGTCCCGGCCCCGAGCAGTGCCGTGACCGTCGCGATCGCCACGGCCCCCAGCCTCACGGTCCTTCGTCGCACACCGCACCTCCGCAGAACGAGGGGCACCCGCCGGCTGCGGATGCCCGTTCGATGTGTTGCGGCTGTGAACTTAGGGGCTGCTGAAGGCCCGGCGGGACGGGGTGGCGGAGAGTTGGCCGGAACCTTCCCTGCTACTTCTCCGTCACCTCTCCGGCACGGACCGTGCGCGGCGGCTCAGTCGGCGGTGTTCACCATCGAGGCCGCGGCGTACGTCAGGTAGTTCCACAGGGTCCGCTCGTGATCCTCGGACAGGCCCAGCTCGTCGACCGCCGCCCGCATGTGCTTCAGCCACGCGTCGTGCGCGGCCCGGTCCACGGTGAAGGGGGCGTGGCGCATCCGCAGCCGCGGGTGGCCGCGGTTGTCGCTGTAGGTGCGGGGGCCGCCCCAGTACTGCATCAGGAACAGCACCAGCCGCTCCTCGGCCGGACCGAGGTCCTCCTCCGGGTACATCGGCCGCAGCAGGGGGTCCTCCGCGACCCCCTGGTAAAAGCGGTGCACGAGGCGCCGGAAGGTGGCCTCGCCGCCGACCTGCTCGTAGAAGGTCTGCTCCTGAAGCGTGCCGCGCGGGATCTCATTCACCCGTCCATCGTCTCAGACGCCCCGGCGGAGGTCCCGGGCCCTAGGACCCCCGCCCCGCATTCCTGGACGGCGCTTCCCGGGCACTCGCCACCGGGGCCCCCGGGCAGCACAGTGGAGGTATGCGGACCGGCCCCGTACCCCCCGAGGACCCGTACGCGCGGGACCCGGACGCCGAGGACCCGTACGCCGGGGACGCGGCGGCGGCCCGGCGCGCGCTGGTACGGGAGATCGCCGCCGGCGGCGACCTGCCGGACCCCGCCTGGCGGGCGGCGTTCGAGGAGGTGCCGCGGCACCTGTTCGTGCCGTCCTTCTACGTCGGCGTCCTCGGCGGCTACGAGCGCCTGGGCCGCGAGGACCCCGATCCCGGGCGGCGCCGCCGCTGGCTGGAGTGCGCCTACCAGGACCGGCCGCTCGCCACCCACCTGCGGGACGGCGACCTCGTCTCGTCCGCCAGCCAGCCGTCGCTGATGGCCGGAATGCTGCACGCCCTGGAGCTGCGGGACGGGGACGCCGTCCTGGAGATCGGCGCCGGCACCGGCTACAACGCCGCGCTCCTCGCGCACCGGCTGGGCGACGAGCGGGTGACCACCGTCGACCTGGACGAGGACATCACGGCGGCGGCCCGCGCCCACCTGGCCGCCGCCGGCCGCCACCCGGCCGTGATCACCGGCGACGGTACGCACGGCTGCCCCGGGCGGGCGCCCTTCGACGCGGTGATCGCGACCTGCGCCGTCCCGCGCGTCCCCCGCGCGTGGCTCGCCCAGTGCCGGCCGGGCGCCCGCGTCCTCACCCCGCTGTCCACCGGGCTGCTCAAGCTCCGGGTGGCGGACGAGAGCCACGCGGAGGGGCGCTTCCTGCACACCTCCGCCTACTTCGTCCCACTGCGCGGCGACGCCGGCCCCGCGCGGGCTCCGCACACCGGCGGACTGCCCCGGCGCGCGACCGAGAACGAACTGTTCCGGTTCCTGCTGGCGCTCACCGCCGGCAGCCTCGACCCGCACGAGGCGTACTCGCTGTGGCAGCGCGAACGCCGCCCGGTGCGGGAGCGGTTCGGAGTGACCGTCAGCGGCGCGTACCAGTGGGCGTGGCTCGACGACCCCGAGGGCCCGTACCTCTGGCCCCTCGGCACGGCGGCAGCCGGACAGGGGTGAGTCGTGGGCCGGTACGCGGACGAGGGCGCCGGCCACCGGGGGGTGGCCGGCGCCCTCGGGGGCGACTGCCGCTCGCTCAGCCCCGGCGGACGGTGATCGTCGTCCAGGCGCCCACGTGGACCCGGTCGCCGTCCTTGAGCGGGACCGGGACGTAGGGCTGGATCGGGTCCTCGGCGCCGTTGATCGTGGTGCCGTTGGTGGAGTTCTGGTCGACGACCGCCCAGGTGCCGTCCGGCTGGTGCACCAGCACCGCGTGCTGGTGCGAGACGCCCGGGTCCTCCGGCGGCACCGACAGGTCGATGTCGGGGGACTCGCCGGTGGACTGGCGGCGGCGGCCGATGCTCACCTGGTTCCCGGTCAGCGGCAGGCGCTGCTCGGGGGAGTAGGCGGGCAGGTTGAGCCCGGCGGCCTCGGGGCCGCTGCGGCGCATCATCGCCATGAAGTACTCGCGGTCGGGCGCGACCACCGCCGTCCAGCCCTGCTGCGGCGCGGGCTGCGGCTGGGGCGGCTGAGGAGCGTGGGGCGCCTGGGGCGCCTGGGGTGCCTGGGGGGTCCCCGGGTGCGAGGGCTGCGCCTGGGAGGGCGGCGGCAGCATCCAGTCGTCGCCACCGCCGCCGGGCGCCGGCTGCGGGGCGGCCGGGGGCTGCGGCGCGGGCGGCGGGCCCGGCTGGTGGAACGCCTGCGGCGGGGGCGGCGGGCCGGACGGCTGCTGGAACGCCTGCGGCACCGGCGGCGGGCCCTGCGGCGGGCGCTGGGACGACGGCGGCTCCGGCGGCAGCGGCTCGGCCGGCCGGTTCACCTGCGAGGGGCGCGAACCCTGGTACTCGAACGGGTCCGGCGGGCGCGGTGCCTGCGGCGCCTGCGGCGGGGCGCCCGGACCCGACTGGAAGCCGGGCGGCAGGTTCAGCCCGGGCGGCGGGCCGCCGGGACCGCCCGGACCGCCGGGGCGGCCCTGGCTGCCGGGGAGCGGGGGCGGGGCGACGGGGGTGTACGACGTGGCCGTACCGGTGATGAAGTTGAACCGGCACTCCTCGCAGAACGGGGCGTTCGCCTCGCGGGGCGTACGGCACTGCGGGCACAGCTCCGCCTGGGCGGTGGCGTTGGGGTCGCCGCCCGGGAAGCCACCGGGGCGGCCGGGGGCGCCGGGGCCACCGGGACCCGCGCCGGGTCCGCCGGGGCCGCCAGGGCCAGGACCGGGTCCGGGTCCGCCGGGGCCCGGGCCGGGGTAGCCGTACGCGGGCGGCGGGGGCGGGGGAGGCGGCGGCGGAACGGCACCCGCAGGCGCGCCCGCCCCGGTCATGCGGTGTCCGCAGACCTCGCACCAGTCGTCGGAACCCGACTGGTGTCCGTTCGGGCAGGTCGGCATGTCGGCGCTTCCCCCTCTCCTCGTCCGGCCCCGCGGGCCGAGCAGATCGTGACCTATTTCTTCACGCGAACGGTCTTGGTCGAGCGCGTTTCGAGCGTCATCTCGTCCGCTTCCGCGACCTTCGCCTTCAGTCGCACAGTACCGGTCGCCGCGTCGACCACGTCCACCACCTTCGAAAGCAGTTTCGCAGTGTCCGCGTTGCCGGAAGCGGCCGCGAGCTGCACCGCCCGGCCGAGCTTCGCCGTCGCGCCGCCGAAATCACCCGACTTGCGGGCATCCAGCCCCTGCTGGATGGCCTGGGCCAGCTCCGCCTGGCCCGTGTAGTGCGCGACCTGCGGGTTGATGGAGGTCGACGCGGCCATGTCGTCCGTCCACACCGCCCGGACCAGGCCCTGCGACAGGCTCACCGGCGCTCCGCCCGCCGGATCGGGCAGGACGAGCGAGACCCGCGCCGCGAGCATCTCCTGGCCGACGCCGGCCTCCGGCACCCGGACGCACAGGTGGTAGTCGCGGGACTCGTCCCCCCACGAGCCGGTCGGGTAGTCGCCGGACCGGGGGCCCGCCTCCGTACGCCGGTGCGTGAGGTCCTCCACCGCGGGCGCCACCTGCTTGACGAAGACGATCTCCACCCCGACCGGTGTCCACAGGCGCAGGGCGACGTCGGCGACCTCCTTGCCCATCGCGTGCTCCATCATCCGCGTGAAGTCCGCGGCCAGCCCCGCCGGGTCGGCGACGATGTCGGCCGTGCCGAGCAGCGCGGAGGCGATACCCGTGACCTCCTTGACCTCCCAGTCCGTCCCCACCCCACGGGCGTCACAGGTGAAGCGCCCGGCGCAGGCGTCCAGCGCGGCTCTCAGATCCTGCGGCGACTCGTGCTCGTTGCGGCCGTCGGTGAGCAGGATGCCGTGCCGGATCGGGACGTCCGCGGACGCCAGCAGCCCGTCGGCGAGGGTCAGCCAGGTCCCGATGGCCGTGCCGCCGCCCGCGCTCAGCCGGCGCAGCGCCTCCTTGGCCTCCGCCCGGGTGCGGGCGTCCGCGGTGGCCAGCCGCCCGCCGCCCGGGTAGACCTCCTTCGCCACATGGGTGCCGGCGACCACCGCGAAGGCCATCCCGTCGCGCAGGGTGTCCACGGCGGCGGCCGTGGCGTCGCGCGCGTGGCGCATCTTCGTCGGCGGGTACTCCATCGACCCCGAGCAGTCCACCATGATCACCACGGCGGCCGAGGGGGCCCGGCCGGGTATGGACGAGGGGGAGGCCGACGCCCCGGCGAGCGGCACGCCCCCACTGGTGCCGCCGCCCGTCGCGGTGACCGTCACGATCGCGTTGACCTCGCGCCCGCCCTCCGGCAGGTACTCGTTCTGGTACACGTCCACCGAGAACTGCGGCACGCTCGACTTGGAGAAGTTCGCCATCTGATCGGCTCCTGGGACTCGGACGACGCACACGCAACACACGGACAGGGGCGGGCGGTTGGTCGTGGGGCGAGACGGTCAGGCCGATCCTGCCCCTCCCGGCGGCACGGCGAACGGCACCACCGCCACTGTTACGTTGTCGTGCCCGCCGCCGTCCAGGGCGTGCCCGACGAGCACGCGGGCGGCGTGCAGCGGGCGGTCGGCGGCGTCCGGGGGGACCACCCGCGCCATGTCCGCCGCGCTCTCCGCGTAGTTCCACAGGCCGTCCGTGCACACGACCACCACACCGGGGCGGTCCGGCTTGAACGCGGCGGTGTGCGGCTCCAGTTCGTACGCGTCGGCGCCCAGCCAGCCGGTGATGGCGTGGGCGCGCTCGTCGGCGTACGCCTCCGCCTCGTTCATCAGGCCCGCCGCCACCATCTGGGCGGCCCACGAGTCGTCCTCGGTGAGCCGGGCGGGCGGGCCGCCGCGGTCGTCGGGCACCCAGTAGGCGCGGCTGTCGCCGACCCAGCCGACCACCAGCAGGCCGCCCGCCGCGACGGCGCCGACCAGCGTGCACGCCGGGGCGTTCCGGTGGCGGTGCGGGTCGTGCTCCATGGCCCCGGCGTCCTGCCCGTCGCCTTCGCCGTCGCCGCCCTCCGCCAGGGCGTTGACCGCGTCGGACGCGGCCACGATCGCCTCGTGCAGGGCGGTCTGCGGGTGCGTGCCGCGCGGGAGGGCGTCGACGAGGGACGCGCGGGCGGCGGACGCGGCGGCGGCCGACGCCTCGTCGGGGCGGGTCGCGGACGACACCCCGTCGCAGACGATCGCCACCACGGCCGGCGAACCGTCCGGCAGGGCGGTGGACGTCACGGCGAACGCGTCCTCGTTGCGGTGGTGGCGCAGCCCCCGGTCGCTCACGGCCGCGACCGCGCTCAGCTCCTCCTCCATGTGGTCCCGCTCGCGCGGCTGGGCGTGCCCGCAGTTCTCGCAGTACCCGTCGGGGTCCACCCGCCCGGCGCGGCACGCCACGCACAGCCGGCCCCCGCCCGCACCCGGGGAGGCCGCCGCCGTGTGCTCGGCCGCCCGCGGGTCGCCGGCGGCCGGCGGGGGTGCCTGGGAGGGCGGGGGTGCCTGGGACGGCGCGGGTGCCGGTGACGGGGGCGGTACGGGCGCGGGGGCCGGGAGTTCGAAGTCGCCGCCGTCCCCGGCGCGGGCGTCGAACCGGACCGCCGCCCCGTCGGGGGCCGGCCCGGCCGCGGCGGCGGACCAGGCCGCACCGCCCGCGGGCGAGCCCATCACCATGGTCGGCCGGTCCTGCGGCGGCGGCGGTACGGCCGACAGGTCGTACCCGCACGCACCGCAGTACAGGTCACCCGACTCCAGCGGCTCCTCGCAGCTGGGGCAGGCCGAGAGCTGGTGCCTCTGCGCCATCATTCACACCCATGTCCGGGGGCGGTAGCGGTTGGCCCGCTCCACCATGTCGATCCTCTCCTCGCCCCGCTGAGCGAGCCGGGCGAGCACCCGGTAGGAGCGTTCCAGTCCGGAGCGCAGGCCGCGCTCGTCGGGATCGCTGCCCAGCAGCGGGGGCCGCGAGGCACCCGCTCCGGGACTACCGGAGAGTACCCAGTCCAGCGCCTTCCCCAGCACCTCTGTGGACAACTGCTCGCGGCGCACCGCGTCCAGCCCGAACTGCCGCAGCGCGGACACCTGGTCGGCCGCCGCCGCCAGGTCGCCCGCCAGCGGCTCCCGGGCGGACCGGTGCCGCAGCCGGGCCCGTACCGCCGCCACACGCGCGGCCGTGTAGTGGATCGACGCCTCGGGCACCGACTCCAGCGCGGCCACCGCCCCCGCCCGGTCACCGGCGGCCAGCCGCACCCGGGCCAGGCCGAAGGCGGCGCTCACGTGGCCCGGGTCGGTCGCCCACACCAGGCGGTAGTACTCGGCGGCGTTGTCCAGCTGGCCCAGCAGCTCGGCGCAGACGCCCAGGGCGAGCTTCGGCGCCTGCTCGCCGGGGAAGGCGTCGTAGACGGCGTCGAACGCCACCGCCGCGCTCTCGTCGTCGCCGCACGCCAGCGACGTCAGGCCCCGGTACCAGACCACCCGCCAGTCGTCCGGGTACTGGGTCTCCAGGGTGGCCAGCAGCCGCCCGGCCGCTCCCGCGTCGCCCATGTCGAGCCGGGCGCGCAGCTCCCGCAGCCGCAGCTCCAGGGAGGCCGCGGGCGCGGCGTGGAGGGCGGTGATCAGCTCGGCCGGGGCGGAGGTCAGCAGACCGGCCAGGAAACCGGCGTTGGGGTCGCCCGGGTCGACGTGCGGCACCGGCAGTGCCAGCGCGGTGGCGCGCGCGTCGAGCGGCGCGAGCAGCGGCCTCCCCGGTGCGCCGGCCCCGGACCCGGGCTCGATGGACCCCGCCTCCCCGGACCCCGTCTCCCCGGACCCCGGCTTCCCGGACCCGGGCCCCGCCTGCGCGCGGGGAGCGGGCACCGCGCCGGGGGCGGGCACCGCGCCGGCCGCCGTGCCCGGGGCGGGCGGGACCCCGGGGGCGGGCACCGCCCCGGACCGGCCGCGGCCGAACAGGGCGAGGCCCTTCGGCACCTCCCGCGCGCCCAGCTCCGAGACGTCGCCGTCCGCCACCGCGAACAACTCGGTGTCGGTCACCCGCACTTCCGGCCCGAACAGCGTCGACAGGGCGGGGCGCGGCCGGCCCGTCTGGAGGGCGACCACCTCCCGCAGCACGCCCGTCAGCTGGTCCGCCATCTCCTGCGCGGAGGCGAACCGGCGCGCCGGGTCCGGGTCCGTCGCCCGCACCAGGAGCCGGTAGAACGACTCGTACGACCGGAAGACCTCGATGTGGTCCGGGTCGGGCAGCGATTCGGCGAACACGTTCGTATAGCCCTGGAAGTCGAACGTCAGCACCGCGAGGGTCCGCGCCACCGTGTAGAGGTCGGACGCGACCGACGGGCCGGTCTCGGCCACCTCGGGCGCCTGGTAGCCGACCGTCCCGAAGATGGCCGACGTGTCGTCGTCCATCCTGCGCACCGCGCCCATGTCGATGAGCTTGAGCTCGTCCTCGGTCTGGATCGCGTTGTCGACCTTGAAGTCGCAGTACAGCAGGTTGCGGCCGTGCAGGTGTGCCAGCGCCTCCAGGGCCTCGATGCCGTACGCGCACGCCTGCTCGACCGGCAGCGGGTCGCGCCGGCCGTCCGGCCCGCGCCGCTCGTTGGCGATGTCCTTCAGGGACTTGCCGCCGACGTACTCCATGACGATGTAGCCGTCCAGCGACCCCGTGCGCTGGTCCAGGTGCTCCACGAAGTTGTAGATCCGGACGATGTTGGAGTGCTCGATCTCGGCCAGGAACCGGCGCTCCGAGATCGCCGCCGCCATCGCGTCCTGGTCACCGGTGTCCAGCAGGCCCTTGAGGACGACCCACCGGTCGGACACCGCCCGGTCCACGGCGAGGTAGACCCAGCCGAGCCCGCCGTGCGCCAGGCAGCCCGCCACCTCGTACTGGCCGTGCACGACGTCCCCGGCGCGCAGCTTGGGCACGAAGGAGTACGGGTGCCCGCACTTGGTGCAGAAGCCCTCCGTGCGCCCCGGCCGGTCCCCGCGCGACCGGCCGACCGGCGCGCCGCAGTCCGACCGCGAGCAGAATCGCTTCCGCTCCGGCACCTCCGGCTCCGCCATCACCACCGACCGGGGGTCCGGGCGCGGCACGGCCGGGACCGACACCAGCCCCGCGCCCAGCCTGCCCCGCCCCGAGCGACCGGTGGACGCCCCGGAGCCGTGCACCGACACCGAGCGCACCGACACCGAGGGCGCCGACCCCGGGCCGCCCGACAGCGACCGGGACAGCCGCCCCGACACCGACCGCCGCGACGACCGCGACGACCGCGACGACGAACGCGACGACGACGGGGAGGACGTCGCCGCCGAGGGTGACGACGACGGCGACGACGACGGCGAGGACCCGGAGGCCGACCGCTCCGCGACCCCCGTCGGCGGCGACGACACCGTGCCGGACGGCGAGACCACGGGCGCCAGCCCGCACGTGCCGCAGTACAGCTCGCCGCCGCCCATGTCCTCGTACGAGCCGTCGCACCCCGGCCGCTGACACTCCGTCACTCGCTCCCCCTCCCCCCGGCCGGCGGAGGCGTCTGCCCCGCCAGGGCCTCGGCGGCGGCCCGCTGGTAGCGCAGCACCGCCTCCTCCGCGACCCGCAGGTCGCACGGCGCGCTCCACAGCATCCGGCGCGCCGCGTCGTACCGCTCGATCAGCAGCGGGTCCTCCGCCAGCCCGTGCCGGGCCACCTTCGCCCGGTACGCGTCCAGCCGGCCGCGCAGCTCCGCCCGGACCGCGAGCGGCGCGGTGACCGCCGTCAACTGCTCGCGGGCCCGCAGCAGTTCCTCCTCCGCCTCCCGCTCCAGCGCCTCCAGCAGCGGCGACAGCCGGTGCCAGCGGGCGTGCCGGCGGTGCTCGGCGGCCGCCGCCAGCCGCTCCTGGAGGGCGGTCGGCGGGCCGTTCACCACCGGCACCTCCGACGCGGCGATCTTCGCCAGCACCTCGCCCCGCGCCGCCCGCGCCTCCGCCAGCGTCCGGTCGGCCCGCGACAGGAGGTCCCGCAGCCGCAGCAGGCGGGTCTCCGAGTCCTGCCGCACCTGGAGCACGGCCTCGATCTCCCGGCGCACGTCCTCCAGCGCCCGGGCCGCCCGGTCGTACCGGTCGGTGTCGGGCCGCCCGCCGCCGGGCGCCGAATGGCCCGCCGCCGGCCGCCAGAACGCCAGCGGGTCGGTCACCACCTGCTCCCGCAGCGTCGTCAGCTCGTGCGTGATGGCCTCCAGGTCGTCCCCCGCCGGGTGCTCCCCGGGGCGTACGCCCACCGAGTGCGCCAGCGACCGGGTACGGCGCAGCTCGGCCGCCAGCAGGTCTATCCGCGCGGGCAGCGCAGACCACACCGCGTCCGCCGTGACCACCGTGTCGAGCGAGCCGGCGTACAGCTCGTTCATCCGCTCCACCAGCCGCTCCAGCGTGAAGCGCTCCGCCAGGGACGCGGTGCCCGACACGGTGACGCTCTCGCCGCGCAGCCGGTCCGTCAGCTCGGCCAGCTCCTCGCGGCCGGGCCACCGGCGCCGCGCGCGTACCGCCCGCGCCTCGTCCAGCGCGGCCGTGTACGCGTCGAAGTACGTCCACAGCAGGGTGATCGAGCGCTCGGTGCCGGCCCACCGCTCCTTGGTGGTGCCGGTCAGCCCCGCGCCTTCGAGGAGCCGGCGGCCCGCGTGGTCCTGGAGGGCGAGCAGCGAGTCCTCGACCGCCTTGTGCTCCGCTTCCAGCCGCGCCAGCGCACGGTCCACCTCGTCCCGGTCCATCACCGGCCCAGGAGGCCCCGTGACGCCCATCGATCACCTCTCCCGTCGTGCCTGCGGTCAGTCGGTGCGGTCAGCCGGTGCGGTACTTCGGTGCCGGCGGGCCGGATATGCCCGGCAGGACGGGCCGCAGCCACCGGTCGTACGCCTTCGTCCAGGCGCCCTTCCGGTAGTCGACGAGCACCTGGTTGACCCGCCGTACCAGGTCGTCGTTGCCGAGCTTCGCCGCGACGCCGTAGTACTCGGTGGTGAACGGCCTGCCCTTCAGGGCGACGGCCGGGTCCTGCGCGGCCTGGCCGGCCGCCAGCGCGTTGTCCGTGACCACCGCGTCGACCTCGCCCATCTGCAGCCGCACCAGGCAGTCGAGCTGGTTGGGCACGGTCAGGACGTCCTCGTCGTCCGGCCCGCCGTCGTGCTCGTCCTCGAACACCGCCCCGAACGACTGCCGCTCCAGCGCCTCGTAGGCCGTCGAGCCCTCCGCCGAGCAGACCCGCTTGCCCCGGAGGGAGGCGTCGTAGCCGGTGATCGTGGACTCCTCGGCGGCGAGGACCTGCTGCCCGGCCTGGAAGTAGGCGGTGGAGAAGGCGACTTGCGCGGCGCGCTTGCAGTTGATGGTCATGGTGCGCACCACCAGGTCCACCGTCCCGTTCTCCAGGGCGGCGATCCGCTGGTTGGTGGGGACGGCGCGGAGGATGACGGCGTCCCGGCTGCCGAGGAGGTCCTCGGCGATGGCCCGGGCCAGGTCGATGTCGAACCCCTCCAGCCTGCGGGTGGCCGGGTCCCGGTAGCCCCAGCGGTAGCTGTTCTGGTCCACCCCGACGATCAGCTTGCCGCGCGCCTTGATGGCGTCGACGGCCGGCCCGTCGGCGGAGGACGGCGGCAGGGACGCCTCCGGGTCCTCGCAGGTGCCGGCCGCGGCCGGCACGGCGCTGCCAGCGCCGGACGGCTCGGCCGCCCCCAGGGTGGCGTGGGACAGCGGCACCAGGGTCAGGACGGCGGTGAGCCCGCACGCCACGGCCATCGCCGCGACCCCGCCCCACCCGCGCAGCCGCGGCCGCGCCCGGCCGGCGCCCCGGCCCCGGCGGCGCCCCGCCCCCCTCCCCGCGGCGCCCCCGCCCACGGAAGGCCGTCGCCGCCCGGCCCCCGGTGCGTCGCCCTCGGCAGCGCGGGCCTCGGAGGCGTACGCCGTACCGCTCTCCGCGGCGTACGCCGTACCGCTTCCCGCGGCGTACGCCGTACCGCTCCCCGCGGCGTACGCCGTGCCCTGCCCCGCCGCGGACGGCCCGGCGTCCTGCGGGCTGGAGCCGCCGGGCAGGTCCGGACCGGCCCCCGGCGTCCGCTGGTCGTCCCTCATCGCGCCTCCCCTCACCCTCACCGGTACTCCGACAGCCTGCGGTTGACGCCCATCACGGCTCCGGCCGCGCCCGCCACCGCCAGGGCCGCCGCCCCGGCGGGCAGCCCGGCCAGCGCCCCGCGCCCGTCCTCGGCGGCCCGGGCGAACTCGCCCTGCTCGTGCGCCAGCGCCCGCCCCAGGGCCGCGTCCACCCGGTCGAACGACTCCCCGGTGGACCCTTCGACGCCGATCACCCGCGACAGGGCCGCCTCGTAGTCGCCGCCGTTGTCCGTCTCCCGGGCGTTGGTGTGCCGCAGCTTCCACTCGCCGACCTGCTCCACGGCCGCCGCCACCGGCCCGCGGCCCGCCTCGTCGTCGGCCAGCCGGCCCGCCTCGGTGAGGGCGGTGGTCAGCCGGCCCATGTCCGCGCCGTACGCGGTCTCGTACTTGTCGCCGCTGCCGTCGTCGGTCAGCACCGCGCCGCGCGCCACCAGCGTCAGGCTCTCGTTGGCCCGCGCCTTCAGGGAGGTGATCCGGGCCTCGTTCAGCACGTCCAGCGACGCCTGCCCGTGCTCCCCGGCCTCCGTCAGCCCGGACCGGGCCATCGTGTGCCCGCCCGCCAGCCACAGCAGCACGACCGCGGTCGCCGCGGTCGCGGCCAGCAGCCCCCGGTTGAAGACCCGGTTGGTGCGCAGGTACGCGCGGCGCTGCACCCACAGCAGGACGGCCAGGACCACGATCCCGGTGCCCAGCGACAGCAGCGGCCACGCCCGCGCCTCCCGGTCGTCCCGCCCGAGCCGCGCGGTCTCCGCCTCGTACAGCCGCTCGGCGGCGGGCAGCAGCCGGGTGCTCATCTGCTGGTTGGCGTACCGCAGATAGGCGCCGCCCAGCGGCAGGCCCTGCCGGTCGGCCGCCCGGGCGCGCTCCACCAGGCCCGTGTAGCGCGGCAGGTACTCGTTGAGGGTGGCGAGGTCCCGGGCGGACGACGACGAACCGTCCGTGTTCGTCGCGGCCTTGACCAGCAGCCGCGACGCGGTGGTGATGTCCCGCTCGTACCGCGCGCGGACCTCCGGGGGCTCCTTCGCCCCGGCCAGGAAGCCGCTCGCCGCGGCCGTGTCCGCGTCCGCCAGCGACCGGTAGATGTCCGCGGCGTCGGCGCTCAGCGGCTGGCTGCGCCGCAGGACGTCGTCGGCCGCCTCCGCCCGGCCGGACACCTCCGCGGCGGTCACCGCCCCGAACAGCACGACCAGCGCGGCCAGTACGGCGCCCAGGACCCGCAGCCGCCCCGGCTCCGTCGTCACCGCCGCCCGCACCGCCGCCAGCACCTCGGCCCACGCCCCGCGCCCCTCCGGCGGCCCGGCGGGCGGGGCGGGCGGCGGCGGGGGAAGGACGGGCGGCGGCGCGCCCGGTACGGGCGGCGCGGCCGGCGCTTGTGGTGCGTACGTCACGTGACCTCCCCCTCGGTCGCTCACCGCAGTATGGCCAAAGGGGCCGGTGTTCACACCAGAGTTGACTCGATCTTGTGCGTCTCCGCCCGCCGGTCGCCCCTCGCCCCCGCCCTCACCGCGCGCCCCTCGGCCCCCCACCTGAATACGCCGCCGGGCCCCGGATGGTTCCCCGCGCGTAGTGGGCCCGCAGCCGCGCGCGGGCCTCCGGGGGCGCCCCCACGGCATCCAGACCCAGCAGCGCCGCGCCCAGCACAGGCGGGGCCGTCACCACACGGACCTCAGCGCCGGGCGCCCTGGCCGCCAGCAGACCGGCCACCCGCCCGTTCAGGTCCGGGTGGCGCGCCGCCAGGACGCTGCCGCCCAGCAGCACCGGAACCTCCGCGTCCAGCAGGCCCAGCCGCTCCAGCGCGACGCCCGCCAGCGCGGCGACCTCCTCCGCCTGACGCTCCACCAGGGCCCGCGCCACCGGGTCGCCCGCCGCGGCCACCGCGAACAGCACCGGCACCAGCTCGTGCCGCCGCCCGGCGGGGATCCGCCCCAGGTGCAGCGCCTCGACCAGCGCGTACACCGACCCCAGCCCGAAGTGCGCCGGCAGGGCACGGGCCAGCTCCGTCGGCCCGCCCCGCCCGTCCTCGGCCCGCGCGGCGCACCACAGCGCCTCCTCCGCGAGGAACGCACCCCCGCCCCAGTCACCGGAGATGCGCCCCACCGACGCGAACCGCGCGGTGCGCCCGTCCGGCAGCATGCCCACGCAGTTGATCCCCGCCCCGCACACCACGGCGACGCCCCGCGGCTCGTCCACCCCCGCCCGCAGCACGGCGAACGTGTCATTGCGGACCTCGACCGTCCGCCCCCACGCGCGCGTGCGCAGCGCTTCGGCCAGCTCGGCCTCCTCGGAAGGGAAGTCGGCGTTCGCCAGGCACGCCGAGACGTGCCGGGCGCCCGTCACCGCCCCGCCCGCGCCCGCCAGCGCCGAGGCGACGGCCGCCCCCAGCACGTCCACCGCGGCCGGCACGCCCACCCGCGGCGGCTGGAAGCCCGCCCCCCGCGCCTCGGCGAGGACCGTGCCGTCCGCGCCGACGAACGCCACGTCCGACTTGCTGTTGCCCGCGTCGATCGCCAGGACCGCCGCCGTCACGCCCACGGCAGGTGCTCCCGGTTGTGGGCGATCAGCCGGTCGGTGAGGCCGTCGGCGAGCGCGTACTGCCCGACCAGCGGGTGCGCCAGCAGCGCCCGGAACACCCGGTCGCGCCCGCCGCGCAGCGCCGCGTCCAGCGCCAGGTCCTCGTAGGCGGTGACGCCCGCGACGAGCCCCGCGTACAGCGGGTCCAGCGGGGGCACCGGGAGCGGCGCGGCGCCCGAGGCGTCCACCACGGCCGGCACCTCGATCACCGCGTCGTCCGGCAGGAACGGCAGGGTGCCCCGGTTGTACGCGTTGACCACCTGCGTACGCGGGGCCGAGCCGCCGCCCAGCAGCGCCGCCGCCAGGTCCACCGCCGCCTCCGAGTAGAAGGCCCCGCCGCGCCGCGAGAGCAGCTCCGGCTTCTCGTCCAGCGCCAGGTCGCCGTACAGCGCCAGCAGCTCCCGCTCCATGGCGGCGACCTCCGCCGCCCGGGACGGCTTGCCGCCCAGCTCGCGCACCACCTCGTCGTGCGCGTAGAAGTACCGCAGGTAGTACGAGGGGACGACGCCCAGCCGGTCCAGCAGGGCGCGCGGCATCCGCAGGTCGGCGGCGACGGCGTCGCCGTGGGCGGCGAGCAGCCCGGGCAGCACGTCCTCGCCGTCGGGGCCGCCGAGCCGTACCGCCCGCTCCCACGTCAGGTGGTTCAGCCCCACGTGGTCCAGGTGCACGGTGTCCGGGGCGACGCCCAGCAGCCGGGCGAACTTCCGCTGGAAGCCGATGGCCACATTGCACAGCCCGACGGCCCGGTGCCCGGCCTCCAGCAGCGCCCGGGTCACGATGCCCACCGGGTTGGTGAAGTCGATGATCCAGGCGTCCGGACTGGCCCGGCGCACCCGCTCGGCGATGTCCAGCACCACCGGCACGGTGCGCAGCGCCTTCGCCAGCCCGCCCGCGCCGGTGGTCTCCTGCCCGACGCAGCCGCACTCCAGCGGCCAGGTCTCGTCGCGCTCGCGGGCCGTCTGCCCGCCGACGCGCAGCTGGAGCAGGACCGCGTCGGCGCCGTCCACACCCGCGTCGAGGTCGGACGTGGTCGTGATCCGGCCGCTGTGCCCCTGCCGGGCGAAGATCCGGCGGGCCAGCCCGCCGACCAGCTCCAGCCGGTCGGCGGCCGGGTCCACCAGGACCAGCTCGGAGACGGGCAGGGTGTCGCGCAACCGCGCGAACCCGTCGACCAGTTCGGGGGTGTACGTCGAACCGCCCCCCACCACCGCCAGCTTCATGCGCCTCAGCCCTTCGCTTGTGGCTTCGCTCGTGCCTTCGTCTCGTGGTCGCGCTCGTGGTCTCGTCTCGTGGTCTCGGACCGTCGGATCGCCGGGTCGCGGTCTCAGCGGGAGGTGTCGAACACCTCGTCCCGGGTGGCGGCCAGCGCGCTCTCCAGCCCGCCCCGCAGCACCGGGTCCCGCCGCACGGCGCCCAGCACCAGCCGGGGCCGGGACGCGGCCAGTTCGGCCAGCTCGCCCTCGACGCGCCCGCGCAGCTCCTCGCCCCCGGCGGCGATCACCCCGCCGGACAGCACCACCAGGGCCGGGTCGAGGACCGCGACCAGCGCGGCGAGCCCGGTGGCGAGGCCGGTGGCGAAGGCGTCCAGCAGCCGGGCGTACGGGCCGGGTCCGGGTCCGGCGGCGACCGCCCGCCGCACCAGCTCCGCCGCCGCCCCGGCGGGCTCGCCGTCCGGCACGTCCCCGATGCCGTACGCCCGGGCCAGCCGGGTCAGGGCGCGGGCGCCGGCCAGCTCCTGGAAGCCGCCGCTGTTCGCCCGGGTGACGTTCCGCACGAGCGGCGCTCCCGGCACGGGCAGGAAGCCCACCTCGCCGGCGCCGCCGGTGAAGCCCCGGTGCAGCCGCCCGCCCAGCACCAGCGCGGCGCCCAGGCCCTCCTCGTTCCACAGCAGGACGAAGTCGTCGTGCCCCCGGGCCGCCCCCAGCCGCTGCTCGGCCACCGCCGCCAGGTTGACGTCGTTGTCGTACGCGACCGGTGCCGGCAGCGCCTCCGCCAGCTCCGCCGGCAGCGCGGGGGAGTGCCAGCCCGGCAGGTGCGCGGCGTACCGGAGCCGCCCGGTCGACGGGTCGAACGCGCCGGGCGTGCCGATCACCACCCGCCGCACCCGGTCCCGGGTGAGGCCCGCCGCCGCGACGGCGCCGTCCAGCGCGCCGGCCACCTGCCGGACGACGTCCCCGGGCGCCGCCCCATCGGAAGCGGACACGGAGGCGGGCACGGACGCCGGCGCGGGGGTCGGCAGCTCGTACGTGCCGACGACCGCCCCGGTCAGGTCGGCGACCGCCGCGCGGACGCGCCGGGGGGTGACGTCGAGGGCGGCGGCGTGGGCGGCGCCGGGGTTGACCCCGTACAGCTGGGCGTTCGGGCCGGGCCGCCCCTCCGCCGTCCCGGTCGCCACCACCAGCCCGGCCGCCTCCAGCCGCGCCAGGAGCTGCGACGAGGTCGGCTTGGACAGCCCGGTCAGCCCGCCGAGCCGGGTGCGGGACAGCGGCCCGTGCTCCAGCAGCATGTCGAGGGCGGCGCGGTCGTTCATGGCCCGCAGGACGCGCGGGGTGCCGGGGACGGGGCCGTGCGGGGTCACGCGGGTCACCTGCCGATTGTCAGGAAACTTTCCTGTTGTTCGCCGCCGACGGTAGGCCGCGCCCGAGAACCGGTCAAGGGCCCGGCCGCGAGCCGGGTCGAGCCGGGTCGAGCCGGTCGAGGGCCGTCCTCGTACGAGCCACCGGTTCCCGCCCCGGAACGGCGAAGGCGCCCGCCCCGGAACGGCGAAGGCGCCCCCGCCGGTCCGGCGGGGGCGCCCACGCGCGCGTGCGTCGCCCCTCGGGGCGCGGTGGCTACTTGGTGAGGTTGGGCGGCGGGTTCAGCGGGGTCGCCGCGACGGACTGGGGCGAGGTCGCCGAGGCGAACGCCGAGGGGGCCGCCATCCCGGCGGTCGGGTCCGCGGCCGTCTCGTCGCCGGCGGCGGCCGGGAGCCCGCCCACGATGCGGATGCCCACCTCGTCGAAGGCCCGCTTGATGCGCCAGCGCAGCTCGCGCTCCACGCCCAGGGACTTGCCCGGCATCGTCTTGGCGGCGAGCCGGACGGTCATCGAGTCCAGCAGCACCTCGACCAGGCCCAGCACCTCCACCGGGCCCCACAGGCGCTCGTTCCACGGCTCCTCCTTGGCCAGGGCCTCCCCGACCTCGGTGATCACCGTCCGGACCCGGTCCAGGTCCTCGGAGGGGTGCACCGTCACATCGACGGTCGCCGTGGACCAGCCCTGGCTCAGGTTGCCGATCCGCTTGATCTCGCCGTTGCGGACGTACCAGATCTCCCCGTTGTCGCCGCGCAGCTTGGTCACCCGCAGCCCGACCTCGATCACCTCGCCGGACGCCACGCCCGCGTCCACCGCGTCGCCGACGCCGTACTGGTCCTCCAGGATCATGAAGACGCCGGAGAGGAAGTCCGTGACCAGGTTCCGGGCGCCGAAACCGATCGCCACGCCCGCCACACCGGCCGAGGCGAGCAGCGGCGCCAGATTGACGTTGAACGCGCCGAGGATCATCAGCCCGGCGGTGCCCATGATCAGGAACGAGGCGACCGAGCGCAGCACCGAGCCGATGGCCTCCGAGCGCTGCCGGCGCCGCTCCGCGTTCACCAGCAGCCCGCCCAGGGCGGAGCCCTCCACGGCCTGGGCGCTGCGGTTCATGCGTTCTATGAGCTTGGTGAGCGCCCTGCGGACGAGATGGCGCAGCACGACGGCCACGACCAGGATCAGCAGGATGCGCAGACCGGTGCTGAGCCAGGTGGACCAGTTCTGCTCCACCCAGCCCGCGGCTTCGCCGGCCTGCTTCGCGGCCTCGTCGAGCGTCACCGGGCGGGGTGTGGGGTCGGCAGCCGAAAGGGCGGACCTGAGCACGGCGGGAACCTCCAGGATGGACAAGCGGACCAATTACATTTAACGGGGCGTTAAGGGGGGTTCGTTGCCATGTTCGAGGGAGAGCTGCGTCTCACCTGGGGATGATCGGGGTGTGGTCGAAAACACTCCGGGCCCGTTACCGGTACGTGGTGGCGCTTCGACCTGGCATGAGGAGAGACTGAGAGCAGATCGTCCCGGCGCGAGCCACGCGCCGCCGGCGTTATAGGAGGCATCCGTGCCGCATGTCCTGGTCCTCAACGCGTCGTACGAGCCCCTCGGCGTCGTACCGCTCCGCCGCGCGCTCGTCCTCGTCCTGGAGAACAAGGCCATCTGCCTCGAGGAATCCGGCGCCTTCATGCACAGTGCGACCCGCGTCGTCGCCGCACCCAGTGTGGTCCGCCTGAAGCGGTTCGTACGGGTCCCCTACCGGGGGCCCGTTCCTCTGACCCGCAAAGCCCTCTTCGCCCGCGACGGCGGGCGCTGCATGTACTGCGGTGGCGTCGCAACCAGCGTCGACCACGTCGTGCCGCGCAGCCGGGGCGGCCAGCACGCCTGGGAGAACGTGGTGGCGGCCTGCCGCCGCTGCAATCACGTCAAGGCCGACCGCCACCTGCGGGAACTGGGCTGGCGGCTCCACCAGCAGCCCGCCCCGCCGACCGGCCTCGCCTGGCGGATCATCGGCACCGGCCACCGGGACCCGCGCTGGCTCCCCTATCTCCAGCCGTACGGCGCGGAGGACGCCATGGCCCGCATCGATCGCGTCTCCTAGGGCCCGGTTCGGCTCCGGGGCGCCGAAGCATGCGCCGACGGTCTACCTCCGCCCCTTCGCCTCACTCGCCCGGCGTGCCGCCCGGTGTCGCCGGTGTCGCCGGCTTCGGCGGGGGCGTCACCGCGTAGGCCTCCACCGTGAACAGCGAGTAGCCGTACTCGGTGGCCCGGGCGTCGCCCTGGATGCGGACGAAACGGGTGCCGGAGGCGTCCATGCGGATCGTCTCGCGGCCGCCGCGGCCGTCCCGGACGGTGGCGGCCGTACGCCAGACGCGGCCGTCGGCGGAGACCTGGACCCGGTACTTCGCCGCGTGGGCGTCCTGCCAGTGCAGCACCACCTGGCCCAGCCGTACCGGCCGCTCCAGCTCCAGCTGCCACCAGGCGCCGTCCTCCGCCGGGGAGGACCAGCGGGTGGCCGGGTCGCCGTCGACCGCGGCCGAGGCGGGGAAGTCGGCGGTCTCGTCGCCCGACGACGAGGCCCGTGCCGTACGGGCCAGGTCCGGGCCGCCCGTGGCGGGGAAGGCGCGCACGGTCAGCGTGCGCTCCTGGCCCTCGAAGGACAGCGGCACCCGGTACTCGCCCGACGGGGTGTCCGCCGGGACGGTGATGTCGACCGGGACCGTCGCCTTGGTGCCGCGCGGGACGGTCGTCTGCTTCGGGACGGTGACCTTGAGGCCCTTGGGGGCCTTCGCGGTGAGGGCGCCGCGCACCTCGCCCGGCCGCTGGGCGGCCAGCACCGCGTCGACCCGGCGCGGGGCGCCGCCGATCACCGCGTCGGTCTCGGTGCGCGGCAGGTCCAGGCGGGCCTGCGGCTCGTCCGCGAACCAGGGCACCAGGGCCCGGACGCCGGGGGAGCGGCCGGCCCAGGTGATCCGTACGGCGTCGGCGGACACGCCCCGCGCGGCGGCCTGCGTCCAGCCGCTGCCCGACAGGGCGCCCAGCGGCCGCCACCCCTGGCCGGGCACATGCGCCTCGACCGTGCCGTGCGCGGGGCGGTCGCCCGGCACCGTCATCGCGGTGACCGTGTCCAGCGGGCGCGCCCGGCCCAGCCGCACCGTGTAGGCGCCGTCCACGCGCTCCGGCGTGCCCGTGTCGCGGGAGGCGCCGGTCCAGCGCGCGGCCTCCTCGGCGGCCCGCTTCAGGAACGGGTCCAGCACGCCCTCGCCGACCGTGACCGGGCTGGCCGCCAGGTCCCGGCGGAGCGGCTCCAGCTCCAGCGAGGCCCGCCAGGCCGCCGCCCCGTCGCCCCGGCTCTGCGCCTGGAGCATGTCGACCGCGGCCTCGCCGGCCCGGCCGTACCGCGCGAGCTGCTCCAGCCAGGGCCGCACCTCGTCGTCCAGCGTGCCGTCCGCCGCGCCCGCCAGCCGCTGCGGGGCGCCGCGCATCACGGAGAACGCCGCGCGCAGCTCCCGCGCCGCCCGGTCCCGGGCCGCGGGGTCCGCCGTGGTGCTCGCCCGGGTGCGCCAGAAAGCGCCCAGCAGCGGGCGCAGGTACGCCGACTCGGTGCGGCTGAGGATCGACGAGGCGTCGTTGCCCGCCAGGGCGTGCAGGGCCCGGCGGGTCTCCGGGTCGCCGCCCGCCAGGTCGGTCAGGGCGGCGTGCCAGGACTCGCCGGGGCGGTAGCCGCGGGGGTTCCAGGCGTAGTCGGCGGCGGTGAAGACGGGGATGCGGGAGGCGGCGGCCTGCTCCATCGCGTTCGCCAGCAGGGCGGCGGACCCGGCGGCGACCGCGGGCTCGCGCCCCATGTAGGGGCCGAGGAAGATCCGGTCCTGGGCGTAGTCGTTGACCGGGTAGTTGTCCATGGTGACCAGCGGGTGCCCGAACGCCTCGCGCGCGCCCGCCAGCTCCCGGCCGGTGATCGTCCGGGGCACCACGCCGACGCCCGTCCACGCCACCTGCACCCGGTCGTCCAGCGCGGCGGCGAGCGCCGTGCGGTACTCGGTGGTGCCGTCCTGGTAGTACTCGGTCGGCATCAGCGTCACCGGCTCGGCGTCCGGGTACCGGCCGGCGAGGTGCCGCGCCAGTTCCGTCGCCACGCGCGCGTGCGCCCGGGCCGCGGAGTCGGGGCCCGAGCCGAAGGTGTCCGCGTCCCGCGAGCAGTGCCACTCGTCGTACGAGGCGTCCTGGAACTGCACCTGGAAGGCGCGGAACCCCAGCGCGTACATCGCGTCGGCCTTGCGCTTGAGCGCCGCCAGGTCGTCCCCGGAGGACAGGCACATCGACTGGGCCGGCGACACCGCCCAGGTCAGCGTCACGTGGTTGCGCCGGGCGCGCTCGGCCAGCTCGCGGAACTCGGCCCGCTGCGCCGCCGGGTAGGGGTCGCGCCACTGCGCCTGGCGGAAGGGGTCGTCGCCCGGCGCGTACAGGTACCGGTTCTGCTTGGTGCGGCCCATGAAGTCCAGCTGGGCGAGCCGCTGCTGGTGGCTCCACGGGCGGCCGTAGAAGCCCTCCGTGAGGCCGCGCACGGCCGTGCCGGGCCAGTCGCGCACCACGACGCCGGGCACGGCCCGCCCGCCGGCTATGAGCTGGCGCAGGGTCTGCACGGCGTGGAACAGCCCGTCGGGGCCCTCGCCGTCGACCGCGACGGTGTCCCGGTCCTCGTACCGGCCGGTGGCGATCCGGTAGCCGCCCGACGGCAGGTCACCCCGCTCCGGCGCCCGCAGGGCGCGCAGCGCGTCCCGCGCGCCGTCCCCGCCCAGCAGCACCGCGGGACCGCGCCCCTGCCGCCCGCCGGTGTACACCGTGTGGACGCCCGCGTCACGCAGGACGCCCTCCAGCGCGGTCGCCGCGTACGGGTCGGCGCCCTCGCCCGTGACGATCGTCACCTCGTCGCCGAGGGGCACCGCGGTGCCCGCCGCCCGGAGGGACTGCGGGCGCGGCCACACCGGGGGCACGGCCGTGCCGTCCCGCTCCGGGGAGGCCGTCGTGGGGGAGCCGGGTCCGCCGGGCGCGGCGTGCGCGCCGGGAGCGCCGCCCAGCAGTCCGCCGATCACGGCGACGGCCACGGCCGTCGCGGTCCGCTTCCCGCGGCCGAAGCGCCCGTTCCGCACGCGCGTCCCCCCTCGTCTTTCGCTGTCCTGCGAGTAGCTTGGCCGGTGGCCGGAGCGATGACCGAACCGGTCGGTTTCGAGCCCACCACCGACTCGCCGAAGGTGTCAATGTGCGTGGCCGTTGTGTCGTATTTGCCTACCGGGGCGCGGGGTGCCGTCCAACTCCCGCCCCGGGAAGGCGATGTGACCGACACCACGTTCCGCGGATGTGTGGCCGACGACTGGGTAGGGCTGCTGTGTCCCACTGTCGTCCGCACAGGGAGGCCACCGTGGCCGCTTCCGCCCAGCTCCTGCTCTCCGCCCTCTCCAAACAGGCCCCGGGAACCGTCCCCGCGACCCGTGAACCGGTCTCCGGGTACGGCCCCGGCTTCTGCCCCCTCACCGGCTTGCCCGAGGCCGGCGCGCCCCTCAGCAGCGAACCCCTCACCAGCGAACCGCCGCTTCCCGACGCCACCCCGCTCACCAGCGAACCCGCCCTCACCGACTTCACCCCCCTCACCAGCGAGCCGACCGCGCACCGCACGGCCGGCGGACCGGAGTCCCCAGGAGCCTGAATGACCCTTGCCCGGCTCGCCGCGCTGCACGGTGTCGCCACCGCGTACTCCCCTTCCGCGGGTGTCACCGTCCCGGTCCCCGACGCCACGGTGGTCGAGGTCCTCGCCGCCCTGGGCGTCGACGCCACCACCCCCGGGGCGCTGCGCGCGTCCCTGGCCGCCACCGAGGCGGCCGGGGACGACCGGCTGCTCCCGCCGACGCTCGTCCTGTGGCAGGACGGCCCGCCCGAGCCGCCGCGACCGGTCACCGCGCTCCCGCCGGGCACCGAGCTGCGGATCGTCACCGAGCACGGCGACGAGATCTCCGGCACGCCCCGCTGGGCCCGGCTGCCCCTCGGCGTCCACCGGGTCGAGGCCCGGGCCCGGGACGGGCGCACGGCCGCCGCCACGCTCGTCGTCGCCCCCGCGCGCGTGCCGCAGCCCCCCGCGCGCGGGCACGGCCTGCTGGTCCAGCTCTACTCGCTGCTGTCCGCCCGCTCCTGGGGCATGGGCGACCTCGGCGACCTGCGGGAGCTCGCCGGATGGGCGGGCCGCGACCTGGGCGCCGGGTTCGTCCAGGTCAACCCGCTGCACGCGGCCGTGCCCGGCACACCCACCGACCCGTCCCCCTACCGCCCCTCCTCGCGGCGCTTCCCCGACCCGGTGCACCTGCGGATCGAGGACGTCCCCGAGTACGCCTACGCGCGCGTGCACCTGGGCCCCGAGGAGCGGGCCGAGCTGGACGCGCTCCTCGGGCGGGCCGCCGAGCTGCGCGAGGGGGTGCTGCGCAAGGGCGAGCTGATCGACCGGGACGCGGTGTGGGTGCTCAAGCGCCGGGCCCTGGAGCTGCTGCTGCGCGTCCCGCTCGGCCCCGGCCGCCAGGCCGCCCTGCGCGCCTTCACCGCCGGGCACGGCCGGGCCCTGCTCGACCACGCCACCTGGTGCGCCCTGGCCGAGCGCCACGGCTCCGACCGCACCCAGTGGCCCGCCGGGCTGCGCGACCCGCGCTCGGCCGCCACCGCGCGGGCGCGTGACGAGCTGGCCGACCGGATCGACTTCCACCGTCGGCTCGCCTGGCTCACCGACGAGCAGCTCGGCGCCGCCGCCCGCGCCGCCCGCGAGGCGGGCATGTCCGTCGGGATCGTCCACGACCTCGCGGTCGGGGTCCACCCGGACGGCGCCGACGCCTGGGCGCAGGCGGACACCTTCGCCGCCGGCATGTCGGTGGGCGCCCCGCCGGACGCCTTCAACGCCCTGGGCCAGGACTGGGGCCTGCCGCCGTGGCGCCCCGACGCGCTGGCCGCCTCCGGCTACGCCCCGTACCGCGACCTGTTGCGCGGCCTGCTCCGGCACGCCGGGGCGCTCCGCATCGACCACGTCATGGGGCTGTTCCGGCTCTGGTGGATCCCCGAGGGCCGCCGCCCCACCGAGGGCACCTACGTCCGCTACGACGCCGACGCCATGCTCGCCGTCCTCGCCCTGGAGGCCCACCGCGCCGGCGCCGTGGTGATCGGCGAGGACCTCGGCACGGTCGAGCCCGGCGTACGGGAGGCGCTCCAGCGGCGCGGCGTGCTCGGCACCTCCGTGATGTGGTTCGAGCGCGACTGGGAGGGGACGGGCCGGCCGCTGCCGCCGGACGCCTGGCGCGCCGACTGCGTGGCCACCGCCACCACCCACGACCTGCCGTCCACCGCCGCCCGGCTCACCGGCGACCATGTCGCCCTGCGCCACCGGCTCGGGCTGCTGACCCGCCCCCTCGGCGAGGAGCGGGCCGACGACGCCCGGGACGTCGCCGAATGGCTCGCGTACCTGCGGGAGCTGGGCGTACTGGAGGAGGGGCCGCGCGACGAGGAGGCCGAGATCCGGGCGGTCCACCGCTTCCTGCGGCTCACCCCCGCGCGGATGACCGGCGTCTGGCTCCCGGACGCGGTCGGCGACCGCCGCCCGCAGAACCTGCCGGGCACCTGGGACCAGTACCCGAACTGGCGGCTGCCCGTCGCCGACGCGGAGGGCCGCCCCGTCACCCTGGAGGAGCTGGCCGCCTCGCCCCGGCTGCACGCCCTGATGGACGTGCTCCGGCCGTCCACGGCACCCCCGGACGCGCGCGGCTCCTAGCCGTTCGCTACGTTTGCACCGTGGACAAGAAGAACGCCCTGCGCGCCGGCGCCGTCACGGCCGGTACGACGCTGATGATGCTGCTGATGACGTCCCCCGCGCTCGCGCTCACCCGCGACGACGGTGACGACCCGGGCTCCGGCCTGAGCGTGGCCGAGACCCTCGGCCTGTTCGTCGCCGCGCCGCTCGTGCTGTTCGCGGTCATCGCGGGCCTGGTCATGGTGATGGACCGCTCCAAGAAGGCCTGACCCTCCCCGCGGCAGCCCCACCCGGGTGGTACCCCGTACCGCCCGGGTTTTCGGCGTTCCCGTACACCCCCCGACACCATTGTTCAGCACAGCTGAAATGTGTGCTCAGAAGGTTTCGATGGACCTTATGGGTGGCGCGGTGCGACGGTGGAGCCCTCGACCACGATCCCCGCACGGGGAGGAAGGCAGGGGGCAGCCGTGGCAGTCCTGGACCGCGTCCGTACCGGAGAGCCGACGAGCAGGAGGGGACCGGCCGCCCGGGCGGTGGGGCCGGGGCTCCTCCTCGCGGCCCTCGCGACGGTCGTCTGGTCCGGCAGCTTCGTCACCTCCCGCGCCCTGCACGACTCCGTGCCCCCGGTCCAGGCCGCCTTCTGGCGCTGGATCGTCGCCCTCCTGGCCGTCGCCCCCTACGCCGCCCGCGCGGCCTGGCGGCAGCGCGGCCCGATCCGCCGCCACGCCGGCTTCGTCACCCTGGCCGCCCTGCTCGGCGTCACCGTCTACAACACCCTGGTCAACCAGGCCGGACTGACCACCTCCGCCTCCACCATGGGCATGGTGATGGCCGCCTCCCCGGTCCTGATGGCGGTGTACGAGAAGCTCGGCGGCGCCCGCCTCGGGCCGCGCCGCGTCACCGGCATGCTGGTCGCCTGCGCGGGCGTCGTGCTCCTCGTCGGCAACGGCTCCCCGGCGTCCGGGCCCGGCGCGGGCGACCTGTGGATCGTGGCCGCCGCGCTCTGCTTCGCCTCGTACAGCGCCCTGCTCAGGCGCCGGCCCGCCGGGCTCGGCGGACCGGCCTTCCTCTTCGCCACGTTCGCGCTGGGCGCGCTGATGCTGCTGCCGGCGTACGGGATCAGCCTCGCCGTCCAGGGCGGCTTCCCGCCCACGGCCGGCACCGTCGGCCCGCTGGTGTACGTCGGGGTCTTCTCCTCCGCCCTCGCCTTCTTCGCCTGGAACAAGGCCGTCGCGCTGATCGGCGCCGCCCGCGCCGGAGTCGTCTACTACCTCCAGCCGGTGTGCGTGGCGCTGCTGTCCTGGCTGCTGCTCGGCGAGTCGATGGGCCCCTGGCACGTCCTGTGCATGGCGCTGATCCTGGGCGGCGTCGTCCTCGGGACCGCCCGCGGCAGGTGACCGTGCCCGGGCGACCGCGTATAGGTTGCCGGACATGACCGAGTGGGACATCAAGAAGCTCCAGATCCTCCGCACCCTGCGCGACCGGGAGACCGTGACCGCCACCGCCGAGGCGCTGCTGATGACCCCCTCGGCCGTCTCGCAGCAACTGACCAACCTCTCCAAGCAGCTGGGGGTACGGCTGCTGGAGGCCCATGGGCGCCGGGTGCGGCTCACCGACGCGGCCCACCTGGTGCTGCGCCACGCCGAGGCGGTGTTCGCCCAGCTGGAGCGCGCCGACGCCGAACTGGCCGGCTACCTCCAGGGGGAGGCCGGCGAGGTCCGGGTGGGGGCCTTCTCCACGGCCGTGCCCGCCCTGGTCGTCCCCGCCGTGCTGCGGCTGCGCTCGGCGCACCCGGGCCTGGAGGTGCGGGTGCGGGAGGCCGAGGCCGCCGAGGCGTACGAGCTGCTGTCGGCCGGCCAGGTGGACCTGGCGCTGTCGCTGGCCGCCCACGCGCCGAGCGCCCGGGACCCCAAGTTCAGCCGGGTGCCGCTGCTGGCCGACCCGCTGGACGTGGCCCTGCCGGCCGGGCACGCGCTGGCCGGGGCGCCCGGGCTGCGGCTCGCCGACCTGTCCGGGGAGCGGTGGATCTTCGGGGGCAGCGGCCCCTGGTCGGAGATCACCCGGGCGGCGTGCGAGGCCGCCGGCTTCGTGCCCGAGCAGGCCCACTCGGCCGCCGGGTGGACCGCGATCCTGGCGATGGTGGAGGCCGGCATGGGCATCGCCCTGGTGCCCCGCATGGCGGCGGCCGAGCGCGCCTCGGGCGTGGTGATGCGGGTGCTGGAGGCCGACCAGCCGCGCCGCCACGTGGTGGCCGCGGTGCGCCGGGGCGCCGAGTCCGCCCCGGCGGTGGCCCGGCTGCTGGCGGCGCTGCGGGAGGTCGCCGCCCGGCGCTGACCCCGCGGGCGGTCAGGAGCCGCCCGGTGCGAGGCCCCGCAGCAGCGCGTCGGTGGCCGCCTTGAGGTCGTCCGTGCTCCGGCCGCCCTCCCGCGTCAGATGGTGCACCAGGCTCGGCGTGAACGGCGCGAGCAGCAGATGGGCCAGCAGCGACGCGTCCGCCTCGGGCCGTACGCGGGTCACCAGGACCGTCACATGCGCGTGCAGCGTCGCGTACGCCCCGCTCCGGTAGCGGGCGGCCGGGGCGGCGGCCTCGGCGGCGAGCAGCATGTCGAGCTGGTCCGCCACGCGGTCGGCCAGCGCGTGCAGGAACGCCCGCAGCCGGTCGAGCGGCGGGGCGTCGGGGCCCAGCGGCGGCGGGCCGGTCATGAACGCGTCCTGGAACCGCTTCTCCCGCTCGTCCAGCAGCGCGAACAGCAGCTGGGCCACGTCCCCGAAGCGGCGGTAGACCGTGCCGACCCCGATGCCCGTCTCGTGGGCGACCGCGTTCATCGTCAGCGCCCCCGCGCCCCGGTCGGCGACTATCCGCGCGGCGGCCTCCAGGATCCGGCGCCGGTTGTCCGCGGCGTCGGCCCGTTCCCGGCGCCCGCCCGGGCCGGCGCCCTGCGGCTGGCCCATGCCTCCAGGGTACCGCCGCGAACTGTTCAGCCCTGCTTAACAACCAGTGAAGAAACTTCCGATGGACCTCACCGGTCCCGGGGCGGGACAGTCGGGGGTATGACCTTCGACGCCGGCCACGACGCCCCCGGACAGGACCCCCACGCCAACGACGCCGCGCCCTACGGCGGCGGCGACCCCTACGCCGACTACCGCTCCGGCGACTTCCCCTTCACCGAGCTGGTCGACCTGGCCGACCGCCGCCTCGGCGCCGGAGTCGTGGCGGCCAACGACGAGTTCTTCGCCGAGCGCGAGAACCTCCTGGTCCGCGAGCGGGCCGTGTTCGACCCCGAGCACTTCGGCCACAAGGGCAAGATCATGGACGGCTGGGAGACCCGCCGCCGGCGCGGCGCCGACGCCCGGGACCCCTTCCCGGCGCCCGAGGAGCACGACTGGGCGATCGTCCGCCTCGGCGCGCCCGGCGTCATCCGCGGCATCGTCGTCGACACCGCCCACTTCCGGGGCAACTACCCGCAGCGCGTCTCCGTCCAGGCCGCCGCCGTCCCCGGCTCGCCCAGCCCCGAGGAGCTGCTCGCCGACGACGTGACGTGGGACGAGCTGGTCCCGCCCACCCCCGTGCGCGGCCACGCCGCCAACGGCTTCGAGATCACCGCCGAGCGCCGCTACACCCACCTGCGCCTGTGCCAGCACCCCGACGGCGGCATCGCCCGGCTCCGGGTCCACGGCGAGGTCGTGCCCGACCCCGAGTGGCTGGAGCTGCTCGGCACCGTCGACCTCGTCTCCGTACTCAACGGCGGCTCGTACGAGGACGCGTCGGACAAGTTCTACTCCTCGCCCACGCAGATCATCCTGCCCGGCACCTCGCGCAAGATGGACGACGGCTGGGAGAACCGCCGCCGCCGGGTGCGCGGCACCAACGACTGGGTGCGCTTCCGCCTCGCCGCCCAGGGCGCCGTCCGGGCCGTCGAGATCGACACCGCGTACCTCAAGGGCAACTCCGCCGGCTGGATCGCCCTCCAGGGGCGGGACGGCGAGAGCGGCGAGTGGTTCGAGATCGTGCCCCGCACCCGGCTCCAGCCCGACACCCTGCACCGGTTCGCGCTGCCCGCCCCGGCGGTCGTCACCCATGTCCGGCTGGACGCCTTCCCCGACGGCGGCATCGCCCGGATGCGCCTGCACGGCTCGCTCACCGACCGGGGCACGGCCGCCCTGCGCGCCCGCTGGAGCACGCTCACCGGCTGACCGGCTCCGCCCGGCGGGCGGCCGCGCACCGTCGCCCGCCCGCCGGGCGGTCTTCACCGCACCACCGCACCACCGCACGACCGCACAGGCACAGGGGCGCCCCCCGGGGGAGGGCGCCCCTGTGCCGCATCGTGCTTGATGCCCCGTCAGGAAGCCTCCGGGGTCACGGCGAGGGAGTGCAGGTAGCGCATCAGCGTCATCAGGACGTCGCGGCTGGAGTCGCGGCGGCGGGCGTCGCACAGCACGATCGGCACGGACTCCGGCAGGTCGAGCGCGCCGCGCAGTTCCTCCAGCGGGTGCTCGGGGGCGCCGGGGAAGGTGTTGACGGCGACCACGAAGGGGACGCCGCGCTCCTCCAGGCGGCCGATCACGTCGAAGCTGACCTCCAGCCGGCGGGTGTCGACCAGGACGACCGCGCCCAGCGCGCCCTCGAACAGGCCGCGCCAGAGGAACCAGAAGCGTTCCTGGCCGGGCGTGCCGAAGAGGTACAGCACCAGCTCCTCGTTGATGCTGATCCGGCCGAAGTCCATGGCCACCGTGGTGGAGGTCTTGCGCTCCACGCCCGCCGTGTCGTCGACGCCGACCCCGGCCTGGGTCATCGTCTCCTCGGTGGTCAGCGGCCGGATCTCGCTGACCGCGCCGACCAGGGTCGTCTTGCCCACCCCGAAGCCGCCCACGACCACCACCTTGACCGCGGCGGTGGTCGTGGCCGGCAGGGCGTCCGCGTGCGGCGGCCCGGCGGGCGGCTCAGAGCTTCTGAAGTCCATCGATCACTGCCTCAATCAATGCCGGGTCGGGGAGTTGGGCCCGGGCGACGGGCGCGCGTGCCAGGACGTCGCCGCCGGCGAGCAGGTCGCCCACCAGGACGGTCACCACGCTCACCGGCAGGGAGAGGTACGCGGAGATCTCGGCCACCGACAGCGGGGCCTGGCACATCCCGACGATCGCCGCGTGCTCCGGCTGCATACCGGGCCGGGGGGCCGACCTGGCCACGATCAGCGTGACCAGGTCGAGGGGGGTGGACTCTAAGGACCCGCTGCGGCCACCGGTGATGACGTACAGCCGCTCCGGGCTGCCGCTCTCCCAGTCGTGTCCGTCACCGCGCGGGTGGTCGGGGTCGCTCACGCGAACTGCCCGTCGCGGCGGGGCGGGCTGCTCAGGTGCTCTCCGATCCGTGCCACCAGGTCGCGCATCCGCTGGCCCATCAGCCCGGCGTCGACGCCCTCGTCGGCCAGGACCGCGAGGTACGCCCCCGCGCCGGCCGCCATCAGGTAGAAGAAGCCGCCGTCCATCTCGATGACGACCAGCCGCATCCGCCCCTCGCTGCGCGGGAGTTCGGCGGCGACCGCGCCCGCGAGGCTCTGCAGGCCGGCGCAGGCGGCGGCCAGCCGGTCCGCGGTGTCGGTCTCGGCGCCGTACTGCGCCATGCGCAGGCCGTCGGCGGAGAGCACGATGACATGGCGGGTCTGCGGAACGCTCTCGGCCAGGTCCTTGAGCATCCAGTCCATGTCGGGCCGCTGCTGACTCATGCCTGTTCCCCCTTGCTCGCCGGGGCCGGCGAGGCGTCGCTGTTCTGGTCTTCGCCGGTGTGGCGGTCGCCGGACAGGCCGCTCTGGAAGGCGGCCAGCCACATGCCGGGCTGCACGTGGGGCGTGGCTTCCGGTTCGGTGGCGGGGGTCCGGGCGGTGGTGGTGCTGACGGGGCTCCCGGTGGCGTCGCCGGTCGCGGCGGGCCCGGCCGGGGCCGTCGCCCGCGTCTTGCGGCGCCGCTGCGGCAGCCCGCTGGGCGTCCGCTCCGCCACGGCGGGCGCCTCGGGCGCGGTGGGTCCGGTGGGTCCGGTGGAACCAACGGGGCCGGTGGGACCAGCGGGCCCGGCGGTGTGGGCGGCGGGGCCCGTGGCGGCCGGGGCCGCCGGGGCCTCGGGGCGCGCCTCGGCCGGCGCCTCGGGCGAGGACGCCAGGGCCGCGCCGCGGGGGCCCGAGGAGGTGCCGATGCCGTGGGCCAGGCCGGTGGCCGCCGCGGTGGTGGTGATCAGCTGCTGCGGGACGACGAGCACCGCGCGGACGCCGCCGTACGCCGAGGAGCGCAGCGAGACCTGGAAGTCGTACGCCTGCGAGAGCCGGCCCACCACGGCCAGGCCCAGGCGCGGCGTCTCGCCCAGGTCGTTGAGGTCGAGGCCCTGCTGGGCCTGGCGGAGCATGCGCTCGGCCCGGCTCCGGGCCTCCTCGCTCATGCTGACGCCGCCGTCCTCGATCTCGATGGCGATGCCCGCGTTCACGTCCACCGCCGTCAGGTGGACCTTGGTGCGCGGCGGCGAGTACCGGGTGGCGTTGTCCAGCAGCTCGGCGAGCGCGTGGATCAGGGGCTCGACGGCGGGGCCGACGACGGCCACCTCGGACACCGAGTGCAGCTCCACGCGCTGGTAGTCGATGATGCGGGACATGGCCCCGCGCAGCACGCTGTAGAGCGGGACGGCCTTGTTCCACTGGCGGCCCGGCCGCGCCCCGCCGAGCACCGCGATGGAGTCGGCGAGCCGGCCGATCAGCGCGGTGCCGTGGTCCAGCCGCAGCAGGTCGCCGAAGACGCCGGGGCTGCGGCCGTGCCGGTCCTCCATCTCCCGCAGCTCCTGCGCCTGCTGGTGCACGATGGCCTGGACGCGCCGGGCGATGTTGACGAAGGCGCGCTGCGCCGACTCGCGCAGGTCCTCCTCGGCGACCACGGCGTCCAGCACCGAGCGCAGCACCGCCTGGTGGGCGGCGCGGAACTCGGGCGTCAGCCCCGGCCCGTACGCCCCGTCCGCCTCCAGCGAGGCGAGGACGTCCTCGGGGAACTCGCCCTGGCGCAGCCGCCGCACCACGTCCGGCAGCAGGGTCTCGGCGAGCCGTACCGTCTCCGCCTCCTGGCGTGCCAGCGCGGTGCCCCGCTCGGCGGTCTCGGCCCGCAGCCGGGCCAGCTCCCGGCCGCGCCGGGCCGCCGCGCCGCAGGAGAGCGCGACCGCCACGAAGGCGGCGGCGCCGAGCCAGGCGACCGGGGTGCGCGCCGGTGCGGAGACCAGGGCCACCGCCACGGCGGTACCCGCTGCGACCAGGACGGCGGGCAACGCCCATATGACGGGTGAGGCGGGCCCTGGACTGCCGGGGGCCGATCCCTCTCGAACCATCAGAACCCTTAAACGATCGAAAGCGAAAGATCAAAGGACACAACGGCCCGGAAGCTTATCGCTTCGTGCGTACGGCAGTTGACACTGGGTCAGCATGTGGACGATCGCCTACCGCTTGCCGTCCGCACATGCCCGCACCGCCCCTCCGCACGTGCCCGCACCGCCCCTCCGCACGCTCCGGCACCGCCCCTCCGCGCACGACGACGCCCCGGAGTCCGGCCCTCCGGACTCCGGGGCGTCACCTCGCCCGCGCGGCGGCGTTACGCGTCGGCCGCCTGGGCCCTCAGCGCGCGCTCCACGCCCGACCGCGACTCCGACACCAGCCGCCGCAGCGCCGCGCCGGGCTCCGCGCGCTCCAGCCACGCGTCGGTGGCGTCCAGCGTCTCCCGGGACACCTGGAGCGCCGGGTACAGCCCCACCGCGATCTGCTGCGCCATCTCGTGCGAGCGGGACTCCCACACGTCCTTGACGGCCTCGAAGAACCGCTCGGTGTACGGGGCCAGCAGCTCGCGCTGGTCGGTCTGGACGAAGCCGCCGATCACCGCCTCCTGGACCGCGTTCGGGAGCTTGTCGGACTCCACCACCGACGCCCACGCCTCGGCCTTGGCCTCCTCGGTCGGCCGGGCCGCCCGCGCCGTCGCCGCGTGCCGCTCACCGGCCGCCGTGCGGTCGCGCTCGTACTCCGCGGCGATCTCCGCCTCGTCGTACACGCCCGTCGCCGCCAGCCGCTCCACGAACGCCCAGCGCAGCTCGGTGTCCACGGTCAGGCCCTCGATGGTCTCGGTGCCCTCCAGCAGACCCGTCAGCAGGTCCAGCTGCTGGGGCGTACGGGCCGTGGCGGCGAACGCCCGCGCCCAGGCGAGCTGGTGGTCGCTGCCCGGCTCCGCGGTGCGCAGGTGCGCCAGCGTCGCCTCGGTCCAGCGCGCCAGGGCCGCCTCGCGCCGGGCCGGCGCCGCGTACAGGTCCAGCGCCAGCTTCACCTGGCGGTGCAGCGACTGCACCACACCGATGTCCGACTCCTTGGTGATGCCGGACAGCACCAGCTCCAGGTACGCGTGCGTGGCCAGCTCGCCGTCCCGCGTCATGTCCCAGGCGGACGCCCAGCACAGCGCGCGCGGCAGGGACTCGGTGAAGTCCCCGAGGTGCCGGGTGACGTTCTCCAGCGACACCTCGTCCAGGCGGACCTTGGCGTACGACAGGTCGTCGTCGTTGAGCAGCACCACGGCGGGCCGCCGCAGGCCGGCGAGGCGCGCCACCTCGGTCCGCCCGGTGGCCGTGACGTCCAGCTCCACCCGCTCGGTGCGGACCAGCTTGCCGCCGTCCAGGTCGTACAGGCCGATCGCGATGCGGTGCGGGCGCAGCACCGGCTCGCCCTTGGCGCCGGCGGGGAGCGCGGGGGCCTCCTGGAGCACCGCGAACGAGGTGATCACCCCGTCGGCGTCCACCTCGATCTCCGGGCGGAGGATGTTGATGCCGGCGGTTTCCAGCCAGGCCGTGGACCAGGTCCGCAGGTCGCGCCCGGAGGTCTCCTCCAGCGCGCCCAGCAGGTCCGACAGGCGGGTGTTGCCGAACGCGTGGCGCTTGAAGTACGCCTGTACGCCGCGGAAGAAGGCGTCCTCGCCGACGTACGCCACCAGCTGCTTGAGCACCGAGGCGCCCTTGGCGTAGGTGATGCCGTCGAAGTTGACCAGGACGTCGTCCAGGTCGTTGATCTCGGCCATGATCGGGTGCGTGGACGGCAGCTGGTCCTGCCGGTACGCCCAGGTCTTCATCGAGTTCGCGAACGTCGTCCACGAGTGCGGCCAGCGCGAGCCGGGGGCCGCCGCCTGGCAGGCGATGGAGGTGTAGGTGGCGAACGACTCGTTCAGCCACAGGTCGTTCCACCACTCCATGGTGACCAGGTCGCCGAACCACATGTGGGCCAGCTCGTGCAGGATGGTCTCCGCCCGCACCTCGTACGCCGCGTCCGTCACCTTGGACCGGAAGACGTACTGGTCGCGGATGGTCACCGCGCCCGCGTTCTCCATCGCGCCCGCGTTGAACTCCGGCACGAAGAGCTGGTCGTACTTGGCGAAGGGGTACGCGTAGTCGAACTTCTCCTGGAACCAGTCGAAGCCCTGCCGGGTCACCTCGAAGATCGCGTCCGCGTCCAGGTACTCGGCCAGCGAGGGACGGCAGTAGATGCCCAGCGGCACCGTCTGCCCGTCCTTCTCGTACGTGCTGTGCACCGCGTGGTACGGGCCGACGATCAGGGCGGTGATGTAGGTGGAGATCCGCGGGGTCGGCTCGAAGACCCAGACGTCGTCCGTGGGCTCCGGCGTCGGGCTGTTCGAGATGACGGTCCAGCCCGCCGGTGCCTTCACGGTGAACTGGAACGTGGCCTTCAGGTCGGGCTGCTCGAAGCTGGCGAACACCCGCCGGGCGTCCGGCACCTCGAACTGGGTGTAGAGGTACGCCTGGTCGTCGACCGGGTCGACGAACTTGTGCAGGCCCTCACCGGTGTTGGTGTACGCGCAGTCCGCCACGACCGTCAGCTCGTTGCGGCCCTGCTTCAGGTGCTTCAGCTTGATCCGCGAGTCCCGGAAGACGGCGGCGACGTCCAGCGCGTGCCCGTTCAGGGTCACCTTGTGCACGGCCGGGGCCACCAGGTCGATGAAGGTCTCCGCCCCGTCCTCGGCGGAGTCGAAGCGCACGGTGGTCACCGACCGGTAGGTCGCCTCCTCCTGCGCGCCACGGAGATCGAGGTCGATCTCGTAGGAGTCCACGGTCAGCAGCTCGGCCCGCCGCCGGGCCTCCTCACGGGTCAGGTTCGTGCCAGGCACCCGGTCATCTCCTCGTTGTGCGACGTTTCCGGTCATCCTTCCACGGACGCACGGAGGCCGCCCCACCGATCACGGCGGGGCGGCCTCTTCGTGCGTCGGGGTGCCCGGTCAGGCGCCCTTGAGCTCCTCGGCGACCAGCTCCGCGATCTGCACCGCGTTCAGCGCCGCGCCCTTGCGGAGGTTGTCGTTGGACAGGAACAGCGCCAGGCCGTTCTCGACGGTCTCGTCCACCCGGATGCGGCCCACGTACGAGGCGTCCTTGCCGGCCGCCTGGAGCGGGGTGGGGATCTCCGACAGCTCCACGCCCTCGGCGTCCTTCAGCAGCTCGTAGGCGCGCTCCACGCCGATCGGGCGCTCGAAGCGGGCGTTGACCTGGAGGGAGTGGCCGGAGAAGACCGGGACGCGCACACAGGTGCCGGAGACCTTCAGCCCCGGGATCTCCAGGATCTTGCGGGACTCGTGGCGGAGCTTCTGCTCCTCGTCCGTCTCGAAGGAGCCGTCGTCGACGATCGCGCCGGCCAGCGGCAGCACGTTGAAGGCGATGGGGCGCTTGTAGACGCCCGGCTCCGGGTACGCCACGGCCTCGCCGTCGTGGGTCAGCCCGGCCGCCCGGTCGGCGACGGCCTTGACCTGGCCGTCCAGCTCGGCGACGCCGGCCAGGCCCGAGCCGGAGACGGCCTGGTAGGTGGTGGCGACCAGGGCGGTGAGACCCGCCTCCTGGTGCAGCGGCTTCAGCACCGGCATGGCGGCCATGGTGGTGCAGTTCGGGTTGGCGATGATCCCCTTGGGGCGGTCCTTGATCGCGTGCGGGTTGACCTCGGAGACCACCAGCGGCACCTCGGGGTCCCGGCGCCAGGCGGAGGAGTTGTCGATCACCACGGCACCCTGCGAGGCGACCTTCTCGGCCAGCGCCCGGGAGGTGGCGCCACCGGCGGAGAAGAGCACGATGTCCAGGCCGGTGTAGTCGGCGGTGGAGGCGTCCTCGACCGTCACCCCGTCCAGCTCGGTGCCCGCCGAACGCGCGGAGGCGAAGAGTCGCAGCTCGGTGACCGGGAAGTTCCGCTCGGCAAGGATCTTGCGCATGACCGTGCCGACCTGACCGGTGGCTCCGACGATTCCGACCTTCACAGGGGTTCCTCCGTACGTGCTTGCGGGCCTGGCGGCCTGGCTGCCGCCCCCATGATGCGTATCACCAGGTCCGGCTTGTCCAATTCATTGTCCGCGACGTGAGAAGCAGCACGCGAGCCGACGCGAAGGGCGGGCGCCCGGTCCGGACGCCCGCCCTCACTCACTGTGCGTACGGCGTTACGGAGTGACCTTCTCGATCACCACGCTGCCCGAGCCCGCGGCCGTGCCGCGCGCCGTCAGCAGCGACACCTCGCCGAAGAACCGCCGGCCCTCCGGGGCGGCGCCGTTGACCAGCACCTCCGCCGTGACCTGCGCGGACGCGCCGCGCGCCAGCTTCACCGGCTTCGACTCGTCGACCTTGATCGTGCCGAGCGAGGACGAGAAGTACACGTCCTTGTAGTCGAACGTGGTCGACCCGGACGGCACCGCGTACCCGTCGACGACGATCGTGTACGTACCGGCGGCCGGCTTGACCAGGGAGACCGACTCCTCCGAGTCGCCGTCCGCCGACTGGCCCACGACCTTGCCGTCCTTCAGGACGGAGAGGTCGAGGTCGGCGCCCTTGTCGGAGGTGTTGCCGATCGCCACGTCCAGCCGCTCGACGCCCTCGCCGACCGTCACCGTACCGGTCTGCTGCTCATGGTTCTTGATCGTCGGCGTGGCGACCTTCGCCGAACCGAGCGAGCCGCCCTTCAGCCGCCCGTCGATCGCCGCGAAGCCGTTGGTGACCTTCCAGTCGACCGCGGCCGGGGTGCCGGCCTTCGCCTCCGGGAGGGCCCGTACGGCCGGGTCGAAGGACGCGCCCAGCAGCGCCACGTCCAGGGTGTACGGGTTGTTCAGGTCCGGCGACGTGCGCCGGGCCTCGACCTCGATCTCCCAGACGCCCGGCGCCGGGTCGGCATACGAGCGCGCGTCCGGGCGGCAGGTGTTGGCCGGGTTGTAGTGCGGGTAGCACAGGTTGGACGCGGTGTCCTCGACGGCCAGGCCGTACGGGTGGATGGAGATGAACCGGGTCTGGCTCTTCTCCTTCAGCCCGCCGATCGCCACCTCCAGCGCCTTGGCGCCCTGCGGCACGGTCACGAAGTACGACACATGGCTGTTGCGCTGCACGCTGCCCCGTGCCGAGAAGGTGTGCGGAGCCTTGGCCAGCTCGTGGGAGACGACCACGGTGGCCATGATCTGCTTGTCGACGCCCTCGGTGTCCTCGTCGTCCGCCTCCAGGATGGCGCTGTGCACGCCCGCGGAACCGGCCTTCGCCTGCACCTTGACGGTGACCGGCTTGTTCAGCGGCAGGTCCACCTCGTCGTCGCCGAGGATGCGGAAGGTGCCGTCGTTGTACTTGAGGTCCAGCTCGTGCTCGACCGGCCGGTCCGGGCCCGTCGTGCGCGTGATGGTGACGTCGTACACCTTCTTCTGGTGCGCCTTCAGCCCGCCCTCACGGTCGTAGATACCGGTGCCGGGCTTGGTCAGGTGCTGCTCCAGCGCGGTGTCGACGGGCGCGGCGACCGTGTACTGGTGGGCGGTCGCGCCGTCCTTGACGGCCTCCCAGGCGTCCACGACGTCGATCAGGCCCGCGCCCTGCTCGTGCGCGGCGACCCCGTGGATGCGGTGGGCGGTGCTGGTCAGCGCGGTGCGCAGGCCCAGCGGGGACAGCTCGATGCGCTTCTGCTTCGCGGCGGAGATCAGCAGCGCGCTCGCGCCCGCCGCCTGCGGCGAGGACATCGAGGTGCCGTTGAGCATTCCGTACCCGGCGGGCAGCTGGTAGTCGGTCTCCGGGACGCCGGCGCCGGCCATCCACAGCGGGATGGTGTTGACCGCCGAGCCGGGCGCGGAGATCGACGGGGTGAAGCCGCCGTCCTCGCGCGGGCCGCGCGAGGAGAAGGGGAACATCGCGTACTTCTTGGCGACGACCGAGTTGTAGTTGGCCTTCCAGGTGTCCCGGGAGATGGCCGCGCCGACCGACAGGACCTTGTCGGCCAGGCCGGGGTCGCCGATGGTGTTGACGCCCGGGCCCTCGTTGCCGGCCGAGATGACCAGCTGCACCCCGTAGGTGTCGATCAGCCGTCCGTACAGCTCCGCACGGGCGTTGTCACCGGAGTTGAGCGCCGGCAGACCGCCGATGGACATGTTGACGATGTCCACGCCGCGGTTGATGACGAGGTCGGCCATGCCCTCGGTCAGGGCGGTGTTGGTGCAGCCGCCGGACCAGGTGCACGCGCGCGAGGAGACGAGCTTCGCGCCGGGGGCGGCACCGTCCATCTTCCCGCCGAACAGCCCGTGGGCGGCGGTGATGCCGGCGACGTGCGAGCCGTGGTCGGAGTTGACGACGCCGATGTTGACGTAGTCCGCCTTGTCGCCGTTCGCGTTGAACACCACGTCCTTGCGGATCTCCACGACGAACGGGATGCGCTCGGCCACCGGGGTGGCCGGGTCGTCCGTACCGAAGTGGCCGACCTGGAAGCCGTCCTTGTACGGCTTCATCGCGGCGTCGTCGGTGAAGTCGGCGTTGTCGTTCAGGTCGACCCGGACGGTCCCGGCGGCGGCGTCGTAGAGCACGCCCCAGACGTCGGTGGTGTCGCCGTCCCGGTTGAGGTCGCCCGCCATGTCGCCGCCCTTGGTGACGGCCTCGGCGAACTGGCTGAAGGCGTGCTTCCCGGCCGGCGCCCGGTAGGTGCGGCCGTCCGCGGTGAACGTCGGCCCCTCCACGGCGACGTTCATCCTGCGCCACGTGCCGTCCCCGTCGGCGACCGGGTCGGTGGCGGTCACCCAGTCGGTGATCTTCCGCTCGCCGGTGGTGGTCGTCCGCAGCGCCGGGTGGTCCAGGTCGACACCCGAGTCCAGGATGCCGATGGTCACGCCCCGGCCGTCGGCCTTGGGGTACTTCTTCACGAAGTCGACCGCGCCCGTCTCGTGGGACGGGTTGTACGGATTCTTCGCCGGGGTCCCGGCCCCCGGGCCCCGGTCGGCGCCCTTGCCGCCGGTGCGGGCGCCCCGCGCGGCGGACTGGCCCGCGTCGGGCGACGGGTCGTCCAGCTCGATCTCGTACTGGAGGTCGATGCCCTTGACGGAAGGCAGCTTCGCGGCCGCCGTCAGCGCCGACTCGGCCTGCGCGGTCGGGAGCGTGGCGCGGACGTAACCGAGCTGGTCGTACGTCGTGCCGACCGTGGCGCCGGTGACGCCGTCGAGCTGGGCGGCGACCTGCTCGGTCTGCCCCGGCGCGGTGGCCACCATGACGGTGACGGTCTTCCGGCCGGTGGCCTCCGCCTCGGCCAGCCGCTCGGTGTCGGCCGCGCCCAGCTTCTCGGCGGTGGCGGAGGCGGGCGCGGGCTTGGGCGGGGCGGGGTCCGCCGGGCCGTCGGCGGCGAGGGCGGGGGCGGTGCCGGCCGCCACGAGGGCGGCCACCAGGCCGGCGGCGGCGACGACGCGCGCCGTCCGTCTGTGCCCGGGGGTGGAGCTCCCCGATATGGAGCCCCGGGATTCGAGGGTGGTCATCAGCATCCCTGTTGGTGAAAGAGAGAGTCCGGAATTCGGATCCGGATGACCGCTCACCCTTTCGCAAGTGACAGGGTTTTGTGGAGGGTTGCTGAAGGCCGGATGTCGGTGGTGGCGTAAACCCGCCACCACCGGGCCGGCGCCGGGGGGACGAACCCGGCGCAAAACCCCCGGGATGGTTGAGAGTTGCACCGCTGCGGAGCGTGGTGCCGGTGCCGGCTCTGGTTCCGTACGCCGTCGCGCGCACGCCCCTACCTCGGCAGGACCACCACATAGGCGGCCGGCTCCCGGTCCCCGGCCGCCATCAGCGCCGTACGCACCACGATCGCCTGCTGCTCCAGACCGTCCCGCAGCTTGCGCGGCGTGAGGTGGACGACGGTGATGCCCAGCCGCTCCAGGTGCTCGCGCTTGCGCGTGTACTCCGTCCACGACGTGCCGTCGTCGTGGCGCGGCGAGCGGGTGTCCAGCTCCACCGCCACCGCGTGGTCCGGCCAGTAGGCGTCCACGCCGCCGAGGTGCGGGCCGCCCGGCAACCGGAGGTCCACGTTCCACAGCGGCTCGGGCAGCGCGTGCGCCCGCACCATCTCGTACAGCCGGTCCTCGGCCAGCGCCCGCCCCTCGGCGAGCAGCGAGTCCACCGCGTCCACCACGTGCGGCCGGACCAGCAGCCGCGCCCGGTTCAGCTCCCGCACCACGGCCCCCGGTTCGCAGTGGCCGCCGCGCACCGCCTCGGTCAGCAGCCCCCGCACGGTCGCCGCGTCCGCGATCCGCGCCACCGCGTCCGCCAGCGCCCGCGCCACCGGGGCGACCGGCACCCCGGTGACCTCCAGCGGCCGGGGCATCTCCTGCGCCCGCACGATCCGGACGCACCCGGCCGACCGCAGCCGCCGGGTGCGCGGGACCAGCACGTCGACCCGGTCCAGCGACAGCAGCGGCGGGGTCGAGGTGAAGCCGTGCAGCGTGAGCGCGGCCGCCCCGGTGACCATTGCCTCGGACGGCTGCGGGTGCCGGTCCGTGTAGAGCAGCGCGGCGTGCAGCCGCTCCTCGCCGGTCGGCGGGCCGGGGTGCAGCAGGTACACCCCCGGCAGGTACTGCTGCCAGGGCCCGCCGGCCCGGCACTGTGCGGCGGCCGCGGCGGCGGACACACCGTGCGCGCGCAACTGCGCGGCGGACAGCACCCGTCGGCGCTCACCGGCCGGGCCGGAGAGGCGGGTCAGGTCGGACAGGTCGGACAGGGGGCGGGGGGAGAGCGGGGTGTTCGTCATGCCCGGGGGTTTCCCGCCGGTGACCGGGCCGCTAACCGCTGTTACACGCCCGTCGACAATCCGGGACAACCCCGTCCTAAAGTACGGGCGTTCGACTGCCGATCAGGGGGCCCCGCCCCCGCCTCCCACCTGCTCCGGAGCCGCCCGCCCCGGAGCGCCGGCCTCCTACCGCGCCGCGCCGGCCGCCGCGTCGCACGCCTGTGCCCGCAGCGCCCGGGCCAGGTCGTCGCGCGCCTCCAGCACCAGGCGCCGCAGCGCCGGGGCCGCCGACTCGTGCGCGGCGAGCCACGCGTCGGTGGCCTCCAGCGTCGACGGCTCGTCCCGCAGCGACGGGAACAGCCCGCGCACCACGTCCATGCCGATCTGGATGGACCGCTCGGCCCACACCCGCTCGATCGCCTCGAAGTACTTCGGCGCGTACGGAGCGGTCAGCTCCCGCTGCGACGGCTGCGCGAAGCCCGCGATCGTCGCCTCCACCAGCGCGTTGGACAGGGCGTCCGACTCGACCACCTGCGCCCACGCCTGCGCCTTCACCGCCGCCGACGGGCGGGACGCCAGCGCACGCACCTGGTGCCGCTTGCCCGACGCCGTGTCGTCGCGCGCCAGCTCGGCCGCGATCGCCGCCTCGTCCGCCCGGCCGTGCGCGGCCAGCGGCGACAGGAACGACCAGCGCAGCTCCTGGTCCACGTCCAGCCCGTCGATCTTCGCCGAGCCGGTCAGCAGCCCCTCCAGCAGCTGGAAGTCCGTCTCCCGCGAGGCCGCCGACGCGAAGAACCGCGCCCAGGTCAGCTGGTGCTCACTGCCCGGCTCCGCCGACCGCAGCTCCCGCAGCGCGCCCTCCGCCAGCAGCCGGCCGCCCTCCTCGCGCCACTCGGGCGCCGCGTAGTGCACCAGCGCCGACCGCGCCCAGGCGTGCAGCATCTGGAGCACCCCGATGTCCGACTCGCGGCCCGCGAACGCCAGCACCAGCGCCACGAAGTCCCGCGCCGGCAGCAGCGCGTCCCGCGTCAGGTTCCACAGGGCCGACCAGCACAGCGCCCGCGCCAGCGGGTCCGACAGGCCGCCCAGGTGCGCCCGCAGCGTGGCCAGCGAGTCCGGGTCGAAGCGGACCTTGGCGTACGTGAGGTCGTCGTCGTTGACCAGCACCAGCGCCGGGCGCTCCGCACCCGCCAGGTCCGCCAGCACGGTCCGCGCGCCGGTGACGTCCGCCTCCACGCGTGCGTACCGCACCAGCTCGCCCTCCGGGGACAGCCGGTACAGGCCCACCGCCAGCCGGTGCGGGCGCGGCCGGCCGCCCTCCTGGACCACGGCCAGCTCCGCGATCCGGCCGTCCTCGCCGTACGCCACCTCCGGCGTCAGCACGTTCACCCCGGACGTCTCCAGCCAGGAGCGGGACCACGCCCGCATGTCCCGCCCGGACGTCTCCTCCAGCACCGACAGCAGGTCGTCCAGGCGGGTGTTGCCGTAGGCGTGGCGCGTGAAGTACCGCCGGGAGCCCTCCAGGAACGCCTCCCGGCCCGCGTACGCCACGAGCTGCTTGAGCACCGCCGCGCCCTTGGCGTAGGTGATGCCGTCGAAGTTCAGCTTGGCGTCCTCCAGGTCCCGGATGTCGGCCGTGACCGGATGCGTCGAGGGCAGCTGGTCGGCCCGGTAGGCCCACGCCTTGCGGCTGTTGGCGAAGGTCACCCAGCTGTTGGTGAAGCGGGTCGCCTCGGCCAGCGAGAAGGAGCCCATGAAGTCCGCGAAGGACTCCTTCAGCCACAGGTCGTCCCACCACCGCATGGTGACCAGGTCGCCGAACCACATGTGGGCCATCTCGTGGAGGATGACATTCGCCCGGCGCTCGTAGGCCGCCCGCGTCACCTTGCCCCGGTAGACGTACTCCTCCCGGAAGGTCACCATGCCCGGGTTCTCCATCGCGCCGAGGTTGTACTCGGGCACGAACGCCTGGTCGTACTTCCCGAAGGGGTACGGATAGTCGAAGTGCTCGTGGAAGAAGTCGAACCCCTGCTTGGTGATCAGGAAGATGTCGTCCGCGTCGAAGTGCCTGGCCAGGCTCTTGCGGCACATCGCACCCAGCGGGATCTCCAGCTCCCCGCGCCGGTAGGTGTCCGTCACCCGGTGGTACGGCCCGGCCACCACACAGGTGATGTACGTGGAGATCGGCGCCGTCTCGGCGAACCGCCGCACCTCGCCGTCCCGGGACTCCTCCGCGCCGTTGCTCCACACCGACCAGCCCTCGGGCGCCGTCACCTCGAAGCGGTAGGGCGCCTTCAGGTCGGGCTGCTCGAAGTTGGCGAACACCCGCCGGGCGTCGGCCGGCTCGTACTGGGTGTAGAGGTAGACCTCGCCGTCCTCCGGGTCGACGAACCGGTGCATGCCCTCGCCGGTCCGGCTGTACGCGCACTGCGCGTCCACCACCAGCACGTTCTCGTCGGCGATGCCGTCCAGCGCGATCCGGGCGCCGTCGAAGACGACCGCCGGGTCGAGGGCGCGGCCGTTGAGCGTCACGGCGGTCACCGACGGGGCGATCAGGTCGGCGAAGGTGGCGGTCCCGCGCCCGGTGCGGCGGAAGCGGATCGTGGTCACCGAGCGGAAGGTGCGGGGCTCCGACTCGCTCCCGCCGACCGCGGACCGCAGGTCGAGCGCGACCTCGTACCCGTCGACGGACAGCAGCTCGGCCCGTTCGCGGGCCTCGTCGCGGGACAGATTCTCACCGGGCACGGGCGGCACTCCTTCGTGGCTCGTTGTGACAGCAGTGATCCTCCCACGCGCCACTGACGCCCGGGTGACCGCCGGGAATGCCACCGCGCCCGGCGGCGTTGTGCCGGGGACGAACCCGGCCGATCATGAGCGCCCCGCCGCGCCCACCATGAGGAGTGAGATGTCCGAGAGCAGGACCACCGCCGACTTCTGGTTCGACCCGCTGTGCCCCTGGGCGTGGATGACGTCCCGCTGGATGGTGGAGGTCGAGAAGGTCCGCCCGGTGGACGTGCGCTGGCACGTGATGAGCCTCGCCGTCCTGAACGAGGACAAGCTCGACGAGCTGCCCGAGGAGTACCGCGAGATGCTCGCCACCGCCTGGGGCCCGGTCCGGGTGGTGACCGCCGCCCGGCAGCTGCACGGCGACGAGGTGGTCGGCAGGCTCTACACCGCCCTCGGCACCCGCTTCCACACCAAGGGCGAGGGCCACACCCCCACGGCGATCCGCGAGGCGCTGGAGGACGCCGGGCTGCCCGTCTCCCTCGCGGAGTACGCGGACAAGGACACCTACGACGCGGAGCTGCGCGCCTCCCACGAGGAGGGCATCAGCAAGGTCGGCCAGGAGGTCGGCACCCCGGTCATCGCGGTGCCCGGCGCGGACGGCGAGCAGATCGCCTTCTTCGGCCCGGTCGTCACCCCGGCCCCCCGGGGCGAGGAGGCCGCCCGGCTGTGGGACGGCACGCTGGCGGTGGCGTCCGTGCCCGGCTTCTTCGAGCTCAAGCGGAGCCGCACCCAGGGCCCCGACTTCAGCAACCTATAGCCGCAGCGAGCTGCAGCTGTAGCTGTAGCGAGCCGTCGCCGCAGCCACCTGTCGCCGCGCGCACAGAAGGCCCCCCGCGAGTCATGTCCTCGCGGGGGGCCTTCCTTCATCCGCCTGCCCGGTGAAGGTTGAGAAGACGATCACGAGCAGGACGTCTCAGGCGCCCGCTGCCCGGGGCGTCAGGGGGCGATCAGCGGGGTGCGGTCCTTGGCCTGGGTGTAGCGCTTGGCCACGTCCTGCCAGTTGACGACCTCCCACATCGCCTCGATGAAGTCCACCTTCTGGTTCTTGTACTGCAGGTAGAAGGCGTGCTCCCAGGCGTCGAAGACCAGGATCGGCACGGAGCCCTGGCCGACGTTGCCCTGGTGGTCGTAGACCTGCTCGACGATCAGGCGGCCGCTGACCGGCTCGTACGCCAGGACGCCCCAGCCCGAGCCCTGGGTGGTCGCGGCGGCCTTCGACAGCTGGGTCTTGAACTTGGCGAAGGAGCCGAACGACGCGGAGATCGCCTCGGCCAGCTCGCCCACGCCGTCCGCCGCCAGCGGCTCGCCGCCGCCGCCGTTCTTCTTGCCCGTCATGTTGTGCCAGTAGATGGAGTGGAGGATGTGGCCGGAGAGGTGGAACGCGAGGTTCTTCTCCAGGCCGTTGATGGACCCCCACTGGTCCTTGTCCCTGGCCTCCTCGAGCTGTTCGAGGGTGTCGTTCGCGCCCTTGACGTAGGCGGCGTGGTGCTTGTCGTGGTGCAGCTCGATGATCTGCGGGTTGATGACCGGCTCGAGCTCCGCGTAGTCGTACGGAAGTTCAGGAAGTGTGTAGATCGCCATGTCCGAGCCCTCCGACTGCTGCTGCTTCTTGCGAACTATTGCGAACGATATGCAGATGCAGGCTAGCAGCAGGTCCGGCCGGAATTGATCAGCCCTTCGTCCTAGGGCGCGAGTCCCGGGCGAGCACGGCGAGGTCCGGGAAGTCGGTCACCACGGCGTCCACACCGAGCGCGAAGTGGTGGTGGTACTCCGCGAAGGCGTCCCCGAAGGCGTCCGGATCGGCGCCCCGCCGCAGCGCGGCCGGCAGGTACCGGTTCTCGGCGCGGAAGGTGTAGGCGCCCACCCGCAGCCCCGCCGCGCGGGCGTCCGCCGGCAGCGGGGAGGGCGGCACCAGGGACGACTTGTCGGGCCCGATCCACTGGGCGTACGCGGCGATCGCCCGCAGCCCGGCCGGGGTCATCATGTCCTGGTACGTCTGGGGATGCCCGTACGGGCCGCCGGAGGTGCCGAGGGCCTGCCAGAGCGGGACGCCCAGGTCCTCGGCGGCGAGCAGCCGCAGGCTCGACGGCTCGAACGACTGGATCACGCACTCGCGCGGGCCGAGCCGGAGCCGGCGCACCGCCGCGGCCAGCACGGGCTCCAGCGGCAGCCCCACCGAGCGGAAGTACGACGGGTGCTTGGTCTCCGGGAAGACGGTCACCGTCCGGCCGTGACGCCGGGACAGGTCCCGCGCCAGCGCCACCACCTCCTCGAAGGTCATCACCCGCTGGAGCCCGTCGAAGACGGTGTTGCGGTTCCGGATCAGGGGCAGCCGCTCGACCGCCCGCAGGGTCCTGATCTCGGCGAGCGTGAAGTCCTCGGTGAACCACCCGGTGACCGCCCGCCCGTCGACCGTCCTGGTGGTGCGCCGCCCGGCGAACTCGGGGCGCCGGGCGACGTCCGTGGTGCCGGAGATCTCGTTCTCGTGCCGTACCACGAGGTGGTGGTCCCGGGTGGCGACGAGGTCCGGCTCGATCCAGTCGGCGCCGGTCTGCACGGCCAGCGTGTAGGAGGCCGCCGTGTGCTCGGGCCGCCAGCCGGCCGCCCCCCGGTGGCCGATCACCAGCGGGCGCCGGGGGCGCGGTGGACCGCCCGCCACGCGCGCGTGGGCGGGCTCCCGGGCGGACGCGGGGGAGGCGGCGGCGGTGGTGGTCGCGGCGGCGGCGGTCGCGCCCGCGGCGAGGAGTACGGAGCGTCGATGCATGCCCCGAAGCTAGGGCGGCCACCCGGCCCCGCCGGGGCGGCTTCACGTCCTGTGCGGGCGGTTTTCACCTCCCCGTACGGCAGGGAGGGCGCGTACGGGAACGGCAACGGGAAACGGGGGAGCCCCGGCGCTTCGCGCGCCGGGGCTCCCCCGTCGTACCGGACCGGGGCCGGGTCAGTCCGTCCGGCCCGCGCCCAGCTTCTGCCGGGCGAAGCCGACGACGGCCAGGAACAGGGTCAGGCCGCCGGTGTAGTAGAGCTGGAGACGGGTGTCGGGCTCCCGGGCCATCAGGACGAAGACCGCAGCCATGCCGGCGAGCGCCACCCACGTCAGGTACGGGTACAGCCACATCTTCACGACCAGCTTCTCGGGCGCCTCGCGCTCCAGCCGGCGGCGCAGCAGCAGCTGCGAGGCGGCGATGAAGAACCAGACCACCAGGATGATCGCGCCGATCATGTTCAGCAGCCAGGCGAAGATGTCGTCCGGACGCCAGTAGTTGAGCAGCACGCACACGAAGCCGAAGACCGACGACGCCAGCACCGCGACGCGCGGCACCCCGCCGGTGACCTGGCCGAGCCACTTCGGGCCCTGGCCGCGCCCCACCAGGGAGCAGGCCATGCGCGAGGCACCGTAGATGTTGGCGTTCATCGCCGAGAGCAGGGCGACCAGGACCACCACGTTCATGATCTGGCCGGCCGCCGGGATGCCCAGGAAGTCCAGCGTGGCGACGTAGGGGCCCTTCTCCACGACCGACTCGTGGGTCCAGGGCAGCAGGGTGACGACCACGGCCATCGACCCGACGTAGAAGATCGCGATGCGCCACATCGCCGTCCGCACGGCCTTGGCGACGCCCGCGACCGGGTGCTCGGACTCGGCGGCGGCGATGGTGACCGTCTCCAGGCCGCCGTAGGCGAAGACGGAGGCGAGCAGGCCGACGATCAGGCCCTCGGTGCCATTGGGCATGAAGCCGCCGTGGCCGGTGAGGTTGCCGGCGCCGGGGGAGTCGGTGCCGGGCAGCACGCCCGCGATGGCCAGGACGCCGATGCCCAGGAAGAGCACGATCGCGCCCACCTTGAGCGCGGCGAACCAGAACTCGAACTCGCCGAAGTTCTTCACCGCGGCCAGGTTCGTGACGCAGAACAGCACCATGAACAGGGCCACCCAGGCCCACTCCGGTGTGCCCGGGAACCAGCCCGTCATGATCTGCGCCGCGCCGATGCCCTCCAGGCCGACCGCCACGCACAGCAGGAACCAGAAGGACCACCCGGCGGTGAAGCCCGCCCAGGGGCCGATGGCCCGCTCGGCGTGCACCGAGAACGAGCCGGACGCCGGGTTCGCCGCGGCCATCTCGCCCAGCATGCGCATCACGAGCATGACGAGGGCGCCGGATATCGCGTACGCCAGGATGATCGACGGACCGGCGGCGGCGATGGCCTTGCCGGAACCGACGAACAGCCCGGCGCCGATGACCCCGCCGAGCGCGATCATCGACAGGTGCCGTTGCTTGAGGCCGTGCGAGAGCGGCGCGTCGGCCGGTGCCGGCTCGACCGGGGTCGCGTCGGCGGGCGCGGAGGTCCGTGACATGGGGGTGCCCTGTTCCGTAGCTGAGACGGGGTGCGGATGCGGGGGTGGCCCAAGGGTCCGGGCCGGTCCCACAGTGTGGGCGGGCCCACCGCTCACAGGGAACAACCGCCCGCTATACGGACACCGTGCTCACACAATGTGAAGGATCGCGCACACAATCATCACGACCGTCGCGTACGCAGCTCCCGCACCCACGCCACCAGCAGCACCGCCCCGGTCGCCCCCGCCGACCACAACACCTGCGCCCGCGACCCCCGGTCCAGCAGCATCAGCACCAGGACCGCCGCCATCGCCGCCAGCGCCGCCCATGTCAGCCACGGGAAGCCCCACATCCGCAGCGTCAGCCGCTCGGGCGCCTCGCGCTCCAGGCGCCGCCGCAACCGCAGCTGCGACACCGCGATCAGGCCCCACACGAACAGCAGCACCGCCCCCACCGCGTTCAGCATGTAGAGGAACACCGAGTCGGGCCACTTCAGATTGAGCAGGACGGAGACGAAGCCGAACGCCACCGACGCCAGCACCGCCCGGCGCGGCACCCCTCCGCCCGACACCGCCAGCAGCCCCTTCGGCGCCTCCCCGCGCTCCGCGAGCGAGAAGACCATCCGGGACGAGCCGTACAGGTTGGCGTTCAGCGCCGACAGCAGCGCCACGAACACCACCACGTTCATGATCTGGCCCGCGCCCGGCACCCCGATCGCGTCCAGCACCGCCACGTACGGGCTCTGCCCCGGCACCATCGACGTCCACGGCAGCAGCGTCACGATCACCAGCATCGACCCGACGTAGAAGAAGAGGATCCGCCACACCGCGCTGCGCACCGCCCGCGCCACATTGCGCGCCGGGTCCTCGGACTCGGCCGCGGCGATCGTCACGACCTCCAGCCCGCCGAAGGCGAACACCACCGCCAGCACCCCGGAGACCACCCCGTCCCAGCCGTTCGGCAGGAAGCCGCCCTGCCCGGTGAGGTTGGCGAGCCCCACCGGCGCGGTGTCCGGCAGCCACCCGGCGATCGCCGCCACCCCCAGGGCCAGGAACAGCACGATCGCGCCCACCTTCAGCGCGGCGAACCAGAACTCGAACTCGCCGAAGTTCTTCACCGCCGCCAGGTTGGCCGCCGTGAACACGACCATGAAGACCAGCACCCAGGCCCACTGCGGCACGCCCGGCACCCAGCCGTTCGCGATCCGCGCCGCGCCGGTCGCCTCCACCGCCAGCACGACCACCAGCAGGAACCAGTAGAGCCAGCCGACCGAGAAGCCCGCCCACCGGCCGAGCGCCCGCTCCGCGTGCACCGAGAAGGCGCCCGACGCGGGCATCGCCGCCGACATCTCCCCGAGCATCCGCATCACCAGCATCGCGAGCGCGCCCGCGATCAGGTACGACAGCACGATCCCCGGGCCGGCGACCGCGATCCCCGCGCCCGAGCCCACGAACAGCCCGGCGCCGATCACCCCGCCGAGGCCCAGCATCGTCAGGTGCCGCTGCTTCAGCCCGTGCGACAGGGGTTCGGGTGCCGGGCCGAGCGGCGGGGGAGGGGCGTCGTGCATGGCGCTCGTACTCTCAGGTATTTGGAAGGACTCCACAGTCTCTCCACTGGCACCCCGTTGGCGCAAAAGGGATGGTCCACCCGGCGACCCCTAGTGACGCGTATCACGCCGGACGAGGTGTCCCGGGGTTCTTTGTGTGAACCCCACCAACCCCCGGTGAGGCGCTTTGTGGTCGGCGGACGGTGATCGGGCGTTCACTCCTGGGCTACGGTCGGCCTGTCCCGCACGCCCCTCACCCCCGCCGGAGTCCCGATGAGCACCGCCGCAGTCCCCGCCCGCACCGGAGTGGTCCTGGCCGACCTCCTGCCCACCGGCCGCACCCGCGTCCGCGACCTCGCGCTCGTCGCCGGTGGCGCCGTGCTCACCGGTGTCGCCGCGCAGATCGCCGTCCCGGTCCCCGGCTCGCCGGTCCCGGTCTCCGGCCAGACCTTCGCGGCCCTGCTCGTCGGCACCGCCCTCGGCGCCCGCCGCGGCTTCCTGTCCCTCGCGCTCTACGCGGTCGTCGGCATGGCGGGCGTCCCGTGGTTCGCCCAGGGCACCTCCGGGTACGCCATGCCGTCCTTCGGCTACATCCTCGGCATGCTGCTCGCCGCCACCGTCGTCGGCGCCCTCGCGCGGCGCGGCGCCGACCGCTCCGTCCTGCGCACCGCGGGCACCATGGCGCTCGGCTCCCTGATCATCTACGCGGTCGGCGTCCCCTACCTCGCCCTCGCCACCGGCATGAGCCTGTCCCAGGCCGTCGCCGCGGGCCTCACCCCCTTCCTCATCGGCGACGCCGTCAAGGCGGCGCTGGCGATGGGCCTGCTGCCCACCGCCTGGAAGGCCGTCGGCCACAAGGGCTGAAGGCTTGTCCGTACGTAAGGGAAGAGGCTCCCCGCACCGGCCGGTGCGGGGAGCCTCTTCGTTCGCGTCGTTCGCGGGTCCGTGGGGGCGGCGCCTTCGTCAGGTGAGCGACGCGGCCTTCCGGCGGCGGCGGTCCAGGACGACACCCGTGCCCACCACGAGGACGGCGACCAGCACCGAGGCCAGCACGACCTCGCGGTTCGCGTCGTCGAACAGCATGTAGACCAGCACGAACGAGATCATCGCGGCGGTCGCCCACGTCAGGTACGGGAAGAGCCACATCTTCACCGTGACCTTCTCCGGCACCTCCCGCATCAGGATGCCCCGCATCCGCAGCTGGGTGAAGCAGATCACCAGCCAGACGAACAGCGCCACCGCGCCCGAGGAGTTCAGCAGGAAGAGGAAGACCGTGTCCTTGAACGCGTAGTTGAAGTACACGGCGACGAAGCCGAAGACCACCGAGGCGAGGATCGCGGCCGTCGGCACGCCCTTCGCGTTGACCTTGGCGAACGCCTTCGGCGCGTCACCCCGCTCACCCAGCGAGAACGCCATGCGGGACGCGGTGTAGAGGCCCGAGTTCAGGCAGGACAGCACGGCCGTCAGCACGATCACGTTCATGATCTGGCCGGCGTGCGCGATGCCGATGGAGTCGAGGGCCGCGACGTACGAGCCCTTCTTGACGATCGACGGGTCGTTCCACGGCAGCAGCGTCAGGACGACGAAGATCGAGCCCAGGTAGAAGACCGCGATACGCCAGATGACGCTGTTGGTCGCCTTGGTGACCGCGCGCCGGGGGTCCTCCGACTCACCGGCGGCCAGCGTGACGATCTCGCTGCCCATGAAGGAGAAGACCACCATCAGCACACCGGTGAGGATGGCGCCCGCGCCGTGCGGGAAGAAGCCGCCCGCGTCGGTCAGATGGGCCAGCCCCGCACCCGGGTTGTCCGACCCCGGCAGGAAGCCGAACACGGCCAGCAGGCCGATGACCACGAAGGCACCGATCGCCACGACCTTGATGCCGGCGAACCAGAACTCGAACTCGCCGTACGAGGACACCGACACGAGGTTGGTGGCCGTCAGCACCACCATCACGATCAGCGCCCACGCCCACTGCGGCACGGCCGGTATCCAGCCCTCCAGGATCACCGCGCCCGCCGTCGCCTCGACGGCCAGCACCACGACCCAGAAGAACCAGTACAGCCAGCCGATCGAGAAGCCCGCCCAGCGGCCGAGGGCCCGGTCGGCGTACGCGGAGAACGAGCCGGAGTTCGGGCTCGCCGCGGCCATCTCGCCGAGCATGCGCATCACGAACACGACCAGCGCGCCCACGATCATGTACGAGATGAGGATGGCGGGGCCGGCCTTGGCGATGCCGCCGGAGGAGCCGACGAACAGGCCGGCGCCGATCACGCCACCAATGGCGATCATGGACAGGTGGCGGTTCTTGAGCCCGGCCTTGAGACCGTCGGGGGACTGCGAAGTGCCGGGTTCTCCGGGCACTCCGCCTTCCTTCGGCAGGGTCGACTGCGTCGTCATGGACGATTCCTAACGTCTGTGCGGCGCTCGGGTTACGAGCCCGAGCATGCAAGCACGAGACCGGGACGCACCGAAAGACCCGATTCCGGATCGTGATACGCGGGCCCCGGCGACCCGCCCCGCCCCGCGCGTGCCACACTCGGACCCATGCGCGTGTACCTCGGCTCCGACCATGCCGGCTTCGAACTCAAGAACCACCTCGTCGAGTGGCTCAAGGCCCACGGCCACGAGCCCGTCGACTGCGGCCCCCACATCTACGACGCCCAGGACGACTACCCGCCGTTCTGCCTGCGCGCCGCTGAGCGGACGGCGGCCGACCCAGACAGCCTCGGCATCGTGATCGGCGGCTCCGGCAACGGCGAGCAGATCGCCGCGAACAAGGTGAAGGGCGTGCGGGCGGCGCTCGCCTGGAGCGAGCAGACGGCGGCGCTGGGCCGCGAGCACAACAACGCGAATGTGGTGGCCATCGGCGGCCGGATGCACTCGGTGGAGGAGTCCACGAAGTTCGTGGAGACGTTCCTGAGCACGCCGTACTCGGGTGAGGAGCGTCACACGCGCCGGATCGAGATGCTCTCGGCATACGAGACGACCGGCGAGCTCCCCCCGATCCCCCCGCACCACCCCCAGGAAGCCTGACCCCCCCGGCGCGCCCCCGCCCGCCGTCCCCCACGTTGTGGGCAATCGTCCCGCAGGGCGATGGGGGTCCCCCCTGCTCGAGCGAAGCCGAGAGCTTGGGGGAGGGTGGGCACAACGGACCGGTGCGGTGCCGGTGGGTGGGGGGTGTGGCCCCTCCGGGCTCACCTCCTCGCGGTCGGCGGGGCACCCAGCCGGAAGGGTGACCGTGCGACGCCGCCGATCCGCTGCGGGGGCGACCCTGCACGGCCCCACCCCGGCCGTACGCCGACTGCAGGCCGTGGGTATAGGGCACGGCCCCACCCCGGCCGTACGCCGACTGCGGGCCGTCAGTGGGGGCCACGGCACCGTTCGCTCGCGTACAGAAGGAGAACCGTGCCCGAAGGGCATACCATCCACCGGCTCGCCCAGGACCACCGCACCCGCTTCGCCGGCCACCCCGTCCGGGTCACCAGCCCCCAGGGCAAGTTCTCCGACAGTGCCGCGCTGCTCGACGGCCGCGTCCTCGACGGCGCCGAGGCGCACGGCAAGCACCTGTTCCTCGAGTTCGGGGACACCGGGTGGGTGCACATCCACCTGGGGCTGTTCGGCAAGGTCCGCTTCGGGGACGCGCCCGCCCCGCCGCCCACCGAGACCGTACGGCTGCGCATCGCCGGCGCCGGCGCGTACATGGATCTGCGCGGCCCCACCACCTGCGCCCTGATCACCGCACCGGAGAAGCGGGCGATACACGAGCGGCTGGGGCCCGACCCGCTCCGGGACGGCGACGACCCGGAGAAGGCGTGGCGCCGGATCTCCCGCAGCCGCACCACCATCGCCGCCCTGCTCATGGACCAGAAGGTCGTCGCGGGCGTCGGCAACGTCTACCGCGCCGAAGTGCTCTTCCGGCACGGCATCGACCCGTACCGGCAGGGGCGGGATCTCACCGAGGGCGAGTGGCACGCGATCTGGGCCGACCTCGTCGCCCTGATGCGCGAGGGCGTGCGCAACAACCGCATCGACACCGTCCGCCCCGAGCACACCCCCGAGGCCATGGGCCGCCCGCCGCGCGTGGACGACCACGGCGGCGAGGTGTACGTGTACCGCCGCGCCGCCCTGCCCTGCCACGTGTGCGGCGGCGACATCCGTACCGCCGGCCTCGCCGCCCGCAACCTCTTCTGGTGCCCCGGCTGTCAGAAGCCGTGAGGCAGCCAGGGCGCGACCGGGGCCCCGAAGGCGAGGGACGCGCCGGCCAGCGCCCCCGGCCGCAGCTCCCGTACCAGACCGGCGTCCGCCAGCACCGCGAGGGAGGCGCCGCCCAGATACGCCGCGCCCAGCTCCCGTACCGACAGGGCGAGGTCCGCGGCGTCCTCGGTCCGTGAGCAGGTGGCCCCCTCGGGGCCGCCCGACAGCCGCCAACGCCCCGTGTTCCAGGGGCAGAAGGCGTCCTCCACGTCGAACACCACGTCCACCGGCACCTGGTACGTCCTAGCCTCCAGCGCCCTGGGCAGGTCCACCAGCCGCAGGTGCAGCCCGTCCTGGACGCGCACCTCGCAGCGCCGGACGTCGGAGACCAGGTGCTGCCACGCGTCGTCCACCGGCCGGTTGCCCACCTCGACCGACGCCATCAGGTCGATGCCGCACAGGAAGCGCCACACCGCCGCGTACGCCGCCGGGTCCAGCGCGCCCATGGCCCGCAGCCGCACCGTCCCGTGCGGGCCGGCCGGGCCCCACTCCGGGCGGGTGCTGTACAGGGCGTACCCCACGACCTCGCCGGCCCGCTCGGCCAGGACGCACTGGAGCGGCGAGGCGCCGTTCCGGTCGCCCGGCGGGTCGAGCAGCGGCACGCGCTCCCAGCCGGGGGCGCGGGCGAGCATCCCCGGCCGCCCGGGGACGAGCCGGGCGTACACCTCCTCGCACGCGGCGCTCGCCTTGTCGGGCGCGACGAGCCGCAGGGCTACGTCATCCGTCCCTCCCGGCACGGACATCCGTACGCGGGTGGTGTCGATCCGGGCGCGCAGCTGCCGGGTGGCGACGCCGTAGCCGAACCGCCCATAGATCGCCGGTTCCGACGCCGTCAGTACGGCCAGTGGCTCACCGCCCGCGAACACGTCGTCCAGCTGGCGCCGCATCATCGAGGTGAGGACGCCGCGCCGCCGGTGCGTGGGCGCCACGGACACCATGGTCACCCCGGCCGCGGGCACCAGCGCGCCGCCCGGCACCGACAGCCGGAAGCCGAAGGCCCCGGCCGTACCGACGCAGGCGTCCCCGTCCCAGACACCGATCGAGCGCTCCCGCTCGGTCAGCGAGCGCCACAGCTCCCGCTCCTGCGGGCTCTCCGGCACGCCTCCGAACGCCAGCTCCAACTGCCCGTACCAGCGGTCCCATTCACCGGACCGGAGCACGCGTAAGTCCCTCGTCATATGCCATGCGTACCAGTCGGGGGTGATCGCGGCGACCCAATTTCGAACGCAATGTCACAGGGGTCCCCCTGCACGCGGGGCCACCGGGTGGATAGGGTCCAGGCCAATGGCCCGCAGCGCACGAGTGGACGCGTACCTGGCCCGGATGCGGAAGTCCGCCCGCCGGGCCAAGGTCGGCCTGCGCAAATCCGGAGTGGACTACTTCCGCGGCGACGGCTCGGACTGGATCGCCCTGGCGGGGCTGCTCCTCACCATCCCGGCGATCTCCTTCCTCACCATCGCCACCCCGGTGTGGGCCGACCCGTCCGCGCTCGTCCTGCCGATCGTCGCGGGCGGCCTGCTGCTGCGCCCGGCGAGCCTGCTGGCGCTGTACGCGGCGGCGGCGGGCGCCCTGATCGTGGAGTCCGCGGTCCTCGGCCCCTACCCCGAGGGCGCCGCCCGGGTCACCCCGGGCACGGTGCTGGTGGTGGCGGCGTGCGGGCTGTTCGGGCTGCTGATCGCCCAGTTCCGGGCCCGCGTCGGCGTGCCCTGGAGACGCGGCGGCACCATGCTCTTCGACCTGCGCGAACGCATCCGGGTGCAGAGCGCCCTGCCCCGGCTGCCCCGGGGCTGGCACCACGAGATGGCGCTGCGCCCGGCGGGCGGCCAGTCCTTCTCGGGCGACTTCGTGGTCGCCGCCCGCACCAACGGCGGGCGCACCCTGGAGGTCGTCCTCACCGACGTGTCCGGCAAGGGCATGGACGCGGGCTCCCGCGCGCTGCTGCTGTCCGGCGCCTTCGGCGGGCTGCTGGGCTCGCTCCCGCCGCACGGCTTCCTGCCGGCCGCCAACGGCTACCTGCTGCGCCAGGACTGGGACGAGGGCTTCGCCACCTCCATCCACCTGGTGCTGGACCTGGAGTCGGGCGACTACGAGCTGCTGTCGGCGGGCCACCTCCCGGCGCTCCAGCTGCACGCGGGCACCGGCCGGTGGGAGGAGAAGGCCGGCGAGGGCCCGCTGCTGGGGGTGTACGACGGCGCCGAGTTCCACCCGGTCAAGGGCTCGCTGCGCCCCGGTGACGTCCTGATGCTGTTCACCGACGGCCTGGTCGAGGCGGCGGACCGGGACATCGCGGAGGGCATCGACCGGCTCACCGGCGAGGCCGACCGCCATGTCCCCTCCGGCTTCGAGGGCGCGGCCTGGCACCTGATCGAGGCGTGCGCCAAGGACGTCAACGACGACCGGGCGCTGCTGCTCATCACCCGTGACGCGTAGAGGGGTGTGCATGACGTACTGGTCGCTGGCCGAGGTCGAGGCGCTGGCGCGGGAGGCGCACGCCGGGCAGACCGACAAGGCGGGCCGCCCCTACGCCGGGCATCTGGCGGCGGTCGCCGAGGGGGTACGCGCCCGGGGCGGCTCCGACGAGCAGGTGGCCGCGGCGTGGCTGCACGACGCCGTGGAGGACGACCGGCTGTCGGAGGAGTGGCTGCGGGGCGCCGCGCTGCCGGAGGCCGTGAAGGACATGGTGCTGGCGCTCACCAAGCGGCCGGGCGAGGACCTGGCGGCGTACACCGCGCGGGTGCTGGCGGTGCCGGGCGCCCTCCTCGTCAAGGAGGCCGACCTGGCGCACAACGCGGATCCGGGCCGCCTCGCCGTGCTGGACGAGGCGACCCGGGACCGGCTGGCGGCCAAGTACGCGAGGACGCGGGCGCTGCTGGGCCTCAGCGGCTGAGCCCCGCCGTGTCCCGCGGGTCCTTCCGGAAGGCCCAGGCCATCCGGGGCTCGGTCACGCACCGCAGGGCGCGGCGCACCGGGGGCGTGCACATCGCGGTCACCGCGGCGGCGGCCACCGCGGTGACGGCGACCCGGCCGAGGGGCGTGTCGAGCCGGTAGGCGGGGACGAGCGGCCAGTACTCCATGGCCTTCACCAGGAAGCCGTGCAGCAGGTAGCCGCAGATGGTGCCCGCGCCCAGCGCGGTGAACCAGGTCCGCCGGCGCGGCACCCAGGCGAGGAAGGCCGCCGTGAGCACCAGGGCGCAGCCGAACAGGGCGAAGGTCATGACCGGGCCCGCCCACCAGGGGGCGTCCAGCTCCTCGGCGCTGGTGCTGCGGTAGAACCAGCTCATCCGGATGTCCGGGGCGATCCAGTAGGTGAACGCCAGCGCGCCGAGCGCCACCGGTACGGCCGCGATCCGGACCGCGCGCCGCCGGACCAGGTCGAAGTGCTCGGGCTTCAGCAGCAGGCCGAGCACGAAGAACGGCAGGAACTGGAAGATCCGCTGGAGGTCCAGGTCCTGGCCGATGCCGGGGGTGAGCGAGGCCAGCGCGGCGAGGCCCAAGGCGATGGGCAGCGGGTGGCGCAGGGTCTGCCACAGCGGGGTGGACAGCCGCCAGGTGAACAGCGCGATCAGGAACCAGGTGAGGTAGATCGGGTCGGTCAGGCTGATGGCCTGGTCCGGGGTGCCGCCCGCCCAGCGCCGGTAGAGCGAGTACGCGACCTCGAAGACCAGGTACGGCACGACGATTCCGCTGACCAGCCGCTTGAGCTGGTCGGGCCGTCCGGTGAAGCTCCGCGAGAAGTAGCCGGAGACGATGATGAACGCCGGCATGTGGAAGGTGTAGACGAACATGTAGAGCGCCCGGGTGGCCCGGCTGCCCTCCATGACGGGCTCCCACGCGTGCGCCATGGCGACGAGCACGATCGCCAGGTACTTGGCGTTGTCGAAGAACGGGTCGCGGCCGGGTCTGTCCGCCGCGCGCCCGGGGGTGCTCTTCGTGGTCTCGGGCTCCCTGACCGGGGGGAGCAGGGTCTGCTGATTTCCATGCGGAGCCTGGAACATCTGAGGCACCATGCCACGCCCCGGCGTATTCGTAAAACTCGTCGGCGTGGCGGTCCATTCCTTTCTGAAACCGCCGCCAACCGCACCCTATGCCCCATTTAAGCGGTATTAAATGGGGCAAATCTCTACGCGATGTGTGACGCGGAATTACTCGCCGAGCACGCTGAGAAATTCCTGTGAGCAGTATGTGTGTGACGTGAAACGATCACATTGAATGGGCGGTCCGCTTTCCGTCGCGCCACCGGGGCGGGCCGGAGCGGCGGGCGGCGCCCGGACACCGCCTCTGTGAACGATGTGTCAGCCGGGCTCAAAGCGGGGCAGGTTGGTGGCACGATGGACCGAACGGGGGGCGCCGGGCCGTGCACCCCCGGGGCCGGCAAGGTGGACCGACCGAGGGTGTGTGATCAGTTGTGGCCATTTCACTGTCCGTGGTGCTGCTGTTGGCGATCATCCTCGTGGTGATGATCCGCGGCGGCTCCCTCAAAGCAGGTCCCGCGCTGGTCGCCGTGCTCTTCGGCTTCTTCCTCGCCTCGTCCGGAATGGCGCCGTCCATACAGCGCTTCCTGGACTCGATCGCCTCCACGATCAACCAGATCAGCTTCTGAGGCACCGGCCCGTCCGGGTCGCCGCGGCCCCCGGCCGGACCGAGACTGGAAGAAGGGGTGCCGACCGAGGAGGCACCATGACGGCAACCACGCGCGAGGACACCCCCGTCGCCATCGAGGGCGGTGGGGTGGAACTGCGGATGACGGAGCTCGGCGGCGACATGACCGCCGCGTTCGTCCGCCTCCCCCGGGGCACGGATCTCGGCCCGGCCCTCAAGGGCCTGCCCGGCGATCTGTGCCAGTGCCCCCACTGGGGCTACCTCTTCTCGGGGCGCCTCCGCATGCGCACCGCGGACGGGGAGCGGATCTACGAGGCCGGCCAGGCCTTCTACTGGGAACCGGGGCACGCGCCCGAGGCGCTGGAGGACTGCGAGTACCTGGACTTCTCTCCCACCAAGGAGTTCGACGAGGTCATCGGCCATGTGAAGGCGCAGATGGGCTGAGGCCGCGCCGCCGGGAAACGCCGCACGGCCCGGGGGAGGAGGCTCTCCTCGCCCGGGCCGTGACCGGATGGAGCGGGCGACGGGAATCGAACCCGCGTAGCTAGTTTGGAAGACTAGGGCTCTACCATTGAGCTACGCCCGCAGGCAACGCACCGCGGACTCGAGAGGGCCGCGGCACGAACGCACCGTCATCGTAGCGGGTCGTGCGCGGTCGCCGCACACCCCTTCCCGGGGCGCGCGCGAAACTCACCGACGCACCGGCGCGGGACATGTACCCTACGTGTCGCACCGACGGGGTGTGGCGCAGCTTGGTAGCGCGTCCGCTTTGGGAGCGGAAGGCCGTGGGTTCAAATCCCGCCACCCCGACCACCGGACGCGCCGGATCGCGCGCCTGACCAAGATCACATTGTGGGTGGTCTCCCGCTTGCGGTTACTATGCAAGCTGCGTGCCCGTGTGTCTCTCTGACCGGGCCGAATCCGCCGGAACCGCCCGCAAGCGGCACCGGCAGAATCCCAGAATCAGCCACCAAGGAGACCGAACCGTGAAGAGCGCCGTTGAGACCCTGAACCCGACCCGGGTTCGGCTCACTGTTGAGGTGCCCTTCGAGGAGCTCAAGGACAGCCTCGACGCGGCGTACAAGAAGATCAACCAGCAGGTCACGGTCAAGGGCTTCCGCAAGGGCAAGATCCCGGCTCGTGTCATCGACCAGCGGTTCGGCCGGGGCGCGGTGCTGGAGGAGGCCGTCAACGACGCCCTCCCGAAGTTCTACACCGACGCGGTCAACGAGGCCGAGGTCAACCCGCTGGGCCAGCCCGAGGTCGACATCACGGAGCTGAAGGACGGCGAGCTGCTGGCCTTCACCGCCGAGGTCGACATCCGTCCGTCGATCGAGATCCCGGACTACTCCGGCATCGAGGTCACCGTCGACGCCGTCGAGGTGACCGATGAGGACGTCGAGAAGTCCGTGGAGCAGCTGCGCGACCGCTTCGCCTCCACCAACCCGGTCGAGCGCGCCGCCGCCGAGGGCGACGTCGTCACGATCGACCTCGAGGCCAAGGTCGACGGCGAGGTCCTCCCGGACGGCGTCGCGAGCGGTGTGCAGTACACGATCGGCTCCGGCGAGCTCCTCGACGGCATCGACGAGGCCGTCACCGGTCTCGAGACCGGCGGCGAGGCCACCTTCACCTCGCAGCTGAAGGGCGGTTCCGCCGAGGGCAAGGACGCCGAGGTCTCCGTCAAGGTCACCCAGGTCGCGGCCCGTGAGCTGCCCGAGCTGGACGACGAGTTCGCGCAGATGGCGTCCGAGTTCGACACCCTCGACGAGCTGAAGGCCGACAGCCGCAAGCGCCTCGAGAACATGAAGCGGTACGACCAGGCCACCCAGGCCCAGGAGCGCGTCCTCGACGAGCTGCTGAAGCTGGCCGAGGTGCCGATCCCCGAGAAGCTCCTCGAGGACGAGGTCAACACCCGCAAGCACAACCTGGAGCACCACCAGCTCGGGCAGATGGGCCTGGACCTGGAGAAGTACCTGGAGCTGCAGGGCAAGACGGTCGAGGAGTTCGAGACCGAGACCCGCGAGCAGGCGGTCAAGGGCATCAAGACCCAGTTCATCCTGGACGAGCTGGTCAACAAGGAGAAGCTCAACGTCAACCAGGAGGAGCTCACCGAGCACCTCATGCGGCGTGCGGCCTCCTCCGGCATGAGCCCCGACCAGTTCGCCCAGGCCGTCGTCGAGGGCGGCCAGGTGCCGATGCTCGTCGGCGAGGTCGCCCGCGGCAAGGCCCTCGCGGTCGTCGTCGAGGCCGCCAAGGTGGTCGACACCAACGGCGAGCCGGTCGAGCTGGACGACGACGAGGACGAGGCGGGCGAGGCCGCCGAGGCTTCCGCCGAGCAGTCCGAGGACAAGGCCGCCGAGGACAAGACCGAGGCCTGAGCCCCGGCCCCGGCATGAACGGTCCGACGGGCCCGATCCGCACCCGCGTGCGGTCGGGCCCGTCGCCGTACGGGCCCCGCCGGCCCAACTACCTTGCGCTCCCAGCGAACAGTTCGGGAACCGGGATGGCGCCCGCCGACCAGCGCGTTAGGGTCCATGAATACGAGGGCAGGGGAGTACCCGCCCCCAGTACGTACGACGCTGAGACGGCCGGAGCCGTCAGAGACGAGCAGGTGGATACGTGACGAATCTGATGCCTTACGCCGCGGGTGAGCCGTCCATCGGTGGTGGCCTCGGCGACCATGTCTACAACCGGCTGCTCGGCGAGCGGATCATCTTCCTCGGCCAGCAGGTCGACGACGAGATCGCGAACAAGATCACTTCGCAGATGCTGCTCCTTGCCGCCGACCCGGACAAGGACATCTACCTCTACATCAACAGCCCCGGTGGCTCGGTGACGGCCGGCATGGCGATCTACGACACCATGCAGTACATCCCGAACGACGTCGTCACCATCGGTATGGGCATGGCGGCCTCCATGGGCCAGTTCCTGCTCACCGGCGGCACCCCCGGCAAGCGCTTCGCGCTGCCGAACACCGACATCCTGATGCACCAGGGCTCCGCCGGCATCGGCGGTACCGCATCGGACATCAAGATCCAGGCCGAGTACCTCCTCCGTACCAAGAAGCGCATGGCCGAGATCACCGCGCGCCACTCCGGCCAGTCCGTGGAGACGATCATCCGCGACGGTGACCGCGACCGCTGGTTCACCGCCGAGGAGGCCAAGGAGTACGGCCTGATCGACGACATCATGTCTGCCGCCGCGGGCGTTCCGGGCGGTGGCGGCACCGGCGCCTGAGCGCCGCCCGCCCCCTGCCTCCCAGCCCGCCGAACGCCACCAGGATGGTGAACACCCCTATGAGCAACTTCTCCGCGAGCGGCCTCTACACCGGCCCGCAGGTGGACAACCGCTATGTCGTCCCGCGCTTCGTCGAGCGCACCTCGCAGGGCGTGCGCGAGTACGACCCGTACGCGAAGCTCTTCGAGGAGCGCGTGATCTTCCTCGGCGTGCAGATCGACGACGCCTCCGCCAACGACGTGATGGCGCAGCTGCTGTGCCTGGAGTCGATGGACCCGGACCGTGACATCTCGATCTACATCAACAGCCCCGGTGGGTCCTTCACCGCGCTGACGGCCATCTACGACACGATGCAGTTCGTGAAGCCGGACATCCAGACGGTGTGCATGGGCCAGGCGGCGTCCGCCGCGGCCGTGCTGCTCGCCGCCGGCACCCCCGGCAAGCGGATGGCCCTGCCCAACGCGCGCGTGCTGATCCACCAGCCGTCCGGCGGCACCGGCCGTGAGCAGCTCTCCGACCTGGAGATCGCGGCCAACGAGATCCTGCGCATGCGCACCCAGCTGGAGGAGATGCTGGCCAAGCACTCCACCCAGCCGATCGAGAAGATCCGCGACGACATCGAGCGCGACAAGATCCTCACGGCCGAGGACGCGCTGGCGTACGGCCTGGTGGACCAGATCGTCTCGACCCGCAAGAGCACCGCGGCGGCAGCCTGACGCACCGACCTTCCCTTGGCACGGTGTGAACCGTGCCAAGGGGGGCCCGAACGAGGGCCCCGGCAAGGTACCGTCGGATATGAGGCACCAGGAGCGACTGAACCAAGCCGCTCCCAGGCGAAGGGGAAGCACCTCGTGGCACGCATCGGTGATGGCGGCGACCTGCTCAAGTGCTCGTTCTGCGGAAAGAGCCAGAAGCAGGTGAAGAAGCTCATCGCAGGCCCCGGTGTGTACATCTGCGACGAGTGCATCGACCTCTGCAACGAGATCATCGAGGAGGAGCTCGCCGAGACCTCCGAGGTGCGGTGGGAGGAACTGCCCAAGCCGCGCGAGATCTACGAGTTCCTGGAGGGGTACGTCGTCGGGCAGGAGCCCGCGAAGAAGGCCCTCTCCGTCGCGGTGTACAACCACTACAAGCGCGTCCAGGCCGGCGAGAACGGCGGCGCGCAGGGCCGGGACGACGCGATCGAACTCGCCAAGTCCAACATCCTGTTGCTGGGCCCCACCGGCTCCGGCAAGACGCTCCTGGCCCAGACCCTCGCCCGGATGCTCAACGTCCCCTTCGCCATCGCCGACGCGACGGCGCTGACGGAGGCGGGCTATGTGGGCGAGGACGTCGAGAACATCCTGCTGAAGCTCATCCAGGCCGCCGACTACGACGTCAAGAAGGCCGAGACGGGCATCATCTACATCGACGAGATCGACAAGGTCGCCCGGAAGAGCGAAAACCCGTCCATCACACGGGACGTGTCGGGCGAGGGCGTCCAGCAGGCCCTGCTGAAGATCCTGGAGGGCACCACCGCCTCCGTCCCGCCGCAGGGCGGACGGAAGCACCCGCACCAGGAGTTCATCCAGATCGACACGACGAACGTGCTGTTCATCGTGGGCGGTGCCTTCGCCGGCCTGGAGAAGATCATCGAGTCGCGCGCGGGTGCGAAGGGCATCGGCTTCGGCGCCACCATCCGCTCCAAGCGCGAGATCGAGGCGAGCGACCAGTTCCAGGAGGTCATGCCGGAGGACCTGGTGAAGTTCGGGATGATCCCCGAGTTCATCGGCCGCCTCCCCGTCATCACCTCCGTCCACAACCTGGACCGCGAGGCCCTGCTCAAGATCCTCGTCGAGCCGCGCAACGCCCTGGTGAAGCAGTACCAGCGGCTGTTCGAACTGGACGGCGTCGAGCTGGACTTCGACCGCCCCGCCCTGGAGGCCATCGCCGACCAGGCCATCCTCCGCGGCACCGGCGCGCGCGGCCTGCGCGCCATCATGGAGGAGGTCCTGATGTCGGTGATGTACGAGGTCCCCTCCCGCAAGGACGTGGCCCGCGTGGTCATCACCGAGGACGTCGTCCACAACAACGTGAACCCGACGCTGGTCCCGAGGGTCGTCAAGGACCAGGGCCGCCACGAGAAGTCCGCGTAACGGCACGCAGCACACCCAAGGGCGCCCGCCCGGTTCCACCGAACCGGGCGGGCGCCCTTCGCCGTGCGGTGCGTCAGGACTTGACGCGCACCTCCTTGCGGAGCTTCGCGGCCGTGCTCGCCGCCTCCTCGGGCGGAGCCGCCTTACCGCTGAGCGCGCTCGCCAGGTCGATCGGCATCACGAAACCGACCGTGCTGTGGTCGCCCCACACGCACAGCGACATCGTGAACTCCGTCGGGCCCCCGGAGCCCGAAGCGCCGGCCGGCTTGCTCTTGATCTGCTGGCACTTGAGGACGGCGCCCTCCAGCTCCGCGGGCTTGTACTCCTTGGGGCTGCCCAGCAGTTCGGCATCGCCGCTCTTGTCCTTCTCGGACTCCACCTTGACCGCCGCGAAGACCGCGTCCACCACGGCCTCCGGGTCCTCGATCTCCCCGTAGGCGCCGCCGAACTGGAGCATCTTGCCCGTCAGCGGGTTGTCCGGGTCGCCCGACTGGTAGGCGGCCTCCACGTTCTTGGCGTTCTTGACGCCCGCCGCCTCCGCGTCCTTCAGGAAGTCGTCGTCGGAGGAGCCGCCGCTCCCGCTGGACTTCTTGTAGTCGGTCAGCACCGTCTCCGGCGTCACCAGCTTGTGAGGACCGTCGTCCGCGACGTCGGCGCCGCCCCCGCCGCCGAAGACGAAGTACGCGCCCACGCCGATCGCCGCCACCGCCGCGACCGCGCCGATGATGATGCCCGTCTTCTTCTTGCCACCCGCGGCCGGCGGGGGCGGGGGGTAGGCGCCGGGGCCGGCGCCGTACGGGGGCTGCTGCGGGGGCTGGCCGTACGGGCCCGGCTGGCCCGGCTGCTGGGGGTAGCCGTAGCCCTGCTGCGGCACGCCCTGCGGGGCCTGCTGGGGGTAGCCGTAACCGGGCTGGGGGGCCTGCGGCTGCTGCTGGCCGTAAGGACCCGGCTGACCGTACGGTCCGGGCTGCTGGGGCTGTCCGCCGTACGGGCCCGGCTGGTTGTGACTCATTAAGGGGTTCCCCCTCCGAATGCTTATGCGTTCCTCACATCCTGGCCGAAACCCGTGCCCCGCGGCACGGCGGGGGGTCACACCGTTACCGAACATTCCCGTTTCAGTACGGCCCTGTGACACCTCTAAACTGTGGCCCGTGACCGAGAACACTCAGCAGCAGCCAGCGTCCGTCCCCGAACTGCCGACCCAGTACGCGCCGGCCGAGGTAGAGGGGAAGCTGTACGAGCGCTGGGTGGAGCGCGGTTACTTCACGGCCGACGCGACGAGCGAGAAGCCCCCGTACACCATCGTCATCCCGCCACCGAACGTCACCGGCAGCCTCCACCTGGGCCACGCCTTCCAGCACACGCTGATGGACGCCCTCACCCGCCGCAAGCGGATGCAGGGCTTCGAGGCGCTGTGGCTGCCCGGCATGGACCACGCCGGCATCGCCACCCAGAACAAGGTCGAGCAGCAGCTCGCCGAGGAGGGCAAGTCCCGCCACGACCTGGGCCGCGAGGAGTTCACGGAGCGGGTCTGGCAGTGGAAGGAGGAGTACGGCGGCAAGATCCTCGGCCAGATGCGCCGCCTCGGCGACGGCGTCGACTGGTCGCGTGAGCGCTTCACCATGGACGAGGGCCTGTCCAAGGCCGTCCAGACCATCTTCAAGCGGCTCTACGACGACGAGCTGATCTACCGCGCCGAGCGCATCATCAACTGGTGCCCCCGCTGCCTCACGGCCATCTCCGACATCGAGGTGGAGTACCAGGAGGACGACGGCGAGCTGGTCTCCATCCGGTACGGCGAGGGCGACGAGACGCTCGTCGTCGCCACCACCCGCGCCGAGACGATGCTCGGTGACACCGCCGTCGCCGTACACCCGGACGACGAGCGCTACAAGCACCTCGTCGGCAGGCGCATCAAGCTGCCGCTGACCGACCGCACCATCCCGGTCGTCGCCGACACCCACGTCGACCCCGAGTTCGGCACGGGCGCCGTCAAGGTCACCCCGGCCCACGACCCCAACGACTTCGCCATCGGCCGGCGCCACGGCCTGGAGTCCATGACGATCATGGACGAGCGCGGTGTCCTCACCGTCCACGGCCCCTTCCAGGGCCTGGACCGCTTCGAGGCGCGCAGCGCCGTCGTCGGCGCGCTGCGCTCGCAGGGCCGGATCGTGGCCGAGAAGCGCCCGTACGTCCACTCCGTCGGGCACTGCTCGCGCTGCAAGACCACCATCGAGCCGCGCCTGTCGATGCAGTGGTGGGTCAAGGTCGGCCCGCTGGCGCAGGCCGCCGGTGACGCGGTCCGCGACGGCCGGGTGAAGATCCACCCCGAGGACATGTCGAAGCGGTACTTCGACTGGGTCGACAACATGCACGACTGGTGCATCTCGCGCCAGCTGTGGTGGGGCCACCGCATCCCCGTCTGGTACGGCCCGGACGGCGAGGTCGTCTGCGTCGGACCCGACGACGAGCCGCCCGCCGGCGAGGGCTGGACCCAGGACACCGACGTCCTGGACACCTGGTTCTCCTCCGGGCTGTGGCCGTTCTCCACGCTCGGCTGGCCCGAGCGCACCCCGGACCTGGCGAAGTTCTACTCCACCGACGTCCTGCTCACCGGCCACGACATCATCTTCTTCTGGGTCGCCCGGATGATGATGTTCGGCCTGTACGCGATGGACGGCGAGGTCCCCTTCAAGACCATCGCCCTGACCGGACTCGTCCGCGACGAGCGCGGCAAGAAGATGTCGAAGTCCTTCGGCAACGTGGTCGACCCGCTCGACTGGATGGACGCCTACGGCTCCGACGCCGTCCGCTTCACCCTGGCCCGCGGCGCCAACCCCGGCACCGACGTCCCGATCGGCGAGGAGTGGGTCCAGGCGTCCCGGAACTTCGCCAACAAGATCTGGAACGCCACCCGGTTCGCGCTGATGAACGGCGCCACGGTCGAGGGCCCGCTGCCGGACGCCTCCGCGATGTCGGCGACCGACCGGTGGATCCTGTCGCGGCTCAACCAGACCGTCGCCGACGTCGACGCGTACTACGACGACTTCGAGTTCGCCAAGCTCTCGGACGCGCTCTACCACTTCGCGTGGGACGAGGTCTTCGACTGGTACGTCGAGCTGTCGAAGACCACGTTCTTCGGCGGCGGCGAGCCCGCGAAGGTCTCGGCCCGGGTGCTGGGCGAGGTCCTGGACGTCACGCTGCGGCTGCTCCACCCGGTGGTCCCGTTCGTCACCGAGACGCTGTGGACCTCCCTCACCGGCGGCGAGTCCCTGGTCGTCGCCGACTGGCCGAAGGCCGTGTCCGTTCCTGGGGCCGACGCCCCGGGCGGCTTCCGCGACGAGGCCGCCGAGCGCGAGATCGAGCTGGTCCAGCGGGTCATCACCGAGGTCCGCCGCTTCCGCTCCGACCAGGGCCTCAAGGACGGCCAGAAGGTCCCGGCCCGCCTGGACCTGACCGGCACGGCGCTCGCACCGCACGAGGCCGCCATCCGGCAGCTGCTGCGCCTCCAGCCGGAGGGCGAGGGCTTCTCCGCCACCGCCTCCCTGCCGGTCGCCGGCGCCACCGTCGCGCTCGACCTGTCCGGCGCCATCGACGTGGCCGCCGAGCGCAAGCGCCTCGCCAAGGACCTGGCCACCGCCGAGAAGGAGAAGGCCCAGGCCGAGGGCAAGCTCGGCAACGAGGCGTTCCTCGCCAAGGCGCCGGACAACATCGTGGACAAGATCCGCACCCGGCTCGCCAAGGCCGACGAGGACATCGCCCGCATCACGAACCAGCTGGCGACCCTCCCGGAGGCGTGACGGGCACGGCCGGGGGCGCGGGGCGGACGCCTCGCGCCCCCGGCCGCCCGGGCACCGGTCCGGGGACTGTCGGCGGGGCTCCGTAGACTGGCCCCGTGAGTGAGCAGCCCTCGTCCAGCGACAGCGACGACTTCGACGAGATCGTGGAAGCCGAGACCGACAGAGACCCCGACCTGGCGGTGATCGAGGCCGGCAGCCGTACGCTGCGCGCCCAGGCCGGCCCGCCCCCGGCCGCCGACGCGGTGCCCGGGCGCCCCGCCGACCCCGAGGTGGACCAGGCGCTCCGCACGGTCGAGCAGGAGCTGGCCACCCGCTGGGGCGAGACCAAGCTGGAGCCGTCCGTGGCGCGGATCGCCGCGCTGATGGACGTGCTGGGCGAGCCGCAGCGCGCGTACCCCTCCATCCACATCACCGGCACCAACGGCAAGACGTCCACCGCGCGGATGATCGAGGCGCTGCTCGGCGCGTTCGACCTGCGCACCGGGCGGTACACCTCGCCGCACGTCCAGTCGATCACCGAGCGGATCAGCCTGGACGGCGCGCCCATCAGCCACGAGCGGTTCATTGAGACGTACCAGGACATCAAGCCGTACGTGGAGATGGTCGACGGCTCCCAGGACTACCGGCTGTCCTTCTTCGAGGTCCTCACCGGCATGGCGTACGCGGCCTTCGCCGACGCCCCGGTGGACGTGGCCGTCGTCGAGGTCGGCATGGGCGGCAGCTGGGACGCCACCAATGTGATCGACGGCGACGTCGCCGTGGTCACCCCCATCGACCTGGACCACACCGACCGGCTGGGCTCCACGCCCGCCGAGATCGCCGTGGAGAAGTCCGGGATCGTCAAGCAGGGCGCCACCGTCGTCCTGGCCCAGCAGCCGGTGGACGCGGCGCAGGTCCTGCTGAAGAAGGCCGTCGAGGTCGACGCGACCGTGGCCCGCGAGGGCATGGAGTTCGGCGTCGTCTCCCGCGAGGTCGCGGTCGGCGGGCAGCTGCTGACGCTGCGCGGTCTCGGCGGGGAGTACGAGGAGATCTTCCTCCCGCTGTACGGCGCGCACCAGGCGCACAACGCCGCGGTGGCCCTGGCGGCGGTCGAGGCGTTCTTCGGCGTGGGCGCGCAGGAGGCGCGGACGCTGGACCTGGACCGCATCCGCCACGCGTTCGCCTCGGTGGTCTCGCCGGGCCGCCTGGAGGTGGTGCGGCGCAGCCCGACCGTGGTGCTGGACGCCGCGCACAACCCGGCGGGCGCCCGCGCCACGGCGGCCGGCATCAGCGAGGCGTTCGGCTTCTCCCGGCTGGTCGGTGTCGTCGGCACCAGCGGCGACAAGGACGTCCGGGGGCTGCTGGAGGCGTTCGAGCCGATCTTCGCGGAGGTCGTCGTCACCCAGAACTCCAGCCACCGCGCGATGGACGTCGACGAGCTGGCCGCGCTCGCCGTCGAGGTCTTCGGCGACGAGCGGGTGGTGGTCGAGCCGCGTCTGCCGGACGCGCTGGAGGCCGCGATCACCCTCGCGGAGGAGGAGGACGAGTTCGCCGGCGCGGGCGTCCTGGTGACCGGGTCGGTGATCACGGTCGGTGAGGCCCGGCTGCTGCTGGGGAAGGGCTGAGGTGGTCTGAATGCGTACGCTCTGCGCGTCCACGCTGATCGGCGAGTTCTTCGTGATCGGCTTCGCCGGGCTGGTGGCCATGAAGGACGACAGCCTCTCGATGGGCACCGTCTGGACGGTGTGCGGGATCCTGATGGCCCTGAGCGTGCTGCTCTGCGGCATGATCACCCGCCCGGGCGGCGTCCAGCTGGGCTGGGCGCTCCAGGTGGTGCTGATCCTGAGCGGCTTCATCGTGCCGGTGATGTTCTTCCTGGGCGCGGTCTTCGCGGGGCTGTGGTGGGCGTCGGTCCACTTCGGCCGGAAGATCGACGAGGCCAAGGCGAAGTGGGCGGCCCAGGCCGAGGCCCAGGCCCAGTGACGGGGCGGGCCCGGTGACGGAGCCCGACAGCTGACGAGGCGGGCCCGGTGACCGGGCCGGTGACCGGGCCGGCCGGCCCAGGGGGACGGCCGCGCCCGTGGTCGCCGGGAAAGCCCGCGCCCGCGGTCGCCGGGAAAGCCCGCGCCCGTGGTCGCCGGGAAAGCCCGCGCCCGCGGTGGCCGGGAAAGGCCGGGCCCCGTGCCGCGGCGGGCCGCCGCCCCTGTAGCCTCGCCTCACCGCACACGTAAGCCTGCAAGGAGCCCTCACCCATGACCCAGCGCACGCTCGTCCTGCTCAAGCCCGACGCCGTCCGTCGCGGCCTGATCGGCGAGATCATCGGCCGTATCGAGCGCAAGGCCGACTGGTCCATCACCGCGCTGGAGCTGCGCGACCTGGACCAGGAGACGCTGGAGCAGCACTACGGCGAGCACAAGGGCAAGCCCTTCTACGAGCCGCTGGTCGCGTTCATGTCGTCCGGGCCGGTCGTCGCGCTGGTCGTCGAGGGCGAGCGGGTCATCGAGGGCGTACGCCGGCTGGCGGGCCCGACCGACCCGATCGCCGCGGAGCCCGGGTCCATCCGTGGTGATTTCGGCACCATCGTCCGGGAGAACCTGATCCATGCCTCGGACTCGGAGGAGTCCGCCATTCGGGAACTGAAGATTTTCTTCCCGGGCATTTCCTGACCGGCTGTCAGCCGTACAGCGCTGATGACCTGGGGCGACCGAAGGAATTTCGGTCGCCCTTCGGCATATGAACGGCGCGACCGGGAACGCATCGCACCGACACTTCGTCACCTATACAGAGGCGGGCCACCGCGCCGTGTCCGCGCAGGCGGGACTACGATGTGAATCTCCTCGCCACACCACCCACCTCGCCGACCTGAGAAGCCGTCAACGCTCTAATTGGGAAGGCCCGACGCATCCTCATGGGAAACAAGGGGAACTCAATGTCGTTCATCGGCCGTGACATGGCTGTCGACCTCGGGACCGCCAACACGCTGGTGTACGTGAGGGGTCGCGGCATCGTCCTCAACGAGCCGTCCGTCGTCGCGATCAACACCAACACCGGCGGAATCCTGGCGGTAGGCGCCGAAGCGAAGAAGATGATCGGCCGGACGCCCGGCAACATCGTGGCCGTCCGGCCGCTGAAGGACGGCGTGATCGCCGACTTCGAGATCACCGAGCGCATGCTCCGGTACTTCATCCTCAAGATCCACAAGCGGCGCTACCTCGCCCGTCCGCGCGTCGTCGTCTGTGTGCCCTCCGGCATCACCGGCGTCGAGCGCCGTGCGGTGATCGAGGCGTCCACCCAGGCGGGCGCACGCCAGGTCCACATCATCGAGGAGCCCATGGCCGCCGCCATCGGCTCCGGCCTCCCGGTCCACGAGGCCACCGGCAACATGGTGGTCGACATCGGTGGCGGCACCACCGAGGTCGCCGTCATCTCGCTCGGCGGAATCGTCACGGCACAGTCCATCCGGGTGGCCGGCGACGAGCTGGACAACGCGATCATCCAGCACATCAAGAAGGAGTACAGCCTCCTCCTCGGTGAGCGGACCGCCGAACAGATCAAGATCACCATCGGGTCGGCGTACGACCTGGAGACCGACGAGCACACCGAGATCCGCGGCCGCGACCTGGTCTCCGGGCTCCCCAAGACGGTCGTCATCTCGGCCGCCGAGGTCCGCAAGGCCATCGAGGAGCCGGTCAACGCGATCGTCGACGCCGTCAAGACGACCCTCGACAAGTGCCCGCCGGAGCTGTCCGGCGACGTCATGGACCGGGGCATCGTCCTGACCGGCGGCGGCGCGCTGCTGCGCGGCCTGGACGAGCGGCTGCGCCGCGAGACCGGCATGCCGATCCACATCGCCGAGGACCCGCTCGACTCGGTGGCGCTCGGTTCCGGCAAGTGCGTCGAGGAGTTCGAGGCGCTCCAGCAGGTGCTGGACGCCCAGCCGCGCAGATAGCGGGGCCCCCGGGTCAGCCGTACGGGTGCTGCCCTGCCCGTACGGCTGATCGTTGGTATAACGGCACAAACATTCCTATCGAGGAAGGCACGGCCGCCCCACGTGAGGGACACACGAGAGAGCCGGCTGCTCCTGGTGCTGCTGGTCGCCATCGCGTTCGCACTGATCACGGTGGACATCCGCGGCGGTGAGGAGTCACCCGTCGACGGCGCCCGGCAGGCGGCCGCGACGGTCTTCGGCCCGGTCGAGAACAGCGTCGCCTCCGCCGTCAACCCGGTCGGCAACGCCATAGCGGCCGTACGGGACTCCGGCGAACGGCACAACCGCATCGCGGAGCTGGAGCGGGAGAACGCCGCGCTGAAGGCGAAGCTCGGCAGTGACGACCGCAACCGCAGCCGGGTGCGCGAGCTCGACAATCTGCTGAAGAAGGCCGGCTCCGGCCAGTACGCCATCAAGGCGGCCGAGGTCGTCGCGATAGGAGCCGCGCAGGGCTTCTCGTGGACGGTGACCATCGACGCCGGCTCCAACGACGGCATCAAGCGGGACATGACGGTCATCAACGGCGACGGGCTCGTCGGCCGGGTCACCACCGTCGGCCCCGGCACCTCCACGGTGCTCCTCGCCAGCGACCCGGACTTCACCGTCGGCACCCGGATGGAGCGCTCCGACGAGCTGGGCTTCGCCACCGGCCAGGGCGACCGGCCGCTGTCCGTGCAGCTCCTCAACGGCAAGGCCAAGGTCAAGCCCGGCGACCGGCTGGTCACCTTCGGGTCGCAGGCCGACAAGCCGTTCGTCCCCGGCGTACCGGTCGGCGAGGTCATCCGGGTCGACCCCTCCACCGGCAACCTCACCCGCAACATCTTCGTGCGCCCCTACGCCGCCTTCAGCAAGCTGGACGTCGTCGGCGTCGTCGTCCAGGGCCCCCGCGCCGACCCGCGCGACGCCGTCCTGCCGCCCAAGCCCACACCCGAGCCGACGGTCACGGTCACGGTGACCCCGTCCCCGACCGGCGCGCCCAGCGGCGCCCCGACCGGGCAGCCGGAGGGGGAGTGACCATGCGCTTCAACCGGATCCTGCTCTCCACGACGCTCGTCGTCGTCGCCCTCGTCGTCCAGGTCTCGGTCCTGGCCCGGCTCCAGCTGCCCGGCGCCGTCCCCGACCTCCTGCTCCTCGTGGTCGTCGGCCTCGCGCTGGTGTACGGGCACGTCAGCGGCGCCCTCATCGGCTTCGGCGCCGGGCTGCTCGCCGACCTGGCCCCGCCCGCCGACCACGCCGCCGGGCGGTACGCCCTGGTGCTGTGCGTCATCGGCTACCTCGTGGGCCTCGCCAAGCCCGAGAACGGCCAGCTGCGGTCGGCGACCGGCCCCATGGCCATGGTGGTCGTCGCCGCCCTCGGCTCCACCCTCCTGTACGCGGGCGTCGGCGCCCTCGTCGGCGACACCGCCGCCCGCCACGTCGGCCTGGTCTCCCTGCTGACCACCGCGGTCGTGTACGACCTGCTGCTGGCGCCCTTCACCGTGCCCCTGATCATGGCGCTCGCCAGACGCGCCGAGAACGACCCCCTCGCCGACTCCACGAGCGGCGGGGCGGACGTCGCCTCCGGCTTCATGGCGAACGGCACCGGTCTGCGGATCGGCGAGCAGCGCGGCGTACTGCGTATGAAGGCCGCCCGCAGCAGGGCGGCGCGGGCGGGACGCATCAAGGGCGTCAAGCGACTGTGACCGAGGGGGCCACCGCGTCATGAGCAACATCCCCGAGACCGGACGGACCCCCCGGGTCCAGATCCGGCTCATCGTCATCCAGGTGCTGGTCTTCTCCCTGCTCCTCACCCTCGGCGGGCGCCTCTGGTACCTCCAGATCCGGCAGGGCAAGGAGTACACCGACGAGGCGAAGAACAACCACGTCCAGCAGGTCGTCCAGCCGGCCGTGCGCGGCGCCATCCTCGACGCCCGCGGTGTCCCCCTCGCCGACAACGAGACCCGCCTCGTGGTCTCCGCGTCCCGCACCGAGCTGCTGAAGATGAAGGACGACGGCAAGGGCGTGCTCACCCGGCTGGCCGGCGTCCTGGGCATGAAGCCCAAGGACGTCATGGACAAGGTCCGCCTCTGCGACTCCCAGACGCCCCAGCCCTGCTGGAACGGCTCCCCCTTCCAGCCGATCCCCGTGACCGACGAGGCCACCACCCAGCAGGCCCTGCAGATCCGGGAGCGCGCCGAGGACTTCCCCGGCATCACCGCCGAACCCACCGCCGTACGCCGCTACACCGCGCCCGGCGGCGCCCGTACCGCCCAGGTCCTCGGCTACCTCTCGCCCGTCACCGACGAGGAGATCGAGAAGGCCAAGGACAGCGACTCGCCCTTCCTCCGCTCCGACATGGTCGGCCGCTCCGGCCTGGAGCGCACCTACGACAAGGCGCTGCGCGGCAAGGCCGGCGTCACCCGCTACGAGGTCGACAACCTCGGCCGCGTGCTCGGCGAGGCGGAGAGCGACCCGGGCCGGCCCGGCTCCACCGTCGTCACCAGCATCGACGCCCGCGTCCAGGCCGTCGCCGAGTACGAGCTGCACCAGGCGATGAAGACCGTCCGCAAGGAGACCGACAAGATCACCGGCCGCCCCTACGAGGCCGACTCGGGCGCCGTCGTGGTCATGGAGTCCAAGACCGGCCGGGTGGTCGCCATGGCCTCCCAGCCGGACTACGACCCCAACGCCTGGGTGGGCGGCATCTCCGGCACCGAGTACGCCCGGCTCACCGGCAAGAACAGCAACTACCCGCTGCTCAACCGGGCCATCCAGGGCCAGGCGCCGGCCGGCTCCATCTTCAAGGTGGTGTCCGCGAGCGCGGCCGTACGCGCCGGGTACGACTTCAACAGCCGGTACAACTGCTCCAGCTCGTACAGCCTCGGCAGCCGCAGCTTCGCCAACTTCGAGTCCCAGGGGCACGGCCCCATCACCCTCGGCGACGCCCTCAAGTTCTCCTGCAACACCGTCTTCTACGCGCTCGGCCACAAGGAGTGGCAGCGCGACGGCGGCCTCAAGCCCAAGAAGAAGCCCAACGACTGGTTCTACCGGACCGCCCACGACTTCGGGCTCGGCTCCGAGACCGGCGTCGACCTGCCCAACGAGGTCAAGGGCCGCATCCCCGACCGGCACTGGAAGCAGTCCTTCTGGGAGGCCAACAAGGACTCGTGGTGCAAGCAGGGCAAGAAGGGCGGCAGCTACGTCCAGCAGATCGCGTACGAGAGCTGCCTGGAGGGCAACCAGCTGAAGGCGTTCGACAGCATCAACTACGCCATCGGCCAGGGCGACGTCCTCGTCACGCCCATCCAGATGGCCACCGCCTACGCCGCCATCAGCAACGGCGGCACCCTCTACAACCCCACCGTCGGCAAGGCCGTGATCAGCCCCGACGGCAAGCGGGTCGAGGAGATCAAGCCCAAGCCGCACGGCCGGCTGCCGGTCGACGCCCAGACCATCAGCAACCTCGACAAGGGCCTGAAGTCAGTCGTCGAGCCCGGCGGCACCGCCGCCTGGCGCTTCGGCGGCTGGCCCCAGGACAAGATCCCGATGCGGGCGAAGACCGGCACCGCCCAGGTGTACGGCAAGCAGACCACCTCGTGGTTCGCCACCTACACCGACGACTTCACCATCGTCATGACGATCTCCCAGGGCGGCACCGGCTCCGGTGCCTCCGGCCCCGCCGTGCGCAACATCTACGACGCCCTCTACGGCCTGGACGACTCCGGCGGCCAGGACCTCAAGCGCGCCCTGCTGCCCAGGCCGCAGGCCGAGCTGCCCAAGGTCCAGCCGGACGGCTCCATCGAGGCGCCCGTCGTCAAGCCGTACGACCCCGAGAGCCAGAAGGTCGACCCGGCGCAGCAGCCGGGCGACGGGCAGGACCAGCTCGCGGGCCCGCCGCCGGTCTGGAGGGACTGACCCGTGATGGCCGGAACCAACAACTTCTCCGTCTCCCGCTACGCGCCCGACCGCGGCGCCTGGGGCAGGCTCACCGCCCGCGACTCCATGGTCCGCAGGCTCGACTGGCCGCTGCTGTTCTCCGCCCTGGCGCTGTCGTTCCTCGGCTCCCTCCTGGTGTGGTCGGCGACCCGCAACCGCACCGAGCTGACGGACGGCGACCCCTACGCCTTCCTCTTCCGCCACGTCCTCAACACCGGCATCGGCATCGTCCTGATGGTCGGCACCATCTGGCTCGGCCACCGCACCCTGCGCGGCGCGGTGCCCGTGCTCTACGGCATCTCCGTGATCCTGGTGCTGCTGGTGCTCACCCCGCTGGGCGCCACCATCAACGGCGCGCACGCCTGGATCGTGATCGGCGGCGGCTTCTCGCTCCAGCCCTCCGAGTTCGTGAAGATCACGATCATCCTGGGCATGGCGATGCTGCTGGCCGCCAAGGTCGACGCCGGCGACCAGGTCCATCCGGACCACCGCACGGTCGCCAAGGCGCTGCTGCTCGCCGTCGTCCCCATGGCCATCGTCATGCTGATGCCCGACCTCGGCTCGGTCATGGTCATGGTCGTCATCGTGCTGGGCGTGCTGCTCACGTCCGGCGCCTCCAACCGGTGGGTCTTCGGCCTGATCGGCGCGGGCGTCGTCGGCGCGGTCGCCGTCGCCGCGCTCGGCGTGCTCGACCAGTACCAGATCAACCGGTTCGCGGCCTTCGCCAACCCCGAACTCGACCCGGCCGGCGCCGGCTACAACACCAACCAGGCCCGCATCGCCATCGGCTCCGGCGGCCTGTACGGCGCGGGGCTGTTCAACGGCCACCAGACCACCGGCCAGTTCGTCCCCGAGCAGCAGACCGACTTCATCTTCACCGTCGCCGGAGAGGAACTGGGCTTCATCGGCGGCGCGACCATCATCGCGCTCCTCGGCGTCGTCCTGTGGCGCGCCTGCCGGATCGCCCGCGAGACCAGCGAGCTGTACGGCACGATCGTCGCCGGCGGGATCATCGCCTGGTTCGCCTTCCAGTCCTTCGAGAACATCGGCATGACGCTGGGCATCATGCCCGTCGCCGGTCTGCCGCTGCCGTTCGTGTCGTACGGCGGCTCCTCGATGTTCGCCGTGTGGGTGGCCGTCGGCCTGCTCCAGTCGATCCGGGTGCAACGGCCGCTGACCGCATAGAACCGCCGATCCGGGGCACCTACATTCGAATGAAGGCGGACACGAAACGCGAGATCGAACGGAAGTACGAGGCCGAGCCCGGCGCCCGGCTCCCCGACCTCGCCCGGGTGCGCGGCGTCTCGGCCGACCGCGACCAGGGCGTCGCCGAACTGGACGCCGTCTACTACGACACCGAAGACCTCCGCCTCGCCGCGGCCTCCCTCACCCTGCGCCGCCGCACCGGCGGCAAGGACGCGGGCTGGCACCTCAAACTGCCCGTCGCCCCCGGCGTACGCGACGAACTGAGCGCCCCCCTCCAGGACGACGTACCCGCCCCCCTCGCCGACCTCGTCCGCGCCCGCACCCGCGGCGCCCCGCTCGTCCCCCTCGTCCGGCTCCGCTCCCGCCGCCGGGTCCGCCACCTGCTCGACGGCGACGGCACCCTCCTCGCCGAGGCCAGCACCGACACCGTCCGCGCCGAACGCCTCACCGGCGGGACGAGCACCACCGCCGAGTGGACCGAGATCGAGGTGGAACTCGGCGACGGCCAGGACCCCGCCTTCCTCGACACCGTCGACAAACGCCTCCGCAAGAAGGGCCTCACCCCCTCCGCGGCCCCCTCCAAACTGGCCCGGGCCCTCCAGGACACCGGCTGGCAGCCGCCGAAGCCCCCGCGCGAGGACGACACCGCCGGCGGACGCGTCCTCGCCCACCTCCGCCGCCAGGTCGACCACCTGATCACCTACGACGCCGCCGTCCGCCGCGACCTCCCAGACTCCGTCCACCGGATGCGCGTCGCCACCCGCCGGCTGCGCAGCGCCTTCCGCACGTACAAGAAGGTCCTCGACCCGGCCGCCACCCGCCCCCTCGCCGACGAACTGAAATGGCTCGCCGGCGAACTCGGCGTCGACCGCGACCACGAGGTCCTCGCCGAACGGCTCACCGCCGGCGTCGACGCCCTCCCCGTCACCCTGCTCCTCGGCCCCGTCCGCGCCCGGCTGCGCGCCTGGGACGCCGCGGGGCGCACCGGGGCCCGCGAACGCACCCTCGCCGCCCTCGACAGCGACCGCTACACCGCCCTCCTGGACGCCCTCGACGCCCTGCTCGCCGACCCGCCCCTGCGCCCCGCCGCCCGCAAACCCGCCGCGACCGTCCTGACCCGGGCGATCCTCAAGGACCACGACCGGCTCGCCGCCCGCGTCGACCGCGCCCTGGCGCTCCCGCCCGGCCACGACCGGGACGTCGCCCTGCACGAGGCCCGCAAGGCCGCCAAACGGGCCCGGTACGCCGCCGAGACCGCCGTACCGGCGCTCGGGAAGCCCGCCAAGCGCTTCGGCAAACGGGTGAAGGCCGTCCAGAAGGTGCTGGGCGAGCACCAGGACGGGGTCGTCGCCCGCGACACCCTGCGCGGCCTCGCCGTCCAGGCCCACCTGGCGGGCGAGAGCGCCTTCACCTGGGGCCTGCTGTACGGCAAGGAGGAAGCGGCGGCCGCCGAGCGGGAACGGGAGCTGCCCGGCGTGTGGGCCGAGGCGGACCCCGGGGCCCTTCGGGGGCGCTGACGCCCCTGGGGCCGGGGGTACGCTAGAGAGTCGCCCCCTGCCCGCTCATGAAGGTCTCTGATGTCCGAGTCGGTCTTCCCTCAGCTCGAAGCCCTGCTGCCGCACGTGCAGAAGCCCATCCAGTACGTCGGTGGCGAGCTGAACTCCACCGTCAAGCCCTGGGACGCGTGCGACGTGCGCTGGGCCCTGATGTACCCGGACGCCTACGAGGTGGGGCTGCCCAACCAGGGCGTCATGATCCTCTACGAGGTGCTCAACGAACGGGACGGCGTCCTCGCCGAGCGCACGTACAGCGTGTGGCCCGACCTCGAGGCGCTGATGCGCGAGCACGGCGTCCCGCAGTTCACCGTGGACAGCCACCGGCCCGTCAAGGCGTTCGACGTCTTCGGGCTGAGCTTCTCCACCGAGCTGGGCTACACCAACATGCTCACCGCGCTCGACCTCGCCGGCATCCCGCTGGAGTCCCGGAACCGGACGCTCGACGACCCGATCGTGCTCGCCGGCGGCCACGCCGCCTTCAACCCCGAGCCGATCGCCGACTTCGTCGACGCCGTGGTGATCGGCGACGGCGAGCAGGCCGTCCTCGACATGACCGAGATCATCCGCGCCTGGAAGGCGGAGGGCCGCCCCGGCGGGCGCGAGGAGGTCCTCTTCCGGCTGGCGCGGACCGGCTCCGTCTACATCCCCGCGTTCTACGACGTCGAGTACCTCCCGGACGGCCGCATCGGCCGTGTCGTACCCAACCGGTCCGGCGTCCCGTGGCGGGTGTCCAAGCACACCGTCATGGACCTCGACGAGTGGCCCTACCCCAAGCAGCCGCTGGTCCCGCTCGCCGAGACCGTCCACGAGCGGATGTCCGTCGAGATCTTCCGCGGCTGCACCCGGGGCTGCCGCTTCTGCCAGGCCGGCATGATCACGCGCCCCGTGCGGGAGCGAAGCATCACCGGCATCGGCGAGATGGTCGACAAGGGCCTCAAGGCCACCGGCTTCGAAGAGGTCGGCCTGCTCTCCCTCTCCTCCGCCGACCACTCCGAGATCGGCGACATCGCCAAGGGCCTCGCCGACCGGTACGAGGAGGACAAGGTCGGCCTGTCCCTGCCCTCCACCCGCGTGGACGCCTTCAACGTCGACCTCGCCAACGAGCTGACCAGGAACGGCCGCCGGTCCGGCCTGACCTTCGCCCCCGAGGGCGGCTCCGAGCGCATGCGCAAGGTCATCAACAAGATGGTGTCGGAGGAGGACCTCATCCGCACCGTCGCCACCGCCTACGGCAACGGCTGGCGCCAGGTGAAGCTGTACTTCATGTGCGGCCTGCCCACCGAGACCGACGAGGACGTCCTCCAGATCGCCGACATGGCGATGAACGTCATCGCCAAGGGCCGCGAGGTCTCCGGCTCCCAGGACATCCGCTGCACCGTCTCGATCGGCGGGTTCGTCCCCAAGCCGCACACCCCCTTCCAGTGGGCCCCGCAGCTGTCCGCCGAGCAGACCGACGCCCGGCTGCAGAAGCTCCGCGACAAGATCCGCGGCGACAAGAAGTACGGCCGGGCCATCGGCTTCCGCTACCACGACGGCAAGCCCGGCATCGTCGAGGGCCTCCTCTCCCGCGGCGACCGCCGCATCGGCGCCGTCATCCGCGCCGTCTACGAGGACGGCGGCCGCTTCGACGGCTGGCGCGAGCACTTCTCGTACGACCGCTGGATGCGCTGCGCCGACAAGGTGCTGCCCGAGTTCGGCGTGGACGTCGAGTGGTACACCACCCGCGAGCGCACCTACGAGGAGGTCCTGCCCTGGGACCACCTCGACTCCGGCCTGGACAAGGACTGGCTGTGGGAGGACTGGCAGGACGCCCTCGACGAGACCGAGGTTGAGGACTGCCGCTGGACGCCGTGCTTCGACTGCGGGGTGTGCCCGCAGATGGACACCCAGATCCAGATCGGCCCGACCGGGAAGAAGCTGCTGCCGCTGACCGTGGTCAAGTGAGCCGGTGACGCCCACGCGACGGCCCGGCCGGGGAGGGAAGCCCTGGCCGGGGGCCGGTCGCGTCGTGGGGGTCGTCCGGGACGGCGGGGACGTACGGGGGCGGCGGCCAGGGGAACTCGCGGGTGCTCCGGCGCGTAGTCTGGGTAGGACAACGAACGCACCTGGCGTGGCGCCGGCACCCGAGATCTCCCCGCGAGGGCGGGGGTGAGCCGGGCGGGGCCCCCGGGAGCCGTCACCGGACTTTCGTGGACGGAGCGCCACCCGCGCCCGCCCCGCACCAAGGAGAAGAACCACTGGGCAAGCGACAGCCCGAAGGCCCGCCGCCCGCACCGGCGGTGCAGCGCATCCGTCTGCGCTACACCAAGCGCGGCCGCCTCCGGTTCACCAGCCACCGCGACTTCCAGCGCGCCTTCGAGCGCGCGCTGAGGCGCGCCGAGGTGCCCATGGCGTACTCGGCGGGCTTCACCCCGCACCCCAAGGTCTCGTACGCCAATGCCGCCCCCACCGGTACGGGCTCCGAGGCCGAGTACCTGGAGATCGCGCTCACCGAGCGCCGCGACCCCGAGGCCCTGCGCCTGCTGCTGGACGAGTCGCTGCCGGACGGGCTCGACATCGTGGACGCCGTCGAGGCCGCCACGTCCGGCCTCAGCGACCGGCTGACCGCCTCCGTGTGGGAGCTGCGCCTGGAGGGCGTGGCCCCCGGGGACGCCGAGCGCGCCGTCGCCGCCTTCCTCGCCGCCGACGCGGTCGAGGTGCGGCGTACGACCAAGAACGGCGTGCGCACCTTCGACGCCCGGGCCGCCGTGGCGCACCTGGAGGCGGCCCCCGCGCCGTCTGATAGGCCAGGACAGGGGCCCTGTGCGATACTGCGGCTGGTTGTTCGGCACGTGACACCTGCCGTACGACCCGACGACGTCCTGTCCGGTCTCCGAGCTGTGGCCGACCTGGCGCCGCCGGTCCCCGCAGCGGTGACCAGGCTGGCGCAGGGGCTCTTCGACGAGGAGTCCGGCACGGTGACCGACCCGCTCGCGCCCGACCGCGAGGCAGTCACGGCCGCCCCACCCAAGGCCGCCGGACCCGCCGCCGCCCCGGAGCCGGCAGGTGCGGGTTCCGCGTAGGGCCGTCGTCGTAGCGCGGCCCTGGCGCTCGGGAGCCACCTGGGTCCGGCCGCGTACACCCACAGGAGACTTTCGCCAGGCCGTACGCACAAGGCGTAGGGAACCGGCGAGCCAGACATAACAGCTCCCGTGCGGCGCCGCGCCAGACGCGGCGCCCGGGAGCGTGACGGGAGAACCGCCCGCAATGCTCGAGCCGAACGAAACCGGCGCCACCGCCGGTAACCACAACGAAGAGAACAACTCTCCCAGCGACACGCTGCCGCCGCGCCGCCGTCGCCGTGCCGCCTCGCGCCCCGCCGGACCCCCGGTCGCGGCGGGCGCCGCCGACGCGCCGGCCGGCGAGGTCGTCCTGGAGACGGCCGCCGTGGAGCCGGCCGACGTGGCCGCGCTGGCCGAGGCGCCGAACGACGCCCCCGAGCCGGCCCCGGCCCGCCCGCGCCGCCGTGCCACCCGCAAGGCGACCGCCCCGGCGGGCGCCCCGCAGGCGGAGGCCCCCCAGGAGCCGGTGGCCGCCGAGGCCCCGGCGGACGAGCCCGAGGCCGCCCCGGCCCGTACGCGGCGCCGTGCCACCCGTAAGACGGCCGCCCCGGCGGAGGCCGCTCAGGAGACCCCGGCCGCCCCGGTGGAGGCCCCCGAGGAGCCGGTGGCCGCCGAGGAGCCCGAGGCCGCCCCGGCCCGTACCCGGCGCCGCGCCACCCGCAAGGCGACCGCCCCGGTGGAGGCCGCTCAGGAGACCCCGGCCGCCCCGGTGGAAGCCGTCGAGGAGCCGGTGGCCGCCGAGGAGCCCGAGGCCGCCGCCCCGGCCCGTACGCGGCGCCGCGCCACCCGCAAGACGACCGCCCCGGCGGTAACCCCGCAGCCGGAGGCCGCCGAGGAGCCGCAGGCCGTCGAGGACCCGGTGGTCGCCGACGCCCCGGCGGACGAGGCCGAGGCCGCGCCCAGGCGGACCCGCCGCCGCGCCACCCGCAAGGCCACCGCCCCCGCTGCCGCCGCCGAGCCCGCCGAGGCGGAGGAGACCGAGAAGGCGGCCGGGGCCGGCGAGAGCCTGCCCGCCGAGACCGTCGCCCGGATCAGCTCCGACGAGGCCGGGGCCGAGGTCGCCGCCGCCGAGGAGGCCGCCACCCGCGGCCGGACGCGGCGCCGCGCGACCGCCCCGCAGTTCACCGCCGAGCCGGCCAAGAAGGCCGAGCAGTCCCGCGGCCGCCGTGCCGCGCGCCCCGCTGTGCCCGTCTTCCAGGCCCCGGTCTTCGCCGAGCCGATGTTCCAGACGCCGGAGACCGCCGCCGCGATGGCCGCCGCCGAGGCGCGGGCCGAGGCCGGGCAGGAGCAGCCCGCCGAGGAGGCCACCGCCGCCCCGGCCCGGGCCGAGGCCGCCGAGCAGCCCGAGACCGGTGGCCGTCGCCGCCGTCGCCGCCGTGGCGAGCCCGCCGAGCCGGCCGCGGCCGCCGCCGAGCCGGTGCGGTCCGCCCCGGAGCCGGAGGACGCGGCCGAGGAGGAGCCGGAGGCCGCCGACGCCGGTGCGGAGGAGGGCGAGGACACCGACGAGTACGGCGACCGCCCGTCGCGCCGCCGCCGCCGGGGTGGCCGCCGTCGCCGCCGCGGCGAGGCCGCCGACACCGACGAGGCGGAGGACACCGAGGACTCCGGCCGCGACGAGGACGAGGCCGAGCAGGGCGACGAGGACGACGCCGACGAGCACGAGGGCGGCACCCCGTCCGCCGCCGGCACCAGCAGCTCCCGCCGCCGCCGTCGCCGTCGCCGCCGCAGCGGTGACGCGGGCGCCGACACCGAGGCCGCGTCCGAGGAGGACGGCGTGCGTACGGTCGTCAAGGTCCGCGAGCCGCGTCCCGCGCGGGAGAAGGCCGAGCCGTCCGACGAGGTGCAGTCCATCAAGGGCTCGACCCGCCTGGAGGCGAAGAAGCAGCGCCGCCGCGAGGGCCGCGAGCAGGGCCGCCGCCGGGTGCCGATCATCACCGAGGCCGAGTTCCTGGCGCGCCGCGAGGCCGTCGAGCGCGTGATGGTCGTCCGCCAGAGCGGCGAGCGCACCCAGATCGGCGTCCTCGAGGACGACGTGCTGGTCGAGCACTACGTCAACAAGGAGCAGGCCACCAGCTACGTCGGCAACGTCTACCTGGGCAAGGTGCAGAACGTCCTGCCGTCCATGGAGGCCGCGTTCGTCGACATCGGCAAGGGCCGCAACGCCGTCCTGTACGCCGGTGAGGTCAACTTCGAGGCGCTCGGCATGGCCAACGGGCCGCGCCGCATCGAGACCGCGCTCAAGTCCGGCCAGTCCGTCCTGGTCCAGGTGACCAAGGACCCGATCGGCCACAAGGGCGCCCGGCTCACCAGCCAGGTCTCGCTGCCCGGCCGCTACCTGGTCTATGTGCCCGAGGGCTCGATGACCGGGATCAGCCGCAAGCTGCCCGACACCGAGCGCGCCCGGCTGAAGACCATCCTCAAGAAGATCGTCCCCGAGGACGCGGGCGTCATCGTGCGCACCGCCGCCGAGGGCGCCAGCGAGGACGAGCTGCGCCGTGACGTGGAGCGTCTGCAGGCGCAGTGGGAGGACATCCAGAAGAAGGCGAAGAGCGGCAACGCCCCGACCCTTCTCTACGGCGAGCCGGACATGACCGTCCGGGTCGTCCGCGACATCTTCAACGAGGACTTCTCGAAGGTGATCGTCAGCGGTGACGAGGCGTGGAAGACCATCCACGGGTACGTCTCGCACGTCGCGCCCGACCTGGCGGACCGGCTCCAGCGCTGGACGTCGGAGACGGACGTCTTCGCGACGTACCGGATCGACGAGCAGCTGATGAAGGCGCTGGACCGGAAGGTCTGGCTGCCGTCCGGCGGCTCGCTGGTGATCGACAAGACCGAGGCGATGATCGTCGTCGACGTCAACACCGGCAAGTTCACCGGCCAGGGCGGCAACCTGGAGGAGACCGTCACCAGGAACAACCTGGAGGCGGCCGAGGAGATCGTGCGCCAGCTGCGGCTGCGCGACCTCGGCGGCATCGTCGTGATCGACTTCATCGACATGGTGCTGGAGTCCAACCGGGACCTGGTGCTGCGGCGCCTGCTGGAGTGCCTGGGCCGGGACCGGACCAAGCACCAGGTGGCCGAGGTCACCTCGCTGGGCCTGGTCCAGATGACCCGCAAGCGGGTCGGCCAGGGCCTGCTGGAGTCCTTCTCCGAGACCTGCGTCCACTGCAACGGCCGCGGCGTGATCGTGCACATGGAGCAGCCCGCCTCCGCCGGTGGCGGCAACGGCGGCTCCAAGCGCGGCAAGAAGCGCGGTCGTGGGGCCGACGCGGAGACCACCGCCCCGGCGGAGGCCGCCGGAGCCGTCGCGGAGACCGAGCCGGAGGCCGAGACCGAGGCCGAGGTCGCGGCGGAGGTCGCCGCCCCGGTCGCGCTGGAGGCGCCGGAGTTCCGCCCGGACGAGGAGCTGTACTCCAGCGTCGCCGAGGCGGAGGCCGCCGCGGGCCGTGGCCGTTCGCGCCGCCGCGCCTCCCGCAAGGCGTCCGCCCCGGCGGGTGCGCCGAAGCCGGCCGCGGAGGCCCCCGTCGCGGAGGCCGCCCCGGCGCCCGTCGCCGAGGCCCCTGTCGCGGAGACGCCCGCCGCCGAGGCGCCGGTCGCCGAGGCGCCCGAGGCCCCCGAGGCCCCGCAGGGCCGTACCCGCCGCCGCGCCACCCGCAAGGCGACCGCCCCGGCGGGCTCGCCGAAGCCGGTGACGGCGGAGGAGCAGCCCGCGCCGGTGGCCGCCGCGTCGGAGCCGGTCGCCCCCGAGCCGGAGCCGGTCGCCGAGCCGGTCGCCCCCGCGCCCGAGCCGGCCGCCGAGGAGGCCCCCGTGGCCGCCCCGCCGCGTCCGCGCCGCCGGGTGGTGCGCAAGGTCACCGCTCCGGCCGGTTCCCCGGCGGGCGCCGCCGAGGCCGCGGTCGTCGTGGTGAGCGGCGGCAAGGCGGCCGAGCCCGAGGCACCCCGGGCCAAGGCGGACCAGGCCGCCCCCGAGGCGGACCAGGCGCCGGAGGCGGACGCCGCCGAGGCTCCCGCCAAGAAGACGGCCGCGCGCAAGACCGCCAAGAAGGCCCCGGCCAAGAAGGCGGCTGCCACCAAGAAGACGGCCGCCAAGAAGACGACCGCGGCGAAGAAGACCACGGCCAAGAAGGCGGCACCGGCGGCGAAGACCGCCAAGACGGCGAAGACCGCCAAGACGGCCAGGACGGCGAAGTCCGCCGCGTCGGCCGCCGCCGCGGAGAAGGAGACCGTCACGGCCGAGCAGTAGGCGGCCCGCGCCGTGACCGCGTGCCGGCGGTCACGGCGAACGGCGGCCGGCAGGCCGCCGAACCGCTGGTGAGCATCGAGCGAACGTCCGCGTTCCGCCCCGTATTACCCTCGAGGCGGAACCCCGGATTTGTTTCGGAATCGATGCCTCCAGCGGTTAACGGCCCCGAAATTGACCAGGAAATTCCTGATAATGTGACGCCGGTCGCTGCCGTGGGCGGGCCCCGCCCGAAGACTACGGCCGGTGACCGACCCGGTTCCGGGACAGACCGGTCCCAGCATTCCTCGGTAGGGCGTCGGCATCGCGCCGGAGGGGTAAGCGCGGCCTAGTGAGCCTCCGCGGGCACCCTTCAGACCTCTGCCACAAAGAGCTCTTGCGGTGTTCAAGGAGGACGTCCATGCCGAGCATCAACGAGCAGCCCATCCCCGCTGCCCGCCCGGTCATCGGTGAAGAAGAGATCGAGGCCGCCGTACGCGTACTGCGCACCGGCCGCGTCGTACAGGGCCCCGAGGTGGCCGCCTTCGAGGAGGGATTCTCCGAGCTGGTCGAGGGCCGTCACTGCGTGGCCGTCAACTCCGGTACCTCGGCGCTGCACCTCCTTCTGATGGCGTTGAACATCGGCCCCGGCGACGAGGTGATCGTCCCGTCCTTCTCGTTCGCCGCCTCGGCGAACGCGGTCCGCCTCGTCGGCGCCGACGTGGTCTTCGCCGACATCGAGGCCGACAGCTTCAACATCGACCCGGCCGCCGTCGAGGCCGCGATCACCCCGCGCACCGCCGCGATCATGCCGGTGCACATCTACGGCAACCCGGCCGCCATGGACAAGATCATGGCCATCGCCGAGAAGCACAAGCTCGCGGTCGTCGAGGACGCCTGCCAGGCCCACGCCGCCGCCCTGCACGGCACCCCCGTCGGCGCCTTCGGCTCGGGCGGCACGTTCAGCTTCTACCCGACGAAGAACATGCACAGCCTCGAGGGCGGCATGATCTCCACCGGCGACGCCGAGATCGCCCGCACCCTGCGCCTGCTGCGCAACCAGGGCATGGAGCAGCGGTACGCCAACGAGATCGTCGGCGCCAACATGCGCATGACCGACGTGGCCGCCGCCGTCGGCCGCGTCCAGCTCTCCAAGCTGCACGGCTGGACCGAGACGCGCATCGCCAACGCCGCGTACCTCAGCGAGCACATCACCGCGCCGGGCATCGTGACGCCGATCGTCGCCGAGGGCGCGCGCCACATCTACCACCAGTACACGATCCGGGTGCGGGGCGGTGACCGCGACGCCGCGATGGCGAAGCTCACCGAGGCGGGCGTCGGCAACGCCGTCTACTACCCGACCCCGATCCACCGCCTGAAGCCGTACTGGGAGCCGGACCAGAAGGCCGGCCGCACCTGGGACCTGCCCGAGACGGAGAAGGCCGCCGCCGAGGTCGTCTCACTGCCGGTGCACCCCTCGCTGACCCAGAACGACCTTGAGCGCATCGTCACCGCCGTGAACGCGCTGGGAGAGAACCTGTGACTGCTGCTGGACTGCGGGCCGGCCTGATCGGCCTCGGCTCGATGGGACGCCACCACGCCCGCGTACTGGCCGGGCTGGAGGGCGTGACCCTCGTCGGTGTCGTCGACCCGATGGGCGACAAGAACGGCTGGGCCCAGGGCGCCCCCGTGCTCGCCACCGTCGAGGAACTGATCGCGCTCGGCATCGACTACGCCGTCGTGGCCTGCCCCACCGCGCTGCACGAGGAGGTCGGTCTGAAGCTGGCCGACGCCGGGGTGCACGCGCTGATCGAGAAGCCGGTCGCCGACACCGTCGAGGGCGCCCGCCGCCTGGTCGAGGCGTTCGAGACGAAGGGCCTGGTGGCCGGCGTCGGCCACATCGAGCGCTGCAACCCCGCGCTGCGGTCGCTCCGTTCCCGCCTGGAGTCCGGCGAGCTGGGCGACGTCTACCAGGTCGTCACCCGCCGCCAGGGTCCCTTCCCGCACCGCATCGCGGACGTTGGCGTGGTCAAGGACCTCGCCACCCACGACATCGACCTCACCGGCTGGGTCACCGGCCGGCAGTACACGTCGATCGCCGCGCACACGGTGTCCAAGTCGGGCCGCCCGCACGAGGACATGGTCTCGGCCGTCGGCCAGCTCTCCGACGGCACGATGGTCAACCACCTCGTCAACTGGCTGAGCCCGCTGAAGGAGCGCTTCACCTCGGTCACCGGTGAGAAGGGCTGCTTCATCGCCGACACCCTCACCGCCGACCTGACGTTCTACTCCAACGCCGCCGTCGCCACCGAGTGGGAGGCCCTGCGCGCCTTCCGCGGCGTCTCCGAGGGCGACATGATCCGCTACGCCATCCCGAAGCGCGAGCCGCTGCTCGTGGAGCACGAGCTGTTCCGGGACGCGGTCCTCGGCAAGGGCGACGACATCTGCACCCTGCGCCAGGGTCTGCGTACGGTGGAGGTCGCCGCGGCCGTCATCGACTCCGCCGTCCGCGGTGTCACCGTGCGGCTCGCCCCGGAGGACGTGGCCAGTTGACCACACCCGATGTCACCGTCGTGGTAGCCGTGTACAACACGATGCCGTACCTCACCGAGTGCCTGAACTCGCTGGTGGGGCAGAGCATCGGGCTGGACCGGCTCGAGGTCGTGGCCGTCGACGACGGCTCGACCGACGACAGTGGCCGGGAACTGGACCGCTTCGCGGAGACGTACCCGAACACTGTCAAGGTGATCCATCAGGCCAACTCCGGTGGCCCGGCCGCCCCGAGCAACCGGGCCCTGGAGCTGGCCACCGGTCGTTACGTCTACTTCATCGGCTCCGACGACCACCTGGGCAAGGAGGCCCTGGAGCGGATGGTGGCCTGTGCCGACAAGCACGGCTCCGACGTCGTCGTCGGCAAGATGGTGGGCACCAACGGCCGTTACGTCCACCAGGCGCTCTACAAGAAGAGCGACCCGGACGTCTCGCTGTACGACTCGGCCCTGCCGTTCACGCTGGCCAACACCAAGCTCTTCCGCCGTGAACTGGTGGAGAAGCACAAGCTGCGCTTCCCCGAGGACCTGCCGGTCGGCTCCGACCAGCCGTTCACCATCGAGGCGTGCGTACGGGCCGCGAAGATCTCCGTCCTCGCGGACTACACGTACTACTACGCGGTCAAGCGCGGGGACGCCAGCAACATCACCTACCGGGCCAACCACCTGGCCCGGCTCCGCTGCACCGAGCGGATCATGCACTTCACGGCCTCGCTCGTCGAGCCGGGCCCGCGCCGCGACGCCGTCCTGAAGCGCCACTTCACCTGGGAGCTGGCCAAGCTGATCCAGGACGACTTCCCGGCGCTGGACGCGGTGACCCGTACCGAGGTGTGCGCGGGCATCGCGGCGCTGGCCGACGCGTACTTCACCGACGAGCTGCGCGACGCGATGGACGTCAAGCGGCGGCTGCGGATCTGCCTGGCGCAGCGCGGTGAGGTCGACGCCCTCGTCCGGGCCATCGAGGAGGAGGCCGAGCACGGCTCGCCGCCGCTGCTGCTGGAGGACGGGCGGGCGTTCGTCCGCTACCCCGGCTTCCGCGACCCGGCCGTCGGGCTGCCCGACCGGGCGTACGAGATCATCGGCGAGGCGGTGCCCGCCCGGCTGGCCGAGGTCACCTCGCTGGTGTCGGCCGAGTGGGAGCAGGACGGCGACGACATGGCCGTCGCCCTCGCCGTGCGGCTCGGGCTGACCGGCGAGACCGGCTCCGCCGTGGTGAGGCTCGCCACCAGGGCCATGCCCAAGAGCGCCGACAAGCCCGGCGCCCGCAGGCTCCCCGTGGGCCACGAACTCCCCGCGACGGTGGGCGAGTTCACCCGAAAGCCGACCGAGGACGGCGAGGGCACCCTGCTCACCGCCCGTATCCCGGTCAAGCCGAAGAGCGCCAAGCTCGGTGTGCGCGTGTACGCCGACGTGGCAGGCTCGGTGTACGAGGTCCCCGTGCCGGTCCGCGGCCGGCCGCTGCCCCTGGCCCGGCGCTGGCGGGAGAGGATCCCGTACCGGATCTCCGCCAACGCCAACCCCAAGGGGCGGCTGGTGATCACCACGGCCCCGCTCTGGGAGCCGAGGCTCGGCGTGGGCAAGCGACTGCGTCAACTGATGTCCCGTGTGAAGAGGAAACTGACCCGATGAATATCTGTGTAGTCGCGCTCGGCAAGATCGGCCTGCCGCTCGCCGTGCAGTTCGCCGCCAAGGGCCACAAGGTCATCGGCGCCGACGTCAACGAGAAGGTCGTCGAGCTGGTCAACGCCGGCACCGAGCCCTTCCCGGGCGAGCACGACCTGGACCGGCTGCTGAAGCAGACCGTCGACGCCGGCCTGCTGTCCGCGACCACCGACACCGCCGCCGCCGTCGCCCAGTCCGAGGCCGTCGTGGTCGTCGTCCCGCTCTTCGTGGACGCCGAGGGCACCCCCGACTTCGGCTGGATGGACGCCGCGACCAAGGCCATCGCCAAGGGTCTCAAGCCGGGCACCCTCGTCTCCTACGAGACCACCCTCCCCGTCGGCACCACCCGCACCCGCTGGGCGCCGATGCTGGAGGAGGGCTCCGGCCTCACCGCCGGCACCGACTTCCACCTGGTCTTCTCCCCGGAGCGGGTCCTCACCGGCCGGGTCTTCGCCGACCTGCGCCGCTACCCCAAGCTCGTCGGCGGCATCGACGAGGCGTCCGCCAAGCACGGCGTCGAGTTCTACGAGCAGGTCCTCGACTTCGACGAGCGCGACGACCTGCCCCGCGCCAACGGCGTGTGGGACCTGGGCACCGCCGAGGCCAGCGAGCTCGCCAAGCTCGCCGAGACCACCTACCGTGACGTCAACATCGGCCTGGCCAACCAGTTCGCCCGGTTCGCCGACCAGCAGAACATCGACGTCCTCAAGGTCATCGAGGCCTGCAACTCGCAGCCCTACAGCCACATCCACCAGCCCGGCATCGCCGTCGGCGGCCACTGCATCCCGATCTACCCGCGGATGTACCTGTGGAACGACCCGGAGGCCACCGTCGTGCGTTCGGCCCGCGAGGCCAACGCCGCGATGCCCGAGTACGCCGTGGACCTGCTGGCCGCCGCCTACGGCGACCTCAAGGACGTCAACGTGCTCGTGCTGGGCGCCGCCTACCGCGGCGGCGTCAAGGAGACCGCGTTCTCCGGTGTCTTCGGCACCGTCGAGGCCCTCAAGGCCCGCGGCGCCGTGCCGTACGTCTCCGACCCGATGTACACCGCCGAGGAGCTCGCCGCGCACGGCCTCACCCCCCACCAGGGGGAGAAGGTCACCGCCGCGATCCTCCAGGCCGACCACGCCGAGTACAAGGAGCTGGCCGCCTCCGACCTGCCGGACGTCACCGTCCTGGTCGACGGCCGCCGCACCACGGACCCCGCCCGCTGGGAGGGTGTCCGCCGCGTCGTCATCGGCGGCTGAGCCCCCCGCACCGGCACGATCCGACCCTGGCCCTGCCCCGCACACCCCGCGGGGCGGGGCCGACGCGCAGAAGGTTTCCCCATGACCTGGTTGATTACTGGCGGCGCCGGATTCATCGGCTCCCACGTGGTGAAGGCGATGGCCGAGGGCGGCGAGCGGATCGTCGTCCTCGACGACCTGAGCACCGGCCGCGCCGAGCGGCTCCCCGAGGGCGTCCCCCTGGAGATCGGCACCGTCCTCGACCGCGGCACCGTCGACCGGGTGCTCGCCGAGCACGCCGTCACCGGCGTCGTCCACATCGCCGGCAAGAAGCAGGTGGCCGAGTCGGTCGCCAAGCCCCTGCACTACTACCGCGAGAACGTCGAGGGCCTGCGCACGCTCCTGGAGGCCGCCACCGGGGCCGGCGTCACCCGGTTCCTGTTCTCCTCCTCCGCCGCCGTGTACGGCATGCCGGACGTGGACCTGGTCACCGAGGCCACCCCGTGCGCGCCGATCAACCCGTACGGCGAGACCAAGCTGGCCGGCGAGTGGCTGGTCGCGGCGACCGGGCGGACGCACGGCATGGCCACCGCCTCGCTGCGGTACTTCAACGTGGCGGGCGCCGCCACGCCCGAACTGGGCGACGACGGCGTCTTCAACCTCGTACCGATGGTCTTCGAACGCCTCACGGCCGGGGAGCAGCCGAGGATCTTCGGCGACGACTACCCGACCCCGGACGGCACCTGTGTCCGCGACTACATCCACGTCGAGGACATCGCCTCCGCGCACGTCGCCGCCGCCCGCCGGCTGGCGGCCGACCCCGGGGCCTCGCTGGTGCTGAACATCGGGCGGAGCGAGGGCGTGTCCGTGTCGGAGATGATCGGCGTCATCCAGGACGTCACCGGCCGCCACGACATCAAGCCCCTGGTCACCGGGCGCCGCCCCGGCGACCCGGCGCGGGTGGTGGCCTCCGGCGACCTGATCGCCCAGGAGCTGGGCTGGAGCGCCCGGTACGGGGTGCGCGAGATGGTCGAGTCCGCCTGGGCGGGCTGGCGGCTGCGCCACCCGTAGGCACGGCGGCGTACGGCGAAGGGCCCCGGGATCGCTCCCGGGGCCCTTCGCCGTGTCCGCGCTCGGGCCTGCTCCCCGCCGGGGAACAGGCTCCGGCCTACTCCTCGCCGAGGAACAGCTGGTCGAACGCCTTGCTGACGACCGGCCAGTCCCACGTCGACAGGGCGTACTCGGACGCCAGCTTCCCGGCGTTCTGCCACGCCTCCTCGGTCGCCGTCGTCTCCAGGATCCGCTGCGCGGCCTCCTCCGTGGAGCCGACGACCCAGCCCTCCGGGTACAGCGTGCGGGCGCTGTTCGGCTTGCCCGCGTAGAACGGCCAGTCACGGGCGACCGGGACGGCGGCGCTCGCCGCGCCCTCCATCAGGCCCACGTGGCAGCCCTCGCGCACCGACGAGGAGAGGATCACACCGATGTCGGCGAGCGCCGACGGCACGTCGTCCGTCGGGCCGAGCTTCAGCACCACGCCCTCCTCGATGAGCGGGGCGATCTCCTTGTCGAACTGGCGCCGGTAGTCGCGGGTCGCGCGGCTGGTCTTCGGGTTCATGTCGCCGCCCACCAGCAGCAGCCGGTACCGGTCGTCCTTCTCCCGGAGCCGGCGCAGCACGTCCACCGCCCACATCGGGTCCTTGGCGACCTGGCTGATGCCCACCAGGCCCAGGTGGAAGCGGGCCTCCGGGGGCTTCGGCCGGGCGAAGCCCGAGAGGTCCATGGCGTTGTCGATCAGGTGCGCGCGCGGCGCGGAGTCCCCGCGCAGCATCGGCACCAGGGACTCGACCAGGTCCTTCACATGCGGGGCGACGTAGATCAGGTCGTCGATCCGCGAGAAGTCCGTCATGTGCGGCCAGCGCGTGAACGCCTCGTAGCTGTGCAGGCGCACCACGATCCGGGTGTCGCCCGGGTCGATCGTCGTCAGCATCGCCGCCGGGCCCACCGACCAGTCCAGGAAGACGGTGTCCGCCCAGTCCAGGTACGGCCGCATCAGCCGCTCGACCTCTTCCTGGTAGGTGCTGGTGCCGCCGGCGAGGCGGTCCTCCAGCACCCGGCGGCCCGCCCACGCGATCCGCTTGAGGGCCTTCTGCGCGGCCAGGTCCAGGTAGCGCAGCTCCACGCCCTGGTGGTTGCCGTAGCGGTCCAGGATGTGGTGCAGGAAGTTGTCGTTGGCGCTGGTGGTGACCAGCAGCCGCAGCGGCCGGTCCGTGGGCGCCGGGGCCGCCGGGGTCTTCCGCCCCTGCGGACGCTTCATGACGTCCATGACCTTGGAGCGGTACAGCGGCTCGACGAAGCCCTGGGCGTCCTTGGCGAGCGGCGAGGACAGCTGGTCGATGTGCAGCACCCGGTGGAAGCCCAGGAACAGCGCCCGGTCCAGCGCGTACGACGCCTTCTCGTGGTCGCCGCGGGCGAACTGGGCGTCGGCGTGGGCGAGCTGGGCCGCCACCGCCTTGTCCAGGTCCCGCGGGTTGAGCCCCTTGCCCAGCTCCTTCATCACGGCCTCGTCCAGCAGCTGCGCCTTCAGCCCCAGGTCGGGGATCTTCGACGCGGCGGCGGCGAGCGCCAGGGCGGCACCACTGGTGCGGCCCGCCCACTGCATGCCCTCGGCGACGTACCGCGAGGTGGCGATGCGGACCTTCGGCGGCACACCGGGCGCGGTGACGGCCGTGCGCCACATCCGGGCGCCCACCGTGGAGCGCATCACCGGGCGGGCGGTGGCGTGCCGCATCACGGTCGCGGGCAGCCCGTCCATGGAGCGGCGGACGTTCTGCTTGACGACGTCCATCGGCGGCAGGACGCCCCGGCCGGCGGTGGAGCCCTTCGCCTTGACCCGGTCGACGGCCTTGAGGGCCGGGGCCAGGCCGAAGTGGGCCTCCTCGACGCGGTAGTACTGCGCCAGGCGCCACACCGTGTAGACGGCGCCCGCGTCCAGGGCGACCAGGACGTCCGCCTTGCGGGCGAGCCGGCGCAGCGTGCTGTCCCGCTCGGCCTGCATCCACACCTTCATGCCGCCCGGCGCCATCCGCGCCTTGCGGCGCAGCGCGGTGCTGCGGAAGTTGAGGTTGCGGGGGAGCTGGTGGGTGCCGTCCAGCTCCATGGCGGCCAGTTCCTCGGCGACGGGGTCGAGGGGGAAGGTGCCGGCGAGGTGCGTCCGGGCGCCGGCGGCGCGGAACTTGCGCACCGAGTCGGCGAACACGCCCAGCTGGGGCCGGACGCTGGCGATGAACAGGACGTTGGTCACAGCGACGGTCCTCCGGCGGCGATCTCGTTCTCGGCGGGGGAAGCCGCGCCCGTACGCTCCGCCGTGAGCGCGGCGTGGTCGTCGATCAGCTGCTTCACGGCGGAGGTCATCAGGGCCTCGCGGGTGAACTGGTCGGCGTGCGCCATGGCTTCGGCGTGCACCTCGTCGCTGGTCTCCACCGCCATGTGCGCGGCCTTGACGAACGACTCGGTCAGCCCCTCCTCGTCGATGCCCACGGCACCCGTCCACAGCGGGTGGCCGCGCAGCACGTTGGAGGCGTCGTGCTCGACGACGTGCGCCGACACGATCGGCAGGCCGGTCGCCATGTACTCGTACACCTTGCCGGAGGTGACGTACCGGCCGCCGATGAGGATGAGGACCATCGCGTCCCAGCGGGCGTAGATGGACGCCACCTCGGCCTTGGCGGCGGGGCCGCCGAAACGTACGCCGTCCACCTCGGCCTGCTTGAGGACCTCGGCGTGCCGGTTGGCCTCGCGGCCGGAGCCGTTGCCGATGTGGCCGCGCACCTCGAAGGTGGCGTTGGCCAGCAGCGGCTCCCTCTCGCGGGCGGCGCGCCAGGCGTTGAGCACGGTCTCCAGGTGCGGGACCGTGAAGTTGACGGTGCCGAGGTAGCCGAAGGCCAGGCCCGCCTCCGGGTTGGCGCGGTGCGCCTTGCCGGGGGAGCTGTCGGCGTCGTAGCCGTTGCGCACGACGTGGACGCGGTCGGCGAAGTCGGGGTAGCGGGTGCGGTAGTGCTCCGCGATGGGGTCGTTGACGACCCACAGGGAGAGCGCGTTGTCGAGGATGCGCTGCTCCCAGACGCCCTCGGCGGAGTCCCGGGCGAACGCCTCGACGCCGTCGATGACGTCGATCGACCAGCCGTCGCGGAAGTCCACCGCGTACGGCACCTTCGCCTCCTCCCACAGCTTCCACGCCGCGGCGAGGTTGACGTAGGGGACGCAGCTGGCGAGCAGCAGGTCGGCCGGGTGCTCGCGGTGGATGCGGAGCACGGCCTGCTCCAGATCCTCGCGCCACTCACCGAAGTTGGGCTCGGGGAAGGGCTCCATCTGGCGGCGGCGCAGGCGCGTCACCCACCCGTTCGGGTTGAGCGCGCGGTCCTCGCCGTACAGACGGATGTCCGTCTCCAGGTCCTCGCGCACCAGCGGGAGTTCCACGATCTTGATCTTCGGGTCGACCTGCTCCAGGAGGGTGAGGTCGACTCCGGAGTCCCTTTCCCAGGACTCCTGCGCGATGGTGACGACGGTGACGTCCCAGCCCTGGTTGATGAACTGGTTCGCGGTCTCGCGCATGCGGTACGCGCAGCTCTTGGCCGCGGGCGGGAAACCGATGGCGAGGTAGATCACATGGGGCCGCTTGCCTGCCGCGGGCAGCCCGGACCTGGGAGACGCTGACATAACCGGTGACGCTAGCACGGTGACATGTACGGAAAAGTGCCTCGTGAGAGGACCTGTCCGGTCACGCGTGCCGGCTGCCTCCCTTCCACTCTTCCATGATCCGTACGACATTGCGGGCGGCCCGCCCGTCGCCATAGGGGGTGCCCGGGTCGGCCGTGGGCACCGCGCGCGTCACGGTGGCGGCCCATTCGTCGGCGGACAGCGTGTGCGGGTCGGGAACAAGGACGTTCCAGCCGGTGTCCACGGTTTCCACCCACTCCGTCTCGGGACGGATGGTGGTGGTGATGCGCTCCAGCAGGAACGCCTCCTTCTGCAGGCCGCCCGAGTCGGTGACCACACCGGCCGAGGCGAGCACCGCGGCCACCAGGCCGGCGTACGGCAGCGGACGGCCGACGTGCACGGAGCCGGTGTTCAGCTCGATGTTGTGCGCCTGGGCGCGGGACACCAGCCGCGGGTGGGCGAGCAGCGCGACGGGGACCGGCAGGCCGGCCAGCGAATCGATGATCGCGCGCAGCCGCTCGGGGTCGTCGGTGTTGTCCGGCCGGTGCAGCGTGGCCAGCAGGAACGGCTTCGACGGGTCGATGCCCTCGGGCAGCGCCGGCGCCGCGTGCTTGCCGGCCAGCACGTCGTCGCGGATCTTCAGGCAGATGTCGACCATCACGTCGCCGGCGAGCACCGCGCGGTCCTTGAGGCCCTCGTCGGCGAGGTGGCGCATGGCCTCCTCGGTCGGGGCGAGCAGGACGTCGGCGCAGTGGTCGGTGAGGACGCGGTTGTGCTCCTCGGGCATGCGCCGGTTGAACGAGCGCAGCCCCGCCTCCAGATGGGCGACCGGCAGGTGCATCTTCACGGCCGAAAGGGCCCCGGCGATGGTGGAGTTGGTGTCGCCGTACACCAGCACCCAGTCCGGCTTCTCGCGCTCCAGGACCGGGTCGAGCGCGGAGAGCACCGCGCCGGTCTGGACGCCGTGGCTGCCGGAGCCGACGCCGAGGTGGACGTCAGGGTCGGGGATGCCGAGGCCGTCGAAGAAGACGTCGGAGAGGTCGGCGTCGTAGTGCTGCCCGGTGTGCACGATGAAGTGCTCGTGCTCCGTCTCGGCGAACGCCGCCGCGATGGGGGCGAGCTTCACCAATTGGGGACGTGCGCCGACGATGCTGATGACTTTCACTGAGCACTCTTCTTCTACTGGGACAGGTCAATGAGGGAGGCGTGCCGTGCCATCGTAGGCAATGGCCGGGATGACCTGGCCCGCGGCCGGAGCAGTGGGTGCGGCGGCGGCCCGCGGCGGGCGTGGTCGGACATGGTCAGACGGCGCGTGCGCACCGGGGACGGCGCGGGATAACGATTCCGTGAACAGTTGACGAGCGGGTTGCGCGCGGGTGCGGGCGGTGCGGGGGGCGCGTTGCGCGCGGGGCGCGCGGGGGTGCGGGTTTGTGCGGGTGGTGCTTGTGGGTGGGGCGCGGTGGGGCTCACGGACGGCGCGGGTGTACGGAGCGGGGGCCCAGGCACTCGGCGCCGTGCTCCGCCACGCGCCGGCGCAGCTCCCGGTCGGCGGTCACCACCACACAGGGGCACCCCCGCGCGGCCGCCTCCGCCGCCAGCTCCACGATCCGGTCGTCCCCGCTGCCCGGCGCCTCCTCCACCCGTACCCCCGGCACCGGCTCCACGCCCCGCGCCCGCCCCTCGACCACCAGGACCACGTCCAGCGGGCCGGGCAGCCCGGCCACCCCGCCGTCCGCCACCGGCACCAGCGCGTCACGCAGCCGCTCCGCGGCCCCGCGGCGGTCCCGCCACCAGCCGTCCGGCACCGAACCGACGACGTTCGCGGCGTCCACGACCAGGAGAGTCAGCACCGTACGAGGGTCCCACGCGGGCGCGTGGTGTGCGCCTTCCGGGGGACTGGGGAAGGGGCGGCCGAATGCTATCGTCGCGCAAGCTCGGGGGAGCGTGCGCGTGAACTGTTCGTACTGTTCAGGGGAAGGTCGGCGGTGAGCCATGGCGGTGTGGTCCGCGCGGAGGTCCAGGCGTCCGGCTGACGCCCCGTCCCGGCGGGGCGCGGCGAGGCCCGGCGGCACCCCGCTCCCCGACTCCTCGCTGCCGGCCACCACCGGCTGGCTGGTGCGCGGCAAGGACGGCCGCCTCACGGCGTACGCCCCGGTCGACGGCGCCGTGCTCCGCTGGACCGAGCAGCACCCGGGCGGACCCGGGTGGACCGGTCCGGAGACCATCCCGGCGCCCGGCATCGAGCCCCACCTCTCCATAGCCCAGGGCGCCGACGGCTACGTCCACCTCGTCGGACTGCGCCGCTCCCGCCTCGCGGACGGCACCCCCGCCACCGACGTGGTCTTCGCCCTCCAGTACCAGTCGGGCCTCGCCGTGCGCGACTGGGCCGTGGTCGGCAACCCCTACCCCGACGACCCCGAGCACGCCGCCCGGATCGGCACGCCCGCGGCGGTCGTCGACTCCGAGGGCTCCCTGCACGTCTTCGTCCGCAACGTGGGCGGCGGGATCTGCGGGCGCTCCTCCGTGCCCTCGGGCAAGTGGAACAAGTGGGCCGACCTCAAGGGCAGCGGGATCACGGGGCCCATCCGGGCGTCGATCACCCCCGAGGGGCTGATGGAGCTGGTCGCGCCCGCCGAGGACCGGGTGCTGCGCTGGACGCAGGAGACCAAGGGCGTGAAGTTCCAGCGGGCGGAGGACGTCCCGGCCCGCCCCGAGGCGGGGTCGCTGTCCTCGGAGAACACCGGCCCCGGGCGCCTCACCCACTACTGGCACGACGCCGACGACGGTACGGTCCGGGCCTGGCGCCCCGACGCCAAGGCCCCGGCGGTCCTCGGTACGGGTGCGGGCACCGGCCCGGTGGCGCTGCTCCGTACCGCCGTGGACGGCCACGACTGCACGATCATGGCCCGCCGGGACGCCGCGACGGGGCGGCCCGCCCTCGCCGCGTACCCCACGGAGGACGAGGCCCTCGGCGCCACCTGGACCCTCACGGGCGACCCCTGCGTGGGCGCCCCGGCCCTGGCCCTCGACGGCCGCGGCCGGGTCGTGATGGCCGCGTTCGCCCCCGACGGCACCCTCCGCATAGCCCGCCAGAAACCCGAACCGGGCCTGGCCCTGGAGGCCTGGACCTCCGCCTGAGCGGCACCCTGGCCGGCGCTGTTGTGCCCACGAGCCGCAGTCGGCCGACGGCCGGGGTGGGGCCGTGCAGGGTCGCCCCCGCAGCGGATCGGCGGCGTCGCACGGTCACCCGACCGGTCGGGTAACCCGCCGACCGCGAGGAGGTGAGCCCGGAGGGGCCCCGCCCCCACCCACCGGCACCGCCCCGGGCGCACCCCAGGAACAGGCACCGCCCCGTTCCGTTGTGCCCACCCGTTCCGCCCCAGCGGAACGAATGCCCACAACGCGGGGGCCCCGTTGTGCCCACCCTCCCCCAAGCTCTCGGCTTCGCTCGAGCAGGGGGGACCCCCATCGCCCCTGCGGGACGACTGCCCACAACGGGAGCGGCGAGGTGACCACCCCGGTTCGGACCCCCATCCGCCCCAGCGGGACGATTGCCCAGGGGCGCGGCCCCTCGTCAGCGCTCCGTGAGCGTGCCGTCCTTCTCCTCGTACAGCGCGCCCGTCTGCGGGCACTCCCAGACGCCCGGCTCCGCGGGGCGCTCCGTGAGCTTGACGCCCGCGCGGCCGACCCAGCCGACCTGGCGGGCCGGGACGCCGACGACCAGGGCGAAGTCGGGCACGTCCTTCGTGACGACCGCGCCCGCGGCGACCATCGCCCAGCGGCCGATCTCCAGCGGGGCCACGCACACCGAGCGGGCGCCGATCGAGGCGCCGTCGGCGATGCGTACGCCCACGGCCTCCCAGTCGCCGCCGCGCTTCTGCTTGAAGTCGGGGTCCACCGAGCGCGGGTTGTGGTCGTTGGTGAGGACCACCGCCGGGCCGATGAAGACGCCGTCGCCCAGCTCCGCCGGCTCGTACACCAGGGCGTAGTTCTGGAGCTTGCAGTTGTCGCCCATCCGTACGCCCGTACCGACGTAGGCGCCGCGGCCGATCACGCAGCCCTCGCCGAGCCTCGCGTCCTCGCGGATCTGCGCGAGCTCCCAGACGCTGCTCCCCGCGCCGATCTCGGCGCTGTCGGCGACCTGTGCGGTGGGCTGGACCCTGTAGTTCACTGTGCTCTGCCTTCCGGCTCCCGGGACTGCGTCTTCGCCCGGCGAGCATACGGCCAGCCGGGTGGCGTCCGGCCGGTTTGACCGGTACGAGCGGGGACCGTAACCTTGACCGTCGGCGTGTTTCCATGCGCGCCAACTCCTGAGCACCTCCCTCCGGGTCCGCGATCCGGAGAGGCCGCTCGTCCCACCCGGACTGTCACGGACCCTCGCCGGTCCGTGCGGGCGGCTGGCATCAGGGGTTCCCGTTCCGAGCGAGAGAGAGATCCGCGTGTACGCCATCGTGCGCAGCGGTGGTCGCCAGCACAAGGTTGCTGTCGGCGACATCGTTGAGGTTGACAAGATTTCCACTGCCAAGGTTGGCGACACGGTCGAGCTCTCGACCCTGCTCGTTGTCGACGGCGACTCCGTGACCAGCGACCCGTGGGTGCTGGCCGGCATCAAGGTCCAGGCCGAGGTCGTGGACCACCACAAGGGCGCCAAGATCGACATCCTGCGCTACAAGAACAAGACCGGCTACCGCCGTCGTCAGGGCCATCGCCAGCAGTACACGGCGATCAAGGTCACGACGATCCCCACGGCTGCGAAGTAAGGGACTGAGGAGACATGGCACACAAGAAGGGCGCATCGTCCACCCGGAACGGTCGCGACTCCAACGCTCAGCGGCTCGGCGTGAAGCGCTTCGGCGGTCAGGTCGTCAACGCCGGTGAGATCCTGGTCCGTCAGCGTGGCACCCACTTCCACCCCGGCTCGGGCGTGGGCCGTGGCGGCGACGACACGCTGTTCGCGCTGCAGGCCGGTGCGGTGCAGTTCGGCACCTTCCGTGGCCGCAAGGTCGTGAACATCGTTCCGACCGCTGCCTGATCCACTTTCGCGGAGGCGGACCTCACTTCCCGTACGGGAAGCGGGTCCGCCTTTCGCGTGTTAGCACGTAAGTCGTACGTCACTGTCGTAACTGGAGGCACAGAACATGACCACCTTCGTGGACCGCGTCGAGCTGCATGTCGCCGCGGGTAACGGAGGCCACGGCTGTGCCTCCGTCCACCGTGAGAAGTTCAAGCCGCTCGGCGGCCCCGACGGGGGCAACGGCGGCCGGGGCGGCGATGTGATCCTGGTCGTCGACCAGTCGGTCACCACGCTCCTGGACTACCACCACTCGCCCCACCGCAAGGCCACCAACGGCAAGCCCGGCGAGGGCGGCAACCGGTCCGGCAAGGACGGCCAGGACCTGATCCTGCCGGTGCCGGACGGCACGGTCGTCCTGGACAAGCAGGGCAACGTCCTCGCCGACCTGGTCGGCCACGGCACCTCGTACGTCGCCGCCGACGGCGGACGCGGCGGTCTGGGCAACGCGGCGCTGGCCTCGGCCCGCCGCAAGGCGCCCGGCTTCGCGCTGCTGGGCGAGCCGGGGCGCTCCGGCGACGTCGTCCTGGAGCTCAAGACGGTCGCGGACGTCGCGCTGGTGGGGTACCCGAGCGCCGGCAAGTCCTCGCTGATCTCCGTGCTGTCGGCCGCCAAGCCGAAGATCGCCGACTACCCCTTCACGACGCTCGTCCCGAACCTGGGCGTCGTCACCGCGGGCTCGACCGTCTACACCATCGCGGACGTGCCGGGGCTCATCCCGGGCGCCAGCCAGGGGCGCGGTCTCGGCCTGGAGTTCCTGCGCCACGTGGAGCGCTGCTCGGTCCTGGTGCACGTCCTCGACACCGCGACGCTGGAGTCCGACCGGGACCCCGTCAGCGACCTGGATGTCATCGAGGAGGAGCTGCGGCAGTACGGCGGCCTCGACGACCGCCCCCGGATCGTCGTCCTCAACAAGGTCGACATCCCGGACGGCAAGGACCTCGCCGACATGATCCGCCCGGACCTGGAGGAGCGCGGCTACCGCGTCTTCGAGGTCTCGGCCGTCGCCCACCTGGGCCTGAAGGAGCTCTCCTTCGCGCTGGCCGAGATCGTCTCCCGGGCGCGCGCGGCCAAGCCCCAGGAGGAGGCCACCCGGATCGTCATCCGGCCCAAGGCCGTCGACGACGCGGGCTTCACCGTCACGCAGGAGGAGGACGGCCTCTTCCGGGTGCGCGGCGAGAAGCCGGAGCGCTGGGTGCGCCAGACGGACTTCAACAACGACGAGGCCGTCGGCTACCTGGCGGACCGCCTCAACCGCCTCGGCGTCGAGGACGAGCTGATGAAGGCCGGGGCCCGCGCGGGCGACGGCGTGGCCATCGGCCCCGAGGAGGACGCGGTCGTCTTCGACTGGGAGCCCACCATGATGGCGGGCGCCGAGATGCTCGGCCGCCGCGGCGAGGACCACCGCATGGAGGCTCCGCGCCCCGCCGCGCAGCGCCGCAAGGACCGCCAGGCGGAGCGGGACGAGGCGGACCGCGAGTTCGACGGCTTCGACCCCTTCTGATCCCTCCGCGCCACCGGAAGGCGCCCGGCCCCCTGTGCGGGGCCGGGCGCCTTGTGCGTGTGCCTTGTGCGTGTGGGGGAGGGTGTGACGGTGGGTGTTCGGCCGGCTGCGGTGGGGTGAGCGGGCGGAATAGCGTAGGAAAATCCGGTTTACATCGCTCCGACCGGACAACCTGTGGCCAAGGATCACCGTCTTGACTCCGGGGGCGGGACCGCAGGTGTCCCGGTTGATTCGAACGGAGCGTTGATGAAGGTCTCCTTCCTCATCCACACCATCTACGGCATCGGCGGCACCATCCGCACCACGCTCAACCTCGCGGAGGAGCTCGCCGGGCGCCACGAGGTGGAGATCGTCTCGGTGTTCCGCCACCGCGACGAGCCGCTCTTCGCGATCGACCCGCGCATCACCGTCGTACCCCTGGTCGACACCCGGCCCGCGTCCCCCGGCAATGAGCAGAAGCACGAGCGGCACCTCATGCCCGCCGAGCACTTCCCGGTGAACGAGGCGCGCTACCGGGAGTACAGCCGCCTCACCGACGAGCGCGTCCGCGACCACTACGCGGGTGCGGGCGCCGACGCCGACGTGGTCATCGGCACCCGGCCCGGACTGGTCGCGTACGTCGCGGCGTTCGGGCCCCGCGACGCCGTGCTCATCGGCCAGGAGCACATGACGCACAACCACCACAAGCCCGCCCTGCGCGCCGAGATGGCCGCCTTCCTGGAGAAGGTCGACGCGTTCGTCACCGTCTCCGAGGGCGACGCCGCCTCCTGGCGGACGCATCTGCCGCTGCCCGGCACCCGGGTGCTGGCCATCCCCAACAGCGTGCCCGAGCCGGTCGTCCCGCCCTCCGACACCTCCGGCACCACGATCGTGGCGGCCGGGCGGCTGGCCTCCGAGAAGCAGTACCACGTACTGATCGAGGCGTTCGGCAAGGTCGTCGCCCAGCGCCCGGAGTGGACCCTGCGCATCTGCGGGTGGGGCAACGAGAAGGACCGGCTGCGCCGGACCATCGACCGGCTCGGCCTCTACAACAGCGTCCACCTCATGGGGCCGCGCTCGCCCATCGAGCCCGAGTGGGTCAAGGGCGCCGTCGCGGTGTCCACCTCACGCCACGAGTCCTTCGGCATGACGCTGGTCGAGGCGATGCGGTGCGGCCTGCCGGTGGTGTCCACCGACTGCGACTACGGGCCGCGCGAGATCATCGAGGACGGCGAGGACGGCGTCCTCGTCCCCGTCGGCGACACCGACGCCATCGCCGCCGCCCTGCTCCGGCTCGTCGACGACCCGGAGCTGCGGCGCCGGATGGGGGCCGCCGCCCGCGCCAACGCCCGGCGCTTCGACCCGGGCCCCGTGGCCAAGCAGTACGAGGAGCTGTTCGCCGAGCTGGGCGCCGCCGCCACCCACCGCGCGGGCGCCCACCCCGGCCCAGCCGCCCCCGGCGCCGGCACCGTCGCGGACTGCGCGGTCGCCGCCGACGGCACCGTGACCGTGACGCTGCTCACCCCGCGTGCGGGCGCCCGGCTGGTGGCGGGCGGCCACACCTTCCCCCTCGACGGCCACGGCACCGCGACCGTCCCGGCCGGCACCCCGTTCGCCGAGGGCGTCCACCCGGTCCGGCTGGAGCCGGCCGGGGGCGGCGGGCCGCTCCCTGTCACCACCCGGGCGATCGACCAGCGCGGCGCGATGCGCGCGGCCGGGCGGACCGTCCCGGGGGAGCCGGTGCGCCAGCTCGTCCCGTACACGAAGGGCGGCGCCCTGCACCTGCGCTCCTGGGTGCGCCCCGGCCACGCGGAGGCCGGCGACGTCCGGATCGAGGACGGGACGATCACGCTGACCGCCCGGCTGTACGGCACGGCGGCCGTGCCCGGCGCCGAACCGGTCCTGCTGCTGCGCCGCCGGGGCAAGGCCCCGCTGGAGCTGGCCTTCCCGGGGACGGCGGCCGGGGGCGGCGGTTTCCGGTTCGCCTTCTCCTGCACCGCCCCTGCCGCCCGGCAGCAGGATGCGCACGATGTGTGGGACCTGTGGCTGCGGCCCGCCCCGGACGCCGGGCCGGTGCGCCTCGCCCGCGTCCTCGACGACGTCGTGGAGAAGGGCTCCCTCTTCCCGTACCCCGCCGTCGAGCAGCGCAAGAAGCACCCGCTGGGCCCGGTCCGCGACGTGCTCGGGAAGCTCACGGGCAGGCCCCGCGAGCGGGTTCTGATCAAGCTGTTCCACAGCGCCGCCAACGATCTCGTCCTCAGCGTGGCCGACAAACCGGCCGCGTGATGTCGCTCACCGGGCCCCGCTCCGGCGCCCGTCCGCTCTCCCTGGCCACACGGTGAACACCAGGTGTCCCGCGGGTGCGGGGCGCCTTCTGTCCGCCTTGCGAGACGGTAACGGAGAGTGCGACCATCAGCCCCGTCCCCCAGTCGTCGCAAGGTAGGTCGTTCTGTGTCAGCGCCGCATGAAGCCAAGACCCGCACCACAGCTGTCGTGCTCGCCGGCGGTACCGGCCAGCGCGTGGGTCTCGCGATCCCGAAGCAGCTGCTGAAGATCGCGGGCAAGGCGGTCATCGAGCACACGCTGACGATCTTCGAGCAGGCCGAGTCGGTCGACGACGTGATCGTGCTGATGGCGCCGGGTTTCGTGCCCGACGTGGAGAAGATCATCGCCAAGGCGGGACTCACCAAGGTCACCCGCGTCATCGAGGGCGGCGCCACCCGCAACGAGACCACCGAGCGCGCCATCGAGGCGCTCGGCGAGGGCCTCGCCGAAGGTGAGGACCTCAACGTCCTCTTCCATGACGCGGTGCGGCCGCTGCTGTCACAGCGCGTCATCAAGGACTGCGTCGACGCCCTCGACCGCTACCAGGCCGTCGACGTCGCCATCCCGTCCGCCGACACCATCATCGTGACCCGCACCCACGGCGAGGACGGCGAGTTCATCACCGACGTCCCCGACCGCTCCCGCCTCCGGCGCGGCCAGACGCCGCAGGCGTTCAAGCTGTCGACGATCCGGCGGGCGTACGAGGTCGCGGCCGGCGACCCCAACTTCCAGGCGACCGACGACTGCAGCGTCGTCCTCAAGTACCTGCCGGACGTGCCGATCTACGTCGTCGCGGGCGACGAGTACAACATGAAGGTCACCCAGCCCGTCGACGTCTTCATCGCCGACAAGCTGTTCCAGCTGGCCTCCACCGCCGCCCCCCGCCAGACCGACGAGGCCGCCTACCGCGAGCTGCTGTCCGGCCGGACCCTCGTCGTCTTCGGCGGTTCGTACGGCATCGGCGCCGACATCGCCGCCCTCGCCGAGCGGTTCGGCGCCACGGTGTACGCGCTGGGCCGCTCCACCACCGGTACGCACGTCGAGAACCCCGAGCACGTCGAGGAGGCGCTCGCCAAGGCGTACTCCGAGAGCGGCCGCATCGACTACGTCATCAACACGGCCGGCGTCCTGCGCATCGGAAAGCTCGCCGAGACCGACACCGCGACCATTCAGGAAGCGCTGAACGTCAATTACCTGGCGCCCGTGCAGATCGCGCGCGCCGCGTACAAATACCTGGTCGAGAGCAAGGGCCAACTCCTGCTCTACACCTCCTCCAGTTACACCCGCGGCCGCGCCGAGTACAGCCTTTACTCCTCGACGAAGGCCGCCATGGTGAATCTCACCCAGGCCCTCGCCGACGAATGGGCCGGCGACGGAATCCGGGTGAATTGCGTCAACCCGGAGCGCACCGCCACCCCGATGCGCACCAAGGCGTTCGGCCAGGAGCCCGCCGGCTCGCTGCTGTCCTCCGAGGCCGTGGCCCGTACGTCGCTGGACGTCCTGCTCTCCGAGCTGACCGGCCACGTCATCGACGTACGGCAGCAGGACCCCACCCGGGGCGCCGGTGAGGCGTCGGGCTTCGAGCAGGCCCTCGCCTCGGTACTGGACCGACAGGAAGATGTGTAATACTCACCAGATGTGCTCTTCGGGCCTCTGTGTCGCCATGTGCGAATGCAGAGGCCCGAGTTCGTGAAACACCAGCCATAAGTCTTGCGTAAAGCCGGCCCGTGAAGTCCCCCACCTTCACGTGACCGATGTCCATGTGAAAAAACCGGCACCCCCTCCTGGAGCAGGTTCTTCGTGATTTCGACCGCCATTCGCCTGGCACGCGTGGGCAGTGCGGCAGAGCTGGCCGCGGCAGCCCTCATGGGACTGGCTTATCCGTGCGTGATGCTCGCCGCCCTCCTGCCGAACCTCTGGTTCTTCGCGGCCGCCGGTGCCGTCACCTACCTCGCCGACTGGTACCTGCACCAGAAGAACAGCTACCTGATCAACCGGCTGAGCAAGGTCAGGGCCGGCCTGTCGATCCGCTTCCTGCTGCGCCAGCTCCTGCTGATCCTCCTGCTCGCCCGCGAGGGCCTCGCCGAGCAGCCGGTGTTCTACGCGGCGGTCGCCTGCTTCCTGCTCTTCTACGGCCTCCAGGCCCCGCAGGGCGCCCTCGCCACCCTGATCCGGCTGCGCCGCACCATGCCGGTCGTCACCCGCAACATCGACCTCAACGCGGTCCGCATCCCCGACGCCCCGCCGCACGCGCTCCTCAGCCGCTCGGCCGAGAAGATGCTGCACCTCGACATCCCCGCCATGGCGGGCGTGATCGCCGCCGTCGCCACCGGCCGGGAGGCCATCGGGTACGCGGGCGTCGCCACCACCCTCGCGCTGGGCCTGCTCTACACCCTGGTCCTCGTCCCCCACCTGCGCCGCCGGCGCCGGGTGCCCGGCGCGGGCGCCGTCCTCAAGGCGGTCGGCACCTGGCTGGGCGAGTACCAGCCGACGGTCGCCCTCTACTTCTCCGGCTCCGACGACTCCGCGTACCAGGTCAACATGTGGCTGGAGACGATGGAGCAGACCGAGGGCCGCCCGCTGATCATCATGCGTGAGCGCACCCTGGTCCCCAAGCTCAACCCCACCTCGGTGCCGATCCTCTGCGTCCCCGGCGGGCAGCACCTGATGGCCATGGACTTCTCGTCGGTCCGGGTCACCCTGTACGCGGCCAACGTCGGCAAGAACATCCACATGCTGCGCGTCCCGACCATGAAGCACGTCTTCATCGGCCACGGCGACAGCGACAAGCTCGCCAGCGTCAACCCCTTCTCCAAGGTGTACGACGAGGTCTGGACCGCCGGCCGGGCCGGCCGCGACCGGTACGCCCTGGCCGACGTCGGCGTCCGCGACGACGACATCGTCGAGGTGGGCCGCCCGCAGCTCGCGCCGATCACCACCTGGACCGGCACCACCCGGAACCCGATCCCCACCATCCTGTACGCCCCCACCTGGGAGGGCTGGGACAACAACCCCGGCAACACCTCGCTGCTGCTGGCCGGCGAGAACATCATGAAGCGGCTGCTGGACGCCCCGCACCCGGTGCGCGTGATCTACAAGCCGCACCCCTTCACCGGGCTCGTCAACAAGAAGGCCAAGGCCGTCGACGAGCGCATCCAGAAGATGGTCGCCGCCGCCAACGCCGCCCGCGCGGGCGACCCGCGCTGGGCGCGGGAGGCCGCCGCCGCCGAGTCCGCCCAGGCGGAGGCCCGCGCCGAGCTGACCCGTATCGAGACCCGCCTCGCGCGGCTCACCGCACCCGGCCGCAAGGGCGGCGACGAGGCCGAGGAGTCGCGGGTCTCCCTCGCCGACCCGGAGCGCCTCGCCACCATCAAGCGGCTGCGGGCCGAGTGGAACGACGCCTACTGGCGCTCCTTCGGCTGGTGGGAGCACCGCGCCGTCACCGGCCCGGAGCCGGTGCTCTACGACTGCTTCAACGAGGCCGACGGCATGGTGTCCGACATCTCCAGCGTGGTCTCCGACTTCATCGCCAGCGGCAAGCCGTACGCGGTGACGGACTCCGCCGGGCTGGGCGCCGACGAGTTCCGGCGCCAGAACACGGCCGTCCGGGCCGCGGTGATCCTCACCAACAGCGCGGCCGAGCTGGACGAGCTGCTCGCCGCCGTCGCCGACCCGGCCGCGGACCGGCTGGCCGCCGAGCGCGGGCGGCTCAAGCGGTACCTGCTCGGCGCCGACGAGCCCACGTCCATCGAGCGGTTCAACGCCGCGGTGCGGACGCTGACCGCCCGGGCGGAGGCCCGCAACCAGGGCGTCGCGCAGCGGCTCGCCGGCCAGCGGCTCGGCGAGCTGGACCAGGAGGCCGACGGCGCGGGCGCCGAACCCCCGGGCGCCGCCCTCGGCACGGTGGCCGAGAAGGGCGCGGAGGAGGCCCCGGTGGCCACCTGAGCCCCGGCACCCCTCGCGTAAAGCGTCGTCCTCCCGCGTACAGCGCGGACGTACACCCGGCGGCCCGTAAGTCCCTCGTCCGAGGAGCACTTACGGGCCGTCGTGCGTGCCGTCACTCCCCGCGACGGCCCCCCGGGCACCATGACGGACGTGAACGAGAACACTCCCGATGTCAGCGTGATCATCGGGGCCTACGAGGCGATGCCCTACCTGGTGAAGTGCCTCGCGTCGGTCGAGGCCCAGACGCTCGGCGCCGACCGCATCGAGATCGTCGCCGTCGACGACGGCTCCACCGACGGCACGGGGGAGTACCTGGAGGAGTTCGCCGCCCGCTCCAAGGTCGGCACCCGCGTGGTGCGCCAGGCCAACTCCGGCGGCCCCAGCGGCCCCCGCAACACCGGACTCGCCCTCGCCCGCGGCCGGTTCGTCTTCTTCCTCGACGCCGACGACCACCTCGGCGAGGAGGCCCTGGAACGGCTCGTCGCCATGGCCGACCGGGCCGGCACCGACGTGGTGCTCGGCCGGACCATCGGCGTCAACCGCAACGCCGCCAAGTCGATATGGAAGGAGACCGTCGAGCGCGCCGACATCTACCGCTCCAACGTCAAGTACACCCTCAGCGCCCAGAAGCTGTTCCGCCGCGAGCTGCTCGCCGCCCACGGCATGCGGTTCGACGAGTCGCTGCGCACCGGCGAGGACGCGCTGTTCACCCTGGAGGCGTACCTGCGCGGCAACGGGGTCTCGGTGGTCGCCGACTACACCTGCTACTACCTGGTCGGCCGCGAGGACGGCAAACACCTGACGAAGACCGGGGGTTACGTCCCCCGCTTCGACTCGGCCCGCGCCCTGATGCGCCTGATCGCCGCGCACGTACCGCCCGGCGAGCACCGGGACCTGCTGATGATGCGGCCGTTCACGGTCACCCTGCTGCCCCAGTTCGGCCCCGTGGTCCTGCGCCAGCCCCGCGACATCCTGCTCGCCAAGATGGAGCTGGCCGCCCCGCTGATGGCCGCGCACTGGACGCCCGGACTGGCCCGCCGCCTCAAGACCGAGGACCGGCTGCGCCTGACGTGCGTGGCGCTGGACCGGCCCGGCGCGCTGCTGGACATCGCCGCCTGCCTCCAGGAGGGCGCCGAGCCGGAGCACGTGCGCCGGTGGGGCCGCACCTACCTGGCGTACCCGCACTTCCGCGACCCGGCGGCGGGCATCCCCGACGCGGCGTACCAACTGCGGGACGCCCCCGGCGCGTTGACCGCCGTACGCCGCCGGGCGCGGCGGCTCGCGGGCCGCGCCCTGCGCCTGGCCGGCCGGCCCCGGACGGCCGGCTGACCGGCCGCCGGACGCGCATCGGGGTCGTTCCGGGGGCGTTCCGGGGGCGTTCCGGGGGCGTTCCGGGGTCGTTCCGGGCGGGGTCCGGGCGCTGTCCAGCGGCTGGAATGCGCGCGCGCCGGACCGCGCCGCTGACATAGATTTTCCCTTGTGACAGTGGCAAGGCAGTACGTGACGGAAGCCCGCAGGATCGTCGTCAAGGTCGGTTCCTCGTCCCTGACGACCGCGTCGGGCGGGCTCGACGCCGACCGGGTCGACGCGCTCGTCGACGTACTCGCCAAGGTCCGCGGCGAAGGCGACGGCGGGGCCAGGGAGATCGTCCTGGTCTCCTCCGGCGCCATCGCCGCCGGGCTCGCCCCGCTCGGCCTGGCCCGCCGCCCCAAGGACCTGGCCCGGCAGCAGGCCGCCGCCAGCGTCGGGCAGGGGCTCCTCGTCGCCCGCTACACCGCCTCCTTCGCCCGGTACGGCGTACGCGTCGGCCAAGTGCTGCTCACCAGCGACGACACCAGCCGCCGCGCCCACTACCGCAACGCCTACCGGACCCTCGACCAGCTGCTGGCCATGGGCGCCGTGCCGGTCGTCAACGAGAACGACACGGTCGCCACCGACGAGATCCGCTTCGGCGACAACGACCGGCTGGCCGCGCTCGTCGCCCACCTGGTGCGGGCCGACCTGCTGGTGCTGCTCTCCGACGTGGACGGGCTCTACGACGGCGACCCCTCCCGGCCCGGCACCTCCCGGATCGCCGAGGTGCGCGGACTGGCCGACCTGGAGGGCGTCGAGATCGGCTCGGCCGGCAAGGCCGGGGTCGGCACCGGCGGCATGGTCACCAAGGTCGAGGCGGCCCGGATCGCCGCCGCCGCCGGGGTACCCGTCGTCCTCACCTCGGCGAGCCGCGCCGCCGACGCCCTCGCCGGCCGCGACACCGGCACGTACTTCCGCCGCACCGGCCGCCGCTCCGCCGGCCGGCTGCTGTGGCTGGCGCACGCCTCCACCCCGCAGGGCGCCCTGGTCCTGGACGAGGGCGCGGTGCGGGCGGTCGTCGAGGGCCGCAAGTCCCTGCTCCCCGCGGGCGTCGCGGCCGTCGAGGGGGAGTTCGGCGCCGGGGACCCGATCGAGCTGCGGGACGCGGAGGGCCGGGCCGTCGCCCGGGGCCTGGTCAACTTCGACGCCCGGGAGATCCCGCAGCTGCTGGGCCGGTCCACCCGGGACCTGGCGAAGGAGCTGGGCCCGGCGTACGAGCGGGAGGTCGTACACAGGGACGATCTCGTCGTGCTCCAGCCCTAGAGCGCCCCTAGAACGGCTGAAACTCCCGCCATCCGCCGGAGACCTTCACCAAAACGGCCCCATGTGCCGCGCAGGACTGGTCAACTTTGTCTCAGGGGTAAGCGGGGAGAAGGCACCACGACGCACGCGCGCCGGCCCGGAACGCGACGCACGACGACGTACGACGACGCACGACAACGCTTCACGAGGCACGACGTTCGACGCACGACGACGCACCACGACGCACAAGACGCACAAACAGGAGGCCGCCGGTGAGACGAGCGCGCCCAGGGGCTCTGCCCCGAGGGACGGCCGAACGCGCCTTGACGAGTGTCGAGGCCGGGGCCGACTTCGACGAAGCCGCCCTCGACGGCGGCGCGGCGGCCCGGCAGGGGGCGGGCGCACCGGAGCGGCGCACCCCGGACCGCCCGCTGTCCAAGCTCTGGCACATCACCCTCAGCGTCTCGGGCCAGGAGGCCCCGCTGCAGGACGTCAGACGGGCCCTGGAGCAGCTCGCGCACGACCACCCCTTCCTGCTGACCAGCCGGTACGCCGGGAACCACGCCGAGATCCGGTACTGGGAGGAGGCGCGCGACCTGCACGACGCCGCCGCCGTGGCCCTCCGGCTCTGGGGCGAGCACCGGCTGAGCGCCAACCTCCCGCCCTGGGAGATCGTCGGCCTGGAGGTCATCGACCGCGAGACGTACCACCTGCGGATCGCGGAGGGGTACGGCCCGCCGCCCGCCGCCCCCGTGGGCGTACACCCCTACTGACGGCATCCCCTGCTGACGGCATCCGCGCAGGTCACCGGGGTGCCGGGGTGGTGCGGCCCGGCCCCGGGCGCCGCAGGTCACCGGGGTGCCGGGGGGTGGTGCGGCCCTGCCCCGTGCGCCGGGCGCCGTCTCGCAGTGCGGGATATGGGAAGGATGCCCGCCGGGAGCGCATTACGCTGCGAGTATGACCTCGTCGCACGCCTCCGCCTCCTCCACCCCGCCCGTGACGCCCTCGGTGACGCCCCTCGACGACATGACGCCCGTCGCCCGCGCCGCCTACCGGGCGAGGTCCGCCTCCGCCGAAATCGCGCCACTCCCGCGCGCGGCCAAGGACGACGCGCTGCTCGCGATCGCGGACGCGCTGGAGGTCCGCACGGCCGAGATCGTCGAGGCCAACGCCGAGGACGTCGCCCGGGCCCGCGAGGCCGGCACGAGCGAGTCGATCATCGACCGGCTGACGCTCACCCCCGAGCGGGTGCGGGCCATCGCCGCCGACGTCCGGGACGTGGCCGCGCTGCCCGACCCGGTCGGCGAGGTCGTCCGCGGCTCGACCCTCCCCAACGGCATCGACCTGCGGCAGGTCCGCGTCCCCCTCGGCGTCGTCGGCATCATCTACGAGGCCCGGCCCAATGTGACCGTCGACGCCGCCGCGTTGTGCCTGAAGTCCGGGAACGCGGTGCTGCTGCGCGGCTCGTCCTCCGCGTACTCGTCCAACACCGCCCTCGTACGGGTCCTGCGCGACGCGGTCGGCGGCGCCGGGCTGCCCGCGGACGCCGTACAGCTCGTGCCCGGCGAGTCCCGCGACTCGGTCCGCGAGCTGATGCGCGCCCGCGGCCTGGTCGACGTGCTGATCCCGCGCGGCGGCGCGTCGCTGATCCGCACGGTCGTGGAGGAGTCCACCGTCCCGGTCATCGAGACCGGCACCGGGAACTGCCATGTGTACGTCGACGCCCAGGCCGACCTCGACATGGCCGTCGACATCCTGATCAACTCCAAGGCGCAGCGCCCCAGCGTCTGCAACGCCGCCGAGACGCTCCTCGTCCACCAGGACATCGCCGACGCCTTCCTCCCGCGCGCCCTCGACGCCCTCGCCGAGGCCGGCGTCACCGTCCACGCCGACGAGCGGGTGCGGTCCTACGCCGGTGCCTCCAAGGCCACCGTCGTGGAGGCCACCGCCGAGGACTGGGAGACCGAGTACCTGTCGTACGACATCGCCGCCGCCGTGGTCGACTCGCTGGACGCCGCCGTGGCGCACATCCGGCTGTGGACCTCCGGCCACACCGAGGCGATCGTCACCACCTCCCAGGCCGCCGCCCGGCGCTTCACCCAGCTGGTCGATTCCACGACGGTCGCGGTCAACGCCTCCACCCGGTTCACCGACGGCGGCCAGTTCGGCTTCGGCGCCGAGATCGGCATCTCGACCCAGAAGCTCCATGCCCGGGGACCCATGGGCCTGCCGGAGCTGACGTCGACCAAGTACATCGTCACCGGCGACGGTCACACCCGGTAGCCGCCGCCGGGCCGGGCCGCCCCGGACGGGCGGGCGGAGTTCGCACTCTCCCTGTCCAGAACCACCGCCTCGGTCTACCCTGAAGACGTGCCGGACGACGTGGGGGGCAGGCCGTTCCCGGACGGCTGGGAGCCCGACGACGACCGCGGGGGCGCCGACGAGGACTTCGCCTCCGTGGTGTTCGACGAGGACTTCGTCCGGGCGGCCCTCTTCCACGAACCGACCGCCGTGGACCGGCTGTTGGCCGCCGCCCAGGCGCGCGCCGACGCCGAGGCGGCCCGGTCCGGAGCGGGCGGCGGGGCCGCCGACGACGATCCGTACGACCCCGCCGACGAGGCGTACGACGGCTTCCACCACGAGCGGTACCCCGACGGGTACGGACCCGGCGCCCGGCCCGGGCGGTACGCCGGCGGATACGGCCACGCCGCCGGTGAGCCCGGCCCCTACGGCGCCCACGGCGGCGCCCTGCGCCCCTACCGGCCCAGCTCCCGGTGGCACCGGCCGGTCGCCTGGATCCTCGCCGTGGTGATGGGCGTCGGCATGGTCGCCCTCGCCTTCGCCGCCGTCTACCGGGGCTCCTCCTCCGGCGGCGACGGGGAGGTACCGGCCCCCGCGACCAGCGGCATCGACACCCCGCCGCCCGGCCCGGCACCGGCCGCGCCCGCGCCGGGCTCCGGCCCCACGTCCGCCGGCTATGGCGTCCTGCCCGTGCCCGCGGCCTCCGGGACGCCCTGAGCCGTCCGGCACGCCTCCGGAGCCCGTCCGGCACGCCTCCTGAGCCCCTCCGTACCTGAGCCCATCCGTACGCTGTCGCGCACCGGAGCGTTTACCGAAGGCCCGTACGACCCACCCTCAAGGTATGGCAGGCCGCGACGACCCGCCCGAGGGGACCCCCGAGGGGGTCCCCGGCGGCGGTGAGGACGAGTACGGGTCCGTCGTCTTCGACGAGTCGTTCGTCCGGGCTGCCCGCCTCCAGGAGTACTCCGCGCGCGAACGCCTGGGCGAGCACACCGACGCCGTGCGCAGCCGCCCCGCCTGGGGCGCCGGGTACCCGGACCCGGCCCCGGGCCCCGGCTCGGGCTCCCGCTCCCTCAACGGCGCCCTCGCCCTCCTGCTGGTGCTCGTCGTGGCCTTCGCCTCCGTCTTCTTCCTCAGCGCCCGCAACGCCCCGCCGCCCGCCGGCGACCGGCGCGCCGAACCCCTGCGGGCGGCCGTCGTGCCGCTCGCCCCCCAAGGCGCCGTCCCGGGCGGGACACCCGAGGAGCTGTACGCCCGCAGCCCGGCCGCCCAGTTCCGCCGGGGCGCCGCGGGCATCACCCTGCCCGCCGTCCGGCGCACCGCCCACTTCTCGGAGAGCCAGGTGATGACCGCCCTGAGCACGGTGAAGGACTATCTGGTGCTCTCCTCCCTCGACCCGGACGTGCTGACCGGCCACGCCGTGCGCCAGGTGCGGCTGCTGCTCGACCCCGACCAGATGGAGCAGTTCGACCGGAGCGTCGAGAGCCCCTCCGACGACGGGCGGCACGCGGCGACCGGCTGGCTCGTCCGGTTCGACCCGGCGGAGGTGGCCCTCGCGGACCCCACCGCGCGCGTCCGGGGCACCCTGCGGGTGGACGAGCCGCAGCCGGACCTCCTGGAGGTCTCGTCCGACCACACGCTCGTCTACGCGGTGCGCCCGGCCGGGACCGGACGGGACGCCCCGGCGTCGCTGTTCACCGTGCGGCGCGAGATGACCTTCCGCCTCGACCGCGAGGACCTGCGCATGCACCGGGCGGAGGTGCTGGCCGGCTGGGTGCGGGCGGGCCCGCAGTCCTGCGCGGACGACCCCTCGGACGCCCTGCACCCGCTGCCGGCCGGCCGGCGGGCGCCCGCCCCGGCGGGGCCCGCGGTCACCGACCCGTACGCCACCGGGGACCGCGGCGCCCTCGCCCTCTGCGGCGCCCTGGCCCCGGACGCCCAGCCCTCCCGGCCGGGCGCCTGAGCCTGTCGCCCGGGCCCGGCGGGGGGCGGGGCCGGGGGTGGGGCCTGTCGCCGGGGCGGCTGGCCCGGGCCCTGGGGTGCCTGAGCCTGTGCCCGGGCCCCCGGGAGGGGCGGTCCCGTGACGCCTACGCCCGGCCGGTGCCGTCACCCCCGGAGCCGCCCGAGCCATTGGCACCGCCCGAGCCGTTGGCACCGCCACCCGAGCCGTTGGCGCCGCCCGTGAAGCGGTCGCGCAGCCGGCCGCCGAGGTCGCCCGCGCCGCCGGCTATGTCGCCGACCAGCTTCATCAGCGGATCCTTGCTGCCGCGCACCGTCTCGGCGTAGTGCGAGGCGGACTCGCGGAACGAGTCCGTGACCGAGGTGTCCTTGTCCTCCGAGCGGCGCGGGTAGTGGCCGTCCATGATCCGCTGGTGGTCGCGGCTCTCGGCCCACTTCTTCAGCTCGGCCGCCCGCACCGTGGTGAAGGGGTGCGAGCGGGGCAGCACATTGAGGATCTTGAGGACCGAGTCGCGCAGGTCGCCCCCGGCCTCGTACTCCTCCGCCTGCTCCAGGAACGCGTCCACGTTCATCTCGTGCAGGTGATTGCCGCCCGCGATCTTCATCAGGCCGCGCATCGAGGCCCTCAGGTCCTGGCCCACCAGCAGACCCGCCCGGTCGGCGGACAGCTCCGACTTGCGGAACCACTCGCGCAGCGCGGTCACCATCGCCATGATCGCGACATTCCCGAGAGGGATCCAGGCGACCTTGAGGGCCAGATTGGTGAGGAACAGCAGCACCGTGCGGTACACCGCGTGGCCGGACAGGGCGTGCCCCACCTCGTGCCCGACGACCGCGCGCATCTCCTCCTCGTCCAGCAGCTCCACCAGCCCGGTGGTGACGACGATGATCGGCTCGTCCAGGCCGATGCACATCGCGTTGGGCTTGGGGTCCTGCGTCACGTACATCGCCGGGACCTTCTCCAGGTCCAGGATGTAACAGGCGTCCCGCAGCATGGTGTTGAGGTGGGCGAACTGCGCGTCGCTCACCCGCACCGAGTCCGACAGGAACAGCAGCCGCAGGCTGCGCTCCGGCAGCAGCCCGCTCAGCGCCTTGAAGACGGTGTCGAAGCCGCTGAGCTTGCGCAGCGCGACGAGCGCGGACCGGTCCGCCGGGTGCTCGTAGGCCCGGGACGAGATGCCCGGGAACCTCCGGCGCTGCCGGCTCGGCGCCCGGTCCTGCCCCTGCCGGTCGTGATGGTCGTGACCGCTGTCGGTCATGATTGCCCCCTCCTCGTACGAGACCGTGCCTCGTCCCCCTGACGGCCCCCAGCGTAGGCGCTGGAGCCCCGGCGCGGCCGGGCCTGTGGACAACCGCGGAGGCCGCCCCCGCCCGCCCGGATCGCACCGCCAGGACGCCGCGACTCCGACGACAACGACTGAGTCGGCGTGAGCGTGCCCGGACGGCCCGCATACGATGTGCGCGAAGTCTCCGCTCCGACTCCGATGGATAGGTCCTGCCGAAGATGAGCCTCCCCACCACCGCCGCCAGTCTGGTCACGCTCGCCCAGGGCGGCGAGCACGCCGACCGCCACGCCAGCCTCAGCCCGTACATCACCGGTGGCGGCGCCCTCGTCGTCCTGCTCCTGCTGCTGTGGATCACCACCCGCTTCAACCGCGACCGCTGAGCCGGCTCCCGGCGACCGCCGGGACCGCCCGCGGCGCCCTGCCAGTAGGCTCTGCACGCATGGGAGACCAGCACGTGCCCACCACCTCCGGTAAGCGCCGACTCGGCGTGATGGGTGGGACATTCGACCCGATCCACCACGGACACCTGGTGGCCGCCAGCGAGGTGGCCGCCCTGTTCCACCTCGACGAGGTGGTGTTCGTGCCGACCGGGCAGCCGTGGCAGAAGAGCCACAAGGCCGTCTCCCCGGCGGAGGACCGCTACCTGATGACGGTCATCGCCACCGCGTCCAACCCGCAGTTCTCGGTCAGCCGCATCGACATCGACCGCGGCGGGCCGACGTACACCATCGACACCCTGCGGGACCTGCGTGACCTCAATGAGGACACGGACCTGTTCTTCATCACCGGGGCGGACGCGCTGTCCCAGATCATGCCGGGCTGGCGCAACGCCGAGGAGCTGTTCTCCCTCGCCCACTTCATCGGGGTGACCCGCCCCGGCCACGACCTGTCGGACGACGGTCTGCCCGAGGGCGGGGTCTCGCTGGTCGAGGTGCCGGCGCTGGCCATCTCGTCCACCGACTGCCGGGCCAGGGTCGCCGCGGGCGATCCGGTCTGGTATCTGGTGCCGGACGGCGTGGTGCGCTACATCGACAAGCGCCAGCTGTACCGGGGCGAATGAGCCACGGAGAGGGGCACCGGTGAACGACCAGCAGAACCCGTACGACCCGTACCAGCCGCCGCAGCCGCAGATCGTCGGCTACGACGCCTACGGGCAGCCGGTGTACCAGCAGTACCAGGACCCCCAGTACCAGGAGCCTCCCTACCAGGAGCCCCCGTACCAGGACCAGCAGTACCGGGACGCGCAGTACCAGGAGTCGCAGTACCAGGAGTCGCCGTCGCAGCGGTACGACCCGTACGCGCAGCACCAGCAGCACCAGCAGTCCTACGGCTACGACCAGTACGGCGGCCGGCAGCAGCCCTACGACCCGGCGTACCCCCAGCAGGGGTACGGCTACGAGGGCTACGCCGCCCCCGGGTACGACACCGCGCCCCCGCAGCAGCAGCCGCACCCGCAGCCGCCGCCGGCGGAACAGTCCGTACCCCGGCAGGTGCCGCGGCCCCGGCCGGACGAGACCGCCCCGGAGCCCGCCGGCCCGCCCGCGTCCGCCACGCCGTCCCCGTCCGCCGCCGTGCCCGGACAGCGCAGGCCCGCGGCGGCCGGGGCGGAACCGGACCGGGAGTACCGCACCGAGCAGTTCTCATTCGTGGAGGACCCCGACGAGGACTCCGAAGACGTCATCGACTGGCTCAAGTTCAGCGAGAGCCGTTCCGAGCGCCGCGAGGAGGCCAAACGGCGCGGTCGCAACCGGCTGGTCGCCCTCGTCGTCGTCCTCGCCCTCGCCGCCGCCGGCGGTGTCGGCTACCTGTGGTCGGCCGGCCTGATCCCGGGGGTCTCCGACGACACCACCACCCGCGGCGGCACCGCGAGCGGCCCCCAGAAGCGGGACGTCATCGTCCTGCACCTGCACAACACCAAGAACGAGGAGACCTCCACGGCGCTGCTGGTGGACAACACCACCACCAAACAGGGCACCACCGTCCTGCTGCCGAACTCCCTCTCCGTGGCCCAGGACGACGGCACCACCACCACGCTCGCCAAGTCCGTGGACGACGACGGCTCCGCCGGCACCAGGGAGGCCGTCGGCGCCCTGCTCGGCACCAGGATCACCGGCACCTGGCGGCTCGACACCCCGTACCTGGAGAACCTGGTCGAGCTGGTCGGCGGCATCGAGGTCAGCACGGACACCGAGGTCCCCGGCGCGAAGAAGGGCGACGCGCCCCTCGTACCGAAGGGCGAGAAGCAGACACTGAACGGCCGCATGGCCGTCGCGTACGCCACCCACCGCGGCTCCGGCGAGGCCGAGGCCGCGCAGCTGCAGCGCTTCGGCCAGGTCGTCCAGGGCGTCCTGCGCAAGATGCCGAGCGACCCGCAGTCCGCGACGGTCACCGTCCAGACGCTGGCGCAGATCCTCGACCCGTCCCTCCCCGAGAAGGACCTGGGCGCCTCCCTCGCCAAGCTCGCCGAGTACGCCAAGGTCGGTGACCACAAGACCGCCCTGCTGCCCGTACGGGAGGACGGCACCCTCGCCGAGGAGGCCACGGGCGGTGTGGTGAAGGACATCCTGGGCGGTTCGGTCAGCCCGCCGGACCAGGGCGCGGCCGTCCGGGTCGGCGTCCGGAACGCCTCCGGGGAGCAGGACGCCACCGAGGCGGCGCGGATCGCGCTGATCAATGGCGGGTACGCCGTCGTGGACGGCGGCACGGCCGGTACGGAGTCGTCCTCGCAGGTCACCTACGGGGACGCGGCGCAGAAGGTGAAGGCCGAGGAGGTCGCCAAGACCCTGGGGCTGCCCGCGAGCGCCGTCACGAAGGGCACTGCGACGGCCACCGCCGACGTCACCGTTGTCCTCGGGCAGGACTACGAGGCGGGGTAGCGGACGGGCCGCCGTACCGGGTCACGGGCCACCGTCCGGGAGCGCGGGCGGTGGCCCGGAAGTAAGGGTTTGCCGGGCCGTCGGCGGTGCATGAGACCCTGGGAGTGTTCTGGACCGCCGACGAAAGCCTGCATGTGACCGCCACCGATCGCTCCATCGAGCTCGTGACCGCCGCCGCCCAGGCGGCTGCCGACCGGCTCGCGCACGACATCATCGCCTACGACGTCAGCGACGTGCTGTCGATCACCGATGCCTTCCTGCTCGCCTCCGCGCCCAACGACCGCCAGGTCAAGTCGATCGTGGACGAGATCGAGGAGCGGCTGAACAAGGACCTCGGCGCCAAGCCGGTCCGCCGTGAGGGGGACCGCGACGCCCGCTGGATCCTGCTGGACTACGTCGACATCGTCGTCCACGTCCAGCACAGCGAGGAGCGTGTCTTCTACGCCCTGGAGCGGCTGTGGAAGGACTGCCCCGAGCTGCCTCTGCCCGAGGACGCCGTGAAGACCCGCGGCAAGGCGGAGGAGCACGCCCGGCTCACCGGCGTGGACGGCGCCGAGGGCGCGGCCGGTCCGGCCGCCTCGGACGGTGAGCTGAGCTGAACGGCAGCAAGGGCGGCAGGGGCCGCCGGATCGTCCTCTGGCGGCACGGCCAGACCTCCTGGAACCTGGAACGCCGGTTCCAGGGCACCACGGACATCGAGCTGACGGACGCGGGCGTCGCCCAGGCGCGCCGGGCGGCCCGGCTGCTCGCGGCGCTGAAGCCGGACGCGATCATCGCGTCCGACCTCCGGCGCGCCTCCGACACGGCGGCCGAGCTGGCCGCGCTCACCGGTCACCAGGTCCACCACGACCCCGCGCTGCGCGAGACGTACGCGGGGGAGTGGCAGGGCCTGACCCACGAGGAGATCGTCGGGCGGTACGGCGAGCAGTACGCCGCCTGGAAGCGCGGCGAGCCGGTGCGGCGCGGCGGTGGCGAACTGGAGACCGAGGTGGCCGACCGGGCCGCCCCCGTGGTGCTGGGCCACGCGGAGAAGCTGTCCGACGGCGGCACGCTCGTCGTGGTCAGCCACGGCGGCACGATCCGCACCACCATCGGCCGCCTCCTCGGCCTGGAGGCGCACCACTGGGAGGGCCTCGGCGGCCTCACGAACTGCTGCTGGTCGGTGCTGGGCGAGGGCGCGCGCGGCTGGCGCCTGCTGGAGCACAACGCCGGAACGCTCCCCGAACCGGTCCTCGGCGACGACGACTGACCCGGATTTCACTTTCCGGCTGGTCACAGGCTAAAGTTCTTCTTGTTCGCAGCGCGGAGCGCGAAGAACACGAGGGGCTATAGCTCAGTTGGTAGAGCGCCTGCATGGCATGCAGGAGGTCAGGAGTTCAATTCTCCTTAGCTCCACAATCACCGGATCCCGTCCCCGCAAGGGGGCGGGATCCGTGCGTTGCGGGACCTGCCGCTTCCCGCCCCGTGATGCCGGGCCCACCTCGTAACCCCGCTGATACTGCTGCCGGACCGTGGCAGAATCGGACGGCCGGAGGGGGACGTCGGTCCGGACGGGAGGGAGTGCGCGATGGCGGCCAGCAGCTTCGGGGAGACACCCGACCCGCTCGCCGCGGCACGGTCGCGTACCGGCCTGAGCTGCCCGTCGTGCGGCTCGTCCCACGTCGCCCAAGTGCTCGGTGACAATGGCGGAGTGTCCTATGTGTGCACGTCCTGCGGCCACTGCTGGAGCTGATTGATGGGTGCGCACAGGCGGAAATGCGACTGGTGCGGCAGCGGTACGCCGATCGTCCGCGACATGGACCCGGTCAACGCCCGGTACCAGTACTGGTGCGAGGAGTGCGCCCGGGCGCTGATCATAAAAGGCGACCCCATCGAGACCTACCGGGAGCTCGAGGGGGAGCCCATCTACGGGCGCCTGCTGGACGAGCACTGCACCCTCAAGCGGTTCTACTCCTTCGCCACGGCCTGAGCCGTCACGCCCCGAGCCGCCGCGCCCTGAGCCGGTACATCCTGAGCCGGTACATCCTGAGCCGGTACATCCTGAGCCGGTACGCCCTGAGCCGATACGGGCGGGGCCTCCGTGTCCGCCACGGCACCGCCGGCCGGGCGGTCTTCCCGGGCCGTACCGAGCGCGCCGGACCCCGACGCGTACAACAGGGCGAGCCCCACCAGCGTGTAGAGCCCGGACAGCAGCATCTGCCAGCCGTTCTGGTGGAGTTCGAGCCGTACGGGCGCCGGCGCGTGCGGCACCCACCACAGGGCGAACGACGCGAACACCAGAGCCGTCGCGGCCGTCCACACCGGCCGCACCCGGGTCGCCAGCAGGACCAGGGCCGGCACGCACCACACCCAGTGGTGCGACCAGGAGATCGGGCTCACCAGCAGAGCCGTCGTCGCGCACGCCACCACCGCCACCGGCCGGTCGCCGCGCAGCGCCGCCCGGACCGCCACCGTGAGGCCCGCCACACCGACGACCACGGCCGCGATCAGCCACCACACCCCCGGGTCGGTGGTGTGCAGCAGCCTGGCCAGCACGCCGTTGAGCGACTGGTTCGCGGTCTCCTCCTTGCGCCCGACCCGGCTCGTCTCGAAGATCATGTGGGTCCAGAAGCGGCGGGAGTCGTACGGCAGGACGACGGCGGACGCCACCGTCACCGCGACGAACGTGCCGGTCGCCGTCGCCGCCTGCCGCAGCCACGGGTTCCACCCGGACCGGAATCCCCCCGCACGCGCGCGTACCACCCCCACGGCGACCAGCAGGACCACGAACAGCCCCGGTGTGAGCTTCACCGCCGTCGCCAGCCCGATGCCCACCCCGGCCCAGCGGTTGTTCTCCCGCCGGGTCAGGTCCCACAGCACCGCCACCGCGATCAGCAGGTTGATCTGCCCGTACCGCAGGGTCGTCCACACCGGCTCGCACCACACCAGGACCGCCGCCGCCCACAGCGCCGTACCCGGCCGGTCCCGGCCCACCAGGCGCAGCGACAGGTGCACCAGGGCGAGGAGCAGCAGCAGGTTCCCCGCCGTGGCCAGGGTGCGCATCTCCGGGACCCCGAGCAGCGTCAGCGGCGTGAACAGCAGTGCGGCGAACGGCGGGTAGGTCGTCGGCAGGTTGGCCGACGTGGCGCGCATCGCGTACAGGTCGCCGCCGGCCAGGACGGTCTCGCCCTCGGCCCGGTAGACGGACAGGTCGAGCATGGTCACGTTCGCGGCGCGCTGCGCCATCCAGAAGGCCGCGAAGGACAGCAGACAGGCGGCTATGGCGGCGAGGGGCAGCTCCCGCAGGCGCGCCCGGAGGGTGGTGGAGACGGTCACAAAGGGCGACGCTACCGGCCAGAGCCCTACCGACCGTAAACGATTTGGTGAATCACCGGGGGAACCGTGTAATGTTCTCTGTGTCGCCGCGAGGGAAGCCCGCGAGGGAGACCCGGCACGGAGGAGACTCCGGCGCAGGCGGCACACCGCAAGGGGCTATAGCTCAGTTGGTAGAGCGCCTGCATGGCATGCAGGAGGTCAGGAGTTCAATTCTCCTTAGCTCCACAGTACGTGGGAGGCGGGTCGTCCGGTCGGACGGCCCGCCTCTTCGCTGTGCCCGGAGCAGCGGCCCGGAGCAGCGGCCCGGAGGAGCCCCGTAGTGCGGGCCCATGGTGAGGGCGCACGGTGAGGCTTGGGGCGGGGTGCACCGGGCCCGGCGGCGTGCGCCACCGGGCCCGGCGGCGTGCGCCACCGGGCCCGGCTCACGTCAACCCCGGCCGCTGCCCAGCGCCTTGCGGTCGGCGCTCGGCAGGGCGGGCCGGGAGGGCCGCGAGGGCTTCTCCTGCGGGCCCTGCTCCAGCCGGAGCGCCAGCTCGGGGCAGCGCCGCACCGCGAGCTGCGCACGGTCGCGCAGATGCGTCGGCACGGACGCGTCGGCGAGCACCGGGTAGCCGTCCCGGCCCATCCGGATCAGCTCCGGGACGATGTCCGCGCACAGCCCGTGGCCCTTGCACAGCGTCCAGTCCACCGCCAGCTTCTCGCCGCTCGGGATGGACTCCACGACCTCCTGGTAGCCCGGCTCGGGCAGCGGCAGCACACCGAGCGTCGGCCGCCCGCAGCCGCCGTGCAGGACGTGCGCCGCCAGGTCGTCGGTGAAGGCCGACAGCGTCGAGCTGAAGAACCGCGCGGAACCGTCCGGGTGCTTGCACACGCCCCGGCCCTTCACCGCCTGGGTGACCTCGCGCAGCGCTTCCAGGGCGGCCGGACCGCCGCCGTTCAGCACGTCCGACAGTCCGCCCGCCGCCGCCGGCAGCCCCAGCCGGCAGGGGCCGCACTGGCCGGCCGTCTCGGCCGCCAGCCAGTTCGCCACGCGCTGCGCCTCGCCCAGCGGGCAGGTGTCCGGCCCGATCGGCAGGATGGCTCCGGCTCCCAGGGCGCCCCCCACGGCCGCCATGGACTGCTTGGAGATGACGCAGTTGTCGACGGCCATGGAGTCGATCCAGTTGCCGTGGTAGCCGCCCGTCAGCACGCCCTGGGGCACCTGCGGCGCGCCGGCGAGCTGGAGGACGTACCGCATGGGCACACCCGTCGGGACCTCGACCACCATCGGGCGGGCCACCTGGCCGGAGATCGTCAGCATCACCGTGCCGGGCTCGCTGTCCAGCCCGTGCTGGGCGTAGCGCCCGGAGCCGACCCGGGCCGCGACGGCGAGCTGCGCGTACGTCTCCGCGTTGGACAGCAGGGTCGGGGCGTTGCCCACCCCCGACTCGGCGGCCCGCTCGCGGCGGCCCGGCGGGATGGCCGGCCCGCCGTTCGCCGCGCGGATCACCGACGACGCCTCGCCGGAGACCATCCGTTCCGGGGTGCGGACGACACGCGCGCGCAGGCGCTGCCCGCGCCGGTCGGAGAGTCCGCGCTCGGCGAGGGCGGCGCGGATGGAGACCTCCGTGGAGTTGCGGGTCACCGCCACCACCAGGGTGCGGGCGCCGAGGGCCTCGGCCGCCAGCAGGGCACCGTCCAGGATCAGGTGCGGGGCCCGGTTGAGCAGCACGGTGTCCTTGCGGCAGGCCGGCTCGCCCTCGCTGCCGTTGACCACGACGACCGGGCGCACGCCCCGGCGGATGGTCGCCTTGGCCACCGCGCGCAGCTTCCTGCCGAACGGGAAGCCGGCGCCGCCGCGCCCGGTCAGGGATATCTCCTCGGCGAGCTGGGCGAGCCGCTCGCCGCCCATCGGTTCGAGCGGGCCGTGCACCTTCAGGTGCATCTGGAGGTCGAGCCGCTCGACGAGGTCGAAGCCCTGGGTGAGCTGGGGGAGGCCGACGACGCGGACCTCGGGGACGTCGGGGAGCGGGGTGTTCACGGGCGGTCTCCTGCTGGTGCGGTCCAGGGCTCGCCGGCCGGCGGCTGCTGGAAGGGGCCCGGTGCGGGCTCGGAGGAACGGGGCTCGCCGTACGGGGGCGGGGAGACGCCGGGGCCCGGGAAGGGCGGAGGGGTGGCGTCCTGGCCGTACGGAGAGGAGGGGTCGCCCTGGCCGTACGGGGACGGCCCGGGCGCGGAGGTGGCCTGGCCGTACGAGGACGGCGGCGGCGTTTCCGGGTGGTACGCGCGCGGGGCGGGGGATGGCGTCGGCGGCGGCGGGGAAGGGGTCGGCCAGTAGCCGGGACGGGTGGCCGGCTCGTCGGTGACGACCGGCAGCTCCTCCGTCATGGGCACGCGCTCGGCGTAGGGGATCTCCTCGGTGGGGCCGCCGGCCGCCGGGGCGGTGGCCGGGCCGGGTGCCGCGTTGTTCCGGGACATGGCCCGGTAGGCGGCGGATATCCCGGCCCTTCTGGTGCGGGTGGCGGCGCCGGGGGCGGGCGGCGGGAAGGACGGCTCGTACAGCGGGGCCGAGGGCGGCGTCAGAGTGGGCTGCTCACGCGGGCGGCCCAGGAAGCGGTCCTGGGCGGCCGTGGGCGGCGATGCGGGGCGGGAGGGGGGCTCGGGGCCGGTGCGCGGCTCCCGGCGCAGCTCCTGCTCGAACGGAGGGGAGGGGTCGTACGAGGGCGGCGGCATGTCCGAGGCGCCGGGCAGCGGGGACACGGAGGGGTCGCGGCGCCTGCGCGCCCCGCGGGTGCCGGCCTTCTCGGTGCCCGGCCCGAGCAGCCCCAGGACCCTTTCGGCGAGGCGCTGCTGGGTGGGGCGGGGCAGTAGCCGTACGGAGACGGCCGTGGCGACGCCGGTGAGGGCCAGGCAGTACATGGCGGTGACCCAGGTCGCCGCGGGGCGACCCGCGTAGAGCCCGTGGACGAGGGCGCAGCACCAGGCCGGGTAGGCCAGCATGTGCAGGGGCCGCCAGCGGGCGGCGATGCTGCCCCGGCCCGCCAGGGCGCTGCGGGCGGCGCCGGTGGACGCGGCGACCACCATCAGCAGGCCGGCGAGCGAGCCGAAGCCGATGAGGCCGGAGGTGCCGGTGACGCCGAGGCCGAAGGGCACGAGGGCCCCGATGAGCGCCACGTGCCCGAGGGAGACCTTGACGGTGGCGTGGAGGAGCAGGAAGCCGAGGGAGGCCACCGCGGTGGTGCGGTGGATGGCCTGTGCCAGCAGCCGGTGCCGGGTGGAGAGGAGCAGCCGGTCCGTCGCTATCAGGCCCCAGGCGACGGAAGCGGTCAGCGACACGAGGGAGAGGACGCCCGTGGTGAAGTCCAGAGCGGCGCGGAAGCTGTCGCTCCCGCCGATCGCCAGCACCGGTATGAGCACCAGTGCAGCCGCGGTGAGCCCGCCCTGTACCGGCTTGCTCATACCGGCCTGTACGGCGGGTGATGAGCGGATCTTGCGATGAGGGTTCATGGGGGGCGACTCCAGTGGTGCGGAAAAGAGGTCCCGTGGCCGCATGCTAAGTGGACGCATACCAACCAGTACGAGCTTTGGGCGTTTAGCGTTAGGAACATCCGGCAACTGACTCTGGGGTTGCCCGGGATAGGGGCGATACGCGGAGTAACCCGCGCGCGCACGCAGCCGGTCGCTGCTGTCAGTCCCGGTCGGTCGCTGTCGGTCGCGGCCCTCGATGCGGTCCGGAGGGGCCCTGCGGTACCCTGACGCCATGCGTGCCGTACGCCTTCTGCTTAGCGAGCCGCGCTGATCAGTACCGGCGGATCGAAGATCCGGCCGGAATCGGCGCGGCGTCCCCTCCTGTGCGAGGGGATTTTTCATTTCGCCGTGCCGACAGAGCGGCTGCCGGCAGAGACGATCGATGGAGCTTCAAGGACCATGAGCGAGACGAATCCGCCCGCTGCCGAGGCAGCGGCCCCGCACCGGTACACGGCGGCCATGGCCGCCGACATCGAGGCACGCTGGCAGGACTTCTGGGACGCCGACGGCACCTACGAGGCGCCCAACCCGAGCGGTGACCTGGCTGGCGACCCGGCCGTCGTCGCCCGGCCCAAGAAGTTCATCATGGACATGTTCCCCTACCCCTCGGGCGCCGGCCTCCACGTGGGCCACCCCCTGGGGTACATCGCCACCGACGTCTACGCCCGCCACCAGCGCATGACCGGGCACAACGTCCTGCACACCCTGGGCTTCGACGCCTTCGGCCTGCCCGCCGAGCAGTACGCCGTGCAGACCGGCACGCACCCGCGCGTGTCCACCGAGGCCAACATCGAGAACATGAAGGTCCAGCTGCGCCGGCTGGGCCTGGGCCACGACAAGCGCCGGTCGTTCGCCACGATCGAGCCGGACTACTACAAGTGGACCCAGTGGATCTTCCTCCAGATCTTCAACTCCTGGTACGACGAGGAGGCGGGCAGGGCCCGCCCCATCGCCGACCTGGTCGCCCAGTTCGAGAGCGGTGAGCGCGCCGTACCCGGCACGCGCGCGTGGGACGGGCTGACCGCCGCCGAGCGGGCCGACGTCCTGGGCCAGTACCGCCTCGCGTACGCCTCCGACGCCCCGGTCAACTGGTGCCCCGGCCTGGGCACCGTCCTGGCCAACGAGGAGGTCACCGCCGAGGGCCGTTCCGAGCGCGGCAACTACCCCGTCTTCAAGGCCAAGCTGCGCCAGTGGAACATGCGCATCACCGCCTACGCCGACCGGCTGCTGGACGACCTGGACGCGCTGGACTGGCCGGAGGCCATCAAGCTCCAGCAGCGCAACTGGATCGGCCGCTCCGAGGGCGCCCGCGTCGACTTCCCCGTCGGCGACGACGCCATCACCGTCTTCACCACCCGCCAGGACACCCTGTTCGGCGCCACGTACATGGTGCTGGCCCCTGAGCACGAGCTGGTCACCAAGATCGTGCCGGCGGCGTGGCCCGAGGGCACCCACGACGTCTGGACCGGCGGGCACGCCACCCCCGCCGAGGCCGTCGACGCCTACCGCAAGCAGGCCGCGTCCAAGTCCGACGTGGAGCGCCAGGCCGAGGCCAAGGACAAGACGGGCGTCTTCACGGGCGCGTACGCCGTCAACCCGGTCAGCGGCGACCGCGTCCCCGTGTTCATCGCCGACTACGTCCTGATGGGCTACGGCACCGGCGCCATCATGGCCGTACCGGCGCACGACAGCCGGGACTTCGCCTTCGCGCGCGCCTTCGAGCTGCCCATGCGCTGTGTGGTCGAGCCCTCGGACGACCGCGGCACCGACCCCGCCACCTGGGACGACGCCTTCGACTCGTACGACGCGAAGATCATCAACTCCTCGGGCGGCGACATCTCCCTCGACGGCCTGGGCGTCGTCGAGGCCAAGGCGCGGATCACCGAGTGGCTGACCGGCCGGGGCATCGGCGAGGGCACCGTCAACTACCGTCTGCGCGACTGGCTGTTCAGCCGGCAGCGCTACTGGGGCGAGCCCTTCCCGATCGTCTACGACGAGGACGGCATCGCCCACGCGCTGCCCGAGTCGATGCTGCCGCTGGAACTGCCCGAGGTCGAGGACTACTCGCCCCGCACCTTCGACCCGGACGACGCCGACACCCAGCCCGAGACCCCGCTGTCGCGCAACGAGGACTGGGTCCACGTCACCCTGGACCTGGGCGACGGCCCCAAGAAGTACCGCCGCGAGACCAACACCATGCCCAACTGGGCCGGTTCCTGCTGGTACGAGCTGCGCTACCTGGACCCGCACAACAGCGACAAGCTGGTCGACCCGGAGGTCGAGCGGTACTGGATGGGCCCCCGCGAGGGGCAGCCGCACGGCGGCGTCGACCTCTACGTGGGCGGCGCCGAACACGCCGTACTGCACCTGCTGTACGCGCGGTTCTGGTCCAAGGTGCTGTACGACCTGGGGTACGTCTCGTCCGCCGAGCCGTTCCACAAGCTCTACAACCAGGGCATGATCCAGGCGTTCGTCTACCGGGACGCGCGCGGTATCGCCGTGCCCGCCGCCGAGGTCGAGGAGCGGGACGGCGCCTTCTATTACGAGGGCGCCAAGGTGAGCCGCGTCCTCGGCAAGATGGGCAAGTCCCTGAAGAACGCCGTCACCCCGGACGAGATCTGCGCCGAGTACGGCGCCGACACCCTGCGCCTGTACGAGATGGCCATGGGCCCGCTGGACGTCTCCCGCCCCTGGGACACGCGCGCGGTGGTCGGCCAGTACCGGCTGCTCCAGCGGATCTGGCGCAACATCGTCGACGAGGCGACCGGCGAGACGACCGTCGTCGACGGCGAGCCCGGCGAGGACACGCTGCGCGCCCTGCACAAGGCGATCGACGGAGTCGGCCAGGACATGGCCGCCATGCGGTTCAACACGGCGATCGCCAAGATCACCGAGCTGAACAACCACCTGACCAAGACGGGCGAGCCCCTGTCGCGGTCCGTCGCCGAGCGGCTGGTGCTGCTGGTCGCCCCGCTGGCCCCGCACATCGCCGAGGAGCTGTGGCGCAGGCTCGGCCACACCGGCTCGGTCGTCCACCAGGACTTCCCGGTCGCCGACCCGGCCTACGTCGTGGACGAGACCGTGACGTGCGTGGTCCAGATCAAGGGCAAGGTCAAGGCCCGCCTGGAGGTCGCCCCGTCCATCACCGACACCGACCTGGAGGCCCTGGCCCTGGCCGAGCCGGCCGTCGTCGCGGCCCTCGGCGGCGCGGGCATCCGCAAGGTGATCGTCCGCGCGCCGAAGCTGGTCAACATCGTCCCGGCGTGACGCTCCCGGGCGCGGGGCCCCCGGGTCCCGCGCCCGCGAGTCGTATCACCCGAGGGAGCCGGCGCCCGGGTGACGTTCTTCCCGGGGGACCTCCTTCCCGGGTGGGGTCCTGGGTGACCTCCTTTCCGGGGACGTCTCGGGTGGCGTCCTTCCCGGGTGACGTCCCGGTTCGCGTCCCGGGGTTTTCCCCTACGGGCAGGATCGGGGGCCCTTCCGGAACCCTCGGACTGCCCGCTCCGTTTACCGTGGAAGGGCGACGGACGGCCGCGTCCGGTGCCGTACCGAGCGACATCGAGGGGACCCCATGGCAGAGGCGATCGCGATCCTGGCGCTGCTCTTCGTCGTCTTCGTCGCCCTGGGCGCCTATCTGGCCGTCAAGGCCGTCCAGGCCACCAAGCGCGGCGTGGACCGCACCCTCACCCAGGCGCGGCGCACGGTCGAGGACACCACCCTGCGCGCCAAGTCCTACGGGAAGGCGTACGGAGCCGGCGGCGTCCGCGCCGAGCTGGCGGAGCTGCGGCTGTCGCTGCGCACCTCCATGCGCGCCACCCAGGACGCCCTGGAGGCGGGCGCGGCCGAGGACGCCTCGCTCAAGGAGTCGCTGGAGCTGTTCCAGCGGCTCAGCGCGCACGGCCACGAACTGGACGCCGACCTCAAGCGGCTGGAGCGCGACCCCGACCGCGCCGGAGTCACGGCGCACCTCGACGACCTGCGGGAGCGCACCGGGCGGATCGTCCACTCGGCCGAGTCGCTGCGCTGGGCCGCCCGGGACCGGGCGCGCAAGTTCGCCGACGACGACCTGGTGACGCTGAGCGCGCAGATCGACGTGGAGTCCGGGGCGCTGCGGCACTGGACCGGGGTCGAGCAGGACGCCGCGTCCTGGCGGGACGAGAACGCGGCCGGGGCGGGTACTTCCGGAGCCGCGGGTCCCGGGGCGGCGGGTTCCGCAGCCACTGGTTCCGGAGCCACTGGTTCCGGAGCCGCTGGTTCCTCGGGGGCGGCCGGAGCGGGGCAGGAGACGCCGTCGTCGGACGCCGGCGCGGACGCGCCCCGGGCGATCACCGCGAAGGACCCCCGGCAACAGCCCTTCTACTCCTGGCAGAAGTCGACGCGTCCCGAGACCACCAACTGACCGGTTGCGATCACCGGTCGGGGGCGGGCTGCCGTACGGCGCCGCCTCCGGGGTACCCTCCCGGTCATGTCCCGCCATGTCGCGATCGTCACTGATTCAACGGCCTACCTGCCGCCGCGGACGATGGAGCGGCACGGCATCACCGCGGTGCCGCTGACCGTCGTCCTCGGTGACGAGGCGCTGGAGGAGGGCACCGAGATCTCGGCGAGGTCGCTCGCCGCCGCCCTCCAGAAGCGCCGGTCCGTGACCACCTCCCGGCCCAGCCCCGAGGTGTTCGCCCAGGAGTACCGGGAGGCGGCGGGCCGGGGCGCGACGGGGATCGTGTCCCTCCACCTGTCCGCCGAGTTCTCCGGCACTTACGACGCCGCCGTGCTGGCCGCCAAGGACGCGCCGGTGCCCGTGCGGGTCGTCGACACCGGGATGGTCGCCATGGCGCTCGGCTTCTGCGCGCTCGCGGCCGCGGAGACCGCCGAGGCGGGCGGCACGCTGGACGAGATCGTGGCCGCCGCCGAGAAGCAGGCCGCCGGGACCTCCGCGTACTTCTACGTCGACACCCTCGAGTACCTGCGGCGGGGCGGGCGGATCGGCGCGGCACAGGCCCTGCTGGGCTCCGCGCTGGCCGTCAAGCCCCTGCTGGAGCTGGAGGGCGGGCGCATCGAGCTGCGGGAGAAGGTGCGGACGGCGTCGAAGGCGATCGCCCGGCTGGAGGAGATCGCCGCCGAGCGGGCGGGCGAGAGCCCCGTCGACATCGCCGTGCACCACCTCGCCGCGCCCGACCGGGCCGCCGCCCTCGCCGACCGGCTGCGCGCCCGGGTGCCGGGCCTCGCGGAGCTGCACGTCAGCGAGGTCGGCGCGGTCATCGGCGCCCACACGGGGCCGGGACTGCTCGGGGTCGTCGTCTCGGCGAAGTGAGCGCCGGGAGCGGATGAGGTTCACTCGGGCGAGTGGTCCGGTTATCCACAACTGCCGGGTTATCCACGGTTCTTGACGCGGCTCAGCGGGATCGGGTGAAGGTCCCTACCGTGCTGTGGCATGGCAACGCGAACACACTCCGTGACTATTGCAGCAGCGTCCTCGCCGGTGCCGGTGCCGGTGCCGGAGTCGGCGTCGGTACCGGTGTCGGCAGTGTCGGCGTCGGCATCGGCGTCAGGCAGGGCCGCGAGCGGACCCGGCCGCGCGCCCGGTTCGGGCGGCCGGGCCCGGGCACGGCCCCGCCGCCTGCGCGGCCGCGAGCCCGCCGTGCGCGCGAGAGCCACGGCACGCCGCCGAGCCGACGCTTTGTTGCAGGCGGACGCCCTTGTGCGGACGGGCGGTCCACCGCCGACGCATCCGCCACCGGTTGCCCGGGTGTTACCTGCTTGTTCGACGGGTTCGTCGGGTTCGTCGGGGGTGGCCGAGGCTGAGGGCGTGGGCGAGCGGGCCGGCTCGGGGGAGTTGTCCCGGCGGCGCGAGCGGTGGGCCTTCGCGGTACGGGAGCGGCTTCCCCTGTGGCTGCGGGCGCGGTGCGGGATGGAACCCCGCACGGTCGTCGCGCTCACCGTCGTCCTGATCGTGGCCGCCGTGCTCGCCGGGCGGCACTTCTGGACCGGCCGGCCCGAGCCGGTGCGCGCGCCGGAGGTGGTCGCCGAGGCGGTGCCCTCGGGGGCCGCGCAGTCCTCGGGGGTGGTCGGGGAGTCCGGTACGGGCGCGGAGACCGGTGCGGCCGCTGGTGAACGCCCGGCCGCCGGGGCGCCCTTCGTGGTGGTCGATGTGAGCGGGAAGGTGCGACGGCCGGGCGTGCTGCGGCTGCCCGCCGGGTCCCGGGTCGCCGACGCCCTGACCGCCGCGGGCGGGGCCCGGCCGGGTACCGACCTCACGGCCCTGAACCGGGCGCGGATCCTGATGGACGGCGAGCATGTGGTGGTGGGCGCTGTGCCGGGACCGGTCGGCGGACAGGCCCCGGGCGTGCCGGGCTCACCAGGGGCGGTGGGTTCGGTGGGTTCGTCGGGTTCGTCGGGGAACGCGGGTTCGGTGGGCGGGGCCGCGGGGCCGGTCAGCCTGAACACCGCCACCGTGGAGCAGCTCGACACCCTGCCGGGCGTGGGTCCCGTGCTGGCCCAGCACATCGTGGACTACCGCACCCAGCACGGGGGTTTCCGGTCGGTCGACCAGCTGCGTGACGTCAACGGCATCGGCGAGCGCCGGTTCGCCGACCTCCAGCCCCTGGTACGGCCATGAGGGCGATGGACCGGGTGGCGGCACCCCACGCGACGGACCACCCGCCGGGCGTCGCCGAGCCGCCCGTGCCGGAGGAACCGGTGGACCTGCGGCTGGTGGGGCCGGCCCTGGCGGCCTGGGGAGCGGCCGCCCTGGCACTGGGCGCGCCGGGCTGGTGGACGCTCACCGGGGTGGCCCTCTGCGCCGGTGCCGCGGCGCTGTTGCTGCTCCGGCGGCTGCGGGGCGGGCGCCCGGTGGTTGTGGCGGCCGGCCCGTGGCGGGCCAGCGGCGCGGCGCTCGCGGCGGTCCTGCTCTGTGCCGCTGCCGGGGCGGCGTGCGCCGGGCTGCACGCCGCCGACCTGCGCAGAGGGCCGGTGCCCGGGTGGGCGGAGCGGGACGCCCGGGTCACCGCCCAGGTGACGGTGACCTCCGATCCTCGGCTCACCCGCGCCCGCGTCCTCGGCCCCAGGGCGGCGCCCGCCTCCGTCGTGCTGAACGCCGACGTGACACGGGTGGCCGCGCCTGGGAAGGCCCCCGTCAGGGTCCACACGCCGGTGCTGGTGATCACCTCACCGGCGAGGCCGGACTGGCAGCGGTTGCTGCCCTCGACCCGGCTCACCCTGACGGGTCGGCTGTCACCGCCCCGGGACGGCGGGGAGCCCTTCGCCGCCGTCCTGCGCGCGGACCCGGGCCCGCCCGGGATCGCCGGCCCGCCGAACGCCCTCCAGCGCACGGCGGGGGAGCTGCGCGAGGGGCTGCGCGCCGCCACGGACGGGCTGCCGGCGGACGCCCGGGCCCTGCTGCCCGGTCTCGTCGTCGGGGACACCTCCCGCATCCCGCCCGACCTGCACGACGCCTTCCGGGCGGCCGACCTCACCCACCTGCTCGCCGTTTCCGGCAGCAACCTCTCGATCGTGCTGCTCCTGCTCGTCGGCCCACCGGGGAAGGCCCTGCGGGCCGAACGCGGTGGCCTGGCACCCCTGCTGGGCATTCCGCTGCGCGCGACCGCCCTGCTCGGCGGGGCGCTGACACTCGCCTTCGTCCTGGTCTGCCGGCCCGACCCGAGCGTGCTGCGCGCCGCCGCCTGCGGGCTGATCACCCTGCTGGCCATCGGGACCGGCCGCCGCAGGTCCCTGCTCCCGGCCCTCGCCGCCGCCGTGCTGCTCCTGGTGCTCTACGACCCGTGGCTGGCCCGCAGTTACGGCTTCCTCCTGTCCGTACTGGCCACCGGGGCGCTCCTCACCGTCGCCCCGCGCTGGAGCGCCGCGCTGCACCGCCGCCGGGTACCGCCGCGGATCGCGGAGGCCCTCGCCGCCACGGCCGCCGCCCACGCGGTGTGCGCCCCGGTGGTCGCGGTGTTCGCCGCCCGGGTCAGCCTGGTGGCCGTCCCCTGCAACCTGCTCGCCGAACTGGCGGTGGCTCCGGCGACCGTGCTCGGCTTCGCCGCCCTGGCCGCGGCCCCGGTCGCCGGGCCGGTGGCCGAGCTGCTCGCCACCGGCGCCGGATGGCCGGCCGGGTGGATCGCGGCCGTCGCCCGCGCGGGCGCCGCGCTGCCGGGAGCCGAAACGGCGTGGCCCGGCGGCTGGGCGGGCGGGCTGCTGCTGGCCGCCGCGACCGCCGTGCTGGTCGTCTGGGCCCGCCAGATACGGCACCGGGTGTGGCTGGCGGGCGGGTGCACCGTCCTGCTGCTGCTCGCCGTGGTGCGGCCACCGCCGCTGACCAGGCTCGTCACCGGCTGGCCGCCGCCGGGCTGGGTGTTCGCGATGTGCGACGTCGGGCAGGGCGACGCGACGGTACTCGCGGCCGGCCGGGGGACCGCCGTGGTGGTGGACGCGGGCCCCGATCCCGGGCTCGTCGACCGGTGCCTGCGCGACCTGGGCGTCAGCCGGGTCCCGCTGGTGCTGCTCACGCACTTCCACGCCGACCATGTGGCGGGCCTCGCCGGTGTCCTGCGGGGCCGGGCCGTCGGGGCGGTCCAGACGACCGGCCTGGACGACCCGCCCGACCAGGCGGCGGCGGTGCGCAGGACGGCCGCGGCGGCCGGTGTCCCGGTCGTCCGCGCGGCAGCCGGCGAGCGCCGCCGGGTCGGGCCGCTCGACTGGCGGGTCCTGTGGCCGGGCGCACCGGTGCCGGGCGGTCCGCTGCCGGGCGGACCGGCGCCGGAGGGGGCGAACGACGCCAGTGTCACCCTGCTCGTCCGCGCCGGCGGCGGTACGACGCTGCTGCTCCTCGGCGACCTGGAACCTCCCGCGCAGCGGGGCCTGCTGCGGGCGCACCCGGGCCTGCCACCGGTGGACGTCCTGAAGGTCGCCCACCACGGCTCGGCCCACCAGGACCCGGGTCTGCTGCGCCGGGCGCGGCCCCGGCTGGCCCTGGTGTCGGCCGGCCGCGACAACACGTACGGCCACCCGTCCCCCCGTACGGTCGGCGCCCTGCGGTCCGGGGGAGCGGTGGTCCTCAGCACCGACCGGCACGGCGCGATCGCCGTCACCGGAAGCGGCCGGGAGCTGCGCGCCACCACCGCCCGGGGGCCGGGACCGGAGCCGTGACGGCACGCGGGAAGATGATGCGGTGAGCGATGTGAGACATGTGCTGGTGCTGCCCGACCGCGATGCGGCCGAGGAGGCCGCCGAGGAGCTGGGGGAGCGTTTCGGGATCATGGAGGAACCCCAGCTGGTCCGGGACGCCCTGGCGGGGGAGGACGACGCCGAGGACGCGCAGTGGCTCGTGGTGGTCGAGGACCCGGCCGGACGGCTCGTGGCCGCCGAACTGGCCGAGTTCGCCGCGCGCTGGGACGGCTGGCGCGAGGAGCCCTGACGGCGCCGGGCCTTGGAGGTGTGGCGCGGAGGGTGACATCCGGGCGCGCCCCGGCCTGGGCCGCCGCCCCCGTCCCCCGGGGCCCGCGAGGAGGCCCGCTGCCGGGTGGCCCGGTGTCCCTGGCCCCGGCCCGGGCCGCAACACCCCAGCCCCCCGGCGACCGCCCGGCCCGGGCCGACGCCCCGCCCCCGCCCGGGGCACGGGCGCTGTCTGGGCCGGACACGGGTGTCAGTGGGGCGTGCGATGCTGGTCGGCGATGGCCACCAGAAAGAACCAGACCGATGACGTCCTCGCGCCCGTCACCCTCGCGGTGGGGCAGGAGGACCTGTTGCTCGACCGTGCCGTGCAGCAGGTGGTGGCGGCGGCCCGGGCGGCCGACGCCGACACGGACGTCCGCGACCTGACGCCCGACCAGCTCCAGCCCGGCACCCTCGCCGAGCTGACGAGCCCCTCGCTCTTCGCCGAGCGCAAGGTGCTGGTCGTGCGGAACGCGCAGGACCTCTCCGCCGACACGGTCAAGGACGTCAAGGCGTACCTCGGCTCACCCGTGGAGGACATCAGCCTCGTGCTGCTCCACGCGGGCGGGGCCAAGGGCAAGGCGCTGCTGGACGCCGCCCGCAAGGCCGGCGCCCGGGAGGTCGCGTGCCCGAAGACCACCAAGCCGGCGGAGCGGCTGACGTTCGTGCGCGGTGAGTTCCGCACGCTGGGGCGTTCGGCGACTCCGGAGGCGTGCCAGGCGCTGGTCGACGCCGTGGGCAGCGACCTGCGCGAGCTGGCCTCGGCGGTGTCGCAGCTGGTCGCGGACGTCGAGGGCACCATCGACGAGGCGGTGGTCGGGCGGTACTACACGGGCCGCGCCGAGGCCTCCAGCTTCAATGTCGCCGACCGGGCGGTGGAGGGGCGGGCGGCCGAGGCACTGGAAGCGCTGCGCTGGTCGCTGTCGACGGGCGTCGCGCCCGTGCTGATCACCAGCGCCCTGGCGCAGGGAGTGCGGGCGATCGGCAAGCTGTCGTCGGCGCGCGGCGGGCGCCCCGCTGACCTGGCCCGTGAGCTCGGCATGCCGCCGTGGAAGATCGACCGGGTCCGCCAGCAGATGCGGGGCTGGACGCCGGACGGGGTGGCCGTGGCCCTGCGCGCGGTCGCCGAGGCGGACGCGGGCGTCAAGGGCGGCGGCGACGACCCCGAGTACGCGCTGGAGAAGGCGGTCGTCACCATCGCGCGCGCGGCCCGCTCCCGCCGCTGAAGACCGCTGAAGACCGCTGAAAGCCGCTGAAGGCCGCTGACCGGCCGGGGGCCTGGGCCCCCGGCGGGGCGCCCGTACGGCGAAGGCCCCGGCCCGCGGTTCTGGGGAAGAACCGGGGGCCGGGGCCTTCGGGTGGTACCGGTGGGCTCGTACCCGCGTGGCGAACGCAGGCCGCGTACGAACCCGGGGTGCCGGTCAGGAGCGGAAGAGAGGGCCCGCTGAGTCCCGCCCGGCGATCAAATCAAGAGCGGCTCAGCCCTGGAGGGAGGCAACCTTGGTGGCCAGCGCCGACTTCTTGTTGGCGGCGGCGTTCTTGTGGATGACACCCTTCGAGACGGCCTTGTCGAGCGCACGGGAGGCGTCGCGAGCGGCCACGGTGGCCTTCTCGACGTCACCCGAGGCGGCAGCCTCACGGGCCTTGCGGATCGCGGTCTTGAGCGACGACTTGACGGCCTTGTTGCGCAGGCGCGCCTTCTCGTTGGTCTTGTTCCGCTTGATCTGGGACTTGATGTTCGCCACGAATGAGCCTTTTCAGGTTCGTAAGGATTTCTCTGAGGTGTGCCCCGAGGATGAGAGGGCCACGAGACACAGCTGCCCAGGCTAGCAGCCGCTCTCCGAGTGGCCCAAACCGAGTGCCCGTCCCCGTCCGTGGGACCATGGAACCTACGTATCGATCCGACGTCGACCCGAGCAGAGACGCCCGGCGTCTCGAGAATCAGGACCCTGCGTGCCCGCGACCCCTATCCACGTGCCCGAGCCGAGCCGTACCGACCCGGCACTGATCCGCAACTTCTGCATCATCGCGCACATCGACCACGGCAAGTCGACCCTTGCCGACCGGATGCTCCAGCTGACCGGTGTGGTCGAGCAGCGGCAGATGCGCGCTCAGTACCTCGACCGCATGGACATCGAGCGCGAGCGCGGCATCACGATCAAGTCCCAGGCGGTGCGTCTGCCCTGGGCCCCCACCGAGGGGCCCGGCCAGGGCAGCACGCACATCCTCAACATGATCGACACCCCCGGTCACGTCGACTTCACCTACGAGGTGTCGCGGTCCCTGGCCGCGTGCGAGGGCACCATCCTGCTCGTCGACGCCGCCCAGGGCATCGAGGCGCAGACGCTCGCCAACCTCTACCTGGCGATGGAGAACGACCTCACCATCGTGCCCGTGCTCAACAAGATCGACCTTCCGGCCGCCCAGCCGGAGAAGTTCGCCGAGGAGCTGGCGAACCTGGTCGGCTGCGAGCCCGACGACGTCCTTCGTGTCTCGGCCAAGACCGGTCTCGGCGTCGAGGCGCTGCTCGACCGGGTGGTCAAGGACGTCCCGGCGCCGGTCGGTGTCGCCGACGCCCCCGCCCGCGCGATGATCTTCGACTCGGTCTACGACTCGTACCGCGGTGTCGTCACCTACGTCCGTGTCATCGACGGCCAGCTCAACAAGCGCGAGCGCATCCGGATGATGTCCACCGGCGCCACCCACGAGCTGCTGGAGATCGGGACGAACTCGCCCGAGATGCTCCCGGCGGACGGGCTCGGCGTGGGCGAGGTCGGCTACCTGATCACGGGTGTGAAGGACGTCCGGCAGTCCAAGGTCGGTGACACGATCACCACCCTGCACAAGGGCGCCACCGAGGCACTGGGCGGCTACAAGGACCCGAAGCCGATGGTGTTCTCGGGCCTCTACCCGCTGGACGGCTCCGACTACCCCGAGCTGCGCGACGCCCTCGACAAGCTCCAGCTCAACGACGCCGCGCTGGTCTACGAGCCGGAGACGTCCGCCGCGCTCGGCTTCGGCTTCCGCGTCGGATTCCTGGGCCTGCTGCACCTCGACGTCATCCGCGAGCGGCTGGAGCGCGAGTTCGGCCTGGACCTGATCGCCACCGCGCCGAACGTGGTCTACCGGGTCCTCATGGAGGACGGCACCGAGCACACGGTGACCAACCCGAGCGAGTTCCCCGAGGGCAAGATCAGCGAGGTGTACGAGCCGGTCGTCCGCGCGACGATCCTCGCGCCCAGCGAGTTCATCGGCTCGATCATGGAGCTGTGCCAGACCCGCCGCGGCACGCTCCTCGGCATGGACTACCTCTCCGAGGACCGGGTCGAGATCCGCTACACCCTGCCCCTCGCGGAGATCGTCTTCGACTTCTTCGACCAGCTGAAGTCCAAGACCCGCGGGTACGCCTCCCTCGACTACGAGCCCACCGGCGAGCAGGCGTCCAGCCTCGTCAAGGTCGACATCCTGCTGCACGGCGACAAGGTCGACGCCTTCTCCGCCATCACCCACAAGGACGCGGCCTACGCGTACGGCGTACGGCTGGTCGCCAAGCTGCGCGAGCTCATCCCGCGGCAGGCGTTCGAGGTGCCGATCCAGGCGGCCATCGGCTCGCGCGTCATCGCCCGCGAGACCATCCGCGCCATCCGCAAGGACGTCCTCGCCAAGTGCTACGGCGGTGACATCTCCCGTAAGCGGAAGCTGCTGGAGAAGCAGAAGGAGGGCAAGAAGCGGATGAAGATGGTCGGTTCCGTGGAGGTTCCCCAGGAAGCCTTCATCGCGGTGCTGTCCAGCGACGACTCCGCCGGCGGCAAGGGCAAGAAGTAGCGGTGCCCGCGTGGCGCCCGTCCGGTCCCGGACGGGCGCCTTCGCATGTCCGGAGCGCGTCCGGGGGCCCGGAGCACGCCCGGGGCCCGGAGCACCGTCCGGAGCGGGCACCGGGCGGATGCCGGGCGGGGCGTGGGGTGGTCCCGGGCGGATTCCGGACGGGTCGTGGGTGGGTTCCGGGCAGGTCCTGGGGGTTTCCCGGGAGTACGGCGGGGAACGGCGGGCCGCGCGCCAGTCGTTATGAACCGGGTATGAACCACCGGGCCGCAGCCTCTTACGTGGCGGACCATGGCGCTCTAACCTGAAGCCGCCCGAGGGTTACTCGCCAGTTAAACAATCATCCCGTCGTGCAGCCCTGCCGCAAGCCGCCCGGAGGACGTCGTGAGCGACACCCAGACCCTGATCGAGAACCGCCCGCCCTCCGTGGCGCACCTCTTCCTCGAACGCGTGGCGAGGACTCCCGACGCGGAGGCCTACCGCCACCCGGTCCCCGCCCCCTCGGGCCAGGGCCCCGACGAGTGGAGGTCGCTCAGCTGGGGCCAGGCCGCCGAGCGGGTCTTCGCCGTCGCGGCCGGCCTGATCGACCTGGGCGTCCAGCCGGAGGAGCGGGTGGCCCTCGCCTCCGCCACCCGGGTGGAGTGGATCTTCGCCGACCTGGGCGTGATGTGCGCCGGCGCGGCCACCACCACCGTGTACCCGCAGACCAACGCCGAGGAGTCGGCGTACATCCTGGCCGACTCCGGCAGCCGGGTACTGATCGCCGAGGACGCCGAGCAGCTCGCCAAGGCCCGCGAGCGCCGCGCCGACCTGCCGCACCTCGCCCATGTGGTCGTCTTCGACGCCACCGGGGTCGAGGAGGACGCCGCCGACCCGGAGGGCTTCGTCCTCTCCCTCGCGGAGCTGGAGGAGCGGGGCCGGGCGTACCTGGAGAAGAAGCCCGACGCCGTCAAGGACCGGGTCGCCGCGATCACCCCCGGCCAGCTCGCCACCCTCATCTACACCTCGGGCACCACCGGCCGCCCCAAGGGGGTACGGCTGCCACACGACAACTGGTCGTACATGGCCAGGGCCATCGCCGCGACCGGCCTGGTCACGGCGGACGACGTGCAGTACCTGTGGCTGCCGCTGGCGCACGTCTTCGGCAAGGTGCTGACCTCCGGGCAGATCGAGGTGGGGCACGTCACCGCCGTCGACGGCCGCGTCGACAAGATCATCGAGAATCTGCCGGTCGTCCAGCCGACCTACATGGCCGCCGTGCCGCGCATCTTCGAGAAGGTCTACAACGGGGTCGCCGCGAAGGCGCGGGCCGGCGGCGGCGCCAAGTACAAGATCTTCAAGTGGGCCGCTGAGGTCGCTCGCGAGTACGCCAGGACCAGCCAGGACAACTTCCGCCGCACCGGCAACGCGACCGTCCCCTTCGGCCTGAACGCCAAGCACAAGGTCGCCGACGCGCTGGTCTACTCCAAGCTCCGCGACGCCTTCGGCGGCCGGCTGCGCGCCGCCGTCTCCGGCTCGGCGGCCCTCGCGCCCGAGATCGGCTTCTTCTTCTCCGGCGCGGGCATCCACATCCTGGAGGGCTACGGCCTCACCGAGTCCAGCGCGGCGTCCTTCGTCAACCCCGGTGAGGCCTACCGCACCGGCACCGTCGGCAAGCCGCTGCCCGGCACCGAGGTGCGGATCGCCGACGACGGCGAGATCCTGCTGCGCGGCCCCGGGATCATGGAGGGCTACCACGGCCTGCCGGAGAAGACGGCGGAGGTCCTGGAGCCGGACGGCTGGTTCCACACCGGCGACATCGGCGAGCTGTCCGCGGACGGCTACCTCCGGATCACCGACCGCAAGAAGGACCTGATCAAGACCTCCGGCGGCAAGTACATCGCGCCCGCCGAGGTGGAGGGCCAGTTCAAGGCTGTCTGCCCGTTCGTCTCCAACATCCTCGTCCACGGCGCCGACCGGAACTACTGCACGGCCCTCATCGCGCTGGACGAGCCGGCGATCCTCGGCTGGGCGGAGGAGAACGGCCTGGGCGGCAAGTCGTACGCCGAGGTCGTCGCCACCCCCGAGGCGCAGCGGCTCGTCCAGGGGTACGTCGACCGGCTGAACGAGGGGCTCCAGCGCTGGCAGACCCTCAAGAAGTTCCGCCTGCTGCCGCGCGACCTGGACATCGAGCACGGTGAGCTGACCCCGAGCCTCAAGCTGAAGCGCCCGGTGGTGGAGCGGGAGTACCGGCACCTGATCGACGAGATGTACGCGGGCGCCCGGGAGGACTGACCCCCGCCGCGGCAGACGGGCGGGGTGAGCCCGGACCGCCGGGATGCCGGGAAGGCCGGGAAGGCCGGGGAAGCCGGCAAGGCACGGACGGCCGGGAAGGCCGGGCAGACCCGGAAGGCACGGAAAGCCGTGGGCGGTGCGCCGCCCACGGCTTTCCGTATGGGCGAGTTGGATGACTCGGTGCTTATGGGCGTGCTCGATCTGTCACCCTGTCGGTGTCCGACGACGAGCCGACCCAGGAGCCGACGAGGAGCCGCACGTGGGGTCCCTACCGACACAGCGCGCGACCACCGGAGAACTGCTGCTGCCGCCCCACCAGCCGCCTCCGGGGCACTCCGTCGCGCGCACCAGCCTGCCCGGCAACCCGCTCGCGCCCGGCGCCGCCCGCCGCTTCGTCCGGGCCGCGCTCGCCGACTGGACCGGCCTCGCGCTGCCCGCCGCCGCGACCATCACCGAGCGGGTCGCCGACGACGCCGTCCTGGTGGCCGGCGAGCTGGTGACCAACGCCGTCGTCCACGCCGGGACCACCGTCGACCTGCTCTTCCGGCTGGAGGACCCGGCCGGCGGCCGGCCCGCCGCGCTCGTCCTGGAGGTCTCCGACCACCACCCCACCAGGACCGTCCGCCACGAGCACCAGCACCCGGACGACGGGGACGGCCTGGACGAGTACGGTCGCGGGCTCCAGCTCGTCGCCGCCCTCGCCGAGTGCTGGGGCATCACCTACCGGCCCGGCCTCAAGACCGTCTGGGCCCGGCTCCCCCTCGACGGCTGGGACACCTGCCCGGTGCCGGGCCCCGAGCCGGCCCTCCGGCGCGAGCTGCGCGCCGCCGAGATCCTCGCCCCGGCACCGCGTCGGGTGGTGCGCGACGACCACGAGTGGGCGGGGCGCGGGGCGCTGTCGTTCCTCGCGGAGGCGTCCGACCTGCTGGCGGGGCAGCTCGACGAGGACTTGGTCGCCGCGCTCGCCGGCCAGCTCCTGGTGCCGCGCCTGGCCGACTGGTGCGCCTTCTGGCTGGAGGGCGACGGCGGGGCGGCCGGCGGCGCCCCGCGGCTCGCCCGGGTGTGGCACGCCGACGAGTCGGCACTCGAACCGCTGCGCTCGGTCTTGGAGAAGGAGCCGCCCGGGATGCCGGAGCCGCCCCGCACCGGCCCGGTGCCCGTCCCCTGGCCGGTGGCGGCCCGGCAGGCCCCTCCGGCCGGCCCCGGCCGGCCCCCTGGCAAGAACGCCCAGCCCGAGGGCCGCACCGGGAACACCGGCCGTACCGCGAACGCCGGGAACACCGTCCGCACCGGGAACGCCACGAGCACCTGTGAGCGGGGCACCGCCCTGGCGTACCGGCTCGTCGTCGGGGGCCACGCGCTCGGCACCCTGATGCTCGGCAGGCGCGGCGGGGCCAGGATCCCCGGCGCGGTCACCACCCTGGTGGAGGACTTCGCGCGCCGGGTCGCCCTGGCCATCGGCGCGGCCCGCCGCTACACCCGCCAGGTCACCATCAGCCGGGTGCTCCAGCGCGGTCTGCTGCCCAGCCAGGTCGCCCAGATCCCCGGCGTCGAGAGCCGTGTGGTGTACGAGCCCAGCGACGACGGGCTCGCGGGCGGCGACTTCTACGACGTCTTCCAGGCGGGCCCCGGGGCGCGCCGCTGGTGCTTCATGCTCGGCGACGTCCAGGGCAGCGGCCCCGAGGCGGCCGTGGTCACCGGCCTCGCCCGCCCCTGGCTGCGGCTGCTGGCCCGCGAGGACCACCAGGTCGGCCACGTCCTGGACCGGCTGAACCGGCTGCTGCTCGACGACGCCACCGAGGCCGCGGAGGCCGCCGCGTCGATGGTCGCCGCCGCCGGGGAGCTGCCGGGCGGACCGCCCCCGGCGCAGCCGCAGTCCCGGTTCCTGTCGCTGCTGTACGGCGAGCTGGTGCCGCTCGCGCCGGAGGACGGCGGCGGCGCCCGGTGCACCCTCGCCTGCGCGGGGCACCCCCTGCCGCTGCTGCTGCGCCCGGACGGCACCGTGACGCCCGCCGCCACGCCGCAGGTGCTGCTGGGCGTGGTGGACGACGCCCGGTACGAGAGCCACACGTTCCACCTGGCGCCCGGCGACACCCTGCTGTGCGTCACCGACGGCGTCACCGAGCGCCGCTCCCGTACGGGCCGGATGTTCGACGACGGCGACGGGCTGGCCGCGGCGCTCGCCGGCTGCGCGGGCCTGCCCGCTCCTGAGGTCGCCGACCGCATCCGGCGGGCGGTCCACGCCTTCGGCGAGGCGCCCGTACGGGACGACCTCGCGCTGCTGGTCCTCCAGGCCCGGCCGCTGCCCCGGTGACGGCCGCCGGTCGCCCCGGCACGGTACGGACGCCGGGCAACCGCCGCGGTGACGGACAATGGGCGGTATGCCTTCCGTACTGCCCGATGGTGAGCCCATGCCCGAGGACGGCGCGCTGCCCGCGTCCGCCCTGCTCGGGGCCGGCGAGCGGCCGCTCGGGTTCTATCTGCACGTGCCGTACTGCGCGACCCGCTGCGGCTACTGCGACTTCAACACCTACACCGCCACCGAGCTGCGCGGCAGCGGCGGCGTCCTCGCCTCCCGGGACAACTACGCGGCGACCCTGGCGGACGAGGTGCGCCTCGCGCGGAAGGTGCTCGGCGACGACCCGCGCCCGGTCCGCACGGTCTTCGTCGGCGGCGGGACGCCCACGCTGCTCGCCGCCGCCGACCTGGTGGCGATGCTCGGCGCGGTCCGCGAGGAGTTCGGGCTCGCGGACGACGCGGAGATCACCACCGAGGCGAACCCGGAGTCGGTCGGCCCCGCCTACCTGGAGGAGCTGCGGGCGGGCGGCTTCAACCGGATCTCCTTCGGCATGCAGAGCGCCCGCGAGCACGTCCTGAAGGTGCTCGACCGCACCCACACCCCCGGCCGCCCCGAGCGGTGCGTCGCGGAGGCGCGGGCGGCGGGCTTCGAGCACGTCAACCTCGACCTGATCTACGGCACGCCCGGGGAGAGCGACGACGACTGGCGCGCCTCGCTCGACGCGGCGATCGGCGCGGGCCCGGACCACGTCAGCGCCTACGCCCTGATCGTCGAGGAGGGCACCCGGCTGGCGCGCCGCATTCGGCGGGGCGAGGTGCCGATGACGGACGACGACGTCCACGCCGACCGGTACCTGATCGCCGAGGAGCGGCTGTCGGCGGCGGGCTTCGACTGGTACGAGGTGTCCAACTGGGCCACCTCGGACGCGGGGCGCTGCCTGCACAACGAGCTGTACTGGCGCGGCGCCGACTGGTGGGGCGCGGGCCCCGGGGCGCACAGCCATGTGGGGGGCGTGCGCTGGTGGAACGTGAAGCACCCCGGCGCGTACGCCGCCGCGCTGGCCGGCGGGCGCTCGCCGGGCGCGGGGCGCGAGCTGCTGTCGGAGGAGGACCGGCGGGTCGAGCGGGTCCTGCTGGAGCTGCGCCTGCGGGAGGGGTGCCCCCTGGGTCTCCTGAAGCCCGCGGGCCTGGCCGCCGCCGGGCGGGCGGTAAGGGACGGGCTCCTGGACCCCGGTCCTTACGCGGAGGGGCGCGCCGTCCTGACGCTGCGGGGCCGCCTGCTCGCCGACGCGGTGGTGCGGGACCTGACCGACTGACCGACTGACCCGCCGGGTCCCGCCCGGGACACCCCCTAGGGTGCCGTCACGAAATCGATCAGCTCCTCGACCCGGCCCAGCAGCGCCGGCTCCAGGTCCTTGTACGACGTGACCTTCGACAGGATGTGCTGCCAGGCGGCGCCCGTGTTGTCCGGCCAGCCCAGCGCGCGGCAGACGCCCTTCTTCCAGTCCTGGCCGCGCGGCACGGTGGGCCAGGCGGGGATGCCGACCGACGCGGGTTTCACGGCCTCCCAGACGTCGATGTACGGGTGCCCCACGACCAGGGTGTGGGCGTCCGTCACCGAGGCGGCGATCCGGGACTCCTTGGAGCCGGGCACCAGGTGGTCCACCAGGACGCCGAGACGGGCGTCCGGCCCGGGGCCGAAGTCCCGGACGACGGCCGGAAGGTCGTCGACGCCCTCCAGGTACTCCACGACCACGCCCTCGACGCGCAGGTCGTCGCCCCACACCCGCTCCACCAGCTCCGCGTCGTGGCGCCCCTCGACATAGATGCGCCCCGCGCGGGCCACACGCGCGCGTGCCTCCGGTACGGCGATCGAGCCGGAGGCGGTGCGCGTCGGGCGGGCGGGCCCCGACGGCGGGCGCACCAGCGTCACCGGGCGTCCCTCCAGCAGGAAGCCGCGCGGTTCGAGGGGGAAGACCCGGTGCTTGCCGAAGCGGTCCTCCAGCGTCACCGTGCCGGCCTCGCAGCCGACCACCGCGCCGCAGAAGCCGGTACCCACCTCCTCCACCACCAGATCGAGGTCGGCGGGCACCTCGGGGACGGGTGCGGACTTCTTCCACGGAGGCGTCAGATCGGGCTGGTAGCTGCGCATCCGCCAGACGCTACGACATCCGCCGGACGCCGCGACACCCCGCGCTACGACACGCCGAACCGCCGGGCCAGCTCGTCGCGTTGGGCTCGGACGAAGGCGGCGTCCACCACGGCCCCGTGCCCCGGCACGTACAGGGCGTCCTCGCCGCCCAGCTCCAGGAGCCGGTCCAGCGCGGCCGGCCAGCGCGAGGGGACGGCGTCCGACCCGGCCTGGGGGTCGCCGGACTCCTCCACCAGGTCCCCGCACAGGACGACCGGCCGGGGGCCCGGCACCAGCACCGCCAGGTCGTGGCCGCTGTGGCCCGGCCCCACGTTCGCCAGGAGCACCTGCCGGCCGCCCAGGTCGATCGTCCACTCGCCGCACACCCGGTGGTGCGGGACGACCAGGACGTCGGTTGCCTCCACGGCGTCCGCCTCGGCCACCCCGTGCCGTACGGCGTCGTTCCGCAGCGAGTCCCGGCCGCCGGACAGCAGGGCGTCGACGCCGACCGCGCCGTACACCTCCGCCCCGGCGAAGGCGGCCGTGCCGAGCACATGGTCGAAATGCGGGTGGCTGAGTGCGACATGCGTCACTCTCCGGCCGCCCATCAGCGCCTGGGCCTGGGCCCGGATCGCGGCGCCCTCACGCAGCGTGGCGCCCGTGTCGTACAGCAGCGCGCCCGCCTCGCCGACCACCAGGGCCGTGGTGGCGTCCCAGACGGGCAGCCTGCGGCGCCCGGCGCCTTCGGCCAGGCGCTCCCATCCGAACTCTTCCCAACTGACGTCCATACCGCGACGCTATCGGCAACCACCAGCGCCGTCGCGCGGTAGCGTGGTCGGCCGCCCTTGCTACGGGCGCACCCCGGCGCCGTACACTGGCCGGGGACCACTGGCACTCGGACAGGGCGAGTGCCAGCTAAGCGGGAAGAACGAACCACCGTCAGCTGGAGGTGCGCGCGATGCTGAGCGAACGCAGACTCGAGGTGCTGCGCGCCATCGTCCAGGACTACGTGGGCACCGAGGAGCCGGTCGGCTCCAAGGCCCTCACGGAGCGCCACAACCTCGGCGTCTCGCCCGCCACCGTGCGCAACGACATGGCGGTGCTGGAGGACGAGGGCTTCATCGCCCAGCCCCACACCAGCGCGGGCCGCATCCCCACGGACAAGGGCTACCGCCTCTTCGTCGACCGGCTCGCCGGCGTCAAGCCGCTGTCGTCGCCGGAGCGGCGCGCCATCCAGAACTTCCTGGACGGCGCCGTCGACCTCGACGACGTGGTGGGCCGCACGGTACGGCTGCTGGCGCAGCTGACCCGGCAGGTCGCGGTCGTGCAGTACCCCTCCCTGACGCGCTCCACCGTGCGTCATGTGGAACTGCTGCCGCTGGCCCCGGCCCGGCTGATGCTGGTCCTGATCACCGACACGGGCCGGGTCGAGCAGCGCATGATCGACTGCCCTGCGCCCTTCGGCGAGGCGTCCGTGGCCGACCTGAGGGCCCGGCTGAACAGCCGTGTCGTCGGCCGGCGCTTCACGGACGTGCCGCAGCTGGTGCAGGACCTCCCCGAGTCCTTCGAGGCGGAGGACCGGGGGACCGTCTCCACGGTGCTGGCCACCCTGCTGGAGACCCTGGTGGAGGAGACCGAGGAACGGCTGATGATCGGCGGCACCGCCAATCTCACCCGCTTCGGGCACGACTTCCCGCTGACGATCCGGCCGGTGCTGGAGGCGCTGGAGGAGCAGGTGGTGCTCCTGAAGCTGCTCGGCGAGGCCACGGACTCGGCCATGACCGTACGCATCGGGCACGAGAACGCCCACGAGGGCCTCAACTCCACGTCCGTCGTCGCGGTCGGCTACGGTTCGGGCGACGAGGCAGTCGCCAAACTCGGCGTGGTCGGACCGACCCGCATGGACTACCCCGGAACGATGGGAGCGGTACGCGCAGTGGCACGTTACGTCGGACAGATCCTGGCGGAGTCGTAAGTGGCCACGGACTACTACGCCGTACTCGGCGTGCGCCGCGACGCGTCCCAGGACGAGATCAAGAAGGCGTTCCGGCGGCTCGCCCGCGAGCTGCACCCGGACGTCAACCCGGACCCGAAGACCCAGGAGCGGTTCAAGGAGATCAACGCCGCCTACGAGGTGCTGTCGGACCCGCAGAAGAAGCAGGTCTACGACCTCGGCGGCGACCCGCTGTCCGCGTCCGGCGGCGCCGGGGGCGCGGGCGGGTTCGGCGCGGGCGGCTTCGGCAACTTCTCCGACATCATGGACGCCTTCTTCGGTACGGCGTCCCAGCGCGGCCCCCGCTCGCGCACCCGCCGCGGCCAGGACGCCATGATCCGGCTGGAGGTCGAGCTCCAGGAGGCGGCCTTCGGCACCACCAAGGACATCCAGGTCGACACGGCCGTCGTCTGCACCACCTGTTCCGGTGAGGGCGCCGCGCCCGGCACGTCGGCCCAGACCTGCGACATGTGCCGCGGCCGGGGCGAGGTCTCCCAGGTCACCCGGTCCTTCCTGGGCCAGGTCATGACGTCCCGCCCCTGCCCGCAGTGCCAGGGCTTCGGCACCGTCGTCCCGACCCCGTGCCCCGAGTGCGCGGGCGACGGCCGCGTGCGGTCCCGCCGTACGCTCACGGTCAAGATCCCGGCCGGTGTGGACAACGGCACCCGCATCCAGCTGGCCGGCGAGGGCGAGGTCGGCCCCGGCGGCGGCCCCGCGGGCGACCTGTACGTGGAGATCCACGAGCTGCCGCACCCGGTCTTCCAGCGGCGCGGGGACGACCTGCACTGCACGGTGACCATCCCCATGACGGCCGCCGCACTGGGCACCAAGTGCCCGCTGGAGACGCTGGACGGGCTGGAGGAGGTCGACGTCCGCCCCGGCACGCAGTCCGGCCAGTCGATCCCGCTGCACGGGCGCGGTGTCACGCACCTGCGCGGCGGCGGGCGCGGCGACCTGATCGTGCACGTCGAGGTCCAGACGCCGTCGAAGCTGGACCCGGAGCAGGAGCGGCTGCTGCGGGAGCTGGCCAAGCTGCGGGGCGAGGAGCGGCCGACCGGCCAGTTCCAGCCGGGCCAGCAGGGGCTGTTCTCCCGCCTCAAGGACGCCTTCAACGGCAGGTGACGCGCACGGGACCCGGCCGGTGCGGCCGGGTCCCCGGGCGGGGTGCCCTCCGGGTGCGGCGCGCCGGCGGGGGCGTGACACCATGCGTGCATGTCCTCCGCACTGACCGATCTCTGCCCGTACCCGATCGTGCAGGCCCCCATGGCGGGCGGCGCCTCCTGCCCCCGGCTCGCCGCCGCCGTGTCCGACGCCGGCGGCCTGGGCTTCCTCGCCGCCGGGTACAAGACCGCGGACGGCATGTACCAGGAGATCAAGCAGGTCCGCGGGCTGACCCCGCGGGCCTTCGGCGTCAACCTGTTCATGCCGCAGCCCGGGCAGGCCGACCCCGCCGCCGTCGACGTCTACCGCGACCAGCTCGCCGGCGAGGCCAACTGGTACGACACCCCCCTCGGCGACCCCGACGCCGGGCGCGACGACGGCTACGAGGCCAAGCTGGCCATCCTGCTGGACGACCCGGTGCCGCTGGTGTCGTTCACCTTCGGCTGCCCGGCGCCCGAGACCCTCGCCGCGTTCCGCCGCGCCGGGACGCTCACCGTCGTGACCGTCACCTCGCCCGACGAGGCGCTGGCCGCGCGGGCGGCGGGCGCCGACGCCGTGTGCGTCCAGGGCGTCGAGGCCGGCGGGCACCAGGGCACCCACCGGGACGACCCGGAGAGCGGGGGATCCGGTACGGGCCTGCTGTCGCTGGTCGCCCTGGTCAAGGAGGCCGTCGACCTGCCGGTCGTGGCCGCGGGCGGCCTGATGCGCGGCGGCCAGATCGCCGCCGTCCTCGCGGCGGGCGCCGACGCCGCCCAGCTCGGCACCGCGTTCCTGGTGTGCCCCGAGTCGGGCGCCAACGACCTGCACAAGCGGGCCATGACCGACCCGCTGTTCACCCGCACCGAGCTGACCCGTGCCTTCTCGGGCCGGCCCGCGCGGGGCCTGGTCAACCGGTTCATGCACGAACACGGCCCGTACGCCCCGGCCGCGTACCCCGAGGTCCACCACCTGACCAGCGGGCTGCGCAAGGCCGCCGCCAAGGCGGGCGACCCGCAGGGCATGGCGCTGTGGGCGGGCCAGGGCCACCGGCTGGCCCGCGACCTGCCCGCCGGGCGGCTGGTGGAGGTCCTCAAGGCCGAGCTGGACGCCGCCGCGGCCTCCCTCGCGCCCCGGGGCGGCACCGCGTGACCGCGCCGGTGTTCCTGGTGGAGCGGGTCACCGGCGGCACCGTCACCCTGGACGGGCCGGAGGGACGGCACGCGGTGTCCGTGCGGCGGCTGCGGGTCGGCGAGGAGATCGTCCTCACCGACGGCGCCGGCACCGGGGCGTACGGCACGGTCGCCGCCGTCGAGGGCAAGGACCGCCTCGACGTCGCGGTGCGCGAGGTGCGGACGGAGCCGGAGCCGTCGCCCCGCATCACCGTCGTCCAGGCCCTGCCCAAGGGCGACCGGGGCGAGCTGGCGGTCGAGACCATGACCGAGACCGGCGTCGACGCGATCGTGCCGTGGGCCGCGTCCCGCTGCATCACCCAGTGGAAGGGCGACCGTGGCCTGAAGGCCCTCGGCAAGTGGCGGGCCACCGCGCGCGAGGCGGGCAAGCAGTCGCGCCGGCTCCGCTTCCCGGACGTCGCCGACGCGGCGACCACCCGCCAGGTCGCCGAGCTGATCGGGCGCGCCGCGTTCGCCGCCGTCCTCCACGAGGAGGGCGCCCTGCCCCTGGCGACCGCCGAACTGCCCGCCACCGGCGACATCGTGCTCGTCGTGGGCCCCGAAGGGGGCGTCTCGCCCGAGGAATCGGCCGCCTTCGCCGAGGCGGGCGCCCGGCCCTACCGCCTCGGCCCCACCGTGCTGCGCACCTCGACCGCCGGAACGGCCGCCACCGCCCTGCTCCTGGGACGCACCGGCCGCTGGTCCTGACGGCCGGCCGGACCCGCTGGGCCTCGACGGCGGACGGCCGGACCCGCTGGTCCCGGCGGACGGCCGGACTGCCGGTGCCGACGGACGGCCGAACCTGCTGGGCCTCGACGGCGGACGGCCGAACCTGCTGGGCCTCGACGGCGGACGGCCGGACCCGCTGGTCCCGGCGGACGGCCGGGCTCGCGGTCTTCACCGCCGCCCCGCCGGACCCGCTGCCCCCGCCCGTCCCGGTGCCCCCGGCCGTCCCGTGCCCCCGGTTGTCCACAACTCCGGGGGTCCACCGGGCCGGTTGTCGGACCCGGTCCGTAAGGTGGCCGCATGTCCGACGAGTCTCCTCTCATCCGCAGCCTGCGCGCCGCCGTCGCCGCCGCGCCCGGTGACGTGCCCCTGCGGCTGCACCTCGCCGAACTCCTGCTCCAGGAGGGGCGCGGCGACGAGGCGGTCGCCGAGGCCGCCGCCGCCCTCCAGCACGCCCCCGGGGACGCGGACGCCCGCGCCCTGATGGGCCGCGCCATGGGCATACCGCCCGCGCCCCCCGTACCTCCTGCTGCCGCGCCGTCCCCCGGGCCCCGCCAGGACTTCGACTGGGCCGCCGCCGAGCAGGAGGTCGGCGACCTCGTGCCGCCCCGCTTCGTCGAGGGGGCGGAGGCGCCCCTCACCGCCGACGGCCTGGGCGACGGCCCGGGCGACGCCGGCGCCTGGGACGTGGAGGTGCCCGGCGCCGTGCGGCTCGCGGACGTCGGCGGCATGCAGGAGGTCAAGGACCGCCTGGAGGCCGCGTTCCTGGCGCCCATGCGCAACCCCGAGCTGCGCAAGCTGTACGGCAAGAGCCTGCGCGGCGGCCTGCTGCTGTACGGGCCCCCGGGCTGCGGCAAGACGTTCATCGCCCGCGCGGTCGCCGGTGAACTGGGCGCGAGCTTCCTGTCGGTGTCGCTCAGCGACGTCCTGGACATGTACATCGGCGCCTCCGAGAAGAACGTCCACGACATCTTCGAGACCGCCCGTGCCCAGGCGCCCTGCGTGGTGTTCCTCGACGAGCTGGACGCGCTGGGAGCCAAGCGCAGCCGCAGCCACCACAGCGGCCTGCGCAACGTCGTCAACCAGCTCCTCACCGAGCTGGACGGCATCGCCGCCGGGAGCAACGAGGGCGTGTTCGTCCTCGCCGCGACCAACGTCCCCTGGGACGTGGACATCGCCCTGCGCCGCCCGGGCCGCCTCGACCGCACCCTGCTGGTGCTGCCGCCCGACGCCGCCGCCCGGGAGGCCGTCCTCCGCTACCACCTGCGCGACCGGCCCATCGAATCGGTCGACCTGGCCAAACTGGTCCGGGCCACCGAGGACTTCTCCGGCGCCGACCTGGCCCACGTCTGCGACAGCGCCGCCGAGACCGCGCTGCTGGACTCGGCCCGCACCGGCACCGTACGGATGATCAACATGCGGGACCTGCTGGGCGCCGCGAAGCAGATCCGGCCGTCCACCGACCCCTGGTTCGCCGCCGCCCGCAATGTGGCGACCTTCGCCAACGACGGCGGCATGTACGACGACCTCCTCGCGTACCTGAAGCGGAAGCGCAAGCTGTGACCGGCCCGGGGCCCGCCACGCCGCCGTCCCTGACGCTCGAACGGGCCGGGGCGCTCTACGACCTGGAGCGGTACGAACAGGCCGCCGCCCTCGCCGCGCAGCACCTCGCCCAGCAGCCGGACGACGCCGCGGCGCTGGCCCTGCTGGCCCGCTGCCGGCGGCACCTCGGCGACCACGCGGAGGCGCTGCGGCTGGCCGACGAGGCGCTGCGCGCCGACCCCGAGCTGCCCTCCGTGTGGCTGCTCCGCGCCGACCTGCTCGCCCAGGGCCCGGCGCGCGGGCCGCAGTGGGCGGCGGCCGAGGACTCCGCGCGCCGCGGGATCGCCCTCGTACCGCACCACTGGGCCGGGTACCACGTGCTGGGCACCATCCTCGCCCGCTCCGGGGACCGCTCCCGGGCCGGCGAGGCGTACGCGCTCGCGCTGCGCTCCGTCGAGCTGGGCCCCGAGGAGGACGCCACCCACTTCCTGCTGGGCCTGACGGCGTACCAGCTCAAGGACTACCGCACGGCGGAGCGGGCCTACGAGAACGCCCTCCGCCTCAATCCGCAGAGCAGCGAGGCCCACAACAACCTGTCGCTGCTGCACCTGCGCCGCCGCTGGTACACGCGCGGGGCGTGGACCCGGGCCGCCGAGGGGTTCGTCGACTCGGCCGCGCTGGACCTCGGTGACCGCGAGGCCCGCTTCAACCTGGAGACCATGGCCTGGGGCACGGCGGCGGGCGCCCGCTGGGTGGCCCTGGCCGGCTTCCTGGCCGCCGGAGTCGGCTCCGCCCCGCTGCGCGGCGGGAGCGGCGGGGCCGCGGCGCTCACCGGTGAGCTGATCGGCGCCGCCGTGGTCGCCGGCCTGTGGACCGCCTGGTTCCTGTGGATGCGGCGCCGGGTGCCGCCCCGGCTGCGCCGCCCCCTGCTGCTGATCTCCCGCAGCTGCCCCCCGGTGCTGTGGATGGCGGGCGCGGTCGGCCTGCTGGGCCTGCACTCGGTGGCCACCCTGGCGCTGCCCACCGCCGACGCCGGGGTGATCGCCGCGCTGGGCGGACCGCTGTTCTGGGCCGTGGTCCTCACGTACTGGGTGAGCAGGTCCGCCCTCAACAGGCGGGCGCCGGGCCGCCGATAGAGTGCCCCCGTACCCGACAGGAGACAGAAAGGACCTGGCCATGGCCGGAGAACCGCAGAACGACTGCCTGTTCTGCAAGATCGTGGCGCGGGAGGTCCCGGCCACGATCGTCCGTGAGTCGGAGACCACCCTCGCCTTCCGCGACATCAACCCGCAGGCCCCCACCCACGTCCTGGTCATCCCCAAGGCGCACCACCGGGACGCCGCCGCGCTGGCCGCCGCGGCACCGGACGTCGCCGCCGATGTGCTCCGCGAGGCCGGGGCCGTCGCCGAGGACGAGAAGACCGCCGACTCCGGCTACCGCATCGTCTTCAACACCGGTACCGGCGCCGGGCAGACCGTCTGGCACGCGCACGCCCACGTCCTCGGCGGACGCGGTCTGACCTGGCCCCCCGGCTAGCCGCGGGACGGCCACGGAACCATGTCCGTCAGGGAACTCGTCGTGCTGGGCACCGCAAGCCAGGTGCCCACCCGGCACCGCAACCACAACGGCTACCTGCTGCGCTGGGACGGCCAGGGCGTCCTCTTCGACCCGGGCGAGGGCACCCAGCGCCAGATGCTCCGCGCCGGGGTCGCCGCGCACGACATCGACCGCATCTGCGTCACCCACTTCCACGGCGACCACAGCCTCGGCCTCGCCGGGGTCATCCAGCGCATCAACCTCGACCAGGTGCCGCACCCGGTGACCGCCCACTACCCGGCGAGCGGGCAGCGCTTCTTCGACCGGCTGCGGTACGCGACGGCGTACCGCGAGACGGTGCGGCTCACCGAGGCGCCGGTCGCCGAGGACGGGGTGCTCGCCACGGGCCCCACGTACACGCTGGAGGCCCGGCGGCTGTCACACCCCGTCGAGTCGTTCGGCTACCGGCTCACCGAGCCCGGCGGGCGCCGCATGCTGCCCGGGCTGCTCGCCGCGCACGGCATCACCGGCCCCGACGTCGGCCGCATCCAGCGCGAGGGCGCGCTCGGCGGGGTGCGGCTGGAGGACGTCAGCGAGCCCCGGCGCGGCCAGCGTTTCGCGTTCGTCATGGACACCCGGCTGTGCGACGGTGTCCACGCGCTCGCCGAGGGCTGCGACATGCTGGTCATCGAGTCGACGTTCCTCGACGAGGACGCCGTGCTCGCCGAGGACCACGGCCACCTGACGGCCGGCCAGGCGGGCGCGGTCGCCCACCGGGCGGGCGTGCGCCACCTGGTCCTCACCCACTTCTCCCAGCGGTACACCGACCCCGACGCCTTCGCGCGGCAGGCCCGGGCGGCCGGGTTCGGCGGCGAGCTGACCGTCGCCCAGGACCTCGTCCGCGTCCCGCTCCCCCCACGCAGGTAAGGCCACGCACCATGCACCTCCCCGAAGCACTCCCCAAGGCGGAGCTCCACCTCCACATCGAGGGCACCCTCGAACCGGAGCTCGCCTTCGCCCTCGCCGCGCGCAACGGCGTCACCCTGCCGTACGCCGACACCGAGGAGCTGCGCCGGGCGTACCTCTTCACCGACCTCCAGTCCTTCCTGGACCTGTACTACGGGCTGATGGCCGTGCTGCGCACCGCCGACGACTTCACCGAGCTGGCCGACGCCTACCTGGCGCGGGCCGCGAGCCAGGGTGTCCGGCACGCCGAGATCTTCTTCGACCCGCAGGCGCACACCGAGCGCGGGGTGCCCTTCGGCACGGTCGTGGAGGGCCTGGCGCGGGCGCTGGACCGCTCCGAGGAGCGGCACGGCGTGTCCACCCGGCTGATCATGTGCTTCCTGCGCGACAAGTCGGCCGAGTCGGCGATGGAGACCCTGCGGGCGGCCGAGCCGTATCTGCGGCACATCACCGGCGTGGGGCTGGACTCGGCGGAGGTCGGCCATCCGCCGTCCAAGTTCGCCGAGGTGTACGAGGTGGCCGGGGCGCTCGGGCTGCGGAAGGTGGCGCACGCGGGCGAGGAGGGCCCGCCCGCGTACATCCGCGAGGCCCTGGACGTCCTGGGCGTGGAGCGGATCGATCACGGCCTGCGCGCCATGGAGGACGACGAGCTGGTGGCGCGGCTGGTGCGGGAGCGGGTGCCGCTGACGCTCTGCCCGCTGTCCAACGTCCGGCTGCGGGCGGTGGACGTCCTGGAGGACCACCCGCTGCCGTCGATGATGGCCGCGGGGCTGATGGTGACGGTGAACTCCGACGACCCCGCCTACTTCGGCGGGTACGCGGGCGACACCTTCCACGCGGTGCGCGAGGCGCTGGCCCTGGGGGAGGAGCAGCTGCGCGAGCTGGCCCGCAACTCGTTCCTGGCCTCGTTCCTGGACGACGACGAGGACCGCAGGGCGCGGTACCTCGCCGAGGTCGAGGCGTACGACTTCGACTGACGCCCGGCCCCCGTCTCGTACCCCGTCGCCGTCCTGCCCGTCGCCGTCCCAGCCGTCGCCGGCGCGGACGACGAGGACCGGGCAGGCCCGCCGTCAGCCCTGCTGGCCCGAGGGGCCCGCCTGGCGGTAGGCGCGGCGCCGGACCAGGAGGGGCGCCAGGGAGCGCACGGGGAATTCGGTGACCGGCTGCTCCGGCGCGCCGATCTGCGGGGCGGCCAGGCCCGTCGCCGCGCCCGTGGTGCCCGCGACGACCGCCGCGGGGGCACCGCCCCGGCGCCGGACCGCGCCCGGCACCAGCGGGCGGCCCGAGGTGTGCAGCGCGACGGCGGTCAGCGGCCCGGCGAGCAGGACCAGTACGGCGCCCAGCACCAGCCCCATGCCGGGGTAGCCCGCCCGCTCGGACAGCAGGCTCCCGGCGACGGGGCCGCAGGCCACGCCCAGGGAGGATGCCGAGCCGGCGAGCACCGCCCACCGCCCGCGCGGGTCCAGGGAGGCGGCCAGGCCGATCAGGTACGACAGGACGACCGGGTAGCAGGCGTTCCACAGGATCTCGCCCGCCGCGAAGGAGGCGAGGCCCTCGGCGGCGGAGCTGAGCGCGATGCAGCCGGCGATCACGACGGTGCCGAGGCCGATCGGCAGGGCGCGGCCGAGCCGGGCGCCCAGCGCGCCGGCCGCGGTGACGCCCAGCAGTCCGGCGCCGAGCGCCGCCGCGAACACCGCGCCGACGGTCACCTCGCTGAGGCCCGCCTGGGTGAGGCCGATCCGGCCGCTGACGCCCCACAGCGCGTTCTGCGCCATCGACCAGCAGACCATCGCGCCCGCCAGCACCAGCCCGGCGCGCGGCCGGGGCAGCGGGGAGGCCGCTTCCCGGACCTCGCCGGTGTCGTGGCCGGTCTCCAGCCGGGCGGTGGCCGGCCAGACGGCCGCCGCGACCAGGGCGAGCGCGGCGAAGGGCAGGGCGTGCCCGCCGCCCAGGTGCGGGATCGTCAGGTAGAGCGCGCCGGCGGTGGCGGACACGGTCAGCAGGCCCAGGGTGGAGGCGCGGTGCGGGTCGCGGCGGCCCGCGATGCCGGCGGCGGCGACCGCGGTGGCGGTCCCGGAGCCGATGCCGCCGGCCACGGCACCGGCGACGACCAGCGGGACGGCGGAGGCGAGGGCGGCGCAGCCGTAGCCCGTCGCGGCGGCCAGCAGGCCCGCGCGGGCCAGCCGGCGCGGCCCGTACCGCTCGACGCGGGAGGCGAGGGTGAAGCCCGCGGCGGCGGAGCCGAGGAGCAGCCCGGAGCCGACGAGTCCGGCCTGCGCCGGGGTCAGGCCGAGTCCGGCGGAGAGGCGGCCGACGACGGTCGGGAGGAGGTACGAGGCGAGGTAGCCGGCGGTGAAGACGGCGACCAGCGGCCACAGGGCGCGCGGGCGCGAGGGCATGGGCGTTCCCGGACGGGAGAAGGGCGGGGGAGGGGTGGGCGCCCGGTGTCGTACGGGAGTCGTGCACGGGAACGCGGGGCAATTTGTATCAAGGTCACCGGCCGCACGCGAAGGCGAGAATCTGTGATCTGTGTCACAAAGAGTTTGCGGTGGGTTGAGCCGGGTAACAACCGCACTTCTTCCGGGCCGGACGGCCGCCGCGGACGGCGAGAATCGGGCACACTGTCCTGATCCGTACCGCGACCGGGGAGCCCGCCGTGACCATGTCCCGAGGAGAGCAGCAGCAGCGGCAACACACGGCCGGAATCGACCCGTTGGACGCCCTGCGCACCCCCGCCGACCCGGAGTGCGACGTCTTCCTCACCGGCACCGTCTTCCTCGACATCATCTTCACCGGCCTCGACAGCGCCCCCGTGCGCGGCACCGAGACCTGGGCGCGCGGCATGGGCTCCAGCCCCGGCGGCGTCGCCAACATGGCCTCCGCCCTGGCCCGGCTCGGCCTGCGCACCTCCCTGGCGGCGGCCTTCGGCGACGACCACTACGGCGAGTACTGCTGGGACGCCCTGGAGCAGGGCGAGGGCATCGACCTGTCCCGCTCGCGCACCGTGCCCGGCTGGCACTCGCCGGTGACCGTCTCCATGGCGTACGAGGGCGAACGCACCATGGTGTCGCACGGCCACGAGGCCCCGCCGCCGGAGGGCGCCCTGCCCGCGTGCCCGCCACGCGCGCGTGCCGCCGTCGCGTCCCTCGTCCCCGGCCGCCCCGAGGAGTGGGTCGCCGAGGCCGCCCGCCGCTCCACCCGGATCTTCGCCGACGTCGGCTGGGACGACACCGGCCGCTGGGACCTGGCCGCCCTGCCGGACCTGGACCACTGCGAGGCGTTCCTGCCCAACGCCGAGGAGGCGATGCGCTACACCGGCACGTCCTGCCCGCGCGCCGCCGCCCGGGCGCTCGCCGACAAGGTGCCCCTCGCCGTCGTCACCCTGGGCTCCGAGGGCGCCTACGCCGTGGACGGCGCCACCGGGGAGTCCGCCGAGGTGCCCGCCATCGAGGTCGCCGCGCTCGACCCGACCGGCGCCGGGGACGTCTTCGTCGCCGGGTTCGTCACCGGCACCCTGGCCGGCTGGCCGCTCGCCGACCGGCTCGCCTTCGCCGGGCTCACCGCCGCCCTGTCGGTGCAGGAGTTCGGCGGCTCGCTGTCCGCCCCCGGCTGGGTGGAGATCGCCACCTGGTGGGACCGCGTCCAGGGCCTGCCGGGCCAGGACCCGGCGGCGCTGGCCCGGTACGCCTTCCTGGACGCCCTGCTGCCCGCCCCGACCCGGCCCTGGCCGCTGCGGCGGGCCGTGCCCACGATCGGCTTCGGGCGCTCCGCCTGACCGCGGGTGCCCGAAAAGCCTTCGGGGTTGTCAGCGCCACGACGTACGCTTGATGTCCAGAGGTTGTCGAGCAGCGAGAACCCCGCAACGGAGGTATGTGCAGGCCTGAGAGCCGGCCCATGACGCAGACACCCACAGCCCAGACCCAGCAGGCGCGCGCGCAGTTCACCGTCCCTGCCAAGCACCCCATGGTGACCGTGCTCGGCTCGGGCGACGCACTGCTCCGCGTGATCGAAGAGGCGTTCCCGGCCGCCGACATCCATGTCCGGGGCAATGAGGTCAGCGCGGTCGGACCGGCGGGCGAAGTCGCTCTGATCCAGCGCCTGTTCGACGAGATGATGCTGGTGCTCCGCACCGGGCAGCCGATGACGGAGGACGCGGTGGAACGCTCGATCGCCATGCTCAGGGCGAGCGAGAACGGCACGGCCGAACCGGGGCAGGAGAGCCCCGCCGAGGTGCTCACCCAGAACATCCTCTCCAGCCGCGGCCGCACCATCCGCCCCAAGACGCTCAACCAGAAGCGGTACGTCGACGCCATCGACAAGCACACGGTCGTGTTCGGCATCGGCCCCGCCGGCACCGGCAAGACCTACCTGGCCATGGCGAAGGCGGTCCAGGCCCTGCAGTCCAAGCAGGTCACCCGGATCATCCTGACCCGGCCCGCCGTCGAGGCGGGCGAGCGGCTCGGCTTCCTGCCCGGCACGCTCTACGAGAAGATCGACCCCTACCTGCGGCCGCTGTACGACGCGCTGCACGACATGCTCGACCCCGACTCGATCCCGCGCCTGATGGCCGCGGGCACGATCGAGGTCGCGCCGCTGGCGTACATGCGCGGCCGGACGCTCAACGACGCCTTCATCATCCTCGACGAGGCGCAGAACACGAACCCCGAGCAGATGAAGATGTTCCTCACCCGGCTCGGCTTCGACTCGAAGATCGTCATCACCGGCGACATCACCCAGGTCGACCTCCCCGGCGGCACCAAGAGCGGTCTGCGCCAGGTCCGGGACATCCTGGACGGCGTCGAGGACGTCCACTTCTCGACCCTCACGTCGCACGACGTCGTACGGCACAAGCTCGTCGGCCGTATCGTCGACGCGTACGAGAAGTACGACAGCCACCACGGGTCCCACGGGAAGTAGAGCGCACGAGCACCATGTCGATCGACGTCAACAACGAGTCAGGCACCGAGGTCGACGAGCAGTCGATCCTCGATGTCGCCCGGTACGCGCTCACCCGGATGCGCATCCACCCCCTCTCCGAGCTGTCGGTGATCGTGGTGGACGCGGAGGCCATGGAGCAGCTCCACATCCAGTGGATGGACCTGCCGGGCCCCACGGACGTCATGTCCTTCCCCATGGACGAGCTGCGCCCGCCCGCCAAGGACGACGAGGAGCCCCCGCAGGGCCTCCTCGGCGACATCGTGCTCTGCCCCGAGGTCGCCGCCAAGCAGGGCCAGGACGCCCCGACGCAGCACTCCATGGACGAGGAGCTCCAGCTCCTCACCGTCCACGGAGTGCTGCACCTCCTCGGGTACGACCACGAGGAGCCGGACGAGAAGGCCGAGATGTTCGGGCTCCAGGCGGCGATCGTCGACGGCTGGCGGGCGGAGAAGGGCCTGACGGGCCCCTCGCCGGCGCCGACCGTCTCATGACCGCCCAGCTCGTCCTCGGCGCGGTCGCGCTGGTCGTGGTCGCCTGGCTCGCCGCCTGCGCGGAGGCCGGCCTCGCGCGCGTGACCAGCTTCCGTGCCGCCGAGGCGGTCCGGTCCGGCCGGCGCGGCTCCGACCGGCTGGTCCAGGTCGCCTCCGACCCCACCCGCTACCTCAATCTGGCGCTGCTCGTCCGGGTCGCCTGCGAGATGGCCGCCGGGGTGATGGTCACCTACGTCTGCCTGATCGAGTTCGACCGGACCTGGGCGGCCCTGCTCGTCGCCGTCGGCGTGATGGTGCTCGTGTCGTACGTCGCCGTCGGCGTCTCGCCCCGCACCATCGGCCGCCAGCACCCGCTGAACACCGCCACCGCCGCCGCGTACGTCCTGCTGCCGCTCGCCCGCGTCATGGGCCCGGTGACCCAGCTGCTGATCCTCATCGGCAACGCCCTCACCCCCGGCAAGGGCTTCCGCAAGGGCCCCTTCGCCTCCGAGGCCGAGCTGCGCGCCATGGTCGACCTCGCCGAGCAGGAGTCGCTGATCGAGGACGAGGAGCGCCGCATGGTGCACTCCGTCTTCGAGCTGGGCGACACCCTGGTGCGCGAGGTGATGGTCCCGCGCACCGACCTCGTCTCCATCGAGCGGTACAAGACCGTCCGCCAGGCCCTCACCCTGGCGCTGCGCTCCGGCTTCTCCCGCATCCCGGTCACCGGGGACAACGAGGACGACGTCGTCGGCATCGTCTACCTCAAGGACCTCGTCCGGAAGACCCACATCAACCGGGACTCCGAGTCCGACCTGGTCTCCACCGCCATGCGGGCCGCCACCTTCGTCCCCGACACCAAGAACGCCGGCGACCTGCTGCGCGAGATGCAGCAGGAGCGCAACCACTGCGCCGTCGTCATCGACGAGTACGGCGGCACGGCCGGCATCGTCACGATCGAGGACATCCTGGAGGAGATCGTCGGCGAGATCACCGACGAGTACGACCGCGAGCTGCCGCCCGTGGAGGAGCTGGGCGACGGCCGCTTCCGGGTCACCGCGCGGCTCGACATCGGCGACCTGGGCGACCTGTTCGGCCTCGACGCCTACGACGACGAGGACGTCGAGACCGTCGGCGGGCTGCTCGCCAAGGCGCTCGGCCGGGTGCCGATCTCCGGCGCCACCGCCGTCGTCGACCTCCCGGACGGCCGGGCGCTGCGCCTGACGGCCGAGTCCCCGGCGGGCCGCCGCAACAAGATCGTCACGGTGCTCGCGGAGCCGGTCGCATGACGCCCGCCCGGCTGCGCGCGCTCTGCCTCTCCTTCAACGGGGCGGTGGAGGACTTCCCGTTCGGCCCCGAGACGTCGGTCTTCAAGGTGGAGGGCAAGCTCTTCGCGCTCTCCGCCCTGGACGCCCGGCCGCTCACCGTGAACCTCAAGTGCGACCCCGAGGACGCGGAGCGGCTGCGCGCCGAGCACCCGGGGACGATCGTCCCCGGCTACCACATGAACAAGCGCCACTGGAACACGGTCACCGTCGGCGACCTCCCCGAGCGCCAGGTGCGGGAGCTGGTCGAGGACTCGTACGACCTGGTCGTCGCGGGCCTCCCCAGGGCCACCCGCCACCGCCTGGACCGGCCCTAGGCCCGCTCGTCCTGGGCCCGGCCCGCGCGGCGGCTTCCCCGGCTCGTCCGCAGGCCCAGGGCGATCACGGCCGCGGCGGTCAGGACGATCGCGGCGTCGGCCGCCAGGACGGTGCGGACCCCGCCGTAGAGGTCGGGGCCCGCGGTGGCCAGGGCGCCGAGCAGGGGGATGCCGACCGTCAGGCCGACCTGCTGGGTGGTGGTCACCAGCCCGGTCGCCAGGCCCTGTTCGGCGTCCGGCACCCCGGACGTCACCGTCAGCCCGTACGCCACGATCGCGCCCAGGTGGCACACGCTCGCCAGCGAGACGCCCACCGCCGCCAGGAGCACGCCCGACGACGGGCCGATGCCCAGCAGCAGGGCGACGAACAGCCCCTGGCCCAGCAGGGAGCCGGCCAGCGTCCGCCGGGCGCCGAACCGGCCGATCACCCGGGCGGCCACCGTCCCGGCGGCGGCCGACAGCAGGCCCTGCACCCCGAAGACCAGCCCCGTCCCGAACGCCGAGAGGCCCAGCGTCTCCTGGAGGTACAGGGTCAGCACGAAGACCACCGCGCTCATCATCGAGAAGGTGACCAGTCCGCCCAGATTGCCGAACGCCACCGTGCGCCGCCGCAGCATCGGCAGCGACACCAGCGGGGCGCCGTGCCGGGACTCCACCACCGTGAACGCCACCAGCAGCACCACGCCCGCCACCAGCGTCAGCTGGACGTCCCTGCCCCCGAAGCCCCGCTCGGCCGCCGTCGACAGGGCGTGAATCAGCGCGAGCAGCCCGCCGGTGACGGTGACGGCACCCGGCACGTCGAGCCGGGGCCGGACCGGCGTACGGGACTCCGGCAGCAGGACCACCGCGAGCGGCAGCACCACCAGCGCGCACACCGCCAGCAGCCCCATCGTCGAGCGCCAGCCCAGCGTGTCGGTCATGACACCGCCCAGCACCATGCCGGTGGTGAAGCCCAGCGACAGCAGGGTGCCGCTGATGCCCAGCGCCCGATCGCGCTGCGGCCCCTCCGGGAACGTCGTCGTCAGCAACGACATCCCCGTCGGTACGATCATGGCCGCGCCCAGCCCCTGGAGCGCCCGCCCCGCCAGGAACGACGCCGGGTCCCACGCGCAGGCCGCCAGCAGCGACGCCGCGCCGAACAGGGCCAGCCCGGCCAGCAGCAGCCGGCGCCGCCCGTACAGGTCCCCCACCCGCCCGAACAGCAGCAGGAACCCGCCGGACGGCAGCGCGAACGCCGTGACCGCCCACTGGAGCGCCGACCGGCCGAGCCCCAGGTCCGCACCCAGCACGGGCAGCGCCACGTTCAGTACGGAGAAGTCGAGCGCCACCATGAACTGGGCGGCGCACAGCACGAAAAGGATCAGGCGGGCCCGGCCGGTCAGCCGCCCGGGCGCGGGCGCGGCGGCGGACGTACCGCTCCGCGCGGAGGTGTCGATGGTCATGTGCCCACCCTTCGGCCGGCCGGGCGCACCTGGGGAGCGGCCACTTATCCTGGTGGCCGCACCACCAGCCAGGGGGAGGACACGTGGTGACAGCGCCTCACAGCGCCGCGCCCGGTGACGCGGCACCCGCGCGCACCGGCTCCAAGGACCACCGGCTCGCCGAGCTGCGCGCGTTCCTGCGCAGCCGCCGCGCCCGCGTCACACCCGAGGAGGCGGGGCTGCCCGGCGGGGGCGCCCGGCGCCGCACCCCGGGCCTGCGCCGCGAGGAGGTCGCCGTCCTCGCGGGCGTCGGCGTGTCCTGGTACCAGTGGCTGGAGCAGGGCCGGGACATCACCGTTTCGCCGCAGGTGCTGGACGCGGTGGCCCGGGTGCTGCGGCTGAGCCCCGCCGAGCGGCGCCACCTCTACGTTCTGGCCGGGCTCAACCCGCCTCCGGCGGAGGTCGATCCGGCCCAGCGGGACATGTGCGCGGGCCTGCGGCGGCTGATCGACGCGTGGATGCCGTACCCGGCCCACGTCATGGACCGCTACTGCAACACCGTCATGTACAACGCCTCCGCATCGGCCGTCCTCGGCATGCGGCCCGGCATGCCGCAGAACGGCCTGATCGCCTTCTTCACCGACCCCCTGTACCGCACCCGTTCCCGGAGCTGGGCGCGCAACGCCCCGCAGCTGGTCGCCCAGTTCCGGGCGGCCTGCTCGGAGGCCCCGGGCGACGAGGGGTTCCGCGCCGTGGTGGAGGAGGCGAGGGCCGCCAGCGCGGAGTTCGCCGAGTTGTGGGAGCGCCGGGACATTGCCCCGGCGGGCCAGGTCCACAAGGAGCTGGAGCACCCGCTGGTCGGCACGCTGCACGTGGAGTCGACCCAACTGCGCGTCCCCGCCCGGCCGGACCTGATGATCGTGCTGCACACCCCGCTCCCGGAGGCCGGTACGGCGGCCAAGCTGGAGTGGCTGGCCGGGCCCGAGGGGCGGCGCGGGGCGGTGTACCCGCTCGCGGGCTGAAGCGGGTTGCGGGTATTTCCGTGTCGTCGCTGTGATCTTCCTGTGTATATCCTCGGCGCGGCCGTTATCGGCGGGGAGGGGGGAACCACAGCTCCCCAGGGCATCCAACCAAGGGGAGAAACACACCTCATGCGTACTCGCACACGTCGCGGCGTCGCCGTCGCGCTCACCGTCTCCGCGCTCACCTTCACCGCCGCGTGCGGTGGTTCGTCCGACAAGGGCGGCGACAGCGGCAAGGACAAGGCCGCGGGCTCCTCGGCCGGCAAGCCCGCCGACAAGGCGGCGGAGGCCACTCCGCTCACCGCCGCGCAGATGAAGGCCGGCGCCCTGACGGTCGCCGACCTGCCCAAGGGCTGGACCGTGACCAAGAACCCGGCCGACGCCAGCGCCTACAAGGCGGACAAGGCGGAGTGCCAGCCGATCGCCGACCTGCTCGCCAAGAACGTGTCCGGTGCCACCGTCGGCGCCGACGTGGACTTCAGTGGCGGCAACGGCGCGGACCAGCTCACCCACCAGATCATGACCTTCCCCGGCACCGGCGCCGCCGACTTCGTGTCGTCCGTCGGCACCGCCGCCGAGAAGTGCACCGGCTTCAAGACCGCCATGGAGGGCGTGCCGGCCGAGCTCAAGGTGGAGAAGCTCACCCCGCCGAAGACCGGCGAGGAGTCGCACGGCGTCCGCGTCAGCATGGACCTCGGCGGCGCCATGGAGTTCGCCCTCCACGTCGCGGTCTCCCGTCAGGGCGCGGGCGTCTCCCGGGTCGTGTACCTCCCGGGTCTCCCGGCGTCCGCCAAGAACTTCGACGACCTCGCCAAGCGCGGCGGGGAGAAGTTCGTCAAGGCCGCCCAGGGCTGACCCGGCTCGCGGATCTATCCTCGGGGCATGACTCAGACCACCGACCTCGGTCCCGAGGACCGAAAGATCATCACCCTGGCGCGCAGCGCCCGCGCCCGTAACGGTGTGGCCGAGGGCGCGGCCGTGCGCGACGAGACCGGGCGCACCTATGTCGCCGGGACCGTCGCCCTGGAGTCGCTCCGGCTGAGCGCGCTCCAGACGGCGGTGGCGATGGCCGTGGCCAGTGGCGCCACGTCGTTGGAGGCGGCGGCCGTCGTCACCGAGGCGGGCGCCGCCTCGGACGCCGACCGCGCCGCCGTCCGCGATCTGGGCGGCCCGGCCACCCCGGTCCACGTGGCCGGTCCGGACGGCGAGCTGCGCGCCACGGTGAGCGCCGGCTGATGGCGCGCACGGGGGAGAGAACCACGGGGCTGACCACCTCGTGGGTCGTTCTGGCCGTGGGCGCCGTCGGCGTCGTCATCAACGTGGTCGACTGGCTGGCCGGGGGCACCGACCCGGAGCCCTACCACGCCTTCCCGCTGCTGCTCGTGCTGTGGGCGGCCGGGGACCTGCTGAAACCGTCCCGGCCCGGTGCCGCGCGGCTGATCGCGGGCGCCGCGGGCGTCCTGCTGGTGGCGGCGGGCCTCGCCGCCGGTGTCCCGGCCGCCGCCGCGCTCGTCCGGGGCGGCCCGGTCGACTGGCTGGACCTGGCCCTGGGCGTCCTGACCGTCCTCTACGCCGCCTCGGCGGTGGCCGCCCTGGCGGCGCGGCGGCGGGCCGCGCGGGCCTGACGAGGGGCCTGCGGTACGTGACGGGTGCCCGCATCGGGGAGAATGGCCCCCATGAGCGCTCGTAACCCGGAAACCGAAACCACCCACCGTGCCGGTTTCGCCTGCTTCGTCGGCCGCCCCAACGCGGGCAAGTCCACCCTCACGAACGCTCTGGTCGGCCAGAAGGTGGCGATCACCTCCAACCGGCCGCAGACCACCCGGCACACGGTGCGCGGCATCGTGCACCGCCCGGACGCCCAGCTGATCCTGGTCGACACCCCGGGCCTGCACAAGCCGCGCACCCTGCTCGGCGAGCGGCTCAACGACGTCGTACGGACCACCTGGGCCGAGGTCGACGTGATCGGCTTCTGTCTGCCGGCCAACGAGAAGCTGGGCCCGGGCGACCGGTTCATCGCCCAGGAACTGGCGGAGATCAAGAAGACCCCCAAGGTCGCGATCGTCACCAAGACCGACCTGGTGGACTCCAAGACCCTCGCCGAGCAGCTCATCGCCATCGACCGGCTCGGCCAGGAGCTGGGCATGGAGTGGCAGGAGATCGTCCCCGTCTCCGCCGTGGGCGACAGGCAGGTCTCCCTGGTGGCGGACCTGCTGGTGCCGCTGCTCCCCGAGGGCCCCGCGCTCTACCCGGAGGGCGACCTCACCGACGAGCCCGAGCAGGTGATGGTCGCCGAGCTGATCCGCGAGGCCGCGCTGGAGGGCGTACGGGACGAGCTGCCGCACTCGATCGCGGTGGTCGTGGAGGAGATGCTGCCGCGCGAGAACCGCCCCGCGGACAAGCCGCTGCTGGACATCCACGCCAATGTCTTCATCGAGCGCCCCAGCCAGAAGGGCATCATCATCGGCCCCAAGGGCAAGCGCCTGAAGGAGGTCGGCACCAAGTCCCGCAAGCACATCGAGGCCCTGCTCGGTACGCCGGTCTTCCTGGACCTCCATGTGAAGGTCGCCAAGGACTGGCAGCGCGACCCCAAGCAGCTGCGCCGGCTCGGCTTCTGACCCTCCCGGCCGGGGCCGCGCCGTAAAGGGGGTCCGGCCGGGGCCGCGCCCCTTACGCGCCCTCCCGGAGCACCCGGGCGACCAGCTCCCGCTGGGCGTCCGTGAGCCCGGGGTCGGCGCAGCGCACGGTGCGGCCGTCGACGGTGATCTCGTAGCGGAACCCGTCCGGCACGCCCGCCGGCCGCCCCCCGCCGTCCCCGGTGAGGGCCGCCTCGGCCAGGGCGTGCCAGCCGGGGGCGTCGGGCAGCCCCGAGGTATCGACCTCGGCCCGCCGCTCGATGCCGGCGAACCCTCCCGTACGGATGACCCGGATACGCATGGGGCCTGTCTACTCCGCCGGCAGCCCCACCGTCGACCACGCCTTGACCACCGCGTCGTCCTCCGGGCCGCCCGCGCCGAACCGCTCGCGCGCCGCCGCGACCGTCAGCCGCGAGAAGTCCTCGAACGCCGCGTCCACCGCCAGCCGGCCGCCGGTCAGCACGTCGTACCAGACCTGGCCCGCCCGCTCCCAGGCGTTGCCGCCCAGCTCCGTGGCGAACAGGTAGAAGGCGTGGTTGGGGATGCCGGAGTTGATGTGCACCCCGCCGTTGTCGGAGCCGGTGTGGACGTAGTCGTCCATGGTCGCGGGCTGCGGGTCCTTGCCGAGGACGTCGTCGTCGTACGCCGTCCCGGGGGCCTTCATCGAGCGCAGCGCCACGCCCCGGACGTCCGGGGCCAGCAGCCCGGCGCCGATCAGCCAGTCGGCCTCGTCGGCGGTCTGCCCGAGGACCCGCTGCCTGACCAGCGAGCCGAAGACGTCGGACACCGACTCGTTGAGCGCCCCGGACTGGCCGAAGTAGGCCAGGTTCGCGGTGTACTGGGTGACCCCGTGGGCCAGTTCGTGGCCGATGACGTCGACCGCGACGGTGAAGTCCTGGAAGATCCGGCCGTCCCCGTCGCCGAAGACCATCTGGTCGCCGTTCCAGAAGGCGTTGTTGTACTCCCGGTCGTAGTGGACGGTGGCGATCAGCGGCAGCCCGTCCCCGTTGATCGAGTCGCGCCCGTAGGCGTCGCGGAACAGCTCGTAGGTGGCGCCGAGACCGGCGTACGCGCGGTTGACGGTGGCGTCCTTGGTGGGCTTCTCGCCCTCGGTGCGCACCTGGCGGCCCGGCAGGGCGGTCCTGTGCCCGGCGTCGTGGATCGTGCGCCCGGGGGTGCCGGCGGCCGTGTCCGCGGCCCGGAGGACCGGGGCGGCGCCGTGGACGGTGGTCAGCCGGCGGGCGGTGCGGTGCGCGGCGTCCGCGACGAGGGTGCGGCGGGCGGCGGCGGCGACGTCCGGGTCGGCGGCGCGGGTGAGCCGGTCGAGGAGGTGCGGGGGGACGATCGTGCAGTGCGTACGGGCTGCGGCAGTCATGCTCCGCAATGTGGCAGCGCGTCACGGTACTGTCACGCGGTGCGACGACGATTCCCGAAAAGGAGTGACGAATCGCTCTTTGACGGTTGGGGGCGGGAATCCCGCATACTGAAACGGCACCGCCACTCACGGTGCGACTCGGCTAGGCTTCTCCGCATCATGCGTTTCGGGCTGCTTCTCCTTAGCTGCCGCGGCGAGGGCCTGTAGTCGTAGGCCGACCCCCTCCCCGCGGAGTCTGGTGCTGCTTCGACCCAGTCGGCCGTCCCCAGCAGGACAACCGAGGAGCCCTACGCACATGTCCCAGCCCGTCGGCCGCCCCACGCCGGTCACCAACGCCACGCACACCCAGAAGCCGTCCGGGATGCCCATCCACAAGTACGGCCGCTACGAGGCCGTCGACATCCCCGACCGCACCTGGCCGGACCGGCGCATCACGCAGGCGCCGCGCTGGCTGTCCACCGACCTGCGCGACGGCAACCAGGCGCTGATCGACCCCATGAGCCCCGCCCGCAAGCGCGAGATGTTCGACCTGCTGGTGCGCATGGGCTACAAGGAGATCGAGGTCGGCTTCCCCTCCTCCGGCGAGACCGACTTCAACTTCGTACGCTCCATCATCGAAGAGGGCGCCGTCCCCGAGGACGTGACCATCTCCGTCCTGACGCAGGCCCGCGAGGAGCTGATCGAGCGCACCGTGGAGTCGCTGCGCGGCGCCCACCGGGCCACCGTCCACCTGTACAACGCCACGGCGCCCGTCTTCCGCCGGGTCGTCTTCCGCGGCTCCCGGGAGCAGGTCAGGCAGATCGCCGTCGACGGCACCCGTCTGGTGATGGAGTACGCCGACAAGATCCTGGGCGACGAGACGGTCTTCGGCTACCAGTACAGCCCGGAGATCTTCACCGACACCGAGCTGGACTTCGCCCTGGAGGTCTGCGAGGGCGTCATGGACGTCTGGCAGCCCGAGGAGGGCCGCGAGATCATCCTGAACCTGCCCGCGACCGTGGAGCGCTCCACGCCCTCCACCCACGCGGACCGCTTCGAGTGGATGTCGCGCCACCTGTCCCGCCGCGAGCACGTCTGCCTGTCCGTCCACCCGCACAACGACCGCGGTACGGCGGTGGCGGCGGCCGAGCTGGCGATCATGGCCGGCGCCGACCGGATCGAGGGCTGCCTGTTCGGGCAGGGCGAGCGCACCGGCAACGTCGACCTGGTGACGCTGGGCATGAACCTGTTCTCGCAGGGTGTCGACCCGCAGATCGACTTCTCCCAGATCGACGAGATCCGCCGCACCTCCGAGTACTGCAACCAGATGGAGGTCCACCCGCGCCACCCCTACGCGGGCGACCTGGTCTACACCGCCTTCTCCGGCTCCCACCAGGACGCCATCAAGAAGGGCTTCGACGCCATGGAGGCCACCGCCGCCGCGGCCGGGAAGACCGTCGACGACATCGAGTGGGCCGTGCCCTACCTGCCGATCGACCCCAAGGACGTCGGCCGGTCCTACGAGGCGGTCATCCGCGTCAACTCGCAGTCCGGCAAGGGCGGCATCGCGTACGTCCTGAAGAACGACCACAAGCTGGACCTGCCGCGCCGGATGCAGATCGAGTTCTCCCGGATCATCCAGGCCAAGACCGACGCCGAGGGCGGCGAGGTCACCCCGGCGGCCATCTGGTCCGTCTTCCAGGACGAGTACCTGCCCAACCCGGGCAACCCGTGGGGCCGCGTCCAGCTGCGCTCCGGCCAGACCACCACCGACAAGGACGGCACGGACACCCTGACCGTCGAGGCGGTCGTCGACGGCACCCCGACCGTCCTGACCGGCTCCGGCAACGGCCCGATCTCCGCGTTCTTCGCCGCCCTGCAGGCCATCGGCATCGACGCCCGCCTGCTGGACTACCAGGAGCACACGATGAGCGAGGGCGCCTCCGCCCAGGCCGCCTCGTACATCGAATGCGCCATCGACGGCAAGGTGCTGTGGGGCATCGGCATCGACGCCAACACCACACGCGCCTCGCTGAAGGCCGTCATCTCGGCCGTGAACCGCGCCGCGCGCTGACCCGCGCCTCAGGGACCCCGCCCGTTCCGGAGCTTTCCGGAGGGCGGGGTTCAGCCATGTCGGTGGCGATCTCACGCCGAGGTGCTGACGCGACATCACCGATGTGGCTAACATCACGCCAACGCGGCAAGGTGGCCGAGGCGTTCTGGAGGTGCGACGTGCTGCCAGCACGAGGATCACGCGGGCGGAAAGTGCGCGTCTGCTCCATTTCCACCGCGTGGAACACCGTGGGAGACGGGAAGTTCTTCTGCCCCGGCTGCGGCGGCGACCGCAGCTACCGGCGCCGCACCGGCCGCCGGCGCCTCACCCTCCTCGGGGTCCCGCTGCTCCCGCGCGGGCTCGCCGGGCCGGTCGTCGAGTGCGCCGCCTGCCATCTGCACTACGGCACCGAGACCCTGGACCACCCCACCACCGCGCGCTTCTCGGCGATGCTCCGGGACGCCGTGCACACCGTGGCGCTCGCCGTCCTCGCCGCCGGCGGGGTCTCCTCCCGCCCGGTCCTGGAGCACGCCGTCTCCGCCGTCCGCGCCGCCGGGTACGAGGACTGCACCGCCGAGGGTCTCACCGCCCTCATCGAGGCCCTGGAGGCCGACACCGGCCGCTTCGTCGCCGACGCCGGCACGCCCTGCGGCGCCGCCCTCGCCATCGAGCTGCACGAGGCCCTGGAGCCGCTCACCCCGCACCTCGCGCCCGCCGGACGGGAGTCGATCCTGCTCCAGGGCGCCCGGATCGCCCTCGCCGACGGCGCGTACACCACCGCCGAGCGGGACGTGCTGATCACCGTGGGCAACGCCCTGCACCTGCCCGCCGAGGACACCACCCGCCTGCTGGAGTCGGCCCGCACCCCGCTGTGACCGGGACCTAGGCGGTCGCGTCCGTGCGCAGGACCAGCCGCCGGCCCCGCACCCGCCCCTCGTCCATGCGGCGGTGCGCCTCGGCGGCGGCCCGCAGCGGCAGCACCTCGGCCGCCCGGGGCCGCAGCGCCCCGTCCGCCAGCAGCCGGTTGATCGCCACGGCCGCCTCCGCCAGCTCGGCGGCGGTGGCGTGCGAGATCACGAAGCCCACCACCGAGCAGTCCTTCATGTACAGCTCCCCGGCCGGCAGCTCCGGAGTCGTCCTCGCCCCCGCCAGCAGGACCACCCGGCCCCGCCGCGCCAGCAGGCCGACCGCCCCCGTCAGGTCGTTCACGCCCGCGGTGTCGAGGTAGACGTCGACGCCCCCGGGGCACGCCTCCCGTATCCGCCCGAAGAGGCCCGGGTCGCGGTAGTCCAGCACCTCCGCGGCGCCCAGGCCCCGGCAGAACTCCGCGTCCCGCGCGGCGGCCGTGGCGACCACCCGCGCCCCCGCCCGGACGGCCATCACCACCAGCGCGGCGCCCACGTTCCCCGCCGCGCCCGCCACCACCACGGTGTCGCCCATCCGCAGCCGGCCATGGGCGAACAGCGCCAGATGGGCCGTCGCCGCCGGGTGCACCACCGCCACCGCCTCCACCGGGTCCACGCCCGGCGGCAGGTGGTACAGCCGGTCGGCCGCCACCACGGCGCGCTCGGCCGCGGCGCCCTGCCGGCCCCCGTGGCCCAGGCTGTTGCTCCACACCCGGTCGCCCACCGCGAAACCGGCGGCGCCCGGCCCGGCCGCGGCGACCGTGCCCACCAGGTCCCGGCCGATCACGAACGGGAAGTCCAGCGGGGTGCGGAACAGACCGGAACGGACAAAGGTGTCCACCGGGTTGACCGTGGTGGCCGCCACGTCGACCACCACGTCCGTGGGGCCGCACCGGGGCGGCGGAAGCTCGCCGTAACGGATCACGTCGGGGGAGCCGAGCTGTTCGATGTAGGCGGCACGCATGACGGCGATCCTGGCACGCACCCCCGGTGGCGCACCCCGGGCGCAGAATTGTCCGTCAACTCGCGCCCGCGGGGGGTGAAAAGCCCACCGGGCGGGCCGGGCGGCCGACTTGACGGACCCGGCCCCCGACCTTTGACCGGTCCCGAGCCGCCTCTGCAAGCTTCGGGCCATGGCCTCAGCGAACAATGACAGCATTCCGCTTTTCCGGTCCCGCGCCGAGATCCCGCTTTCCGCGACCGCCGGCGATGTCTACGCGGTGGTGAGCGACCTTCCCCGCAGCGGCGAATGGAGCCCGGAATGCGTGGGCGGTTCCTGGATCTCCGGAGAACCCGCCACCGTCGGCGCGGTCTTCCGCGGCGAGAACTTCCGCGAGGAGGACGTGGTGGCCTGGGCCCCGGTCGTCCGGGGGAAATGGATCACCGAATCCGAGGTCGTCGCCGCGGAACCGGGGCGGACGTTCCAGTGGGCCATGCGCGACAAGGCCGGACGGAAGCAGCAGAGCGTCTGGGGATTCGACATCGAACCCGCCCCCGGGGGCTGCGTCCTGGTCCACCACTTCCGCATGGACGCCCCCACGGAAGGAATCCGGGGCATCACCGCCGAGATGGACGACACGGAGAAGGAGCGGTTCTTCACCGAGTGGGGCGCCAAGGTCCAGGGCGACCTGGCCGCCACGCTGGACCGCGTCCGGGCCGTGATCGCACAGGGCTGACCCCGCGCCCCCGGCCGCCGCACCGGTCCGGCGCCCCGGCACGTACGGCCCCGGGCCGCACCCCTCTCCCACCCGGCCCCCGACCGACGCCCGGCCCCGACCGACCCCCGGCCCCCGACCGACCCCCGACCGACTTCCGACCCCCGACTCCCGACGAGAGCTTGGCACCATGCTTCTGCAGCGCATAGGAAACCGTGGTATCCGGCTGGGAACGCTCTTCGAGCGTGCGGCGGCCCGGCACCCGGCCAACGTCCTCATCCTCGACCACGATCTCGACCTCGCCCCCTGGCCCGGCCGCCGCGCGACCGTCGCCGAAGTGGCCGACACCGTCGACGACTACGCCGCCCGGCTGTGGGCCGCGGGCGTCCGGCCCGCCGACCGGGTCGTGGTGCACAAGTCGGACGGCTTCGACATCACCCTCCTGGCCTGCGCCGTCGCCCGCACCGGCGCCGTCCCCGTGCTGCTGTCGCCGGCGCTCGACGGCGCCACGGTGCTCGCCCTCGTCCGCCGCGCCGACCGGCCCTACCTGGTGACCGACCGGGCCAAGCTCGACACCGAGCTGCCCCCCGAGGTCTTCGGCGCCACCCGCCGGGTGCTGCTCACCTCCGGTGAACACGACGACGCCGTCCCGCTGGCGGCCTACGAGGGCGCCCGGCGGATACCGCCCGTCACCATGCCGCCGGAGCACCCCACCCTGATCACCCACACCTCCGGCACCACCGGCACGCCCAAGCTGGCCGTGCACACCGGCCGGAGCCTCCAGGCGCGCTACCGCCCCCAGGCGTCGGTCGTCGCCCCGGTGCTCCGCCGCCGCGAGACCATCGCCCTGCACGTGTCGTTCGTCCACTCGCGGCTGTTCACCGCCCTGGCGATCTCCCTGCTGCGCGGATTCCCGATCCTGGTGCTCGCCGATTCCCGCCCGGACAACGCCGGCGACCTCTTCGCCCGGCTGCGCCCCGGAGTTCTGGAAGCCCACCCCAACTCCTTCATGGAATGGGAGGAACTCGCCGGCGACCCCCGGGAACCGCTGGGCAACGTCAAACTCTTCAGCAGCACCTTCGACGCCATTCACCCGCGCACGGTCCACCGGCTGCTCGGCGCCTCCCGCCGGAAGAACCCGCTTTTCGGGCAGCTCTACGGACAGAGCGAAGTCGGCCCGGCCGTGGTGCGCGCCTTCACCAGAAGACGCTCACCGGAAGCGGACGGCCGCTGCGTCGGTATGCCGTTTCCCGGAATGACCGACGTACGCGTCGTCAGCCGGGACGGAAATCCGCCCTCGGAGACGAATCCCGGCTATATCGAAGTACGCAGCGAGGGCCGCATCGTGACCTATCTCGGCGAGCCCGAGCGGTACGGCGACCAGCTCTCCGAGGGCGGCTGGTGGCGCATGGGCGACGTGGGCTACCGCACCCGGTGGGGGTGCGTGCACCTGCTGGACCGCGAGGTCGACCTCATCGAGGGCTTCGGCAGCACCCTGGCCGCCGAGGACGTGCTGCTCGGCAGGCTCGCCGACCTGGTGGAGGTCGTCATCGTGCGCGGCGCCGACGGCCGGGCCGTACCGGTGGTGTGCACGCGGGACGACAAGCCCCTGGACCCGGCGGCCTGGAAGGCCGCCGCGGCCGGCCTGGCACCCATGGCCGACCCGGTGCAGCGCCGCCACGCCGACCTCCCGCAGACCGCCACCACCAAGATCAAGCGGCTGGAGCTGGCCCGCCTGCTGGCCGACGGGGGCAGCGATGTCTGACGTCGTGGTGGTCGGCGGAGGCATCGGCGGGCTGGCCACCGCCCTCGCGGCCGCCCGGCGCGGCCACCGGGTACGGGTCCTGGAGCGGGCCGCGCGGTTCGCCGAGATCGGCGCCGGCATCCAGATCGCCCCCAACGGCATCGCCGCCCTCGACCGCCTCGGCCTCGGCGACCGGGTGCGCGCCACCGCCGTCCGCATGGACGCCCTGCGCTTCATGGACGGCGTGACCGGCGAGCACGTGGTCAGCATGCCGCTCACCGACGCCTACCGCGCCCGGTTCGGCCATCCGTACGTCGTCGTGCACCGCGCCGAACTGCACACCCTGCTCCTCGACGCCTGCCGGAGCACCGGCGCCGTCGAGCTGCGCGGCGGCAGCGCCGTCACCGGCTACGCACAGGACGGCCACAGCGCCTCGGTGCTCCTCGCGGACGGCGGGCGCGTCACCGGTGACGCCGTCGTCGGCGCGGACGGCATCCACTCGGCGCTCCGCCGGCAGCTCGTCGGCGACGGCGACCCCCGGGTGTCCGGCATCGCCGTCTACCGCGCGGTACTGCCGATGGACCGGGTCCCGGAGGAGTTCCGCGGCGCGAACGTCACCTGGTGGGCGGGCCCCTCCTGCCACTTCGTGCACTACCCCATCGCCGGGGGCACCGCCCTGAATCTCGCCGCGAGCTGGGACGGCGGCCTGACCGAGCCGTTCGCCGGTGTGCCGGTGCCCGCCGCCCGGGTGCTCGATCGGCTCGCTGGCCTGACCGGCGAGGCCCCGACGCGACTGCTGCGGCTCGGCGAGGGCTGGAAGTCCTGGATGCTCGTGGACCGCGACCCGGTGGACGACTGGACCGACGGCCGGGTCACCCTGCTCGGCGACGCGGCCCACCCGATGCTGCACTACGCGGCGCAGGGCGCCTGCCAGGCCCTGGAGGACGCGGTGCTCCTCGGCGACCTGCTCGACGGCCCGCCCGGCCGCCTCCCCGCGCGGCTGCGCGCGTACAACGAGCAGCGCCGCGAGCGTACCGCCGCCGTCCAGCTCGCCTCCCGCGAGAGCATCCGGCTCTGGCACGCCCGGGGAGTCGCCGCCAAGACCCGCAACGCCCTGCTGTCCGCGATGTCGGCGACCGACCTGCACGACCGGGTGGCCTGGATGCACACGGGCCCGGACCACGCCGGGGCCACCCCCGCGGAGGGACCGTGACCGGGACCGGACGCGCCTCCCGGAAGGGCTGGATCGAGGGGTGGGACCCCGAGGACGAGGACTTCTGGGAGCGCACGGGCAGACGCGTGGCGCGCCGCAACCTCGCCGTGTCGCTCCTCGCCGAGCACATCGGCTTCTCGGTGTGGAGCATGTGGTCGGTGCTGGTGCTGTTCATGTCGCCGGAGATCGGGCTCGGCTTCACGGCGGGGGAGAAGTTCCTGCTGGTCGTCGTGCCCACGCTGGTCGGCGCGGCGCTGAGACTCCCGTACAGCGCCGCCGTGACCCGCTTCGGGGGCCGCGGCTGGACGGTCTTCGCCTCGCTGGTGCTCCTGGTGCCGGCGGCCCTGACCGCGTACTTCGTGGGCCGGCCCGGCACCCCGCTGTGGGTCTTCCTCCTTCTCGGCGCCGCCACCGGCGCGGGCGGCGGGAACTTCGCCTCCTCCATGACCAACATCACCGGCTTCTTCCCGCGCCGCCACCAGGGCTGGGCGCTCGGGCTCAACGCCGGCGGCGGCAATCTGGGCGTCGCCACCGTGCAGCTCGCCGGCCTGCTGGTGATCGCCACCGCCGGGCCCGCCCACCCGGCGTACGTCGTGGCGGCCTACCTGCCGCTGCTGGTGCTCGCCGCGGTGCTGGCCGCGCTGTTCATGGACAACATCGACGCGGTGCGCGCCGAGCCCGGCGCCCAGCGGGAGGCCGTCCGCGACGGCCACACCTGGGTCGTCTCCCTGCTGTACGTGGGCACGTTCGGCTCGTTCATCGGGTACGGCTTCGCCTTCGGGCTGGTCCTTCAGAGCGAGTTCGGCTCGACCCCCCTCGAAGCGGCCGGCTACACCTTCCTCGGCCCGCTGCTCGGCTCGCTCAGCCGTCCGCTGGGCGGCAGGCTGGCCGACCGGTGGGGCGGGGCGCGCGTCACCCTGTGGACCTTCGCCGGGATGGCCGCCGGGACGGGCGGCCTGCTGTACGCCGCGTCCCGGCAGTCGCTGCCGCTGTTCGTGGCCGGGTTCACCGTGCTCTTCCTGCTCAGCGGCGCGGGCAACGGCTCCACGTACAAGCTGATCCCGGTCGTCTTCGCCGACCGGGCGCGCCGGGAGGTGACCTCCGGCGGGGACGCCCGGGCGGCCTTCGCCCGCGCGCGGCGGCTCTCCGGCGCCGTCATCGGGATCGCCGGGGCGGTGGGCGCCTTCGGCGGTGTGGCGATCAACCTGGCCTTCCGCGCCTCCTACGGGGGCGTCTTCGGCGGGATCGCCCCGGCCCTGCTGTGCTTCCTCGGCTACTACGCGGTGTGCATGGCTCTCACCTGGGCGGTGTACCTGCGGCGCCGGGACACCGGCACCGGGCCCGGCCGCGAGGACGCGCCCCTGCCCGCCGCGCCGGAGGAGACCGCGCGTGTCTGACACCCCGGCGGCCGTGCGCACGCACTGCCCCTACTGCGCGCTGCAGTGCGGTACGGAACTGACCGGGCGGGAGGGCCGGGTGACGGTCCGCCCCGCCGACTTCCCCGTCAACCGGGGCGGACTGTGCCGCAAGGGCTGGACGGCACCCGAACTGCTCACCGTGCCGGACCGGTTGCGCACCCCGCTGGTGCGGGACGCCGCGGGCGCGCTCGTCCCGGCCGGCTGGCCCGCCGCGCTGGACACCGTCACCTCCACCCTCCGGGACCTGCGCGACCGGCACGGGCCGGACGCCGTGGGGGTGTTCGGCGGCGGCGGGCTCACCAACGAGAAGGCGTACCTGCTCGGCAAGTTCGCCCGGGTCGCGCTCGGCACCAGCCAGATCGACTACAACGGCCGGTTCTGCATGTCCTCGGCGGCGGCGGCCGGGAACGCCGCCTTCGGCGTCGACCGGGGGCTGCCCTTCCCGGTCACCGACCTCGGCGGGGCGGACGTCATCGTGCTGGCCGGCGCCAACCCGGCCGAGACCATGCCGCCCCTGATGCGCCACCTGGACCGCGCCGACCTGATCGTGGTCGACCCGCGCCGCACCCCGACCGCCGAGCGCGCCGCCCTGCACCTCCAGCCGGCCCCCGGCACCGACCTGGCGCTCGCCCTCGGCCTGCTGCACCTCGTGGTCACCGAGGGGCGGTGCGACGCCGGTTACGTACGGGAGCGCACCACCGGCTTCGACGCGGCCTGGCGGCGCGCCGCCGCCTGGCCGCCCGAGCGGGCGGAGCGTGTCACCGGGGTGCCCGCCGCCGACCAGCGCGCGGCGGTACGGCTGCTGGCCGGGGCGGACCGGGCGTACGTGCTGACCGGCCGGGGCGCCGAGCAGCACAGCAAGGGCGCCGACACGGCCGCCGCCTTCATCAACCTGGCCCTCGCGCTGGGCCTGCCCGGCCGGGAGGGCGCCGGGTACGGCTGCCTCACCGGGCAGGGCAACGGCCAGGGCGGGCGCGAACACGGCCAGAAGGCCGACCAGTTGCCCGGCTACCGGTCGATCACCGACCCGGTGGCGCGCGCCCGGGTGGCCGGAGTGTGGGGCGTCCCGCCCGAGTCGCTGCCGGGCCCCGGCCGCAGCGCCTACGAACTGCTCGACGCCCTCGGCACGGACGACGGGCCTCGCGCCCTGCTGGTGTTCGGCTCCAACCCGGCCGTCTCGGCACCGCACGCCGGGCACGTCACCCGGCGGCTCGCCGCGCTCGACCTGCTCGTGGTGGCCGACTTCGTCCCGTCGGAGACCGCCCGGCTGGCCCATGTGGTGCTGCCGGTGACGCAGTGGGCCGAGGAGGAGGGCACCATGACCAGCCTGGAGGGGCGGGTGCTGCGCCGCCGGCGGCTGCGCCCGCCGCCGCCCGGAGTCCGCACCGACCTGGAGGTGCTGCACGCCCTGGCGACCGGCCTCGGCGAGCCCGCCCACCGCTGGCCCACCCGGCCGGCCGAGGTCTTCGACGAGCTGCGGCGCGCCTCGCGCGGCGGGCCCGCCGACTACTCCGGCATCGACTACGCGCGGCTCGACGCCGGGGAGGCCCTGCACTGGCCCTGCCCGGGCGGCGACCCGGCCGGGCCGCCGCACCCGGGCACGCCCCGGCTGTTCCTCGACCGGTTCGCGCACCCCGACGGGCGGGCCCGGTTCGCCGAGGTGGACCACCGGGACGCCGCCGAGACCCCCGGCGCCCGCCACCCGCTGTACGCCACGACCGGGCGGGTGCTCGCCCACTACCAGTCCGGCGCCCAGACCCGCCGGGTGCCCGAGCTGGACCGGGCGGCGCCCGGGGCGTTCGTGGAGGTCCACCCCGACACCGCCGCCCGCGCCGGGCTGCGGGAGGGCGATCCGGCCCGGGTCACCTCCGCGCGCGGCAGCATGGTGGCGCGGGTGCGGCTGGTGCCGGCGATGCGCCTCGACACGGTGTTCCTGCCCTTCCACTACGCGGGCGACGGCCGGGCGAACCTGGTCACCGGCACGGCCCTCGACCCGCGCAGCGGCATGCCCGAGTTCAAGGTCAGCGCGGTACGGATCGCACCCGAGCCGCCCGGCGACGGCGGCCCGGAAGAACGGGGGCCGCGGTGAGCGAGGTCCTGGTGATCGGCCACGGGACCGCGGCCCACCGCTTCGTGGAGCGGCTGCGCCACCACGGCCACCCGGGCGGCGTCACCGTCCTCACGGCCGGGCCGGGCCCCGCGTACCACCGCCCGCTGCTCACCGCGGTGCTCGCCGGCACCCTGCCCGCCGGCGCGGCCGTGCTGCCCGCCCCGCCGGACGGCGTCCGCGTCCGCACCGGCACCCTCGCGGTCCGCCTGGACCGGCGGCGGCGCCTGGTGCGCGCGGTCGGCGGCTTCCGGACGGCCGGTGGCGGGAGGCGCCCGGAGGTGTACGGCTACGACCACCTGGTGCTGGCCACCGGCGCCCGGCCGGTGCTCCCGGACGTGCCGGGCCTGCGCGGCCCGGACGGGCGGCTCGCGGAGGGCGTGACCACCCTGCGGACGCCCGCCGAGGCCGAACGCGTCGCCGGCGGGCCCGTGGTGGTGCTCGGCGGGGGCGCGGCCGGGGTGGAGACCGCGCTCGCGCTGCGCCGCGCCGGGCACCCGGTGACGCTGGTCCACGCCCAGCCGCTCCTGATGCACCGTCACCTCGACGGCCCGGCCGCGGAGATGCTGGCCGGGCTGCTGGCCGCGCGGGGCGTGGAGCTGCGCACCGGCCGCCGGGGCACCGAGTACAAGCCGGGCCGGCTGGTGCTGGACGACGGCGAGGTGCTGCGGGCCGGGACGCTCGTCGTCCGCACCGGCACCGCCCCCGCGACCGCCCTCGCCCGCACCGCCGGGCTCCCGGTGCGCCACGGCGTCCTGGTCGACGACCGGCTGACCACCGCCGACCCGCGCGTCCACGCCATCGGCGGCTGCGCCGAGCCCGGTGGCGAGGCTCCGGGCGGCGGCGTCACCTCGGCCTGGGCGCAGGCCGAGGTGCTGGCCGACCGGCTGACCGGCGGCCGGTCGCGCCACCCCGGCACCCCGTTCGTACTCCGCCCGGCGGCCGGGGACATCGACCTGCTGCGCCTGGGCGCCCCCGGCGCGACCCGCACGCACGACGCCGTCACCCCCGCCGGGCCCGCCGACCCCACTGGCTCCACCAGCCCTACCGGCCCCGCCGACCCGACTGGCTCTACCGATCCCACCAGTCCCGCCGGCCCTGCCGACCCCACCGGCTCCACCAGCCCTACCGGCCCCGCTGACCCCGCTGGCTCCACCAGCCCTGCCGGCCCCGCCGGCCTCACCACCCCCACCACCCCCACCGCCCCCGCCGGCACCCGGACCGTCCGCCTCAGCGACCCCGCCCGCGGCCGGTACGCCCGGGTCGCGCTGCGGCCCGACGGGCGCGTCGCCGAGGCCGTCCTGCTCGGGCTGCCCCGGGCCGGCGCGGTGCTCACCCAGCTCCACGACCACGGCCGGCCCGTCCCCGCCGACCTGCTGGGTCTGCTGCTCGGCACGCCCACGCCCGCCCGCGAGGACGGCGACGGGCAGCCGGACGACGCGCCGGTCTGCCTCTGCAACGGCGTCACCCGCCGGGCCCTGGAACGCGCCTGGCACGACGGCGCCCGCACCACCGGGGACCTCGCCCGGGTCACCCGGGCCACCACCGGCTGCGGCGGCTGCGCGCCCGACGTCCGGGCGCTGTGCGCGACCCTGGCGGCCGCCCCGCGCACCGGGGAGGACGCCCCGTGACCCGGACGCTCGTGGTCGCCGGACACGGCATGGTCGGCCACCGCCTGGTGGGCGAGGTGCGCGCCCGCGACCGGGCCGGGGCCTGGCGGGTGGTGGTCCTCGGCGAGGAGGACCGGCCCGCCTACGACCGGGTGGCCCTCTCGTCGTACCTGGCCGGCGGGGGCGACCGGACCGGCCTCGGGCTGACCGGCTCCTGGGCGCCGGACGACCCGCTGGTCGAGGTCCGCACCGGGACGGCCGTCACCGCCGTCGACCCGGCCGCGCGCACCGTCACCACCGGCGACGGCACCGAACTGCCCTACGACGCGCTGGTGCTGGCGACCGGGGCGCGGCCGGCCGTCCCGCCGGTCCCGGGGCACCGGGCCGGCGGCTGCTGCGTCTACCGCACCCTGGACGACCTGGAGCGCGTCCGCGCCCGCGCCGAGCCCGGCCGCCCCGGAGTGGTGGTGGGCGGCGGCCTGCTGGGGCTGGAGGCCGCCAACGCCCTGCGGCTGCTGGGGATGCGGCCCCGGGTGGTCGAGCTGGCGGACCGGCTGATGCCGCTCCAGGTGGACGGCGGCGGCGGGCGGCTGCTCGGCCGGCTCGTCGGCGCCCTCGGCATCGGCACGCACTGCGGTACGGCGCTGGCGCGCGTGGACACCGGCCCGGACGGCGCCGTCACGGCGGTGACGCTGGCCGACGGCACCCGGATCGGCACCCGGCTGGTGGTCTTCGCGGCGGGCGTCCGCCCCCGCGACGAGCTGGCCGCCGCGGCCGGGCTGCGGACCGCCCCGCGCGGCGGTGTCGCGGTCGACGGGCTGTGCCGCACCGCCGCCGACCGCGTCTGGGCGATCGGCGACTGCGCGGCCGTGCGCGGCCGGGCGCACGGGCTGGTCGCCCCCGGGTACGCCATGGCCCGGATCGTCGCCGACCAGCTGCTCGGCCTGCCCACCGCGCCGTTCGCGGACACCGGCGCGGCCACCCGGCTCAAGCTCCTGGGCGTCGAGGTGGCGAGCTTCGGCGACGTCCACGCCCGTACGCCCGGGGCGCTGGAGTACGTCCACGAGGACCCCGCCGCGGGCACCTACGCCAAGCTGACGCTGGCCCCGGACGGCCGCACCCTGCTCGGCGGGGTGCTGGTGGGCGACGCCCGCCCGTACCCGGTGCTGCGCCCGCTCGTGGGGCGGCGGCTGACCGCCCCGGCCGACGCGCTGCTGCGCGGCTGAACGCCCCGCCCCCGCCCCCCTGGTGGACAGGGCGGCGGGGGCGGGGTTGCCGTGCCGTACGACGGGGGCCGGGGCGCACGGCACGGCGGTCGGGGGGCCCGGAGGGCTCAGGCGGGGCGGGTCCGGCGGGCGCTCCACAGCGCGAGGGCGGTCAGCAGGACCAGCGCGCCGCCGATCCACAGCACTCCGGCGGTGGCGAAGGCGTCCACGGCGAGGCCGCCGATCAGGGCGCCCAGCGCGATGGAGAGGTTGAAGGCCGCGACGAACAGCGAGGTGGCGGCCTCGGTGGCCTCGGGCGCGGCCTTCATCATCCAGGTCTGGAGGCTCACCGACACTCCGCCGTAGGCGAGGCCCCAGACCAGCAGCAGCGCGACGCCGCCCACCGGGCCGGTGCCGAGCAGGGGGATCAGCGCCATCGCCGCGGTGAGCGTGCCACTGATGATCAGCAGGGTGCGGCGGACGTCGCGCCCCGCCCAGGAGCCGGCCACGGTGTTGCCGACGATGCCGGCCACGCCGTACCCCAGCAACAGGCTGCTGATCAGGCCCGGTTCGACCCCGCTGATGTCCTGGAGGACGGGCCGGACGAAGGTGTACGCCACGAAGTGGCCGGTGATCAGCAGGAAGGTGGCGATCACCCCGATCCGTACGGCCGCGTTGTCCCGGAACAGCCGGGGCAGTTCGGGCAGGCGGATCGTCTGGGTGGCGGGCAGCGGCGGCACCAGCCACAGCTTGCAGACCAGCGCCACCAGGGCGAGCACGCCCACGGCCGCGAACGCGGTGCGCCAGCCGCTGAGTTCGCCCGCGAGCGTCCCGGCCGGTACGCCGATCACCGAGGCGGTGGAGACCCCGCCGAAGATCACGGCCATGGCGCGGGGCACGTGCTTCTCGGGCACCAGCCGGGTGGCGAGGCTGCCCGCGATGGCCCAGAAGCCGCCGACGCTCACCCCGACGAGGAAGCGGGCGGCCAGCACGGTGGCGAAGTTCGGCGCGAAGGCGGAGGCCAGGTTGGCCGCGCCCACCAGGCCGATCAGCACGCACAGCACCAGCCGCCGGTCCAGCCGGCCGGCGGCCACGGTGATCAGCGGCGCCGACACGGCGGCGACCAGGCCGGGGACGGTCACCATCAGGCCGGCCGTGCCGTTGGAGACGCCCAGCTCGGAGCCGACGGGGGTGAGCAGGCCCACCGGCAGCAGTTCCGAGGTCATCAGGGAGAAGATGCCGAGGGCGACGGCGAGGACGGCCAGCCAGCCCTTCCACTCCGGGCGGGTGTCACCGGCCGGGGTGGCGGGGGAGTCCACCGAGGTCACGACCGGCCTCCGTTCCGCCGCTCGGCAGGGTGGTGGTCCGGTCGGACGGTCATGACACGCGCTCCTGAATCGTCGGGTACAAGCGGTGCGGGGAGGGCGGGGAGGGCGGGGACGGCGGAGAGAGGTAATGCGGACATCGCGTATCCAGAATTGGTCGGTGGGAGGACGCGCCACCACCGGCGGCGCGTCGCAGGGGGAACTGACGAGGGAAGGGAGGGTCAGGCGGAGGCGGTCGCGAACCAGCCGCGCACCCGGCCGGGGACACCGGGGGCGCCGCGCTCCGCCTCGCTCATCACATCGGCGAGCGTCCGGGCGGCCAGCTCCCGGCGCCAGGCCAGCTCCGCCCGGCGCATGGCCGCCGAAATGGCGCACGGCCTGCGGGAGTTGCCCGGCATCTCGCCGTGCGGTCCCTGCTGCCGGATCTCGGTGCAGCGGAACGCCTGCTCGGGGCCCTCGATCGCGGTGACGACGTCCATGAGCGTGACGTCCTCGGGTCTGCGGGCCAGGCGGAAGCCGCCGCGCGGGCCCGGGACCGAGGTGACGATCCCGGCCCGGGACAGCGCCTGCAGCTGTTTGTTGAGGTAGGCCGCCGGCAGGTCGTGGTACGCGGCGAGCCGGGCCACGGTCACCGCTCCGCCGTCCTGCGCCCAGGCGAGGTTGAGGCAGCTGTGCAGCGCCCACTCGACGCCTTCACCCATCCGCATGTCCTGGACACTACACATCCAGGATTGCCGCCGACAACCCCAACCGCCTTTGTCAGCGCAGGAGTACGGTTCCCAGCTCGGCCTCCAGCCGCCGCAGGTCCCGCTCGTGGCCGTGCGCCGCGATGTGCCCGTCCGGGCGCACCAGGTAGTAGCCGCTCCGCTCACAGCCGCCGTACGGCGCCAGCGCCCCGCGCCCCACCGGCACCGCCGCCACCCGGGGCCACCGGGCCACCAGCCGGTCCGTCTCGGCGCGCCACCCGGACCCGCCCCGCCCCGCCACGACCGCCAGCGTCCACCGCGACGGATCTGCCCCGGGGCCCGCCGTGCCGAGCGCCAGCGCCACCGGCCGGGGGAAGACCGCGCCCACCCGCAGCCCGCCGGGCAGCCGCCCCCGGACCTGGCACGCGGCCCGCCCGGACGGCCCCTGCGTCTCCCGCTGCGGGGTGTACGCCAGCCGCCGGCCGGCCATCACCGGCGCGTAGAACCGCGACACCGCCCCGGAGCGCTCCAGCATCCGGAAGGCGCCGTCCCGCACTCGGACCTGCGCCGGGTGCCGCACCATCCACGCCCGCGTCTGGAGGTCGGTGTCCCGCACGATCCGCCGTGTGGTCTCGGTGCGCTCCGGCCCGTACCCCAGCAGCAGCGACGCCGGGGAGTGGCCCCGGAGCACGGCGGCCAGCTTCCAGCCCAGGTTGTGCGCGTCCTGGAGGCCGTTGTTCATGCCCTGGCCGCCCGCCGGACTGTGCACGTGCGCCGCGTCGCCCGCCAGGAACACCCGCCCCCGCTGGAACTCGGCCGCCCGCCGCGCGTGCACCCGGAACACCGTCTGCCACACCGGCTCGGTGATCCGCACCCCCAGCGGGCCCCGCTCGTCGACAACGCCCTGCATCATGGCCACCCCGTGCTCGGCCCCGCCCGGCGGCATCACCGCCAGGAACCGGAAGACCCCGCCCGGCATCGGCACGATCACCAGCGTCCCCAGCGGCGACTGGTAGTACCGGATCTCGTCGGACGGCAGCGCCCCCGCGATCCGGGTGTCGATCAGCGCGAACGCCATCTCGTACGTGGACCCCTCGAAGCCCGTGCCCAGATGGCCGCGTACGGCGCTGCGCGCCCCGTCGGCGCCGACCACGAACGGGGTGCGCACCCGCTCGATGCCGCCGTCCGCGTGCTCCAGCACCGAGGTGACCGCGTCGGTCGCCCCGACCGGGCCGCCGAAGTCGGTGTCGTCGAAGCCCAGCAGCCGCACGCCCCGCTCGACCTTGCCGCCCAGGGCGTGCAGCCGCTCGGTGAGCAGCCGTTCCGTCTCGGCCTGCGGCAGCGTGCGGGACGCCAGGTCCTCGGCGAAGCCGAAGGTGGCCACCGGCCGCCGCTCGGAGAAGTAGCTGAACGCGTCGATGCGCAGGCTCGCCTCCCGCACCGCGTCGAGGACGCCGACGTCCTGGAGGATGTCGAGGGCGCGCGGCCACAGCGACAGCGCCCGGGGGGCCCGCGTGGGCTCCGGGGCGCGGTCCACGATCCGTACCCCCACGCCCCGCCGCAGCAGCTCGCAGGCGGTCAGCAGCCCGGTGGGCCCGGCGCCCACGACCAGCACCCCGGTGTCGCGGCCGTCCACCGCGCCGCCCCGTACCGCCGTCACGACGCCGGCTCCGTCCGCTCCCGGAGCCGGCGGGCCAGCTCGATGCGCTTGATCTTCATGGTGGCGGTGCGGGGCAGCTCGGCGTGCGGCAGCTGGACGGGGTCGGCCATCGGCTCCAGGCCGGCCACGGCCGCGCGCCAGCGCTCCGGGTCGAGCGGCCGGTCGTCCTTGACGCAGACCACGGGCACCGGCTCCTGCCGGGGCCCGGCGACCACCACCAGCTCCGACAGCTCCTCCAGCCGGGCCAGCACGGCGTCCTCCACCGCCAGGGTGCTGTGGATGTTCGGGACGACGTCGACCTCGCGGTCCAGGAGGTGCAGGCAGCCCCACCTGGTGCGGTAGCCGACGTCGCCGCCGCGCCACCAGCGGCCGTGGACCTGCTGGGCGAAGCGCTCCTCCTCGCCCCAGTAGGTCAGCGCCCGGCCGGGGGTGCTCACCTCGATGTAGCCCGGGGTGTCCCGGGTGGGCGGCGCGCCGTCGCGGCCGACGAGCCGGAACCGGGTCACACCCGGCATGGCGTACCCGAGGCAGCGCCCGTCCGCCCGGTGTGCGTTCTTCCGGCTGTAGCCGCGCCCGACGAGCGGCCCGCACTCGCTCTGCCCGTAGATCTGGAAGAACAGCGGCGACCGGCGGTCGGAGGCCCGCAGCAGCCGGTCCATGGTGCTCGGGTGGATGGCGTCGAAGGTGCTGCTGAAGTAGCGGACCGTGGAGAAGGGCCTGCGCGGGTCGTCGGCCAGTCCCTCCCACTCCATGAAGGAGTTGGGGTGGGTCTCGACGAAGCCCGGCCGGGTCTCGGCGAACAGTTCGGCGACCGCCTCCGGCTCCGCGTCGTCCATCACCACCAGCGGCATGGCGCGCGGCAGCAGCACGGCGAGCGCCAGGTACATCCGCGAGTGGACGTAACTGACGTGCAGGGCGACCGTCTCGCGGGTCCGGATCAGGGACGCCAGCCGCTCCTGCGGCAGCAGCCGCCCGCGCAGCGTCCGCGCCGAGTGCACCACCAGCTTCGGCAGCCCGGTCGTCCCGGAGGTGTGCGTCATCAGCGCCGGGTGGTCGGGGTGCAGCAGCACGGGCCGCCGCCGGGGCGAGCCCGCCAGGCCGGCCAGCGACACGGTCCCCGGCACCTCGCCGCCCGTCACCAGGACGCGGGCGGCCGAGGGGGCGAGCCGGTCGAGGGAGAGCGGCCCGGCCAGCTTGGCCGCGTCGGTCACCAGGTGCGGCCGGTCCAGCCGGCCGACCAGGGTGGTGACGCTCTCGCCGTCCAGCGCGGGGGAGAGCATCACCGGCACGGCACCGATCCGCGCCGCGGCCGTGGCGAGCACGTAGATGTCGAAGTTGGCCGACTTGTGGATGGCGACGTGCTCGGCCGGCCGGACCCCGGCGGCCCACAGCCGGGCGGCCGTGTCGTCCACCAGCTCGGCGAGCCCGGCGACGGTCAGGCGCCGCCCGGCGTCCGGGAACAGGTCCAGGTCGTGGTCCAGGGTGATCGGGGTGCCGCCGTCGCGGGCGGCGGCCAGCTGGGGGACCAGGCCGAGGTACAGGCCGCCACTACGGGCTGAGCTGCGGGGCATCGGGCTTCTTCCTCGCGTCGGGTACGGGCGTGCGTACGAGCGGGTGGGTACGGGTCGGGGGCGGGGCGCCCGGTCTACCCGGGGTGATCCGGGGCGGCGCCGGCGGCGGAGACCTCCGCGCCCAGGACGTCCGCCAGGAGCCGGCCGACGATCCGGGTGCCGTCCCGGGTGAGCAGCGACTCCGGGTGGAACTGCACCGAGGCGAAGTGGGGGCCGCGCAGCGCGTGCACCTCACCGGTGCCGGCCTCCCGGCAGACCTCCACCACGCCCACACCGGGGCAGTCGACCTTGTCGGCGTCGCTGACGGCGGTGAACGTGTTGTAGTAGCCGACCAGTTCGCGGGAGCCGAAGAGGTCGACGGCCCGCTGCACCCCCTGGTGCGGCACGTCCCGGCGGGCCACCGCGAAGCCCAGCTCCCCGCTGAGCACCTGGTGGCTCAGGCACACGGCGAGGAACGGGCGCCGCTCCTCCAGCAGGGCGCGCGCCGCCGCCCGCATGTGGCCGATCCGGGGGTCGTCCGCCGCGTGCGGCGAGCCGGGCCCCGGGCCCAGCACCACCAGGTCGTGGTCCCGCACCGCGTACGGCTCGTCGAACCGGCGCACCTCGACACGGAGTCCGAGCGCCGCGAGCTGGTGGGCGAGCATCGCGGTGAAGGTGTCCTCGGCGTCGACCACCAGGACCCGCCGGCCGGCCAGCGCGGGCAGCGGCGGCGGCGGGGCGTCGCCGCCGGCCAGCCAGAAGCCCGCGAGGGTGGCGTTGCGCCGCTCCAGCGCCTCGCGGACGCGCGGGTGCGCGGCGAACCGGCGGGGCCCGCCCGCCTCCAGCGCGGAGAGCAGCCCGGCGGCCTTGGCCCGGGTCTCGGCGACCTCCGAGGCCGGGTCGGAGTGGCGGACGAGCGTGGCGCCGACGCCGATCCGCACCCGGCCGCCGGCATCGATGTCGGCGGTGCGGATCAGGATGGACGAGTCGAGGGTGCGCGCGCCCCCGGCGTCCCGCCCCATCAGGGCGACGACCCCGCTGTAGTAGCCCCGGCCGCCCGGCTCGTACCGGCCGATGACCCGGCAGGCGCTCTCCAGCGGGCTGCCGGTGACCGTCGGGGCGAACATCGTCTCGCGCAGGATCTCGCGCGGATCGCGGTCGCTGCGGCCCTCGATGACGTACTCGGTGTGCGCCAGGCGCGCCATCTCCTTGAGGTACGGGCCCACCACCCGCCCGCCCGTGTCGCAGACGCGGGCCATCATCTTCAGCTCCTCGTCCACCACCATGAACAGCTCGTCGGCCTCCTTGGCGTCGGCGAGGAAGTCCATCACCTCCGGCAGGGTCGGCCCGGTCGGCGGATAGCGGTAGGTGCCGCTGATGGGGTTCATCACGGCGGTGCCGTCCCGCAGGCTGACGTGCCGCTCGGGGGTGGCGCCGACGAAGGTGCGCGTACCGGTGTGGACGAGGAAGGTCCAGTACGTCCCCGACTCCCGCTCCAGCAGCCGCCGGAAGAACGCCAGGGCGCACGCCGGGGTGTAGCCGGTGATGTCGGCGGTGTACGAGCGCTTGATGACGAAGTTCGCCCCCGCGCCCTGCCCGATCTCGTCGGCGACCACGGCGCGGACCGTCTCGGCGTACGCCTCGTCGTCCAGGTCGAAGTGACCGCCCGTCAGGTCGATCGGCACGTCGGCGACCCGGGCCAGCACCTCCGCGACCGGCACCGCGGCCTGGCCGGTGACCGCCATGGCGATCAGCGGCGCGCCGTCGTCGGCGCAGCGGAAGCCGCGCTCCGCGATCTGCCGGTACGGGACGACCGCCAGCACCTCGTGCCGGGCGCCGGGGGCGGCCGGCCCCTCGGGCAGCGGGATCTCCGCGAGCGTGCCGGGCGTGCTCACCTCGCCGGTGAGGACCTCCACCGTGCCCGGCCCGGTGGTCTCGGGGCGGTGCAGCAGCGCGAACGCCGCCTCCCGCCCGCCGAGGATCCGGCCGAGCAGGTCCGGCCCGGTCATCCGAGGACCTCCTTCGCGGTGAGGACCCGCGCGCAGCGCGCCGCCGCGTACGCGACCGCCGTCCGGTGGTGCTCCGCGGAGAAGTCGGCGACCGCGTCGGCGACCAGGAACGTCTCGATGTCGTGGGTGAACGCGTCCACCGCCGTGGCGAGCACGCCCACGTGCGCGTACACCCCGCAGACGATCAGCTGGTCGCGCCCGGCGGCGCGCATCCACTCCAGCAGCCCGGAGCGGAAGAAGGCGCTGTAGCGCCACTTGGTGAAGACCTCGTCCCCGGGCGCCGGGGCCAGCCGGTCGGTGATCTCGCGGTCGGCGGGGCTCGCGGTCATGCCCGGGCCCCAGAAGTCCCGCAGCAGGCCCCGCTGTTCCCCGGTCATGTCACCGGGCTGCGCGGTGTACGCGACGGGGACGCCGAGCGCGGCGCAGCGCTCGCGCACCAGCGCGGCGTTGGCCACCACGGCGTCGCGCAGCGGGTCCGGCAGGGGCTTCAGGAAGTAGCGCTGCATGTCGTGGACGAGCAGCACCGCCCGGCCCGGGTCGGGGGTCCACCGGGCGACGGCGGCGGGCAGGTCGCCCGCCGTGGGTAGGGCGTACGGCTCGATGGGGGGTATGCCTGCCATGACTTTCCTCCGTTGGGTGGTGCCCGCGCGTGCGTCAGGCCCCGAGTGCGGCACCGCCGTCGACCGTGAGGTCGTGCAGGGTGATGTGGGCGGCGCGGTCGGACAGCAGGAAGACGACGGCCTCGGCGACGTCCGACGGCCGGGCCAGCCGGCCCAGCGGGATGCCCACCCGGAAGGACTCGGGCCGGCCCTCGACGGTGCCCCGGGGGCCCGTCTCGTCGTGCCACATCGAGGACAGCATCGGGGTGTCGGTCGAGCCCGGCGCCACCACGTTGCAGCGGATGCCGTACCGGGCGACCTCCAGGCCGAGGCACTTGGTGTACATCGCGGCGGCGGCCTTGGACGCGGCGTACGCCCCCATGTCGGTACGGGGGGTGCCGGCGGCGTTGGACGCCACGGTGACCACGGCTCCGCGCCGGCGGGGCACCATCCGGCCGACGACCGACCGGCACAGGTGGAACACGCCGGTGGTGTTGACGGCGAAGGTGTCCGCCCAGTCCTCGTCGGTGAGGTGCACCGCCTCGCCGAGCCGCAGCACACCGGCCGCGTTGACGAGGTAGTCCACCGGCCCGAGCCGCTCCTCGACGGCGGCGACCACGGCCTCGACGCGCCCGGCGTCGGTCACGTCGCAGGCGAAGCCCTCGACGGCCGTGCCGTCCGCCGCCCTCTCCACGGTCTCGCGCAGCCGCTCGGGGTCCCGGTCGACGGCCGCCACCCGCGCGCCGAGCCCGCCCAGCGCCCGCACCACGGACGCGCCGATACCGCCCGCCGCCCCGGTGACCAGGGCAACCCTGTCCCGCATGTCCGATCTCCTTCCGGTGCTGGTGATGCCGGGCCCGGGTCAGCCGCGCCAGGCGGAGACCACGGACACGGCCTGGGCGGGGTTGAGCCGGGGGTCGCAGAAGCTGGTGTACTTGCCGGCCGCCGGGCCGCCGGGCCCCTCGGCGGCCACGCACTCCGCCACGTCGTCGGGCGTGGTCTCCAGGTGCAGCCCGCCGGCCACGCCCCCGGCCTCCGTGACGGCCCGCTGGAACTCCCGCACCTCGCGCTCGACCGTGGTCACCACCCGCGTCTTCACGCCGTCCGGGGTGCTCACGGTGTTGCCGTGCAGGGGGTCGCAGAGCCAGATCACCGGGTGCCCGGACGCCCGCGCGGCGGCCACCAGCGGCGGCAGCCGGTCCGCCACCGCGCCGGCGCCCATCCGGGCGATCAGCGTGAGGCGGCCGGGCTCGCGCAGCGGGTCGAGCCGCTCGCACAGCGCCGTCAGTTCGTCCGCCGTCATGCCCGGACCGACCTTGCAGGCCACCGGGTTGTCCACCCGGGCCAGCAGGTCCACGTGCGCGCCGTCCACCTGGCGGGTGCGCTCGCCGATCCACGGCCAGTGCGTCGAGGCGAGCAGCGGGCGGTCGCCGTCCCCGGGCCGCAGCATGGGCAGTTCGTAGTCGAGCAGCAGCGCCTCGTGGCTGGTCCACACCGGCGCGTCGGGCCCGTGCCCGGGGCCGTCCGGCCCGCCGCCCGGTCTCCAGCCGAGGTGCGTCATGGCCTCGCTCGCCGCGCGGTAGCCGGCCAGCAGCCGCTCCGGGTCGGGCCGCCGGGCCGCCGGGTCGGGCTCGGGACCGTTGACCATGTGGCCCCGGTAGACGGGCAGTTCGATGCCGTTGCACCACTCGGTGGGCCGGGAGCGGGGCTTGGCGAACTGGCCCGCCATCCGCCCCACGCGCACCACCGGGCGGTGGGTGACCATCCGCATCGCCCCGGCGAGCAGGTCCAGCACGGCGCGCTTGCGCGCCACGTACCCGGGGGTGCACTCGGCCGGGTCCTCGGCGCAGTCCCCGGCCTGCACCACCTGGGCCTCGCCGGCCGCCACCCTGGCCAGCTGGGCGCGGAGCGCCCGTACGTCGCCGGCCCGGACGAGCGGGGGCAGCGCCGACAGGGCGGCACGGACCCGCGCCACCTCCGTCGCGTCCGGCCAGTCCGGTTGCTGGCGGGCGGGTGCGGGGCGGGTCTCGGGCGCGGTGACCGCCATCGTGGTCTTCCTCCAGTGCGGGACGGGACGGGCAGGGGCGGGGCGGGGGAGGCGCGTCAGCGCGCGGGGGCCGCGCCGCGCTCCAGGGCGGCGGCGACGCCGATGACGCGGCGGGCGAGGACCTCGATGGCCGCGAGGTTGTCCGGGCCGACGTTGCCGGGCCGGTTGCCGGAGACGCTGCTGACGCCGTACGGATTGCCGTTGGCGGGCGCGGACAGCACCGGGTCCACCGAGCCGGCCGGCACGATCAGCGAACCCCAGTGGTAGAAGGTGTTGTTCAGCGCCAGCAGGGTGCTCTCCTGGCCGCTGTGGGTGCCGCTGGACGAGGTGAAGGACGAGACGACCTTGCCGCTCAGGCTCCCCGCCAGGGACAGCCCGACGGTGGTGTCGAGGTACCGCTTGAGCTGGGCGGCCGGCAGGCCGAAGCGGGTGGGCGTGCCGAACAGCAGAGCGTCGGCCCACTCCAGGTCCTCCAGCGCCGCCTCGGGCACGCTGGCGGTGGCGGCCAGGTGCTCCGCCCAGGCGGGGGTGGCGGCCACGGTGTCCGGCGGGAACAGCTCGGCGGCCCGCCGCAGGCGCACCTGGGCGCCCGCCTTCTCACCGGCGGCTGCGGCGGTCTCGGCCAGCTGGTGCACATTGCCGGTGGACGAGTAGTAGATGACGGCGAAGTTGGTCATGGCGCTTCCCGTGAGCGAGGCGTACGGCGTGGGGCGAGGGCGCGGCCGGGGCCGCGGATCGCGGCGGGGCCGGGCGTGCGGCGGGGCCAGGGGTGGTGGCCGGCCGGGGGGTACGGCGGTGCGGACCGGCGTACCGATCACCCCGATCGTGGGGCGCGCCCCTCGGGCCCGCCAACGGCTTTCGCCGCACTCCGTCAAGTGCCGCCGACTCCATCAGGTCGGCCCCATCCGGGCGCCGGTGGTGCTCCCGCCACCGTGCGGGCGGCCCGGACGGTGGCCGGAGCACCGCGACCGGCTGACGCCCTGTCACCCAGAGCGTCCACACTTCAACAAAATGTTGACTGTGCCCCTGGCCCATGCATAGCTTCCAACCACTCAGCAGGCAGGAAGTGCAGCCGTACAACCGGGGGGCGACGTGCCGCGGAACCACGCCAAGCCGTACACGACCGCAGTACTGGAGTTACTGGCCGGCGAGGCACCGGCCGACCGCCTGGAGGCCCTGGCGGCGGACGCCCGGCGCAAGGGCGCGAGCACCGTGGAGTACGAGGCGCTGGAGCGGGCCAGGGAGCTGGGGCTCAGCGTCTACGCCCAGCTCGGCCGCCACCGGCGGCGCGAGAAGGGGCTGTCCACGCTCGTCGACATCGCCCGCGACCTGGCCGCGCCCTACGACCTGAACAGCCTGCTCAAGGTGATCACGCGGCGCGCCCGGGTGCTGCTCGGCACCGACATGGCGTTCATCGGCTTCCCCGACGAGGAGCGGGCCCGCGTCCACGTCCGCGCCTCCGAGGGCCACACCTCGATGCTCACCGTCGGCCTGGTGCTCCCCGGGGACGCCGGGCTGGTCGGCGACGTCCTCGCCACCGCGGCGCCCTCCTGGACCCCGGACTACCTCACCGACGGGTCGATCCGGCGCAGCGAGGCGTTCGACGAGGTCGTACGGGCCGAGGCGCTGCGCGCCGTGATGGCGGTGCCGCTCAGCAATGGCGGCGGGACCTTCGCCGTGCTCTACGCGGCCGACCGGAAGGTGCGCCACTTCACCACTGACGAGATCTCGCTGATGGGCTCCCTCGGGGACCTCGCCAGCGCGGCGGTGGAGAACGCCCGGGTGCTGGACCGCTCCACCGCCATCGTCTCCGAACTCGCCCGCACCGCCGACCGCACCGAGGCGGGCCTGCGCGACCTGCGCGAACTGGCCGACATCCAGAACCGGCTGACCGAACTGGTGCTGGACGGAGGGGATGTGCACACCGTGGCCGCCGAACTGGCCGGCCGGCTCGGCGGCGCGGTCCGGGTCTGCGCCACCGACGGCACCGTCCTCGCCGACTCGGACGCCCGCCCGCCCGGCGCCCCGGCCGCGGCTCCGGATGGCCCGGCCGCTCCGGAGGGCGCCGCTTTGGACGCCCCCGGCCCGGGGGACCCGGGGCTCGCCGACACCATGCGCGCCCACACCGCCGCCCGGCCGCTGAAGGCCGCCGACGGCACCTGGATCGCCCCGGTCACCGCCGGCGACGAGGCGCTCGGCTCGCTGTTCCTGCGCCCCGGACGCCCGCTCACCCGCCTCGACGAGCGGCTCCTCCACCTGGCCACCCGCTCGGTCGCCGTCCTGCTGCTGCTCCGCAGCGGTGGCGGCGCCGCCGACCGGAGCCGGGTGCGGGACAAGCTGCTCGACGACCTGCTCACCCACTCCGAGCACCCGCCCAGACAACTGGAGGACAAGGCCCGCCGCCTCGGCATCGACGTGGACCAGCCGCACGTCGTCGTCATCGCCCGCCCCGAGGGCGGCGCCGGCGGCCGGGCCGTCGTCTGGGCCGCCTCCTACGCCCGGCGGACGGGCGGCCTCAAGAGCATGCACGGCGGCACCGCCGTGCTCCTGCTGCCCGGCACCGACCCCAGCGCCGCGGCCCGCGCCGTCGCCGACGAGCTGTCACCGCTGCTCGGCGCCCCCGTCACGGTCAGCGGCGCCGGCCCCGTGACCGGCGCCGGCTCCGTCTTCCACGGCCACCAGGAGGCCCAGCGCTGCCTGGACGCGATGACCGCCCTCGGCGCCGAGGGCCGCGCCGCCTCGGTACGCGAACTGGGCTTCCTGGGTGTCCTGCTGTCCGACGACCACGACGTCGACGGCTTCATCGACGCCACCATCGGGCCGGTCGCCGACTCCGACCGCCGCTCCTCCACCGATCTCACCCGCACCCTGGAGGCGTACTTCGACACCGGCGGCAGCCCCACCAACGCGGCCAAGGCCCTGCACGTCCACCCCAACACCGTGACCCGCCGCCTCAAAAGGGTCGGCGAGCTGCTCGGGCCCGGGTGGCAGCAGCCGGAGCGGTCCTTCGAGGTGCGTACGGCGCTGCGCCTGGCGCGCATCCAGCACATCCTGCGCGGCCGGCGCACCGGGCCGGGTGCCGGGCCGGGGGCCGGACCACCGTCCGGTCAGGACGCCTGATCCAGGTACGCGCCCGGCCCGGCACCCCGGGTCAGCGCGGCCACCACGTGCGCGGCCGACGCCAGCGTCACATGGCGGTGCCAGCCGCTGAACGACCGCCCCGCGTAGTCCCGTACGCCCACCTGGTCGGCGACCGCCGCGAAGTCCCGGTCCACCCGGTCCAGCAGGGTGCCCAGCCGCAGCACCGACGCGGGGTGCGCCTCCGCCAGGTCGGTCAGCCACAGCGCCGCCGGCCAGCGCTGGCGGCCCCGCCACTCCCCGACGAGCAGCAGCCCCGGGGCGCTTGCCGGCGCGCCCGGCAGCCCCACCCGCAGCGCGGCCACCAGGCTGCGGCGCGCACCCCCGTCGGCACCGCCCGGCCCGCCCGTCCACATCGCCGGCCGCCGCAGCTCCCGCACCGCCCCCATGATCCGCTGCGCCTGCGCGGGCTCACCGCCCCGCGCCGGGAGCGCCGGGTCGCTCACCGACAGCGCCAGCGCGCCCCCGATCCGGGCCACCACCGGCAGGCCGGCCGCCCGCAGCCGCCGGAACACCGCCGTCACATCGGCCTCCCGGGCGTCCAGCACCACCGGCCGCACCGGCAGCCCGCCCTCGGCGGCCGTGTCCAGGCACGCCTCGACGGCACACTCCCCGAGCGTCCGCTCCAGCAGGAAACCGTCCGGGATCGCCGCCCGCACCCGCCGCCTGCCGTCGTCCAGCCAGGTCTCCGACAGGTGCAGCCGCCAGTTCGCGGGCGCGCACAGCTGCTCCGACGCCGCCCACACCCCGATGGCCCGCTGGGCGTTCATCACCTGCCCCATCGCGGACACGAAGTGCCGGTCCACGCCCACCGAGTGCTCCCCGGCCTTGGGAATGATCATCGGGTGGGCGACCCACGCCTCCGGCGGCGCCACCCGCGCCACATGGCGCGCCAGCTCCCGCCGTACCGTCGTCCAGTCCCACGTCGAGCTGGTGATGAAGTGGTGCAGCCGCTGCTCGGTGGCCGAACCACCGGTCATCGCCGCGATGTTGCGTATCGACTTGCGCCCCTCGGCCTGGAGCAGCCCCCGCAGGTACTCCCGGCCCCTGTGCCGCTGGTCCCTGCGCGTCAGCGAGGCGAACAGCACCGAGCACAGGTCGTTGAACACGTCGTCGTGCCCCCCGGCCCGCGCCGGGCCGCCCGCACCGCTCCGGGCCCCCGCGTACACGCCACCGTTCCGCATCGCATCCCCCGTCTCGTTCGCACCTGCGCAACCTCCCTCCCACTGTGTGCGCCGCCGGCACGCCCCGCCTAGGTACCCAGAGCACACACCTGCCGGACGGCGTGGTGACCGGAACACCCCCTCCCGCCCGGCCCCGCTGCCCGGCCGGCCGGAGTCCCGCTGCTCGACGCCTGAAAACGGCGACCGGGCCGCCCCCCTGCAAGGAAGGGGGACGGCCCGGTCGCGCGGTGGTCACTGCCCGGCGCTCGCCCGCAGCATGCCCTCGCGCTCCACGATCTTCACTCGCTCACGGCCCTCGGCCTCGCCCAGCGCCCGCTCGGCGGCGTCCAGCCGGTACCAGCCCTCCCACGTGGTGTACTCCACGCCCTTGTCCCGCAGGTGCGCCACCACGGCGTCCTCCTCCGGCGACACCGGCGTCAGCAGCCGGCCCTCGCGGGCGTCCTCCAGCAGGTTGGCGACCGTCTCGTTGGCGTCGCCCTTGGTGTGGCCGATCAGACCGACCGGGCCGCGCCGGATCCAGCCCGTGACGTACGTCGACGGCATCGGCGCCCCGGCCTCCACGACCCGGCCGCCCTCGTCCGGCACCGTGCCGCTGACCACGTCGAACGGCAGCTTCGGCAGCTCGTCCGAGAGGTAGCCCACCGCGCGGTACACGGCGCCCACGTCCCAGGTGGTGAACTCGCCCGTGCCCCTCACATTGCCCGTGCCGTCCAGCTCGGTGCGCTCGGTCCGCAGGCCGACGACCCTGCCGTCCTCGCCGACGACCTCGGCGGGCGACTCGAAGAAGTGCAGGAACAGCTTGTGCGGCCGGTCGCCCACATCGCGGATCGCCCAGTTCTCCAGGGTCTTCGCGACCATGTCGACCTGCTTGTTGGAGCGCCGCGACGCGATCGAGCCCTCGTCGTAGTCGATGTCCTCGGGGTTGACGACGACCTCGATGTTCGGCGAGTGGTCCAGCTCGCGCAGCTCCATCGGGCTGAACTTCGCCTGCGCCGGGCCCCGGCGGCCGAAGACGTGGATCTCCAGCGCCTTGTTCGCCTTCAGGCCCTCGTAGACGTTCGGCGGGATCTCCGTCGGCAGCAGCTCGTCGGCCGTCTTGGCCAGGATGCGCGCCACGTCCAGCGCCACGTTCCCCACGCCCAGCACGGCGACCTTCTCGGCCTCCAGCGGCCAGGTGCGCGGCACGTCCGGGTGCCCGTCGTACCAGGACACGAAGTCGGCGGCGCCGTACGAACCGTCCAGCTCGATGCCCGGGATGTCCAGCGCCCGGTCCGCCGTCGCGCCGGTGGAGAAGACCACCGCGTCGTAGAACGTCCGCAGGTCGTCCAGGTCGATGTCGGTGCCGTAGTCCACATTGCCGAACAGGCGGATCTGCGGCTTGTCCAGCACCTGGTGCAGGGCCGTGATGATGCCCTTGATGCGCGGGTGGTCGGGAGCGACGCCGTAGCGGATGAGACCGAACGGCGCGGGCATCCGCTCGAAGAGGTCGATCGAGACGCCGGGGTCGGCGGCGGCATCGGACTTCAGCAGCGCGTCGGCGGCGTAGATTCCGGCGGGGCCGGCACCGACGATCGCGACCCGCAGGGGGCGGGGCATGGCGGATTCCCTTCGAGCGAGGAACGAGCGGACACAGGGAGTGCTCGTACGCAGCCTAAGTAAGGCTCACCTCACCTCGGTACCCGCCCCCCGTCTATGGCCACATAAGCCGGGCTTATGACATCTCTCGCCTCCTTGCATGATTGGCGCCACGCTGGAGCTATGAACGGCGCCACCGGCTGGGGCGCCCGCCTGATGAACAGCTCCATCACCGGGATGTCCCCGTGGATCCTGTTCTCCCTGCTGTCCGGCCCCGGCCGCTACGAACTCGCCGCCGCGCTCTCCCTGGCCGTGGCGGTGCTGCTCCTGCTGGTGCGGCACCGCCCGGTCCTCCTGGAGGTCGCCGCGCTGGTCCTCTTCGCCGGCCTGACCGTCCTCGGCATGGTCGCCACCCCGGCCGGCCTGCGCTGGCTGGAGACGTACGCGAACGAGGTGTCCAACCTCACGATCACCGCCCTCGCCCTGCTCTCCCTCGCCGCCCGGAAACCCCTGACCACCCCGTACGCCCGCCGCAAGGTGCCCCGCGCGTTCTGGCCCACCGAGCACTTCCGGCGCGTCAACGTCGTCGTCACCCGGGCCTGGGCCCTGGCCTTCCTGGTGGCGGCCGTCGCGGGCGGTGTCGGCGACCTCGTCCTGCACCACCCGGACAACCTCTGGACGGCCTGGCTGATCCAGGCGTCGGCGCTGATCACGGCGGCGCGCTTCACCGAGTGGTACCCGGCCGTCCCCCGCCCCCCGGTCCGGCGCCTGCTCATGCCCTTCGTCGGCCTGCTCATCCCGATGGGCGTGCTCGTCCTCGTCTACGACGCGGCGCCCCGCTGGTTCGCGGTCGCCCTCATCCTGATCGGCGTCGTCCTCGCCCGCGCACTCCGCAAGGAGGTCGCCACCGCCCGCCAGGAGGGCCGGGAGCCGTGACCCCCGGCCCCGCTCACCACCGCTCGTAGGCCGTGAAGGTCATCCCGCCGCCGGCCCCGGCGGCGATGAGCCGCCCCCGGTGCTCGTAGAAGCGGGCCCCGTAGACGCCGTCCCGGAAGTGCCGCTCGTCGAGCTCCTCGCCGTCGGCCGCGTCGAACACGAACAGGTCGGTGATCTCGTCGGACTGGGTGGACCACTCGCCCAGGACGGTGAGCCGGTCGCCGTGCGCGATCAGCGAGTCGGCGGGCTCGCCGAGGCTCTCGCTCCACAGGGTCTCGCCGGTGGTCAGGTCGTAGGCCACGAGGTCGTCGTGGGGGCCCTTGTCCCACCACCCCGCCAGGGCGTACAGCCGCTCGCCGACGATCGCCGTCTGCATGGAGTAGGCGGCGGCGATCGTGCCGTGGGGGCTGTCGAACTCGATGCCCGGGCGCGGCCGTCCGTCCTGGTCGAACGAGTAGAAGCTGCCCGAGTCGAGGCTCCCGTTCCGCCCGGCGGTGAGCACCAGCGGGTCGGTGGACTCGATGGAGACGAGGGCCGTCAGATCCAGGGGCCGGCGCGCGTCGATCGGGACGTTCCACTCCAGGGCGCCGGTCGCCCGGTCGAAGGCGGCCATCCTCAGCTCGGCGCCGTCGCCGCCGAGACCGACCGCGAGCGCCGTGCCGCCGCACTCCAGGACGGCGAAGACCCGCTCCTTGCCGACCGCGACCTCGCGCGGCCCGCACTTTGCGGGCATGGCGGCCGTCCAGCGGGGCTTGCCGGTGCGCAGGTTCACCGCGCGCAGCGCGGTGGAGGCGTCCGCGGTCCGTGCGTCCCGGGCGTCGCGGTGGTCGTGGCCGATCACCGCGAGGTCGCCGCCCGTGTCCAGGAACGGGGAGCCCTCGTCGAACCGGCCGGTCGCGACCTTCCGCCGGGTGGTCCACAGCGTCCGGCCGTCCTTCAGATCCAGGGCCAGGACGGTCGTACAGCCCTTGCCCCGAGGGGCCGGCTCCCCCCTCTCGCCGCCCTCCTCCCCGTACGCGACGAGCAGCACCGAGTCGTCCGCCTTCCGCGCGCTCCCGCAGATCCGGGTACGGCCGGGCGGCACGAACTCCCAGAGCGTCCTGCCGTCCTGCCCCTCCGCGAGACCGAACCCGGTCACCGCGTCGTACCGGCTGCGGACGGCGACGTCACCGACCACCCAGGTGTCGTTGGTCTCCGTGTCGTCGGTGGGCCGGTCACTGGCCGCCGTCCAGGTCCGCACCATGGCGTCGCCCGGCAGATAGCCCTGGTACGACAGGATCAACGCGGTGAGGCTCCCCACCACCGCCAGTACGACAGCGGTTTTCATCAGTGCCCTGTTGGTCGGTCTTTCCAGCATCACGATGTTGCCCCCGGTTTCGTGGATGCTTCCGGCCCCCCATGGTCCGGAAATGACGATCACACTAGGCCAGGACCGGCGGCGAGCGGCAGGGCGACCACCTGACGGAACGCCTCGCGCGCGGTGTCTGCCCTCGGCCGACACCACCCCGGGCGGGCGCGGCGGTCACTACCGTCCGGTGACATGACGACGATCACCACGCGGACGGTCACGTACCCGGCCGACCACCTGACGATGACCGGGCACCTCGCGCTCCCGGCCGGCGACGGGCGCCGGCCCGCCGTCCTGATCGGGCCCGAGGGGACGGGGCTCAGCGACGTCGAGCGCCGCCGGGCCGAGGCCCTGGCCGAGCTGGGGTACGTGGCGCTGGCCTTCGACCTCCACGGCGGGCGCTACCTGGCCGACCCGGAGGAGATGCTGGCCCGCTGCCTGCCGCTGCTCGCCGACCCCGGCCGGCTGCGGGACATCGGCCGCGCCGCGCTCGACGTGCTGCGCGCCGAACCCCGGACGGACCCCGACCGGATCGCCGCCGTCGGCTACGGCACCGGGGGCGCGGTCGCCCTGGAACTCGGCCGCACCGGCGCCCCGCTGCGCGCGATCGGCACGGTCAACGGCCTGACCCGGTCCGGACCCGGGCGGGTGCTCAGCCGTCGGCGCTGACGTCGGCGACGAACACCCGCCAGGCGCCGGCCCCTACCACCAGGACGGGGCCGGCGGGGTTCTTGCTGTCCCGCACGGGCACGACGCCGCCGGCTGCGTTGTCAAGGACTTCGAGGCACTCACCACCGTGGGCGTCGCTGTACGTGCTCTTGCGCCACCGAGCGTCGCTCAGGTCGTACTCGCGCATCGTCTGTGCTCCTCCGCCGCTGATTCGATCAGGGTCAGGGACGCCTCCGGCGCCAGTGCGCTGGCCCTGAGCAGATCGTAGGCGGCCCGTACGCGCTTCACCAGGGCCGGATCGTCCAGCAGATTCCCCGAAAACACCGCCTCCGTATAGACGGTTGGCGGTGCGTCCTCGAACTCCATCAGCCTCAGCATCTTGCCCATCTCCGCGTACGCCCCGGCCGCGTAGGGCAGCACCTGCACCAGCACGCGACGGCTGCGCGCCAGCGCCGCCACATGGTCGAGCTGAGCGGCCATGACGTGCGCCCCGCCGGTGGGGAGCCGGAGCGCGTGTTCGTGCAGGATGACCCAGTACTCGGGCTTGGCCGGGTCCTTGAGGAGGTGTGCCCGCTCCAGGCGGGCGGCGACCGTCGACTCGATCTGGTCGTCCGAGGCGAGCGGGTTGCTCGCCAGGACGACCGCCCGCGCATACGGGGCCGTTTGCAGCAGACCGGGCACGATCGTCGGGGCGAAGTCACAGATGGCCGTCGCTAAGGACTCCAGCTCCGCCGCGGCAGCGAAATACTCCGCGTAGGGCGACTTGTTGATGAGTTGACTACACATCCGCTCGAAAAAACCATCGGTTTGCAGCGTCTCGTCAATCCTTATGGCGACATCCAACTGCGGTTTGCGAATAGCCTGTTCGAATTGACCGATGTACGCGCCGGACACGAAGACCCGCCGCCCCAGTTCCTGCTGCGTCATTCCCGCGGCTTCCCGCCGTTTCTTCAGCTCCGCACCGAAGAACTCCCAGGCTGCCTGCCGGGAGGAGCCAGCCTTGGCCATGGCTTAACACCCCTGTCCTGCTCCGCAGTTGTAGCGCGCTGCACCTGCCGATGTTAGGGGTGCGGGGCCATCCTGGGGGCAGTAAGCGGGAAAGGGATTCGGAAAGGACAGCGCGGGTGAAGGAACAGAGCGAGCGAACGCCGAAGGGGTCCGTGGACGACGCGAAGGAGGCGGTGGCGGAATTGCGCGCGGCACTGGAAAGGGCGGGAATCACCCTGCCCTCGCTGGGGCTGGACGCCGTCACCTGTGCCGCCGAGCCCCCTCGGCCGCTCGTGGAACTGGGACGTTGCACGGTGGAGACGGCGCGCAGGCTGGCCGCCGCTCTGCCGGAGGAGGGTGGCCGATCGTGAACCTGACCGTCGGGTCGTACGTCGTCGATGTCCGCAGCGGACGTGTGGGGCGCGTCATGGGGCACGTGGGGCCGTACGTACAGCTCCGGCCGATCGGCGGCGGCCGGGAGTGGGACTGCCCGCCGGAGGGCGCCCGCCCGGCGACGGACGCGGAGAGGATCAGCGCGGCGACGTCGTACGTGAACGCACGGAGCAGAGGCGAGGTGCCGTGACGTCACCCGTACCAGGTGACGTTGCACACGTACACGCACGCGTGCCGCGGCACGGCGAGGAAGCCGTCCAGTCGCTCACAGCCCGGCCTCCGCGGCCGCCGCTTCGTGGATGGCGCGGAGCTCGGAGATGGCCTTGGCGGGGTCCGAAGGCCCGCAGGGGCGCGAGGCCGGCCGACTGCTGAGCAAACCTCCGGTACGGGTGGGGCCGGGTTCCGTACGCTACCGGTCCGGCGCCCCGCCGGGGGCAGCGCTCCCTCTCCCGGGCGGGCCTCCGGTCTCGTCCCGTACGGGACAATGGGGCCATGACCCTGTTCCGCGACGACGGCATCGTGCTGCGCACCCAGAAGCTGGGCGAGGCGGACCGCATCATCACGATCCTCACCCGTGGGCACGGGCGGGTGCGGGCCGTCGCCCGGGGCGTACGGCGGACCAAGTCGAAGTTCGGCGCCCGGCTGGAGCCGTTCAGCCATGTCGACGTGCAGTTCTTCGCGCGCGGCAGCGAGCTGGTCGGGCGCGGGCTGCCGCTGTGCACGCAGAGCGAGACGATCGCGGCGTACGGCAGCGGCATCGTCTCCGACTACGCCCGGTACACGGCCGGCACCGCGATGCTGGAGACCGCCGAGCGGTTCACCGACCACGAGGGCGAGCCGGCCGTGCAGCAGTACCTGCTGCTCATCGGGGGCCTGCGGACCCTCTCCCGGGGCGAGCACGCCCCGCACCTGATCCTGGACGCCTTCCTGCTCCGCTCCCTCGCCGTGAACGGCTACGCGCCCTCCTTCGAGGACTGCGCCCGCTGCGGCATCCACGGGCCCAACCGGTTCTTCTCGGTCGCGGCGGGCGGGGTGATATGCGGCGACTGCCGGGTGCCCGGCAGCGTCGTACCCTCTGCGGAGGCCGTCGGTCTGCTCAGCGCGCTGCTGACCGGCGACTGGGAGACGGCGGACGCGTGCGAGCCGCGCCACGTCAGGGAGGGGAGCGGACTGGTGTCCGCGTATCTGCACTGGCACCTGGAGCGAGGGCTGCGCTCCCTGCGGTACGTCGAGAAGTAGAAGCAGATTGAGGAGAGTGTGAGCCGCATGGCACGACGCGGATTCCTGGGCCGGTCCCGCCGCGACTACGACGACCCCGAGCCGCACCCCTCGGGCGCGCGCCCGCCGAAAATCCCCGGCGAGCTGGTGCCGGGCCATGTGGCGATCGTCATGGACGGCAACGGCCGCTGGGCGAAGGACCGGGGCCTGCCGCGCACCGAGGGCCACAAGGTCGGCGCCGAGCGGGTGCTCGACGTCCTCCAGGGCGCCATCGAGATGGGCGTCAACAGCATCTCGCTCTACGCCTTCTCGACCGAGAACTGGAAGCGCTCGCCCGACGAGGTCCGCTTCCTGATGAACTTCAACCGCGACTTCATCCGCAAGACCCGCGACCAGCTCGACGCGCTCGGCATCCGGGTCCGCTGGGTGGGCCGGATGCCCAAGCTGTGGAAGTCGGTCGCCAAGGAGCTCCAGATCGCCCAGGAGCAGACCAAGGACAACGACCGGCTCACGCTCTACTTCTGCATGAACTACGGCGGGCGCGCCGAGCTGGCCGACGCCATGCAGGCCATCGCCGAGGACGTGCGGGCCGGGCGGCTCGACCCGTCGAAGATCGGCGAGAAGACGATCCAGAAGTACCTGTACTACCCGGACATGCCGGACGTCGACATGTTCCTGCGGCCCAGCGGCGAGCAGCGCACCTCCAACTACCTGATCTGGCAGAGCGCGTACGCCGAGATGGTCTTCCAGGACGTGCTGTGGCCCGACTTCGACCGCCGCGACCTGTGGCGGGCGTGCCTGGAGTACGCCCAGCGCGACCGCCGCTTCGGCGGGGCGATCCCCAACGAGGAGCTGCTCGCCATGCGGGGCCGCCCCGACGCCCCGGAGGCGCCGCCCAGCGCGTGAGGACGCACGCGAAGGGGCCCGCACTCCTCGGAGTACGGGCCCCTTCGCGTGTCTGCACGTCTACTTGGCGGCGCACTCCACACAGGTGCCGAAGATCTCGACCGTGTGGGCCACGTTCACGAAGCCGTGCTCCGCCGCGATCGCCTCGGCCCACTCCTCCACGGCGGGGCCCTCCACCTCGACCGCCTTGCCGCACATGCGGCAGACCAGGTGGTGGTGGTGCTCGCCCGTCGAGCAGCGGCGGTAGACCGCCTCGCCGTCGCTGGTGCGCAGCACGTCGACCTCGCCGGCGTCGGCGAGGGACTGCAGGGTGCGGTAGACCGTGGTGAGGCCCACCGAGTCGCCCCGGTGCTTGAGCATGTCGTGCAGCTCCTGCGCGCTGCGGAACTCGTCCACCTCGTTCAGCGCCGCCGACACGGCAGCTCGCTGCCGGGTCGACCGGCCGCGCACGCCGGGGGTTCCAGCCATCGCCACAGGTGCCTCCTCAACACTCGGCCCGCTCAGTCGTACGTCCGGGCCATTCTGCCAGGCTCCCTCACGCCGCCCGGCCCCTCTCGCCTCCCAGCCTGCCTCCGCCGGTCCCCGTTCCGTCCTCAGCCCTTCCCGGCCCGGACGCCGTCCCCGCCGCCGTCCCCGGCCGCGCCGGACCCGCCCGTGACGGCCAGGTCACAGGCGTCCGCCGCCGCCTCCGGCGCCCGCCCCGCCGCGCGGGCGCGCCGCCGGGCCAGCGGCGCCGCCAGCGCGGTGAGCAGCACGAACAGCGCGATGGCCAGCAGGACGATCGTCGCCCCGGGCGGCACGTCCTGGTAGTAGGAGGCCGCCGTGCCGGTGAGCGTCACGCCCGTACCGATGAGGACGGCCAGCACGAAGGTCGCCCGGAAGCTCCGGGTGAGCTGCTGCGCCGCCGCGACCGGCACCACCATCAGCGCGCTGACCAGCAGCAGCCCGACCACCCGCATGGCGACGGTGACGGTCACCGCGGCGGTGACGGCGATCAGCAGGTTCAGCGCCCGCACCGGCAGGCCGGTGACCCGGGCGAACTCCTCGTCCTGGCTGACGGCGAACAGCTGCCGCCGCAGTCCGACCGTGACGAGGATCACGAAGGCCGCCAGCGCGCAGATGGCGACGACGTCCTCCTGGGACACCGTGGACAGGGACCCGAAGAGGTACGAGTTGAGGTTGGCGGTCGAGCCGGTCGGCGACAGGTTGATCAGCATGACGCCGCCGGCCATGCCGCCGTAGAAGAGCAGCGCGAGCGCGATGTCGCCGTGGGTGCGGCCGTACGCGCGGATCAGCTCCATGGTGACCGCGCCGGCGATGGAGACCGCCGCGGCCACCCACACCGGGTTCGCGGACATCAGGAAGCCGAGGCCGACGCCGGTCATCGCCACGTGCCCGATGCCGTCGCCCATCAGGGCCTGGCGGCGCTGCACCAGGTAGATGCCGACGGCCGGGGCGGTGATGCCGACCAGGACGGCCGCGAGCAGCGCGCGCTGCATGAAGGCGAGCTGGAGGATTTCCATGTCAGGTCAGCAGTCCCGTGCGGAGCGGCTCGTCGGCCGCGTGTGGGTGTACGTGGTCGTGGCCCGGCAGCGCGTGCTGGCCGACCGCCTCCGGGGGCGGGCCGTCGTGGACCACGCAGCCGTCGCGCAGCACGACCGCGCGGTCGATCAGCGGCTCCAGCGGGCCCAGCTCGTGCAGCACCAGCAGCACGGTCGCCCCACCCGCCACCTGCTCGCGCAGCGTGGAGGCGAGGATCTCCTGGCTGGCCAGGTCGACGCCCGCCATCGGCTCGTCCATGATCAGCAGCTCGGGCTCGGCGGCCAGCGCGCGGGCGATCAGCACCCGCTGGTGCTGGCCGCCGGACAGGGCGGCGACGGAGTCCTTGGCGCGGTCGGCGAGCCCCACCACCTCGATGGCCCGCTCCACGGCCGCCCGGTCCGCCTTGGACGGCCACTTCAGCCGCGTACGGGAGAGGCGGCCGGAGGCGACGACCTCGCGGACGGTGGCGGGCACACCGCTGGCGGCGGTGGTGCGCTGCGGCACGTAGCCGACGCGCGCCCAGTCGCGGAAGCGCCGCAGCTCCGTGCCGAACAGGCCGATGGAGCCGCCGGTGAGCGGGACCTGCCCGATGACCGAGCGGACGGCGGTGGACTTGCCCGAGCCGTTCGCGCCGAGCAGGGCGACGACCTCGCCGCGGTGGACGGCGAGGTCGATGCCGCGCAGCACGGGGCGCGAGCCGAGCGAGGCGGTGGCGGAGCGGACGGATATGACGGGTTCGCTGCTCACTGCGGTGCCTCCCTTGCGGGGGTGCGGGACGCGGGTCACCTGGCGCCCAGGGCCTTCTGGAGCGCGGCGAGGTTCGCCTCCATGACCTGGAGGTAGTCGTCGCCGCGGGACGCGTCGGTGATGCCTTCCAGCGGGTCGAGGACGTCCGTCTTGAGGCCGGTGTCCTCGGCGAGGGTCTTCGCGGTCCTGTCGCTGGCGAGGGTCTCGAAGAACACGGTGGTCACCTTGTCCTTCTTGGCGGTGTCCTGGAGCTGCTTGATCCGGGCGGGGCTGGGCTCGGCCTCGGGGTCGACGCCGCTGATGCCCTCCTGCTCCAGGTGGTAGCGCTCGGCGAGGTAGCCGAAGGCGGCGTGGGTGGTGATGAAGGTCCTGGTGGTGGAGTTCTTCAGGCCGGTCTCGAACTTCGTGTCGAGCGCGGTCAGCTTCTTCACCAGCGCGTCGGTGTTCTTCCGGTACGCGGCGGCGTTGTCGGGGTCGGCCTTCTCCAGGGAGGCGCCGACGCCCTTGGCGACCTCGGCGTACTTCACCGGGTCGAGCCAGACGTGCGGGTCGGCCCCGGCCTCGCCCTCGTGGGCGTGCTCGTGACCGTCCTCCTCGTGGGCGCCTTCCTCATGACCGTGGTCGTGCGGCTCGTGACCGGCGGAGGTGCCGTGCTTCTCCAGCGTGGTCAGGGTGGCCGCGTCGACGGTGTTCTTCACGCCGGCCTGGGCGACGGCGTCGTCGACGGCGGGCTGGATGCCCTTGAGGTAGAGGATGTAGTCCGCTTCGCCGAGCTCGCCGATCTGCTTCGGCTTCAGCTCCAGGTCGTGCGGCTCGACGCCGGGCTTGGTGAGGGTGGTGACGGAGACGTGGTCGCCGCCGATCTGCTCGGCCAGGTACTGCATGGGATAGAACGACGCCACCACGTCGAGCTTCCCCCCGTCCGCCGCGGCGGAGCCGGAGGAACCGCCGCAGGCGGAGAGGGTGACCAGGCCGAGGGTCACGGCTCCGGCGAGGGCGGTGGTGGGTATCAGACGGCGTACGTTCATGGGATTCATTTTCAACAAATGTGGAAACGATTGTCAACAAACGGGGCAAGCGGCTCCGGCCGCCCACCGATTTGATCGGAGGGGTGCGAGCGCCGGTAACCTGAGGCATTCGCCGTTCGCCATCGTCGTTATGAAGAGAGCACAGTGGCCGCCGACAAGATCGACACGATCGTCAACCTGAGCAAGCGCCGTGGCTTCGTCTACCCGTGCAGCGAGATCTACGGCGGTCAGCGGGCCGCCTGGGACTACGGTCCGCTGGGTGTCGAGCTCAAGGAGAACATCAAGCGCCAGTGGTGGCGTTACATGGTCACCTCGCGCGAGGACGTCGTCGGTCTCGACTCGTCGGTGATCCTGGCGACCGAGGTCTGGGAGGCCTCCGGTCACGTCGCCACCTTCACCGACCCGCTCACCGAGTGCACCTCCTGCCACAAGCGCTACCGCGCGGACCACCTGGAGGAGGCGTACGAGGAGAAGCACGGCCGCCTCCCCGAGAACGGCCTCAAGGACCTGAGCTGCCCCAACTGCGGCAACAAGGCCACCTTCACCGAGCCCAAGCAGTTCTCCGGCCTGCTCTCGACGCACCTCGGCCCCACCCAGGACTCCGGCTCCGTCGCCTACCTGCGCCCCGAGACCGCGCAGGGCATCTTCACCAACTTCGCGCAGGTGCAGCAGTCCTCCCGCAAGAAGCCGCCGTTCGGCATCGCGCAGATGGGCAAGTCGTTCCGGAACGAGATCACCCCGGGCAACTTCATCTTCCGCACCCGCGAGTTCGAGCAGATGGAGATGGAGTTCTTCGTCAAGCCGGGCGAGGACGAGCAGTGGCACGAGTACTGGATGGAGCAGCGCTGGAACTGGTACCGCGACCTGGGTCTCCGTGAGGAGAACATGCGCTGGTACGAGCACCCGGCCGAGAAGCTCTCGCACTACTCCAAGCGCACCGCCGACATCGAGTACCGCTTCCAGTTCGGCGGCAGCGAGTGGGGCGAGCTGGAGGGCGTCGCCAACCGGACCGACTACGACCTCAACGCGCACTCCAAGGCGTCCGGCACCGACCTGTCGTACTTCGACCAGGAGGCGCAGGAGCGCTGGACGCCGTACGTCATCGAGCCGGCGGCCGGTGTCGGCCGCACGATGCTGGCGTTCCTGCTCGACGCGTACAACGAGGACGAGGCGCCCAACGCCAAGGGCGTGATGGAGAAGCGCACCGTCATGCGCCTCGACCCGCGCCTCGCGCCGGTCAAGGCCGCGGTGCTCCCGCTCTCCCGCAACGCGCAGCTCTCGCCCAAGGCGAAGGGCCTCGCCGCGGACCTCCGCAAGAACTGGAACATCGAGTTCGACGACGCGGGCGCCATCGGCCGCCGCTACCGCCGCCAGGACGAGATCGGTACGCCGTTCTGCGTCACGGTCGACTTCGACACGCTCGACGACAACGCGGTCACCGTCCGCGAGCGCGACACCATGAAGCAGGAGCGCGTCTCCCTGGACCAGATCCAGGGCTACCTGGGCAGCCGCCTCCTCGGCTGCTGACGCTCCCGCCGTACGCGCGACGAGCCCCCGGTTCCGCACGGAGCCGGGGGCTCGTCGCGCTCCGCCCGCCGCACCACCTCGTGTGCCGCCCTAAATTCGGGTGCCGTCCTGTCCCGCGCGGGATAGCGTCGCCGCATGGCACATCTTCCGATCTACGAGTGAGAGTGCGGCGGGCAGCCCCCGCCCCCACCCGCCCACACCGACACGTCTCACCTTCAGGGAGAACCCATGGCCAAGGGCCGTAACAACCTTCTCGGCGTCGGCGGACAGCGCAGGAAGCTGTCCCGCGCCGATCAGCAGGGCTCCGCCCCGGCGCGCGCCGCCGACCGCAGGGCGTCCGCCGACCAGAAGCAGGACCTGCTGCGCAAGATGCGCGAGCGCGCCCAGGGCGCCGAGGCGCAGGACTGACCCCACGGGCGGGGTCCTCCCCACCGGAGGGCCCCGCCCCGTCCCGTTCCGTTCCGCCCGCTCCTACGCCCCCGCGCCGGGGCCCTGCGGCTCCAGGCGGCGGGCCGTGCGCTCCGCGGTGCCCCGCGCCCACGCGCCGCTGGTCGCCGCGCCGACCAGCAGGACCGCCAGGCCGCACCCGGCGATCACCCACCAGGCCGGGCGGCTCGCGGCCACGAACCCGGCCGTGTGCGTACCGGGCGCGACACCGGCCGCCAGCACCGCGCCGATCACCGCGACGCCCAGCGTCTGGCCGATCTGCCGGCTGGTGGACGCCACGGCGGCGGCGACGCCCGCCTGGGCGCGGGGCATCCCGGAAACGGCCGTGTTGGTGATGGGGGCGTTCACCATCCCGAAGCCCAGGCCGAACAGCACGTACCCGGTGAACAGCAGCGGCGTGGACGTCTCCGCCTCGAACGCCGCGAACAGCACCCCCGCCGCCGTCATCGTCGCGCCGGCCACCAGCAGCGGGAGGCGCGGCCCCCGGCTGCCGACGAGCCGCCCGGACAGGGGCGCGCAGACAAAGGTGAGCGCCGCCATCGGCAGCATGTACAGCCCGGCGCCCAGCGCGGTCATCCCGCGGACGTCCTGGAGGTACAGGGTGTTGACGAAGAGGAAGCCGCCCAGCGCCGCGAACGAGCACACCGCGATCACCGTGGCGCCGCTGAACGGGGCGCTGCGGAAGAAGCGCAGGTCGATCAGCGGGTCGGCGCGCCTCGGCTCGTACAGCAGCAGCCCGGCCAGGGCGAGCGCCGCCGCCCCCGCGAAGCCCAGGATCAGCGGCGAGGACCAACCCGCGACGGGCGCCTCGATGATCGCGTACGTCAGGGAGCCGAGGAGGACGACGACGAGGAGCTGGCCCACCGGGTCCACCCGGCGCGGGCGGGGCGCGCGGGACTCGGGGACGTACCGGAGGGTGAGGAAGAGGGCGAGCAGCCCCACCGGGATGTTGATCCAGAAGATGGAGCGCCAGCCCACCGCGTCGGTGAGCACCCCGCCGACCAGTGGTCCGGCCGCCATGGAGATGCCGACGACACCGCCCCAGACGCCGATGGCGCGGGCACGCGCGCGTGGCTCGGTGAAGGTGTTGGTGATGATCGACATGGCGACCGGGTTGAGCATCGAGCCGCCCACGGCCTGCACCGCGCGGAAGGCGACGAGCCAGCCGAGGCCGGGGGCGAGGGAGCAGAGCGCCGAGCCGAGGGTGAAGAGGACGAGCCCGGCCGTGAAGACCCTGCGGCGGCCGATCCGGTCGGCGGTGGAGCCGGCCAGCATCAGCAGGGACGCGAGGACCAGGGTGTAGGCGTCGACGACCCACTGCATTCCGGCCACATCGGCGCCCAGGTCCTCGCGCAGGGAGGGCAGGGCGACATTGAGGACGGTGTTGTCGAGGCTGACGATCAGCAGGCTCATGCAGCAGATGGCCAGGACCAGCAGCCGGCGGCGGTGGGACAGCTCGGGCATATGTCCAAAGTACGCCTAACTAACGATCCCCCGGCCGGGCGGGTCGCGGGCTGGGTGACAATGGGGGGCATGACCGCGTTCAGTCCTCTCGCCATCGGTCCGCACACCGTGCGGCCTCCGGTGGTGCTCGCGCCGATGGCCGGCATCACCAACGCCCCCTTCCGCACCCTCTGCCGCGAGTTCAGCGGCGGCAAGGGCCTGTTCGTGAGCGAGATGATCACGACGCGGGCGCTGGTGGAGCGCAACGAGAAGACGATGCAGCTCATCCACTTCGACGCCACGGAGACGCCCCGCTCGATCCAGCTCTACGGGGTCGACCCGGTGACGGTCGGCAAGGCCGTCCGCATGATCGTGGACGAGGACCTGGCCGACCACATCGACCTGAACTTCGGCTGCCCGGTGCCCAAGGTGACCCGCAAGGGCGGCGGCTCCGCCCTGCCGTACAAGCGGCCGCTGCTGCGGGCCATCCTCAACGAGGCGGTCTCCAACGCGGGGGACCTGCCGGTCACCATGAAGATGCGCAAGGGCATCGACGACGACCACATCACCTTCCTGGACGCCGGGCGCATCGCCGTCGAGGAGGGCGTGACCGCCATCGCCCTGCACGGCCGCACCGCCGCCCAGCACTACGGCGGCACGGCCGACTGGGACGCCATCGCCCGGCTGAAGGAGCACGTCCCGGAGATCCCGGTCCTCGGCAACGGCGACATCTGGTCGGCCGACGACGCGCTGCGGATGATGCGCGAGACCGGCTGCGACGGCGTGGTCGTGGGGCGCGGCTGCCTGGGCCGCCCGTGGCTCTTCGGCGACCTGGTGGCCGCGTTCGAGGGCACCGGCGGACCGGCGACGCCCACCCTGCGCGAGGTCGCCGACGTGATGGTGCGGCATGCGACGCTCCTGGGCGAGTGGATCGGCGACGAGGCGCGGGGCGTCATCGACTTCCGTAAGCATGTGGCCTGGTACCTGAAGGGCTTCGCGGTCGGTTCGGAGATGCGCAAGCGGCTGGCGGTCACCTCGTCGCTGGACGCGCTGCGCGCTCAGTTGAGCGAGCTGGACCTGGAGCAGGCGTGGCCGGCCGGTGCGGACGGCCCGCGCGGGCGGACGTCCGGAAACAACCGGGTGGTGCTGCCGGACGGCTGGCTCAAGGATCCCTACGACTGCTCCGCCGTCAGCGCGGATGCCGAGCTGGACACCTCCGGCGGGTGAGCGCCGGACCTCGCCGCTCCCCTCGGGCCCACCCGTCGACCGGGTGGGCCCGAGGCCGTTTCCGGGCCCCTCACCAGGGGAGACGGGCGGTCCGGATCGTGGAACGGGCGGCTCCGGGACGGCGTGATTCTCGCCACCCCTGATAAGGGTTGCGCTCAAATGAGCGCGAAAACGGCGACTGCATTTTCCGAAGCGTGGCACTGAGTGCCACCCGATTTGTGTTCAACTCTTGAACTCAAGCGTCCCGCTCAGCGCTCACATGAGCGAATACTCCCAGCTTTGAGTCAAACGTCATTCGGAGGCTGAAGGGGGCGTGCCCGGAAACCTACCGCGCGGTCACTTTCGATCTGGTGGCGGACGGGTGGTTAAGGCCGTATGACGGGTAGGCGTACGTACCGGGACGCCTTCGATCTGGGTATGTTCCTCGCCGTCAGGGCAGCCACCGAGTCCTCGAGGAGTCGAGACCCGTGTCGGAAAACAAAGATCAGAAGTTCGTGTACGACTTCACCGAGGGCAACAAGGACCTGAAGGACCTGCTCGGCGGTAAGGGTGCCAACCTCGCCGAGATGACCAACCTGGGTCTCCCGGTGCCTCCCGGCTTCACCATCACCACCGAGGCGTGCAAGGTCTACCTCGACAGCGGGGACGAGCCGGTGGCCCTCCGCGACGAGGTCACCGCACACCTCGACGGCCTCGAGCGGAAGATGGGCAAGAAGCTCGGCCAGGCCGACGACCCGCTTCTGGTCTCCGTACGCTCCGGCGCCAAGTTCTCCATGCCCGGCATGATGGACACCGTCCTCAACATCGGACTCTCCGACACGTCCGTGGAGGGCCTGGCCAAGCAGGCCGGCGACGAGCGGTTCGCCTGGGACTCCTACCGCCGCCTCATCCAGATGTTCGGCAAGACCGTCCTCGGCGTCGACGGCGAGCTGTTCGAGGACGCCCTCGAAGAGGCCAAGGCCGCCAAGAAGGTCACCGTCGACACCGACCTCGACGCCGGCGACCTGAAGAAGCTCGTCCAGCAGTTCAAGAAGATCGTCAAGGCCGAGGCCGGCCGCGAGTTCCCCCAGGACCCGCGCGAGCAGATGGACCTGGCCATCAAGGCCGTCTTCGACTCCTGGAACGGCGAGCGCGCCAAGCTCTACCGCCGCCAGGAGCGCATCCCGCACGACCTGGGCACCGCCGTCAACGTCTGCTCCATGGTCTTCGGCAACCTCGGCCCGGACTCCGGCACCGGTGTCGCCTTCACCCGCGACCCCGCCTCCGGCCACCAGGGCGTCTACGGCGACTACCTCCAGAACGCGCAGGGCGAGGACGTCGTCGCCGGCATCCGCAACACCGTGCCGCTCGCCGACCTCGAGTCGATCGACAAGACGTCGTACGACGAGCTGATGCGGATCATGGAGACGCTGGAGAACCACTACAAGGATCTCTGCGACATCGAGTTCACCATCGAGCGCGGCCAGCTCTGGATGCTCCAGACCCGTGTCGGCAAGCGCACCGCCGGTGCCGCCTTCCGCATCGCCACCCAGCTCGTCGACCAGGGACTCATCGACGAGGCCGAGGCGCTCCAGCGCGTCAACGGCGCCCAGCTCGCCCAGCTGATGTTCCCGCGCTTCGACGAGAAGGCCAGGGTGGAGCAGGTCGGCCGGGGCATCGCCGCCTCGCCCGGCGCCGCCGTCGGCAAGGCCGTCTTCGACTCGTACACCGCCGTCAAGTGGTCCCGCTCGGGCGAGAAGGTCATCCTGATCCGCCGGGAGACCAACCCCGACGACCTGGACGGCATGATCGCCGCCGAGGGCATCCTCACCTCGCGCGGCGGCAAGACCTCCCACGCGGCCGTCGTGGCGCGCGGCATGGGCAAGACCTGTGTCTGCGGCGCGGAGGAGCTGGAGGTCGACACCAAGCGCCGCCGGATGACCGTGCCCGGCGGGCACATCGTCGAGGAGGGCGACGTCGTCTCCATCGACGGCTCCACCGGCAAGGTGTACCTCGGCGAGGTCCCGGTCGTGCCGTCCCCGGTCGTCGAGTACTTCGAGGGGCGGATGCACGCGGGCGCCGACGACGCCGACGAGCTCGTCCAGGCCGTCCACCGGATCATGGCGTACGCGGACCGGGTACGCCGGCTGCGCGTACGGGCCAACGCCGACAACGCCGAGGACGCCTCGCGGGCGCGCCGCTTCGGGGCGCAGGGCATCGGCCTGTGCCGCACCGAGCACATGTTCCTGGGCGACCGCCGCCAGTACGTCGAGCGCCTCATCCTCGCCGACACCGACGCCGAGCGCGACGAGGCCCTCAAGGCGCTCCTGCCGCTCCAGAAGGACGACTTCGTCGAGCTGTTCGAGGCGATGGACGGCCTGCCGGTGACGGTCCGCCTGCTGGACCCGCCGCTGCACGAGTTCCTGCCCGACATCACCGAGCTGTCGGTCCGCGTCGCGCTCGCCGAGGCCCGCAAGGAGCCCCACGAGAACGAGCTGCGGCTCCTCCAGGCCGTGCACCGCCTGCACGAGCAGAACCCGATGCTGGGCCTGCGCGGCGTACGCCTCGGCCTGGTCATCCCCGGCCTGTTCACCATGCAGGTGCGGGCCATCGCCGAGGCCGCCGCCCAGCGGATCGACGCCAAGGGCGACCCGCGCGCCGAGATCATGATCCCGCTCGTGGGCACCGTCCAGGAGCTGGAGCTGGTCCGCGAGGAGGCCGAGCAGGTCATCGCCGAGGTGCAGGCGCGCACCGGCGTCGAGCTGAAGCTGGCGCTGGGCACGATGATCGAGCTGCCGCGCGCGGCGGTGACCGCCGGGCAGATCGCCGAGTGCGCCGAGTTCTTCTCCTTCGGCACCAACGACCTCACCCAGACGGTGTGGGGCTTCTCCCGGGACGACGTGGAGGCCAGCTTCTTCACCGCGTACCTGGAGAAGGGCATCTTCGGCGTCAGCCCGTTCGAGACCATCGACAAGGACGGCGTCGGCGCGCTGGTGCGCAGCGCGGTCCAGGCCGGCCGGGCCACCCGCCCGGACATCAAGCTCGGCGTCTGCGGCGAGCACGGCGGCGACCCGGAGTCGGTGCACTTCTTCCACGAGGTGGGCCTGGACTACGTCTCCTGCTCGCCGTTCCGCATCCCGGTGGCGCGCCTGGAGGCGGGCCGCGCGGCGGCGGCGTCCAGCGGCAGCGACAGCCGCTGAGCGACCCCCACAGACACCGGAGCCGTCGCTGGTCCCCGACCCTCACCGATCGGCGGCGGCTCCGGTCCGCAAGAGAGACGGGGCGGACACCTTGTGCGGAGGTGCCCGCCCCGTCGTGCGCGTGGAGGCGGGGGACAGGCGGCGGGGCTGCGGGGGCCGGTGAGCGCCGGCCGGGGGCGGGGCCGTCTGTACGGCGCTCGGGCGGGGCCGTCGGGCGGGGCCGTCGGGCGGGCGGAATTGTAAGTTCCTGTCGCATTCCGGGGGCACCGGTTGAATTGGCGGCTGTTGAACACCGGACGTTTGTCCCGGGTCAATGCAGAGGCCATTGGCCGGTCGAATCGGCCCATTCGGCCCGCAAAGAACGGGCGGAGCGCGGCCACCGGATCCCCACCCGCCGACCGCGCCCCATTACCCCTGCCGGGCGGGAGAGCCGCAACCTTTCAGGTCCGCCGCCGGACGCGAGAAGCCCCCCACGGTCTTCGTCACGTCACCTCGGTCCTGAAGGTTTCCTGCCCGACGGCGTACAGCTTTTCGGTTCACCCCCGGTGTCCGCGATGCGTTTCAAGTGTGGCTGAAATGCCGTGGTGACGGCCTGTGATGGCGTGCATACTCATTGGCGGGGGGTGATTGCGGATGCAACAGGGGTGGGTTCAGTGCTGCGTATTCATTTCACCGGGGACGACCTGGCGGCGGTCCGGACGGCCGCTCGGCCGGACGCCCTGTGGGAAACGATTCTGAGCTTTCACAGGTTGCGCGACCGGCGCGGGGCGCCGGTCTACGGCGCGTGGCGCTCGGAATCCCGGGCCCGGCTGAACGGCGAAACGAGGCTGCTGGGCGCGCTGGTGCCGACGCGCGGCTATTTCCCGGATTTCCTGACCCCGGCCCAGGGCCTCGACGGGCTCGACGCGGGCCTGGAGGCGGTACGGGCCACCCCGGCCGCCCGGATCCACGCGGAGCTGTCCCTGCTGGCCGCCTCCCGCCCCGGTGGCGTCCCGCTGCCCGGCTGGGCGCGGGACCTCGCGGAGGGCCGCGAGGAGCCCTTCGGGCGGCTCGTCGGCGCCCTGCGCGGCTACCACCGGGCGGCCATCGAGCCCTACTGGACGCACATCGAGGCCCGGGTGGAGGCCGACCGGGCGGTGCGCGGGCGGGCCCTCCTCGACGGCGGGGCCGACGAACTGCTGGCCTCCCTGCCGCCGGTGCTGCGCTGGCGGTCACCCGTGCTGGAGGCGGACTACCCGGTCGACCGGGAGCTGCACCTGGAGGGGCGGGGCCTGCTGCTCCAGCCCTCGTACTTCTGCCGGGGCACCCCCGTCGTGCTCCGCGACCCCGCGCTGCCGCCCGTGCTGGTGTACCCGGTCGCGCACACCGACGCCCCGGCGCCCGGGGTCTGCGAGCCGGGGTCCTCACCGCTGGGCCGGCTCGTCGGGCACACCCGGTGCGCCGTGCTCAGGGCCATAGGCCACGGCGGTACGACCAGCGAGCTGGCCCGCCGCGCGGGCGTCTCGCTCGCCTCGGCCAGCCAGCACGCGGGCGTGCTGCGCGACGCGGGCCTGGTGGTCACCCTCCGCCAGGGCAGCTCCGTGCTGCACACCCTCACGCCACTGGGCGCCGCCCTCCTGCACGGAGGGGGCGCCCAGCCCGGACGGCAGCCGCAGCGGCGGCGCTACACGCGGAACGGTCCGGTCACCTCGTAGGTGATCCCGCCGGAGGAGCTGCCGGACGTGCCGCGCTGGCTGGAGAAGTACAGCCGGCGGCCGTCCGGCGAGAAGGCCGGGCCGCAGATCTCGGAGCCGGACTGGCCGCCGATCCGCAGGAACGGGGCCACCACGTCGTCCGGGGTGATGACGCAGATCTCCATGTTGCCGCCGTCCTCCGCGACGAACAGGTCGCCGGAGGACGAGCCGGTGACGTTGTCCACCCCGGTCAGCGGCGCCCCGCCGCCGGAGACCAGGGAGTCGTCGTAGGCCAGCTCGTAGGTGTTGTTCGCCAGGTTGAGCTGCCACAGGCGGTTGTCGCCCTTGGTGGTGAACCAGACGGTGTCGTTGGCGTAGTGGCAGCCCTCGCCGCCGTTGAACCGCTTGGCGCCGGAGACCTGGTCGCGGGTGTACGTGGGGGAGCCGTCCGGGTCCGGGACGGTGGCCCAGGTGAAGGTGCCCGAGGCGGCCGTGCCGGCCTTCAGCACCTGGAGGGTGCCGGAGGACAGGTCGCCCCAGGTCGCCGGGACGAAGCGGTACAGGCAGCCGCTGGACTCGTCCTCGGTCAGGTACACCACCTTGCGCACCGGGTCGGCCGCGGCGGCCTCGTGCTTGAAGCGCCCCATGGCGTCGCGGCGCACGGCCGCCTTCACGCCGTACGGGTCGGTCTCGTACACGTACCCCCGGCTGACCTCCTCGCAGGAGAGCCAGGTGTTCCACGGGGTCTTGCCGCCCGCGCAGTTCTGCCGGGTGCCCGACAGGATGCGGTACGCGCCGGTGACGGCGCCCGTGGCGGAGAACCGCACCGCGCCCGCCCCGCCGCTCGGGTCGACCTCCGAGTTGGAGACGTAGATCCAGCCGCTCCCGTCCGGGTAGCAGGCACCGCCGTCGGGCGCGGGGTGCCAGGTGTACGAGGTCCCCGCGACCTTCTGGCCGGAGCGGGCGATCACCCGGCTGGTGAAGCCGCTCGGCAACTGGATGCCGTTGGCGTCCGCCGCGCCGAGGGCCCCGTACGGCCCGGGCCCGGGCTGTGCGGGCGCCGCGTAGGCCGCACCCTGCATCAGGGTGCCGCCGAAGGCCGCGACCGTGCCGCCCATGACCGCTCCGCGCAGGAAACTGCGACGTTCCACTTGTCACTCCAGAGTGTGTGACCCTCCCGCCGCACCGGTCGGGCGGCGGGGTCGCGCGCTTCCGGAACCTAGAAGTCCCGAGTTGACAGTGCATCAACAACCGGTGAAGCGGAAGCGGCGGCGGCCCGCCGACCGGGCGACCGGGGTGGCGGACCGCCGGACCGGGGCGAAAAATCTTGCCGGGAGGCTCCGGGAAGCGATGAGTTTCGCCGGACCCCCCGGTCTACCCCCTCGAAAGCGCCGCACGACGTGCCGCCATCACCACGACGCCATCACCACGACCCCGTCGCCACGACGACGGCGTCAGACGAGAGAAGAGACGACGACATGCCCCAGATGATCTTCGTGAACCTGCCGGTGAAGGACCTCCAGACGTCGAAGACCTTCTGGAGCAAGCTCGGCTACTCCTTCAACGAGCAGTTCAGCGACGACAAGACCGCCTGCCTGGTGCTCAGCGACACCATCTTCGTGATGCTGCTGACCGAGCCGCGCTTCAAGGACTTCACCAAGAAGGAGATCGCGGACGCCTCCCGCACCACCGAGGCGATCTTCGCGCTCAGCGCCGACAGCCGGGACCGGGTGGACCAGCTCTGCGACGCCGCGCTGGCGTCCGGCGGCTCCCCGGCCAACGACCCCCAGGACTACGGCACGATGTACGGCCGCTCCTTCCAGGACCCGGACCACCACCTGTGGGAGGTCATGTGGATGGACCCGAAGGCGATCGAGGGCTGAGCGGCCGCGCGACGCCCGGGCCGTGACCCCGCGCTCCCCCGACGGAGCAGGGGCACGGCCCGGCGGCGTGCCGGGCCGTCAGGCGGTGACCCCGCCGTCCACCACCAGGTCGACGCCCACGGCCGACCCCGCGGCCGGCGAGGCCAGATAGAGCACCGCGGCGGCGACCTCATCGGCCGTGGTGATCCGGCCCAGCGGTGTGGTGAACCGGGCGGCGCGCTCCTCGTGCGTCTCGCCGGGCAGCAGCGACATCGGGGCCTCCGACGCCCCGGGGCTCACCGCGTTGATCCGGACGCCCTCGCCGATGTGGTCCAGCGCGGCGGCCCGGGTCAGCGCGGCCACGGCGGCCTTGGTGACCGCGTAGCCGCCGGTGCCGGGCAGGCGGAGGTGGGCGCCCAGGTTGGAGCCCATGTTCACGATGGCGCCGCCGCCGTGGTCCCGCATGTACGCGATCTCCGCCTGGAGCGCGTACAGCACCCCGGTGACGTTGATGTCCAGCATGGACCGCCAGTCGCCGGGGTCCAGGTCGCCCACGGCGGTGCCGCCCCCGCGCAGCACGGCGGCGTTGTTGACGGCGACGTCCAGCCCGCCGAAGCGGTCCGCGGTCCGCTCCACCAGGGCGCGCACGTCCTCGGCGCGGCTGACGTCGGCGGTGAAGGCCGCCGCCGTGCCGCCGTCCTTCTCGATCAGGGCCACGGTCTCGTCCAGGGTGGCCGCGGTGCGCCCGGCGACGGCGACCGAGGCGCCCTCGGCGGCGAGGGCCAGCGCCACGGCGCGGCCGAGGCCGGTGCCGGCGCCGGTGACGAGAGCGGTGGTGCCGGTGAAGCGTGCGGACATGGGGTCCCCCTCGAAGACAGAGCTGGTCCGGTGCTGTTGCCGACCGGAATTCTTGACTGAACGTTCCAAAATAGGGCCGTAAGGAAGGGCGCCCGGCTCGGGCGCCCGTTCTCGCTCCGGATCAGTCCAGCAGGGTCAGCGCCTGCTCGGCGGCGTCCCGCACGCGCGCGGGGTCGCCGGACGCCTTGCCCACCACCCGCAGCCCCTGCATCAGGACCAGCAGCATCCGCGCCAGCGCCCGGGGGTCGCGGTCCGCCGGGAGCTCGCCCCCGGCCCGCGCCCGGACCAGCGCCGAGTGCAGCGCGGTCTCGATGTGCTCCCAGCCGATCTCCACCCGGCGGGTGGCGGCCCGGTCGTGCGGGGCCAGTTCGGCCGCCGTGTTGGTGAAGAAGCAGCCGGTGCGGCGCTCCTCGTCACTGGCGGCCTCGGCGGCGAACCGGCGCACCACCGCGCGGACGGCCGGCAGGGCGGGGCCCGGCTGCGACAGCTCCTCCACCAGGCCCGGCTCGCGCGCCTCGGCGTACCGGTCCATCGCCTTCAGGTACAGGTCGTGCTTGTTGCCGAAGGTCGCGTAGATGCTGGCGCGGCCGATGCCGAGGCGCTCGGTGAGGTCCGCCATCGACGTCGCCTCGTAGCCGCGCTCCCAGAACAGCTCGAGCGCTGCCTGGAGCGCGGCGTCCGGATCGAATTCCTTGGTCCTGGCCACGGTCAGGACCCTAGATCATTCTGGAACGGTCGGTCAAGAAGCTACGGGGGCGAGGGCCCGCGCCCGTACCGGGAAGACCTCCACCGCCACCTCCTCGTCGTCCAGGCACCGGCCGGTCGCCAGGTCGAACCGCTGCTTGAGCAGCGGCGACGCCACGAAGGGCCGCCCGCCCGCCGAGCCGACCAGGCCGCGCGCGAGGACCTGCGCCCCGGTGAAGGGGTCCCGGTTGCCGATCGCGTACGCCCGCCCCGTCCGGTCCCGGAAGAGCGCCACCTGCCGCCCGTCCGGCAGCAGGGCCGCCATCCCGCGCCCGGGCGTCAGCGCGGAGTCCTCGCAGACCGGCAGCCACTCGCCGGCGGCGGGGGAGAGTTCGAGCATCATCGGGAGGTGGCTCCTTCCAGCGAGGCCGCACGGGCCGGGGGTTCCAGGGTCAGGACCGTCAGGTCCGGCTTGATCTGGCCGCGCTCCGGCACGAACCGCACCGAGGGGTCCGGCGCGTCCGGCGCGTTCACGAACGACACGAACCGGCGCAGCCGCTCGGGGTCGTCCAGGGTCTCGGCCCACTCGTCGCGGTAGGTCGCCACGTGCGCGGCCATCAGCGCCTCCAGCTCGTCGCACAGCCCCAGCGAGTCGTGCACGACCACGTCCCGCAGGTGCTCCAGCCCGCCGTCCAGCCGCTCCAGCCAGGCCGCCGTGCGCTCCAGCCGGTCGGCGGTACGGATGTAGAACATCAGGAACCGGTCGATCAGGCGGATCAGCTCCGTGTCCGACAGGTCCTGGGCCAGCAGGTCCGCGTGGCGCGGGGTGGCGCCGCCGTTGCCGCCGACGTACAGGTTCCAGCCGTTGGCCGTGGCGATCACGCCGAAGTCCTTCGACTGGGCCTCGGCGCACTCGCGCGTGCAGCCGGAGACGGCCGACTTCAGCTTGTGCGGGGCGCGCAGGCCCCGGTAGCGCAGCTCCAGGTCGATCGCCATCCGCACCGAGTCCTGCACGCCGTAGCGGCACCAGGTCTGCCCCACGCAGGACTTCACCGTCCGCAGCGACTTGCCGTAGGCGTGCCCCGACTCGAAACCCGCGTCCACCAGCCGCGCCCAGACGGCCGGCAGCTGGTCCACCCGGGCGCCGAACAGGTCGATCCGCTGCCCGCCCGTGATCTTGGTGTAGAGGCCGAAGTCCCGGGCCACCTCGCCGATCACGATGAGCTTCTCCGGGGTGATCTCCCCGCCGGGGATGCGCGGCACGACCGAGTACGAGCCGTTGCGCTGCATGTTGGCCAGGAAGTGGTCGTTGGTGTCCTGGAGGGCGGCCCGCTCGCCGTCGAGGATGTACGCGTTGGTCAGGCCGGCCAGGATCGACGCCACGGCCGGCTTGCAGATCTCGCAGCCCTCCCCGCCGCGCGCCTCCTCGCGCCCGTGCGAGTCGAGCAGTTCGGCGTACGAGGTGAGGCGCAGCGTCCGGACAATCTCGTACAGCTCGCTCCGGGTGTGCGGGAAGCAGCCGCACATCCCGGTCTCGGCGGGCTCGGGCAGCAGCTGCTGGATCACCTGCACGCAACCGCCGCAGCCGGTCCCGGCCTTGGTGCACTTCTTGACCTCGGGCAGCGACGAGCACGCGCAGATGGCGCCCTTGGTGACGTTGTGGCAGGAGCAGACGACCGCGTCGTCGGGCAGCGCCTGCGGCCCCAGCGCCACCGGCGCCCCGGCGCCCGCCGGCAGCACCAGCCGCTCGGGCGCCACGGGCGGCTTCGTACCGGTCATCGGGCGGAGCATGCCGTACGACTCGGCGTCGCCGACGAGCACCCCGCCCAGCAGTACGCCGTCGGGGGAGACGACCAGCTTCTTGTAGACGCCCGAGCGGGAGTCCGCGTACACCACGTCCAGGCAGCCCTCGGCCGCGCCGTGCGCGTCGCCGAAGGACGCCACGTCCACGCCCAGCAGCTTCAGCTTGGTCGACATGTCGGCACCCGTGAAGCCGGCCGCCTCCTCGTCCGCGATCGCGGCGGCGGCCGTCAGCGCCATCTCGTACCCGGGCGCGACCAGCCCGTAGACCCGGCCGTCCGCGGCGAGGGCGCACTCGCCGATCGCGTACACCGCCGGGTCGGACGTCCGGCACCGCTCGTCGACCCGGACGCCGCCCCGCTCGCCGGTCTCCAGGCCGCAGTCCCGGGCGAGCTGGTCCCGGGGCCGCACCCCCGCCGAGAAGACCACCATGTCGGTGTCGAGCACGGACCCGTCCGACAGGGCCATACCGGTCACCGAGCCGTTCTCGGTGAGGACCTCCTGGGTGCCGGTGCCGGTGTGCACCACGAGGCCCATGTCCTCGATGGTGCGCAGCAGCGCCGCGCCGCCGCCCTCGTCGACCTGCACCGGCATCAGGCGCGGCGCGAACTCCACGATGTGCGTCCGCAGCCCCAGGCCCTTGAGCGCGCCCGCCGCCTCCAGCCCGAGCAGCCCGCCGCCGACCACCGCGCCGGTCCTCGCCGTCCGCGCGTACTCCTCGATGGCGAGGACGTCGTCGATCGTCCGGTAGACGAAGCAGCCCGTCGCGTCCTTGCCCGGTACCGGCGGGACGAAGGGGTACGAACCGGTCGCCAGGACCAAGGTGTCGTACCCGGTCACCCGGCCGGCCCGCGAGACGACCGTCCGCGCCTCGCGGTCGATCGCCTCCACCGGGTCGCCGAGGTGCAGCTCGATGCCGTGGCGCGCCATGAACTCCGTGTCGGCCATGGCCAGTTCGCCGGGCGTCCGGCCGTCGAAGTACGAGGTCAGCCGGACGCGGTCGTACGCCGGGCGGGGTTCCTCGCAGAACACGACGACCCGCGCCCGTCCGGTGACCCCGCGCTCGGCGAGGGCCTCCAGAAAGCGCTGGCCGACCATGCCGTGGCCGACGAGGACGATGGTGGGCAGGTGGGCCATGTCAGAAGCCTCCGTCGTGGGTGAGCAGGTGGAGCAGGGGCGCCTCGGGCAGGGCCTCGTCGCCCTCCCAGGCCCGGGCCAGCGCCCCGACCGCGCCGAGGTCGCCGAGCAGGACGCCGCCGACGAGCCGGTCGCCGCGGACGACGACCTTGCGGTACGCCCCGCTCGTGGCGTCCGCCAGCCGTACGGTGTCGTCGCCCGGCAGCGGCGTCGCCTCGCCGAACGCGGCCAGTTCGAGCGCGCCCGTGCTGAGCCGGGTCAACGCGCGCGTGCCGCGGTAGCCGCCGGTGCCGTGCCGCAGGACGTCCACCAGGGCGTCGGCCTGCTCCAGCGCGGCGCCGGCCAGACCGTAGAGCCGGCCGTCGTGCTCGGCGCAGTCGCCGACGGCGTGGATGTACGGGTCGGAGGTGCGCAAGCGGTCGTCCACGACGATCCCGCGGCGGACGTCGAGGCCCGCCTCGGCTGCCAGTCCCACGCGCGGGCGCACCCCGCAGGCCAGGACGACGACACCGGCGTCCAGGACGAAGCCGTCGGCGAACTCGACCGCCTCGACGGCCCCGCCCGCGCAGCGCAGCCCGCGGACCCGGCACTCGGTGTGGACCTCCACGCCGAGATCCGCCTCCAGGTGGCGGCGGAGCACCGCCGCCGCGCCCGCGTCGAGCTGGCGCTCCATCAGGTGCTCGCCCTGCTGGGCCAGCACCACGTCGGCGCCCCGGGCGGCCAGCGCGCGGGCCGCCGACACACCCAGCAGGCCGCCGCCGATCACCACCACCCGCACCCCGGTGCCCACCAGCGCGTCCAGCGCCAGGCAGTCGTCCAGCGTCCGGAAGGCGTGCACCCCGGCGGGCAGCCGCCCGCCGCGCAGGCCGCGCAGCGGCGGCAGCACCGGGTTGGACCCGGTGGCCAGGACCAGCCGGTCGTACGCGAAGGCCGCGCCGTCCGCGCACCGCACCACCCGGGCGGCACGGTCGACGGCGGTCACCCGCGCCCGGTGGCGGGTGCCGTCCGGGTGCGCGGCCGGCAGGGCGATCACCTCGGGCCCGTACCGCCCGGCGAGGACGTCCGCCAGCAGCACCCGGTTGTACGGGGCGTGCGGCTCCTCGCCGAGCAGGGTGACGGGCAGCCGCTCGGCGAGCCGCGCGCCCGCCGTGCCGCCTCCGACCACCACGATCCGTGAACTCATGCCCGCCAGCGTGCGTCGGCGGTGTTACCCGGCCGCATCCCGGTTGTTTCGCCCGCGGAAAGCCGCCCTCAGCGCGGCACCCGGCGGCCGGTGAGGACGGACGGGGTCCCTGGGCGGCGGCGGCCCGGCCGGCCGGGCGGGGACGCCCGGCAGGGGGTGCATCCAGGTGCGGCGGGCCCGGCCGGGGGTGGATCCGGGGGCGGGCCCGGGTGCGGCGGGCCTGGCCCGGGGGTGACCCGGGGGCGGGCCGGAGCGTGGATGCTCCGGGTAGCACCATGGCCGGCGCGCGTGCCGTCCGGGAGCCTTGAGCCATGAACACCGTGACCCGCGTGCTCGCCGAGCCGTTCCGCGCCCCGACGTGGCGGCGGACCGCCCACGCCCTGCTGGCGCTGCCCGCCGGCGCGCTGGGCGTGCCGCACCTGCTCGCCCGGCGGACGCTCGGGCTCGACCTGGGGCGCCCGCCCGCCCGGCGGCTGGTGCTGTACGCGCTGCTGGCCACCCCGCCGAACGTGGTGGCCGCCCTCGTCACCCTCTACGGCTGGTCGCTGGTGCCGATGAACCTGGGCTGGCCGCTGCGGGCCGGTGACCCGGCCGGGGCGTGGGGCGGGCCGAGCTTCGCGGGGGCGTGGGCGTTCCACGCGCTGCTGGGCGGCGTGGGCTTCCTGCTGCTGATGCCCTGGGCGGTCAGGGGCGTCACCTCGCTCCAGCGGCGCCTGGCGCTCCGCCTGCTCACCGGCCCCGGCTCGCCCGCCGGAAGCTCAGAGGCACCTCAAGCCTCACCGAACTCCATGGACGGCACATCCACCGGATCCATAGGCTCGCGGGTGTGCCCGACATATCACTGACGACCCTGCTCCTCCTCTGTGCCGCCGCGCTCGTCGCCGGCTGGATCGACGCCGTGGTGGGCGGTGGCGGACTGCTCCTGCTGCCCGCGCTGCTGCTCGGCCTGCCCCAGGTGACGGCCGCCCATGTCCTCGGCACCAACAAGGCGGTGGCCATCGTGGGGACGACCGGCGCGGCCGTGACCTATGTGCGCAGGGCGCCGGTCCAGGTGCGCACGGCGGTGCGGATCGGGCTGGCGGCGCTGGCCGGGTCGATGGCCGGCGCCTTCTTCGCGGCGGGCATCAGCAGCGACGTCCTGCGGCCGGTGATCATGGTCGTGCTGGTGGGGGTGGCGGCGTTCGTGATGCTGCGGCCGTCCTTCGGCACCGGGGCGGGCGGCGCGGACCGGGCGCCGGTGACCCGGGCCCGGGTGGTCACGGCCGTGGTGGTCGTCGGCGGGGGCATCGGGTTCTACGACGGCCTCTTCGGCCCCGGCACCGGCACGTTCCTGGTGCTGGCGCTGACGGCCGTGCTGCACCTGGACCTGGTGACCGCCTCCGCCACGGCCAAGATCGTGAACGTGTGCACCAACGCCGGGGCGCTGGCGATGTTCGCGTACCAGGGCACCGTGCTGTGGCAGCTCGCCGCGCTGATGGCGGTGTTCAACCTCGCGGGCGGGATGCTCGGGGCGCGCATGGCGCTGCGCAAGGGCGCGGAGTTCGTCCGGGGCGTGCTGCTGGTCGTGGTCTTCTCGCTGGTGGCGAAGCTGGCGTTCGACCAGTGGGCCTGACGGCGCCCGACGGCGCCCGACGGCCCGACGGCCCGACGGCGCCCGCCAGCCCGACGGCGCCCGACGGCCCGACGGCGCCCGGGCGGCTGCCCCGGGGCGGCGTGGTGGTTCAGCGGACGCCGATCAGGTGGGCGTAGGCGACAACGTTGCCCTGGTAGCCGGTCTTCTCGTCGAACGTGCCGCCGCAGGTGATGACCCGGAGTTCGGCGCGGTCGGCGGGGCCGTAGACCTTGTCGTCGGGGAAGTCCTCGTTCTCGTACACCTCGATGGCGTCGATGGTGAAGACGGCGGTCCGGCCGTCGAGGCGGGTGATCTCGATGCGGTGGCCCTTCTTGAGGGCGCCAAGCGCGTAGAAGACCGCAGGGCCGTCGGAGGTGTCGACGTGCCCGGCGACGATGGCGGTGCCCCGGGCGCCGGGCGGGGTGCCGTCCTTGTACCAGCCGGCGATGTTGGGGTTCCCGGCCGGCGGGACCTCCAGGCTGCCGGCGGGGGCGAGCCCCAGGCGCATCACCGGGGCGTCCACCCCGATCTCGGGGATGCGGACGCGCACCGGGGCGGAGGCGGGCAGGGGATCGGCGGCGGCGTCGGTGTGCTGGTGCGGCCCGGCGGCGAACGCCTCGGCGGCGGTGGGGACGGGCGGGGTGAGGTCCGCGGAGCCGTTCTGCACCAGCCACAGTCCGGCGAACGCGGCGATGGCCACGCCCCAGCCCTTGCTCTTCCCCCTGCCCCCGGCGCCGGCCGTCCCGCCGCCGCCCTGCGTGTGCGTGCTGCCCTCGCTCGTGGTGTCCTCGGTCATGGCTGCCCTCGCGGGATGGGGCCGATCGCGAATGAGGCCGATGGGGCTCCCCGCCCGCGCCGCGGTCTCGGGGACGCGCGCGGCGGGGGCGGGGAGCGGGGCGGGGGACGGGGACGGACCCCGTCAGCCGTCCTGCGCGCCGCTCGCCCGGCGGCGCAGGAGCCAGGCCCCGCCGACGGCGGACGCGGCCAGCACGGCCACTCCCGCCGCGATCTGGGTGGTGTCGGGGCCGACGCTGCCGCCCACCCCGGTCTTCACATGGCCGCTGGGGACGTGGCCGCCCTGGTCGTGCCCGCCGGAGGTGTGGCCGCCGGTGCCGCCGGAGTCGTGGCCCCCGGAGCTGTCGCCGCCGCGTTCGACGGTCAGCTCGCCCCGGGCGGTCTTGCCGTTGTCGCAGGCCACCGAGATGTCGTAGGTGCCCGGCTTGGTGTGTGAGGGGACCGTGAACTGGCCGACGACGACGTCCTTGTGGGTGCCCGGCGACAGCCGGAACTCACCCGCGCCGAGCGACTCGGCGTCACCGATGCCGCGCCCCTTCTTGCCGCAGGCGGTGGTGTTGACGGTGACGGTCTCGCCCGGTCCGGCCGGTGACGGGTACACCTCCAGCTTCCCGTAGTCGCCGGCGTACGCGGCCGGCGAGGCGAGGGCGCCGAGCGAGACGACCGCGAGAGCGGTACCGGTCAGCAGGCGGGCAGTGGTGCGCATGAGGTCCTCCGGAGCGCGCGACAAGCGGGGTGTGACGGGTGGATGTCCTGTCTCCGAGGTAAGGCCCCGCCCGCCCCCACCGCCTGCTGATACCCCATCAGATTCGTCCGTCCGGGTCGGCGCGCCACCCTGGACAGCCGGAATCCGTGCAGGTCAGAGGCGGTTCATCGGGCCCGTCCCGGGCGGCGCCCCGAATGGGTGACACCCGGCCGGTGGGGCGGCCCGCGAAACCGGCCGCGGGCACCGCTTGACCTCAACCATGGTTGAGGGACCAGGGTCATGGCCATGGAGATCACCGAGAACACCCCGCTGAACCTCGCCGTCGTCGTCGGAAGCAACCGCGAGGGCCGCTTCGGCCCCGTCATCGCCGACTGGTTCCTGGCCAACGCCGCCCGGCACAACGACTTCGCGGTCGACGTCATCGACCTCGCCGACCCCGCCCACGACCTGCCCACCGCCCTGTCCCGCGACCCCGCCCCCGCCGTCCGCGACCGGCTGGCGGGCATCAGCCCCCGGCTCGCCGCCGCCGACGCCTTCGTCGTCATCACCCCCGAGTACAACCACTCCTTCCCCGCCTCCATCAAGAACCTCATCGACTGGCACTACGGCGAGTGGCAGGCCAAGCCCGTCGGCTTCGTCTCCTACGGCGGGATGTCCGGCGGCCTGCGCGCCGTCGAGCAACTGCGGCAGGTCTTCGCCGAGATGCACGCGGTGACCGTCCGGGACACCGTCTCCTTCCACAACGCCTTCGGCCACTTCGGCGAGGACGGCCGCCACCAGGACCCCACCGGCCCCGACACCGCGGCCAAGACCATGCTCGACCAGCTCTCCTGGTGGGCCCACGCCCTGCGGGACGCCAAGGCCGTCCGTCCCTACGGCGGCTGAACGGGGGAGTGCGTACCCTCGGGTCGTACGCCGCGCGGGGCGCCGCGCGGCCGGCGACGACCACCCTCCCGGAAGGCGGCACCGTGACCCTGGCCCTGACCGTACTCACCACGACCGACAGCGCCGGAAAGGCCGAGGAGCTGGCCCGTGGCGCGGTGGAGGCGCGGCTCGCCGCCTGCGCCCAGGTCTCCGGCCCGGTCACGTCCGTCTACCACTGGAACAACGCCATCGAGACCAGCCAGGAGTGGCAGGTGCTCTTCAAGACGACGGAGTCCTGCTACCCCTCGCTGGAGGCGCACCTGATCCGGGTCCACGACTACGAGACGCCCGAGATCATCGCCACCCCGGTGGTGCGGGGGAGCGCGGGCTACCTCGCCTGGCTCCAGCAGGAGACCACGGCCCGGTGACCGGCACACCCCCGGCCGCCGGCGGGCCGCCGCCGGAGCTGCCCTTCTTCGTGTACGGCACGCTGCGGCCCGGCGAGCCGAACCACGAACGCTTCCTCCGGGGCCGTACCGCCGCGGAGGAACCGGCCCGGCTGGCCGGCGCCCTCCTCCACGACGGCCCCGGGTACCCCTACCTGCTGCGGGGCGGCGGGCAGGTCGAGGGCGAGCTGGTCAGCGCCGCGCCCGGCCGGTACGAGGCGCTGCTGTCCGTACTGGACCGCCTGGAGGAGTACTTCGGCCCCGGCCACCCGCTCAATGTGTACGAGCGGGAGGTGTGCGACGTGGTGCGCGCCCGGGACGGGGCGACCGTGCGGGCCTGGGTGTACGTGGCCGCCCCCGCCGTACGGCCGGGGGCGGCGATCACGGGCGGGGACTGGCTGCGGCACCGCCCGGCGCCGCGGCCTCCAGGCGTACCGCGCACACCTTGAACTCCGGCATCCGGGACGTGGGGTCGAGCGCCGGGTTGGTGAGGTTGTTGGCCCGGCCCTCGCCCGGCCAGTGGAACGGCATGAAGACCGTGTCCGGCCGGATGCCCGGGGTGATCCGCGCCGGGGCCACCGCCCGCCCGCGCCGCGACACCACCGCCACCGGCTCGCCCTCGGCGACGCCCAGCCGCTCGGCCAGCCGCGGGTGCAGCTCCACGAACGGCCCGGGCGCGGCGGCGTTCAGCGCGTCGACCCGCCGGGTCTGCGCCCCCGACTGGTACTGGGCCACCACCCGCCCGGTCGTCAGCACCACCGGGTAGTCCTCGTCCGGCTCCTCGCCCGCCGGCCGGTGCGTCACCGGCACGAACCGCGCCCGCCCGTCCGGGGTGGCGAAGCGCTCCAGGAACAGCCGGGGCGTGCCGGGGTGCCCGGGCGCGGGGCACGGCCAGAAGACGCCGTCCTCCTCGGCGATCCGCCGGTAGCTGATCCCCGCGTAGTCGGCGGGCCCGCCGGCCGAGGCGCGGCGCAGCTCCTCGAAGACCTCCTCCGGGTCGGCGGGGAAGCCCTTCTCCCACCCGAGCAGCCCGGCCAGCGCGTGCAGCACCTCCAGGTCGGTCCGTACGCCGGCGGGCGGGTCGATCGCCCGGCGCCGCAGCAGCACCCGGCCCTCCAGGTTGGTCAGCGTGCCGGTCTCCTCCGCCCACTGGGTCACCGGCAGGACCACGTCGGCGAGCGCGGCGGTCTCCGAGAGCACGACGTCCGCGACGGCCAGGAAGTCCAGGGCGGCGATCCGCTCCTCGACGTGCGCGGCGCGCGGCGCCGACACCACCGGGTTGGAGCCCATGAGCAGCAGGGCCCTGATGTCGGTGCCCAGCGCGTCGAGCAGTTCGTAGGCGCTGCGCCCGGGGCCGGGCAGCGACGCGGGGTCGACGCCCCACACCCCGGCGACGTGCGCGCGGGCGGCGGGGTCGTCGAGCCTGCGGTAGCCGGGCAGCTGGTCGGCCTTCTGGCCGTGTTCGCGCCCGCCCTGCCCGTTGCCCTGCCCGGTCAGGCAGCCGTACCCGGACAGCGGGCGGCCCGCGCGCCCGGTCGCCAGGCACAGGTTGATCCAGGCGCCCACGGTGTCGGTGCCCTTGGACTGCTGCTCGGGCCCGCGCGCGGTCAGCACCATGCTCGCGGGGGCGTCGCAGAACATCGCCACCGCCTCCCGCAGCAGGGGCACCGGTACGCCGGTGAGGCGTTCGACCCGGGCGGGCCAGTGGGCCATGGCGGCGGCGCGGGCCCCGGCCCAGCCGGTCGTCCGGCTCGCGATGAAGTCCTCGTCCGTGCGCCCCTCCGCCACGACCAGGTGCAGCAGCCCGAGCGCCAGCGCCAGGTCGGTGCCGGGGCGGGGGGCGAGGTGGAGGTCGGCCTGCTCGGCGGTGCGGGTGCGGCGCGGGTCGACGACGATCAGCCGGCCGCCGTTCTCCTTCAGCTCGGTGAGGTAGCGCAGGGCGGGCGGCATGGTCTCGGCGAGGTTCGACCCGACGAGGATCACGCACCCGGTGCGGGGGACGTCCTCCAGCGGGAAGGGCAGCCCCCGGTCGAGCCCGAAGGCCCGCTGGTGCGCGGCGGCGGCGGACGACATGCAGAAGCGGCCGTTGTAGTCGATCTGCGAGGTCCCCAGCACCAGCCGGGCGAACTTGCCCAGCGTGTACGCCTTCTCGTTGGTCAGCCCGCCGCCGCCGAACACCCCGACCGCGTCGGCGCCGTGGGCGTCCCGGGCGCCGCGCAGCCCCTCGGCGACGGCGCGCAGGGCCTCGTCCCAGGTGGCCGGCTCCAGCCTGCCGGTGGCGGGGCGCCGCACCAGCGGGCCGTCCAGCCGGACCCGGGAGGAGAGCACCTCGGGCGCGGTGCGCCCCTTGCCGCACAGGGCGCCCCGGTTGACGGGGAAGTCGGTGCGCTCCAGCACCTCGACGCCGTCGCCGGCGGGCCGGAGGTTCATGCCGCACTGGAGGGCGCAGTAGGGGCAGTGCGTGGCGGTGGGGGAGGCGGGGGCGGCGGGGTTGGGCATGCCCCGAGCATGCGGCGCGTGTGTTACGCCGGGTGGCACGCCGCATTACGGCCCCGGTACGGCGGGCTCCGCCGCGGCGCGGCGGCCCGGTGAGGGGCGGGGCCGCCCGCGGCGGGGGCGGGGAGCCGCCTCAGCGGCCCAGGGCCTCCGCCACGCCCGTCTCCTTCGCCCCGAGGAACGTCGGGTCCGGTTCCACCGCCGCGTCCAGCGCGGCCTTGCCCGCCGCCATCAGCTCGCGGGCCGCGCCGTAGTACCAGACCGTGTCGCGCGGCTCGTCGACGCCGACGCCGTACGAGTCGACGCCCGCCTCCTGGCAGAGCGCCACCGCCCGGCGGATGTGGAAGCCCTGCGTCACCAGCACCGCCCGGTCCACTCCGAAGATCTTCTTCGCGCGGACGCAGGAGTCCCAGGTGTCGAAGCCCGCGTAGTCGCTGACGATCCGTCCGTCGGGCACGCCCTTCTCCCGCAGGTACGCGCGCATGGCGTCGGGCTCGTCGTACTCGACGCGGCCGTTGTCGCCGGTGACCAGGACGACCTTCACCTTGCCGTCCCGGTACAGCCCGGCCGCCGTGTCGAGCCGGTGCGCCAGGTACGCGGTGGGGCGGCCCTTCCACAGCCCGGCGCCGAAGACCACGGCGACGTCCCGCGCGGGCACGTCCGCCGCCGTGCGCAGCCGGCCGTCGGCGGCCAGGTGCATCCAGGTCGCGGGGGCGAGCGCCAGGACGCAGCCCAGCATCACCCCCTGCACCAGCCGCCTGCGCCCCCGCCGGCCCACCGGCCACCTCAGCCACTTCGGCCACCTCAGCCACACCTGACCCGGCTTCCACCCGAACCTCACCGCACACCCCCGTCGTCGTCGCGCTTCCGCGCCCCGTTTCTTCCGACGCCTTGGCGGCCCGCCCGGTTCAGTGGGAGGCGTGTGAGGTCGACGGCGGCCGGCCGCTCCCGTACAGCAGGACGGCGAGCCCCGCGCCCAGCAGCCCGCCGAGGAGCTGCGCGGCGATGAAGCCGGGCAGCGAGGCGGGCGCGATCCCGGTGAACGAGTCGGTGAGGGAACGGCCCACGGTGGCCGCCGGGTTGGCGAACGAGCCGGAGGAGGTGAACCAGATCGCGGCGGCGATGTACGCGGCGACCGCGACCGGGGCGAGCTGCGGGCGCCCGATCCGGTCCAGCCCCTGCACCAGCAGGACCAGCCCGGCCGTGGCCACCGTCTCGCCCAGCAGGAGGTGGGCGTCGGACCGCAGCTGGGTGGACCAGCTGCCGGGCGCCCGGCCGAACATGGCCTCCGCCAGCGCGGCGCCCGTCACCGCCCCGGCGAGCTGCGCGGTGATGTAGAGCGCGACCTCCCGGCCGGTCAGCCCCCCGGGCGCGCGGCGGCCGGTCCACCAGACGGAGAGGGTGACGACCGGGTTGAGGTGGGCCCCGGAGACGGGGGCGAACAGCGCGATGAGCAGCCCGAGGCCGATCGCCGAGGCGAGGGAGTTGGCCAGCAGCTGCACCCCGACGTCCTGGCTGAGACCGGTCGCCTGGATGCCCGACCCGATGATCACGGCCACCAGGGCCCCGGTGCCGACGAGTTCCGCGACCGCCCGGCGTGGCAGCGCCCGCTGCGTACCACTCATGACTACCCCCACTTCTATGCAGCGGAAAAGAGTTTCCGCGTTTCGAAAAGAATGTAGCGGGTAGAGGTGATCGTTCTCAGCCCCCCGGTACCTCCCGGCGACCGGCCCGCCGCGCCCCCGGGCCGCCCGCGCACGGGCCCGGCGGCGTCGCACAGCCATCCCCGCCGCCCCGTGAGCCGGGGGAAAACACCCGTCACCCCGCCGAAACGCCCCGGCAACACCCACCCGCCACCATCGAGGCATGGAAGCGCCCCACCCGCCCACCCTCGTCGCCGTCGCCCACGGCAGCCGCGACCCCCGCGCGCCGGCCGCCGTGACCGCCCTGCTCGACCGGGTCCGCGCCCTGCGGCCCGGCCTCCCGGTCCGCCTCGGCCACATCGAGCTGAACGCCCCGCTGCTCGACGACACCCTGGCCGGCCTGCGCGGCGACGCCGTCCTCGTACCGCTGCTCCTCGCCCGCGGCCACCACGTCAAGCACGACCTCCCGCACGCCGCCGCCCGCGCACCCCACCTGCGCGTCCGCGTCGCCGCCCCGCTCGGCCCGCACCCCCTCCTGGCCGAGACCCTGCACACCCGGCTCACCGAGGCCGGCTGGCGCCCCGAGCACGCGGCGAGCCCCGGCACCGGGGTCGTCCTCGCCGCCGCCGGCTCCCGCGACCCCGACGCCGCCGCCGACACCCGCCGCACCGCCCGGCTCCTCGCCCACCGCCTCGGCGGCGTACCGGTCCTGCCCGCCTACGCCTCCGCCGCCTCGCCCACCGTCGCCGACGCCGTCCGGGAGCTCACCGCCCGCGGCCTGCACCGGGTGGCCGTCGCCTCCTGCTTCACCGCCCCCGGGCTGTTCGCCACCCGCAGCGCCGCCGCCGCGCCCTGGATCGCCGCCGCCCCCCTCGGCCCCCACCCCGCCCTCGCCCGGCTCGTCCTGCACCGCTACGACCAAGCCCTGGCCGCCGCTCCCCTCGCACCCGCCGCCCGCGGCGCGCACCCGCACCCGCTGGCCGCCTGACGATCCGCAGGGGCTGACAGGTTCACCGTCAGCCCCTGCGGTTACCTTCAGTGCATGAACGGCATGGACGGCACGACGTACGACCAGGCGGCCACCGAGCGCTGGGACCCCGAGTCCGACAAGCGGCCCGGCCGCACCGCATTCCAGCGCGACCGCGCCCGCGTCCTGCACTCCGGAGCGCTGCGCCGCCTGGCCGGAAAGACACAGGTCGTCACGCCCGGCTCGCGCAGCCACGCCTGGGACCCCAGCCCCCGCACCCGGCTCACCCACTCCCTGGAGTGCGCCCAGGTCGGCCGCGAGCTGGGCGCCGCCCTCGGCTGCGACCCCGACCTGGTCGAGGCCGCCTGCCTCTCCCACGACATGGGCCACCCGCCCTTCGGCCACAACGGCGAGGAGGCGCTCAACGACTTCGCCAAGGACTGCGGCGGCTTCGAGGGCAACGCCCAGTCGCTGCGCCTGCTCACCCGGATCGAGCCCAAGCGGTTCGTCCGGGACGAGGTGACCGGCGGCCTGGTCAGCGTCGGCCTCAACCTCACCCGCGCCTGCCTCGACGCCGCCACCAAGTACCCCTGGCCGCGCGGCGCCCACCCCACCGACTCCGGCTCGCCCAAGTTCGGCGTCTACGAGGACGACCTGCCGGTCTTCGCCTGGGTCCGGCAGGGCGCCCCCGGCACCCGCCAGTGCTTCGAGGCCCAGGTCATGGACTGGTCCGACGACGTCGCCTACTCGGTGCACGACTTCGAGGACGGCCTGCACGCCGGGCACGTCGACCCCAACCTCTTCCACTCCGAACCGGAGCGCGCCGACATCTGGCAGGTCGCGATCGGCCGGTACGTCCCCCTCGGCACCGACCCGCAGGAGCTGGCCGACGCCCTCGACCGGCTGATGGAGCAGGAGTGGTGGCCCCACGGCTACGACGGCACCGCCCTCGCGCAGGCCCGCCTCAAGGACGCCACCAGCCAGCTGATCGGCCGCTTCTGCCTCGCCGCCGAGAGCGCCACCCGCGCCGCGTACGGCACCGGCCGCCTCACCCGGTACGCCGCCGAACTGGTCGTCCCCCGCGAGACCCGCAACGAGTGCGCGGTCCTCAAGGCGGTCGCCGCCCGGTACGTGATGCAGCGCGCCGAGCAGGAGGCGCTCCGGGCCGACCAGCGCGTGGTCCTCGCCGAGCTGGCCGAGGCGCTCACCGCCCGCGCCCCCGAGGGCCTCGACCCCCAGTTCCGGGCCCTGTTCGACGCGGCGCCCGACGACCGGGCGCGCAAGCGCGTGGTGGTCGACCAGATCGCCTCGCTCACCGACGCCTCCGCCCGCGCCCTGCACGCCCGGCTCACCCACCGGGGCTGAACCGGGCACCGAAGGCCCTCTTCCGACATCACGCTCCGTACGGAAGGCTGCGGGAGGACGGCGGCGTAGCGTGACAATCCCGGAACCCACCAGGAGGCAAGAAGTGGTCGACGCAGATCAGACCTTCGTCATCGTCGGCGGAGGACTGGCCGGGGCCAAGGCCGCGGAGACACTCCGCTCCGAGGGCTTCACCGGCCGGGTGATCCTCATCGGCGACGAGACCGACCCGCCCTACGAGCGTCCGCCCCTGTCGAAGGGCTACCTCACCGGCGAGCAGACGCGCGAGAAGGCGTTCGTGCACGAGTCCGCCTGGTACGCGGAGCAGGACGTCGAACTGCACCTCGGACAGCCCGTCACGGCCGTCGACCGCACCGCCCGGACGGTGCGCCTCGGCGACGGCACCACCATCGGCTACGACAAGCTGCTGCTCGCCACCGGCTCCGAACCGCGGCGCCTCGACGTCCCCGGCACCGACCTGGCCGGCGTCCACCACCTGCGCCGGATCGCCCACGCCGACCTGCTCCAGGGCACCCTGGCCGCCCTCGGCCGGGACAACGGCCACCTGGTCGTCGCGGGCGCCGGCTGGATCGGCCTGGAGGCCGCCGCGGCCGCCCGCGGCTACGGCGCCGAGGTCACCGTCGTCGAACCGGACCCCACCCCGCTGTACCGGGTCCTCGGCCCCGAGCTGGGCCAGCTGTTCACCGACCTCCACGCCGCGCACGGCGTCCGCTTCCACTTCGGCACCCGCCTCACCGAGATCACCGGCCAGGACGGCATGGTCCTCGCCGCCCGCACCGAGGACGGCGACGAGCACCCCGCCCACGCCGTGCTCGTCGCGGTCGGCGCCGCCCCCCGCACCGCCCTCGCCGAGAACGCCGGCCTCGCCCTGGTCGACCGCGCCCACGGCGGCGGCATCGCCGTCGACGCCTCGCTGCGCACCTCCGACCCGGACATCTTCGCCGCCGGCGACGTGGCCGCCGCCGAGCACCCGCTGCTCCACACCCGGCTGCGCGTCGAGCACTGGGCCAACGCCCTCAACGGCGGGCCCGCCGCCGCCCGCGCCATGCTCGGCCGGGACGTCTCCTACGACCGGGTCCCGTACTTCTTCTCCGACCAGTACGACCTGGGCATGGAGTACAGCGGCTGGGCGCCCCCCGGCAGCTACGACCAGGTGGTGCTCCGGGGCGACGCGGGCAAGCGGGAGTTCATCGCCTTCTGGCTCAAGGACCGCCGCGTCCTGGCCGGGATGAACGTCAACGTGTGGGACGTCACACCGGACATCCAGGACCTCGTCCGCTCCGGCGCCCCCGTGGACCCCGAGGCCCTCGCCGACCCCGCCGTCCCGCTGGCCGCCGTCCTGCCCCGCCCGTAGCGGCACGTTCCCGCCGGACGACCGCCGGCGCCCCCGTAAGCTTGTCGCGTGGCAGGCGGCAGGATCAACGACGACGACGTGAAGGCGGTACGGGACGCGGTCCCGATCGACGCCGTCGTGTCCGAGTACCTCCAGCTGCGCAGCGCCGGCGGCGGCAATCTGAAGGGCCTGTGCCCCTTCCACGACGAGAAGTCCCCCTCCTTCCAGGTCAGCCCCTCCAAGGGTCTCTTCCACTGCTTCGGCTGCCAGGAGGGCGGGGACACCATCGCCTTCGTGATGAAGATCGACCACCTCTCCTTCTCGGAGACGGTCGAGCGCCTCGCCGCCAAGGCGGGCATCACCCTCCGGTACGAGGAGGGCGGCTACCACCCCGGCCACCAGCGCGGCGAGCGCATCCGGCTGATCGAGGCGCACAAGGCCGCCGCCGAGTTCTACGCCGCCCAACTGGACGGCCCCGAGGCCGAGATCGGGCGGAAGTTCCTCGCCGAGCGCGGCTTCGACGAGGCCGCCGCCCGGCACTTCGGCGTCGGCTACAGCCCGGCCGGCTGGGACCACCTCACCCGCCACCTGCGCGGCAAGGGCTTCTCCGACAAGGAGCTGCTGGTCTCCGGCCTCGCCCAGGAGTCCCGCCGCAACCCCATCGACCGCTTCCGGGGCCGCCTGATGTGGCCCATCCGGGACGTCGGCGGCGACGTCGTCGGCTTCGGCGCCCGCAAGCTCCGCGACGACGACAACGGGCCCAAGTACCTCAACACCCCCGAGACCCCCATCTACAAGAAGTCGCAGGTGCTCTACGGCATCGACCTGGCCAAGAAGGACATCGCCAAGTCCAGCCGGGCCGTCGTCGTCGAGGGCTACACCGACGTCATGGCCTGCCACCTCGCCGGAGTGACCACCGCCATCGCCACCTGCGGCACCGCCTTCGGCGGCGACCACATCAAGATCCTCCGCCGGCTGCTGATGGACAACGGCTCGGCCCGCGTCATCTTCACCTTCGACGGCGACGCCGCCGGCCAGAAGGCCGCCCTGCGCGCCTTCGAGGACGACCAGAAGTTCGCCGCCGAGACCTACATCGCCATCGCCCCCGACGGCATGGACCCCTGCGACCTGCGCCTCGCCCGGGGCGACGACGCGGTGGCCGACCTGGTCGAGCCGCGCACCCCGCTGTTCGAGTTCGCGCTGCGCCAGATCGTCGGCCGGTACGACCTGGAGACCCCGGCCGGCCGCGCCGCCGCCCTGGACGAGGCGGCCCCGGTCGTCGCCCGCATCAAGAACGTCGCCTCCCAGCACGAGGTCGCGGTGCAGCTCGCCGGCATGCTGGGCATCCTCGACACCCAGTTCGTCGTCAAGCGCGTCGCCCAGCTCGCCCGCTGGGCCAGGGACCGCGGCGGCCGGGGCCCCGCCCCCGCCTCCCGCCCGGCGGGCCCGCCGCCCGGGGCGGGCGGCCCCACCGCCCCCGCCGGCCCCTCGGGCCCCGCGCTCAACCTGCGCAACCCCGTCCACCGCACCGAGCGCGAGCTGCTCAAACTGGCCCTCCAGCACCCGGCCCTGGTGTCGCCCGCCTTCGACGCGTACGGCGCCGACGAGTTCACCGCCCCGCCCTACGCCCTGATCCGCCAGATCATCCAGGACGCGGGCGGCGCCGAGCAGGGCACCGACAACACCGCCGACTACCTGGCCCGCGTCCGCGAGGCCGCCCCCGACGACCGGGCCCGCGCCCTGGTCACCGAGCTGGCCGTGGAGCCCCTCCACGGGCGGACCGTCGACGAGACCTACGCGGGCAACCACCTGGTCGCCGTACGCCTGCGCGCCGTCGACCGCCGCATCCGCGATGTCACCGGCACCCTGACCCGGCTGGGCTCCCACGCCGACCCGGAGCACCTGGCCGCCGTGCAGAACGAGTTGTGGGTCCTTCAGCAGTACGCCCAGTCCCTCCGCAACCGCGGGGCCGACGCGCTGTAGCAGCGCGGTAGCAAAAAGTCGCCGCACGCCCCTCGTGGCGGTCATGTGTCGTACCCCACACTGGGTGCGGTTGCCGCACGCCCCCGTACCGGCAGCGATCACCCTGGGAGGTCGCCCCCGTGCAGTCCCGGACCACGACCGACATCGACCCGGCCGCCGGCGTCGCCGTCCCCGTACAGGGCCTCGCGCCGCACCACCCGGAGTCCCTGCCCGAGGCCGTACGGGACCTGCCCGAGGCCGTCCCGGACGAGCTGCCCGACCTGCCCGACCCGGACCACGAGACCGAGACCGACCCCGGCCTCGAGACCGACCCCAGTCTCGAGACCGACCCCGATCCCGGCACCGGGGCCGGGACCGGCACCGGCCCCGGGCGGGCGCCCGCCGGGCGGAGCCGCGCCGGCGCCGAGGCGGCCGGCGGCCCCACCTCGGACCTCTTCCGCCAGTACCTCCGCGAGATCGGCCGCATCCCGCTGCTGACCGCCGCCGAGGAGGTCGAGCTGGCCCGCCGGGTCGAAGCCGGCCTGTTCGCCGAGGAGAAGCTCGCCGGCACCCCCGACCTCGACTCCCAGCTCGCCCTGGACCTCGACCGGCTGGTCGTCCTCGGCCGGATGGCCAAGCGCCGGCTGATCGAGGCCAACCTGCGGCTCGTCGTCTCCGTCGCCAAGCGGTACGTCGGCCGCGGCCTGACCATGCTCGACCTGGTCCAGGAGGGCAACCTCGGCCTGATCAGGGCCGTCGAGAAGTTCGACTACGCGCGCGGCTACAAGTTCTCCACGTACGCCACCTGGTGGATCCGCCAGGCCATGTCCCGCGCCCTCGCCGACCAGGCCCGCACCATCCGCGTCCCGGTCCATGTCGTCGAACTGATCAACCGGGTGGTCCGCGTCCAGCGCCGGATGCTCCAGGAACGCGGCTGCGAACCCACCCACGACGAGGTCGCCGCCCAGCTGGACCTCGCGCCCGAACGCGTCGGCGAGGTGCTGCGGCTGGCCCAGGAACCGGTCTCCCTGCACGCCCCGGTGGGGGAGGAGGACGACGTCGCCCTCGGCGACCTGATCGAGGACGGCGACGCCGCGTCCCCCGTCGAGTCGGCCGCCTTCCTCCTGCTGCGCGAGCACCTGGAGGCCGTGCTCTCCACCCTCGGGGAACGCGAACGCAAGGTCGTCCAGCTCCGCTACGGCCTGGTCGACGGCCGGCCCCGCACCCTGGAGGAGATAGGGCGGATCTTCGGCGTGACCCGCGAGCGCATCCGCCAGATCGAGTCCAAGACCCTCGGCAAGCTGCGGGACCACGCCTTCGCCGACCAGCTCCGCGGCTACCTCGACTGACGGCCGCCCGGCCGCCCGCCGGGGCGCCGCCTCAGTCCACCTCCGCCACGGCCTGCGCGAACTGCGCCGCGTACAGCCGGGCGTACGCCCCGCGCGCCGCCAGCAGCTCCTCGTGCGAGCCCTGCTCCACGATCGACCCGTTCTCCATCACCAGGATCACGTCCGCGTCCCGGATCGTGGAGAGCCGGTGCGCGATGACGAAGCTCGTCCGCCCGTGCGCCAGCCGCGCCATCGCCTTCTGGATCAGCACCTCGGTACGGGTGTCGACGGAGCTGGTCGCCTCGTCCAGCACCAGGATCACCGGGTCGGACAGGAACGCCCGCGCGATGGTGATCAGCTGCTTCTCGCCCGCGCTGACCCCCGCGCCCTCGTCGTCGATGACCGTGTCGTACCCGTCCGGCAGCGTCCGGACGAACCGGTCCGCGTGCGCCGCCCGCGCCGCCTCCTCGATCTCCTCGCGGGTCACCGCGCGCGACGCGGACGCCCCGTAGGCGATGTTCTCGGCGATCGTGCCGCCGAACAGCCAGGTGTCCTGGAGCACCATCCCGATCCGGGACCGCAGCGCGTCCCGGGACATCGCCGTCACCTCGACCCCGTCCAGCAGGATCCGGCCGCCGGTCACCTCGTAGAACCGCATCAGCAGGTTCACCAGCGTGGTCTTCCCGGCGCCCGTCGGCCCGACGATCGCCACCGTCTGGCCCGGCTCGACCGACAGCGACAGGTCCTCGATCAGCGGCCGGTCCGGGTCGTAGCGGAACGACACCCGCTCCAGCGTCACCCGCCCCTCGGACCGCTCCGGCGGCGCCGCCGGGTCCGCGGCGTCCGGCTCCTGCTCCTCCGCGTCCAGCAGCTCGAAGATCCGCTCCGCCGACGCCACCCCGGACTGCACCAGGTTCGCCATCGACGCCACCTGCGTCAGCGGCATCGAGAACTGCCGCGAGTACTGGACGAACGCCTGCACGTCGCCGATCGACAGCGAGCCGGACGCCACCCGCAGCCCGCCGACCACCGCCACCAGCACATAGTTCAGGTTCGACACGAACAGCATCAGCGGCTGCATCACCCCGCTGTGGAACTGGGCGCGGAACCCGGCCTCGTACAGCTCCTCGTTCTGCTCCCGGAAGTCCGCCGCGGCCTCCTCCTGCCGGCCGAAGACCTTCACCAGGGCGTGCCCCGAGTACATCTCCTCGATGTGGGCGTTCAGCCGTCCCGTGGACTTCCACTGCTGCACGAAGTGCGGCTGCGACCGCTTGCCGACCCGGGTGGCCACCACCACCGACAGCGGCACCGTCACCAGCGCCACCAGCGCCAGCAGCGGGGAGATCCAGAACATCATCACCAGCACCCCGACGATGGTCAGCGCCGAGTTGATCAGCTGGCCCATCGTCTGCTGCATGGTCTGCGAGATGTTGTCGATGTCGTTCGTCGCCCGGCTCAGCACCTCACCGCGCCGGGCCCGGTCGAAGTACGCCAGCGGCAGCCGCTCCAGCTTGGCCTGCACGTCCTCCCGCAGCCGGTACACCGTCCGGTTGATCACCCGGATCGACAGCCGCGTCGACACCAGCATCAGCAGCCCGGCCAGGACATAGACGACCAGTACGGCCATCAGCACCCCGCCCACGGCGCCGAAGTCGATGCCGTGCCCGGGCCGGAAGTCCACGCCCGACAGCATGTCCGCGAGCCCGCCGTCCCCGCCGGCTCGCAGGCCCGCGAGCGCCTGCTCCTTCGACACGCCCTCCGGCATCTCCCGGCCGACCACACCCGCGAAGATCAGGTCCGTCGCCCGGCCCAGGATCATCGGCCCCACCACCGACAGCGCCACGCTCAGCACACCCGCCGCCAGCATCGCCCACAAGGTGGCCTTCTCCGGCCGCAGCTGCCGCAGCAGCCGCCGCCCCGACCCCTTGAAGTCCATCGACCGCTGGTCGGGGCCCTGGCCGGCCGCCGCCATCATCCGTCCCGCCGGCCCCGCCATCAGGCTGCCTCCGCCTCGGTCAGCTGGGAGAGCACGATCTCCCGGTACGTCTCGTCGCCCGCCATCAGCTCGTGGTGGCGGCCCGTCCCCACCACCCGGCCCTCGTCGAGGACCACGATCCGGTCGGCGTCCCGGATGGTCGACACCCGCTGGGCGACGATCACCACCGTCGCCCCCTCCGTCTCGGCCGCCAGCGCCGCCCGCAGCAGCGCGTCCGTGGTGTAGTCGAGCGCCGAGAACGAGTCGTCGAACAGGTAGATCTCCGGCCGCTGCACCAGCGTCCGCGCGATCGCCAGCCGCTGCCGCTGCCCGCCCGACACATTCGTCCCGCCCTGGGACACCGGCGCGTCCAGGCCGCCGTCCATCTCCCGGACGAAGGAGGCCGCCTGGGCCACCTCCAGCGCGTGCCACAGCTCCTCGTCGGTCGCGGCGGGGTTCCCGTACCGCAGATTGGTCGCCACCGTCCCCGAGAACAGGTACGGCTTCTGCGGCACCAGCCCGACCGTGCGGGCCATCAGCGCCGGGTCCAGCTCCCGCACGTCCACCCCGTCGACCAGCACCGCGCCGCCCGTCACGTCGAACAGCCGCGGCACCAGGCCCAGCAGCGTGGACTTCCCGCTGCCCGTCGAGCCGATGATCGCGGTCGTCTCGCCCGGCCGGGCCACCAGGTCGATCCCGCGCAGCACCGGCTCCTCGGCGCCCGGGTAGCGGAAGTCCGCCGACCAGATCTCCAGGTGCCCCCGGCGCGGCAGCTCCCGCACCGGGGCCGCCGGCGGCAGGACGCTCGTCTCGGTGCGCAGGACCTCCTCGATGCGCTCGGCGCACACCTCCGCGCGCGGCACCATCATGAACATGAAGGTGGCCATCATCACGGCCATCACGATCTGCATCAGGTACGCCAGGAACGCCGTCAGCGCCCCGATCTCCATCCCGCCCGCGTCGATCCGGTGGGCGCCCAGCCACACCACGGCGACGCTGGAGACGTTCACCACGGTCATCACCGTCGGGAACATCAGCGCCATCAGCCGGCCGGTCGACATCGACACCCCGGTCAGTTCGGCGTTGGCCCGCTCGAACCGCTCCCGCTCGTAGGCGTCCTTCACAAAGGCCCGGATCACCCGGTTGCCGGTGATCTGCTCCCGCAGCACCCGGTTCACCGTGTCCAGCCGCACCTGCATCGTCCGGAACAGCGGCCGCATCCGCTTCACGATCAGCGAGACCGCCAGGCCCAGCACCGGCACCACCGCCAGCAGCACGCCCGACAGCGGCACGTCCTGGCCCAGCGCCATCACGATGCCGCCCACGCACATGATCGGCGCCGACACCATCAGCGTGAACGCCATCAGCACCAGCATCTGCACCTGCTGGACGTCATTGGTGGTCCGGGTGATCAGCGACGGCGCCCCGAAGTGCCCCACCTCCCGCGCCGAGAACGACTGCACCCGGTCGAAGACCGCCGCCCGCACGTCCCGGCCCAGCGCCGCCGCCGTCCGCGCCCCGTAGTGCACCGCGCCGATGTTGCAGACGACCTGCACCACCGACACCGCGATCATCAGCGCGCCGAACCGCAGGATGTACCCGGTGTCCCCCCGGACAACACCGTTGTCGATGATGTCCGCGTTGAGGGTGGGCAGATAGAGGGTCGCGCAGGTCTGGAGGAACTGGAGCGCCACCAGCAGCGCCATGGGCCTTCGGTACGGGCGCAGATGGATCCGGAGAAGTTGTCTGAGCACGGTCCAACTATCGCCGCCCCCGACCCGCCTGACGACTCGGTTTCCCGGACCTTTGCCCCGCTTCCGCTACGAGGAGAAGGCTCCGGGGTGAAGCTGCTCCCGGGTCGCGCCGTACTGCTGGCGGACCGCCCGCCCCACCGCCAGCTCCTCGCCCGGTTCGCACACCTGGGCCGCGGCGCCCTGCCAGGCCGGCGGCGCCTGCGGGGACAGCGTGCCCCGCGAGACCCCCAGCGCCCAGGCGGCCTGCCGGGCGGCGCCCAGCGCCGCGTAATCGGCCGGCTGGGGGACGACGACCTGCGCCCCGAAGATCGCGGGAGCCGCCGCCTGCACCGCCGGCAGCTCGGCCGCCGCGCCCAGCAGGAACACCCGCCGCACCTCCACGCCCCGGCCGCGCAGCACGTCCATCGCGTCCGCCAGCGAGCACAGCATGCCCTCGAACGCCGCCCGCGCCAGGTGCTCCGGCTTCATCGACTCCCGCCGCAGCCCGCTGAGCGTGCCCGCCGTGTGCGGCAGCTGCGGGGTGCGCTCACCCTCCAGGTACGGCAGCAGGACCAGCCCCGAGGCGCCCGGAGTGGACTTCAGCGCCAGCGCCGACAGCTCCTCCAGCCCGCCGTCCAGGCCCAGCATCTCGGCGGTGCCGCGCAGCGCCCGCACCGCGTTCGAGGTGTGCACGACCGGCAGGTGCATGCCCGCCGCGTCCGCGAAAGAGGTGATCATCCCGCGCGGGTCGGCCAGCGCCTCGTGGTGCACCGCCATCACCGACCCGGACGCCCCGAGGGAGACGACCGCGTCCCCGGGGCCCAGGCCCAGCCCGAGCGCCGCCGCCATGGTCTCGCCGGTCCCGGCCGAGATCAGCAGCCCCTCGGGCGTCATCCCGGCCGCGTCGGCCGGACCGAGCACCTCCGGCAGCGCGGCCTGGTGCCCCAGCGCCAGCTCCACCAGATCGGGCCGGTACGCGCCGCTGCCCGCCGACCAGTACCCGGTGCCCGAGGCAGCGCCCCGGTCCGTGGTCCGCCGCACCGGCCGGCCCAGCAGCTGCCACACCAGCCAGTCGTGCGGCTGGAGCACCATCGCCACCCGCGCCGCCGCCTCCGGCTCCGTACGCGCCAGCCACCGCAGCTTGGCCACCGGCTGCGCCGCCTGCGGTACGCAGCCCACGGCCTCCGCCCACGCCTGGCGCCCGCCGAACGCCTCCACCAGGTCGGCCGCCGCCACCTGCGCCCGCTTGTCGTTGCCGACCAGCGCGGGGCGCACCAGCGCGCCCTGCCGGTCCAGCGGCACCAGGCCGTGCTGCTGCGCGGAGACGCCGATGGCCTGGACACCCTCGAGCAGGCCGCCGGAGGCGGCCTCGCCCAGCGACAGCAGCCACGCCTGCGGGTCGACCTCGGTGGCCTTCGGCTCGACCGGATGCGGCGCGTAACCCTGCCGCAGCACCGCACCCGATTCCGCGTCACAGACGACGATGCGCGTGAAACCCGACGAACTGTCCAACCCGGCGACTATCCCCATGGAGAGAGATTCTGCCGCACCTCAGGTGTTACTGGTCCCCCACTCGTCCTGGCCGTTGCCCTGGCTGCGCTCCTTCAGCGAGCGCACCCGCTCCGCGACCGACTCGGGCATCCGGTCGCCGACCTTGTCGCTCACGGTGTGCAGCGCCTTGCCGGCCACCTCCCGCCCGGTGTGGGCCGCCGACTCGGCGGCGTTGCGGACGGCGGGATTCTGGGAGAACTCCCGCGCGGACTTGCGCAGCTGTTCATAGCGCTCGCGTCCGGCCCGGGTGCCGAGGACGTAACCGAGGGCCAGTCCAACGACGAATGTGAGCTTGTACCGCATGGCTGCCACCCTTCCGTAGGCGTCGGTGCTGGCCGCCTACCCGTCAGGGCGGGAGATCACCCCGGGGGAACCGATTGGCGGAGCACCCCCCTGCTTGCGCTAATGTATGTGTCGCAGCGAGCGAGCGCCGCCCGGGACGACCCAGGTGGGTGTGTTCGGTGCACCGCAGCAATCCCCTGTAGCTCAATTGGCAGAGCAGCCGGCTGTTAACCGGCAGGTTACTGGTTCGAGTCCAGTCGGGGGAGCGCGATCCCCTGTAGCTCAATTGGCAGAGCATTCGGCTGTTAACCGGAGGGTTGCTGGTTCGAGTCCAGCCGGGGGAGCCATGACGAAGAGGGTCCCTCCGGGGGCCCTCTTCTCGTCGTCCCGCGCGGTGTCCCGCCCCGCTCGTTCCACCTTTTCGCGCCCGATCCGCCCCCGCCGGGAACCGCCCGGGGCGCAGGGCAGTCCTCATGGTCGTGCAGGGCCGACCATCCGGAGCAGGAGATCGTATGAGCGGCTATGCTGCGGCAGACGGCGCGCACAAATGTGCGCGACGCGCCGTAAGGGGCGGTAGCTCAGCCGGTTAGAGCAGCGGACTCATAATCCGTCGGTCGTGGGTTCGAGTCCCACCCGCCCCACCACCGCAGGTCAGAAGAAAGGTTCTGAGCTGCGGAAACGCAGTTTTTGGTATGAACGCCCCGCCTCTGCGGGACTCGCCGGCCCGGTACTGCCTGAACCGCAGCGGCGATCGGGGCCTCGACCCGGCTCTGCGTGCCATCATCTTGATCCGCATGCGGCTCGCCCCGCCGTGAAGGGCTTCGTGGAGATGATCGGGTATGGCAAGGAAGCCACCGCGCATGTAAGGGGTCTCGTCGACGTCCGCACGGGCTCGCTGCAGGAGGGTGCGCCACCCCTCCACCGCCCCCCACCGATGCGCAGGCGCCCCGGGGCGGGGGTGCACCGGACGAGGCGGGGGCTGAGGACACCGGAGCCCGGACACCTCCCAAGAAGACCCGGACGCCGAAGTCCCCGAACCCCCGGACCCCTCCAGCCCGGAGGAGGTCACCCCTGACGTACCGACCCCGGACTCCCCCGAGCCGGAAACCGGGTCCACGATCGTCTCGAGCCGCGTCGTGTGCTCAGTGCGGGTGGCGGTGAGGGTGCAGGCGGAGCTCGGGGGAGGGGGATGCGGAGGGGGAGGCGTGGGCAACGGAGCCTACGTACGGGGTGGGAAGGGGCAGGTCGGAGGTTTCCCAGCGGGTGGGTGCTCCTGGCACGGTGGTGCGGATGACCACCGGGCCGGCATCGGCGGGGAGGGTCTCCAGGGACGACAGATCGGTGATGATGCCGATGCCCACGGCTTTGAGCGTGGCCTCCTTGCGGGTCCAGCAGCGCAGGAAGGCCCGGTCGCGCGCCTCGGGCTCGGGGATCGCCCTGAGGTACGCGTTCTCGGCGGGGGTCATGGCCTTGGGGGCCACGTCGGCCGACCGCGTACGGCGCTGGTGCTCGACGTCGACCCCGACCGGGTGGTCCGCGACGGCCAGGAGTCCGCAGCCCCTGGTGTGGGAGATGCTGATCCACAGGTCGGCGCCGGGGGGACGGACGTACGGGGGACCATGCCCGTCCTCGGTGCAGCCGGGGCAGGGTCTGCGTCCGAATTCGATCTGGCTGGGCGGGATTTCGAGGAGCCGGCCGAGGATGCGCCGGACCGCGGCGCGGCCGCTGATCGCGTCCCCCCGGCGGTCCGGGGGCAGCCGGGCGGCCGCGGCCAGCTCCGTGCCGGTGAGCAGCGAGGCGTCCTCGGGATGCGCGATCTCGGTGGTGAGCCACCACCAGATGTGCACCGGGGATGGGCCGTTGGCGCCGTTGCCGGGGCTGTCGACGGCCCGGCGGGCTGTGGTGATGATCACGTCTGCTGCTTCCCTCAGCGCCCGGAGCGGAACCGGACGGGCCCCGTGACTGTAGGAGCCGCGGGAGCGGACCGCGAGGGTGCTGGCATCAACGTGCCAAACGCCCGCCCGGTGTCACCGTACGCGCGGGTCACTTTGCCCGGTGGAGCCGTTCCCGCCGGTTTCGGGCAGCTTCCTGCGAATGAGGGCCGGTGCGGGAACCGAAACGCCGGCGGCCATTTCTCCGTGAGGTGACGGTCGGTACCGAAATTAATGCCAGGGAAAGATCGTTTAAGAATCACCCACTGTAGTCCATTGTTGACCGTCCGGCTTGGGTGGACTAGCCTCGGCCCGGGCGCGGCGCGGTAAGGAGATGGCGGGGGGCAGTGGTTATCAGGAAGACGGAGTCGCAGCCGGGGGGCGGCAAGGAGGAGTCGGTCGATGATGAAGTCGGCCGGGCCTTGTTGGAGGTGCAGGGACTCATTGAGGCGGCTAGGGTGTTCGGCTTCCGGACGAGTTCCGGGGGTTCTGTCCGGATGTTGGAATCCGGCGAAGATGTCATTGAGATCTCCGGTCGCTTGATGGAAAAGGCCGGCCAGGACGTGAGCGTGACCGTGCAGACGCCCGGCTCGGAGGCCGGGGCCGTCGCGCTGGCATTGCTCGGCCGGGGTCCCGGTTACGGGTCTGTCCGCGCCGCCGCTCGCGAGGGGTTACAGATCCGGCTGCTGTGTTCGCCTGCCGTTGCGCGTTCCGCCGCGTTCCGCGAGGCCCTCGCCGGTTCGCCGGGGTGTGTGGTCAGAGTCGCCGAGTGCGTCCTCAACGAGGCTGTGGTCCTGGACGATTCTGTGGCCGTCGTCTGGCTGGACAGCAAAGGTGCCGACCGGAGCGTGTCAGTGGTCCAGGATCCCGCGTCGGTCTCCGCTCTCGCCGGTTTGTTCGGCGTCGTGTGGAACGGCGCGACGGCGTGGGGCGATTCGGCGAGCCGGGCCCGCAGTGCGACGGGACAACGGATTCTGGAGGCATTGCGCGACGGTCGTACGGATGAAGCCGCCGCGCGAGAGCTTTCCATTCCGCTGCGCACGTACCGGCGTTATGTCGCGGAAATCATGCGAGAACTCGGCGCGAGTTCGCGTTTCCAGGCGGGAGCCCGTGCGGTGCGGCTCAGACTTCTGAAGAACGACGAACAGTGAAGAAAGCATTTTGGGGGAAATGTGATGGGGGAAGGTCGCACCAGCATGTCTGTGACCGAAGGATTCGACGCGGGGCTTTCGGACGTACGCGAACTCATTGCCGAGGCGGTGTCGAAGTACCGGGAGTGGGCTCATCGCAGTCGTCTCGTCACGCCGGTGGGACCCGGATTCCACGACGTGAGGGAGGTGGCGAGGCGGCTGATCTCGGGTGCCCGGCACAGCGTCGACGTCGTCATCGCGGCCGAGGTGGAGCAGGCGGTGGAGTTGTGCGCCGCGCTGTCGAGCCTGCTGACGGATGAACGGTCCTCGGTCAAGGTGCGGGTGCTGTGCACCCACGCGACGGTCGAACAGAAGGCGTTCCGGACGTTCCTGAAGGAGGGACATCCGCTGCGGATCAGAGTGGCGCACATCCCCTGCCTGGAGATGTTGGTGGTGGACGAGGAAGTCGCACTGGTGCGCGCCGAGAGCGGAGTGGATGCCTCGGTGGTCCGCGCGGAAGCCGTACTCGTGCCCGTGCAGGCGCTCTTCGCGAGCGCCTGGCGCAACGCGGCGATGCTCGGCGGTGGCGTCGAGCCGGGCAGTCCCCTGCGTACGGGCTACACGGCAGGCATCCTCCAGCAGCTCCACGCGGGCAACACCGACGATGCCGCGGCCCGCGAACTCGGGGTGTCCGTACGCACCTACCGCCGCCACGTCGCCGAGATCATGGAGGCTCTCGGGACGAAATCCCGCTTCCAGGCGGGCGTCCGAGCCGCCGAGAGCGGGCTGCTGCGCCCGCCGGCCCAGCCGGGCCGGGTCGTTCCGAAGCAGCGGGGGCACTCCGCCGCGTGGCACCGCCACGCGGAGAACTCCGCTCACCCGGATGCCCGACGGGCCCCGCACCGGCGCAGCGTCCAGCCCGCGTAGGCAGTTAACTGCCAGTTCCCCGGCCGGTGCGGAGAAATCCACGGAGGTCTACCGGCCAGTACGACACCTTGTGGACAGGTCATCGGTGAAATCTGGCCCGGCCGCACCGGAATACCTATCGTGATTCCGGTGCGGCTGCGGTCGCATTTACGCCGGCTTTCCCGGCGCACCACATTCCGCCGATCGCCAGGGGGACGGCCGATGAACGATTTACTGACAGGTGGCGCCAAGGACCGTCTCGCGGAATTTCACGAACTCAGGGAACGGGTACGGCGTGGTCCGAGCGAGCAGGCGACCGAAGCGCAGCACGCCAAGGGAAAGCTGACGGCGCGCGAGCGGATCGATCTGCTGCTGGACGAGGGGTCCTTCCACGAGGTGGAGCCGCTGCGGCGGCACCGGGCCACGGGATTCGGCCTGGAGGACAAGAAGCCGTACACCGACGGTGTTGTCACCGGCTGGGGAACGGTGCACGGCCGTACGGTGTTCACGTACGCCCATGACTTCCGGATATTCGGCGGAGCACTGGGTGAGGCCCATGCCCAGAAGATCCACAAGATCATGGACATGGCCCTCGTCGCCGGTGCCCCGCTGGTCTCGCTGAACGACGGCGCCGGCGCCCGTATCCAGGAAGGCGTGACCGCCCTCGCCGGGTACGGCGGTATCTTCCAGCGCAACGCGAAGGCCTCGGGAGTCATCCCGCAGATCTCGGTGATGCTCGGTCCGTGCGCCGGCGGGGCCGCGTACTCCCCGGCGCTGACGGACTTCGTGTTCATGGTCCGTGAGACCTCGCAGATGTTCATCACGGGCCCGGACGTGGTCCGCGCCGTCACCGGTGAGGAGATCACCCAGAACGGCCTCGGCGGGGCGGACGTCCACTCGAGCGTCTCGGGAGTCTCGCACTTCGCCTACGACGACGAGCACACCTGCATCGAGGAGGTCCGGTTCCTCCTCTCCCTGCTGCCCCAGAACAATCAGGAGCCCCCGCCGGCCAACACGGTCGGCACCGGGGACGATCCCGCCGACCGGCGGTGCGAGGTGTTGAACGACCTGGTGCCGGCCGACGGGAACCGGCCGTACGACATGCGCAAGGTGATCGAGGAGATCACCGACGACGGCGAGTTCCTGGAGGTCCACGAGCTGTGGGCCACCAACGTGCTGTGCGCGCTGGCGCGGATCGACGGCCACACCGTCGGCATCGTCGCCAACCAGCCGCAGTCCCTCGCCGGTGTCCTCGACATCGACGCCAGCGACAAGGCCGGCCGCTTCGTGCAGCTGTGCGACGCCTTCAACATCCCGCTCGTCACGCTGCTGGACGTGCCCGGCTTCCTGCCGGGCGTCGCCCAGGAGCACGGCGGCATCATCCGGCACGGCGCCAAGCTGCTGTACGCGTACTGCGCCGCGACGGTGCCCCGCATCCAGCTGATCCTGCGCAAGGCGTACGGCGGCGCCTACATCGTCATGGACTCCCGGTCCATCGGCGCGGACCTCTCCTTCGCGTGGCCCACCAACGAGATCGCCGTGATGGGCGCCGAGGGTGCCGCGAACGTGATCTTCCGCCGGGAGATCAACGGCGCCGACGACCCCGAAGCGGCGCGGGCGCAGAAGATCAAGGAGTACCGGACCGAGCTGATGCATCCGTACTACGCGGCCGAACGGGGCCTCGTGGACGACGTCATCGACCCCGCCGACACCCGCTCCGTGCTGGCCGCGTCCCTGGCGATGCTCCGCGCCAAATACGCGGACCTGCCCGACCGCAAGCACGGCAACCCGCCGATGTGACGGAGAGGACACAGCGTGGGACACGGTCCGCAGGACAAGGACGCACCGCTGTTCCAGGTCACCCGAGGTGCCCCGGGCCCCGAGGAGCTGGCGGCGCTGGCAACCGTACTCCTCGCCCGGGCGGCCGCCCCGGGGGCGGGCCCGTCGGCCGCACCGGTGGCCGTGGCTCCGCCCCGGCCCCGGCCGCCGCGCCGGCGTACCCGGTACATCGCCCCCGGCGCGTGGCGGCGCGCCGCGTAACGGTCGCCACAGGCAGCCACAGCCGGCCGGCCACGGGCCGCGGCCGACCGGAAAATGCCAGCCGGAGCGACGGACATCCACGGATGGACCCGGCTGGCAGCTAACTGACACAAACCTTTCGCGCAGCTCCGGCCGCTGAATAAAGTCGAAACCGGCGCGGAAGTCCATCGCGCATTTCTTCGCTCACCGATCAACCTTCATCATGAATGGGGAATCCCTGTGGCCGCTACGACCGAAGAACGCCGCGAGGCAATCAAGGACATCGTCTGCGACATTCTCGAGATCGACCCCGAGGATGTGACCGACTCCAGCCTCTTCAAGGAGGACCACGACGCGGACTCGCTGCGCGCGATCGAAATCCTCGCGTCGCTGGAGAAGGAATTCAACGTCGTCATCAACCAGACCGAACTCGGCCGGATGGTGAACCTGGACGGCGTGTACGAGGTCGTCGCGGAAGCCGCCGACTGGAAGTAGGGCCGGGCGGCGCTGTGTCCGTGGACGGAAGACCTTGGGAACGGCCGGTTCGCCGGCCTGCGAGATAGCGGGATGAACATGTCTGATGTACCGGCGAACAGGGTGGTCGTTACCGGGCTCGGCGCGGTTTCCAGCATCGGGCTGGGCGCCTCCGAGTTCCTTTCCGGGCTGCGTTCGGGCCGTAGCGCCGCAAAGCCGATCACCGCGTTCGACACCGAGGGCTTCGACCACGCGAACGGCTGCGAGATCGTCGACTTCGACGCGACACACTGGATCAGGAACCTCGAGGTCGAGACGCTGGGCCGGGCCAGCCAGTTCTCGGTGACCGCCGCGCGCATGGCCGTCGACGACGCGGCACTCGCGGAGGCGGACCTGCGGTCCGGCCGCTGTCTCATCTCCATCGGCACCACCGACGGGGAGTCCCGCGACCTCGACCACCTCGTGGAGACCGAGGTGGAGCACGGCGCCGAGCGGATGGACCCCACGGTCACCGCCCGGGTGCCGGCCGGCCGGCTGTCGGCCGCCATCGCCCACGAGTTCGGCCTCAGCCGTGTTGAGGCCGTCACCCTCCCCACCGCCTGCGCGGCCGGGAACTACGCCATCGGCTACGGCTTCGACGCGGTCCGCACGGGGGAGGCCGACTACGCCCTCGTCGGGGGCGCGGACGCCCTCTGCCGCAAGACCTTCACCGGCTTCTACCGGCTCGGCACCATCGCCCCGGAGCTCTGCCAGCCGTTCGACATCGACCGCAAGGGCATCCTCACCGGCGAGGGAGCCGGCGTACTGCTCCTCGAAACCCTCGAGTCGGCCCGGGCGCGCGGCGCCCGAATCTATGCCGAAGTGCTGGGGTACGGGCTGAACTGCGACGCCCACCACCCGGTCGCACCGAACCAGGACAGCGTGGCGCAGTGCATGCAGCTCGCCCTCGACGGCGCGGGGGTCAAGCCCGAAGATGTGGACTTCATCTCCGCGCACGGCACCGGCACCAAGGCCAACGACGTCACCGAAGCCCGGGCCATCCGCCAGGTGTTCGGCGACCGGACCCCCCGGACCATCTCGATCAAGTCGATGCTGGGGCACAGCATGGGGGCTGCCAGCGCCCTCGCCTCGATCGGCTGCGCGCTAGCCCTCACCGAGGGGTTCATCCCGCCGACGATCAACCACGTCGAGACGGACCCCGAGTGCCGCGTGGACTGCGTGCCCAACCACGCCGTCGAAGCCGATCTCCGGGTCGTCCAGAACAACGGGCTGGCCTTCGGCGGCAACAACTCCGTAGTGATCTTCGGCAAGTACGAGGAGGCCCGCGCATGAGCACGCACCCCGCCGCACCATCCGGAGCCGCGGTGCCCGGCCTCGTCTTCACCGGCCTGGGCGCCGTGGCCAGCATCGGCAACGGAGTCGACGAGGTCTTCGACGCCCTCTGCGCGGGCCGCAGCGGACGAGCCGAACTCCGCGGCTTCGACCGCACCCGCTTCCGGGCGCAGCACGCCTACGAGATCGACGATCGGCCGGCCCCCGGAACCGACGAACCCGGACGCGCCACCCGCTGGCTGATCGCGGCCGTCGCGGAGGCGGCCCGCGGCGCCGGCCTCGCCGAGGACCTCTCCGACGTGCCGATCCTCATCGGGACCGGCCTGCGCGAGCTGCGCTCGGCCGAACTGCGCTGGCGGGACGGCGCGGACTTCGACATGGCGGGGCTGCACTTCGGCACCGCCCTGCGCGAGCGCTTCGGCGCGGTCCGCACCCACACCTTCTCCAACGCCTGCTCCGCCTCCCTCTACGCGCTGGCCCTGGGCAGCGACCTGCTGGCCGCGGGCGAAGCGCAGACCGTCATCGTCGCCGGGGTGGACACCCTCACGGAGAGCATGTATGGCCTCCTGGACCGCGTCCACATGGAAGCCCCGGAGGTGCTGCGGCCGTTCGACCGCGAGCGCAAGGGCGTCCTCATGGGCGAGGGCGCGGCTGCCGTCGTCCTGCGCCGCGCCGACACCGTGAACGACACTCCGGCGAGCGGTCCGGTATGTGGTCGGCTGCGCTCGGTGCACATCAACTGCGACGGCTACCACGTGACCGCCCCCGACCGGAACGGCATCGCGGACGCCGTCCGCGGCGCCCACCGCGAGGCGGGGGTCAAGCCCCAGGACATCGGTCTGGTGATGCTGCACGGCACCGGCACGCTGCTCAACGACGAGGCCGAGGCCGCGGCCATCGGCGACGTCTTCGGCGCGGAGGCCGGCACGCCGCTGATGACGGCGCTGAAGTCGATGACCGGGCACACCTCGGGGGGCTCCGGGCTGCTCAGCCTGATCGTCGCGCTCAAAGCACTGGAGTCGGGCCGCATACCACCGACCGTCGGGCTGCGGGAGCCGATCGACGAGGCGGCGGAATTCCGCCTCGTCCGGGACCGGGCGGTCGAGGCGCAGGCGGTGCTCGCCCAGGTCGATGCGTTCGGATTCGGCGGAGTCAACGCCGTCGCCATCGTGGAAAGGGCAGCGCGGTGAACCTTCCCGACATCGTGGTGACCGGCATCGGCACCGCCCTGCCCGGCGTCGCGGGACCGGCCGACCTGCTGAGGCCCGCAGCGCCCCCCGGGGCGTCCGCGGCCGACCCGGTGGACCCGGGTGCGCTGATCGGCCGACGCGGCCTGCGCTACAAGGACCGGGCCTCCCGGCTCGCCCTCTGCGCCGCCCAGGAAGGCCTGCGGGACGCCGGTCTGCTGCCGGACGGCGAACTGTCCGTCCCCGGCACGTCGACGGCGGTCGTGGTCAGCTCGAACCTGGGCAATCTCGACACCGTCTGCGAAGTCGCCGACGGCATCAAGGAGCACGGCGTCGCCGGCATCAGCCCGATGGGCCTGCCCAACGCGTCGAGCAATGTCGTCGCCTCCTCCGTCGCCATCCGGTACGGCCTGCGCGGCCCGAACCTGATGGTCTGCAACGGCGCCACTTCCGGACTCGACGCCATGCACTGGAGCATGGTGATGATCCGCGCCGGACGTGCCGACCGGGTCGTCGTGATCGGCGTCGAGACCAGCAACCGCTACGTCGAGGGCCTGCTCGGCCGCCCCGCCGCGGAACTCCTCGACGGTGCCGTCGCCCTGGTGCTGGAGCGGGCCTCCGCTGCCGCCGAACGCGGCGCGGAAGGCTTGGCGGTGCTGGGCGGCTACGCCCGGGAGGCCGGGGTCGAGGCCTGCCTGGACCGGCTCCTCGGAGCGCCGGCGGGCGCCGGGGCAGGCGCCCCGGCCGAACGTACGGCCCCCGGCCTGTGGTTCGTCCCCGAGGGGTACCGGGGGGTCGCGGCCGGCGACGTGCCGCGGCACGACCTCACGAGCACCTTCGGCAGTGCCTCGGGAGCGCTCGGCGTCCTCCAGTGCGCGGCCGCCGCCGGGTGGCTCTCGAACGCCGGCTCCGGTCGCTGTCCGGCCGGCCCGGTGCTGGTGACCTCCGGCTCCGACGGCGACGACGCCTCTGCGGGCCTCCTGCTCACGGCCGTGGCGGGCACCCCGTGAGCGAGGAACCCGAGCCGGTGTCCGTGCGGCTGCGCCGTCCGGGCCGGGGAACCGACCCGCTGCGCGTCCTGCTGCTGCACGGGCTGGCCGGCGGCGCCAACGTCTGGGACGCCCACCTGGAACACACCACTGGATCCCCGCTCGAGATCTGGACCGCCGAACTCCCCTGGCGGGCCGCGGGGGTGCCGGGCTGGACCGGACACTCACCGGCCCACTGGACGGAACAGGCGATGCGCCGGGTGCCGGGCGGCCCGGACGTGGTGATGGCCCACTCGTTCGGCGCGAACGCCCTGCTCGCGCTGCTGGACGCACGCAGCGTACTGAACACGCCGGAGGACGACCTGCTGCGGCCCCGTGCCGTGGTGCTGGTTTCGCCCTTCTACCGGCCCCGCCCGGAGGCCTTCGACTGGGACGCGATCGCCTACTACGTGAACGACTTCGACCGCATCCTCGCCGACGGCCTGCGGGTCCGCTCCGGCGGCCGGCTTCCGGCCGGACTGCGGCAGGAGATGGCTCGCAAGGTGCGCGACCGGATCGGCCCGTACGGCTGGGTCAGCTTCTTCGACACCTACCTGCGGACCCCCGCCCTGCGCACCGACCGCATGACCATGCCCTGCCTGATCATCGGCGGCGCGGAGGACTTCGCGTCCTTCCCCGCCGACAGCGAGGCGCTGCGCTCGGCCCTGCCGTACGCCAAGGCCGAGATCCTGCCCGACTGCGGCCACTTCGCGATGGTCGAGCAGGCGGCGGAGTTCGCTGCCCTCACCGAGGAGTTCATCCAGTCCGTGGCCCCACGGCCCGCCGATCGCAATCCGAGCCGCCGACCCCGAACTGCTGACAAGGAAGCAACTGACATGACCACCCCTGCCGCCACGGCTGTCAAGCACCTGCTGGAGACCGAGACCACAGTCCGGTTGCGCCCCCGCTTCGAGGGCTCCAACATCAACACCTGGATCGGCTTCAAGCACGTCAACTACCTCGTCGAGGAAGCCGTCCTGGAGCACTTCCGGGGTGCCGGACTGCCGTCCCGGGAGCTCTTCGAGGAGTACGGCCTCGGCCTCGACGTCGTCGGCCTCGACACCCGCATCCTGCACGCGTTCCACCAGGACGACGTGGCCCGTGCCGTCGTTGTCCCGACGACCAAGGACGGCGCCACCCGCTTCGGCTTCTCCATCACCCTGTACGTCGAGCGCGACGGCAAGGAGCTGAAGGCCGTCACCTCAAAGGCTGAGGTCTCGCTGCGCATCGACAGCTACCTGGCCCCGCTGGAGTACCCGGCCGAGCTCGCCCGCTTCGCCGTCGAGCGCCTCGGCGGCCTGGCCGAGCCCTCCGCACACCACGGCGCCAAGGTGGCCGTGGCGGCGAACACCGCGCCGTCCGCGGGCCGCGGCACCACGGGTGCGGACCCGGTGCTCGCTCGACTGCTGGCGGGGGACAACGCCTTCGGCTGGAAGTGGCGCATCCCTTACCCGTACTGCCACTTCAACGAGCGCCTGGCCCTGTCGGGCTACCTGCGCCAGGTTGAGGAGGTCGTGGACCTGTTCCTCGCCGACCGCGGGATCTCGATCAAGACGCTGCTGGACGACCGCCACTGGATCCCGGTGGTGCCCCGCTCGCAGATCCAGTTCCTCGACGAGGCCCTGATGGAGGAGGACCTGTACACCGTCTTCACCGTCGAGGAGATCTTCAAGGACTTCACGTACACGGCCCGCACGGACTTCTACGTCGTTCGCGACGGACGCCTCGTCCAGACCGCCACCGGCCGGATCACCCACGGCTACGCGGTGTTCGAGAACCGGCGCGACTGGTCCCTGGTCGGCTTCGACGAACGGGTCGTCCGCGCGCTGAGCGGCGACCGCGCCGACGGCTGAGCCCCAGCCACTGGCCGGCGTCCGTACGGAACACCCTCCCCTCCCGCATCCGGAGTAGACCCCCATGGAAGAAGTGCTGATCACTGGTTTGGGCGCGATCTCGCACCTCGGCTCCGGCGCCGACGCCTTCTGGCACGGCCTGATGCGGGCGGAGGGCCGGCCCGAACCGGTGACCGACCCACACGCGAGGATGGACGTCCCGCTGCTGTACGCGGCGCCGGAACTGCCCGAGCCGGCCGGGTCCGCCCCGGGCCTCAGCCTCGCCTCGCGCTTCGCGATCGAGGCGGCCCGGCAGGCGCTGGCGGACTCCGGTCTCGCCGACGTGGCGCCGGAACGGGTCGCGGTGGTCATCGGCACCGGCATGGGCGACGCGACCCTGCACGAGCAGTGGCGCGCGAACGGCTACCCGCAGGACGCGGCGTGGGCCCCGGTCTTCTCCGTGGTCTCCGCCGTCGGGGAGTGGCTCGGCGCCGAAGGGCCCAACACCAGCATCAGCAACGCCTGCGCGGCCAGCGGCTTCGGCATATCGGTCGCCGCCGACCTGATCCGCACGGGCGCCGCTGACGTGGTCGTCGCCGGGGGCGCCGAGGCGTATTCCCGCGTGGCCCTGGCCTGCTTCAACCGGCTGGGTGCCCTCGACCCGCAGCGGTGCCGGCCCTTCGACGCGCAGCGACGGGGCACCGTCTTCGGCGAAGGTGCCGGAATCCTCGTCCTGGAGTCCGCCACGCACGCCGCGGCCCGGCAGGCCCCCCGGGTCTACGCCAGGCTCGCGGGCGAGGGGTGGAGCTGCGACGCCCACCACGCGACCGCGCCGGAGCCCACGGGCGCACAGATCGTCCGCGCCATGGGCGAAGCGCTGGAACGTGCCGGAGCCGGCCCCGACGAGGTCGGCTGTGTGGTGCCGCACGGCACCGGAACCGAGCTGAACGACGCGGTCGAGAGCCGCGCGCTGCACGCGGTGCTCGGCGAGGCGGCCGGCCGCACACCGCTGTACAGCCTCAAAGCCCTGGTAGGGCACACGGGCGGGGCCGCAGCCGCGCTCGCCACCGTGGCCGCGGCGCTGATCCTCCACCACCGGGCCGTACCGCCGAACCGCCCCGTCGACGAGCCGGACCCCGCCTGCGAGGTGCGGCTGCCGGTCGAACGGGCCGCCCTGGGAGGCCGGTTCGCTCTCGTCAACGCGTACGCCTTCGGCGGCAACAACGTATCCCTCGTCCTTCAGGAGGCGACCCCATGACCGGAGCACCGCACAGCGGGTCGTCCACGGTGCCCACGGGCGCGATGGTGGTCTCCGGCATCGGCGTCATGACCCCCCGGGGAGAGCGCCCACAGGACGCCGCCCGGACCGTCCGCCCGGCGGAGCCCGCCGATTGGTTCGACCACCGCACCCGGCTCGGACCGCGCGGCTACAAGTACCTGCCCGCCGCCTCCCAGTACTTCCTGGCCGCCGCCAAGGAGGCGCTCGCGGACGCCCGCGACGAGGAGGACCGCCGGCCCGGCGAGCTGCGCGGGGCGGCGGTGGGGACCAACAGCTCGGCCGCGGCCCTGCACGAGGCCATGGACCGGACCGTGCTCGCCGAGGGAGCCGGAGCCCTGAGCCCCGTCACGGCGCCGTACTTCTCCATCAACCTCTTCGGCAGCCGGCTGGCGACCGAGCACGGCCTCAAGGCGTTCAACATCACGGTCACCTCGCCGCGCGTAGCAGGTCTCGAGTCGCTGGAGACCGGTGCCCGGGCGGTGGCGGCGGGCCGGGCGTCCTGGCTGCTCGCCGGAGCGACCGAGGAGGCCCTGGACCCTGTACACCCCGGTCACGAGCACTCCGAACGCGGCGCCGTCGCGCTGGTCCTGGAACCGCTGGAGGCCGTACGGGCGCGCGCCGGCCGGGCGTACGGGCACTGCCGGGTCAGCAGCCTCTTCCTCCCCCCGCGCACCGTGGCCGAGGGCCGGGGCGCGGAGCGGGCACGGCAGCTCATCGGCTCCGCCCTCGCCGCGTGGGGCGCGGACGCGGCCCCCGCCCCGCGGGTGATCGCCGTACTGGACGAGTCACCCGTCGGCCGGGCGGTGGCGACCGCTCTGGGCCCGGCCGCCGAGCCGGTCCCGGCGGGTGCGGGCGCCCTGGAGCCGCTGGTGCAGGCGGCGGGAGCGCTGGCCGAGCTGTCCGCCCCCGTCCTGGTCGCCACCGCGGCGGCGCAGGGAAACCTGGCCCTGGCCCTGCTCACCCCGCCGTCCGACCGCCCGGCCGGTCCGGCTGCCCGAACGACGCACACGAAACGAACGACGACCACGAGAGAGAGTTCATGACGACGTCACTCAAGGGTTCCTGGTGCCTCGTTCTCGGGTCATCCAGTGGGATCGGCCTGGCCAACGCCCGGGCGCTGGCGCTCGAAGGAGTCAATGTCCTGGGCGTCCACTTCGACACCGCCGAGGGCCAGGAGAAGGCCGGGGCGGCCGTCGAGGAGCTGCGTTCCACTGGTGTGCAGGCGCACTTCTTCAACGCCAATGCCGCCTCCCCGGCGACCCGGAGCGAGCTGGTGCCCCGGTTCGCCGAGCTGACGGAGGGCAGGCCGCTGCGCGTCGTCCTGCACTCGCTGGCCTTCGGCACGCTGCTGCCGTACCTGCCGGCGGATGGCGGCCCGGCACTGACGTCCCGCCAGATGGACATGACGCTCAACGTGATGGCCCACTCCCTCGTCTACTGGACCCAGAGCCTCAACGCGGCCGGACTGCTGGGCGCCGGCTCCAAGATCTTCGCCATGACCAGCGCGGGCGACCAGCGGGTCACCGCCCACTACGGTGCGGTCTCGGCGGCCAAGTGCGCCCTCGAATCACACGTCCGCCAGCTGGCCCTCGAGCTCGCCCCCCAGCAGGTCGCCGTCAACTCCCTGCGCGCCGGCGTGACCGTGACCCCGTCACTGGAACGCATCCCCGACCACGAAAAGCTGGTCGAGCTCGCGGCCCGGAGCAACCCGCACGGCCGGCTCACCCGCCCCGCGGACGTCGCCGACGTCGTCGTCGCGCTGGCACGCAGCGAGTCCTCCTGGACCACCGGCAACGTGATCGGAGTCGACGGCGGCGAGGCGTTGACCACCTGATGCGTGCCGAGACTTTTCATACCCATACCGATACCGATACCGACACCGGGCAGCAGCCTGCTCGCCCGGCCGTCCTCCGCCGGCCTCTGCGCAAGAAGCTGGCGGCCGTGGCCACCGGCGTCGCGCTGGCCGCCCGTCACGCCTTCGAGCTGTACCATCCGCCCCTCGCCCGCCCGGGCCGGACCCCGCAGAACAAGGGCCTGCCGGTCCGCGGCCTGTCGGTGCTCACCACCCGGGACCGGGTGAACCTGGACGCGTGGATCGTGCCGGGTGAGGGACCGCACACGGTGGTGATCTGCCACGGCATGGGCCGGACCAAGTCCAGCGTGCTCGGCCACGTCAAGATGCTGCACGACGCGGGCCACCACGTCGTCGCGTACGACATGCGCAACCACGGCGAGAGCGGTCGCGACCGCAAGTACGGGAGCATGTCCGAGCGGTACACGAGCGATCTCGCTGACGTGATCGCCGCCGTCCGCCGCGACCCCGAAGTCGGCGCCGGGGAGCTCGCCGTCATCGGCTTCTCCTTCTCCACCTGGGTCTCCCTGCACGTGCTCCGCCGCCTCGACACCGCCGTCGCCGCCGTCGTCTGCGACAGCGGCCCGATGTCCGACACGGCAGGGGGACTGAGGGACTTCGCGGCCCTGCGCCGGTCCCTGCTGCCCGAGCCGGTACGAGAAGGCGCGGGCTACGCCGTGTACCGCCGGGCCTTCTCCCGGTTCTGCATGCACATGCTGGCCGTACGGAACTGGCCGCCGGACCTCACCGGCGTGCCGACCCGGCTGATGTTCATCGCCGGAGCCCAGGACCCCGTCATCAGCGAGGCGCAGATCATGGCGGTCGCCGACCGGTACCCCGAAGCGGAACGCTGGACGGCTCCCCAGTCGATGCACATGAACGCCCTGCGATTCGACGGGGCCGAGTACCGCAGCCGCGTCCTGGACTTCCTGGCGTCCTCCTTCACGGCTGCCGCCGACCGCAGGAAGGAGGCGGCCGCCCATGGCTGAGTACCTCCTCGTGGAGTCCCAGGGCAGCTACGGCGGACCCGGCTCCGAGGCCTTCCTCGGCGACGCGGTCCGGCTGGCGCGAGCCGGTCACGACGTGGCCGTGCTGCTGATCGAGAACGGAGTGACCGAGGGCCTCGACGGGGCAGGGCCCGCCGTCGGCCGGGTGCAGGAGGCCGGCGGCGAGGTCTGGGTGGACTCCTTCTCGCTGAGCCAGCGCGCGCTGCCCGCACAGCGGCTCGTGCCCGGAGTCCGGCTGGTGGAGATGGACGAGGTCGCGGAGCGGATCCTGCGGCCCGCGGTGCGGGGAGTGTGGCACTGACATGGCTAAACAGCTTCCGCACGCGGACGTGCTGATCGCGGTCATGGGTGCTCCCCACACCGGGGACCTGGTGACCTCGGCCTTCCGGCTGGCGCAGGCCCTGCTCGACCGGGGGGCCGCGGTCCACCTGTGGACCTGCGGCCACGCCACCGGGCTCACCCAGCAGGCGCTGGGCTCCGAGAAGCCGCGCAACGTCGTGGACTGGGCACGGGAGTACCCCACGACAGCCACCCTGGCCGCCGAGCTCTTGGCGGCCTTCCCCACGACGCTGAGCTGGTACGCGTGCCGGTTCTGCAGCCAGGAGCGCGGGGCCGGCACGCACATCCCGGGCATCCGGCTGCGCGCCCCGTTCAAGTTCACCGAGCATCTCGACGCCGCCGACAAGGCCTTCTTCCTGGGGGTGTGCTGACCATGACCGCGACGGACGCCGGGCGCCGACTGCTGATCATCGAGCGGGCCTACCGGGGCTCGGTCGAGACCCAGTTCGCCGATGTGCTCTACCTGGCCCGCGAGCTGAACCGGCAGCAGGGCGGCCTGGACATCCTGCTGCGCGGACTGGCGGTCACCTTCGCCGCCGCCGACCCCGTCCGGGCGCGTCCCGTCCGGATCGGCCGACGCGACCTGGACACCCTTCCGGATCCGCGCGAGGCCCTGCGCACGCTGCTCGCCGAGGGAGCCGTGGTCTGGGCCGAGGAGAGCGACCTGGCCCGGTTCGAGACGGGCCCGCACTGGGCGCTGCCCGGGGTCCGCCGGGCGGGCCCGGACGGCCCCGCGGACTGGTCCGCGTACCGCGGCGTGCACTTCTTGTGACCGCCCCCTCCGTGACCGGCAGGCCCGCGCACGTACGCCCCACCGAAGCCCCTGAAGGAGCACCGCGACTCATGGAAACCGCCACCACCGGCCGAGGGCCGCTCATCACCGCCTGGTCGGTCGTTTCGCCGTACGGGCTGGAGAGCTCGGATTTCGCGGCCGGCCTTTCCGCGGGCCGCAGCGCAGCGGCCGTACTGGACCGGACCGTCTGGGACGGTCCCGTCGACACCGCCTGCCTGGTCCCCGGCTTCAGCAGCAAGGACGTGTTGGGCCGCAAGGGAACCCGCTCGATGGACCGGGTGACCGGTCTCGCCGTCGCCGCCGTCGGCCGGCTCCTCCAGGACCCGGCGGGCGAGCACATCCCCGGTGTGGGCGACGACGCCGGGCTGGTCCTGGGCACCAACACCGGGAGCGCCCAGAGCATGATGGACTTCACCCGCGACTCCCTGGTCCAGGAGAAGCCGTTCTATGTGGACCCGATGCGCTTCCCCAACACAGTGATGAACTGCGCCGCCGGGCAGTGCGCCATCTGGCACAAGCTCAAGGGACCCAACACCACCGTCGCCGGAGGCCGTGCCTCCGGACTCCTCGCGCTCAACTACGCCCTACGACTGCAGAAGTCCGGGCACACCCGGACCGTGCTGTGCGGCGCGGTCGAGGAGTTCTCCCCGGCCCGCGCCTGGCTGGAGGTGCACACCCGGCAGCCCGACGAGGCCGACGGCGTCCTCGGCGAGGGCGCGGCGGTGCTGCTGCTGGAGTCCGCCCCCGCTGCGGTGGAGCACGGGCGGCCCGGCCTGGCCGAGGTGCTCGCGCTGGAGTTCGGCGTCTTCCACACGGACGACGAGGTCGCTCCGGTGCTCGCCGACAGCGTCGAGCGCGCCTTGGAGCGCTCGGGCGTCCGCGTGGACGAGATCGGCCTGGTCGCCGACTCGCAGGCCTACGGCGTCCGCGGTACGGCCGAACGTGCGGCCCTGGAGCAGGTGTTCGGCGTGCTCCGGCCGGAGCACGTCGCGAGCACCGAGCTGATCGGCGACACCCACGCGGCCTCCGCGTCCTTCCAGATCGCGGCCCTGCTGGCCACCGCCGAGGGCCGGGACGACCTGGCCGGCTCCGTCGGCCTGATCACCTCGGTGGACCGGGACGGCGTGGTCGGCTGCGCCGTGCTGCGCATCCGCTGACCCCGGGACCCGCTGAACCCGGCGATCCGCTGAACCTGGCGAATCCGCTGAACCCACTGAACCCCACTGAACGCGTTGAACCCGATGAAGGAGAAAGCATGTCCGACACCACCACGCCCGCCGTTCTCGAGCTCGAGAGCCTGCGCCGCACCGTCGCCGATGTCCTGGACGTCGAGGAGTCGGAGCTGACCGACGAGGCCGACTTCGTCAACGACCTCGGGGTCGACTCCCTGATGGCCCTCGAGGTCATGGTCGTCCTGGAGAAGAAGTACGGAGTCAAGCTCGGCGAGGCCGAGCTCAAGGAGGTCACCTGCCTGCGCAAGGCGTACGACCTGCTCGACGCCAAGCTCCGGGCCGCCTGATGGCGGCTCCCGCCGCGAGCCCCGTACGCGCGGTACCGGTGGTCGACCGGGACTCCGCCGGCGGCCCGCGCACCACGGTCCACGTCGCCGCGGACGAGCAGGTCTTCCCCGGCCACTACCCGGGCTTCCCCATCTTCCCGGGCGTGTGCGTCGTGGAGCTGGTCCACCGCAGCTCGCTGGCCACCCCCCCGGAGACCGGCGCCCCCGTCACGCTCCAGGCCATCGAGTCGACGCGTTTCCTCAGCCCGGTCTTCCCCGGTGACCGTCTCACGATCGAACTGAAGTGGGCCCGCCGGGGCGAGCACTGGCGGTGCGACGCGGTCGCCGGTACCGATCGGGGCCGCGCCGCGACGGTGCGGCTGCGCTTCACCGAAGGGAGCCCCCCGTGCTGACGATCACCGGGATCAAGCAGGTGCTGCCGCACCGGTACCCGATGCTGCTGGTGGACCGGGTGACCGAGCTGGTGCCCGAGCAGCGGCTCACCGCTCTCAAGGCGGTCACCTGCAACGAGCCCTGGTACCAAGACCTTTCGGAGGACGCGGACGACGAGGGGCACAGCTATCCGCAGACCCTGCTCGTCGAGTCCTGGTGCCAGGCGGCCGGTGTGCTGGCCGCGTGGGACCGGCCCAACCCGGACGTGCTCTCGGGCCAGGTGATGCTCTTCGGCAGCATCTCCGATGTCGTCCTGCACCGGCCGGTGCTCCCCGGGGACGTGCTGGAGCACCGGGTCCGGCTGGTCCGCGCCCTCAGCGACACCGTGATCTTCGAAGGGGAGTCCCTGGCCGGCGGCGAGACCGTCATGGAGGTCGGCCGCGTGGTCATGGCGATGCGCCCGGCGACGGAGCTGACGGAAGCCCGCGAGCAGAGTCCGGCGGCCTCGGCCGCCGGCGCGAAGTGAGGAACGCCTACATGTCTGGCAGCACGCCCAAGGTCGCCTTGGTCACCGGCGGCACCCGCGGCATCGGGCGGGCGACCGTCCTGCGCCTCGCCCGCGACGGCCACGACGTGGCCTTCTGCTATGCATCGCGGCCCGATGCCGCCGCCGAGCTGGAGAAGGAGGTCGCCGAACTGGGCGTACGCGTCTACGGGCACAAGGCGGACGTGTCGGACCCGGACGCGGTACGCGCGCTCGTCGCCGAGACCGAGGAGCGGCTCGGCGGCATCGACACCGTGGTGACCTCGGCGGGCATCGTCCGGGACCGGCCGCTGCTGATGATGACGGACGAGGACTGGCAGCAGGTGCTGCGCGTCAACCTGGACGGCACGTACCACGTCTGCCGCTCGGTGGTCTTCGAGATGATGAAGCGCAGGAGCGGCTGCGTCGTCAACATCTCCTCTGTCGCGGGTGTTTACGGCCACGCCACCCAGACCAACTACAGCGCCTCGAAGGCGGGCATCATCGGCTTCACCAAGGCACTCGCCAAGGAGGTCGGCAGGTACGGCATACGGGCCAACGCGATCGCGCCCGGCTTCATTGAGACCGACATGACCGCCGGCCTGTCCGGCAAGGTCAAGGAGCAGGCGCTGCGCGGCATCCCGCTCGGCCGGCTGGGCCGTCCCGAGGAGGTCGCGGACATGGTCTCGTACCTGGTAGGGGCCGAGTACGTGACCGCCTCGGTGCTGCAGATCGACGGAGGGCTCGTTGTCTGACACCTCGGGCACGCCGGTCCGGGGCCCCGCCGTGGCCCGCGGGTCACGGCGGCAGGCCCCGCCGCGCTTCTACTTCTCGTTGCGCAGCCCGTACTCCTGGCTCGCCTACCGGGACCTGCTCGCGCACGCCCCGGACGTCGTGGAGCTGCTCGAATGGCGGCCGTTCTGGGAGCCGGACGAGGCGAGCGCCCGGGCGCTGACCGCTGCGGGCGGCCACTTCCCGTATGTGGCCATGTCCCGCGAGAAACACCTCTACATCCTCCAGGACGTCCGCCGCCTGACCCGCGAACGCGGGCTGGAGGCCACATGGCCGGTGGACCGCGAGCCCTGCTGGGAGGTCCCGCACCTGGCCTGGATGGCGGCCGTCGACGCGGGTCGCGGCCAGGAGTTCATCGCGCGGGCCTACCGGGCGCGTTGGCAGGAGGGCCAGGACATCTGCGACCCGTCGGTGATCGGTGCGCTGGCCGTTGAGCTGGGTCTGCCGGCGGAGCGGCTGGCAGGCGCCGCGCACGATCCGCACCTGCGCGAGCGCGGGGTGGCGGCGCTTCTCGACGTCCACCAGGACGGGGTGTTCGGCGTTCCTTTCTTCGTCGACGGATACGACAAGTACTGGGGCACGGACCGGGTATCCGGGTTCGTTCAATGCGTCCGGGAACGCCTGCTCGGCGGGAGAGGGAAAAGCGGAAAAGTGAATGCGCCGAGGGACCTGGCGGATACGGTGGCCAGGTCGTCTGACGCGGGTCATGCCGGCGGCTGCGGCTGATACGGGTGTTCCGGCCGGCCGCGTCACCGTATTCATCGTTTTCACCGAGGGGGATTCCGGATGCAGAGAAAAGTCAACGGTACGGAAATCCAAGCAGATGCGCCGCGGGAAGGCGGATCGTCCGAACCGGCCCGTCGCGGCGGCCTGCTGAACGGTGTGGTCTCGGCTCTCGCGCTGCCTGCGGCGGCGGTTTACGGGGCGATGCTCGCGTACCTCGTCTACCATCCGCCCCGTCGGCCGCACCACAAGCATCCGCGTGACTTCGGCCTGCCGCTGGAGGAGGTGGCCGTACCCCTTCCCGGGCGCGGCCGCGCCCTCCACGTCTGGCTCTGCCGCGGTGGCGCGGACCGGGTGGTGGTGATCGGGCACGGCATCGGCCTGAGCAAGTCGGCCAGCCTCGCCCAGGCGGCCTTCCTCCACGAACAGGGCTACACCGTGGCCCTGTTCGACCACCGTAACCATGGGCTCAGCGGCTCGGACAAGGCGTTCTGGGGCCTGAGCGAGCGCCACACGGACGATGTCGTGGCGGTCGTGGAGCACCTTCGGGGGACCGCCGGGTACCAGGACGCGCGGTACGCGGTGTTCGGCTTCTCCTTCTCCACTTTCCCCTCGCTCTACCTGCTCAAGCGGGCGGGCTGCCCGGTGGACGCGATCGTCTGCGACAGCGGGCCGGCACTGGACATCCAGCCGCTGTTCCAGAACTTCCTGCGGGCCAAGGGGCTGCCGGTGCCGCGCGCCCTGCGCTCGGGACCGTCCTGGTCGGTGCTGGCCGCGGTGTTCTCGCGGCTGGGCACCGCCATGCTGCAGGCGCAGTGGCCGCCGCCGGCCGCGGACGCATACCTGCACACCCCCGTGCTGATCCTGGCGGGCGAGGACGACAGCATCATCCCAGTGGACGGGGCGCGGGCCTTGGCGGCCCGCTATCCGGCGGCGGAGATCGAGGTGTTGCCCGGGACGGAGCACCTGCAGGGTCTGAAGACGGACCCGGACCGGTACCGCACCGCGGTCCTGGACTTCCTGAAGCGGGCGCTGGGGTAGCGGCCGCCATGGGAGACCCTCGGGTGTGGGGGGCGGCGGCCGGGGAGCTGGCCGCCGCGTACCCCTGTGACGACCTGCTCGGCCCGTCGGCCGAGCCGTGGCTGCGGGCCGTCACCGTACGCGCGCCGGCCCCTACGGTGTTCCGCTGGCTGTGCCAGCTCAAGGTGGCTCCGTACAGCTACGACAGCCTGGACAACTTCGGCAGGCGCAGCCCCCGCACGCTCACTCCGGGTGCGGAGCTGCTGGAGACCGGGCAGCGGGTCATGACCATCTTCGAACTGGTCGACTTCGAGCCGGACCGCCATCTGACGCTGCTGCTGACCACTCCGTGGGCGGTCCGGGCCTTCGGCGACTTCGCGCTGACGTACCAGGTGGACCCGGTGGACGCGCGGACCACCCGGCTCGTCGTCAAGATGATGGTGGGCCGCCGCCCCGGCCGGCTGGGGGCCGCCCGGCTGCGGATGATGGCCTGGGGCGACCTGTTCATGATGCGCCGGCAGCTCGGGACCTTGCGCGCGCTGGCCGAAGGCCGGGCCGGTGGGGAGCCGGCTACTGGCAGCTAAATGCCAGTCGGCCGGGATCGGTTGATTTCGATTCACGCGGCCGTGGACGATCACGTGACCGGGTCTCGGACCCCCGATCGAGAGGTCGCATCCACGTGGTTCATCAGCTTGCCGGGCACGAACCGGACCTGTCCGCGGCCGGCGCCCCCCGGACCCCGGCGGGGCGCCGCCGCCTCGCCCTCGCCGTGCTGGTGCTCGCGCAGCTGACGGTCTGGCTGGACAACACGATCCTCAACGTGGCCCTGAAGACCCTCGCGGACCCCGCCGAGGGCCTGGGTGCCACCACCAACCAGCTCCAGTGGAGCATCAGCTCGTACACACTGATCTTCGCCGTGATGCTGTTCAGCGGCGGAGTCCTCGGAGACCGGTACGGGCACCGCAGGCTGCTTCTGACCGGCACCACCGTCTTCGCGGCGTCGTCGCTCTGGGCGGGCCTGTGCGACAGCCCCGGCGAGCTCATCGCCGCGCGCGGGGCCATGGGCGTGGGCAGTGCGCTGATCATGCCCGCCACGCTCTCCTTGATCTCCGCCGTCTTCGACGCCCGGGAGCGGGCGATGGCCATCGCGATCTGGTCCGGCTCCAGCGGACTGGCCATCGCGGCCGGCCCGCTCGTCGGCGGCGCGCTGCTGGAGCGGTTCTGGTGGGGGTCGGTCTTCCTGGTCAACCTGCCGCTGGCGGCCGTCACGGTGATCGGTGCGCTGCTCCTCCTGCCGGCGGCGAGGAGCGCGAGCCGGACGAAGCTGGACCCGATGGGCGTCCTGCTGTCGACCGTCGGCCTGCTGGCCGTGGTCTACGGCCTGATCGAGGGCGGCCACCGCAACGAATGGACCAGCCCCGGTGTGCTCGGTCCGATCGCGGGCGGCGCCGTCGTGCTCGTGGTGTTCGTCCTGGTCGAAACGAGGGTGAGCAGCCCCAGCCTCGATGTACGGCTGTTCGGCAACACCCGGTTCTCCGGTGCGACCGTCTCGGTGATGCTCACGTACTTCAGCCTGTCCGGGGCGATGTTCTACACCGCCTTCTACCTCCAGGGCGTACGGGGGCAGACGCCATTCGAGGCCGGGCTGAACCTGGTACCAGTGGCGGTCGGTGTCCTGGCGGGGGCCCCCTTCTCGGCGGCTCTGGTCCGGCGCTTCGGCCTCGGCCCGGTGGTGAGCCTGGCCATGCTGGTCGCGGCGGGCACCTTCCTGTCGTACGTACGCATCGGCACGGACACTCCGATGCCCTGGTTCTGGCTGCTCCTCTTCGTCCAGGGCGCTGCGATGGGCGCCGCCATGGCGCCGACCACCGAAGCCGTCATGGCGGTCCTGCCCCAGGAGCGGACCGGCGCGGGATCGGCCGTGAACAACTCCATGCGGCAGATCGGCGGTGTGCTCGGCGTCGCCGTCCTGGGCTCGCTGCTCACCACCACCTACCGTTCGGAGATCGAGCCGAGCCTGGTGGGTCTGCCGGGACCGGCGGCGGAGGCCGCGAGCGGCTCGGCGGAGGCGACCCGGCAGGTCGCCGCGGAGCTGGGCCGTCCGGAGCTCGTGGCGGCCGCCGACCAGGGTTTCGTGCACGCGATGCACGTCACGTCGGTGCTGGGAGCGGCCGTGGCCGGGCTGGGCGCAGTGGTCGTCCTGGTCGCCTTCCGGCGCCGTGAGGGCGGGTAGCCGGCCGACGGCCCGGCCGGGCAGGTGCCCGGCAGGACCGCCGCCACGGGGAACGGCGGGGCAGGGTGGCCCCCCGGCCGTTCCCCGTTCTCGAGCCTCGCCAGGCCGTGAACGCCGGCGCTGCCGATCCGGGCCACCGGGACCGCCTCGGCGCCGTCGCACAGCACGTGGTTCGCCGTGAAGCTGCGACCCTTGAGCTCCTTGCCCATCAGCGCCAGGAAGTCGGCGAACTCCGCACGCGGCGACGGGGTCAGGAACTCCTCGACGGCCGCACGCGTGTTTCGGTTTCTACCGCTGCATTGGGTCGACTCATACCCGGGGCCGAGGTCCCGCTCGGGCGACCAGCCGTATGCTGCACCGCGGGCTGGAATGGGGTGACGACCCCGAGGGGCCCGAGCCTCCGGTGCGGCACTACGCAAAGTAGCTGTGCGCAGTAGGCGAGGGTGGGCCGGAGTGTGGGGAGCCCGGGACGATCCGCGTAGTGGGATGCAGCCGGATGGAAACGGACAGATATGTCCGATCCTTCGGTATCGTCGTACGCCGCCGGCCGGACGCCGCTCCGGTGTCCGGCCGCGGGCGTGCGGGGGTGTCACGCCGGGGCGAAGTCGTACAGCGCGTCCGCGCCGGGGCGTACCACTCCGTAACTGTGTTCGGGCACCTCGTGCCAGGCGCCGGGCAGGTCGCCCAGGGGTTCGGAAACGATCAGCCGGGTCTCGTCGGACAGGTCCCGCAGGAACGCCATGTCCGGGTGGAGGGCGCGCAGGGACTCCACGCGGCTGCTGTAGTACAGCGAGCGCGACTTCCGCTCGCTGGAGTAGCGGAAGGCCCAGACGTCCCGCCCGTCCGTGAGCGCGATCGTCATCTGGAGCGGCTGGGCGATGCCGTGCGCGTGGCCGGTCCGCTCGACCAGGCCCGCCATCCGGGCCACCGCGCCCGGCGGGTCCTCCTCCAGGCCGAGGGTGAGCGCCAGGTAGAACATCACCTCCGAGTCCGTCGACCCCTCGATGTCGGCGAACAGCTCCGGGGCGACCGCCAGGCACAGCTCCCGGCGCATCAGGTGGAAGTCGGCGATCGCCCCGTTGTGCATCCACAGCCAGCGGCCGTGCCGGAAGGGGTGGCAGTTGGTCTGCTGGACCGCCGTGCCGGTCGAAGCCCGGATGTGGGCGAAGAACAGCGGCGACCTGACGGTCTTGGCGATCTCCCGCAGGTTCCGGTTGTTCCAGGCCGGTCCCACGTCCCTGACGACCGCGGGGGCGCCGAGGTCGGAGTCCTGGGCGTACCACCCGATGCCGAAGCCGTCGCCGTTGGTCGTCTCGACGCCCATCCGGGCGTGCAGGCTCTGGTCGATCAGGGAGTGGGCCGGCCGGTAGAGGATGCTGTCGACCAGCAGCGGCGTGCCCGAGTAGGCGAGCCACCTGCACATGGGGCGTCACACGCCCCGGCGGCCCGGGTCGGGCTTGACCGTGCACAGGGCCCAGATGATGAACCCGTACATCGCGATGGCCACGATCGACCACAGCGGGTAGTAGGGGATCGACAGGAAGTTGGCGATCAGCAGCAGCGACGCCAGCGCCACGCCGGCGATCCGCGCCCACAGCGAGGGCCGGAACAGCCCCATCCCCACGATGATCGCCAGCGCGCCGAAGATCAGATGGATCCAGCCCCAGGCGGTCAGGTCGAACTTGAAGATGTAGTTCGGGGTGGTGACGAAGACGTCGTCCTGGGCGACGCCCATGATGCCGCGGAAGAGGTCGAGGAATCCGGCGACGACCATCATGACGGCGGAGAAGACCACCAGTCCCGAGGCGAGGTGTTGTGATGACGCTTTGTCGTGCTGGGCATGTGTCGACATGTCGTGTCTCGCTTCCCGCTCATTGATCTGGCCCCGCGGCCGACCGGCCTGAAGGCGGGGCGGGTTCCCGTCCGGGCGAAGCGCGTCTCGGACGATACGGGGGGCGGGGGCGGCACCTGGGAGGTGTCGTACCGCTCGGACCTCGCGGCACGGGCCGGTCACCGGGCCCGGAGGGTGCGGGTCTGCTTCTCCATGGTGGCCCAGCGACCGGGTGATCGCCACGCGTGCGGGTTGTCCTACTGGATTTCTATTCAGCCCAACGAGTGGCACGAATTCAGATTGTCGGTGATTCCGCACAAGAATGACGAATCCCCCCGCCGTTGGAGGACTTGTGTCCCGCTCCGCATCGTCGCCGACGAACATGACCACCCTGGGCTGCGCCCTGTTCGCGACCCGCTGGCTCCAAGCGCCGCTGTATTTCGGGCTGGTGGCCGCGCAGGGGGTCTATGTGTACAAGTTCTTCAACGAGTTGTGGCACCTGATCCACCATGTCGTCAGCGGTCAGGCGGACGAGACGCATGTGATGCTGGCCGTCCTCAAGCTGGTCGACGTGGTGATGATCGCCAACCTGCTGATCATGGTGATCGTCGGCGGGTACGAGACCTTCGTCTCGCGCATCGGGCTCCAGGGCCACCGGGACCAGCCCGAGTGGCTGTCGCACGTCAACTCCAATGTGCTGAAGGTGAAGCTGGCGACCGCCATCGTCGGGATCTCCTCGGTGCACCTGCTCCAGATGTTCGTGGACGTGCACCACACCCCCCGGCACGACCTGCTGTGGGGGACGGTCATCCACATGGCGTTCATCGCGTCCGCCGCGATCCTGGCGTACATGTCCGGGCCGATGGCGGCGCACGAGGCCAGGGCGCACCCGGTGCGGGAGCCGTCCGGGGCCGATGCGGCGGCCGCGCCGGGGGCCGTGAGCGTCCCGGCGCAGCGGGACGGCGGGCGGGCGCTCCGGGAGGAGCCGGGGACGGGTGCGGAGGAGCGGATCGAGGCCGCCGGGTTCCCGTCCCGCAAGGTGCTGGAGACGTTCGACGACGGCCATCTGCGGGCGCCGGGGCCGGAGGTGCTGGCCCGGCTGGGCAAGGTCGGCTTCGTGGACCGCAAGGCCAATGTGGTGCTGCTCGGCGGGCCGGGCACCGGCAAGACGCACCTGGCCGTCGCCCTGGGCGTACGGGCGTGCCAGGCCGGCCACCGGGTCCTCTTCGCCACCGCCGCCGAGTGGGCCGCCCGGCTGGCGGAGGCCGAGGCGGGCGGGCGGCTGCGCCAGGAGCTGGCCCGGCTGGACGGCTACCCGGTGCTGGTGGTGGACGAGGTGGGCTACGAGCCCTTCGAGCCCGGGGCCGCCCGGCTGCTCTTCCGGCTGGTGTCGCACCGCTACGAGCGGGCCTCGCTGATCGTCACGGGCAACCGGCCGCTGGGGCAGTGGGACGAGGTGTTCGGCGACGCGGCGACGGCCGCCGCGACGGTGGACCGGCTGGCCCACCACGCGGAGGTCGTCGCGCTGGAGGGCGACAGCTACCGCACCCGCCGGCTGGAGGGCGCGGCCGTCGCCGGCTGGGTCACTCGATGACCAGCTCTACCGGGATGTTGCCGCGCGTGGCCTTGGAGTAGGGGCAGTACGCGTGGGTCTTCTCCAGCAGGTCGCGGCCGGCCTCGCCCTGGAGGTGGTCCGGCAGCTCGACGCGCATCACGACCGCGAGGCCGAAGCCGCCGTCGGTGTCCTTGCCGATGCTGACCTCGGCGGTGACGGAGGCGTCCTTGACGTCGATCTTCTCCTGGCGGCCTATCGCGCCCATGGCGCTGGCGAAGCACGCGGCGTACCCGGCGGCGAAGAGCTGCTCGGGGTTGGTGCCCGCCCCGTCGCCCCCGAGGGCCTTCGGGAAGCCGAGGGGGAGGTCGAGGGTGCCGTCGGAGCTGACGGCGCGGCCTTCGCGGCCGTTGGCGGTGGCGACGGCGGTGTAGAGCGCGTCCATGAGGGGCTGGTCCTCTCCGTGGGGTGGTCCGGGGGTGACCCGGTGCTCTATTTGTAGCGCACAATTCAGTTGTGCACAACTCAATGGCGCGAGCGATACCCTGGGGCCATGGACACGCCCGCCGGTACCGCACGCGACGAGGACTTCCTCCGCCTCGACCACCAGATCTGCTTCTCGCTGCACGCCGCGACCCGCGCCTTCAACGGCGTCTACCGCACGGTGCTCAAGGACCTCGGCCTCACCTACCCCCAGTACCTGGTGATGCTGGTCCTCTGGGAGCACGGCGAGCTGCCCGTCAAACAGATCGGCGAGCACCTCCGGCTCGACTCCGGCACCCTCTCCCCGCTGCTCAAGCGGCTGGAGACGGCCGGTTACGTCGAACGGCGCCGCAGCCCCGAGGACGAGCGGTCCGTCACCGCCCGCCCCACCCCGGCCGGCACGGACCTGCGCGCCCGGGCCGCCGGCGTCCCGCGCCGGATCGCTGCGGCCACCGGAATGCCCCTGGACGAGGTCCGCGCCCTGCGCGCCCGCCTGGAGGAGCTGACCACCGCGCTGGACACCGCCGGCGCGTCCCTGGACGGCGGCTGCGCCACCGAGGACTGACGCGCCCCCGCGCGCGCCAACCCCGGCCCGGTCAGACGACGCCCCGGACGACCCCCAGCTCCACCAGGTCCTGGGGCCGCAGCCGCAGCTGGTCCGCCGTCCGCGGGGCGTCCTCCACCGGACGCTTCAGGATCGCGGCGGCCAACTCCGGGGCGATCACCGAGAAGTAGCTGTCCGGCGTGGCCCAGGTGCGCCCCGGCGCGGCCAGCGCCAGCGCCCCGCCCGAGCCGCCCTCGCCGATCAGCAGCGTGGTCACCGGCACCCGCGCCCCGGCCACCGCCGCGAACGCGTCCGCGATCGCCGCGCCCGCACCCGCCCGCTCCGCCCCGGCGTCGTTCGCCGCGCCCGGGGTGTCCACCAGCGTCAGCACCGGCACACCCAGCCGGTCCGCGAGCCGGATCACCCGCGCCGCCGTCCGGAAGCCCGCCGGGAGGGTCGCCGTACCGCACTGGGCCACATACGCCACCGACCCGCCACCGGGGCGCAGCCCGAACCCGCACAGCGTCCCCGGGTCCGTACCGCCGCAGCGGTCGCCGTGCACCGGCAGCCGCACCGAGAAGTACGCGTCCAGATAGGCCCCCGCCCGGGGCCGCCGGGGATCACGGGCCCGGCGCACCGCGTCCCAGCCGCTCTCCGGCGGCGCGGCGGCCGACAGCGCGGCCGGCGGCGGGACCTCCTCGGCGGGCGCCGTCAGCGCGGTCACCCAGTCCGCGACCGTCCCGCGCAGCTCCTCCGGGCGGACGACCGCGTCCACCTGGCCCGCCGCGAGCTGGCCCTCCGCGGTGTACGCCGCCGGGTCCGCGTCCGCCGGCCGCACCCGCGACCCGGCGAAGCCGACCTGCGCCCCGGGCAGCGCCAGGATCACATCGGCGCCCGCCCCGACGGTGGCCCAGCCGCCGCCGGTCGACGGGTCGCGCACCACCGCGATGTGCGGCACCCCCGCCTCCCGCAGCAGCACCGTCTCGCGCGCCACCCGCTGGAGCTGGGTCAGCGCGACCATGCCCTCCTGCATCCGGCTGCCCCCGGTCGCCACCAGCGAGACCAGCGGGATCCGCCGCTCGCGCGCCAGCCGGTGGGCCGCCTCCAGCCGGTCGCCGGCCCGCTCGCCCAGCGAGCCGCCGAGGAAACCGAACTCGAAGGCCAGCACCGCGCACACCCGGTCCCCGATCCGCGCCGTGCCGTACACCACCGACTCGGCCTCGCCCGTCCGGGCGGACGCGCGGGCGCGGGACGCGCCGTACCCCTCCCAGCCGAGCGGCCCGTCGGGCGCACACGCCCGCTCCGGCGGGGTGTGCTCCTCGAAGGCGTCGGTGAGCAGGGCGAGGGCCGCGCGGGCGGACAGGCGCTCAGCCATGGAGCGCCCGCTTCATGATCTTCCCCATGTCGTTGCGGGGCAGGGCGTCCAGGTGCCGGACGACCCGGGGCCGCTTGTGCGGGGCGAGCTGCGCGGCCACATGGCCGGCCAGCTCCTCCAGCGCCGGGGGAGCGGCCGGGTCGGCCGGCACCACCCAGGCCACGATCCGCTCGCCCAGGTCGGGGTCGGGCTCACCGGTGACGGCCGCCTCCCGCACCCCCGGGTGGTCCAGCAGCGCGTTCTCGATCTCCCCGGCGCCGATCTTGTACCCGCCGCTCTTGATGAGGTCGGTCGCCCGGCGCCCCACGATCCGCACGGACCCGTCCGCGTCCCGCACCGCCATGTCGCCGGTGCGGAACCAGTCGCCGTCGAAGGCGGCGGCCGTGGCGTCGGGCCGGTTCAGGTACCCGGTGAAGAGGTTCGGGCCGCGCACCTGGATCTCGCCCACGCTCTCCCCGTCGTACGCGGTGATCTCCGCGCCGCTCTCCTCGTCGGCCAGCCGCAGCTCCACGCCCGGCAGCGGCACGCCCACCGAACCGGTGCGCGGCTCGGGGTCGTCAGCACGGACGCTGGTGTTCATCAGCGTCTCCGTCATCCCGTACCGCTCGATCACCCGCCGCCCCGACAGCTCCGCGATCCGCCGGTGATCGTGGAGGGGCAGCGCCGCCGAACCGGACACCAGCAGCCGCGCGCCCGCCAGGGCCTTCCCCAACTGCGGGTCGTCGTCCAGGGCTTCGGCGATCCGGTGGTACATCGTCGGGACGCCGAACAGCATCGTCCCGCCGTCCGCCAGCTCCCGCGCCACCCCGCCGGTGGTGAACGCGCCCAGGTGGCGCACCGACCCGCCGGCGCGCAGCGGGCCCAGCACGCCCAGGACCAGCCCGTGGACGTGGAAGAGGGGCAGGGCGTGCACCAGCACGTCGGCGGACGTCCACCCCCAGGCGTCCGCCACCGCGTCGAGCGTCGCGGCGATCGCCCGGCGCGGGAGGACGGCGCCCTTGGGCGGGCCGGTGGTGCCCGAGGTGTAGACGACGAGCGCCGGCGCCTCCGGGTCGGCCGGCTCGGCGGGCGGCGCGGCGGCGGGCCCGGCGGGGACGTCGAGCAGGACGTCGGTACGCGGCAACCCGCCCAGCGCGGACGGCAGTTCGTCACCGGGCGCGGCCAGCACCCGGACCGGGCGGCTGTCGGTGACGATGTGGGCCAGCTCCCGCTCGCCCGACCGGGGATTGAGCGGTACGGCCGGCACGCCGGCGAGCAGCGCGGCCACCACGGCGACGGCGGTCTCGGGGGAGGGCGTGGCCCACACCGCGACCCGCTCCGCCCCCGCCAGCCGGTGCGCCAACGCCCCGGCGACGGCCCGCAGTTCGCCGTACGACAGGGACCGCTCCCCGAACCGGAGCGCGGGCCGCCGGGAAGCGGCGTCCGGGGCCGGGGCCGGGGCCGCGTCCGTGCCGGGAGCCGTGGTCAGGGCCGTACCCAGTGCCGGAAAGAGCGCACTCACTCGTCGTCCTCCTCGCGTCGCTCCACGGGTCGGTCCCTCCGTGGTCAGGGGCCCCACCATTCTCCCCACAGGCACGCGGGGGAAAGCGGCGCCGCATGTGCTCTTCGCCGCAGTTCCGGCCCCGCCCGACCCGGGTACGCTCCCGGCCCCACCGCCGCTCCGGGCGGAGCGGAACCCGGGAGACCGGCACGTCCCGCCGACGGCCGCCCTGGCACGATGCTCCGCATGGAACTCGCACATCCGCTCGACGGCCTGGACGCCCACCCCTGGTCCTCCTTCGCACACGCCTACGGCAGCGCGGAGGACGTCCCCGACCACCTGCGGGCGCTGGCCGGCTCCGACGCGGAGCAGGCCGGCCAGGCGCTGCAGGAGCTGTACGGCAGCGTCCTGCACCAGGGGACGGTGTACGCCGCCAGCGCCGAAGCGGTGCCGTTCCTCGCCCGGATCGCGGCGGCGGGCCACCGGACGGCGGACGTCCTCGCGCTGCTCGGCGGCATGGCCGAGAGCGAGGACGAGCACGGAGTGGCACCCGGCGCGGTACGAGCAGCCGTGGCCCGGCAGCTCCCGCTGCTCACCCCGTTGACGGCGGCAGAGGAACCGGAGGTGCGCCGCGCCGCCGCCTGGGTGGTTTCCCACACCCGGGCGAACGACACGGTGCTTCCCGTGCTGCTGGCGCGCTGGGACGAGGAGTCCGACCCGTCCGCGCGCGCGGAGGTGCTGACGGGAATCGCCCGGCTCGACGCCCGGGCCGGTGCCACCGCCGGTGCCGCGGGCATGGACCCCTCACAGCCCGAAGAGGTCCGCCTGGCAGCCGTGTTCGCCCACCTCGACGCCGGCGCGCCATGGACGGAGGACCTGCATGCGACGACGGTGTCCCTGCTGCCCGCCGGTCGGCTGCGCTCCGGTTTCGACGACGAACGCGGCGAACCACTGGAGGCCGTGGTCGCGGCGCTGCTCGGCCGCGGCCGGGAACCGGCGCGCGAAGCGGCGTTCGCGCTGATCGAGGCGGCTCTGCGCGACGGCCGCGCCGAGGTGCGGGCCGAGGGCCTGTGGGCGGCCGACCGCGCCTGCGCGCTCTCCCGCAGCGCCCCGGCCCGGCTGCTGCCCGGGCTGCGGGCGGCCGCCGTGGACGAGCCGTCGGTGCTCGCCCTGGCGTCCCTCCTCGGCCGGCTGGGAGCCGCCGCCGCGCCCCTGGCGGACGTACTCCTCCCCCTCGCCGGACGGAACCCGGAACAGGACGACGACGCCGCGGACCGGGCCCTCGCCGCGCTCGTGCTCGTCGCGCCCCGGCAGGCGGCCCCCCTGCTGGCGGCCGGTCTCCGCCGCCGCCCCCGGGCGCTCGACGCCGCCGCCGGCTTCCAGCGTCCGGCCGGCACGCCCTTCCCGTACGACAGCGGCCTCCTCGACGCCGTCCGGCGCGGCCTCTCCCGGCCCGGCGACCTCGGCGGCAACGAACCGTGGCTCCTCACCGCCCTCCTCATGGAATGGGGCGCCGACACCGCCCCCGCGCTGCCCGAGCTGTGCGCGCTGCTGCCGCACCACCCGGACCAGGCGGCCCGGGTCGTCGCGTCCGCCGCCGCCCACTGCCCGCCCGGGGACCGCGCACCGGCCGTCACCGCGCTGCGGGCGGCGGCCGACCGGGGGAGCCTCGCCGCTGCCAAGGCCCTGTACGACCTCACCGACGAGACCGCGCCCGTCGTACGACTGGTCGCGGACGCACTGCGAGGCCGCGGGCTGCGGGACGCCGCCCGGATCGCCGGTGCGCTCGGGCCTCGGGGAGCGACGCTGGCCCCGGCCCTGCGGGACGCGCTGAGCGACCCCGGACACGCCGTGATGCCCGCCCTGGACGGCGACACCGCCCTCGCCGAGGCGCTCTGGCGGACCACGGGGGAGGCGGACGAGGCCGTCACCATCCTGGACTCGGTGTTCGCCCGGGCCGAAGGCGACACCTGGTCCCGGTGGTCGGTGGTACGGGCGGCCCACGCCGCGGCACTCCTCGGCCCGGCGGGCCGGCCGCTCGTCCCCCGCCTGGAGGCCGCCCTCCGCGAACCCGAACAGGCACCTGCCGCGGTCGTGGCCCTGCTGGCGGTGGCCGAGCCCGCCGCGCCGGACCGCACCGCGCTCGCCGAGGCGGCCCTGCGCTCGGCGGAGCTGGACGCCGACCCGACCGGGGCGTGCGACGCCCTGGAAGCCCTCGTCGCCCTGGAAACCCTCGGGGAAGCCGCCCTCACCGCGGACCAGTGGCAGAGGGTGACCGTCCTCGCCGACGGGGACGCCCGGGTCGTCCGCTCGGGGGTCGAGCACCGCATCATCCCCCAGGACGAAGCCCTCCGGACACGCGCCCGGGCGCTGCTCGCCGCCCCCGCCCGGCCGGCGCCCGACGCCGGGACCTGACAGCGGGGGAGCACACCGGGGCCGCCGTGACGGCTCGCCGGCAGGAACGTCGCCGGGGAACGCGCAACGGGCGGCGCGTCAGCCGCCCGGCGTCCCGCCGGTGCGGGTCCTCGGGGCGGCCGGGGGCTGCTGGAGCGCGAAGATCGCCGTACGGACCTCCTGGATGGTCGAGTCCAGCTCGTCCACCGCCCGGTCCAGCAGGTCCGCCGCCGGGGCGCCGGCCCGGCGGCGGGTGGACTCCAGCATCATCCCGGTGGCGAACAGCCGCTGCACCACCAGGTCGTGCAGGTCACGGGCGATCCGGTCCCGGTCCTCGTACACCGCGAGCCGCTCCCGGTCCTGGCCGGCGTCGCCGAGGACCAGGGCCAGCGCGGCCTGCGAGGCGAACTGGGTCGCCAGCAGCCGCTCCAGCGGGGTGTACGGGCGGCCGCCGCGCCGGCGCGGCAGGGCGAGGGTGCCGATCAGCCGGCCGCCGCTCTGCAGCGGCAGCATCATCGACGGCCCGAACCGGGACCGGACGTGCGTGGTCATCCGGGGATCGGTCGCCGAGTCCTCCACGAACACCGGCCTGCCGCCCAGCAGATCGGCCAGCACCGGGGAGCCGGGCACGATCGTGGTGCCGACCAGGTCGCCCGGGTCGTGCGGGGTCGACGCGGCCACGATCTCCATCCCGCCCTCCGCGGTGGGCTGGAGCACCACGCCCGCCGCCGCGCCCGCGAGCAGCCGGGCCCGCTCGGCGACCGTCGTCAGCGCGTCGGCCGCCGCCCCGCCGGTCAGCAGCGCCGTGGTCACCGCCGCCGCGCCCTCGATCCACCGCTCCCGCTGCCGGGCCGTCTCGTACAGCCGGGCGTTGCCGATCGCGATGCCCGCCTGCGCCGCGAGGACCCGCAGCGCGGCGAGGTCCTCCGCCGTGAACGGGCCGCCCGGCTTCCCGGCCAGCCGCAGGTGCCCGAACTCCTCGGTGCCGACCAGCACCGGCACGTCCACGGCCGCCCCGGGCCCGGGGCCCTCGCCGGGCCCGGGCTCCGGCCCCGTCGACGTACCGCCCGGGCACAGGCCGTCCGGGTCGGTGACCACCAGGCGGGCGCTGCGGGCGCCGGTCAGCTCGGCGGCGTACTCGACGAGACGCTGCAGGGTGGTCGGCAGGTCCAGGCCGGTGCCGACCTTCAGCACCGCCTCCAGCAGCGCGGCGAGCCCGCCCCCGGACACCCGCCGGTCACTCGGCCTCGGCGAGCGGGTCCAGCGTCAGCGGCTGGATGCGGCCCTCCAGCATGGCCCCCAGGCCCAGCACCGAGCAGATGTCGGGCCGTTCGGCGATGTGCACCGGCATGCCCGTCGCGTTGCGCAGCATCTGGTCGAGGCCGGGCAGCAGCGCGCTGCCGCCGACCATCATGATGCCCCGGTCCACGAGGTCGGCCACCAGGTCCGGCGGGCAGTCCCGCAGCACCTTGCCGATGCCGTCGAGCACGGACGTCAGCGGGGTGTGCAGGGCCTGCCGCACCGCCGCGGTGTCCACCAGCACGGACCGGGCGAGGCCCGTCGCCACGTCCCGGCCGTGGATCTCCGTGGCCGCCGGGCCGTGCGCGGTCAGGCCGTTGCCGTGCAGGGCCAGCTGGAGCGGGCGGACCGACTGGCTCGGCAGCATCAGCTCGTGCTGGTGGCGCAGGTACTGGATGACGGCGTGGTCGATGGCGTTGCCGCCGACCGGGATGCGCTCGGCCGTCACGATGGCCCCGAGCGACAGCACCGCGACCTGGGTGGTGGCCGCCCCGCACACCAGGATCATGGTGGCGGTGGGCTGCTCCACCGGCAGCCCGCAGCCGACCGCCGCCGCGATGAGCGTGTCGACCAGCTCCACCCGCCGGGCGCCCAGCCCGACGAGCGTCTCGACGGTGGCGCGCTGGGCGAGGGGGTCGCTGTCGTGCGGGGTGCAGGCCGCCGCGCGCAGCATCGGCTTGCGGCGCAGCTGGCGGCGGAGCTTCTCACCGAGCAGGTGCCGCAGCATGCGCTGCGCCATCTCGATGTCGACGACGGTGCCGCCGGAGACCGGGCGGACGACGCGGATGTAGTCGGGGGTGCGGCCGGTCATCTTCTCCGCGAACTCGCCGACCGCGATCAGCGCCCCGGTGCGGGTGTTGACGGCGGCGACGCTGGGCTCGTCGACGACGAGCCCGACCCCCTTGACGAAGACCCGGGTCCTGGCGGCCCCGAGGTCGACGGCGACGTGGCAGCGGCGCAGCTGCTCAAGACTGACGGTCACGGTGGTCCTCCCGGGAGCGGTACGTCCTCGCATCCTGCGATCACCGCGCGGGCCGCGCGCGCCGGGTGATCTGACGGAGTGACAGACCGCGGCCGAAGGGACTACGCGCCGCCCGGGCCGCCGGGCCGGGGCGCCACCCACCGGGGCTCCACCAGCCGCTGGAGCAGCCCCCAGGTGAACTCCGCCGCGCACGGCGACCCGTCCGGCAGCGTGAACGCCAGCTCCCACCGCGTCGGCGCGCTGCCCTCCAGCGGGCGCGCCGGCGGGAACGCGCGGGCCACCTCGTCGGCGGTGCAGCTCCAGGGGCGCAGGTCGGCGGCGGTACGCAGCGCCGGGCCCGCCGCCCCCGGGGCGCGGACCAGCCACTCGTTCCACACCGGGCCCCCGCCGGCCGGCGTCACCACCTCGAAGCGCAGCGACGGCCACAGCGGCACCGGCCACCGCAGCGCGTCGAAATCCAGGTCGCCGACCCTGCTGCGGGTGGCCGACTCGGGCTCGCCGAGCACCGACCGGTAGCGGGCCAGCGCGCCGCGGGACCGGGCGGAGCGGGTCATGGCCTGCCAGCGCCGGTTGGCCTCCCGCATCCCGGCGGCCGAGACGCCCAGCCGGCGGCGGGCGTCCTCCACCAGACCCGGCTGGTGGTCGGCCATCCGGCGCAGCAGGACCAGCTGGAAGTCCAGCGGCCCGAAGGGGGCGGAGGCGGAGCGGGCGGCGGTCATGCCGCCATCCTGCCCGTTCCGTACGAATCGAGCGGCGCGCCGGGCATGTGCCCTTTCCGCACAGGTCCACACAGGATCCTCACAGCCGCGAGTACCTCCGTCCTCCCGGTGCCGCATAGCCTGCGGGCGCCATGGATTACTGCCACCAGTGTCAGCGGCACCTCAACGGCGCCCTGGCCTGCCCCGGATGCGGGACGCCCGTCGAGGAGCTCCGGCACGACGACGACCGGACACCCGCGGCGGAGCACGTCTACGAGCTGGACCGGGTCGTGGAGCTCCCGCCCGCGGCGCCGCGCCGTGCCCGGGAGGGACGCGCCGGGGAGAGGCGTGCCCGGGAGGGCCGTGCTCAGCAGGGGGCGGCGACCCGCCGCGCCCGCCCCGCCTCGCGCCGCGCCCGCCCGGTGGGGCGCAGGGCCCGCAGGCGCCGGGGCCGCACGGTGCTGGTCGGGCTGGCCGGACTGGTGCTGGCGGCCGGCCTGCTGAGCCTGGCCGAGCTGGCGATGGAGCACCCCGGCGAGGACGGCGCCGCCACCGCGATCCAGCAGGACGACCGGGCCGTGCCGCAGCCCCCGCCCGACCGGCCGCAGGGCTCCGGTGCCCCGGAGGACCCCAGTCCGGTCACCGAGCCGGTGGTGGCGACCTCCGGGACGCCGGACCGCCCCGAGGGCGGCGCCGACGGCGTGGACGGTGACGCGGCGGGGGAGTCGGGCGCCCCGTCGCGGGCGCCCGGTGCCGCCGCGTCCGGCGGTGCGGCGCGCGGCGGTGCGGCGGCCGGAACCGGGGGCGAGCCGGGCGGCGGCGAGGAGGCCCCGCCCGAGCAGGGCGGCCCCGAGGAGCCGGGCGCGCCGGACGGGCCGGGCGGTCCGCAGCCGCAGGACCCGGAGCCCCAGGACCCCGGTGCGACCGGGGACCCGGACGAGCCGGCTCCCGGTGACCCGGGGCCCGGAGACCCGCCGCCCGCCGAGCCGCCGCCCCCACCGCCTCCGCCGGCCCCGGAGCCCTCGCCGAGCGAGACGTGCGACTGGTTCCTCTGGTGGTGCGTCTGACGGGACCGACCTGGACGGCCGGACCGGGGCGCCCGACCGGACCGGCCGGACGGCCGCCTACCTCCGGCCCAGGGGACCACCGGGCTCACAGGCTCCGGGCGGAGATGTCGCCGTGGGCGGTGGTGGCGCGGATCTCCAGACCGGCGGTGCCGTCGTTCTTCAGGCCGTTGGTGACGCGGCCGTAACCGGTACCGGCGTCCAGCGTGGCCGAGACGCCGGCGGCGGCGGTCACGTCGATGTCGCCCGACTCGGTACGGAGCACGACCGCGCCGCGCACCGCCTCGGCGATCCGGATGTCGCCCCGGGTCGTGGTGATCTCCGCCGGGCCGGCGAGCCGGCCGATCTCGATGTCGCCCTCGATCGCGGTGAGGCGGACGCTCCCCGCCTCGTCCAGCTTGATCCGGTGGTACGCGCCCTCGAAGGCGACGTCCCCGAGCCGGCCGACGCCCCGCAGCTCGGAGGCGGCGGTGCGGCCCTCGACGTGGGAGCCGGCCGGCAGCTGGACGGTGACCTCCACGGCCCCGGACGGGCCGGCGAGCCGGTTGCCCTGCTCCGGGGCGTGCACCCGCAGGACGCCGTCGGCGTAGCGGACCTCGGTCGCCTCGGCGAGCCGTACGTCGCGGTTCTTGCCGGGGTCGGCGGGCCGGACGTCGACGGTGGTGTCGGCGCGGTCGGCGGCGATGAGCTGGACGCGGCCGGCGGGGATCTCCACGACGGCGGAGACGGGGGCGGGAGTGGTGAACGTCTGCATCGTGCTCTCCTGTGCTCGTTCCTCGTTTCTGACAAGAGAAACGCTACGTTGCTTTCTGTCGACCGGCAACAAGTTCGTTGCGTCGATTACTTATCTACGCAGGTCAACAGGGCATAACTGTTGCAACGAACCAGAAAGCAATGCAACAGTCCACGCCTCGTTCATTGCAATGGAGAGCCGGTGAACGCTATGCTGCGACGCACCGACCCCGCCAGGGGCCGGTGCGTCGCGTACGAAGGAGAGAGGTGCGATGCCGGGAGGCAGGCTCACTCAGCAGGAACGCCGGCAGATCGCGCTGGGGCTGGCCGACAGCCTCCCCTACGCCGAGATCGCCCGGCGCCTCGACCGCCCCACGTCCACGGTCACCCGCGAGGTGATGCGCAACGGCGGCCCCGCCGGGTACCGCGCCGACCTCGCCCAGCGCGCCACCGAGCGGCGCGCGCACCGGCGCAGGCCCGCCACCGAGCGCCTCTCGGTGCCGTCGCCCCAGCCCCACGGCCGGGACGCGGGCGCGGTGGCCGAGTACGAGGAGACGCTCACCACCGTCCTCATGGCCACGGGCCTGCCCAAGATGGCGGCCCGCGTGCTGACCTGCCTCATCACCGCCGACTCGGGCAGTGTGACCGCGTCCGAGCTGGCCCGGCGCCTCCAGGTCAGCCCGGCGTCGGTCTCCAAGGCGATCGCCTATCTGGAGGGCCAGAGCCTGGTCCGGCGCGAGCGCGACGAGCGCCGCCGCGACCGGTATCTGGTGGACGACGAGCTGTTCTACCAGGCGACCCTTGCCAGCGCCCGGTCCAACGACCAGCTGGTCGCCACCGCCCGGCAGGGGGTGGCCGTGCTCGGGGCGCACACTCCCGCCGCCGACCGGCTGGAGAACATCGCGCGCTTCCTCGACTTCATCAGCGAGAGCATCGTCCGCGCCGCCGAGCAGGTCCGCGAGATCCTGCATCCCGCCCGGCCGCAGCCGCCCGAGGGTGACGAGCCGCCCCGGCCCGACGGCACCTGATCGGCACCTGATCGGCACCTGAAACGCACTGCCGGGCCGGTCCCGGGTCCTACGCCCCCGCGTCCTCGCCCAGCATGCGGCGCAGGAGGTCCCGCAGGGCCGTGCGCTCCTCGTCGGAGAGCGCGGCCAGCGGCTCGCGCGCGAAGCCGAGGGCGTCCCGCAGGCGGCGCGCCGTCGCGCGGCCCTCGTCCGTCGCGGCGGCGATCTTCACCCGGCGGTCCGCCGGGTCCGGGCGGCGCTCCACCAGGCCGCGGGTCTCCAGCCGGTCCACGATGCCGGTCACATTGGACGGCTCGCAGCGCAGCGACTGCGCGATACGGCGCATCGGCGTGGGCTCCAGGGCGAGCAGGCCGAGGACGCGCGCCTGGGCGCCGGTGAGCGAGTGCTGCGCGGCGGCCTGCTCGTACTCCTCGTGGTAGCGCGCGACCACGGTGCCGATCAGCTCGACCACTTCGAGGGTCAGCGGGTCTGTGCTTCTGGTGGGCATGGCCCCAGGATACCCGTTTACTTGACAACCTGAAATATTCAGGCGCATGGTTGTTTCAGGTGGTGAACTAAAAGTCGCTCCACCGGACCAGCAGTCCCCGCACGCCCTACCCAGGAGGCACCGCAGCATGTCCGCACTTCCCGCGTCCGGCCGCGCATGGCACCTCGTCGCCCGTCCGCACGGCTGGCCCGAGCCCGGTGACTTCGCCCTGCGCGAGGCGCCCGTCGCCCAGCCCGGCGAGGGCCGGATCCTCGTCCGCAACCTGCACTTCTCGGTCGACCCGTACATGCGCGGCCGGATGAACGACGTCAAGTCGTACGTCCCGCCCTTCCAGCTCGACCAGCCCATGGAGGGCGGCGCGGTCGGCGAGGTCGTGGCCTCGAACGCCGAGGGCTTCGCCGTGGGCGACCACGTCCTGCACGGCCTCGGCTGGCGCGAGTACGCCGAGGTCGGCGCCAAGCACGCCACCAAGGTGGACGCCTCGCTCGCCCCCCTCTCCGCGTACCTCGGCGTCCTCGGCATGACCGGCCTCACCGCCTACGCCGGCCTCTTCGACGTGGCGTCCTTCAAGGAGGGCGACGCCGTCTTCGTCTCCGGCGCGGCCGGCGCCGTCGGCAACCAGGTCGGCCAGATGGCGAGGCTCAAGGGCGCCTCGCGGGTCATCGGCTCGGCCGGATCCGACGAGAAGGTCAAGCTCCTCACCGAGGAGTACGGCTTCGACGCCGCGTTCAACTACAAGAACGGCCCCGTCGCCGCCCAGCTCAAGGAAGCCGCCCCCGACGGCATCGACGTCTACTTCGACAACGTCGGCGGCGAGCACCTGGAGGCGGCGATCGGCTCCCTCAACGTGCACGGCCGCGCCACCATCTGCGGCATGATCGCCCAGTACAACAGCACCGAGCCGACCCCCGCGCCGCGCAACCTCGCCCTGGTCATCGGCAAGCGGCTGCGCCTCCAGGGCATGCTGGTCAACGACCACGCCGCGCTCCAGCCGAAGTTCGTCGAGGAGGTCGCCGGCTGGCTGGCCTCGGGCGAGCTGAAGTACCAGGAGACCGTGGTCGAGGGCATCGAGAACGGTGTCGACGCCTTCCTGGGCATGCTGCGCGGCGAGAACACCGGGAAGATGATCGTTTCGCTCACCCGCTAGGCTCACTCCAGGCCGCCGTGACCGTGGGCGCGAGTCGCGGCGCGAAACAGGAGGAAAGCTCTTACATGTCCATCACGCAGTCCGACGTCCTGTACACCGCCGTCGCCACCGCCGAGAACGGCCGTGACGGCCGCGTCGCCACCAACGACGGCAAGCTCGACGTCGTCGTGAACCCGCCGAAGGAGATGGGCGGTTCCGGCGAGGGCACCAACCCCGAGCAGCTCTTCGCCGCCGGTTACAGCGCCTGCTTCCAGGGCGCGCTCGGTGTCGTCGCCCGCCAGGAGGGCGCCGACATCTCCGGCTCGACGGTCACCGCCGAGGTCGGCATCGGCAAGAACGCCGACGGTTTCGGCATCATCGTCAAGATCTCGGCGAAGATCCCGAACGTGAGCGCCGCCACCGCCAAGGAGCTCGTCGAGAAGGCCCACCAGGTCTGCCCGTACTCCAAGGCCACCCGCGGCAACATCACGGTCGACCTCGACGTCGCCTGATCACCGCACGGCAGCGCACGGCACCGCGTGCCGGAGGGCCGCACCCCGCCCGGGGTGCGGCCCTCCGCCGTTCCCCGCCGGTCCCGGCGGGGCGGTCCCGGGCCCCCGGTAGGGTGACCACCATGCGTGATCTCGGGGTGGGCTTCGGTTATCTGGTGAAGGGGCAGCGCTGGGTCGGCCGGCACGGCCGGTGGTTCGGCTTCGGGCTGCTGCCCGGACTGATCACCCTGGTGCTGTACGCCGCCGCGCTGTTCGGTCTGGCGTACGGCGCCGACGACCTGACCGCGTGGGCGACGCCCTTCGCGGACGACTGGTCCTCGCCCTGGCAGGGCGTCTTCCGGGGCTTCCTGACCGCGCTGGTCTTCGCCTTCGGGCTCTTCCTGGCGGTGATCACCTTCACCGCCGTCACTCTGCTGGTCGGCCAGCCCTTCTACGAGTCGCTCTCCGAGGAGGTCGACCGCACCGAGGGCGGTGACGTGCCCCGGTCCGGGCTGCCGCTCTGGCGCGAGCTGTGGATCTCCGCCCGTGACAGCCTCCGCGTCCTGCTGCGGGTGGCGCTGTACGGCGTCCTGCTCTTCGCGCTGGGCTTCGTGCCCGTCCTCGGGCAGACCGTGGTGCCGGTGCTGGGCTTCTGCGTGTCCGGTTTCTTCCTGGCGGAGGAGCTGACGGCGGTGGCCTTCCAGCGGCGGGGCGTCGAGCTGAAGGAGCGCCTGGCGATGCTGCGCGGGCGGCGCCTGCTCACGCTCGGCTTCGGTGTGCCGCTGACCCTCGCCTTCATGGTTCCGTTCGTGGCCGTCCTCCTGATGCCGGGGGCCGTGGCGGGCGCGACCCTGCTCGCCCGCGACCTGGAGGGCCGGCCCGCGGAGGACCGGCCGGAGGCGCCCGGGCAGGACACGACGCCCGCCCCCGGCGGCCCCCACAACTCCTACGGCCCGGCCGGCGCCCCCAACCCCTACGGCCCCACCGGCTGAAACCGGGCGGCTCAGCCGCCGGACGCGGCGACCGCGACGACGGCCCGCACCTGGGCGGTGATGTCCGCACGGGCGCGCAGGAACTCCGGGTCGCTCACCGCGCCGGTGTTGCCCGCGCCGAACTGGAGCACCGGCGTGTGCAGATGGCCGCCCGGCAGGTCCTTCAGGCCCATCCGGTCGCGCAGCAGCGTGGCCCGGTAGGCGATCTCGTTGGACAGGTAGTCCCCGCCGCCGCCCGCGCGGGCCGCCGAGCCGGGCGTCGGGCCGCCGGGCCGGACCACCGGGGTGGTGGAGCCCGCCGGGACCTCGGTCACCGACGTGTTGTCGTACACCGGGAAGCGGCCCGTGTCCGCCGCGATGATCTTCGCGTACGGCAGGGTGGTCGCCGTCCACTGCGGCTGCGACGCGGGGTCGGCGACCGGGACGAGGCCGGTCTCGGAGACGTTCTCGTTGTCGCCGAAGCCGCCGCGCCAGGCGCCGTTGAACCGCTCGACGTCGAAGCGGCCGACGCGGCCCTGGCTGACCGTGGTGAAGGCGTCCACGTGCGGCAGGTGCGGGCGCAGCGTCCGTTCCACCTCGCCGGCCGTGAAGTCCGCCCAGCGCACCGGGAACACCGCCGTCTCCACCCGCGCGAGCCCGCCGTCCGCGGTGCGGATCAGCGCCCCGTCCAGGGCGAGGGCCGCCGCGCCCGACGGGTTGCTGATCCGCACGTCCCGGTCCAGCGTGAAGGGGTCGAAGCCGGTCACCAGCACCCGCTTGACGCCCCGCCCCACCGGGAAGCGGATCGCGTCCTGGCCGCGCGAGGAGGTCTCCAGCCGGTCCAGCAGCCGGTCGCGTTCACCGCCGGACAGGGCGAAGCCGGGCTCCCAGGAGCGCAGTTCGCGCGTCATGGCCAGCCGCGCCCAGTACAGCGGCCGGTCGTCGTCCCGGGCCAGGTCGCCGCCCGCCGGGCCCCGCCCCGCCGCCCGGTCCACCGCCCGCCGCCACAGCGCCGACGCGTGCCGTACGACGGTCCGCTCGGCCGCCGCGTACGACCCGGCCCGCGCCAGCGCGGACCCGAACGAGGGCCCCACCGGGGCGAATCCGCTGCGCTCCAGGATCTCCCGGGGGACCGCCCGGTCGAGTCTGGCCTCCTCGGCGGTGGGGGCCGGCGCCGCCGAGGCGGGGGCGGCCGGGGCCGCGAGAGCGGCCAGTACCAGGACGAGGGTCGTGCGCAGCCGTATGCGTGACACCGGGTCAGCCTTCCGTAGGGTGGCGGAACGCTACCGCGCCCCCAGCAGCCGCAGAAAGTCCCGGAAGGCGGCCGGCATGTCCACGGCGTCCGGATCCAGCAGCCACTGGTACTGGAGCCCGTCCATCACCGCCGTCATCAGCGGCGCCGCCTGTTCCGGCGTCAGCCCGCCGGGCAGCCGGTCCCCATACTCGGCCCGCAGCAGGTGCGCCATCTCGCCCCGCACCTGCGCGTAGCGGCGGGTGAAGAACTCCCGCGCCGGGTGGCCTTCGGTCACGCTCTCGCCGAGCAGGGCGGAGAAGGTCTGGACGATGCCGGGCCGCATCGCGTTGTACTCGACCAGCGAGGCCAGCAGGTCCGGCCGCCACCCCTCCCGGCCGCCGCCCGCGCCACCGCCGGTGTCCCACTGGTCGCGCTCCTCCAGGACCGCGACGAGCAGCGCCTCCTTGGTGGGGAAGTAGTGCAGGAGCCCCTGCTGGGTCAGCCCGACCCGCTCGGCGACCGCCCCGAGCGACGCGCCCCGGTAACCGCGCTCGGCGATCACCGCGAGGGCCGCGCGCACGATCTCCGCGCGGCGCTCCTCACTCCTGGCCCTGGCCGCTGCCATCCTCGTACCCCGCTTCTTGAGACAACGGAAACGTAACGAAACCTACCGCACTACAGGTGGCGGGAGCACCATGGGGCGTACCGCACGCCGCACGCCCGCCGACACGGAGGTACGACAGTGACAGACGCGACCGGCACCCGGCGCGAGCAGGCCGTCGAGGCGGCCCTCGGCAGGCTCGGCCTCGACGCCAAGACCCGCCTCCTGGCCGGCCGGGACATGTGGTCCCTGCCCTCCCTCCCGGAGATCGGCCTGAAGTCGCTGGTCCTGTCCGACGGCCCGGTCGGCGTGCGGGGCGTCCGCTGGACCGCCGACGACCCGTCCGTCGCCCTCCCGTCCCCCACCGCCCTCGCCGCCGCCTGGGACCCCGCCCTCGCCCGCCGCGCCGGTCGCCTCCTCGCCCAGGAGGCCCGCCGCAAGGGCGTCCACGTGCTGCTCGCCCCCACCGTCAACCTGCACCGCTCCCCGCTGGGCGGCCGGCACTTCGAGGCGTACAGCGAGGACCCCTTCCTCACCGGCGAGATCGGCACCGGATACGTCCTGGGCGTCCAGGACGGCGGCGTCGGCACCACCGTCAAGCACTTCGTCGCCAACGACGCCGAGACCGACCGCTTCACCGTCAATAACGTCGTCGCGCCGCGCCCGCTGCGCGAGCTGTACCTCGCCCCCTTCGAGGCGATCGTCAAGGGCGCCCGCCCGTGGGGCGTGATGACCGCGTACAACAAGGTCAACGGCACCACCATGACCGAGCACCACCACCTGGTGAACGAGGTGCTGCGCGGCGAGTGGGGCTTCGACGGAGTCAACGTCTCCGACTGGATGGCCGCCCGCGACACCCGCGGCGCCATCGAGGGCGGCCTCGACCTCGCCATGCCCGGCCCCCGCACCGTCTACGGCGAGGCCCTCGCCGCCGCCGTACGCGCCGGCGAGGTGGACGAGGCGCTCGTCGACGCCGCCGTCCGCAACGTCCTGCGCCTCGCCGCCCGCGCCGGCGCCCTCGACGGCTGCGAACCGGCCGTCACCACCCTCCCCGAGCCCGTCGACGGCGACGCCCTCGCCCACGAGATCGCCCACCGCTCCTTCGTCCTCCTCCGCAACGAGGGCGCCCTGCCGCTGCCCGCCGGCGGCACCGTCGCCCTCCTCGGCGCCGCCGCCCGCGACGCCCGCGTCCTCGGCGGCGGCTCCGCGCAGGTCTTCCCCGGCCACACCGTCTCCCCGCTCGACGGGCTCACCGCCGCCCTGCCCGCCGGGGCACTCCGGTACGCCGTCGGCGCCGACCCCAGCGACGAACTCGCCCCCGCGGACCGGGGCTTCACCCTCCGCGCCGTCTGCCGCGACGCCACCGGCCGGGTCCTCGGCGAGGCGCCCCTGCCCAGCGGCCAGGTGCAGTGGATCGGCGACGACCTGCCCGCCGGAGTCACCCACGAGACGCTGCACAGCGTCGAGGTCACCGGCACCTTCACGCCCCGGGAGAGCGGCGCCCACACCTTCGGCACCCGCGGCCTCGGCGCCTTCACCCTCACCGTCGCGGGTCAGACCCTCTACGACGGCGTCCAGCCGATGGGCGACGAGGCCGACCCCTTCGAGGCGTTCTTCGGCGCGCCGCTGGAACGGGGCACCGCCGAGCTGACCGAGGGCGTCCCCGTCGAGGTGTCGCTGCTCCACCCGCTCGACCGCGAGCACGCGGCGCCCCTGCCGGGCGTGGCGTTCTCCCTCGTCCACCTCGGGCCGCGGCGCGACCCGGACGAGCTGATCGCCGAGGCCGCCGGGGCCGCCCGCGCCGCGGACAGCGCCGTCGTGGTCGTCGCCACCACCGAGCGCGTGGAGTCCGAGGGCTTCGACCGCGCCGACCTCCGGCTCCCCGGCCGCCAGGACGACCTGGTGCGGGCCGTCGCCGCCGCCAACCCGCGCACCGTGGTCGTCGTCAACGCCGGCTCACCGGTCGAGATGCCGTGGCGGGACGACGTGGCCGCCGTGCTGCTGACCTGGTTCCCCGGCCAGGAGGGCGGCGCCGCGCTCGCCGCCGTCCTCACCGGCGCCGAGGAGCCCGGCGGGCGGCTGCCCACCACCTGGCCCGCCGCCCTCGCCGACGCGCCGGTCACCGACGTCACCCCGGTGGACGGTGAACTCCACTACACCGAGGGCCTGTTCACCGGCTACCGCGCCTGGGACCGGTCCGGCGCCGTCCCCGCGTACCCCTTCGGCCACGGCCTCGGCTACACCACCTGGGGGTACGAGGCGCTGGACCTGTCCCCGGAGGCCGCCACCGTCCGCGTCCGCAACACCGGCACCCGCCCCGGCCGCGAGACCGTGCAGCTCTACGTCGCGCCCGCCGCCGACGACCCGGTGGAGCGCCCCGCCCGCCGGCTCGCGGGCTTCGCCTCCGTCGAGGCCGGGCCCGGCGAGAGCGCCGAGACCGAGATCCGGGTGCCGAGGCGGGCGTTCGAGATCTGGGACGAGCGGGCCGGCGGCTGGACGGCGGTCCCGGGCACGTACGAGATCAGGGCGGGCCGCTCGCTCACCGACATCCGCCTCACCGCCAAGCTCACCGTGCACGGCGACGACGAGTCCTAGCGGGGCCCCGCGTACCGGTGCGTGACGGGTCAGCCCCGGCCGCCGGCCGTCACGTTCCGGTACGCGATCTCCGCCAGCCGCCGCTGCCCGTCCAGCCCCGGGTGGAACCAGTCCCAGGGGCTCAGCTGCTCGCCGGTGAACCGGTAGGCGAACACCGCCCCGCCGTCGTACCGGCACCACCGGTCCCGCGCGCACACGTCCCGCATCGCCGCGTTGTAGGCCACCACCCGCTCGTACACCCGCTCACGCCGCCGGGTGGCCTCCGGGCCGAGGTCGTCCGCCGCGCCGAGCATCGACGCGCACAGGCCCAGCTTCCACACCTGCCGGCCCACCGCGTTGTCCCGCCCCGTCGACCACAGCCGCTTCAGGTCCGGCACGCTCGACACGTACACCTGGCTCTTGGGGGACACCTCGCGCAGCGCCCGCATCGCCTCCTCGAACGAGGCGCGGAAGTCCGCCACCGGCGTCATCAGCGCCGTACTGTCCCGGCAGGCGTCATTGGCGCCGACCGTCACCGTCACCAGCCCCGGCCGGTGCGCCGCCGCCCGCGCCATCTGCGCCGGCAGCTCCGCCACCCGGGCACCCGAACGGGCCAGGTTCCAGCTCCTCGAGGGCAGCGCCGACGCGCCGAGGAGCCGCCGGGCGAGACTGTTCACCCGCGCGTCGCCCCCGGTCGCCCAGGACACCTCGGGGCAGTCCACCAGCACCCCGCAGGCGTCGTAACCGCGGGTGATCGAGTCGCCCACGGCGGCCACGGAGGAGGGGCTCGGGTCCCACGCGGGCGAGGGCCGCGGCGCGGGCGACGAACGCTCCGCCACGCCCGGCCGGCGCTCGGGCTCCGCCGTGCATCCGGCCAGGGCCACGCCCGTGACCAGGGCACATGCCACCGTCCGGGTGGCGAGCGCATATATCCGGCCTCGTCGGCCCTGGGACATCCCGGCAGCCCTTTCGTCGGCGTCCTGGCGGGTGAAAGCTTGGTGTCCGCACCCCCTGGCCGACCGTACGTCATCCCAAGCACCCCGGCGCACGGTAGCTTTTCCCCGTCGAACCGTCAGGCGCCTTCGCCGACCGGCTCCGGTAAATTACATCACGTCACATGCTGTCCCTTTTGCGGAGTTTTACTCCCGATGCTGTTTACTGAGGCCGCTGGGAAAGGCGAACCTCGTCCCACACTGGAGGTCCCGGTGACGACACGTGGAGTCCTGTACGTACACTCCGCACCGCGTGCGCTGTGCCCGCACGTCGAATGGGCGGTGGCGGGGGTGCTCGGTGCGAGGGTCCAGCTCGACTGGATCCGCCAGCCCGCGTCGCCGGGCACCTGGAGAGCCGAGTTCTCCTGGCGGGGCGAACCGGGGACCGCCTCCCAACTGGCCTCCGCGCTGCGCGGCTGGCAGATGCTCCGCTTCGAGGTCACCGCGGAGCCCTGCGCCACCGCCGAGGGCGAGCGCTACAGCGCCACGCCCGAACTGGGCATCTTCCACGCCGTCACCGGCATCCACGGCGACATCCTGATCCCCGAGGACCGGCTGCGCGCCGCGCTCGTCCGCTCCGCCCAGGGCGAGACCCAGCTGGAGGCCGAGATCGCCAAGCTCCTCGGCAAGCCCTGGGACGACGAGCTCGAACCCTTCCGCTACGCCGGCGAGGGCGCCCCGGTCCGCTGGCTCCACCAGGTCGTCTGAGCCGACCGCCCCCGCGAACGCCGGTGGGCCCGCCCCGGAAGGGGGCGGGCCCACACGCGCGTTACGGGGCGTCAGACCGTCCGGAAGGCCGGCACCACGTTGTGGCCGCCGAAGCCGAACGAGTTGGCCTCTTCCTCGTGCGGCCCTCGCACCGCCCGGCCCCGGGGGGCCGGGCAGGCTTCGGACCGCTGCGCCGGACCCCGTCCGGCGGCGTCGGCCGGGGCGTCAGACCGTCCGGAAGGCCAGCACCACGTTGTGGCCGCCGAAGCCGAACGAATTGTTGATCGCGGCGATGGTGCCCTCCGGGAGGGGGCGCGGGGTGTCGCGCACGACGTCCGCGTCGACCTCCTCGTCCAGGTCCTCCACGTTGATGGTCGGCGGGGCCGTGCGGTGGTGCAGGGCCAGCACGGTGGCGACCGTCTCGATGCCGCCCGCGCCGCCCAGCAGGTGGCCCGTCATGGACTTGGTGGCCGAGATCGCCACGTGGTCCAGCTCCTCGCCCAGCACCTTGCGCAGCGCCTTGACCTCGGCGACGTCACCCTGCGGGGTGGACGTGGCGTGGGCGTTGAGGTGCACGACCTCCGCCGGCTTGAGGTCGGTGGTGTCCAGCAGGTTCTGCAGCGCGGCGGCGATGCCGCGGCCGGTCGGCTCCGGCTGGGCGATGTGGTGGCTGTCGGCCGACAGGCCCTGGCCCAGCGCCTCGCAGTAGACCTTGGCGCCGCGCCGGGCGGCGTGCTCGGCCGACTCCAGGATCACCACACCGGCGCCCTCGCCGAGGACGAAGCCGTCCCGGCCCTTGTCGTACGGGCGCGAGGCCTTCTGCGGCTCGTCGTTGTTCTTGGACATCGCCATCATGTTGGCGAACGCGGCCACCGGCAGCGGGTGGATCGCCGCCTCGGTGCCGCCCGCCACGACCACGTCGGCGCGGCCGGTGCGGATCATCTCGATGGCGTAGCCGATCGCCTCGGCGCCCGACGCGCACGCCGAGACCGGGGTGTGCACGCCCGCCCGGGCGTTCACCTCCAGGCCGACGTTGGCGGAGGGGCTGTTGGGCATCAGCATCGGCACGGTGTGCGGGGAGACGCGGCGTACGCCCTTCTCCTTCAGCACGTCGTACTGGTCGAGGAGGGTGGTCACGCCGCCGATGCCGGAGGCGATCACGGCGCCCAGCCGCTCGGGCACGACGGCCTCGTCCTCGCCCGCCGCGGCGGTGAAGCCCGCGTCCGCCCACGCCTCACGGGCCGCGATCACGGCGAACTGCGCCGAGCGGTCCAGCTTGCGGGCCAGCGGGCGCGGCAGCACCTCGGCCGGGTCGACGGCCACGGGAGCCGCGATACGGACGGGCAGGTCGCTGTAGCGGTCGCCCTCCAGGGGCCTGACGCCGGAGCGTCCCGCCAGCAGACCCTCCCAGGTCGCGGCGGAGTCGCCACCCAGCGGTGTGGTTGCGCCGATACCGGTGACGACCACGGTGCGATTGGTCGAGTTCACAGGAATTCTTTCTCCACGTCTATGAGGTATGCGGGGAATACGGCGCCACCGCCGGGTGGCGATCCGGTCAGCCCTGGTGCTTCAGGATGTAATCGGCGGCGTCGCCGACCGTCTTGAGGTTCTTGACGTCCTCGTCCGGGATCTTGACGTCGAAGCGCTCTTCGGCGGCGACGACGACCTCGACCATGGAGAGCGAGTCGACGTCCAGGTCGTCGGTGAAGGACTTGTCCAGCTGGACGTCCTCGACCGGGATGCCGGCGATCTCGTTCACGATGTCGGCGAGACCGGCGACGATCTCTTCCTGAGTGGCGGCCATGTGGCGCTCCTTCGGTGTGTATCTCAGAGGGTGTTTCTCAGAGGGTTTTCGAGGCGGTCGTCCGTGGATTTCCGCCTGATGTGCCTAGGGGAGGGTAACGACCGTCGCGGCGTAGACGAGACCCGCCCCGAAGCCGATGACGAGCGCGGTGTCGCCGCTCTTCGCCTGGCCCGTCGCCAGGAGCCGCTCCATCGCGAGCGGGATCGAGGCGGCCGAGGTGTTGCCGGTGGTCTCCACGTCCCGGGCGACCGTGACGTGCTCCGGCAGCTTCAGGGTCTTGACCATCGAGTCGATGATCCGCATGTTCGCCTGGTGCGGGATGAAGACATCCAGCTCCTCGGCGGTGATGCCGGCCGCGTCCAGGGCCTGCTGCGCCACCTTCGCCATCTCGAAGACGGCCCAGCGGAACACCGCCTGGCCCTCCTGCGTGATGGCGGGGAAGCGCTCGACCGTGCCGTCGCGGTAGTCGGTCCAGGCGACGGTCTGCTTGATGGTCTCGGACTTGTCGCCCTCGGAGCCCCACACGGTCGGGCCGATCGCCGGCTCCTTCGCGGGGCCGACGACGACGGCGCCCGCGCCGTCACCGAACAGGAAGGCCGTCGCGCGGTCCTCCAGGTCCGTCAGGTCGCTGAGCCGCTCGACGCCGATGACCAGGACGTACTCGGCGGAACCCTCCACCACCATGCCCTTGGCGAGGGTCAGGCCGTAGCCGAAGCCGGCGCAGCCCGCCGAGATGTCGAACGCGGCCGGCTTGTTCGCGCCGATCTTGTCCGCGATCTCGGTGGCGACCGCCGGGGTCTGCTTGAAGTGCGAGACGGTGGACACGATCACCCCGCCGACCTGCTCCGGGGTGATCCCGGCGTCCGCGATGGCCTTGCCCGCCGCCTCGACCGACATCGCGGTCACGGTCTCCTCGGGGGAGGCCCAGTGGCGGGTGGCGATGCCGGAGCGCGAGCGGATCCACTCGTCGGACGAGTCGATCGTCTCCAGGATCACGTCGTTCGGCACGACACGCGTGGGGCGGTAACCGCCGACACCCATGATGCGCGCGAACGGCGCGCCCTGGCTGGGCTTGATCTTCGCCATGCTCTTAACGCTCCTTGTCAGACCGCGGGCGTCGCGTGCTCGGCGATGAGCGCGCGGGCCGCGTCGAGATCGTCCGGCGTCTTCAGCGCGACCGTCTTGACGCCCTTCAGGGCGCGCTTGGCGAGTCCGGTCAGGGTGCCGCCGGGGCACACCTCGACCAGGGCGGTCGCACCGAGCTGCTGGAACGTTTCCATGCACAGGTCCCAGCGGACGGGATTGGCCACCTGGCCGACGAGCCGGGCGACGACGTCGGCGCCCGTGGCGACGGTCCGGCCGTCCTTGTTGGAGACGTAGGTGACGGCCGGGTCGGCGGGCGTGAGGCCCTCGGCGGCCTTCCGCAGCGTCTCGACCGCGGGCGCCATGTGGTGCGTGTGGAACGCGCCGGCGACCTTGAGCGCCACCACCTTGCGGACGCCCTCGGGCTTGTCCGCTTCCAGGGCGGCGAGCTGCTCCATGGTGCCGGCGGCGACGATCTGGCCCGCGCCGTTGACGTTCGCCGGGGTCAGGCCCAGCTTCTCCAGGTGCGGGACGGTCACCTCCGGGTCGCCGCCGAGCAGCGCCGACATACCGGTCTCGGTGACGGCGGCGGCCTCGGCCATCGCCAGCCCGCGGGTCCGTACGAGGCGGAGCGCGGCCGTGTCGTCGAGGACGCCGGCGAACGCCGCCGCCGTGATCTCGCCGACGCTGTGGCCCGCGACGGCGCCGGGGGCGGCGTCACCGAGCGCGGAGGCGGACAGCAGCCCGGCGGCGACCAGCAGCGGCTGGGCCACGGCCGTGTCGCGGATCGCGTCGGCGTCCGCCTTGGTGCCGTAGTGGACGAGGTCGAGCCCGATGGCGTCGGACCACGCCGCGACGCGGTCGGAGGCGCCGGGCAGGTCGAGCCAGGGAGTCAGGAAGCCGGGCGTCTGAGCGCCTTGGCCGGGAGCGACGAGTACGAGCACCCTCACACTCTCTCTTGTGGACGGCTCCCACCGCCCGTGGGGACAGGGACGAAGAACCGTCAGGGGAATTGTGGACGTTCGACAAAAGTCTAGGACTGGGGATCTCCGTCGACCAGACGCCCGAGGATCAGCGCGATCCGCAGCGTGAACGCGGAGCGCACATCGGAGGGTGACCAGCCGGTGACGTCGGTCACACGTCGGAGCCGGTAGCGCACGGTGTTGGGGTGCACGAACAGCATCCGGGCCGCGCCCTCCAGGCTGCTCGCCTGCTCCAGGTACACGCTCAGCGTCTCCAGGAGCGCCGAGCCCGCCTCCTCCAGCGGTCTGTAGATCTCCTCCACCAGTTGCTCGCGCGCCGACGGGTCGCCCGCCATGGCGCGCTCCGGCAGCAGATCGTCCGCCAGCACCGGGCGCGGCGCGTCCTGCCAGGCCGAGCACGCCTTCAGGCCCGCCGCCGCGGCCTGCGCGGACCGGGTGGCCGCCAGCAGGTCCGGCACCACCGGCCCGGCCACCACCGGCCCCGCCGCGTACGGGCCGATCAGCGCCTTCGCCACCTGGAGCGGGTTGTCGCTGCCGCCCGCGATGACCACCAGCCGGCTGCCGAGGACCCCGGTCAGCACCTGGAGCTTGGCGTGCCGGGCGGCGCGCCGGATCGCCTCCACGGTCAGCTCGCTGTCCCCGTCCGGGGCGGTGCCCAGAATCACGCACACATGCTCCGGCGAGTTCCAGCCGAGGGCCGCCGCCCGGGACACCGCGCCCTCGTCGGCCTCGCCGGACAGCACCGCGTTCACCACCAGCGACTCCAGCCGGGCGTCCCACGCGCCGCGCGCCTCGGCGGCCTGCGCGTACACCTGGGCCGTCGCGAAGGCGATCTCCCGGGCGTACACGAGCAGCGCCTCGCGCAGCACCGACTCGTCGCCCGGGGCGGCGACCTCCTCGATCGCCGACTCCATGACCTCGATCGTCGTACGGACCATCTCCACGGTCTGGCGCAGGGTGATGGCCCGCGTCAGCTCGCGCGGCGCGGTCCCGAAGACGTCGGTGGAGATCGCCTGCGGGGTCTCCGGGTGCCGGAACCACTCGGTGAACGCGGCGATGCCCGCCTGCGCGACCAGGCCGATCCACGACCGGTTCTCCGGCGGCATCGCCCGGTACCAGGGCAGCGTCTCGTCCATGCGGGCGATGGCGTTCGCCGCGAGCCGCCCGGAGGACTGCTCCAGGCGCTTCAGGGTGGCGGCATGGGAGTGGGCGTCGTTCGCTGCGGGTTGAGGCACGGGACAAGACTGCCTTATCCGGACGGGGGAGTGCGGCGCCGGGTCTACGGTGGTCCCGTGAGTTCCAGGCAACCAGACGGTACGGCCGCCGAGGGCGGCCTCGGCGCCGCCGCGCCCGCGTGGACCGTGCACCGGGCCGGCGAGCGCTACCGGGGCGGCGACGCCGCGGCCGGCATCGAGACCCTGCACGCCTTCTCCTTCGGCCGGTTCTACGACCCCGGCAACCTCCGCTTCGGCGCCGTCCTGGCCTGCAACGAGGAGCGGCTCGCCGCCGGGGCGGGCTTCGACGAGCACCCCCACAGCCACACCGAGATCGTCACCTGGGTCGTCGAGGGCGAGCTGACCCACCGCGACTCGGCGGGCCACACCGGTCGCGTGCGCCCCGGCGACGTCCAGCACCTCAGCGCGGCCGGCGGCGTCCGGCACGAGGAGCGCAACGAGGGCGACCGCCCGCTGGTCTTCGTGCAGATGTGGCTGGCCCCGCGCCGGCCCGGCGGCGACCCGGCGTACCAGGTGGTGCGCGGCATCGCGGACGCCACGCCCTACGCCCTGCCCGCCGCCGGGGCGCTGCTCCACGTCCGCCGCCCCGGAGCGCCGGGCGAGCGGGTCGCCGTCCCGGACGCCGGCTTCGTGTACGTCCATGTCGTGCGCGGGGCGCTGCGGCTGGGCGACGACGAACTGGGCCCCGGCGACGCGGCCCGGATCACCGGCGCGCGGGGGCTGGAGCTGGTGGCCGGCGCCCCGGCCGAGGTGCTGCTGTGGGAGATGGCCGGCTGACCCCGGCGGCGCGTTCAGCGGGGTGACGCCCCGGCCCGGGCGACGAGGAGGGCCACGTCGTCGTGGGCGCCGCCCGGGCGCAGGGTGCGCAGCAGCAGGTCGCAGGTGGCGTCCAGCGCGCGGCCGGGGTCGTCCAGGGCGGCCAGCAGGACGTCCAGCCGGGCGTCGATCGGCTCGTCGCGGGTCTCGACGAGACCGTCGGTGTAGAGGACGAGCTGGTGCCCCTCCCCGAAGTCCACGGTGGTGGTGTCGAACGGGACGCCGCAGCCGCCGAGCGGCGCCCCGGTGGGCAGGTCCAGCAGCTCGCGGGAGCCGTCCGGGCGCAGCAGGGCGGGCGGAAGGTGCCCGGCGAGGGACAGCCGGCAGCGCGCGGTACGGGGGTCGAACACGGCGTACACGCAGGTCGCGAGGGTCTCCAGGTCGTCGGCGATGTGGTCCAGGTGGTGCAGCACCTGCGCGGGCGGCAGATCGAGGTCGGCCAGCGTCCGGGTGGCGGTGCGCAGCTGCCCCATGGTGGCCGCGGCGCCGACGCCGCTGCCCATCACGTCCCCGACGACCAGCGCCGTCTTGTCCCCGCCCAGCGGGATCACGTCGAACCAGTCGCCGCCGACCTCCATCGTCGCCCACGCCGGCCGGTACCGGAACGCGAGGTCCAGGCCGGGCCGCTGCGCCGGGGGGTGCGGCAGCAGGCTCCGCTGGAGGGTGAGCGCGGTACGGCGCTGCTCCTCCACGGCGTAGTGCCGCTCGGTGACGTCGACGCTGGACGTGGCGACCCCCAGCACCTTCCCGTTGGGCGCCTCCAGCCGGTAGAAGGAGACCGACCACGCGCGGTCGTGGTCCGGGTCGGCCGCCGTCCTGCCCACGGTGTACTGGTCCACGATCGGCGACCCGGTGGCCAGGACCTTCCGCATGGCGGCCTCGAAGGAGTCGTCGAGGTAGGGCAGCACCTCCCGCACGTGCCGCCCCACGTGCTCGGCGGCGGGCACCCCGTTCATCCGCTCCTCGGCGGGGTTCACCGAGATGTACCGCAGCGAGGTGTCCAGCATCCCGATCCCGATGGGCGACTGGGACACCAGCCGGGCGGACAGCGCCAGGCTCCGCTCCACCTGCCGTACGGTCGCCTGGTCCGTGGCCAGGCCCAGCGCCCAGTACTCCCGCTGGTCGTCCTGGAGGCGCATGTTGCGGAACTCCACCATGCGCTCGCCGCCGTCCTTGCGGCGTACCGGGAAGACCCCCGCCCAGCTCTCGCCCTCCTCCATGACCTGGGAGAACATCGTCAGCACCGTGTCGAGGTGCTCCTCGCCGATCAGCAGCCGGCCCGCGTACCGGCCCAGCGCCTCCTCGGCGGTGTACCCGAAGAGGATCTCGGCCTGCGGGCTCCAGAGGTCGATCCGCCCCTCGGAGTCGAGGAGGACGGCCGCCACGTTCAGCACGTCCAGCAGCCCGCCCGGCGGCGACGCGGCCAGTCCCGGCGCCCCGCGGTCCCCAGGGGGGTGCTGGTTCGCAGCCATACCGAGGCTCCCTCCGGCTCCGGCGGGACCGGTGTCCGCCGGCGGACCGGGCACACGCATGTGTCCCCGCCCTCCATCGTGCCCCCCGGTCACCCACCCCCGCACGTCACACGGCCCGGGCCCCCGGCTCCGGCGCGCCGCCGCGGGCGGCGCGCCGGGGGGTTCAGTGGTCGGAGTAGCTGAAGTCGCCCACCGTCCAGGCGCTCACGTCCTTGAGGGCGATCCGGTACATCCCGCCGGTCTCCGGGATGCCCACCGTGCCCTGGAGGATGCGGGCGACGTGGAAGTGCAGGTGCGTGGGCGCCCCCGAGGCGCGGGACGTGACCGTGTCCGGGGGTGCGAACGTACCGGCGAACGGGCCGAGCCGGTCCGAGTCGCGCAGGACCTCCGCCACCCGCTGCCGCCACACCGCCTCCGGCGCCAGGCGGCCCGTGATGACGGCACCGTGGACCACGACCGTCAGGGACATCTGCGTGGTGTGCTCCGACTCGACCGTGGCGGCGATGTCGACGAGCAGTTCATCAGGATGCGACATGGGCGCTGATTCTAGAACCCGCGCCGCCCGGCCGTGCGGGCACCGTGTCACCGCCCGGGAACACCACCGCCGCCCGGAGCGCGGTGGGGGCGGTGATCAGGGCAGGAGGGCCAGGACGCCCAGGGTGTAACCGTGCTCGTCGACCACGGGGGAGACGTCCAGCGTCCGCACCCGCATGGCCGCCTCCGCGTCGTTCAGGTGCGCCGCGGAGCGGGTGAACGGCCCCCGGTCGAGGGGGATGTCCCGCAGCCGGGTGGGGTCGCTGTACCAGGAACCGCCCCGGTGGGCGGCGAGCTGCGCCCGGGTGACCAGGCCGCCGCAGCGGCCGTGCTCGTCCCGGAGGACCAGGTGCTCGACGCGGGCGCTGATGAGCACGGACAGGGCCACGTCGACCGTCATGTGGTCGTCGACCTGGGGCCCGGGCGCGTGCATGGCGTCCCGGGCGGTCAGGCCCGTACCGCTCGCTGCCCCCGCGCGTGTCTGAACAGGTGTCACAGGCTTCTCCTCTTCGGTCGGGCGTGCGGGACATGCACCACGGCCCGTGGGCTACGCGGCGGTGCCGCCGCCCCACCGGGCGGGCCGGCGGCGTCGCCCGCGAGCGGGGGTGCCGGAGCCCTTGGCCCGCTCGGAGGGCGGGGCGGTGATGGTGACGGGGACGCCCGAGGGCGCCCGCGCGCCGGTGATGCGGCTCAGTTCGGCCTCGCCGGAGCGGACGCGGGTCACCCGGGCGGTGATGCCGGCGTCGGCCATCAGGCGCTCCATGCCGCGCCGCTGCCCGGGCAGCACCAGGGTGACGACGGTGCCGGACTCGCCCGCGCGGGCCGTGCGGCCCCCGCGGTGCAGGTAGTCCTTGTGGTCGCCGGGCGGGTCGACGTTGACGACGAGGTCGAGGTCGTCGACGTGGATGCCGCGGGCGGCGACGTTGGTGGCCACCAGGACCGTGACGTGGCCGCTCTTGAAACGGTCGAGCGTACGGGTGCGCTGCGGCTGCGACTTGCCGCCGTGCAGGGCCGAGGCGCGGACGCCGACGGCCAGGAGGTCCTTGGTCAGCCGGTCCACCGCGTGCTTGGTGTCCAGGAACATGATCACCCGCCCGTCGCGGGCGGCGATCTCCGTGGTGGCGGCGTGCTTGTCGGCGCCGTGCACGTGCAGCACATGGTGCTCCATCGTGGTGACCGCCCCCGCCGAGGGGTCCACGGAGTGCACGACCGGGTCGGTGAGGTAGCGGCGGACCAGGAGGTCGACGTTCCGGTCCAGGGTGGCCGAGAAGAGCATGCGCTGCCCGTCGGGCCGCACCTGGTCGAGCAGGTGGGTCACCTGGGGCATGAAGCCCATGTCGGTCATCTGGTCGGCCTCGTCCAGGACGGTGATCGCGACCTGGTCCAGCCGGCAGGCGTCCCGGTCGACGAGGTCCTTGAGCCGGCCGGGCGTCGCGACGACGACCTCGCTGCCGCCGCGCAGAGCGCCCGCCTGGCGGCCGATCGGCATACCGCCGACCACCGTGGTCAGCCGCAGGCGCAGCGACCGGGCGTAGGGGGTGAGCGCGTCGGTGACCTGCTGGGCCAGCTCCCTGGTGGGGACGAGCACGAGGGCCAGCGGCTGCCGGGGCTCGGCACGCTTCCCGGCGGTACGGGCCAGCAGGGCGAGGCCGAAGGCCAGCGTCTTTCCGGAGCCCGTACGGCCGCGGCCCAGGACGTCGCGGCCCGCCAGCGAGTTCGGCAGCGTCGCCGCCTGGATCGGGAACGGAACGGTCACGCCCGCGGTGCGCAGCTCGGCGAGCAGGTGCGCCGGCAGGCCGAGGGCGTCGAACGTCTCGACGGACGGCAACGACGGGGTGGTGCCGGTGGGCAGGGCGAACTCCCCGCGGGGCGCGGCGGAGCGGCGTCCATGGCCGCCGCCCGGGCGTCCGGCCTGACCCGGCCGGGCCGCGCGCTGCGGGCGGCCCCGGCCGCCGCGGCCGGACCCGGCGGAGCCCGCGGAGCCCGTCCGGGAGCGGTGGGAGCCGGAGCTGTCGTTCGTACGGGCTGTGCGGTTCGAATTCATGCGGAACCTTCCTCGATACGGTGCGTGTCGAGGAATTCCTGCCGGCGGCCGGAGGCCGCACGGGAATTCGCAAGAACGGACCGGGAAAAGACGAAACGCTTACCGGCGCCCCACGGGCGCGGGCCGGTTCGTCTTGAATGGCGCCGGACAGCGGGCCGCGAAGAGCGGCGTTCGATTCCGGGCGCGGGCTCCGTCCGTCCGACGGAGCGGAGAAAAAACGAACCGGGGCCCGCACCCATGGGTGCGGGCCCCGGTCCTCGCTTGCGCGGTGGCGTCAGCGTCAGGCGGGAACGATGTTCTCGGCCTGCGGGCCCTTCTGGCCCTGCGTGACGTCGAAGTTCACCTTCTGGCCTTCCTGAAGCTCGCGGAAGCCGGAGGAGGCGATGTTCGAGTAGTGCGCGAACACGTCAGCGCCGCCGCCGTCCTGCTCGATGAAGCCAAAGCCCTTTTCCGCGTTGAACCACTTCACGGTGCCAGATGCCATATTGAATCTCCCTTTGGGGCAGTGCCCGGACGTCGCACCTTGCGAGTCCGGAGTCGCTGGGATGTTTTCCCCTCCGGAAAAGCACCGGATGAACTGAAAAGTTTCTGGGAACCACAACTGCAACTGACAACACCGTAGCACGGGTGGCGCCGGCGGGTGCGCTACGTTTTTCCGTCAGGTTTTCGTCAGGAGGTGGTGAGAATTTCTGCGGCGGCGGCAGGAGATATGCGTTTCCGCCGGCCGGCCGCGGGGATTTCCCTCAGGGGCGCTCGTCCGGGGCGGAGCTCCCGGCCGGGTGGCGCGTCTCCTCGCCGAGCCGCATCTGCTCGTTGAGGCGCAGGGCCTCCTCCAGCTGGTCCTCGAGGACGATGATGCGGCAGGCGGCCTCGACCGGCGTGCCCTGGTCGACCAGCTCGCGCGCCCGCGCCGCGAGGCGCAGCTGATAGCGGGAGTAGCGGCGGTGGCCGCCCTCCGAGCGCAGCGGGGTGATGAGCCGGGCCTCGCCGAGGGCGCGGAGGAACGCGGGGGTGGTGTCCAGCAGGGCGGCGGCCCGCCCCATGGTGTAGGCGGGGTAGTCGTCGTCGTCGAGGCTGTCGACGACGGAGGGCTTCTCAGGGGGCATAGCACCTTCTTCTCGGGGACGCGTCGAGGGGCCCGGGTGTGCTCCACACCCGGGCCCCGAGGGGTTCCAACACCATCTACCGGTCCGCTCGCGGGACCGGCCTTCTGTATTCCGCAACGACGCCCGGGAGGGCGGGGATGCGGGATCGTGAATACGTGACCGTGGACCACCTGCCGTTCGGGGTCTGCGGTGCCCGGGCGACGTGCGTGCCCGGGTGATCCTGACGGTGCCGTCTCCTTGTCTTTCCAGGGCGGGCCCTCCGTACCTGCGAGGGCCCCTGACCAACGTGTACGGCGGAAAGCCTACCCTCCGCGCAGATGGAAATCTACCTCCGGCGGTGGAGATTTTCTGTTGCCGGCGGCAGGGGTGTGCGGGGGCCGCCGGCCGGAGCCGTCCGCCGGGGCGTCAGCCCGCCGCCCTCAGCTCGGCCAGGACCGCGTCCGTGAACGGCGGCCATGCCTCGACGGCCCACGGGCCGAACGCCCGGTCCGCGAGGGCCACGCACGCCGCGCCCGCGTCGGGGTCGACCCACAGGAAGGTGCCGGACTGGCCGAAGTGGCCGAAGGTGCGCGGCGAGGACGAGGCGCCCGTCCAGTGCGGCGACTTGCCGTCCCGGATCTCGAAGCCCAGCCCCCAGTCGTTGGGCCGCTGGTGTCCGTACCCCGGCAGGACGCCGGTCAGCCCGGGGTGGACGACCGTCATGGCCTCCAGCACCGTGCGCGGGTCCAGCAGCCGGGGGGCCTGCACCTCGGCGGCGAAGCGCACCAGGTCGTCCACCGTCGACACCCCGTCCTTGGCGGGCGAGCCGTCCAGCGTGGTGGCCGTCATGCCCAGCGGCTCCAGCACCGCCTGGCGCAGGTACTCGGCGAACGGGATGTCCGTGGCCTTCGCGATGTGGTCGCCCAGCACCTCGAACCCGGCGTTGGAGTAGAGGCGCCGCGTGCCCGGCTCCGCCACCACCCGGTGCTCGTCGAAGGCCAGCCCCGAGGTGTGCGCCAGCAGATGGCGCACCGTGGACCCCTCGGGCCCCGCGGGCTCGTCCAGCTCGACCGCCCCCTCCTCGTACGCCACCAGGACGGCGTACGCGGCGAGCGGCTTGGTCACCGACGCCAGCGGGAAGGGCCGGTCCGTGGGGCCGTGCGTCCCCGCCACGGTGCCGTCCGCCCGTACCACCGCCGCCGCGGCCGTGCCGGCCGGCCAGTTCTCGATCATCGCCAGGCTTCGCATGCGTCCGAGCGTATCTCCCGGTCCGGCGCTTGCCTGGAGTGCACTCCAAGGTCCTAGCGTGGTGGACATGACGGTGATCGAGAGCATTCCCGTACGCACCGGGCGCCCCGACGCCTGCGGCCCCCCGCCACCCCCGCACCCGCGCCCCGACGGCCAGGACCGCTACACGATCAGCGAGGTGTCCGCCTGGACCGGGCTGTCCGCGCACACCCTGCGCTGGTACGAGCGGATCGGGCTGATGCCCCACGTCGACCGGTCCCACACCGGCCAGCGCCGCTTCACCAACCGGGACCTGGACTGGCTGGCCTTCGTCGGCAAGCTCCGGCTGACCGGCATGCCGGTGGCCGGGATGGTGCGCTACGCCGAGCTGGTCCGCCAGGGCGAGCACACCTTCGAGGAGCGGCAGGAGCTGCTGGAGCGGACGCGGCGGGACGTGCGGTCCCGGATCGCGGAGCTGCAGGACACGCTCGCCGTCCTCGACTACAAGATCGACTACTACGCGGGTGCCCGCCGGGCCCCGGAGAGGACCACATGAGCACCGGAAAGATCGCGACCGTCCGCCTCGGCACCGACGGCCCCCTCGTCGGCGTCCAGGGCTTCGGCGCCATGGGCATCAGCGAGTTCTACGGCGACACCGACGAGGCCGCCGCCCGCGACACCCTCGACGCCGCGCTGGAGGCGGGCGTCACCCTGATCGACACCGCGGACATGTACGGGCGCGGCGCCAACGAGGAGTTCCTCGCCCCCTTCCTCGCCGCGCACCGCGACGAGGTCGTCATCGCGACCAAGTTCGCCGTGGAGCGCACCGACGACCCGCAGCACCGGGGCATCCGCAACGACCGCGCGTACATCCGCTCGGCCGTCGAGGGCAGCCTCCGGCGCCTCGGCACCGACGTCATCGACCTCTACTACATGCACCGCCGCGACCCGGCCGTGCCGCTCGCCGAGTCCGTCGGCGCCATGGCCGAGCTGGTGGCGGAGGGCAAGGTCCGGCACCTCGGGCTCAGCGAGGTGACCGGCGCCGAACTGCGCGAGGCGCACGCGGTGCACCCCATCGCCGCCCTCCAGTCGGAGTGGTCGCTCTTCTCCCGGGACGTCGAGCGCAGCGCGGTCGGCGCGGCGGCCGAGCTGGGCGTGGCGTTCGTGCCGTACTCCCCGCTCGGACGGGGCTTCCTCACCGGGACGTTCGCCGACGCGGGCAGCGACCTGTCCGGCGGCGACTTCCGGCGCTTCCAGCCCCGCTTCACCGGCGACAACGCCCGCCGCAACGCCGCCCTCCTGGAGCCAGTGCGGAAGATCGCCGAGGCGCACGGCGCGACCCCCGCGCAGATCGCCCTCGCCTGGGTCCAGCAGCGGGCCGACGTCCACGGCCTGGCCGTCGTCCCCATCCCCGGCACCCGCAAGCGCGCCCGCCTGCTGGAGAACGCCGCGGCCACCCGGATCACCCTGGGCGCCGGCGAGCTGGCCGCGCTGGAGCCGATCGCCGCCCAGGTCGCCGGCGACCGGTACCCGGACATGTCCACCACCTCGGCCGCCCGGGAGTCCTGACCGCCCGTCAGCCCAGCGCGTACACCGCGAAGCCCGCCGCCAGCAGCACCGCCGCCGAGCGGCGGGCCGGCCCGGCCCCCGCCCACGGGGTCTCGAAGCCGCGCGCGTACCGCCCGATCAGCACCAGCAGCCCCGCGAACAACGGCAGCCACGCCAGCCGCGCCACCACCCACCCCAGGGTGTCCGGCGCGGTGGTCAGCCCCGCGACCGGGCCGAGGAACGACGCCGGGACCGCCGCCGCCAGCATCGCCGTCTGGTGCCAGCACAGGATCGTCATCGCCGACAGGTTGACCACGACCACCGGCGCCCACAGCGCCGGACGCCGCAGCAGCCGCCCCAGCCGGTCGCGCAGCAGGATCGCGGCGCCGCTCTGCGCCGCGGCGAGCGCCAGCACCAGCAGCGACGGCGGGTGCGAGTTGGTCCGCGCCTCACCGGGCACGCCCACCATCGACGCGGGGTAGTGGAAGACCAGCAGCAGCGTGGCGAACAGCGCCGCGCCGCCCAGCAGCAGCGCCCACGCCTGCCGCCCGCCGAGCCGCCGCAGCCCCCACGCCACACCCAGCTGGTACGCGAACAGCCAGCCCGGAAGCACGTTCAGCACACTCAGCCAGGACGGTACGGACTCCGCGTACGGGCCGTAGCGCAGGAAGTCCACCACAGCGACCGACCCCAGCAGCGGCGCCGCGGCCCACCCGCCCAGCCGCCGCGCGGCCCGCACGCAGTACGGCGTCAGGGCGGTCACCACCAGATACACGCCCACGAACCACAACGGCTGCACCACCAGCGTCGCCCCGGTGCGCAGCGTGTCCCCGGGCACGCCCAGCACGGACAGCACCGGCACCAGCAGGGCCCACACCGCCGTCACGCCGAGCACCGGCCGGCCGAGCCGGGCGAGCCGGCTCCCCAGCCACGCGCGCGTGGAGCCGGTGCGCCGGGTGTACGACAGCACCGACGCGTACCCGCCCACCAGGAAGAAGATCCCCAGCATCTGGAGCACCCAGCTCGCCGGGGCGAAGAACCCGAAGGTGCTGAGCGGGCTGGCGTTGTGGATCGCCCGGTCGCCGTCCAGCGTGAAACCGCCGAGGAGCCAGTGGCCGGTGGGGACGGCGAGCAGGGCGAGGGCGCGCAGCCCGTCCACGGCGCGGTCGCGGTGCGCGGGCGTCCGCGCCTCGATGCGGTCGGCGAGGTTCATCGGACGTCTCCCCGGGCGATGGCGGCGAAGGTACGGAGCGACTCGGTGCCCGGCGCGAAGTAGCCGGTGTGGCCGCGGGCGTCGGACGCCGGCACCGGCCGGGCGCCGAACTCCGGCGACGCCGGGTCGGTGCCGTGGCCGAGCCCGAGGAACCGGACGTGCGGCACGTCGGAGATCCAGTCGGACGGGTCCTTGGCGGCCCACACCCGGGCGCCGGTGCGCAAGGACGCCACCGTGCCGGCGCGCATCCCGGGGGAGCCGAGGACCACCAGGTCGCGCGCGTGCAGCCGGGGCGCGGCCAGGCCGCAGACCACGGAGCCGTAGCTGTGGCAGAACACCGCGGGCGCCGCCACGCCCTGGGCGGCGAGCCCGCCGGTGAGGCGCGCCAGCCGCTCGGCGCCCGCCTCCGCGAGGTCGCCCGTGGCGGCGTCGAGGCCCACCCCGAGGGGCGTGGTGTAGCCGGCCCAGGCGACCACCGCGGTGCCCGGCGCGGCGGCCCGCAGCGCCCGCGCCATCCCGGCGGGCGTGCCCAGCGGGTCGCGGGCCCGGTCGTACGACCCGGCGTCGATGTCCGACCCGGGCACCACCACGGCGACGCGGCGGCTGCGCTCCAGGTCCCCGAACACCTCGGCGACCTGGCCCCGGCCGCGCGGGTCGAACGCGAGGATGCGCCGCCCCGGCCCGGCCAGGTGCGCGAACCGCGCGTCACCGCGCAGGGCGGTCGCGTTGGCCGCGTACCGCAGGGTGAGCGGAGCCCCGTCGAGGTTGCCCACCACGGACGGGTGCCGCTCGGCGAGGTCCCGCCGCTGACCGGGCGTCAGGCTGCGGAAGAAGGCGGCGACCTGGCCGGGCGTGGCGCTCGCCGGGTCCGGCAGGGCCCGCCCCAGCGAGGTGTCGGCCACCCAGGCCGCGCTGCCCGGCGGCGGGCCCGTCACGGGCACCTGCCCGCTCCCGGCGGCCCACCCGGCGGTGCCGGCGACGACGGCCGCGGTCAGCACGAGCGCCGTCAGCGCGCGGCGGACCCGCGCGGGGCGGCGGCCCCGGGTGCGGTGGTCGCTCTCTCGGGCCCGGTGGGTCCCGCGGTTCGTCCCGTGGTTCTTCGCGGCGCGGCGCATGACGCCCCCCTCTTCCTTCGTCCGGTGCGGCGAGAGGAAGGTAGGGAGACGGCTTCGGGCCGGGCGTCACTCCACGGAGCCAACCACGGGGTGATACCGGGGTAGGGGGTGGACGAGCCGCCCCCGTCACGACGGTGACGGATCGTCAGGCGTCGCCCGGGGTGACCAGCCCCGACTCGTACGCGAAGACCACCGCCTGCGCCCGGTCGCGGAGGTCCAGCTTCGCCAGCACGCGCCCGATGTGCGTCTTCACCGTCTGCTCGGCGAGGACCAGATGCGCGGCGATCTCCTGGTTGGACAGCCCCCGGGCGATCAGCTCCAGCACCTCGGTCTCGCGGGGCGTGAGGCCGTTCAGCCGCAGCGCCCGGTCCCGGCGCGGCGCCGGGCGGGAGGCCGCGAAGTCGGCGATCAGGCGGCGCGTCACGGACGGGGCGAGCAGCGCCTCGCCCGCCGCCACCACCCGTACGGCACCGATGAGATCGGCCGGCGGGGCGTCCTTCAGCAGAAAGCCGGAGGCGCCGGCGCGCAGCGCCTCGTACACGTAGTCGTCCACGTCGAAGGTGGTGAGCATCAGCACCTTCGGCCGGTGGACCACGCCCGGCGGCGGCGACAGGATCTCCCGTGCCGCCGCCAGCCCGTCCATCTCCGGCATCCGCACGTCCATCAGCACCACGTCCGGGTGGGTGGACCGGGCCACCGCCACCCCGGCCCGCCCGTCCGGCGCCTCGCCCACCACGTCGATGTCCGGCTGCGCCGCCAGCAGGGCCGCGAACCCGGCGCGCACCATGGCCTGGTCGTCGACGATGATCACGCGGATGGTCACGCGGGTTCCTCCGTGTCGGGGCCCGGCTCCGAGCCGGGGGCCAGGGGCAGCGAGGCCGCCACCCGGAAGCCGCCGTCCGGCAGCGGCCCGGTGTCGAGCGTCCCGCCGGTCAACCGTACGCGCTCCCGCATACCGACCAGGCCGTGCCCCGTCCCGGTCGTCTCCAGCGGCGAACCGCCCGCCTCCGGAGGCCCGTTGACCACCAGCACCGTCAGCCGGTCCTCCGCGCGCGTCACCGACACCCGGGTCGGCGCGCCCGGCGCGTGCCGCACCACGTTGGCGAGCGCCTCCTGCACGATCCGGTACGCCGAGAGGTCCACCGCCTGCGGTACGGGACCGAGCCCGGCCGGCATCGACAGCTCGGCCGGGACCCCGGCCCGTACGGTCGCCTCCACCAGCTGCTGCACCCGCTCCAGGCCGGGCTGCGGGGCCCGTTCGCCCTCCGAGCCGTCGCTGCGCAGCACCGCCAGCAGCCGCCGCATCTCGGCCAGCGACTCCCGCGCCGACCCGGCGATGGTGGAGAACTCCTCGCGCGCCGCGTCCGGCAGCCCCTCGATCCGGTACGGCGCCGAATCCGCCTGCACCGTGATCACCGACATGTGGTGGGCCACCACGTCGTGCAACTCGCGCGCGATCCGCGCCCGTTCCTCCAGCAGTGTGCGCCGGGCGCGCTCCGCCTCGCTGATCGTCTCCTGCTCGACCAGCCGCCGCTGCGCGTCGCCCCGCTCACGCAGCGAGGCGGTCAGCAGCAGCACGGCGCCGCTGAGGACGAACAGCAGCAGGTGGATGCCGTCGCTGCGGTCCTGCGACACCAGCTCCAGGACGAATCCGGCCCCGCCCGTGGCCAGCCAGACCCCCAGCAGCGTCCGGCGCGGTTCACGCAGCCCCACCGCCACCATCAGCGCCAGGTAGCCGACCACGATCATCGGCGTCCACGGCCACGACCGGCCGGCCACGCCCTCCGCGCCCAGCAGGACGAGCGCGCCCAGCACATCGGCGGCCAGGACGACGCACCACGCCTGGAGCGGCCGGGACACCGCCAGCAGCAGCGGTGCGGTCTGGGCGGTGCCCAGGGCCCCGGCGAGCGCGCCGTTCACCTGGTAGTCGTTGACGAGCACGGCCACGGTGACCGGCAGCAGCGAGGCGACGAACGCGAAGGCCACGCCGTACGGGAGCAGGCGCAGCCAGGGCGACGAGGCCCGGGCGAGCAGCGGGGCGCCGGGCCCGGCGGGCGCGGTGACGGCGGAGCCCAGCGCCTGCAGGGCGGCACGCGCCCGGCGGAGCGCGCGGGTGAGCGGGGGAGCGGTAGTCATGGTCCCGCCAGCCTAGGCAGCGGACCGGGCGGGGGCGTCATACCGGAGTGCCGATCCCCCCGCCCCTCTCGTACCCCGGTATCCCCGGCACGAAGGCCCGGTACCCGGGGCGGGCGCTACAGCTCCGCGAGCAGCTGGGCCTTCTTCGCCGCGAACTCCTCGTCCGTCACCAGGCCCGCCTGGTACAGCTCGCCCAGGTGGCGTATCCGCTCCGCGATCACCGCCGGGTCGCGCCCGGCCGCCACCGCCGCGGGCACCGGGACGGGCTGCGCGGCGCCCGCGTTCCGTACCGCCGCGAGGACCGCCGCCGCGAAGGGCAGCGACTCGTGCACCGGGCCGTACCCCAGGCCGAAGACGACCGCCGCCGGGTCCTGGTCCGCCTGCGCCGGCCGGCCGTCGTCCGCCCCGCCCCGGCGGCGCAGCCGCAGGTACCCGTCGAAGACGTCGGGCGAGCGCCACTCGATCCCGCTCAGCTCCCGTACCGCGAAACTCTGGTCGCCCGCCTTCCACTTGGCGGACGAGGCGCCGGTCCAGAACCAGCGGAACGCCACCCGGCCGCCGTCGAAGGACGCCTTGCCGTCGTACGCCTTGAAGTGCAGCGGGCCCTCGGGCGCCGCGACCAGGAACCGGTCCGACGGCTCCGCCGCGCCGGGCCCGAGCCGCGCCCGCAACTCGTCGGCGTAGTACTCCGCGAGGGTCTCCCGCTCGGCGGGCAGGACCAGCCGGTAGGGGTCGCAGGCGTCCTTGAGCTGGCCCGCCGCCGCCTCCATCAGCGGATCGGCGCCCTCCCTCGGCACCGCGTGCAGCACGACGGTGCCGCGTCTGCCCGGGGAGAGGGTCACCGACGCCAGCGCCTCGTGCGGGATGCGTCGTTCGCGCAGCGCCTGGTAGAGCTTCGGTGCGCGGATCCCCCGTTCGAAGCGGATGAGCACGGCGTCCGGTTCGAACTCCCAGGTGGCATGAATTCCGGCCAGCACATCACCCATACGCCTCATCGTATGCGGCGTGCGCCCGCGCGTCGCCCCTGGAGACTTGCGAGCTTTCGCGCCCCCGTACGCGTCTCTACGCGCGTCATGCCGCTCTCGTACCGGAGATTCCGTCGCGGCAGGCGTCCTGCTCGCCCGCACAGCTCAGCGAACGGTACGAGCCGACGCCTATCTCGGCGAAGTTGCGCAGGCTCTCGGTGCCCGGCTCGAAGTACCCGGCGTGCCCGACGGCGCCCGCCGCCGACAGTACCCGCGCCCCGAACTCGGGGGCCACCGGATCGGCGCCGTGCCCCAGTCCGCCGACGTCCAGGTACGGCACGTCGGCGATCCAGTCGTCGGCGTCGCGCATGGCCCACACCCGGGCCCCGGTGCCCAGCCCGGCCGCGCTCTCGGCGCGCATCCCGGGGCTGCCGGCCACCGCCACATCGGCCACCCGGGCGGGCAGGCGGCGGGCGGCGACCCCGCACACCACGGAGCCGTAGCTGTGGCAGAACAGCGCCACCCGGGAGTCGCCCGGCAGCGCGCCGGTCAGCGACACCAGCCGGGACGCGCCGTTCTCGGCGAGCCTCCCCGTGGCGGCGTCCATGCCGACCCCGGACGGCGCGGTGTAGTCGGCCCAGGCGATCACGGCGGTACGCGCCGAGGGCCGCGCGGCGCGCTCGGCGGCGTACAGCGACTCGGCCATGCCGACCGGCGCCGTGTACTTCCGGGCGGTCTTCTGGAACGTCAGCAGCGTGGTGTCGACACCCGGCACGATCACCGAGACGTGCCGCGCCCGGTCCAGGTCGCCGAAGACCTCCGCCACCCGCCCCTTGCCGGACGGGTCGAAGGCGAGGATCTGGCGCCCCTTGCCCATGAGCGACGCGAACCGGTGCGTGCGGCGCACGGCCTCCTGGTGGCCGTCCGGCGACAGCCGCGCGTCCGCCACCCGCCTGCGCTCGGCGTCCAGCGCGGTGCGCAGCGCCAGCCGGTTGGCGCGGTAGCGGAGGGTGACCGGCGCCCCGTCGAGGTTGCCGACGACCAGCGGGTGCTCGGCGGCCAGCCGGTCGCGCTGACGCGGGGTCAGGGAGCGGAAGAAGGCGGCGAGTTCGGAAGGCGGGGAGGCGGGGTCGGGAAGGTCCCGTGCGCCGATCCGCCCGTCCCGCCATGCGGCGAGTGCGGCCTCCCGTGGCTGCTCGGACCCGTCGTGGTGGCGGATGGCCGTCCAGCCGGTGGTCATGAGGAGGACGAAGACCACGGCGAGGGCGAGCAGCGCGCGCCACACCTGGAGCGTGGGGGTCGAGTCGAAAGAAGTCACTGCGGGACACCCTAGGAGACCCGCGGCGGCCACCGCGACGAGCGTGACGCACCTCACGCGTGAGAGTGGCCCCTCGGGGGAAGGCCGTTACTCCCGGTAAGCGCCGGAGGGGAGGGTTCCGCCGCGCCAGTCGCCCGCGAGCGCGGGCCCCAGGTGGTCCAGGTGGTCCTCGGTGAGCGCGCGCATCGCCTCCATGGACGCGTCCGTGCCGCGTCCCCACAGCTGCCCGGTGATCCGCATGACGCCGCTGAACGCGGCGACGGCCACCCGCGGGCGCGGGTCGGCGTCCACGTCCAGCCCCTCGCGGCCGGCGATGAGCCGGGCGATGTTCTCCTCCATCTCCATGGAGCGTCGCAGGTGGACGGCGAGGAGGGCGGGCGTCGACTCGATGACCCGGAAGGTGCGCAGATACAGCTCGATGGGCACCACCTCCATGATCGCCTCGCCGATGGTGTCCCACGCGGACAGCACGGCGTTGCGCATCGCCTCCAGCGGCGCCTCGTGCGCCGGCCGCTCGCGCAGGGCGGTCACATAGTGCTGCTCGACCATGTGCTGGACGGCGAAGGCGGCGTCCTCCTTGCCGGCGAAGTGCCGGAAGAAGGTCCGCTGGGACACGTCGACGGCGTCCACGATCTCGTCGACGGTGGTCTCCTCGTACCCCTGCGTCGTGAACAGCTCCAGCGCGGCACGCAGCAGGGCGTCCCGGGTCCGCCGCTTCTTGCGCTCCCGCAGCCCGAGGGGGGCGGGGGCCATGACCGGTGTCCTGCCGGCGGCGGGCTGCTCTGCCGTCACGTGATGGTCCTCTTTCTGCCTTTTCGTGCTGCTCAGGCTACCTGTGAGCGACGTGACAGTTACCGGCGTATGAAACCCTTTGTCAAGTGTCAGTCGCTGACACTAGCCTCGACGGTATGACTAGTCAGACCACCATCGACAAGACGCCGCAGGGGCCCGTCCCCGAGCCGGCTCCGGCCCGGGGCCTGCGCGGCCACCCCTGGCTGACGCTGTTCGCCGTGGCGGTCGGCGTGATGATGGTCGCGCTCGACGGCACGATCGTCGCCATCGCCAACCCCGCGATCCAGCGGGACCTCGGCGCGTCGCTCGCGGACGTCCAGTGGATCACCAACGGCTATCTGCTGGCCCTGGCGGTCGCGCTGATCACGGCCGGCAAGCTGGGTGACCGCTTCGGCCACCGGCAGACCTTCCTCATCGGCATCGCGGGCTTCGCCGCCGCGTCCGCGGCGATCGGTCTCTCCGACTCCATCACCCTGGTGATCGCCTTCCGGGTGCTCCAGGGCCTGTTCGGCGCGCTGCTGATGCCGGCCGCGCTGGGCCTGCTGCGGGCGACGTTCCCGGCCGAGAAGCTGAACATGGCGATCGGCATCTGGGGCATGGTCATCGGCGCCTCGACGGCGGGCGGGCCGATCCTCGGCGGTGTCCTGGTCGAGCACGTCAGCTGGCAGTCGGTGTTCTTCATCAACGTGCCGGTCGGTGTCGTCGCGCTCCTGCTGGGCCTGGTGATCCTCAAGGACCACCGCGCGGAGAACGCGCCCCGCTCGTTCGACCTCGTCGGCATCGTCCTGCTGTCGGGCGCGATGGCCGCCCTGATCTGGGGCATCATCAAGGCCGGTGAGAGCTGGGGCTGGGGCAGCGGGAGGACCTGGGGCTTCCTGGCCGGTGCCTTCCTGCTGTTCGGCCTGTTCGCCGTCTGGGAGGTGGTCCACCAGAAGCGGGGCAAGGACCCCCTGGTGCCGCTCGCCATGTTCCGCTCGGTGCCCCTCTCGGCGGGCACCGTGCTGATGGTGCTGATGGCCTTCGCCTTCATGGGCGGGCTCTTCTTCGTCACCTTCTACCTCCAGGGCGTCAAGGGTCTGAGCCCGGTCGACAGCGGACTGCACCTGCTGCCGCTGACGGCCATGATGATCGTCTCCTCGCCGCTGGCGGGCGCGCTGATCACCAAGTTCGGCCCCCGGGTGCCGCTCGTCGGCGGCATGGTCTGCACCGCGGCCGCCATGTTCGGCATGATCACCCTGACCGAGGGGACCGGCACCCTGGCCATGTCCCTCTGGTTCGCCCTGCTGGGCCTGGGCCTCGCGCCCGTCATGGTGGGCGCCACCGAGGTCATCGTCGGCAACGCCCCGCTGGAGCTGTCCGGTGTGGCCGGTGGCCTCCAGCAGGCCGCGATGCAGGTCGGCGGCGCGCTCGGTACGGCGGTCCTGGGCGCCGTCATGTCCTCGAAGGTCAACGCCGAGTTCGCGGGCAACTGGAAGGACGCGGGCATCCCGGTCCCGCCGGACCCGCGCCTGGAGCAGGCGGCGGAGTTCGGCAGCGTGCCGGCGGAGCTGGCGAAGGCGCCCGGTATGACGCCGGAGCTGGCCGCGAAGATCGGTGACGTCATCCACGACACGTTCATGTCGGGCATGGCCCTGGCCTTCACCGTCGCGGGCGTCGTCGCGGTCGTCGCCGCCCTGGTGGCCACGCTGACCAAGCGCGGTGCCAACGCGGAGGCCGGTGCGGGCGCGGCCCACATCTGACGGTCGCCTCCCGCTTCTCCGCTGCTCTCCGTATTCTCGTTCCGGCCACCTGTGCGGCATGTCCGCGCGGGTGGCCGGGGCTTTTCCGGGGTGGCCGGGGCTTCTCCGGGGCGACCGGGGCTTTTCCAGGGCGACCGGGGCCTTGCCAAGGCGACCGGGGCTTATCCGAGGCGACCGGGGCTTTTCCGGGCGAGGGCGTCACTCGTACGGGTGGATCGGGGCGGCGACCCTTCCCCAGAGTGGTTACGGAGCGTCACGATGAGGGGGCAGTGATCGTCACGCCCTGGCATCACAGGGCCGTACGTACGGGGGTTTCCATGCGTTCCACCACGACCGTCCGCACCACCGTCCTCGCCATGGTGGTCACCCTCCTCACCGCCGGCGCCCTCGGGACCGCCGGCCCGGTGGCCGCCGCCGTCCAGCCCCGTCTCGGGCCGTGCGAGACGGGGCAGTTGTGCCTCTGGAGCAATGAGCAGTTCAGAGGCGGGCGCCAGACGTACGAGCTGGCCGGCGTGGACATCGACTCCTGCGTCCCGCTCCCGGCCGGGACGAGTGCCGCATCCCTGGCCAACCGCACCGGACGGCCCGTCACCACCTACCAGTCCGCGGAGTGCGCCGAGACCGGGGAGTTCGAGACCTATCCGGGCGGCGGGACCTGGGTGCCCCAATCGCCGTATCAGGTACGGGCCTTCAAGGTGTGGGAGAACTGAGGCCGGGCACCCGGGTGCCATGAACGGTTTCGGGTACACCTCGCGTTCGCGCAGGAGCCCCCGCTCACGCGGCCGGACGTGGTCGCGGACCGGGCCGGACAGCGCGACGCCCGGGATCACCGGGGCGGCTCTCGTCCGGCCGTCCGGTGGCGGTACCTCCGGGGAACGGCACTTTGTGGCCGGTACCCGTACGTTCTGAGACGTGAGCGCACGTCGGTTGCGGTGCCCCCGGGCCGTCCCGCGGGGGCTCCCGCAACGGATCAGGCACCGGCGCCCGGCCGCTCGGCCGCGGGCGGCCCCGCCAGGGGCGGTGCGGCAGCGGCGGCGGGCGCGGGGAGCGTCACCGGTCCGCCGGCCGACAGCCGGCCGACCTCCGCGCGGAGTTCCCTGACCTCCAGGGTCAGCGCCTCCAGCAGCACCCGCTGACGCCGCTCCTCCTCGTCGTCCCGCTCGAAGCGGGAGATGAACCAGGCGGCGATGTTCGCCGTCACCACACCCAGCAGCGCGATGCCCGACAGCATCAGCCCCACCGCCAGCAGCCGCCCCAGCCCGGTGGTCGGGGCGTGGTCCCCGTACCCCACGGTCGTCATTGTGGTGAAGGACCACCACACCGCGTCACCCAGCGTCTTGATGTTCCCGTCCGGGGCGTCCCTCTCCACGTGCAGCACGGCGAGGGAACCGAACATCAGCAGGCCCACCACCGACCCCGCCACATAGGTGGTGAGGGTGATCTGCGGAGCCATCCGGGCCCGCCGGCCCACCAGGAGCAGGGTCGAGACCAGCCGGAGCAGGCGCAGCGGCTGGACCAGCGGCAGCAGCACCGCCACCAGGTCCAGCGGATGGCTGCGCACGAACCGCCACCGGGAGGGGGCGATCACCAGCCGTACCGCGTAGTCCAGGGCGAACGCGCCCCACACCACCCACTCCACCCCGGTGCACAGCCGGTGCACCCACGGGTCGGCGTCCGGTGCCACGATCGGCACCGCGTAGGCGACACCGAAGGCCAGGGCCAGAGCCAGCAGCGGCGCCCGGGTGCGGGCTTCCCAGCGTTCGTCCATGCCCGGAATGGTAGGCCGCGGCCGGAAAACGCCCGGGGGCGGAGGGCCGAAGCCCTCCGCCCCCGGGACGGGACGACGTGTCTGTGCGCCGACCTGTCTGCGCGTCGGCCCGTCTGCGCGCCGACCTGTCTAGGCGTCGCCGCCCGCGGCGCCCGGGTCGGCCGCCGAGACGTCCAGCAGCTGGTAGCGGTCCACGGCCTGCTTCAGCACCGAGCGGTCCACCTTGCCCTCGCGGGCCAGCTCCGTCAGCACCGCCAGCACGATCGACTGGGCGTCGATGTGGAAGTACCGCCGCGCGGCGCCCCGGGTGTCCGCGAAACCGAAACCGTCCGCACCGAGGGAGGTGTACGAGCCCGGCACCCAGCGAGAGATCTGGTCGGGCACCGACCGCATCCAGTCGGAGACGGCCACGAACGGGCCCTCCGCGCCGGACAGCTTCCGCGTGACGTACGGGACCCGCTGCTCCTCCTCGGGGTGGAGCAGGTTGTGCCGCTCCACGTCCACGGCCTCCCGGCGCAGCTCGTTCCAGGAGGTCGCCGACCACACGTCGGCGCGCACGTTCCACTCCTCGGCGAGGATCCGCTGCGCCTCCAGCGCCCACGGCACGGCCACGCCGGACGCCATCAGCTGCGCCGGGATGCTGCCGGCCTCGCCCGCCTTGAAGCGGTGGATGCCCTTGACGATGCCGTCCACGTCGACGTCCGCCGGCTCGGCCGGGTGCTGGATCGGCTCGTTGTAGACGGTGAGGTAGTAGAAGACGTCCTCGGCGTCCTCGCCGTACATCCGGCGCAGACCGTCCTTGACGATATGGGCGATCTCGAAGCCGAAGGCCGGGTCGTAGGCGACGCACGCCGGGTTGGTCGAGGCCAGCAGCTGCGAGTGGCCGTCCGCGTGCTGGAGCCCCTCACCGGTCAGCGTCGTGCGCCCGGCGGTCGCGCCCAGGACGAAGCCGCGTGCGAGCTGGTCGGCCATCTGCCAGAACTGGTCGCCGGTCCGCTGGAAACCGAACATCGAGTAGAAGACGTACACCGGGATCAGCGGCTCGCCGTGCGTCGCGTACGCCGAACCGGCCGCGATCAGCGACGCCGTGCAGCCCGCCTCCGAGATGCCGTCGTGCAGCATCTGCCCGGTCGGCGACTCCTTGTAGGCGAGCAGCAGCTCCCGGTCCACGGCCTCGTACTGCTGGCCCAGCGGGTTGTAGATCTTGGCGCTCGGGAAGAACGAGTCCATGCCGAAGGTGCGGTACTCGTCCGGCGCGATCAGCACGAACCGCTTGCCGATCTCCTTGTCCCGCATCAGGTCCTTCAGCAGCCGCACGAACGCCATCGTCGTGGCGATCGACTGCTGCCCCGAGCCCTTCCTGACCGCCGCGTAGGTCTTGTCGTCCGGCAGCGCCAGCGGCTTGGCCCGCACGACACGGGTGGGGACGTACCCGCCCAGCGCCTTGCGGCGGTCGTGCATGTACTGGATCTCCTCGGAGTCCCGGCCGGGGTGGTAGTACGGCGGCAGGCCGGACTCCAGCTCCTTGTCGGAGATCGGCAGGTGCAGCCGGTCGCGGAAGCCCTTGAGGTCGTCGACCGTCAGCTTCTTCATCTGGTGCGTGGCGTTGCGGCCCTCGAAGTTCGGGCCCAGCGTCCAGCCCTTGACCGTCTGCGCCAGGATCACCGTCGGCTGGCCCTTGTGCTCCACGGCCGCCTTGTACGCCGCGAAGATCTTCTTGTGGTCGTGACCGCCGCGGCCCAGGTGCAGGATCTGGTCGTCGGTCATGTTCTCGACCATGGCCCGCAGCCGCTGGTCGTCGCCGAAGAAGTGGTCCCGGATGTACGCGCCGGTCTCCGTGGCGTACGTCTGGAACTGCCCGTCGGGCGTCGTGTTCAGCTTGTTGACCAGGATGCCGTCGCGGTCCTGCGCCAGCAGCGGGTCCCAGGAGCGGTCCCACACCAGCTTGATCACGTTCCAGCCGGCGCCGCGGAACTGCGACTCCAGCTCCTGGATGACCTTGCCGTTGCCGCGCACCGGGCCGTCGAGCCGCTGGAGGTTGCAGTTGACCACGAACGTCAGGTTGTCGAGGCCCTCGCGGGCCGCGATCGACAGCTGGCCGAGCGACTCCGGCTCGTCCATCTCGCCGTCGCCGAGGAACGCCCACACATGCGACTTGGAGGTGTCGGCGATGCCGCGTGCCTCCATGTAGCGGTTCATGCGCGCCTGGTAGATGGCGCCGATCGGGCCGAGGCCCATGGAGACGGTCGGGAACTCCCAGAAGTCCGGCATCAGCCGCGGGTGCGGGTAGGACGACAGACCGTCGGGGAACTTCGACTTCTCCTGGCGGAAGGCGTCGAGCTGCGGCTCGCTCAGCCGGTCCAGCAGGAAGGCGCGCGCGTAGACACCGGGCGACGCGTGGCCCTGGAAGAAGATCTGGTCACCGCCGTCGCCCTCGTCCTTGCCCCGGAAGAAGTGGTTGAAGCCCACGTCGTAGAGGGAGGCGGAGGAGGCGAACGTGGCGATGTGACCGCCCACGCCGATCCCCGGGCGCTGCGCACGCGACACCATCACGGCGGCGTTCCACCGGGTGGCGTTGAGGACCTTCCGCTCGATCTCCTCGTTGCCGGGGAAGAACGGCTCGTCCTTGGTCGCGATCGTGTTGACGTAGTCCGTGCTGCGCATCTCGGGGACGGCCACGCGCTTCTCGCGCGCCCGCTCGATCAGGCGGAGCATCAGGTAGCGGGCCCGTTCGCGGCCGCGCTCGTCCACGGCGGCATCGAGCGAGTCGAGCCATTCCTGGGTCTCCTCGGGATCGAAATCCGGGACCTGGCTGGGAAGGCCGCCAATGATGATCGGGTTGCGATCGGATCCGGAAGCCACGCTGTTCCTTCTGGTCGGGGTGCCTACGGGGAGTGGTGCGTCGGCAGTGTCAGCAGTACGGTCGCGCCGCCACCATCGTGTACCCCGAGGGCGTAAACGTCATCTTTACCGAGGGGTAACCCGCACGGGTCTCCGCAGACGGGCCCGGGCCCCCGGAAGTCGCTGGTCAATTCGCAACCTTACGCCCAACCCGGCCAAGTGTTCCGATCGGCCGTTCCCCTCCGTTCGCCCCCCAGGGGCGCACGGAAGGAGTAGAAGCGAATAAAGTGGGTCAAGAGCCGTGGTGTGTGCCACGAGCACGGGCGGGAAGGTGCCTGGAGTTGCGGCGAGACGGCCCCAAAAGTCACCGTTTCGGCGGTCTCGATCGCCGGGTACTTGCGCGATCCGCCCCGCACGTGTGGACTACGCCCAATGCCACGCGTACGCGCGCGGCCGAAGCACTTTCCAAAGACGATCAGGAGGCAAGCCGTGAGCGCGACCGCGGACCACGCGGAGGAGCGGACCAACCCGGCGGCAAAGCTGGGGTTCGAGCCCGGACAGGTGGTCCAGGAGATCGGCTACGACGACGACGTCGAGCAGGAGCTCCGTGAAGGCATCGAGGCCCTCATCGGCCAGGAACTCGTCGACGAGGACTACGACGACGTCGCCGACGTCGTACTGCTGTGGTTCCGCGACGACGACGGCGACCTCACGGACGCGCTGGTCGACGCCATCGGTCTGATCGACGAGGGTGGGCAGATCTGGCTCATGACGCCCAAGACCGGCCGTGACGGTTACATCGAGCCCAGCGACATCAACGATGCCGCCCAGACCGCGGGCCTCTCGCCCACCCGGAGCATCAACGCGGGCAAGGACTGGACCGGCAGCCGCCTGGCGACGCCGAAGGCCGGCAAGCGCTGACCGGCGCCGGCCCCCGAGGCCGGCCCCCGGCTCCCGGACCGCCGGACCCGTGACCCCCGGGTTCCCAGCCACCAGGGCCCCCGCCGACACCCGTCGGCGGGGGCCCTGTGCGTAGGGTGGGACACCACGGAACCGGCGAAGGGATGCTTCCAGTCATGGCGATCGAGGCGAGCGAGGCGAGCGCGACGACGGCCCCCGCCACGGCGGGAGCCGAGGCGCCGGTCCGGGCGGGAGCCACGGCGCCGGTCCGGGTGGGAGCCCGGGCGCCGGAGTTCACGCTCAAGGACAACCACGGCCGCACGGTCTCGCTCGCGGACTTCCGCGGCGAGAAGAACGTGGTGCTCCTCTTCTACCCCTTCGCCTTCACCGGGGTCTGCACGGGCGAGCTGTGCGCCCTGCGCGACGAGCTGCCCACCTTCGTCAACGACGACACCCAGCTCCTCGCCGTCTCCAACGACTCGATCCACACGCTGCGGGTCTTCGCCGAGCAGGAGGGCCTGGAGTACCCGCTGCTGTCGGACTTCTGGCCGCACGGCGAGGTCTCACGCGCGTACGGCGTCTTCGCCGAGGACAAGGGCTGCGCGGTGCGCGGCACCTTCATCATCGACAAGGAGGGCGTCGTCCGCTGGACCGTCGTCAACGGCCTCGCGGACGCCCGGGACCCCAAGGAGTACGCCGCGGCGCTCGACACCCTCTGAATCTTCGGTCCAAGTGTCTGCTCGCCACGGGAACCGGTCACTAGGATCCAGTCGTTGATCCGATGCCAACGCACCACGGGGGCGCTGCCCCTGGAAACCAATGGAGGGACTCGTGGGAGTCAGCCTCAGCAAGGGCGGCAACGTCTCGCTGACCAAGGAGGCCCCGGGCCTGACGGCCGTCACCGTCGGTCTGGGCTGGGACGTCCGCACCACCACCGGAACGGACTTCGACCTCGACGCCAGCGCCATTCTGGTCAACGCCGAGGGCAAGGTCCGCAACGACCAGGACTTCGTGTTCTTCAATAACCTGAAGAGCGCGGACGGCTCGGTCGAGCACACCGGCGACAACCTCACCGGTGAGGGCGAGGGCGACGACGAGCAGGTCAAGGTCGACCTGGCCGGTGTCCCGGCCGACGTCGCCAAGATCGTGTTCCCGGTGTCGATCTACGACGCCGAGACCCGCCAGCAGTCCTTCGGCCAGGTCCGCAACGCGTTCATCCGCGTCGTGAACCAGGCCGGCGGCGCCGAGATCGCCCGCTACGACCTGAGCGAGGACGCCTCGACGGAGACCGCCATGGTCTTCGGCGAGCTGTACCGCAATGGCGCGGAGTGGAAGTTCCGCGCCGTGGGCCAGGGCTACGCCTCGGGCCTGCGCGGCATCGCGCAGGACTTCGGCGTCAACGTCTGACCCGCCCGCACCATCAGGCGACGGCGGTGGCGTCGCCGCACTGCCCGATCGGGAAGCGTCACGGCCCGCACGGCTGGGCACGCTTCGCGTGAGGTGCCGGGACCGCGAGGTCCCGGCGCGGTGCCGTCCGTCGCCCGGCCGCCGTGCCAGTCGTCCGGCGCCGCACGTCCGCGTGCGGCGCCGGACGTGCCTCACCGCCCGGAAGCCGGGGGAGACCGGAGGCCCGGGGGGACCGGGGTCGCCGGACCGACCGGGGCCCGGGGAGCCGGGAGACCGGGAGCCGGGGAACCGGGGAACCGGGAAACCGGGGGGCCGGGCCGGTCCCGGCGCACCACGCAGCAGCAGATCTCAGGGGAGGACCCACCGTCATGGGCGTCACGCTCGCCAAGGGAGGCAATGTCTCCCTCTCCAAGGCCGCACCCAACCTCACGCAGGTGCTGGTGGGACTCGGCTGGGACGCGCGCTCCACCACCGGAGCGCCCTTCGACCTCGACGCCAGTGCCCTGCTGTGCCAGAGCGGCCGGGTGCTCGGGGACGAATGGTTCGTGTTCTACAACAACCTCACCAGCCCCGACGGCTCCGTCGAGCACACCGGGGACAACCTCACGGGCGAGGGCGACGGCGACGACGAGTCGCTCATCGTCGACCTCCCGAGGGTCCCCGCCCACTGCGACAAGATCATCTTCCCGGTCTCCATCCATGACGCGGAGAACCGGGGCCAGGCGTTCGGTCAGGTCAGCAACGCCTTCATCCGGGTCGTCAACCAGGCCGACGGCCAGGAGCTCGCGCGCTACGACCTCAGCGAGGACGCCTCCACCGAGACCGCGATGATCTTCGGCGAGTTGTACCGGTACGGCGGCGAGTGGAAGTTCCGGGCCGTAGGGCAGGGGTACGCATCCGGGCTGCGGGGCATCGCTCTAGACTTCGGGGTCAATGTTTCCTAAAGCACGTCTCCGGGTTGGTTCAAAGCCCGGCGCGCACGGCGCGGGGGAGACCCGTACTTAACACGATTGGGTAGCCAGTGGTTCTGAAAACCTTCGGCTGGTCGTTCGCCGTCACGGCGCTCGGCCTCGCTTTCACCGCCTGGCAGTGGGGCTGGGAGGCGTTCGGGATCGTACTGATCCTGTCGATCCTGGAGATCTCGCTGTCGTTCGACAACGCGGTCGTCAACGCCGGAATCCTCAAGAAGATGAACGCCTTCTGGCAGAAGATCTTCCTGACGATCGGCATTCTGATCGCGGTCTTCGGCATGCGGCTGGTGTTCCCCGTCGTCATCGTCGCCATCAGCGCCCAGGTCGGCCCCATCGAGGCCGTCCAGCTCGCCATGGACAACCCCGGCAGGTACGAAGACCTCGTCACCGACGCGCACGCGGCCATCGCCGCCTTCGGTGGCATGTTCCTGCTGATGATTTTCCTCGACTTCATGTTCGAGGACCGCGAGCACAAGTGGCTGCGGTGGATCGAGCGCCCGGCGGCCAAGCTGGGCAAGGTCGACATGCTGTCGGTCTGCATCGCGCTGATCGTCCTGCTGGTCACCGCCATGACCTTCGCCACCCAGGCGCACACCAGCGCCGGACACGCCGACAAGTCGGCGACCGTCCTCCTCTCCGGTATCGCGGGCCTCATCACGTACCTGGTCGTCGGCGGCCTGTCCGGCTACTTCGAGGACAAGCTGGAGGAGGAAGAGGAGCGCGAGCACGAGGAGGAGGAGAAGGCCAAGGCGGAGGGCAAGCAGGTCTCCGCGGTCGGCCTCGCCGGCAAGGCCGCGTTCTTCCTCTTCCTGTACCTCGAGGTCCTCGACGCGTCGTTCTCCTTCGACGGCGTCATCGGCGCCTTCGCCATCACCAACCACATCTTCTGGATGGCGCTCGGCCTCGGCATCGGCGCGATGTACGTCCGGTCGCTCACCGTCTACCTGGTCCGCGAGGGCACGCTGGACGACTACGTGTACCTGGAGCACGGCGCGCACTACGCGATCGGCGCGCTCGCGGTCATCCTGCTCGTCACCATCCAGCACGAGATCAGCGAGATCATCACCGGCCTCGTCGGTGTCATCCTGATCGCCGCGTCCTTCCTGTCCTCCGTCCGCCGCAACAAGGCGCTGGCCGCCAAGGGCGAGGAGGAGAAGACCCACGTCGCGGTCTGACCGCCACGGCCCGGCGTGACGATCCGGGCCACGGCCCGTCATGCCCGCGACGGCCACAGCCCGTCATGCCTGTGACGGCCACGGCCCGTCATGCCTGTGACATTCGCCGAGGCCCTCCCACGTGTGGAGAGCCCGGCACCGAGGAACGCTTCCGTTGCGGGGCGGCCGGGATGCTCCCGGCCGCCCCGCCGCGTATGCACGCGTACTCGTGAGGAACCGGACGACTGGGGGTGGGGGCATGGCCTTCTGGGACAGCCTGTGGCGGAACAACGCGGCGACACAGTTCGACTCCGGCAGCGCCGCGTCGAACGCGATCGACCTGACGAAGCGCCGCCCGTCGGTCTCGCTCTCCAAACAGGGCGCGGCGACCGGCAACCTGCGCGTCAACCTCTCCTGGCGGATGCGCACCTCCGACATCGAGGGCCGCTCCCGGCAGAGCGGCCGGCTGCTGCGCCACCCCCTGAAGCTGTTCAAGCCCGACGTGGTGCAGGCGCACACCCAGGGCGTGGTCAACGTGGACCTGGACATCGGGTGCCTCTACGAGCTGAAGGACGGCACCAAGGGCGTCGTCCAGCCCCTGGGCGGCTTCTTCGGCGACCTGAACGCCGCGCCGTACGTGAAGCTCAGCGGCGACGACCGGTTCGGCGCCCCGTCCGGCGAGACGATCTTCGTCAACCTGGACCACCGGGACGCCATCCAGCGTCTGCTGTTCTTCGTCTACATCTATGACCAGACGCCGGCGTTCGACCGTACGCACGCCACCATGACGCTCTACCCGAGCAACGGGCCGCGCATCGAGATCCAGCTCGACGAACGCGCCCCGCAGGCCCGCTCCTGCGCCGTCTTCATGCTGGAGAACGTCAAGGACGAGCTGGTCGTCCGGCGCGAGGTGCGCTTCGTGTACGGCTTCCAGGCCGAGCTGGACCGGCTGTACGGCTGGGGCCTGCAGTGGGGGCGCGGCTTCAAGGCCGGCAAGGTCTGAGGCCCGGCGCCGTCAGCGGCGTACGAACTGGGGACCCATCGGCGGCAGCCGGAAAGCCGGGTCCGGCGCGACGGCGGCCCCGACCGGCTGCGGATAGCCGTACGCGGGCTGCCCCGGACCGGCCTGCCCCGGGTCCTGCCCGGCGGCGCCGCCCTGCGGATAGCCGTAGGCGGGCCCCGGATACCCGTACGCGGGCGGGCCGGCCGGCGGGGGAGGCGCCGTGACCGGCGTACCCGCCGGACGCCCGGGCGCGGCGGGCACCACCGTGGTGGGCGCGGACGCCGAGGTGTCCTCCGGCCCCGGTACGGGAGCGGGGGCGGACGCGCCGGTTCCGGCCGCCGCCGGGCCGCCGCCCGCCTCCTCGCCCTCGTCCACCGAGATCCCGAACGCCGTGGCCAGGCCGATCAGCCCCGTCGGATAGCCCTGCCCGACCGCGCGGAACTTCCACCCCTCCCCGCGCCGGTACAGCTCGCCGCAGATGATGGCCGTCTCCTCGCCGGTCTCCGGCTTCACCTCGAAGACGGCCAGCGGCTCCCCGGCGCCCGGCCCGGCGTCGTACAGCATGATCCGCAGATCCCGTACGCGGTCGAAGGTGTCCCCGTCCGACGACGCCGCGAGGACCACCTGGTCCACCGAGCCGTCCAGCGCCGCCAGGTCCGCCTCGACCGTGTCGGTCAGCCCCTCCGGCACACGCTTCTTCGACAGCCGCCGCACCAGCCCCGACGGGTGGCGCGGCTGGTTGTAGAAGACGAAGTCCTCGTCCGAACGCACCCGCCCGTCCGCGCCGAGCAGCAGGGCGGAAGCGTCCACGTCCGGCACCCCGGGGCCGGGGGTCCAGCACAGGACGGCCCGGACGGCGGCGGCGTCGAGCGGGACGTTCGAGCCCTTCAGCATGGCGTGCGTCATGTCCGACATCCTGCCTGCCCACGCACGCCGCGGACAACGCGGGGGCCGCGCGACAGGGGCGAGAAGCGGACGAGTTACCCGAAGTTCATGACCGGGGGGAACTCGCGACACCCGCCTCTACGTACTATTACCGGCCACATGTCATCAGGGCCGTTACGGCAGTACGGGAGACACGCATGCGTCATTTCGGGCACATCCCGGCCACTGCCCGAGCCGGGCTCTTCCACCGGGAACCCGGCGCCTTCGACGCCGGCTCCCCGGCCCGCGTCCTCGCCGCCGCCCTCGGCGCCACGCTCTACAGCCCCGCCACCAGACCCCGGCTCGCCGACGACGTCCTCAAGCAGGTCGGACGGGGCGTGGTGTCGATGGTGCTGTGCCTGGAGGACTCCATCGACGACGGCGAGGTGGCCGCCGCGGAGGAGAACCTGGTCCGGCAGTTCGCCGACCTGCACGCCCGGGACGGCGCCGAACCCCCGCTCCTCTTCATCCGGGTACGCGAGCCGGAACAGATGGCCGACCTGGTGCGACGGCTCGGCCCCGCCGCCCGGCTGCTGTCCGGATTCGTACTGCCCAAATTCACCGAGGAGCGCGGACGGCCCTTCATGGAGGCCCTGGCCGTGGCCGAGAACATCTGCGGCCACCGCCTCTTCGCCATGCCCGTGCTGGAGTCGCCCGAGCTGCTCCACCTGGAGAGCCGCCCGGCCACGCTCGCCGGCATCGGCCGCCTCGTCGACACGTACCGCGACCGGATCCTGGCGCTGCGCCTCGGCGTCACCGACTTCTGCTCCGCGTACGGGCTGCGCCGCTCGCCCGACATGACGGCGTACGACGTCCAGATCGTCGCCGGAGTCATCGCGGACGTCGTCAACGTCCTGGGCCGCTCCGACGGCACCGGCTTCACCATCACCGGCCCGGTGTGGGAGTACTTCCGCCTCCAGGAGCGCATCTTCAAGCCGCAGCTGCGCCGCAGCCCCTTCATGGAGCAGCGGGCCGACGAGCTGCGCACCGCGCTGATCGAGCACGACCTGGACGGCCTGCTGCGCGAGATCGAGCTGGACCGGGCCAACGGACTGCTCGGCAAGACCTGCATCCACCCCTCCCATGTGCTGCCCGTGCACGCGCTCTCGGTCGTCAGCCACGAGGAGTACAGCGACGCCCAGGACATCCTGCGCCCGGAGCGGGACGGCGGCGGGGTGCTGCGGAGCGCGTACACGAACAAGATGAATGAAGTGAAACCCCACCGCGCGTGGGCCGAGCGGACCCTGCTGCGCGCGGAGGTCTTCGGCGTGGCCAGGGAGGACGTCGGGTTCGTGGAGCTGCTGGCCGCGGGGCTGGTCAAGTGAGTCGACCGAGGGAGAACGGGAACGTGGCGGACTGGTCGGGTACGTGGGTGTCGGAGCGGCTCGGGATCGAGCTGACCGGCGACCCCCGGCTGCGCGAGCTGCTGGGCCTCGCCCTGCGCCGCAACCCCAAGCGGGCGCACCTGCTGGTGTCCCAGGTGCTCGGCAAGCACGTCCCGCAGAGCCCGAACGTCGTCTGGCGAGCCGGCCATGACCTGGGCGTACGCGTACGGGACCTGCTCGGGCCCGAGGAGGCGGCGCGGGCCGTGGTGCTCGGGTACGCCGAGACGGCGACCGGCCTCGGCCACTCCGTCGCGGACGGCCTGGGCACCGCCCCGTACCTGCACTCCACACGCCGCCCGGTGCCCGGGGTCGCGCGGGCGGGCGGCTTCGAGGAGGCCCACTCGCACGCCACCTCGCACCTGCTGCTGCCGGAGGACCCGGAGCTGCTGGCGGGTCCGGGGCCGCTGGTGCTGGTCGACGACGAGTTCTCCACCGGGAACACGGTGCTCAACACCGTGCGTGACCTGCACGCCCGCCACCCGCGCGAGCGGTACGTCGTCGTCGCGCTCGTGGACATGCGGTCCGCCGCCGACCGGGACCGCCTCACCGCCTTCGCCGCCGGGATCGGCGCCCGGATCGACCTGGTCACCCTGGCCGCCGGCACCCTGCGGCTCCCCTCCGACGTCCTGGAACGCGGCCGCGCCCTGGTCGCCGCCCACGAGGCGGCCGGTGGGGAGGGCCCCGCTGCCGGCGCGGCCGGGGCTCCGAGTGCCGCCGCTGCCTCCGGCGTGGGCGGGGCTCCGGGGGAGGGCCTCGCTTCCGGCGGGGAGGCTCCGGGGGCTGGCCCCGCTTCCGGCGGTGACGGGGTCCCGGGGCCCGTGCGGGTGCCCGGGGAGGTCCGCCGCGTCGGGCTCGGGTGGCCGGAGGGCGTCCCGGACGGCGGCCGGCACGGCTTCACGCCCGCCCACCGCGCCCGCCTGGGCGCCGCGCTCCCCGCCATGGCCGCGCGGATCGCCGACGTCCTCGGCCTCGACCGGGGCGGCCGGCCCGGCGAACCGGGTGCCGCCGCGCCCCGGGTGCTGGTCCTCGGCTGCGAGGAGCTGATGTACGCGCCGCTCGCGCTGGGCGTCGCGCTGGAGAACCTCGGCGGGGCCGAGGTGCGGTTCTCGACCACCACCCGCTCGCCCGTCCTCGCTCTGGACGACCCCGGCTACGCGATACGCACCCGGCTCGTCTTCCCCGCGCACGACGCGCCCGCCGACGGACCCGGCGAGCGGTACGCCTACAACGTCGCGGGCGGCGGCTTCGACGCGGTCGTGGCCGTCGTCGACTCGGCCGCCGACACCCCCGCCCTGCACGCCCCGGACGGCCTGCTGGCACAGCTCGCCGCGCACGTCCCGCGCGTCCTGCTCGCCGTCGTCCCGTCCTACGTCCCCGCCGAAAGGGCCCCCATGCTGCCCGAGCCTCTCCGAGGCCCCGCGTTCTCCTCCTACGCGCCCGAGGACGTCGGCTGGCTCCTCCAGGACCTCTCCGGCGTCGAACTGGAGGCCCCGACGGAGGAGCGCGAGGAAGCCATCCAGAGCGGCGGCGCCCACTACGCCGAGTCCCTGCCGGTCGAGTACCAGCCCAGCGACCGCTACCAGGCCCTCTTCCACGCCGCCCTCGACAGCTCCGCCGCCCGGATCGCCCGCGCCGTCGGCACCGTCACCGAAACCGTCCTCGCCGAGCGGTCCCCCCGTCCCGTACTGGTGTCGCTGGCCCGCGCCGGCACCCCGGTCGGCGTCCTCATGCGCCGCTGGGCGCTCCACCGCCACGGCCTCGACCTCCCCCACTACGCCGTGTCCATCGTGCGCGGCCGGGGCATCGACACCAACGCGCTGCGCTGGCTCGCCGCCCACCACGACCCCGCCGACGTGGTGTTCGTCGACGGCTGGACCGGCAAGGGCGCCATCACCCGCGAACTGGCCGCCGCCCTGCGGGACTTCCCCGGCTTCGACCCCGAGATCGCCGTCCTGGCCGACCCCGGCTCCTGCGTCCGCACCTACGGCACCCGTGAGGACTTCCTCGTCCCGTCCGCCTGCCTCAACTCCACCGTCTCCGGCCTCATATCCCGTACGGTGCTGCGCGCCGACCTCGTCGGCCCGCACGACTTCCACGGCGCGAAGTTCTACCGCGAACTCGCCGGCGCCGATGTCTCCGGCACCTTCCTCACCGCCATCACCTCCCGCTTCGACGACGTCGCCGCCACCGTCGACGCCGACGTCAAGGAACTCCTCGCCACCGACCGCACCCCCACCTGGCAGGGCTGGGCCGCCGTCGAGCGGATCAGCGAGGAGTACGGCATCCACGATGTGAACCTGGTCAAGCCCGGCGTCGGCGAGACCACCCGCGTCCTGCTGCGCCGCGTGCCGTGGAAGATCCTCGCCCAGCGCGGCGCGGGCGCCGACCTCGACCACGTACGGCTGCTGGCCGCCCAGCGCGGCGTACCCGTCGAGGAGGCCGACAACCTGCACTACACCTGCGTCGGGCTGATCCACCCCCAGTACACCCGGGGCGCCACCGGCGCCGACGGCAGGGCGGTGACGAACCGATGAGCGCCCTCACCACCCTCGTCGCCAGCGACCTGGACCGCACCCTCATCTACTCCGCCGCCGCCCTCGGCCTGACCATGCCGGACGCCGAGGCGCCCCGCCTGCTCTGCGTCGAGACCTACCAGCACAAGCCGCTGTCGTACCTCACGGAGACCGCCGCCGCCCTGCTGGCCGAACTCCCGCACCACGCCCTGTTCGTGCCCGCCACCACCCGCACCCGCGAGCAGTACCACCGCATCCACCTCCCCGGCCCCCCGCCGCGCTACGCGATCTGCGCCAACGGCGGGCACCTGCTGGTCGACGGCGTCTCCGACCCCGACTGGCGCCGCGAGGTCGACACCCGCCTCGCGGACGAGTGCGCCTCGCTCGCCGAAGTCCGCGCGCACCTCCTCGCCGTCGCCGACCCCGCCTGGCTGCTGAAGGAACGCGTCGCCGAGGACCTCTTCGCCTACCTCGTCGTCGACCGTGCCCTGCTGCCCGACGGCTGGATGAAGGAACTGGCCGCCTGGGCCGCCCCCCGGGGCTGGGCCGTCTCCCTCCAGGGCCGGAAGGTCTACGCCGTGCCGCAGCCGCTCACCAAGAGCGCCGCCGTCCGCGAAGTCGCCCGCCGCGCCGGGGCCGACGCCGTCCTCGCCGCCGGCGACTCCCTCCTCGACGCCGACCTGCTGCTCGCCGCCGACCGGGGCTGGCGGCCCGGCCACGGCGAACTCGCCGACAGCGGCTGGACCGCCGCCCATGTCGGGGCCCTGGAGGAACGCGGAGTGCTGGCCGGCGAGGAGATCCTGCGCCGCTTCAGCTCCGCCGTGCGCCCGACCCCGGCTTGAACACCCGGACCCCGATGAACACCAGCAGCGCGGCGACCGCGACCGTGAGGACCACCTTGGAGTACATCGACACATAGTGGCTGACCTGCTGCCAGTTGTCGCCCAGGGCGTAACCGGCCAGGATGAAGGCGGTGTTCCAGATCGCGCTGCCCAGGGTCGTCAGCCCCAGGAACACCGGCAGCGGCATCCGCTCGATCCCGGCCGGCACGGATATCAGGCTCCGGAAGATCGGGATCATCCGCCCGAAGAACACCGCCTTGGTGCCGTGCCGGCCGAACCACGCCTCGGTGCGCTCGATGTCCGAGACCTTCACCAGCGGCAGCTTCCCGGCGATCGCGACCGTCCGGTCCCGGCCGAGCAGCGCCCCCACCCCGTACAGCGCGAGCGCCCCGACGACCGACCCGGCGGTCGTCCACACCAGCGCGGCGATCAGGTCGATCCGCCCGGTCGCGGACGCGAAGCCCGCCAGCGGAAGGATCACCTCGCTGGGCAGCGGCGGGAAGAGATTCTCCAGCGCGATCGCGAGTCCGGCGCCGGGCGCGCCGAGCGTGTCCATGAGGCTGTTGATCCAGCGTTCCATGGCTCCACGCTAGAGAACGGGAGCTGAAGGCACACTGAAGGAGCCCGCAGTCTTTCCCCTGGGGTTTACCCCCGTACGCGGGGGCCGACCACCCCCATGACGCCCCGGACGCCTCAGCGGAACACCCCGTGACGCCCGGACGCCTCAGCGGAACACCCCGTGACGCCCCGGACGCCTCAGCCGCAGCACCCGCCGCCGCAGCAGCCGCCCCCGCCACCGCCCGCCGACGGAGCCGGCGCGCCGCCCTTCGCCGTACCGCCGACCGCGACGGCCGAAAGCAGCTTGACCGTGTCGCCGTGCCCGGCGGGGCAGGCCGCGGGCGCGGAGGACTCGGCCATGGGACGGTTCAGTTCGAACGTGTCGCCGCAGGTGCGGCAGCGGTACTCGTAACGAGGCATGGCATCAGGTTAACCGCGCGGTCAACGCCCGCCGCCGCCCCGATCCTCTCTGATCATCTCGACCACCCGCGCCACCGTGGCGCGCACCGCCTCCGTCTCGGTCAGGAAGTGCCAGTAGTCGGGATGGCGCCCCTCCAGGCCGCCGACCGCCCGGTCCAGCCGGGCCACCGAGTCGTCCAGCGGACGGGCGTGCCGGGGATCGGGAGTGTTCCGGCCCGCCATGGCCAGCCGCTGGGCGTCGCGGATGGCGAACCGGGTGCGCTCGATCTCCTCCTGCGGGTCCTTGGACACGGCGTTCAGCCGGGCGAGCCGGTCACCGGCGGCCGACACCGCCTCGTCCGCGCCGTTCAGCAGGGCCCGCACGGTCGACAGCAGCGCCGTGGCGTCCGGCCACCGCTGCTCCTCACGCGCCCCGGCGGCCTCACGGAGCTTCTCCTCGGCCCGGCCGACGCTCTCGGCCGCCTGCTCCGGCACATGCTGAAGATCCTGCCAGCAGGCCACACTGAAACGGCGGCGCAGCTCACTGAGGACCGGCTCCACCGACGAGGCGCGGTTGCCGAGCGCCTGCGCACGCGTCCGCAGCGACACCAGCCGCTTGTCGATCTCCGCGGCCCGCTCGGGGAGGCGCTCGGCCTCCGCCCGTACGGCCTCCGCCTCCCGCAGCACCCGGTCCGCCCGCTGCAGTGTCTCGGCAACCCCGTGCTGCCCCGCGCCCTGATTCAGCCGGGTCAGCTCCGGGCCGAGCGCGGCCAGCCGCGCCGCGAGATCGTCGGCACGCAGACCGGCGCCACGCGCCGTGTCGAGCGCGTTGCTCGCGGACAGCAGCGCCGCCCGCGCCCGCTCGACGGCCGGGGCGAGCCGCGCGAGCTGCGTCTCCGCCTTGTCCAGCAGCGGCCCCAGCCCCTGCTCGAACCGGTCCAGCTCGCCCTTCACCCGCACCAGGTCGTCCTTCGCGCGGTTCAGCTCCTGCCGCGCCCGCGAGGCGACCGACGCCTCCAGGTCGTCCCGGTCGAGGTCATGCGCGTCGACGGCGGTGATGTACGCATGGCTCACCTCGTCGATCCGCCGGCCCAGCGCGGCGAACTCCTCCACCGCCCGGCGCGCACCCGGCGACGCGTCCACCGCGGTGATCGTCTCGATCGAGATCCGCAGGTCCCGCTGGGCCGTGTCCAGCTCGTAGAACGCCGCCGCTGCCGCGTCCTTCGCCGCCTGCGCGTCCGCCCGCTGGCTCTCCGCCCGGCCGCCGAACCACCGCCGCGTACCGCCCCCGGCGAACGCCGCCGGCACCACCGAGGCCAGCAGCGGAACCGGCAACAACATCAGCGCGAGCACATCTCTCCCGTACCGCCGCGCGCGTGTCGCCGTCACATCCGCTCCCGTGCCGTGTGTCCGCCCCTGACCGGTTCATTCTCCCACCAGGTAAGGACGAACACACGAGCCCGTCAGTTCGCGCCCCGCACCGAAACTTCTCCGTTCTCGCTCCTCGCCCTCACCGTGTGGCGGCTGTCCCCGTCGGTCGGCACGCCCACCTTCACCTCCCCGTTCCCGCTCCCCGCGTCCACCGCGTACCGCGTGCTCCCGCCCGGCAGTTCCACGACGACGTCGCCGTTGGCGTTCACGGCCTCCACCGAGTCCGGCACCGCGCCGAGCGCCAGCAGCAGCTCGCCGTTGGCCGACCCGGCCACCACGCGCTTCGACGTCCCGCCCTCGATGCGGACGTCCCCGTTCTCACTCCGCGCCTCCACGGCCCCGCCGGCGTCGCGCACGGTCACCTCACCGTTGTCCGACGCCACCGTGAGCCCCGCCCGGAAGCCCTCGGCGGTCACATCACCGTTGTCCCCCTCCACCGACACCGCCACCCCACGCGGCACCCGCACCTCGTGCCGTGACGCGCAGTTGCTCACCAGCCCGTCGCACTCCACCTTCAGCGTCAGCCGGCCGCCCTCCAGCTTCCACACAGGCTCCGGACCGTCCCCGAACACCGTCCACCCGTCGACCTGCCGGCTGACCTCCACGTCCTTCACATCCGCCGCCAGCAGGGTCAGGTCCGCGTCCTCCGCGACCACCACCAGCGACTCGCCCCGGAACGGGAACGCCTTCCGCTCCACCGCCGCCTCGTCGACCTCCGCCCCCGCGCACCCGCCGAGCCCGAGCACCCCCAGCACCACGGCACCGCCCACCACGCCCAACCGCATCCGGCGACCACTCACGACGACTCCCCCTCCGGCCCTCTGCCTGACACCCCTCACGCTACGTGTCCGAAGCGCTCCCCACGATCCGGCCACCCACCCGCCCCGAGGTAGGGCTACCCCCAGCCCCGGACCCCCGGCAGGCCCACGTTTGCAGGATCCACCGGAGGTCCATGTACGCTGTTCACTCACTCCACGGGTGCGTAGCTCAGGGGTAGAGCGCTGCTCTTACAAAGCAGATGTCGGCGGTTCGAAACCGTCCGCGCCCACGCTTTTGACCAGGCATCTGGTCGGAGAAGGCCCAGGTCAGAGCATTGCTCGGCCTGGGCCTTCGCAGTTTGACTACGCGTCAACTACGGTCCGGCTACTGTCTCAAACAGTCTCACTACGCGAGCGCGCCTCCTAAAAATCCCCCAAGGGATCATGAGCGAAGGCCCAGGCTGGGCGCGTATAGAGCGGCGACCCCCCTCCACGAACCGGAGGGGGGTCGCCTTGTGCCGGCGGCGCGCTGACCTGGGGCCGCAAGTGAGCGCCCGCCGACACGTCTTGGGGGGTTAGACCCTTCTCCTTGCCGGATGGATGCAGGATCAACCGCTGAGTCACCCGAAGGGGTGAACGGGTGTTCGAATTGCGCACGCTACACCCGGCCGGGCGGCGGGTGTAAGGCCGTCCGGCTGCCCATATGGAGCTGTCTCTTCCGGTGGTCTCGGCTGCATGGTTCCAGGTCGTAGTACATGATCACAAAATGCGCCAGGGTTGGCGCTGACAAAGGATCATGGGAGCAGCAGCGTTAACGGGTGTCCGCTGATCAACCCGAGTGGGTCTTGCAGTCCCGCCGGGAACTCGGGCGCCGCGTACAGACCGCCCGCATGCATGCCGACCTCACCCAAGAGGAGCTGGAAGAGAGGACGGGCATCGGGCGCCGGACGATCCAGCGCATCGAGTCAGGCGCTAACGACGCCAAGATCAGCCACCTCCTGCTCATCGCCCGCGCTGTGGGCGTGTCGATCCATGACCTTCTGCCGTAGCCCGCTCAGGCGTGTGCCCCGCGAACGGACCTGACATTATCGTGGCGCATATTCCACGCTACGAAAGTGCGCGATGCAATAGTTGTCGTGTAAATCGTGAGCGCCCCGTGTGAAACGGTGACGCTCGGTATCCGCCCGCCGGGTCCGCCGAACCGGCGGGCGGAGCCTTAGAGGCAGCAGGGGCCGGCGTATACGGGCGCGTCGAGGTCGCAGGCTCCGTACTGGCCGCGGGTCACGCCGACGTACCGGCCGCCCTCCCAGATCGGCGCCCCGCACCAGACGCAGTGCGTGCCCGCGTACTGGCCGTGTGTCAGCTCCTCGGGCGGCGGGATCTCGCGCTCGCCCTCTGCCGTGCCTGCCGTGGCGTCGGTAGCCTCGTCCATGCCGTCAGCCCTCCAGCTGGTGGCCACGCCCCCGGGTCGGTGCCGCCGGCCGCGGGGGTCCTTGCTGCTGGTGGTATACCGCAGTAGACCGCACTTTACTGCGGTCGCGTGGTGTACCGCAGTTACCTAGCGTCAACCACATGAGCAAGGATCTTGACCGGACGCGGGCCCTCTGGCGGCAGATCGCCACGGTGATCGAGCAGCGCATCGAGGACGGCACATACCCCGTCGGCAGCAGGGTCCCCTCCGTGGTCGAGCTGTCGACCGAGTTCGGAGTCGCCGCGGCCACCGCGCAGAAGGTAATGGCGCACCTCAAGCGGGAAGGTGCCGTCCGGACGGAGGTCGGGCTGGGTACCTTCGTCGCCGACCGACCGGTCAGCTAGCCCGCGCCCTACCGTGCGCCTTAAGCCCTCGGTTCGGCTACCCTCTGCTCGTGACGGTTAACTATCAGTCCCTCGCTAGCGACCTAATCGCCCGCACGGAGCGTGCAGTTGAGGGCGTTGCTCACATCGCAGCCGACACCGATATCACCTTCAGGGTCGATGACATCGTGGACGCGGTGGAGCGAGGGCTGCCCGCTGGCTATCCCGCACCGACGATGGGTGACGTATCGCGGCGTGACATGATCGCGGAGATGGCGCGGGATATCCTGAGTGGAGAGATGTACAAGGATCGGTGATCCGTCAGACCGGCGCCGTACCCTGTGGGCATGACTGGGGTGGGGCGTACCGCGGACGAGCTGAACGCCGAGATCCGCGCCTTGTGGCCGGCGGGCGCGGAGCAGCCGCTGGACCGTGACCGCTACGAGCGGCTGCTGGTGGAGTGGGCGGAGGCGGCCCGTGCCGAGCGCGGCGAGCAGCAGCTCGCGGCGTAGGATCCGGCCGTGGCAATCGAACTGAGCGACGAGCTGATCCAGCTTGAAGAGCGCGCGTGGGCGGAGATCCAGGCCGGGGCGCTGACCGTGGAGACGGCTCTGGCGGTGCAGCGGGCGGTCGTCGCCCACGCGGAGGCGACCGGGCAGGAGCGGCTCGCCGTCGAGACGGAGCTGAAGAGCGGGTTCGGCACCCGGAGCCGGAACCTGCAGCATGACGAGCGGCCCGCCCCGTGAGGGGGCGGGCCGTGATCCCCGCTAGCGCGGGGCCCAAGAGATCCGTGCTCATCTAAACCGGATCATCCCCGCCGGGGCGGGGCCAACGGATCCCTACTCATGCAAACGGGATCACCCCCGCCGGGGCGGGGCCGATCTCACTATAGCGGGCGCGGGCGCCCGGCGGGGGGCTATCGGGAAAGGTCGGTCCGGGCGCCCTGGCCCGGCCGGGCGGCGTGTGCCGCCTGCACCTGGTCCGCCGCGTAGAGGGACTCTCCGCCCCGCCCCGGGGCCCGGCCCTCGCAGGGTAGCGCCCACAAGCCCATCTGCCGGCGCGCGCTGGCCCTCGCGGTGGCCGGGGTGCCGGAGTACCCCAGGTACTCGGCGATCCGGCTGATCGGCCACAGCTCCCGCTCACGGGTGCGGTAGGCGTCGATGGTGTCCTCCAGCCACTCGGGCTGGCCCTGTACGTACCGGTCCGGCGCCGGCAGGTGCTTGGCGCGCCGCAGGGTGTCCCACCCGTGCGGCGTGAGCCCGAGCGCCCTGATGGCGGCGTCGCGGGTCAGGTACCGGTCCGCGGCGGCTGCCGCACGCGAGGGCACCGGCCGGTCGACGCTGCGGCCGTAGACGTGCCAGCCGACGGGGATCTTCCGGGCCTCGCCTTCGAGGTAGGCGACGGCGGACCGGGTGGCGTCGTGGGGGTAGGTCGACCAGCCGCGCCACGACATCAGCTCACCGGAGTCGGACTCCATCAGCACGTCGGTGCGGGTGCGCAGCACGCTCTGGGCGACGGCCTCGGCCAGGGCGCGGGCGCGCGGGGTGAGGGCGTCGAGGTCGACGTCCTCGTAGACGAGGTCGTCGTCTCCGTCGGGGTCGGGGGCGCGCAGGCTCAGGCTGACGGTGGTCATCGACAGGTCCTCCGTGTGTGGGTGCGGTCAGGGCTGACGGATGCGGGCGGCCAGGTAGCGGGCGTATTCCAGACGTTCGGCGGCGTAGACGTAGCCCTGGGCGGCGTCGGTGCGGGTGCGGCCGGAGGTGAACAGGTTGAGCTGCTCGTGGGCGTGGGCACGGTCGTCGTCGCTGGTGGTGGGGTCGAGGACTTTCGTGGTGAAGCTGAAGACGCGGTCGGCCTCGCGGGCCGCGGTGCGGGCGGCGCAGGTGCCGCTGCCGCGGTCGCGCATTGCGCCCTCGCGCCAGGCCGGGGCGCATCCGCGCTGCGGGGTGAGGCGGGCAACGAGGTCGCGGGCTTCGGCGGCCTGGGCGGTGTAGTCGGTCATGGCGGTGGCCTTCCTGGTGCGCATCGCGCCGATGGCGATGCGGCGGGCGAGTGAGGCGGAGTTGATGACCCACCGGCCGGCGGTCTTTGTGGCGGCGATGACGCCGCGGCGGCACCAGGTGCGGATGGTGATGACGGTGACCTGGGCCTGGAGTGCGGCGGTGGTGGTGTTCATCGGGTCCCCCTCGGTGGCGTACCCCCACTATGACTCACGATGAGTACAAGTCGCAAGAGGGTTGGCCCGAGAACATAGACTCGAACTTGTGTCCGATAATCCGTCCCGTCTCGACCTGCTCCGGTTCCTCGAGCGCGTCCAGCTTCAGCAGCTCGACCAGACGCGCCGCTGGATCGAAGCCGAGCAGCGGCGGCAGCAGATCCAGGCCCGGACCGCGCCGCCGCCTCCGCCGCCGTACCGGATTCAGCGCGGCCTCACCGCCGAACGCACCCCCGTCAAGGTCCACCTCGGCGACTGCGCGCTGGCCAAGAAGGGCGTCGGCTGCGACGAGCACGATGCGCGGCGAGCCATCGTCGAAGGCGTCGAAGCGTGCGCCATCTGCCGGCCGGACTGCGAGCTCGGGATGCTGGACTGAACGCAGAAGCCCCTCCCGACGTGGGAGGGGCCTTGATCGCTGACCTACACCGGGCAATGGGGACCGGGTCAGCCGGCAGGTTCGGCGAGGTGCACTCGGAGGCCAGGGCCACCGCACGCCGAACGGAAGCTGCCTACACCACCAACCGTGGACGGTTCAGCCGCTACTCCCAGTGTGGCACGGAGGGCTGACAACCGGCCCGGGTTCCGCCTACTGTGGCCGCACCCGCATCGAGGAGGCGACATGCGACGCGACAGCATCTGGGGCTGACCCCACACGACAACGCCCCCGCAGCTGGTCGGCTGCGGGGGCGTTCTTGCGTCGTGGCGAGCTAGCGCGGCAAGCGGGAGACCATGTGCCCGACAGCCAGGGCCCAAGCGAAGTAGGCGGGCGCCCAGAGCAAGGCGGCGTTCCCCGTCACCAGCCCCGCACCCCAAAGCGCAAGCGACGCTACCCCGAGGACCGCAAGTATCGGGATGGCGAAACGGCGGAGCTGCTGCCACAGGCGCTCGTTGAACCGCCAGTACGCGCGCGCAGTAGAGACGATGACACTCACGACAGCCTCCTCGGGGTGTGTCCTCAGTGTGGCAGGCGCCGCGAACTACCAGTGATCTACCAGCTCGTGCAGATCTAGTAGCTCGCAGGCGGGCGACCAGCGCATAACGTCTTGTTACTGGCTACAGCCCGATGTCCTCGCTGGCGGCGTCGGTCCACTTGTCGGCTTCGCGGATGTAGCCCCAGAAGGCGGGGCTGTTCTCGGCGTGGCCGGACTGGGCGCGGATCTTCTCTTCGCGTTTCCCGGCGACGCGGCTAGTGGTGATGAACCCGGCTCGCATGCTGTGGCCGGTGAGTCGGACGGACAGCCCGGCGCGTTCGGCGTTGCGGGCGATGATCTCGCGGACGGCTTCTGGTGACAGGTGCCCGGTGCCGAGGTTGCCCCAGACGTCGATGGCCACGAACGCGGGTCCGCTGGTGATGCCGGACGCGGAGCGCCAGGTGAGCCAGGCGCGGACGGGACAGGTGTCCGGGTTCTTGCCGGAGTGGACGACGACGTCGCGGGGCGGTCGACCCTTCACGGCGGGCACGTGGACCTCAAGCCCCTTGCTGACGTGGACGATGCCGTCGGCGCGGAGGGAGGCGACTTCGGCGGAGCGTCCGGCGATACCGAAGGCGAGGAGCCAGAGGGCGCGGTCGCGGAGGCCGGCGAGCCCGGCCGGGATGGCGGCGCCCATCTGCTGGAGCTGGGCGGGGGTGACGGCGGCGGCCTTGCCCCGGCCGCGTGCCATGCGTTCGGGGTCGTTCTTCAGGGGCTTGAGGGCTTGACGGGCGGCGACGGTGGCGGCCTTGGGTACTTCGACGCCGTGTTCGTTCCGGGCGGTGACGGTGACGCCGGTGATCCTGCGGTCGATGCTGTTGGGTGCGGCGAGCTTGATGGTGTCGAGCCAGACGACGAAGCCGACGAGGGTGCCTTTGGTGACGGCGGTCACCGGCAGCGGCTGGCCGGTGCGTTCGGTGAGCCAGCCGTGGAATTCTTCCCAGAGTGTCCAGTCGTTGGCGTAGCCGCGCTTGGTGTTGTGGGGGCGGATGGCGTCGAGGTGCTTCTCGGCCGCCTCTTCCATGGCGGCGAGGACGGCGAGCGTCGCAGCGTCGTAGACGGCGGGGGTGGCGTCCAGCCGGTGCGGGACGAGGTCGGTCACGGTCTCTCCGATCGGGTACGGTACGGGCGATGCCCCGACTGCTTTCCTCAGCCGGGGCATCGTGCTTCTCTCACTCACGCGTCGGCCACGCGCCGGGCGTTCGCGATGTCGGCGTCGGTTTGCGGGGTCCCGCCGCCGTTGACGAGGAGGTAGAAGGCCGCCTCGTCCGCCTCCGTCGCGCAATCCTTCGTCTCGGCCACGAGGAGCGAGCAGTACCGCTCCATGAAGCGCTGCCCCTTGGGGGTCAGGCCGTTGTGCCGGACATACGGTCCGTCAGCGGTGGCCTCGGTCGTCTCGACGTGGTCCTCGGGGAGCCACGACGCTGGGATGGCGAACTCGCTAGCGAACCACATGACGGCGGTGGTGAGACGCTGCTTGCCGTCGACGACCGCCCACATGCCCTGCCCGGTCTGCCACGGGTCCTCGCCCGTCCAGGCCCCGTTGCCTCGGTCCGCGAGGATGACGACGCCAGCGGGCAGGCCGCGCAGCCAGGTCTGGACGAGGGCGATGCGCTGGTCCTCCCCCCAGACGCGACCGCGCTGGTACGGCGGGTCGATGAGGATCTCGCCGTCCTTCACGCGTCGCGCGAGCCAGAGGGCCGACTGGAACGACGGGTTCAAGCTGATGTGGTCGAACGGTTCGAGAGTCTGTCGCGTCATTTCCGCTTCCTTGCTCGTGGCGGTGAGTTTCTGTTTAACAAGAATCCCGCGCACCGAACCCCTTGTCAACCCATCAATGCAGATGGATGCTAGATTCTGTTAAACACTTACCGAGGGGGAACGATGGGCCGACCAGCCACAGGGCAGACCAAGGTCATGGGCTTCCGACCACCCAAGCCGCTGCGTGACGAGTTCGAGGCGCTCGCCAGGTCCGTGGAGCGCTCGCCTTCCGACGCGCTCATCGAAGCGATGCACGACTGGGTGAAGAAGAAGCGGCGCGAGCGAGCTGCAGAAGGTGATCCACGGGGGGCGCTCGGTCCTGACGGAGAGTCGGACAATCACCCCAAATAACACCCGCGATATTGCATGTTATCGCGGGTAGTTGACGCTTCCGCGGACATGAAGAAGGCCCCCACCGCCCGTGGCGGTGGGGGCTCTACTACTCGCTCGCCAACCCGGGCTCCGGCGGTTCGGGGTCGGGCTCGCGCCATCCGAGGTCGACCTGCGCGTCGACGTCGGCGGCGCCGGGGTCGAGCCGCCGGGCGGCGGGCCGCTCCGTGGGAATGTCCGTCATCCGCACTCCAGTTCTCACGCGTCGATGTGATGGATGTACTGGCGCGCCCGATCCGACATGGGCTCTGGCGGCGGAGGCTCGAGGCCAGTGCTGCGGATGTACGTGCCGAGCTGACGAAGTCTCCCCAGGAGCCAGCCGATGGCCTCATCCTGGGCGGAGATCCGCTCCCGCTGCCTCTCCGCCTCCGCCTCTCGCAGTTCCACACGACGCTCAAGGCGCTCGATCGCCTTCCCCTGCTGCTCGGTGACAGCCAGGAAGTCGTCGCGGCGTTCCTGCTTGGGTGTCCGTCGGGCGGATCGAGCAGCCCACACGCCGGCGCCAGCGGTCGCTACGGTGACGCCTATCTGTGCCCATGCTTCAGGACTCATGCTCACGGGGAGGGCCCACTCTCTTACGGCGGGGCGGCTCTTGCCATCCCGCGACCACTAGCACCGGGGCGGTGATCACCGCCCATACTGCTGCCGCTACCCAGCCGCGCGGGAAGTCCCCGAGGATCCAGGTGATGAGGTAGGAGCCCATCCACGGCACCACGGGCAGTGGCAGCAGCAGGAAGGCGGCAGCGTCGCGGCCCGGCGGAGCCCACGCAGATACGAGCGCCACGAGACCGGTGGTGATCCAGCACCATCCCCATATGGTCAGCGGCATGAAGTCAAGGAGACCGAGGCCGCGCTGGTCAGGCGGCGGCGACACGATCTGGGCGGAGCCGTAGAGGACCCACACGAGTCCGTAGCAGGAGAGGATCGCGCCGCGGCGGCCTAGCTGACGCTTCAGCCGCTGCAGCAGACTGCACTGCACCTACACCCCAGTCAGGCGGCGGTCGGCGCTCGGCGACACCTGGCCGCGGGTGATGAGCCCGAGGACGGCGAGGACGACGGCGTTGAGGGCGCCGACCGTCTCGGCTCCGACTTCGAGTCCGTAGGCGGCGAGGAGCGCGACACCGGCGGCGACGAGACCGGTGAACGCGCTGGGCGCGATCGGCCGGGTGACGGCAGCGGTGGCCGCTGCGAACACGGCGCTGACGACGGCGACGATCGCGCCGGCCTGCTCGGCGGACAGGCCGAAGTTGAAGGACACGATGAGCGACAGGCCAGCGCTGATCGCGGCGATGAGGAGAGCCGGTTCACGGCCGAAGATCTTCATGGTGCTCTCTTCTCTGGGAGGGGTTACTCGGCGGCCCAGTACAGGCCGGAGGCGACGCGGTGAAGCAACTTCACCTGCGAGCCGTCAGGGGTGAGGGCGCGCACCTCGAACCGGAGGTGCTTGTCGGTGGGCACTTCAGTGGCGCACGTGTACTGGTGGCCGCCACCGCCCGCCTTGCGGGTGGGCAGGTACGCGGACGGCTGCTTGCCGGCCGTGTCGGTGAGGTAGAAGCGGCCCTCGATGAGCGTGCCGTCGGGTACGTCGTCCTCGAACAGCAGGTGCACCAGCGTCGTGTGCCGGCGCGGGCCCGTGTGCAGGACCGCGTCGGTGAACGCCAGGGGAAGCCAGTCCTTGCCGACGGGTACATCGACAGAGTTGGCCTCGTTGAGCAGCTGCGGCATGGCGCTCTCCTCCTCGGGTTCCTCGACCGGCGTGGGGGGCGGCGGCTCGGGGGTGGGCGTATTCGTGGCGCGGGCGACGATCTGGGGGAACACCAGGGCCTTGAACTGCCGGATGCGCGCGGCGCCGGGGCAGGCAGTGCCGCCGACCGACCACTGGGGGAACATGCCGTGGTAGCCGTAGCCGGGGTCGTCATGGCTGCGGCAGGTCCGCAGCGGGACCCCGTGGGCCTGGTGGAGCCACACGCCGAGGCGGATGAGCTCCTCGAGCTGCTCGTCCGTCCACGGGTCGGTGTGCTCCAGGTTGGAGGCGGTTTCGATGGACACCGCGCCCGTGCCGTCGGCCCGCCGGTTGGCGCCAGCATTGGCGTCGGCGCGGGTCTCTGTGCCAATGAACTGAGCGAGGTCCCCCCGGAAGCCGAGCCCGAAATGAGACTCGAGGTTGGTGCTGTCCCTCCAGAATTCGTACACGCGGCGCGCGGTCCACGGAGCAGCGATGCTGTGCAGGATGAACTGTGTCGGGCGGATCGCCGCCTGACTGTCCGACTCGGGTTGCAGCTCCATCTTGGTGGCGTGCGGATACCAGGCCATGGGCCCTCCAGGGGATGGGAAGGGGCGCCTGCTGGGGCGCTTGGGACCGGCTCAGCCCACGGCGGGTGCGGAGTCGATGGTGACGGCGGAGGCGGGCGCCCAGTAGCCGGTGAGTCCGCCTGCGGTGATCTGGAACATGGCTCGGCCGTTGACGACGGCGCGGCGGTCGGTGGGCGCATTCGACGGCGAAGGGAAGGCGACGGTCTTGATGCTGGTCACGGTGCCGTCGTCGGTGACCCGGTACGTGGCGATCGGGACGTTGCCGCCAGGGAAGGTCAGGGTGCGCGGGGGCCGGTAGATGGTCGTCAGGTGCACGCCGCGCAGGTAGGCGGTGGACCAGGACTCGCCGACCCACCAGCCGGTGTAGGCCCCGTCGCTGATCCGGTAGTAGATTCCCCGGCCCTGGATCCGGCGCCGCATCGACGCGGGTGCGGACGTGTCCCGGGAGAACGTAACCGTCTGTCGCGCCAGTTCGAAGTCCCCTGTACTCGCCGTCCAGGCCCCGGACGCCGCGGTGTCGAACCGGTACAGGGTGTGCTGGCCACCTTCGAACGCGATCGTGCCGGCGACACCCGGGGCCGGGTAGTCGTCGACGAGCCGGTCGGTCATGTCGGCGAAGTCCGGCGACCCGGTCTGCCAGTGGAGTTGCCGGAACTGGTTGATGTGGTGCTGGTGGTACGTCGGGGCCGGGACGCGGTGGGTGCCGCAGTAGTACGAGTGCCAGCGCACGTTCCGCAGCCGGGGGAAGGCCGCGGCGATCGTCGTCGCGCACGCGTCGTACAGCTCGGCCGCCGGGGTGCTGCCGGTCGCGGCGTGGTAGTCCCACAGCCCGAACATCGCGAAGATCATGCCGTTGAAGGTGTAGTCCCCGGCGCCGGGTATCGCTCCCGGGTACTCCTGGATCCACAGGTAGCCCGCGTCGTCGACGTTGACGGCCCACGGGTCGCCGTCGTCGAGAGCCTGCAGGGAGGCGAACGTCGCGTCGGCGGCTTCGAGGTAGCGGTCGCGGTCGGCGGGGCTGATCGCCTCGACCTGGGCGAGCTGCACGAACAGGCTGAGGGCCTCGCCCTGCGCCATGCCCGAGTACCAGGGCGCCTCGTAGTCGACGCCGGGATGCGCGGGGTTGGCGTAGTCGAACGGGTACCGGTACCACCAGCCGCCGCGTGCCTCGACATGCTGACCGATGAGCCGGTCCGCCTGAGCCCGTGCCCGCGTCAGGAACAGCGCGCGCCGGGTCGGGTCGGTCTCGGTGCGGTAGCTGGCGATGCAGCCGAGGCCGAACTGGGACTGTCCGACCGGATGGTCGAATCCCTCAGCGCCGCCGCCCGGGTGGTACAGGTACACGCCGTCGGCGTCCAGCCGGTACGTGCCGGTCGTCGGTGAGGCGTTCTCCCACTTCACGGGCCGGTCCCGCCAGGGGCGCATCGCGTCGGGCAGGTCAGTGACGAGCCGGTATCCGGCGCGGTTCATAGAGTCTCCAGGGTCAGGCGGCGGGGTTGGTGATGCGGATGCCGTCGAGCCAGACGCTGCTGACGGCGGACCCGGCCTCGGTGGGCACAGACACGGTCATGACGCCGGTAGCGGGGATGGTGATCCGGGTGCCGTGGTGGCTGGAGTTGTAGGTCATGAAGCCGCGGGTGTTCGCCGGCCGGTAGCTCGCGCCGAACGTGAACACGGTCGTCGTCGTGGCAGCCGGGAGCGAGGTCAGGTTGAGGCGGCCTTCGATCTCCCACACCTCGGTGCCGAACTCGGAGATCTTCCGCAGACGCGGCGCCGGGGTGCCGGCGGTGACGCCGGCGGCGAACGACCCGATCGACGCGAACGCCGTCCAGTCGAGGAGCAGCTTGGACTGGACGTTCCAGGCCGTGCCGTCGTAGATGGTCTTGGTGTTGGAGTCCTGGAGCCAGGCCTCCATCCCCTCGACGGGGCTGGCCAGCGCAGCGTTGCGGGCCGACGCCGAGGCGAAGCGCATGTTGCTGCGCTCGACCACAGCGTTGGCGATGTTCCTCGCCAGGGTCTCGGCGTTCGGAGCGTCGGTGAGGGCGGCGATGGACACGCCCTGCCCGTAGTCGTCCGTCGTAGCCATCAGGCGATCCTCCTCATCTCGAGCGTGGACTGGCCGCGGAGGACCGTGGGGGTGGCGGAGGACGCCTGCTGGGCCCAGGCCAGGGCGAACGTGCCGGCGGTGGTGATGACGACGGTGCCGACCGGCCGGGCGGCGACGATCGTGCCGGCGCCGATCGCCCCGAGCGGGAGGGTCGTGGTGCCGACGTCGGTCACGGCGCCCCAGCGCGGGGAGGCGGCGAGGCCGGCCATGCCCGAGTCGGCGGCGCCGGGCCACCATGCGCCCGTGGTGCCGGCGGGGGCGATCCAGCCGAGCTTGAGGTCGGCTGCCGCGTCCGCGTCGTACATCAGGAAGGCGTCCAGCTTGTATGTGCCGGGCGAGGCGGTGACGGTCAGGTGCGGGTCGGCTGCCAGCGTGGTCGTCGACGCACGTGACGTGGAGATGGGCTTGCGTGCCGGGACGGTCTCGCCGATGGCGACCCCGCCGGTGGAGCTGCGGCCCCAGGCGAGCCAGTCACCGGCACCCGACTGCGTGATGTAGATCAGGTCGCCGACGATGGGGCTGACGTAGGTCTCCATCCTGCGGACCGGGATTCCGTCGCTGGTGGTGACCGTGCCGTCGGCGGCGATGGTCGCGACGGTGGCCATGCGCCAGTCGGCGCCGCGGACCGCAGGCGTGGACACGGAAGCGTTCACGGCCTGCTGGCGGACCGCGTCGACCAGGTCGAGAGCGAGTGTCTCCGGTCTCACGTTCCCTCCTTGGCGCTGATCGTCTGGAGGACGAACGGGCCGCCGATGCCCAGGTCGAGGGAGAAGCCGTGGGCTTGGTGCAGCTCGGCGGTGCCGTCGGGATAGATCACCCGCAGGACATCGCCCGGCTCCAGGGCGGAGTTCGGCAGGAGGCTGATGTCGGCGGAGGCGTTGGGGGCGATGCTGGCGCGCAGCCGAAGCGTGCCGGCGGCGGTCGCGGCGCCGCTGCTGATGATGGCGGCGGAGGAGTAGAACCCGGGGCGGCGTCCGAACGGGCCGTCCCAGTAGGTGGGGCTGGTCGGGTCGTTGTCGACGACCAGGGCCGAGACGGGCGCGACGTTCGCTTCGCTGTTCTCGCCGCGGATGAGCCAGCCGTTCTTGACGCCGTCGGCGGACATGCCGCGGTTGGCTTGGATGTAGGCGCCGCCTTCCCCTGCGGAGATCGTCCACACCGGGGTCGTGGTGAGCGGGTCGGGCAGCTCGGCGATGACGAACGTCCCGTCGGCGTCGGCGTACACCTCGGCGCCGATTGCCTCGGCGAGCTCGGTGACGGCAGCCCAGGGGTCGCCTTCGATGTCGAAGATCCTGGGGCCGATCGCCCCGTCGATGGCGGTGGCGACGACGGCGGCGTCGGGGATGCTGCGCTGGATCAGGGCGGTGATGGCGCCGACCGCGGTCCCGGACGCCCGGTAGGGGGCGCGGAAGCGGTCGTCGGCCACTACCGCCTCGAGGCTTTTCCCGAGATCGTCACCGGGCCTTCGTCGACGTCGCCGGACACCTCGTCGATCCGGAACACCCCGAGGGGGACGAGCTCGCGGTCGCCGCCGCCGTAGTCGATGCCGCGGGAGATCCGCAGCTGGGCCCCGTACACGGACAGCTGGTCGGCGGCCGAACGGGGGATCAAGGTGACGTCGTCAAGGGTGACCGTGCAGGAGCGGCGGATCGCGTTGCCGCGGTCCACCGTGACGCTGCCGCCGGTATGCGGCAGCGTCTCCACCCGCCCGTCGGTACGGAACAGCACGACCTCGGTGGCCGGGCTGTGGGACTCGACGATCGCCTTGAGGAACCGGTCCGAGACGGGGTACATCAGTCGCTCCTCCGGTTGAACAGGACGTCCTCCCACGAGCCGTAGGCGGCCAGGACGTCGCCCCAGGTGGCGTGCTCGCTCAGCAGGTCCTGCCAGGTGCGGCCCGCGGACCCGGCCACGCCGACAGTGACCGGCATGTCGACCTGCCGCAGGGGCAGCGTCCACGTCCGCCACGGATCGGTCGCCGCCCCGCCGGCGCGGGCCTCGGTGATCTGGCCGACGGCCACGTACATGTCGCTCACGCCGTGCCCGGGGGCCGCCTGCCACAGCAGGGTGGTGCCGGGGTCGAGGAGCCAGTGCAGCTGCTCCCGCTCGGCGTCGCTCTGGGTGTAGACGGTGAGGTCGCCCTCCAGTCCGCCGCGGGTGTCGGACAGCACGATGCTGTTGCGGCGGCCCCGTACCCGGTACTCGGCCTGCGCGACAGGCCGGGCCCAGTCCGGAGCGCGGGCGATCATCACCAGCATGTTCCGCTGCGGGTTGCCCGGATCCTTCAGCCACCCGTACTGCGCGCTGCCCACCGTGAGGGTGACGGTGTCGCTGGCCCGGGTGGCGACCAGCCCGCCGGAAGAGTTCCTGGTCTCGGCGTAGTACGACACCGGGGCGCCCAGCGGCGCCTCGTAGTCCTCGACGACCAGGACGTCCGAGACCAGGGTGTCGCCGTCGATGAGCCCGCGCTCGCCGCGCACCAGGGTGCGGGTGCCGTCGCTGGAGACCCGCCACATGGTGACCGTGTCGCCCGCGGTCAGCTCCCGGAACGTCACGGTGATGTAAGCCGCGTCGTCGTGGGCTTCGATCTCGTCCAGCGGCAGGGACTGCCACAGGGCGGCCCGGTCCAGGCGCAGTACCGAGGAGGTGGCGGTCGCGGTCAGGCTCCACTCGATGGCCGCCTGAGTCGCCCCCGCCGGGGCCGTGTGCTGGGACGACAGGTACCACCAGTTCGGGCTGGGCACAGCGCCTGACGTCCCGGCGGTCAGGCCGAGGTCAACGTTGGTGGCGGAATACCAGCGGATACCACGGGTGAGGTTCCAGCCGCCGGCCGCGACCTTTGCTCCGATCTCCGCGCTGAAGTCCAGCCCCGCCGCCGCCGAGCCGATCGGGAACTTCGCCGAGCGGATCACGCTGGTGGTGGCGGTCGCGGAGGACACCGTCATGGCGTAGGAGCCCTCGAGACCGTCCGTGCCCCAGGGGGTCAGGCGCGCGAGTGTCGCCACGCCGCTGACCACAGTCCAGCCCGCCACGTCCTTCTCGAAGGAGGCGTCCGCGTAGGGGACCACCGAGCCCTCGCGCAGCGGGGCGGCGGGGATGATGACCGCGCCGTCGATGCGGACCACCTGGGCGGCAGTGCCCGACGTAATCCCGGCAGCGAGCCGCACATAGGCCGCGTTCGACGGGGCCACCCGGGAGACCTTCTGCCGGTAGTAGCCCGTGCCGGGCGCCGACAAGTTCGCCCGCTCGGAGGTGATCAGAGCCGACGCGGCGGTGTAGAACCGCAGCTCAACCCACGTCGTCGACCCGGCCGTCGGCGGGTTGAGGTAGGCGTACCCGATGTACTCCTGCCCCGGAGTCGCCGGCGACAGAGCGGTCGTGCGCACCGAAGCGTCCCCGCCCGCGGTAACCGTCATCGCCAGGACATGCCCGCCGGCCCAGTACCAGTCGACACCCCACTGCACCGGCGGCGTCTGCCGCGCGATGGAGCAGTTGGCGTCGACCTGCCAGGCCAGGGTCGGCGCGTCCATGCCCTCCGCGTCCGCCGACAGCAAGTTGCCGGTAGTGCGCATCGGAGAGCCGAGATAGATGTTCTCGAAGGAATGCTGCACCCCGGAACCCGCCGGAGTGACCGACGAGACTACGACCTGGACCCGCGTCGCCGTGGCGGGGGCGTAGTCGGAGACGCTGATCCGGTGCCACGACGCCGACGCCGACGACGTCGTCACCGACCACGTGATGCTGATCTCCACGCCTGCGGCCGTCAGCCAGCGCAGCCCGATCCGCTCCGGCACCGTCCCGGCCGCGTCCGCGAAGGTCTGGTACTCCACGCCCGGGGTGACGTTGTACGACCAGATGGTGCGGGCCTGCATCTCGCCGGCGGCCGAAGACGTCAGCCGGAGCGTGCCGTCGCCGTTCCGCCCACCCGTGCCGCGTGTGATCGCACAGTTGAGCTTCGGGGTCCAGCCCGACAGGCTCGGGTCCAGCGACTCTGTCGTCGGGCTGAGCATGTTCCCGGGGATCGCCACCGGTCACCCCCTCCGGTTCGCGCGGAACGCCGTCACGGCAGGCTGGAGGGTGGCGGCGACGCGTCCGTCAGCCCGCCGGTCCACGTAGGCGGCAAACTCCTGGCCCTGCACAACCAGACGCAGCGCGTCACCGGGCTGGAGCCCACCAGGGGCGGCGGCCTTAGTGACGAGCGCGTTGGCCTGCTGGGTGGTGAAGACCGGCTCCGGCCGGCCTGTGCCGTTGTAGGCCAGGTTCAGCCCGGGCTGCAGGAAGCCACCCGAGTCGTACTTGTCCGGCTGGAAGCCGTACCAGGAGGTGAACAGCTTGTCGTTGTAGCCGCGGGCCCTGGGGCCGACGACGACGCCGTCGCCGCCCCGCGATTCGACCTTGGTCTTGCCGAGGGTGCCGGCGGTGTGGCCGACCCCGGCGTGGGTGATGCCGACACGGAAGGCGGAGGCGCCGTTGCGGACCCATCCGGGGGCGGTGCCGCCGTTGAAGGCGTGCGTCGACCAGCGGCGGTGGGGCTTCTGCCCGCGGATGACGGACTCGATCGCCGACATGAAGCCCGAGCAGTCCCACGACGGGTTGCCGTTGCCGCCCCACTGGTACGGCAGGCCATTCTGCGTCTTGGCCCACTTCAGGGCGGCCTGGATCCCGGGGCCGCCGAGGACATCGCCGGCGCCCCGCTTGTCCGCTTCCTCGCTGAACCCGAAGATCGAATCGATGATCTTGGTCGGAATGCGGCGGATCATCTTGCCGATGCTGGTGTCCGCGCCCGGGAACTTCGCCAGCAGCGGGTCGACCACCTTGGCCACGCCAGCGCGCGCGGAGCGCTCCATCGTGTCGCCGAGCCAGTTCGCGCCCTTCTTCACCCCCTCCCACACGGCGCTGCCAGCGCCTGCGACCTTCTTTCCTATCCACCCGAAGATCCCGCCATCGGCGAACCGCTGTACTGGCGTGTCCGGGTTGCCGCCGAGCGCTGGAGCGAGAGCGGCCTTGACGCCGTTCGCTCCGCGGGACGTGGCGATCTTGTTCATGGTGGACACGAACCCGGAGCCGACCGCGCGGGTGAACTCGGGCCGCATGATGGCCTCGCCGCCGGAGAGCTCCAGGCCGCCACCGGTCGGCGAGTAGAACTTGTGGACGTCCTTGCCCGGCGTGTAGCCGGGCAGGACACCGCCGGTCGCCCACTTGGAGACGTCCATCTTCTTGATCTCCGGGGCGCCGAACGCCCTGGCGACCAGATTCCAGGTGGGCACAATCCCCGCGTTGTACACCTTCTCGATCACGAACTTGACCGGCTTCTTCGCCAGGTCCTCCACCTTCTGCCAGGCCCGGCCGATGAAATTCTTCGCATCCTCGAAGCTGCGGCCGACGGCCGCGACGCCCTTCTGAATGCTGGAGAATGCAGGCCGGAGGGCCTTGTCCCACAGCCACTTGGCCTTGTCGCCTATCCAGCCGAACACCGGGCCGAGGACGTTGTCCCAGACCCACTTGAAGCCGCTGCCGACGAGCTGAATGCCGGAGCGGATGCTGTTGAACGTCGGCTTGAGGAACATGTTCCACAGGCCCTTGACGCCGCTGCCGATCCAGCCGAAGACGGGCTGGAAGACGTTGCGCCACAGCCACATGGCGATCCGGCCGATGAACCGGAACGCGGGACCGATGGCGTTCTCCCACAGCCACATGGCGATCATGCCGAGGCCCTTGATGGCCGCGATGATCGGCAGGAGGACGGCGACCACAAGCGCGGTCAGCAGGATGCGGGCGGCCAGGGAGATGAAGTTGAACACCGGCTGGAGGATGTTGACCCACAGCCAGGTGGCCCACTGGCCGACCGTCTGCAGGGCGGTCGAGATGCCGGCGAAGACGGGCTGGAGGACGTTCGTCCAGGCCCACATGGCGGCCGTCTGGATCGCCGCCCAGACGGTCTGGACCAGGCTCCGGAACCACTCGAATTTCTGGTAGGCGTAGACGACGGCCGCCACCAGGGCGACGATCCCGATGACGATCAGGGTGATGGGGTTGGCCGCCATGACCAGGTTGAACACGATCATGGCGAGGGTCCACAGCTTCGTGGCGATCCACGCGGCATAGAGCAGCTGGATCAGCCACGGCAGGGTCTCGGCGATCGACGCGATGCCGGAGAGCATGGCACCCAGGACCGTCATCACCGGGCCCGACAGGGGAGCCGAGGCGCGGGCGATCTGGTAAAACGCGCTGCCGATGTCGCCAAGGAACTCCGCGAGGATCGGCGCCTGCCGAGAGGAGTACGCCAGGAACCGCTCGAACCGCTCAGAGCCCTTGAGGCTGGTGCCCCATCTAGCGAAGCGGCCGGTGATCTCCTGCATGCGGGTGGAGATCGACTGCATGTGCGGCAGGAAGGCGTCGATGACGCCGGCCATGCCCCTGAAGATCCGGCCGAAGCTGACGCCCAGCCCGATGATCGCCGGGTAGACCGAACCGGCGAGCTCGTCGCGGAACTGACGCCACCAGGGCGACCGGAACCCGCGCGAGGCCCGGGCTTGCAGCTCGCTGATAGCCCGGGCCGCCGCCAGCACGAACGGCGTCAGCCCGGGAAGGCTGTTCTTCAATCCGTTGATTGCCCGAGTGAAGATCGGCATCACCTGCGGCTGCAGCGACTTCGACCATCCCGAGAACGCGGTCCGCAGCGACTGAACCGCGTTGTAGGTGCCACGAGCCGACGGCGACAGCTTGGCGAGCTCGGCCTGGTACTTGGCCTGAGCGACCGCCGCCTGGTCGACCGCCCCGGCCGCCGACAGAGACGCGGAGGCTATCTGCCGCTGCGCGGACGCGATCGAGTCGGTGGCAGACTGCTGCGCCGCCACCAGCTGTTCCTGCGCCCGAGCGACTGAGCGTGCTCCGTCCTCCTGCACCTTGGTGATGTTGCGCTGCGACTCAGCCACCCGCTCCTGGGCCTCAGCGATGTCCCGCTGCGACTGCACCTGCTGCCTGGCAGCCTCGGCGCGGGCCTTCGTGAGCGACTTCTGCTGGTCGACCACAGCCTCGTCGGCACGACGCAGACGCTCCATGGCGTCCTGAACGGTCCGGGAACCCTCAACGCCAGCCTTATCAGCCGCCGCCTTCTCCGCTGTAAGCTGCGCGGTCTCGCCGCGCTGCTCCCGGAGCCGCTGCACTGCCTGCTCGTAGGCAAGCTGCGCGCGCTGCTGCTCCAGCAGCGTCGACTTGGAGCCCTTCGCCCGCAGCTCCCGCAGCCGCGCCTCCGCCTCCTGCACGGACAGGGCGGCGTCCCGCTCGTCCAGCTGGGCGTTCGCAAGCCGGTCGCCCAGCTCCGCCAGCTCGAGAGCCGCCTCGCGGCGTGCTTGGGTGAGATCCTGCTGAGCCTGTCGGGCTGAGCGCTGGGCATCTGCGAGGGAGTCCTCGGCGTCCGCGATGCGCTCGGCGGCCTCCCGCTGCCGTTCGGCTGCCTGCTCGACCGCACTGGCCAGTGCTTGACGCGCCGCCCGAACCTGCGCTACAGCCTGGCGGTTCGCTTCTACCGACGAGCGGACCGCGTCCGCTACGCCCTGCTCGGCCTGCCCGATCTGCCGGGCCGCGTTGCGGTGCGCCGCCGCCAGGGACTGCTGAGCTCCTGCCATCTGCAGGGCACGAGAGGCGGACTGCGCGGCCGTTTGCGCTCCGCGCGCTGAGGCCGTGGTCGCAGCGTCCTGCGCCGCCTTCTGCGCCTTGAGTGAGTTCGCGATGCCGACAAAGGCGGGCACGGCAACCGCCCCCAGGGCGCCGATGCCCGCACCGGCCGCGACACCAGCCGCAGCGATGGAACCGATACCAGCTGCCAGCACCGGCACAGCCGGAATAGCGGCCAGGCCGGCGATGGCCACACCCAAGTGCAGAACGGCAGACAAGGCGCCGGACGTGTCGACCCTGATCCGGACCTCGTCCCCGTCCAGCCGGTCGACCTGAGCCTGGATCGCTGCCAGCTGGGTGGCAGCGGCGGCAGCGTCAACGCGGATGCCGACGTTGGCGTCCGAAGCGGACAGATGCTCCAGCCGGGCTTGGACCTGCGCAATCTGTGCGAGGGCGTCGGCGGTGGAGATGTCGACGCCGATGCGAGCGTCCTGCAGGGCCTGCATCTGGGAGCGGAGCTGATGGATCTCCCGCTGGGCGTCCGTGCTGTTGGCGTGGAGACGCACCTCGGGCAGGTCTTGCAGGGCGGCGGCCAACTGGGTATGCAGGGAGCGGGCGAATGCCGATCCCGTCTGCTGGCCCTGCCGGGCGGCGGCCGGGCGGGCGGACGCTCCGCCCTGTGAGACGCCGTCGCGGATGCTGTCGCGGATCGCGGCGCTGACCCGTGAGGCGATCTGCTGCCCGACCCGCTCCCCGACCTGGAGCCCGATGCCGGCGACGCGCGACTGCATGGCGTCACCGAAGCTGCTGCCGGCCGAGTTGCCGGCGTCGCGCCCGGCCCGGGCCGCGGCCGGCTCGAGCTCCGACCGCAGACGGGCATAGATGCCCCGGGTGTTCGGGACGACGTCGACCTCTACGGATCCGACCTGGATGGCCACGAGGAACCCCCGTTCCGCGCGTCAGGCCGCGCCTCCGTTGAGCAGGGCGAAGAGGCGTTCCGCGCCGGCCTCGGTGAGCTTCGGTTTCGCCCTGCGTGGCGCCGCTCCAGGCCGGCGGATCGGCTCAGGCGGGCTGGGGAAGTCCTTCTTCTTCTCGGTGTTTACGCACCGCAGCACGTACTCGACGCGCGCCACTCGGTCGGCCACGACTGCGACGAGCTGTTCGAGCTGCGACCAACGCCCGTCTTCGGGGCGGCCCCGGTCGGCCTGCTCGGCTATCTCCTCGTCCGACAGCGAGTTTCGGAGGGAGGTCATCGTGGCGGACTCGGGCGGCAGGTGCTGAATCAGAACCCGCAGCTGCCGCCAGGTCATGTTGTCCCGGTAGAGGTCGAGCAGGTCACGCTGGTAGTAGCGCCACAGGTCGGCCTCTACCGCCTCCGCGTGCTCCTTGACGACCCTTTGGGTCCACTGGACTTTCCCAGCGGCTCTCCGCCCGCCTCGCCTGCGGCGTTGAGGAAGGCGCCGATCTCGTCGTTCGTCGGGTCGAGGTCCAGGTACTGCTCGTAGGAGTCGTCGCTGAGGATGCGCTCCATGAAGTCGTCCATGTCGCCGGCCTTGAGCATGCGCTGCCAGGACTGGCGCCACGCGCCGGGCGGGACGAGCTGCAGCTTCTCGCCGCACAGCTCGCTGGTGACGTAGTGGCCGGCGGCTTCGATCTCCTGCGCGGCGGCAGCGGTCTCGGTGTTCGTTTCGGGCATGGCGCGGGCCTCCTAGAAGCGGCGCGGGCAGGGAGAGGAAGGTGGGCGGGCCGGGCCCGCGCCGACGGTTGTTGGCCCGCCCACCGTTCAGGAGCCCGTGTAGGCGGGCGTCACGGGAACGCGGTCGGCGTGGTAGACGGTGTTGCCGGACTCGTCCGGGTAGGCGGTGATCGTCCACTCGAAGCCGGCGACCTGGTCCTGCTTGTGAGTGACGTCGGATCGCTCGGTGATCTCGCCCTGGGGGACGTAGAACCCGCGCTGGAACTCGCCGTCGAGAACGACGAACCAGAACGCACGCCGGTCCGGCGTCGGGCTCGCGGTCTCCGCGAACGTCGTGAGCCCCGAGGCGGGGGTGAGGTCGTCGGTGTCGAGGCGGTACTGCAGCGCCTGGACCGTGGTCCGGCCGGTCTCCCAGGCCGTGACGGAGAACGTGCGCAGCGACGAGGTGATCGTGGTTCGGATCGGCGCGGTGTAGCCCCACGGGGTGAAGGACTGGGAGTCCTCCTCGAAGCCCTGGACAAGGCCGTCGTCTGACAGGGCGCCGAGCGGCAGCCACGGGTCGAGGGGCTGTACGGCCGGGTCGCCAGGCGAGGCGGTGCCGAGTGGCGCCACCCAGCCGCCGCCGTTGGCGCCGACCTCCAGCAGGTCCGCGGCGCGGGTGATGTTGACCATCGGTGTCTCCAGACATGGATGAGGCCCGCGCACGGGCGGGAACTATCGGGTCCGGCGCGGGCCCTTGGCCGGTCAGGAGACCGGGTGACTGTGGATTGCGTAAGTCGCTCCGACGCGGCGGAGGTCGGTGTTCTCGTAGGGGCGGATCGCGGGTCGGGACACGGTGGACACCAGCCCGAAGACGGCGTTGTCCGTCGCCGAGCCGCGCAGCTCCGTCAGGTACAGGCCGTGCAACTGGGCCGCCAGGGTGATCGCCTGGGCGCGCGTGGCGGCATACACGTTGACGTCGACCAGCGCGCGGTCCAAGCGGATGCCGTCGTCGTCACCGCCCACCACTTCGATCTGCACGGTGGGCAGTTCTTCCCCAAGCCGGTTGTCGAGCTCGTCACGTACCACGACGCCGGAGGCGACGCGGGCCTGAGTCCAGACGATGAGCTCCAGCTCAACGTCGACCGAGCCGACGGCCGCCATCACCGGCCGCCTGCAAGGGCGGCGCGCAGCAGTACGTGATGCGCTGGCACCTTCTCGGTCCCGTACTCGACCCAGCGGGCGTAGTAGGCCCGGTTCCCAACCGTGGCCACGGCCCGGTCCCGGCGCCGTCCACCGCGGGCGGTGCTGGTGACGTAGAAGCTGGCCTTATAGCGGCCGGCATGAGGGTCAGTAGGGCCGCCCACCGGGGCGATGCTCTCCGCGACCGACTTGATGACGGTGGCGCGGCGCACCATCTCGGCCTGCATCATGGGTGATCGTAGAAGCTGGCCGACACCCTTGCGGGACATCTTGAATCGTGCGGACATACCCTCGACTCCTCACACACTGGGGGTTGGGATGGACGTCAAAGGTGTACAGGGCAGCATCCGGTTCGACGGAGAATGGATCACCATCACGAAGCGGGCCGTCGGCCAGCCGTCGCAGGATTTCCGGCTCCGGGCGGCGGACGTCACCGGCACCCGGGTGAAGCCGGCAACTTGGCTGTTCCATGGCTACGTGCAGTTCCTGCTGCCCGGCAGCGTTCCAGCAGAGGAGCAGCGAGGGTTGATGGCAGGCGGGCGGCCACCGCATTCCGACCCGCATTCCCTGTCGATCCCGCGCCGCAGCAACAGCCAAGCCGAGAAGCTCGTCGCGGCGGTGGAGCAGGCGCGCAGCTAGCCCTTGATGCGGTCAGCCGCGAACTGGACGGGGCCGTGTGTGCCGGTGAAGGCGCTGCGGCCCCAGTCCCCTGGTTCACCCGTCACCTGGAAGGTGGCGCCCTGGTACCGGTGACCTTTCAGGACTTGGATCTTGTCGGTGGTTCGTATATCCGTTCCTGGCGGGGCGTAGACGGTGATGCCCACGATGACTGTGTCCCGTCCCTGCTGCTGAGCTCCGCCGACCTGCGGTGCCGACTCTCGGGGCGTGACGACACATCCGGAGACGGTGAACGATTCGTCCACCCCCGGCAAAGGCTGGCCGCGAGGGTCCCGGCCCAGGGAGGGGCCCATACGCAGGACACGGATCGGGACGCCGAACGGATAGGGGCCGGGCATCAGTGCCAGCCCCAGCCCGGCTCGTACTCCATACCGGAGCCGTAATCGTCATCGAGTGGATACGTCGGTGACGGGTCAGCGGTCGCCGGGGTCGGGTCGACGGTGAACGCGCCACCCCGGCCGGCCAGCGACTTGAGAGCCGCCTTGTCGGCCTTCGTCAGATACAGCCCCCCGGAGCCCTGCGGGCGCTGCACGGACATCGGACCGATCGTCTCGTAGGAGATCTGCTGCGGGTTGACGTAGCCCCGGCCTGCCACCGACAACACGATCGCTGTCGCCTCGTCCGGCAGGGGCTTGACCACCGTTAGGCAGAGGTTGACCGCCTGCGTCAGAAGCAGATCTGCCCGGTCGCCGTCGATCTCGTCCATGCCGAGATAGAGGCCGAGCTGCTCGGCGGTCGGGGCTACGAACGCCATGGCTGCCTCCTAACGGGTGAGCGCCTCCAGGGCGTTGCACCAGGCCGCCAGGTCGGCCGTCGGGTCCAGCTCCGCCGACCGGGCCTTTGCCCGCTTCGCGACCAGCCGGTACTCAGCCGGGTTACTCAGCAGCTTCCGGATCACGGTCTCGTAGCCGTCGATGTCGTGACGGTCGACGAACACGCCCGCCTCGCCGAGCGACTCGCATAGACCCGGGGTGGGGTGCGCAATCACAGGGATACCGGAGGCGAGCGCTTCGACGCCGGCCCGCCCCCACGACTCATACGACGAGGGCATCAGCAGCACCTTCGTGCGCCGATACACCGCCTCTCGCATGTCGTGACCGCAGATGTGGTCGATGATCTCGACGTTCGGCAGGTCGGGAAGGATCTGCTCACCGTAGGCGCCGCGGACCGCCAGGAACTCGACGTCCGGCATGCGCTGGGCGAGCTGCTCAAGGACCCGCCCGCCCTTCTCCAGGTTGCAGTTGATCAGCGTCACCTTGCGGCCTGGTCGGGTCCGGTACTCGCTGGCGAGGACAGGAGGCCGGACGATGATCTCGGCGCCCGGGCGGACGCTCTTCGGGTACTCGGCGAAGAACAGCTCCGCCTCGCGGGCCATCCACTGCGAGTTGTAGACCGCGAGCGACGTGTCGCCGCCCGCCATCTGCCGAAACGACGGCAGGTGAGTGTTGTGCACGACCACCGCCAGCGGCTTGCCGTACCCGCGGGCCAGGGCGCCGGCGGACGGGACGTTCTCCAGGTGGGAGACGACCACGTCTGCCTTCCGGATCGCCGTAGCCGAGTCCAGGCGGGACTGCAGCGGCACCACCTGGACACCGTCCAGCTCGTAGTCGGCCCGGTCTGCGGTATAGCGCGACAGCCACACCGAGACGTCGTGACCGCGCTCCACAAGCGCCCGCAGCATGGAGTGCACCATCCACTCCGCGCCGGCATTGTGGCGAGGCGGGTAGCCGTGCAGCCGGGCGACGACTCGCATCGGCGCCCGGCTGCCCTCCCCGCCCAGGCTCACGAGCTGCCGCCCGCCGCCAGGTACTTGACGAACGCCTCCACGTCGCCGAGAACGAACCCGTAGTACGCCTCCGCCAGGAGCAGCACCAGGTTCTCCTGGAACGCCGAGTGGACGCCGCCGTCCTCGTCGATGTACGTCGCCTCGCGGGAGATCCGCACGGTGATGTCCATGCCGACACCGTAGGCAGTCTGCGACCAGTCACCACCGACACCGCGAAGACCGGTGTCGATCGTGCCGGACTGGCGGCGCAGCTTGCCGGACACGCTGCGGGAGTAGGCGACCGGCTCGCCGACCAGCGTGCCCGCCAGTGCCGCGCCAGTGCCCGGCTGTGTGGTGTCGACGAAGATCGGGCGGCCCGTGGTGTCGGTGGCGCCCAGCAGCGACGGCTTCATCCGGTGATCCAGGACCGTTCCTGTGTAGTCCCAGTCGTCGTTGGAGACCTCACGCATGCCGGTGACGAGGTCCCCCCAGATGCCACCGTTGGCCTGGGTGGTGGTGCCGATGGTGACGGACTTCGTCGTCTCGGCGAGGTGGTCCGGGAAGGGGCCGGTGGCGCCCTTCATCGTGCGGCCGTGGATCGCCGCCCGGTCGAAGGCGCGGGCGAATGCGGTCGGCAGGTCGCGCTGGAGCTGGGTCCACAGGCCGGCGGCGTTGGACTGCACGACCTCCATCGCAACCGGGATGAGGACGGCGATCTTCTTGCCGCTCATGGTCTTGATGTCGACGCCGCCCGTGCCGAGGGGCTTCCGGCCGGCCTGGTCGACCCAGTCGGCCGTCGGGACGTCGAGCGGCACAGGGACCGCCGTGGTCGCCGACATCGACAGCGGGACCCGGCGAGCGAGGCTCATGATGGCGCTCTGCTCGACTGACTTCTCGAAGATCGGCCCGGTGAGGGTCGGGGGAAGGAACGTCGCATCGACGTCACTCAGCTTGATCGGCTGCGTTGCAACCATGGAGGGCTACCTCTCTCAGCGGCCCTTCAGGGCCTTCTGCATGAGTCCGGCGAAGATGTCGCCGGGTTCTGACGGGGTTCGGTTGCCGTTGCCCGAAGAGCCCTGGGTACGGTCAGGCGCCGGGCGCCGCGGCCCGTTGTCGGACGGCCTGGCCCAGTGCGGTTTGCGGTTCAGCAGGTCCGCGAGGTCACGCTTGATGCCGTCGGTGTCGATGACGCCGTCGGCGTCGACGTAGGCGGTCAGGTCGAGGGCGCCGGCGGCGTCCTCCGGGTCCGCGAACGTCGGGGCGGCGAGCGCCTCGACCTTGGCGGCCACGGCGGTGCGTACCGCCTTCGCGGCCCGCTCCTGCTCTCTGGTGAGCTGCTCGGCGAGACGCTCCTGCTCGGTCTTCTGCGCCTCTTCCAGCTCCTTCGCCTTGCGGGCGAGGGGCTCCAGCTCCTTGAGACGCTCGCGGAGGTTCTTGTTCTCTGAGTTCGCCTTGCGGATCTTCTCCTGTGCGCGCTCCAGATTGAACGGCTCAGCGTCAGCGCCCTCCGCCTCCGGGGCGGTCTCGGGCTGCTCTGTCTGCTGCTCGACCTGCTGGTTCTCTTCGGTTTCGGGCATGACTCTCAGGCCCTCCAGGGGCTTTGGGGACGCCGCCTCCGGGGCGGCAGAAGGGTGGGTCAGTGAGCGGCGGGCAGTTGCCCGTGCTCGGCGAGCGCCTGCCGGAACCGGCGAAGCTGGTCGCCCGAGTGGGGCGCCGCGAACTCGCGGTAGAGCCGCTCCCACTCACGTGCGTGATCGGACAGCTCGAACCGCTGCCCCCTGAACACCGGGACCACGCCGCAGTGACAGCCGTCGTGGGCCCGGAAACTGGCCGTGTCCTGCTTGTAGACCGCCCCGCGGATGGCGAGCATCTTGCAGAACGAGCACGCGCCAAGCGCTGCGGCCCGGGCCCAGGCTGTCGCCTGCCGATCGCGGCGCACCGCCTCCTGGACGGTGCCCCGGCCTTGGTCGACGACGAGCTTCTGCGCCACCTGCTCGGCCTTCTTCTCTGCCTGCTCCAGACGGACGTCCAGGGGCTGCCGCTGAGCTTCTGTGGTCTGCGGATCGTCCGGGTCGCGCTCCCAGATGTCCTTGGTGGCCCAGCGCAGACTATTGTCGACCTGCTCCTCCGGCGGCGGCTCCAGCAGCGGCACCGTGAACCGGCCGGTCACCCGGGCCGCTACGCGCTCCGCCTCGTAGTAGTCCGCGGCCAGCGAGGACGACGCAGCGCCGTACTGGTCCACCAGCGCGCGCACCGCAGCGATCCAGTCCGGGACCGTCGACTGCAGGCGCGACGGGATGATGATCCGCCGCAGGCTGCGCATGTCCCGCAGCAGGAGCCGGGACAAGCCTCGCTGAGCGCGGCGCTGGCGGTCCGCCGAGGAGTCGCCGTCAGAGACCAGGGTCGCCATCGTCGACCTCCGGCTCGTCATCCGGTTCGCTCTCCTCGCCGACCTGGCTCAGGGAGGCGAGGAGCCGACGGCCTTGAGCGCGGCGGCGATCAGCGGCGACCCGCTGGCGCTGGTCCTCGGTGAGGCCTGCCATCTCCAGCAGGACGTCGGAGTCGGCCGGAATGATGCCCGCCGCAGCCAGCTTCACCGCGGCGTCGGTCTGCGCTGCGATCGTCGGCGTGGCCGGGTTGCGCCATACCGTCTCGATGCGCCGCGTCTTGTCCGGCGGCTCGCCGTCCCGGACCCACAGCGCCAGCCGCATCGCCTCGCGGTGCGTCGCGCCGAACCGCCTGATGCGCCGTTCGGCCTTCTTCACCAGCATCGCCTCGGACGACCGGATGGCGTCCGCGGAGGCGGGGTTGTCGCTGGTGTAGCCGAGCATGTGCGGCGGCAGCCCGAGCTGAGTGGCCATGATCCGCGCATACAGATCGATGATCTTCGTCTGTCCGGACGGATCGTGAGCCGGGAACGTTCCGACGGTCGGGACCTGCCCGTCCTCATCCCGCTCAAGCGCCAGCACCCGACCGATGTAGGTCTCCCAGGCGGACTTGGCGTTGCCCTCCGCGTCCTGGAACGCCGACTCCGAAGCGCCGAGGATGTAGCGTGCCGGGGCACCGAAGAACTCGGACGCGACCTCGATCCCCATCAGGCGCCGGCAGGCCGCGTCGGTGATGGACATGACTTCGGGTGTGATCTCCGACTTACCGACACGGTCCGCGGTCCGCTGCCGGTTCGCCATCCGCAGCACCGGAGGCATCCCCAGCCCGTGCATGTCGCGGTCGATGACCTCCCAGCCGCCCGACTCGCTCTCAACTGCGTAGATCGTCTGCATCGGCAGGTACAGCGACACCAGGCGCTCCTCGGGCGACAGCCCGAAGTCGAAGCGGTCCTGGCACTCACGGAGCCCGAACAGAGGCATCCGCAGCCGCGCATCCCACGTGAGGGTCATGTCCAGCGGCGACTCGAACGTGATGATCGGCGGGGCGTCGTCCGTGTCCGCTGACCCGACCGTCACGTACTCGCGGCCGTAGGTCAGGGCGTCCAGATGCGCCAGGCTCGCCTCGTCGTACAGGTCATTGGACTGGGCGATGTCCTCCAGCTCGGACGAATCCGCCCCGTCCGCCCAGCGGAACGCTTCCAGATCGAGGCGCTGCTCCAGGGCCTCTACGCCGATCCGCGGCCACCCGATGACCGTATGCAGGCCCTTGAGCTGCGGCGGGATGGAAATCCCGAGGTCCCGGACCAGCTGCTCGCCGTTGAAGTACGCGTCCAGCAACTCCAGCTTGAAGCGCTGCGACAGCAGATCCGACCGGAGCATTGTCAGGATCTGCAGCTCGTCATCCGACAGACCGATCAGAGGCAGGGTGGGAGTCGTCACCGCAGCACCACCACCCGTCCCTTACCGCGCACCGAGGAGCGCTTGGCCCACACCGTCGAATTCATGACCATCCGGCGCAGCATCCGCGCACCGATCGCGCACACCGCCAAGTCGACCTTGCGGGCCGACTCGCGGTGCTCCTTGCCGATCGTGTAGCCCCAGGCATTCGTTCGGCGCCGGGCGTTCGCGATGTGCTGCCGCAGCACCTTGTGGCCGTCGTGCGTCAGCTGCCGCTCCAGCACATCCCGGTAGAAGCGGTCGACGGCCTCCGTGAAGGTCTGCTGGCGGCGGCGGTCGCGCATGTCCCACATCACCGCGTGGCGGCCATTCCCGGACGGCACGGCCTTCAGCTTCAGCCGCTTGCCGTACCGCTGGGCCCAGGCGTCGATGTAGCCGTCCCAGTACCGTTCGCCGTCGGCGTCATCCTGACCGGCGCCGGGGTCGGCGAAGAACGCGATCGGCCGATAGTCGGCGAACACCTGGTCCACCACCCCGTCCACCTGTTCGCGCGGTACACGCCACGGGGTGCCGTCCGGCCAGTTCGCCGGCCGCTGCCACACCCCGAACGTCACCAGATGCCCGTCCGACATGCGGCAGCCCACCAGGCCCGTCGCGTCATCGCTCTTGGAGCCGTCGAAGAAGAGCACCAGCTCGTCGCCGGGCTGCAGTTCGATGCCCTCATGCGGGCACGCCTGCCACTCGTAGGGCGCCAGGAAAGCATCCTCGGCGGCGACGATCTGGTTGAACCAGAAGCGCCGAGACCGGCTAGGCGGGTTCCTCACGTCGAGGATGGAGGCCTTCAGCCGCTCGATGTCCAGCCAGGTCGAGTCGCCGCGAACGGCCTTCAATGTCGGCTCGATCCACGCCTCGGTCAGTCTCGCTTCGGCCGGGGCCTCCAGCGAGTCGTAGAACAGGCCGGTATCTGCGGCCCGGCCGGACTCGGCGGCCTCGAAGGCTTCCCGGCTACGCTCGGCGACGCTGTCCTCGCCGGGCTCGTAGGCGTTCGTGTTGGCCAGCGTCCGGGATTGCCCGTCTGCCGACTTGGTGGCGTTCCGCTCGATGACCGCGGCCATCTCGTGCCCCTGGTTGGACTCCAGCCAGTGGTGCGTCTCGCCCATGTTCACGGCGGTCGGCCGGCCACCCTCAAGGGCCCGCGGCGAGGACGTGACTGCCTCGATCCGGGCCCGCCCCTTGTCCGCGTAGATGATCTCTTTGCCGAGGTCGATCCGGTACTCCTCGATCGCCCGCTTCGTCAGGATCGACGGGAACAGCGTCATCGTGTTCCTCGTCTGGTCCTGCGACACCGCGGCGATCTGCACCCAGGCCGCCGGATGCTGAACACCGAGCGGCTGTCCCGGCGGGACGCCCCACTCATTGCCCTCGTCCGCGACACCGCCGAAGCGGCACGGGCCGACGAATTCGTAAGCCGACCAGGTGGCGATCAGCGGATCCTTGCCCCACCCCTTGAGTCGCTGGATGACTCCGTCCCGCCACAGGAAGCGGTTCGTGGCCGGGTCCATGGCGTACCACCACAGCGTCAGCCGGGCCTGTTCAGGCGTGTACCGCCACGGCGCCCCAACATGGTGCTGCAGGTACGTCGCCGTCCACGCCAAGGCATGCCAGCCCAGCGTGTATTGCGGAAGGAGGAACCGCCCGTCAGGGCCTCGCTTCCACGTCGGGCCGAGCGTGAAGGGCTGCACCACCTCAGGGACGTCGTCAGCCACCGATACGGGACTGGTAGTCGGCGATGGCCGTCACCGACGCTGGAGCCGGCTGCACCGCAGGCTTCCGCTCCAGCTCGATCCTGGCCCTGCGCCGATCGCCTTCCGTGGTGAGCAGCGCGCTCATCACCGAGTTCAGGGCGGCGACCAACTGCCCGTTCGGGGCGCGGTCGGTGTTCAGCAGACGGGACATGAGCTCGGCGGCGTACCGGGCTGTGGCCCAGTCCGACGGCTGGTAGAAGGCGGCCTGACCTGATTCCCGCAGGGAGAGGTACCAGTCGGTGGCGATCTCGTGCCACGAGTCTTCGGGCTCCGGCAGGTCCGGGAGCTGGGCCGGCGGGCCGGAGGGGGCTTGCAGCAGCTCGGGGCCGTCGTCCTTGTTGCGGCGGCGGCGTTCCTCGCTGCGCTTGGGGATGGGTCCGTGTGCGCCCATGGTGACCTCCAGGGTCGACGCGCCACCGGGGCGCGAGGCGGGCAGTGGAGAGCCGACATGCTCCGCCTCCAGGGCGGACGGCCGGCGGGGGCCAAGGGAACCCGTACAGACAGTCAGGTGCTATACGGCCCCGATGGCTCAAGATCGCCCCAGGGGGGTAACCCCCCGGTAACCTAAACGGCTTCAAACGATCTACGATTTGGTGATCGTTAAGCAGGTACCGAACCATGATCATGGATCTTGACCGGACCTTCGCTCAGAGATTCGATACGGCGAACCGCTTGACGCGGCACGAGCAACAGGCTAGGGCGAACGGGTGAGCGACCGGCTGTGAGGTAGGCCTGACACGCTGCCTCACGCCTCGCTCAGCCTCTACCTCCTGCGCCGGCCGGCGTTGGCCCTGCTCCCTGGCCACACACCCGTGCGCTCACGATGCATGCGCGCGCAGTAGCCCTTGGCCCGCGGACCCAGGTACTTGGACAGCTGCCGGTTGCACCTGGTCCAGTCACCGGGCGAGCCCCACCTGATGCGTGCCGCGCCGGCCCCGCTTCCCCAGTACCGCCTGAGCGCCGAGGCGTTACCGCCCTTGCTCCTGGCCACGGCAGATCACCCTCTCTGCGGCGCGGGCTCCTGCTCCTGAGGTTCGTCTACCCGCTCGATGCAGCTTGCTTGCTCTGCGGGTATCGCGAAGCTTGGCCCTTGACTGTCGCTGAAGATCGCCCAGTTGCCGCTGAAGGTGAGCGTCAGCTCGGCATCCTCGACGAGCATGTCGCCGCGACGGTTCTCAGCGTGGGTGATCAGGTACGCCGGCACTGTGTCACCTCAACCCCGGGTGCTGCTCGGGTGGCCGCTGCCTTCCGGGCCTGGGGTTCTGGCGCTGGGCGGCGTTCCCCTCACGGCTGCTCTTCTGGTCGTGACAGGGACCGCAGACACCCTGCAGGCCGGCGTCGCTGTGATCGTCGGCCTTGGCTTCGATGTGGTCGCAGAACGCGGACGGCCGGACGTTGCAGATCTTGCAGACGGGGTCGCGTTCCAGGATCCGGGCCCGGATCTTTCGCCAGCCGGGCGGCAGCCGCTTGACTCGGTCAGATCCTCGCCAGCCGCCGCTCATGCCGCCAGCGCCCTTTGAATGCCCTCCTCGAGGGTCACCTTGGGCACGTAGAAGTCGAGCATCCGAGTGGGGTCGCACACCCTGTGGTGTACGCCTTGCGGCGCGGTCTTGAGGTGCTTCAGCTCGGGCTGGTAGCCGGCGTGCGTGGTTACCAGGGTGGCCAGCTCGTCGAAGGACGTGGCCCTGCCCCAGCCGAGGTTCACTGGGCCGGTGATGCCTTGGTCGACGGCCTTCAGTGTGGCTGCCACGAGGTCGTCGATGTGGATCCAGTCGCGGGTGGAGTCGCCGCTTCCCCAGATCTCGAAGGGATCCTGCCGCTCGCGCGCGCGACGGATGAACGCCGGGAACGGGTAGGTCTCGTCCTGGTCTCCACCGTAGCCGGAGAACGGCCGGAGCGCGATCATGTGGACGCCCTCAGCGACGGCGTACTGGCAGAGCTGCTCGCCGGCCAACTTGGCCAGCCCGTAGGTCGCGTCGGGCCGCCCGGGCTGCTCGTAGTCGATGTCCGTCTCGGACAGTCGCCGAACGGGACCGGGCTGCTGGAGGGCGACCGGGTAGGCGGCCGAGGAGCTGAAGTACACGGCCCGCGGGGTCCCGGAGCGCACGAGCCACCGCATGTACCACGAGTCGAGGGCGAGATTCGTGGCGACGCCGAGCGGGGAGCCGTCGATGCTGGCCCGGCCGCCAACGATCGCTGCACAGTGGACGGCGAGGTCATAGCGGCGGTTGTCCTCACGGAAGAAGTCGAGGGCGTCGTAGCGGTACGGGTCGGCCAGTTCGATGCCAGTGACGCCCCAACCGCGGTCAACCATGGCGGCATGGAGGTGACGGCCGATGAACCCGCGGTGCCCGGTGAGGAGGACCTGCATCACGCCTCCTCGACGAGCTTCCGCAGCTTGACGAGGTCGGCTTCTAGGCCGCCTTCGTCGCGGTAGGCGTAGTAGGCGGCGCCGTCGGCCCCGACCTGCTCCCGGCTGTTGCACTCCTCGTACACGGCGTCCGTCTGCGCCTTGCCGGCCGCCGGGTGGAGGTGCTCGAGGATGAGATCGTGCAGGTAGGTGATGCGTCCCATACCGCGTCCCCAGTCGAGCCAGACGAGGTCGACGCACAGGTGCACGAACGTGGGCGGCGCCATGTAGCCGAGGGTGGTGACGATGTCGGAGGTCATGGCGACGGCGGTGGCCATCTTCTCGCCCTGCAGCAGGTCGTTGCCGTAGACGACGCCGGGGCCGCCGGACAGGCATTCACGGAAGCGGGCGTCCCAGCCGTGAGAGCGGGGCCGGTGGTCGTCGCCCATGAACGCGAGGAACCGGTAGCTCTTGGCATGCTTGACGGCCTGCTGGTTGAGGGTGCCGACGAGGCGTCGGCGCTTGCCGAAGGTGAAGCGGACTCGGTCGTCGTCCTTGAATGCCGCCTGGTGCTTCTTGTAGGCGGTCAGCTCGGGATCATCGGTGTCGACGGCGAAGAGGATGTCCGCGGTGGCGCCGGTCTGGTCCCATGCTTTCATGATCTCGGGGATACTGCCGGGGCGCCCGCGTGTGGGCACGATCATCAGCAGGTCGTCGGCCATGGCGCGGGCTCCTGTCGTGCGGTCACGCAGTGGTGTCGTCTTGGATGAGACCGAGGGCTTCGAGCGCTGCGAGGAGCGACTGGAGGGCGGTTCCGTCGGCCCAGGAGCCGGTGACGGTCTGCCGGCCGACCGGGGTGACCCCGAAGAAGCCGGCGACGTTGGCCGCTCCGTCGAGGACGTGCCTGGTAGACCCGTAGAGCCCGTCGACGTACTCGACTCGGCCGGCGATCTGGGTGTTCTGGGCGTCGGCGGAGAGCCGGAGGTATGAGCGCTGCGTGCCGTTGAACCCGGTGCCGCTCCAGTTGGAGACGATGAGGTCGGCGCCGGTGGCTTCGAGGTCGAGTGCTCCGCCGTCGCGCCGGAACCTGTACCCCTTGGTGAAGTCAGTGATCGTCAGGTTGCCGCCGGAGACGGTGGCGTTGCCGGCGACCTGGAGGGCTGAGAGCCACGCGGTGCCTTGCTCGATGGCGGCTACGCGGGTGAGGCAGTCCTGCACGAACCCGTCGAGGTCGCTGACGGTCTCGTTGAGCACGCCGAGGGCGGTGAGGGTGGCGAACTTGGCGTCGCCCCAGGCGCGGTCGCCGTGCGGGTCGGTGGCGGCCACGTGGGCGGTCACGGCTGCGTCGGTGTACGCCTCCGCGTCCGCGTTCGACCCATCCTCGCCCGCGGGCCCTTGCGGCCCGGCGGGTCCGGCTGGGCCCGTGGCTCCTGCGGGCCCGGTCGCCCCGGTCGGCCCCGCAGGACCTGTCGGGCCTGCCGGTCCGGTGACGACAACGTACTCGCCCGCGGCGGGCGCTGTGGGCGCTACGTCGGCGAGGTCGACGGCCGGTGCCGCGGCGGGCAGGGAGAGCGCGTAGGAGCGGCCTGGGGCGTCGTACCAGCGCTCCTGTACCCGGTACGTCCAGCCGGTCGGGGTGACGTCGGCGTCATCCGTGGCGAGCAGGGCGACGGAGAAGGTCCCATCCGCATCGAGGGTGACCTCGGTGGTGCCGAGCAGCAGCACTCCGTGCGTCGCGGAGGTGAGGATCGCCGGCTCGGGCGTGATAAGGATCTTGCCCTTCATGGCGGTGCCGTCGGGCTACCGGAAGGCGCCGGAGAGGGTGACGGTCGACAGGCCGGCGGGAAGCGGCATCGGCTCCTCCTCGGCGTGCGGGGCCCGCTCCGGCTCGGTGAGGGACCGGAGCGGGGGTCCTGCTGCCAGCGGGGGGCCGAAGGCGGCAGGACGATCAGGCGGCGCGGCGGGCCCGCAAGGGTTGTTCAGGGAGCGCCGCCGTTCCGGATTCGAACCGGTGCTGGCCAGCTTCGGACGACAGCCTTCGTCTGCCGACGACGTCCCCGTCTGGGGGTTTAGCGGTGCGACTTCAGGTAGACCGTGCGCTTGCCGAAGCAGATGCCAAGCTCCCACTTCTCGCCGTCGCGGTGGACGTGAACGGGGGTGAGGTGCAGCTGCCAGAAGTGCTTGTTGCGCCAGAAGGTGCGGTAGCCGAGTGGCTGGGCGTGCCCGGTGTAGAGGGCTTTCCACTCCCAGCAGTTCCGGCCACGCCAAACGGTTCCGAGATGCCGGGTACTCTCGGCGGTCGTGGACATTCCGTTCTCCGTTCGGTCAGGCGGCGCGGCGGAGGATGCGTTGGGCGCGGGGCCGGACCTGCTTCTCGACTTCGGCGATCTGCTGCTGGCTGTAGATGCGTCGGCCGTATTCGTCGTGGCGTGGGTCGGTGAGGAGGCCGCGGCGTTCCCAGCTGTAGATCGTTTCGACGCGCCGGCCGGTGAACTTGGCGGCTTGCCGGACGGTGAACCAGATGCCGCCTTCGCCGTATTCGCCGGCTTGCCGGTGGGTGTCCTCCACGGGTCACCTCCCGGGAATGCGAAAGCCCCCGCGGGTGGCGGGGGCTGTTTGTGGGCGCACTGGTGGCGCTGTTCGCCATTGTGCATAGGAGTTGGCTATAGATCAAGCCATACGGGTGATTCTCCGCCTATGAGGGCTTGCGGCCCGCCAGACTGGCGCCATGGGGACGGTGTTCAGCGTGCAGGCGGATACGCGCGAGGAGTGCGAGCGGGAGCTGGCGCGGCTGTGCGCGGCGCTGGGGCTTGAGCGGGCATTGGCGCCGTCGCGGTCGATCGGCACGGAGCGGTGGATGGCGCGGGCGGCGCAGAAGGTCCCTGCAGAGGGTCGAGACCGCCGGGGCGGCGGCGAGTATCTGCACTAGTCGCTGAGGAGCCCGATGACTGCGAGGACTGCGGCTATCAGTAGGAGCGCCCCAGCGAAGCGCCGCGCCTCTGGAGACATGATCGACAAGATGAAGATCAGGCCCAGGATGCCGCCGAGGATCTCAATCACCCGGCCATCCTCCCGCGGTTCACAGGTTGTTGGTGGTCTTTCCCCACAGCCGAGTCTGGCTGTTGACGGTCTGCTGGTGGACGGTTCCGCTGTAGTGGTGGTGCTGCTCTGCGGGGGTGGCGGTGGCGGTGGCTTTGACGAGCCGGGCGAGGGCCCAGATCGGGACGGCGACGGCTACGGGTGTGGCGGCGATGAGGCCGATGACGGCGGGGTCGGCGTGGCCGCTCGCCCAGAGGACGGCGCTGGCGGCTCCTCCGGTGGCGAGGGTGAGGACGCTGCCGGAGAGCATGAGGGCGCTGGTGTCGGTGGCCTTCTGGCTCATCGGGGGTCGGCCGGGCTGCGGGACGGGCGGCGTGGGGCCGACAGTCGGCAGAGGGCTGTCGTCGCGGTAGGACAGGACGGCTTCGCGGATGATGCGCTTGGCTTCGAGGGCGGCTGCGTCGTCGGTGAGGGGCTGCCCGGCGGGCGCCTGCTCGGGCAGGGGGGTCATGGTGTCTCCTATGCGATGCGGAAGGTGTCGGGGCGGCGGGTTTCGTGGAGTTGACCGCTGTCGATGAGCTGGGTGATGTGGGCGGCGATCCAGCTGCGGGAGCGGCCGATCCGCGGGGCGGCTTCGGCGAGGTCGGCGGTGGTGATACGGGTGCGGCCGTCGGCGGCGGCTTCGGCGAGGAGCCCCTTGATGACTGCTGCGGCTCGTTCGGGGGTGGAGTAGGCGGGCCGGTTTTCGGCGAGGTCGTCGCGGAGGAAGGTGAGGAGCCTGCTTTGCTGCCGGGCGGTGAGGTTGCTGGTGGAGGCGAAGGCCCAGGCGGGCGGGTAGCGGATTTCGATGCGCGCGACGGGGGGTTCGGGGTCGTTGTCGGCGGTGGTCCAGGTGCGGAGGGCGGCGGCGAGGATCTTGGCATGCACCCCGTCCGTTTCGGCCCGTTTCATGAGTTTTGTCTCCTGTGTCAGCTTGAGGGTGCCAGCGAGGGGCGGTCACGCGCGCGCACGCGCATGACCTATAGGGATCGGCCCTCCGGGCGGGGTCTGACACCCGAAACTGACGCTTGATCATGACGTTCGGGTGTCAGAACGGTGTCACCGCAGGTCAGAGGGGGTGTCAGTGCTGACACCCGGGGTGTCAGACCTCCGCCATCTCCGGGTACAGCAGCCGGTACACGCCCGGCTGATCGGTTTCTGACAGGTGGATCCCGGCGTCTGACAGGTCCCCGAGGGCCCCTGACACCCACGCCCGGGACCTTCCGATGCGCTCACCCTTGCCGAACGGGCCGAAGTCCTTCGGGCCGATGAACTCCCGCTCCTCGCTGCGGAACTCGTCGAGCATCGCCATCAGGGCGGACAGGCCGGCCTCGGGGCTCTTCTCCTCGACAGGCTCCGGTCCCGCCCCGAAGGTCCACGTCTCGGCGGCGGGGGCGATCTCCTTCTCGGCGTCGACGTCGGGAACGTACCCGTCGTCGTCGGGGTCGTCGCCAACCATGGCTTCGATCTCGCGATCGACCTGCTTCGCCAGAAGCTCCTTCTCGGCCTGCTCCGTGTCCTCGCTGCTCATGACGCTGCTCTCCTGCGGATTGGTGGCGGTCGGTGCGGCGTCGTACCGGGTGCGGTTTGCGTATGCCTCGCCGGCAGCGGCGGCGGTGACCGGGTCGACGGGCGTGCGGGGCATCACGGCGAGGGTGCCGCTGATCTGCTCGTCGTCGATGAGGTAGGTGCGCAGCGGGGTGGCGTAGCGGTCTTCGTCCACGCCTGGGGCGACGAGGTAGGCGTATCCGGGCTTGCGGTTCTCCCAGGCTTCGGGGCGCGCGCCGGCGTCTCGGACGTCGTCGGGGAGGGCCATGTCGGCGGTGGTGGAGCCCTTGACGCCGAAGCAGATCACGCCGCCGAGCTGTTCGCGGACGTCGGTGGGCATGCTGGTCGCGGAGGGGCGCTGCAGGCTGATGATGACGCTGATCCCGGCGGAGCGGGCCTCCATGACGAGGCCCTCCATCTCGGTGCCGTTGCGGAAGAACTTGGCGGCCTCCTCGATCCACACGATCATGTAGGGCATGCCGAGCTCGTCGAAGGCGGCGGGTGTCCAGTTCTTGTAGCCGTGGCGGCCGAGGTGGTCGGCGCGGGCGGTGATGACCTGCGTCAGGGCGTCGATCATCTGGTTGCCGCCTGCTTCGGTCATCTCGACCCAGTCGAGGTAGGGCAGGAACGGGGCGAACGTCTGCTGGCCCTTGGAGGGGTCGACGGCCCAGACGATGACGTCGCGGCGGGTGAGGGCGTCGGCCATGGCGACCGAGATGCCGGTGGACTTGGCGGAGCCGTTCATGCCGGCGGCCAGGAAGTGGGTGGCGTTCCTCTTGGTGTGCTCGTCGAACGGGAACCAGAGGATGGCCTGCTCGCCGTCTTCGTAGATTCCGATGACGATGGCGCCGGTGATGCTGCCGCCGGGGTCGGACGGGCCGGGCCAGGTGGTGCTCGTCTTCAGCTCGTCCCTGGGCACGACGATGAGGGTGGCCTGGTCTGCCCGGTCCGGGTCGGGGACGATCCGGATGCTGGTGGGTGAGACGCCCAGTTCGGAGGCGATGAGCTTGGTGCGGTTGCCGAGGTCTTCGGAGGTGACCTGGCCGGCAGCTAGTTGCAGCGGCGCGGTGACCTTGTTCGGCTCGATCTTCGGCTTGCCGCGCAGTGCGACCCTCGCGTCGCCGATGGCCTTGACCAGGACTCCGGTCTCAACAGCCTTCTGCTCGTCCTTGGAGTCCGGGTTGACCCGTAGCGCCTGGCGGATGTTCCACGATCCGGCGGCGACAGCGCCGCCGATGACCAGAGTGGACAGCAGGGCCGGGTCGAGCGGGTCGGCAACGGTGCCGACGACGAGGTAGGACGTGCCGGCCGCAGTGGACAGGGTGGCGTGGAGGCGGCGGGCAGGCTTGGTGCCCATTCCCGCCCACCAGGTGGCAGCGGTGAGGGCGCCAGCTGCGACGGTCAGGCCGACCGCCGCGATCGGGGAGTCGCCCCACGCCTGGTGGGCGGCGAAGGTGGCGGGGACTTCCGCGGCCACGGTGAGCCAGGGCCGCATGCGGGGGTGCTTGCCGGCCTTCCACAGGTCGGCCTTGAGGCTGTCAGCCACGGTGTTCTCCTGCTTCTGGTAGGGGCTAGCGCCAGCCGAACTTGGTGGTGGGTCGCTGCTGGCTGCGCCCCTTGCCGATCTTGCGGAGGTCGGATTCGTATTCGCGCTCGAAGGTGGCGTAGACGCTTGCGGCGTACTTCTGGATGTTCTTCTCGGCGGCGGCGATCTTCTTCATCCAGCGGGAGACGCGTCGGGCGCGGGCCCGGGCGCCGCCGAGGCTGCCGCCGAGGTCGGGGATCGTCTTGAGGACGGCTTCGAGGTGGTCGGCGTCCATGGCCCGCTCGGTGGCCCGGTTGCGGGCCTGCTTGCGGAGGTACTCACAGAAGGCCCGGATGTCCTCGTTCGACATGAAGTCCGAGCCCGGGATCTTCCCTCCGCTGCCGCTGCCGCCGGCTGGGGTTCCGGGAGCGCTGGGGCCGGGCTGCTGGCCCGCGACGGTGAACTGGAGGGTGGGGTTGAATCCCCCGCCGACGCGGGTCTTGTGGATGTTCTTCTGCGCTTGCGGGCTGCCGTTGCTCGGGGCGTGCCGGGGCTTGGGCGGGTGCGTCATCAGGACTCCTGCTCGGTGGTGGTTGAGGTGATGGACTGGCGCTTGGCCTCAGCGGCGAGAGACCGCGCGACACGGTGGAACTTGGGGGTGTCGCCCTTGGTGCGGCGGGGAGGTGTGGGCTTGTACGAGGAGGCGCCTCGAGGGGTCTTCACTTGGATCGCATGCTGCGGCGATGCCGCTTTGACGGGCTTCTCTCCGGGGGCTTCGGAGCGGGCCGCGAGGACGCGTCGCTGGGCGGCGTTCCGGGTGCGGATGACGTCCGCCGACTCGCCCGGTTTGGCGCCTTCGACGTCGAGCTTGGCCTGCACCCAGATGGCCTGTGTGACTGTCGTCTCGCCGACGTCCGCAGCGAGCTTCACGGCGTGCTTCCATACCTGCGGGAAGAGCTCGGCGCGCTGGGCGGCGAGCTTCTGCGCAGCCTCCGTCGCAGCCTTCTCGGCGGCTTCCTTCTCGGCGCGCGCCCGCTCCTTCTCCGCCGCCTCCTGCCGGGACGCCTTCACCTCGGCGCGGTGCTTCTGCCACCGCTGCCGCCAGGTCGGCTTACCGTCCCGCTGGCGGATACGGCCGTGCTCGTGGAGGTCCCACATGCCGGGGCCGGCGATGGACGCCAGCGCGGTACCGAACGCGGTTGCCGGGTCGAACGCCTCCAGCCCGTGCACGACGTTGATGGTGGCTGCGGTCAAGGCGCCGGCCCAGGCGACGAGCCGGTAGTGCCAGTGCGGGCGGCCGGCGGTCACGGCGGCTGCGGCGCCGACAAGGGCGACGAGCGCGATCACTTCGATGAAGACCGGGGCGACGAGCAGGTACTTGGCGTCAGGCTTGTAGAAGGCGGCCATCTGTACGGGCAGGGCGACCGCCGCGCAGAGGGCGTAGAACCCGAGTGCGACGTTCCGCCACAGCCCGCTTGCGGCTTCGCTTGCCTTCTCGGCTGCAGCCTTAGCCTGGGCGGCTTCCTCGGCGGCCTGCCTCTCAGCGGCGGCGAGCCGTTCGGCTTCTTCCCTCTTGCGGTTCGCATCGGCGATCTTGGCGAGCTGTTCGGCCTCTTCCCGCTTGAAGCGCAGCGCGGCGCGCTCGTTCGCGAGACGGAGCTTCTCGGCCTCCTCGTGGGCGGTGATCCGAATCGCCTCAGCCTCCGCTTCGGCCTTGATGCGCCGCTCCTCGATCTCTGCGGCGGTGAGGGCGCGAACCCTCTCGGCTTCCGCGTCGGCGATGCCGGCCCGCGCCCACGACTCGGCGTGCGAGGTGTCCGGCGCGTGGCCGTTGACCTTCTCGATGGTGCTCACTTTTCGTCCCTTCCGGGGGGCGGGTTGGTCAGTGGAGGGGCTGGCGGATCTCCTTGGTGCTCAGCCGGGGCTGAGCACCGCGGGCTACCGTCAGCGGCGGCGGCGCATGCGATGGGTGGCGGTGATGAGGTCGAGGCGGCCGAGGCGCTTGGCCTCCTGGCGGATGGCTTCGAGGGCTTCCTCGTCGCTGCCGCCCCTACGGAGGACGGTCTCGGCGGCGGCCATGAGCGCCTCGGCGACTTCCTCACTGCGGTGCATGGCGAGCCTTTCGGTCTGTGGTCGGGTGGTGGGCTACTCGGCCGGGGTGCACCCGCAGGGGGCGGGCAGGCCGCGGGTGAAGTACTGCTCGTGGTCCAGCTCCTGCGGGCAGTGGTCTGCGCACGGGTTGTGCGCCATCAGGTCTCCTCTCGGGTTCGAGCCGGCGTGCAGCCGCTCAGGCGGCGAGTACGTGCTGGTTGCGGTACTGGTCGACGGCGAGTCCGCCGTCGCCGGCCGGGTCACCGGGCTCCGGCTCTTCGTCGTCGCCGTCGTCCGGGCCGTCGTCGCCGCAGGCTTCGCAGTCAAGGTCGGTCCACAACCAGCCGCGGTCCCAGAGGGTGTGGGCGGCGAGTCCGGTGACGGCGACGAGGCTGCTCGGGCCGCAGATCGCGAGGGCGGCGTACACGATCCACGCGGTGGCCGGGGCGCTGACGATCTCGTGGAGGAGGAAGGTGAGGGCCAGGATCAGGCTGCTGGTCGGGAAGTGGGAGCGGTTCAGGAGGACCTGCCGGGGGTGGTGGGGCAGGTCGCGCCAGAGGGCGAGCCAGTCGGCGACGGGGCGGGGCAGCATCACGCGGCCAGCGGGGTGTTGAGGGCCTCGAGCTCGGCGAGGAGCTGGGAGTCCGGGTTGTGGGCGTCGTAGTCGGCGGCGATGGCCTCGATACGGGCGGCCTCCAGCCGGTCGTTGGTGCCGATCGCGGCGAGGTACTGGTCGATCAGGCGGGTGGTGAAGCGCATGGCGAATCTCCGTTCGGGTGGTCAAGCCGGATGGGGTGGGAGGGGTGCCGCGCCCGCGGCAGGGGGTGGGACCGCGGGCGCGGCGGTCTAGGGGGGCCTACTTGGGCCGGTTGGACGACTGCTTGTTGGCGTCGCGGACCTTGTCCGACAGGGCTTGGCGCTCGGACTCGGTCATCGGGCGCTGTCGATCAGGTGCAGACAGCCGGCGCGCTTCAGCGCGAAGTGCAGGTCGGCCCGCTCGTTCTGCGCGGCGTCCAGCTCCTGCCAGTCGGCGGGCGTCATGTAGTGCGACTCTCGCGAAGACAGCCGGTCGATCGTCTCCGACAGCTCCTGGTGTCGGGCAATCATGCGCTCGGCGGTCGCGACGGTAAGGTTCTGCTCAGCCATCTCGGTCTCCTCTACAGACCATGGTGGTGTCGGCGGGTCGGCGTGTGCGCGATGTAGGAGTCGCAAGCACGTCGGCCCGTCTTCAGTTGTGGTGCCGTTCGCGGACTGGGTCCGGTAGGAGTGAACGACCCCTTCAAGCGGCGCTTGAACTTGCCGCTGAGGAAGACGTTAGACCCCTCCAGGATCGACGTCAAGCATTGCTTGTGGAGAGGCTGAATCGGCCATACCCTCAAGGCATGACCGAGACCTGGGAGAGCGCCTACGAGACGCTGATCAACGCCATCGAAGAGATCAGCGACCCCGTCGCGCAGTACCAGGCAATCAAGGACCTCGAGGGCCGCCTCGATCCGGACCTGAAGCGGCTCAAGGCCGACATCACGAACTCGCTGCACCAAGAGCACTCGTGGGCGGGAGTAGGCAGACTGCTCGGAGTCACGGGGTCGCGCGCCGAGCAGCTGTCCCGAGCGGCTCGCTGAACGGTCTGTAGTCATGCTTTCGAGTCAAGCCGCGCCAGCCCCGCCGCGCGATGAGCGGCTGATGCAGTAGCAGTGCAGTCCGAGTGCACCCGCAGTGCAGAACCCCAGCACCCGACCGGCTGGAGCCCCGACAGTGGACGTCATCGACTCGTGGACCGGGCGATCCGCCTGCGCGCTGCAGGCCGCCCTCCGCGCGACGAATGAGGACTTCGCCAACCGGCTGGGTGTCGCCCTGAGGACCGTCGCCGGCTGGCACCAGCGGCCGGACACCGTGCCCCGAGCCGAGATCCAACAAGCCCTCGACACCGTCTACGAAAGGGCCCCGACGTCTGTGCTCCGCAGGTTCAGCATCCTCGCCCGCCCGGCGCCGCCGACCGTCCCGGCTCAGGCGCTCCGTGTGGCTATCGCCGTAGTGGTGCGAGGCCCGGACGTGCTGCTGGTCTGCCGCCGCGGGGACGACTCCCTCAGCTGGCAGTTCCCGGCCGGCATGATCAAGCCGGGCGCGTCGCCCGCGGTCGTGGCGGTCGAGGAGACGCACGCCGAGACGGGCGTCCGGTGCACGGTGCGCATGAGCCTCGGCTCGCGCGTGCACCCCACGACTGGCGTTCTGGCGGAGTACCAGCTCTGCGAGTACCTGATGGGTGAGGCCGAGAACCGGGACCCAATCGAGAACGCGGACGTCGCCTGGGTGCCGATCGCGTCGCTGCCCAAGTTCATTCCCGAGCAGTCCATCTTCCCGCCGATCCTGGAGGCGCTCGCATGACCGATCAGACTGACCCGAAGCCGGGCATCTCCGCCGCGATCATCGTGGACCAAAGCCGTGTGCTCATGGTCCGCCGCCGGATCTCCGAGGGCGAGCTGATGTGGCAATTCCCGGCCGGCGGCATCGAGGCGGGTGAGTCACCGGAGGAGGCCGCGGTACGGGAGACGCTCGAGGAGACCGGACTCGAGGTGAAGGCCATCCGGCTCCTCGGGCAGCGCGTCCACCCGAAGACCGGCCGGGAGATGTCGTACACGGCGGCCGAGGTCATGGCCGGTGAAGCGCACGTCGCCGACGAGGAGGAGCTCGCCGAGGTCGCCTGGGTCACGCACGAGGAGATCGCCGACTACGTGCCCTACGGCCTGTTCGAGCCCGTGCAGGAGTACCTCGACGAGGCCCTCGGCAGCTGACACCGGACACGCGAAGAGCCCCCACCGTCGGTGACGGTGGGGGCTTTGTCGTGCTCAGTGGGTGGGGCCGTAGAACCAGTCGACAATCTTCACGCCGATCATGAAGCCGATCGGGGCGGCGATGAGGCAGAGGATGAGGGTGATCATGCCGCTGCCCTCCTGGCGGCGTCGTCGTTGAGCTCGGCCTGCGTGAAGCTGAATCCGCAGGCGGTGCAGCGGATGTACTGGTCCCAGTCGGTTTGGGTGAGGGCCATGGTGGCGCAGGCTTCGCGGGGGCAGGGTCGGGGGACGGGTCGGGTGCGGGGTGCGACTTGGGTGATGCCCCGCACGTTGCGGATCATGGACCAGAGTTCGTCTCGCAGCTCCCCCGCCCAGGGCTGCATGGCCGCCCAGCCCACGTGTGGACGCAGCCAGTCGGCGAGGTTGGCGGGCTGCCAGTGGGCAGGCCCGCGCAGTCGTCGCTCCTCGATCACGAGCCGCACCCAGGCCCCGAGGACGGCCGTGAGGGGCAGCTGCCCATGCTGGTCGCCGTGCGGGTCGTGGACGGAGCCGGCTGCCCCCGGGCCGAGCAGGTTGAGGGTGTCGAGCCGGCCAGGGGTGGGGGCGGTGCGGGTGCCGCCGCGGGTGGGGCTGCCGGTGGTCTCCCGCTGCACGCTGGCCTCCAGCACGATCAGCTGGCGGGGTACCTCGGTCAGCCAGCCGGTGATGGCCCGGATGCACGGGTCGCACAGGAGCTGGCCGGTGTCGAGTTCGTGGGGGCGGAGCTCGTGGGTGCAGGTGGCGGCGGCACAAAGCCAGGCGACGGGCTGGGTCACGGCGTTCTCCTCGGGCGGTGCGGGTGCGGTCAGAGTTGGTAAGCGCTCACGGTCGGGGCTCCTTGGGCTCGTAGGTGGCGGCCGTGGCGTGCTCTTCGGCGTGGTGCTTCCGGGCGGCCCGGGTGGCGGCTTCCACGCTGGTGTGGTCGAGGCTGAGCCAGCCGTCGCAGGATTCGTCACCCCAGCAGCGCCATGCCCACGCGAGGTGGCCGTGGTCGTGCCGGTACTCGGCGACCTCGAGGTGATCGGCGAGGGTGAGCCCCTCAGTGCCCGCCTGAGCCCCGTTCGCCGCCTCGGTGTCGCTCGGGTCGTTCTCGGGCTGCGGGGCGCTCTGTGCCCCCGTGGAGCCGTCCGGCGGGGGCGTGTTGGGGTTCATGCGGCGTTCCTTTCGTCGCAGATCGGCTGCGTGGGCTTCTGGCGGCCTGTGGCGGGCCGGTTGGGAAAGCGGGGCCCGGACGCGCCCTCAGGCCGGGAGGCGGGCACCTGGGCGGGTTCCCGCCCCATCTCCACCTCGTCGAGGCGAAGCAGCCCGACACGAAGGGCTACGGCGACAGCGTGAGTTCGGGAGCGGGCACCCAGGGTGTGGGCGGCGGCGTTGAGACGCAGATGGATCCCCGTCTCGGTGGTGTCGAGGCGGCGGGCGATCTCACGGGCCGTGTAGCCGCTGGCGCTGAGGCGGAGGGCGGCAAGCTGGCCGGGGCTGATCCGGTCCGGGCGGCGGGGCATCAGAGGAACTCTCCGATCAGGGTCACGTTCTCCACGTCCCGGTAGGCGCAGAGGTGGCGGGGTATGGCGGTGGGGCCGTGGAGGTCGAGCCAGGCTTGTTCGAGCTGCCGGTCGAGTTCGTCCGGGTCGTCGGGCCAGTCGCACGTCTCCGGAGCGGCGGTCACGGCTGGCCGCCGGCGAGGAGCATCAGCGGGTGGGCGGCGGTCGCCAGGCTGGCGGCGGTCACGACTCGTCCTCGACGGGCACCCACCGCATGACGGTGACGGGCCGCTGCTCGACCTTGACGGCCTCCACGGTGTCGCCGTGCCAGCCGTAGTCCTCCGGGGCGTAGTCACCGACCTCGTAGTCGCCGGTGTCGAGCCGGGCCTCGTACTCGACGGCCCAGGTCTCCAGCCCGTCACGGAAGACGGTCCGGCGCCGCGACGTGTACTTCAGCGTCGTGACGTGCTCGTCGGCGAGGAGGTCGGGGTCGTACTGGATGTCGTCGGGGCTGGCGGGCGGAACACCGATGGCGGCGAGTTCCTGGCGGGTGTAGCGGCGGACGGTCATCAGCTGGCCTTTCGGGTGGTCGGGGTGGGGGTGGCTTCGGTGAGGACGGCGGCAATGTCGGTGAGGGCCTGGTCGACGGCCTCCTCGTCGTCGTGCTCGTGCCGGTCGTAGCGGGCGAGGACGTCGTGGGCGTGCTCGAAGCGCCGGAACAGGTCCGGGCGGCGGGCGAGGGCCGCGTCCCGGGCCGCCACGAGACGCTCGGCGGATGTGCTCATCGGGTTTCTCCTCTGGTGCGTAGGCTGGGTGGTGGCCGCCCCGCTAGCCCCGGGGCGGCCGTCGTGCATCACGGGGCGGTCAGGCGGCGGGGTCGCGGAGGGCGGCGGCTTTGATGTAGGGATCACTGACTTCAATGCCGAGTCGCCGCTTCAGCTCGTTAGCCAGCTCGGGCAGGGTGCGTACTGGCACGATCCGTGTGGGGTCCCATCCGGTTATGTGCAGCCAACGGGCCCGGCCGTCTGGGGCTTGCTCGTCGGGTCGGCCGAAGACCTCCATGTCGGTGCGGGGGTCGGAAATGAACCCGGCGTCGCTGAGGGAGATGTGCCATCGGTACAGGTGGATGGCGCGGGCGCCGGCGGGGAGGGTCTGGTCGTATCCGGGTTGTGCGACGACGACGGCGGTGTTGTCTCGTTCGTCGCGGGCGGTGACCCAGGACGCGGCAGCGGCGGTGTCGGGGAAGTGCTCGTTCATGTGGCGGTCGACGCGGTCGGCTAGATCGCGAGCTGCGGCGGTGGCTATCGCGGCAGTTCCGGGTGTGGTGGCCATGTGTGTCTCCTCGAACGGGTCGTGGTGGGTGGGGTCTTGCGTGTGGGGCGGCCGGGAACCGGATCCACGGCCGGGTCAGGCGGCTTCTCCTCGGAGGGCGGCGAGGAGTGCGGCCCGGTTGGCGGCTTGGCGTGCGGGGCTGGTGGGCATGCGGTCGGGCCGGTAGTCGCGGACCTGGCCGGTGGGCACGGCTTCGGCGTAGAGGCGGCCGAGGATGCGGGCGGGCGGGAGCTTGAGGGCTCGCCTGGCTTCCCACACGGTGGAACGGCCGCAGCTGAGGCGGTGGGCGATGGAGGCGTCCGTGTGGCCGGCGCGGATCAGGGCGGCGATGTCGGCGCGGATCTTCACGACGGATCTCCGTTCGCGAGCTGCAGCAGGATGGCGGCGTGACAGTGGTCGGGCTGGCCGGGCTCGGGCAGCGGACACCAGCAGGTCAGGTCGCGACCGGCCAGGAGGGCGCGGAAGAGGGCCCGCAGACTGTCCTGCTCGGGCTGGTTGATCCACGACCGGTACAGCTCGGTGGCGAACCGGCGGGCCTCCTGCTCGCTGGGCCAAGTCCCGACGGTCCCGCCCCCGGGCCATTCGACGACCAAGCCGTGGTCGGCGTGAACGAGGCGAGCCGGATTGCCGAAGCGGGTGGGCCGTCCGACGTAGACGGCATCGGCCGGGGCGCGCCAGCCCTTGGTACGGCGGCGCTGGATTCGGGTCGGGTTCATGCGGCTTCCTCGGCTTCCTGGTAGCGGCGGGTGTGGACGGTGAGGCGGGGCCGGCCGTTGTCGTGGCACGCGGTGGCGGGTTCGACCTGGCAGTGGGGGCAGCAGGCGGTCTGCCGGGCCCAGTCGGAGCGGCGGGCGGGGTGGACGTCGGGGAGGATCCTGTCGGTGGCGCGGACGCGGCACGGCTGGTGGGCGGCGGCTCCGCAGTGCGGGCAGGGCACGGAGCGGGCCGGGGACTGGCCGGCGCGCATGAAGTGGCGAAGGCTGTCGGGCATCGGGGCGGACGGGCGGCGAGTCATGCCGTCACCGCCGCGTTGATCTCGGTCTTCGTGTCGCCGGCGAGCGGGTTCGGGACGCCGGGCTCGAACCTGGGGCTCGCTCCGCGGTCGTGGCGGTTGAGCCAGCCCTGGACATAGGCCAGGCAGGCGGGGCACATCTGGTCGGCTTCGGGCTTCCAGATCTGAAGCGTCCAGCGCATGCCGAGCCCGCAGGCAGTCGCGGCGCCGAGCCAGACGTGAGCTTTGCGGTAGCGGTCCAGCGCAGCCCACCGGAAGGTCGGGATGCGAGGGTCGAGGTCAGTCACGGTTCGCTCCTTGGGGTGCATGCGGGGCAGCCGCATCGCTGCCGTTGTGTGGCCGGGTGGTCGAGTTCGGAGTGGTCAGCTGTCAGGAGCCACTCGCGGTACTCATCGGCGGCGCGCTGCCAGTCGGCTGGCGAGTGCTGCTGCGGCGGGGCTTCGGGCGGGCGCGTGCCGGCGGGCCAGGCGCCGGGCCGGTATCCGGGCGGCTTCGCCTGCTTCACCGGGGCGGGCTTCTCGCGGCGGGCTTTGCCGTCGGCGATCTGCTGCCGCATGAACAGCCGGAAGTCCTTGCCGTCGTTCTCCCGCCGCATCGCCGCCACGTCGTCGACGTCGAAGTCGTCACTCACCGGACGCCTCCTCGCGGGCGGCTTCCTGGTGCTCGATGATCCGTTCGAGCTTCGCGAGGGCCGCCTGCCTGCGCTGGGCGATCTCCTCCGGCGACTCGGTGATGATCGGCTCGCCCTTCGCCGCCCGCCTCCGCGCCGGGTGGATGACCTTGCTGGCGCGGCTGCGGAGCGCAGACTTGCACGGCCGGCCGATCGGGGCCCGGCAGGCGGGGACGGGGCACTCGATGCCGAGCGGCCCGGACCGCTTCACCTCGTCGACGGCCTCGTCGGCCGCGGGGACGGTCCGGCCGATCCCTTCGAGTTCCCGGAGCACCTGAGGGTGGGGGCCGCCTTCGAGTGCCGGGGCGTTGGTCGGGCCGGCGACCCTTCCGGACGCGACGGCGTCCATCTGTCGGCGGTAGTTGGCCAGGTACTGCTTCGGCGTCTCGTCGGGGTCGCCCTCGTAGACGAAGTTCTCGAGGCGTTCCTTGCGGATGATGTCGCGCCAGGAGCGGACGTCGTGGGGCTGGATCCACAGCCGCTGTCCGGCTTCCTTGGGCGGGGTGCCGTAGAAGCGGGCGACGGCGTCGAAGCAGTCCTGGTCGAGGGGGATGTCCTTGAGAGAGGTGGCCCAGGCGCGCATGGCGATCTGGGAGGGCTGGCGGTTGTCGAAGGCGGCGCACGAGGCGAGGAGCTTTGCCGCGTCGTCGGGGGTCATGAGGTCTCCTCTCCGGAGGCGAGGGCGAGCCAGCCGGCGACCTTGGCGTCGGTGCCGGTGAGGGTCTGGCCGGACGGGAGCTGGATGACGTTGCCGGTCTGCCGTCGTTCGCTGGCCCGCTTGGCGGAGTCGCCGAGCCACTTGCGCCAGGCTTCGTGCCAGTTGCTCTTCTTGCGGCCTTCGGCCCGCCAGTAGGAGATGAACTGCTGGGTCTCGAAGTCGGGGTCGAGTTGCGGGTAGGTCGAGGCGGCGAAGCGGCGCATCGTGTCGTTGAGGTGGAAGTCGTCAGGGATGGAGTGAAGGCCGTTAGGCCGCTGCTGCTCTGCCGTGGCGGCGGGTTCGATTTCGACTCCGACGGCACCCACCCCCTCTCTTACGGGGCTGGGGTCAGGGGCAGGGGTAGGGGCAGGGGCAGGGGAATGCGCGCGTGACGCGCCCGCGCGCCCGCGCGTAGAGGCTTTCGATCCCCCCTCGCTATCCCCTTCGGCAGGGGTATCGGAGGGGGTTCCCGAAGGGGTTGCGGAGGGGGTTCCGGAACCCCTTCGGGAAGGGTCGGGCGAGGGGGCGCCGAACGCCTTCCGAAGGGTCTCGATGTGCATGGCGACTTGGCGCCGGATGGACGGTCCCTCCTCGCCGCGGTACTTCGTCGGCTCGTCGTTCAGTTCCTCGAGGGGGATGCGGTCCATCTCCAGGAGGAGGGCCCGCTGCAGGTGCCTGGAAGAGATTTCCAGCGCCCCGGAGACCATGGCGCCCATGACCTTCGGCATCCGCCACACGCCGTCGTTACGGACGAAGGAGCGGATAAGGAGCTCCTCGGTGTCGTCGTCGAGGACGACGAACCGGGCGGCCTCGAGGGCTTCGAGGTGCTTTTCCAGGTCGGCGGAGGTGAGCCCGCGGGCCTTGCGCGACCACCGCCGCAGGGTGAGCGGCAGCAGTCCGGCGTGGTTCAGGTTCGGCTGCGAGATGAGGAACAGGTAGAGGCGCTGCTGCCTCTCGTCGAGCTCGAGGAAGTCGGCGTCCTCCCAGATGCTGGTGAGGATCCTGCCGTGGCCACGTGCCATGGGGTCGTCTTCTTTCTCGGGAGGGGTGTCGCGGTGGTGATGTCGGCTGCGGCGGACAGCCCTCATGGAGGCTTCAGCGGCGCGGAGTTGCCGTCACGCTGGCAATCCCAGAGTACAACAGGGTGACCGGTCACCAGTAGGTCATAAGTAGGTCGGGGGTGCATAGTCACTGCACAGTCAGCTACGCTGTCGACATGACGACGAAGGGGACCCCGGGCCGCGTAGTCCGCATCGACGACGACACGTGGGCCATCTACGGGGAGCTGTGCAAGGCGGAGGGAACGTCCCGCGCCGACGACATGCGCCGTCACGTGCACTCCCGCGTCAACCAGTGGCGTGCCCTGCAGGAGAAGAAGGCCGCGCTGCTCCGGCGAGCGGCGAAGCAGTCCGAGTCCTGACACGTCCCCTCCTCTCCTCGAGCCCCGCTGTGTGCGGGGCTCTGTCGTGTGCGGGCTAGGCGGCGGGCTGCTCGGCCTGTCGGGCGCGGTAGTAGCTGATCGCGGCCTGGAGGGTGTCCTTGGCGACGCCGAGCCGGTCGGCTGCCTGCTGGCGGGTGTAGCCCTGTCCGTCTTCGAGCTCGAAAGCGTTCTCGGCGAGCACCACGTACCGGGGAGGCTCGTTCACGGCGGGCTGGAAGTCCGGGTCGTCGAACTCGTCGTCGTCCCAGTAGTCGGGGCCGATCCAGCCCTTCGCGGCGGCGTGTCGGCGGGCCCTTTCGGCGTGCCAGCCGATGACTCCGTGGTCCTCGGGGCGGAGGGTGTGGAGCTCTGCGTAGACGGCCTTGACCTCGGCTTCGAGGAGCATGGTGACGTTGCCGCGCGGGTCTCGGGCGATGAGCTGCCCGAGGTTCTCCTTGTCCTTCCCGAGTCGTCGGGCGAGTTCGGCCTGGTGCCATCCGGCTGCGACGAGGGCGCGGAGGCGGCGGATGGTGCCGTGTGCGGGGACGTGGGACCGGTTGGCGGTGATGGCCGGGGTCACTGCGGGGATGGGCAGGGCGAGGATGCGGGTTTCGGTCTTGACGTGGATGCGTCCTTCGCGGCGCAGGATGCGGTACATGACGTCGGGGCAGACCGGGGCGTGCTTCTGGATGTAGCGGTCTTCGAGTCCGGCGGCGCGGAGCTGGAGGATGTGGTGGGCGGCCTTGTCGACGCTTCGCCAGATGCCGCGGCCGGTCTCTCGGAGGTAGCGGCGCCGGATGTTGGCCTTGTTGGCGCCTTGCTTGCAGAGGGTGCAGCGGCAGCCGCGGCGGTAGCGGCGTTCGTCGCCGTGCTCGAGGGTTTCGGCGGGTACGGCTTTGCGGGTCACTGTCCGGTCTCCTTCCGGCGCTGCTTGGCGGTGTTGAGGCGGTGCTGGGCGGCGGCGACGCGCCAGGTGGGCGGGTCGGGCCAGATGGCGTGGCAGGTGTCGAGGTCGCGGCGGGCGCGCTGTTCGGCGATGTCCCGTTGGATGTCTTCGGGGGTGCGGCGGGGCGGGTCGTCGCGGAACGGCTTGAAGGCGGCGACCCAGATCGCGGCGGCCATCCACACGCCGGCGATCCAGGCGGCGGCCTGTGCGGCGGGGCTCACGCGGCGGCCTCCTTGGCGGCGCACGGCTTGCACACGTCCTCGACTCCGCCGTCGACCTGGTTCAGGTCGGAGCGGTGGACGTAGTCGAAGCAGAGGCAGCACATGATGCGGCCGTCGGTGAGGCGGTCCAGCCGGGTCCAGGTGCCGCCGTCGGCGAGGGGGACGGCGAGGAAGTCAACGGGCTGCTCGCTCATGCGGCGACCTCCGTCCCGGCGCCGATCCACTGGTGGCAGATCGACTTGTGGACGGTGGCCCGCTTCGACTGGGTGTATCCGGCGTGGCGGACGACGCCCTGCTTGCAGGCGGCGCCGAAGCGAGGGCCCCAGCAGTTCGGGTGCGGTGGTTCGGGGAGCCCATCCTCGACGAGGTCGGCGGCCTGGAAGGGGACGCCGCGGGCGGCGAACTTCGCTATCCGCTTGTCGCACTCGGCGGCCCACTGGGGGTCGAGCTGGCCGATGCGCTTCATGCCGGCCTGCTTGGCGGCCTCACCCCGCTCGGGGTCGATGGCGCCGGGGTGGGTGACGGGAAGCTGGAGCTGAGAGGTCATGACGGGCTCCGATCAGGTGTGCTTCTCTGGGGGTGGCCGCCCGCGATTCCCGCGCGGGCGGCCGGGTGCTGCGGCTACTGCTCGGCGGCCGGCTCGGGGGTGGAGTTCAGCCACGCGAGGAGCGGCCCAGCGATGTCGCGGGCCCCGCTCGGCCGCTTGATGACCTGCCGGTTGAGGGCGGGACACCGGGACTTGAGGACTTCGAGGGTGTTCTCGACGTCCATCGCTACGGCGACGTCGAACTCGTACTCGATGCCCTTGCGCTGCTCGGGCCGCATCCCGACCCGCTGCGGCCGGCCGTTCTCCAGCACCCACTCGGTGTAGGAGCGCATCGAGCAGACGACGTGGCCGGGGTAGTCGAGGATCGCGGCGACCATGTCGTTCTGGATGGGGGTGCCGTCTTTCCAGCCGGCGAACTTGTTGCCGCCGTACTTGCTGCTGGCCTTCTCGACCTGGTCGAGGGTGCCGTCGGTGCCCTTCCAGAAGTGGGTGAGGCTGTCGACGAACACCGTCGGGTACCCGGCCGCCGCGGCGGAGTCGAGGACGCGGATCAGGTCGCGCGGGTCGTAGCGGTCCATGGGGCAGGTGTCGAACTCGATGCCGCCGATCCCGGCGTACAGGCTGGCGGCGCCCTTCTCGGTGTCGATGACGGCGAACTTGCGTCCTTCGGACAGGCCGTGGGCGATGCCGAGTCCGGTCCACGTCTTGCCGGAGCCGGACATGCCCTGAATGGACAGGCGCGCCTTACGGCCGGCCTTGCTGGCGGGGCGGAACGCGAACTGGCCAGGGTCCTGCTGCGGCTGCTGCTGGGGGCGACCGGTGCGGACCGGCGGGGGAAGCTGAGTCACTGGTTCTCCTAGGCATACTGGCGCTCGACCCACGCGGGGAGCGAGAGCACCGGGTTCGGGAGGTAACCGGGCCATTCGCCGGTCTCGCGACAGATGGCGTAGGTGTTGAGGGCCACGTCGTTGAGGTGGCGGCCGATGCCGCGGGCTACCGGGTCGCAGGTGGTGACGACGACGAGGTAGGGCGGGTCCTTCTCCTGCAGCACGAACTGGAACGGCTTCTCCGGGTCGACCAGGTCGAGGGCGAGACCGCCGTCGAGGTACCACTCCTGCTGCTGGTGGTATCCGTGCTCGCTGAACGTCTTCTCGAGGTCTTCGCGGCGGCAGGATCGGGCGGTCTTGTAGTCGACGATCTGCCCGTCGTGGCGGATCCAGTCGAAGCGGCAGCGGCGCCAGATGCCGTGGTCGTCCCAGAAAGCGGACTGTTCGGCGACTCCGGAGCCGGGTTCCAGGAGCCGGGCGGCGTCCGCGTCTTGGCGGAGGGCGGCGGCCATAGCCTGGACCTGGTCGAGTTCGTGGCGCTTGAGCGGGATGTTCCCGTCGGCCCTTATGGCGGCGACGTCAGCCTTGATGGCGTCGGTGTTCCACTTGTCGGCGTCGACGAGGACGAGTTCGGGGCCATCGTCGAGGACGAGCTTGTGGGCAGCGGTGCCGAGGTCGAGGGCCTTGCTGTAGGGCTGGGGGTGGTCGAGTTCCCACTTGAAGACGGCGGGGCACTTCTTGGCGAGGGTGCGGGCGCCGGTGGAGGAGAGGCTGCCGCCGGGGATGGGATCGGCGTGGTACAGCTCGGCGGGGATGTCGTACAGGCCGGGCTGGACGTCGGCGGTGGTGGTCACTGGCCACCGTCCTCGGCGTCGAGGCAGTCCTCGCAGACGGGGCCTTCGGGGCGGCGGACGAACGGGCCGGCGGTTCCGTCGCAGCGGGCGCAGGCGATGGGGCTCACGCGGCACCGTCCGCGTACATGGTCTGGTCGCCGATGATGCGTGCGCCGCCCTGCCCCATGCTGTTACCGATGCGGTAGAGCGCGGCGACGTCGAACGGGTGCTGGCTGCCGGGCTCGGCGATGAGGTAGCGGATGTGGCCTTCGAAGCTGTCGCCGGTGGCGACCCGGTCGCGGATGTCGTCGAGGAGGCTGAGGAGTTCCTCGCGGCTCATGTTCTGCACGACTGCCCTCCTTGAGGGTGTGTTCGGGGAGGCCCCGCACGGTGCGGCTGGGTGGCGGGGCCGGGGGCGGTGTGGTTAGCCCCGCCGGCTCGCTGGAGGCTGTGTCGCGGCGAGCCGGCGGGCGGTTTTAGGCGGCCGGGTCGGCCCAGGCCGGCACGTGGCCGGGGTTGCGGACGGGCAGGACGGGGCCGATGCCGTGGGCCTGCTGCAGGGTGAGGACCGGAACGGGCTGGGTCGGCTGGTCGTCGGGGTCGACGTCCCGCGTGCCGGCCGGGGCGCTGATGGCGGTGGCGTTGGCGAGCTGGGCCCGGACTGCGGTCAGCTCCCGCTGCGCGGTCTCCAGGTCGAGCCGGGCGCCGGACAGGTCGATTGCTGCCTCGTCGAGCTGGGCTTCGAGCTGGTTCCGCTGGGTGGTGACCTCGTCGAGGCGGGTGGCGAGGGCGACGAGGTCGCAGGTGGCCTTATCGAGCTCCCGGCGGAGCTGCGCGGGCGCCTTACCGCGGTGCTGGCCACGACCCCGCCACGGGACGGTGAGGCTCATGACGCCCCCTGCTGGCTGTAGAAGGCGGCCATGTCCTCGGTGAGGCCGAGGAGGCGGCGCGCGTCGGCGAGTTCGGCGGTGAGCCGTGAGCAGCGGGCGTCGAGTACGGCGTTCTGTCGCTCGGCGACCTCGAGCTTGTTCTGCAGCTCGGTGATCTCCGCCTCGAGTCGTGTCTCGCGGGTGCGCCGCTCGGTGTTGGCTCGGTCGACTGCCCGCCACCATGCGGCCCAGGTGGCGTCGTCCCAGTCGCTGCTGTCCGGGCTGGCGGCCTTGAGGATGTGCGAGTCGAGGGCGGCCTGATGGCGAACGGGGTCGTGCGTTGAGGAGCTCACTGGACTTCACCTGCCTTGCAGGCGTCGCGCCGGGTCCACTCGGCGTCCAGCCATGCCTGGGGGTTGAAGCCCATGCCCTCGGCGATCTCGACCGGGTCGTCGGCCAGGTCCGGCATCTCGCCCTCCTCGGCGAGTTCGGCAGCGAACGCCTTGACCCCTTCGGGGTCGACCTGCTCGAGGCGGGCGAGGAGACGGTGGGCGTACCAGGCGGCGGCCGTGCCGGACGCCATCGCCCAGCTCGTTGCGGCGTCCTGGGCTTCGCCGGTCCGCATCAGCAGGCGGACGCGGGCTTCGAGTGCGAAGTGGTGGAGGTTCCGGACGTGGTCTTCGGTGACCGTGTCGGGCTTGGTCATGCGGTGGTTCCCCAGTTCCAGAGTGTGTGGCCGAGGCGGATGAGCCCGGCGAAGAGGGCGGCTGCGGCGGCGATGGATGCCCAGGCGAGCAGCGGCCGGTCGGCGGTCAAGGCAGGTCCTCCCAGTCGGCGAGGGCCTTGTCGAGGGCGCGGGCCTGATCCCACTGCTCGTCACTGCCAGGAAGGTCGACCGGGCGATCAAGGTCGTCGTACATGCCGTGAGTTCCAGCCTCGGCAGCTACGTCGGCCACTGCCTCCGGGGCAGCGAGCAGCGGCACCGGAACCGAGCGGGACAGCAGAGTGGTCGGGTCCTCCAAGAACCAGCCGTGGGCGTGCCGCCACACGATCCGCATCCCCCGATGCCACTCGCCCGCGCCCAGAGCCGGGTCGCCCTTCAGCCAGGTGCAGGTGATGAGCAGGTTGCGGGACCCGGTCGCGGTCAGTTCGGTCGTGATGCTCGTCCCGTCGGGAGCGACCTCGGCTGCGGCGAGCGCGGCGTGGACGGCCTCCCCGTAGGCGGCGTGTGGAACCTGGGCCAGCATCACGCCTCCTCGTCCGGCAGGGCGGCCTGGAGGGCGTCGGCGAACTTCCACCGGGCCGCCTGGGGCGGGAACTTTCTGCGGCCGGAGAGCATCCAGTCCGCGGCGCGTACCGCTGCGGCTGGGGTGGCGATCGGGTCGAGGCCCAGGTGGATGGGCTGTTCGGTGCGGGTCTGGTGGTGGTCGACGAACCGGGCGTACTGCCAACCCTGGTCGGACGTCCAGGACAGCAGGACACCGTTCGGGTAGGCGGCCGAGTTGTAGCCGGTGTCGCCCTCGCCGGTCCACCGGTAGACGGCGGTCATGGTGACGCCGTCGTGCGACCAGGCGTCCCAGTCGTCGGGGGCAATGCCCTCGTCGGCGAGCGCGTCGGCTACCGCCTTGGCGTAGGTGGTGTGCGGGTAGGTCATTTGATCCCCCGTGAATGGATGGTGGTGTCCCCGAGCAGCAGCTCGTCGGGGATGTCGACGTGGCCGGCTACGATGTCGGCGATCAAGTTCGGGTCGGTGATCCAGGCCGGTACGCGGCGCGGCACCAGGTCGAGCGCAGCGAGGAGACGGTCACCGATCGGCGCCGGTATCACCGGCATCTCCGACAACAGCTCCGAGGTCACCGTGTGGACCGGGCGGGTCATGAGACGGCCGCCATGTCGCTCGTCGCGGCGGGGAGGCTCGGCCCGTCGGGGAACTTGCGCCGCCACCGGTAGCGCGGCGACGGGGAGCGGGTCTCCACCCACTCGATCGGCCCGTGGCACTTGCGCAGCGGGCTGTGGTACCAGGTGCGGTTCATGGAGAGCTGGCCGCAGTCGGGGCAGGCGATCTTCGGGCCGATCGGCGCGCCGGTGGTCATCGAGCGCTCGTACTGGTCGGGCCGCTCCACGTCGTAGGAGCCGTCGATGGGGGACTCGTTGCGGAGGTCGATGTCCGAGAGGTCGGGGCAGTTGATGATCGCGTCGTCCTCCGTCTCGGCGGAGACCTTGACCAGGTAGACGTTGGTGACGGACACCTTCACCAGGAACTCGCGCTCGTTGAGGTCCCAGCGGCGTCGGTCTCCGGCGGCCTCGTCGATCAGCGCGAGCGCTTCGGTCGCGGTGCCACTGGGGACGGGCCGGGGGAAGCGGTCGCCCCGATAGGACTCGTGCGCCCCGGGGTGCCCCAGCTCCAGGCGGCAGTCCGCGGTGAGGTCCAGGTCCGGGTAAGGGACCTGCTCGTTGCAGCTCACGACGCAACCTCCGTGCGGGGCGGGCAGGCGGGGCAGCAGCTGCCGGGGATGGTGAACTCGCTGTCGGCGTCGAGGTCGAGGTACTGGTGACGCTGCTCGGCGAGCTCGGCCTGCCGGAGAGCAGCGGCCCGAAGGTCGGCAGCCAGCTGCGCCAGCGGCACATCCACGCGGGCCAGATCGGCGGCGGTCATCGGGCACCGCCCTCGGTCTCGCAGGGGCAGCCGTAGTTGTGGGACTCGGGGGTCTCGCAACCGTGCTCGATCTTCCGGAGCTTCGCCTCGGCGGCCTCTGCTGCGGCGCGGTGCTCGTCACGCTCAACCTCGGCCTTCTCGGCCCGATCGCGCCAGCGCCTCTTGCCCGCCTGGTGCCACTCGACCTCGCGGCGAAGTTCCGGCAGCGTGTACCGCTCCAGGTGGTCGAGCCCGTCCTTCACGGCGGCGAGCTCGTCGCGGAGGCGGTGAACCTCCGGCTGCTCATCCCCGGCGGTGCTGCCCGAGGCGGCAGTGTCGGCCAGGCGACGGAGCACTTCGAGCGCGGACTCGTAGCCGAGGCCAGACCCGACGGACGTCAGGCGACGCTGCTCCGGGTCCTCCACGGCGGCGATCGCCTCGCGCAGCACCTGCGCTCGGAAGGCGTCCAGGAGCGGCTTGCGCTCCTCACCCGCCAAGATCCCGAGGATCAGCCGGTTCGTGACGCCCGCGGCGTCCCAGTTGGCGCTCATCGGGTCACCGCCTTCGGGGTCACGATCAGGCCCGGGTTGTAGGCGCCGAGCACCTTGTTCGCGCGGTGCAGGTCGGCGAGGCGGTCCTCGCGGTCGGCCTGGTCCTCGACGGAGGCCAGCGGACGGAGGGTGCGGATCTCGGCCGCCAGCGTCTCGGCGTCCATCTCCGCCTGCAGGATGTGGAGCGGGATCTTGGCGCCGATCATCTGGGCGACCCGGTCCGGCATCGGGACCTCGGGGAAGTCGATGGCGATCACCGGGACTCACCGCCCTTGCCCAGCTCGCGGATGTCGGTAGCGTCGCACGCCTTGTCGCCGCCCCGGCAAGCGCACAGGCCGTCGCGTGCGATGTAGTACGCCTCGCCCGTCGACAGGGAGTTGCGACGCTTGCCGTACTTCTCGAAGTCCTTCGCGACCTGCGACCGAACGTCGCGCTCGGCCTCACGCAGTCGCTTGACCTCTCCCAGAAGGGACAGGGCGATCTCATGGAGAGCCTTCTCGGTTCCGCTCTCGTAGGTGGCCGTGGACCAGGTCTTGGTGTGCTCGCCGTACTGAGCGAGCCGGATCTCGGCCACGTGCGGGCTCAAGTCGCCCAGAGGGGTAGGGGATACTCGGGACACTGGGTCCTTCTCTCTCTCGCAGGTTGGTTGCGTGTGAGGGGTGGATCTGGGAGGGCCGTCGTCGCGGTGTTGGAGCCCGGCGGCGGCCCGCTGCCGCGCTAGGCGGCGAGGGGGGCGGCGAGCGAACGCTGGAGTTCGAGGCGGAGGCTCTCGGGGCTGAAGGTGATCCGGCCGCCGTCGTTGTGGTGGTAGACCTCGCGCCGGTAGCACTTCTCCTTCAGGGAGCGGACGCTCTTGTACGGCAGGAGCTGCTTCTCGACGACCTCTTCGGGCGTCCAGCGGATGAGCTGCTCCTCCTCGAGGGCCTTGGCCTCGGCGAGCTTGCGGACCGTCCTTCTGTGGGGCGTGGCCTTCCGTGCCTTCGTGGGGGGCGTTTCGGCGGTCACGTCATTCCTCCTCGGTTATGGCGGCAGGTTTGACCTGCAGGGCGTTGGCGATGGTCCGGACCCGTTCGTCGTCCGATTCGCGGATGTGGCCTCTCTCCATGCGGGAGAGGTAGCCCCGATTCAGGCCGGTCAGTTCCTGGAGCATGCGCAGGCTCATGTTCTGGGCCTTGCGAACCCTCCGGATTGCGGGTCCGTCTGGCTTCACGCTTAGAAGCTATGCCCATTCTGGCTACAAGCGCAAGCGGTCTGCCTACTTTATGAGCACAGAATGTGGGCGTGGCACGTGGTGACGTGGCGTGCGCCGGTGCGCCTTGGTGTGGCCGGATGCAACCCGGATTGCTTGAAATGACTACTAACGCGCAGGTCAAAGCGTGAGATCTGGGCTTCTTGGTTGCATGCGAGTAGTGCATGATGGGCCTCATGGACCGTGACTGGACCCGCCTCGGAACGGCACTCAGGGACGCCCGGCGCGCGCACCCCGTGCAGCTCACGCAGGAGCAGATGGCCGACGACCTCGGCGTCAGCCGCTCCGTCATCCAGCTCATCGAGGGCGGGCAGGAGTACAAGAAGCCGACCCCGACCATCAAGGCATACGCCCGCCGGGTCGGCTGGACCGACGACTCGGTGGAGCGCGTCCTCGCCGGCGGCCACCCGTCCCTGGCTTACCCCGACACGGCCCGCGACCCCGAACCCGCCGAGCCAGCAGCTGACTCGAAACTGCCGCTGCGCATCCAGCATGAGCTTCGACAGGACGGTGAGCTCGTCGACACCGCCGTCATTCCTCTCGGTGACGGCGGCACCATGGTCGTCGTCGTGAAGAATCCGGCCGGCGCCACGCCCGAGCAACGTAAGGCAAACCTAAGTGCCTGGCTGGAGGCTCAAGGGGAGCTGCAGAGCCTGTCGGTGAGGGCGGATCAGATGCGTGCGGCCGAGCGGCACGCCGACTAGCAGAACTGCAATTGCAGTTACGCAAAGCTCTCCCCACGTGACCCAAAAGTGTGGTTGCATGACTGAACGCTGACCATGGGGCCACCATTTCGGACAACGTGGGGTGGCTGATGTGTGTTCACGTCTACTGCGCGGAGAGAATGCCCGACGAGACGCTCGTGTGGGCAAGCCGGAACCCTGACCACGTCGTCGTGTACGCGGACAGCTCGCTCGCGACCTGTCACGGAACCCTGACGGCCGCGGGGGTCGCTCAGGTCAACGAGGCGCTGGCAGCCCTCCCGGGCGCCCCCTCCCTCGAAACGGCGAAGCCCTGCAGCTGACCCCTGCTCGCGGTGCAGTCTCCACGACGATGGTCTCGACACCTGATGAAGGGGTGAGCCATGGCCTACGCCGAGAAGGTCTACAAGGTCCGCAACGGCAAGCAGACCAAGCAGTACACGTGGAAAGCCTGCTACAAGAAGCCGGACGGGAGGAAGGGCACTGAGCCCGGGTTCCCCACCAAGACCAGGGCTAAGGAGTGGGGTGAGGCGCAGGAGGCCGCGATCCGGGCCGGCCGCTGGATCGACCCGGCCCTGCAGCGCATCACCTTCGGCGAGTTTGCGCGCAAGTGGATGAAGGTCAAGCCCAAGCGCGGCAACACCGTCGACAAGCGGTGGAACCTGCTTCAGCGGCACATCTTCCCGAAGTGGGAGCACGTGCCGCTTATCCAGGTCAACTGGTTCGATGTCGACGCCTGGCAACAAGAACTCGGCTGTGACGACGTCACCGCCGGGCACTGCGTCAGCCTCATGTCGTCGATCCTCACCGGGGCGGTCGACGCCAAGCACCTGGCGGTCAACCCGCTCTTCGGGCGCCGGCGCACCCGCGCTACTGCGGTCGTCGTCACCGCGAAGAAGGCGGAGGAGGAGAAGTGGGTACGGCCCGAGGTTGTCCTGCAGCTGGCCGAGCGGCTCGGCCCGGCGGTCGGCCTGCACGTCCTCACCACGGCCTTCACTGGCCTTGGCTGGGGGGAGGGCGCGGCGCTGCACCGGGACAACGTTCTGCGGGTCCGGCGGCAGCCGCACGATGGCGGCTGGTTCGAGTGTCCGACCGTCCAGGTTGACCCTCTGGTGGGGGAGTTGGTCGAGTACACAGGCCGAGACGAGGACGGCAACAAGACGGGCATGGTGCTGCAGCTGGAGCCCCCGAAGAACGGCAAACGGGCTCGAGGGATCGACATCCCCCCGTTCCTAGCGGTGCTTCTCCGGTACCACCTGGAGGACTGGCCGCACCCGTATGTGTTCTGCACGCCGTCCGGGACGTTCTGGCGGCGATCGAACTTCACCCGGGCCAACATCCGCCCGGCGGCGGACGGCAGGGAGGCGCTGCCCGTCGTCCGGGGGCGGGCGGCGAGGGACGGTTGGGAGCCCATCATGCCGGGGCTGACGATGAGGGACCTCCGGCATACGCACGACACGTACCAGGATCAGATCGGTGTGCGGCCGGCGCTGGCCTTTGAGCAGGCCGGGCATGCGCGGCCGGGCATCAAGGCGGTATACCAGCATCCGACGCCGGCGATGCGGCAGGAGAGGCTCGACGGTCTGCAGGACATCTTCGAGCGGGCGATGGGTAACCTGGGGTGGAGGACGTTGTGGGGGAGGGTCGACCTCCGGAAGGCCCCCAAGAGGGGACGGCTCCTAAATCCCCCCCAAATGATCTCTACGACGGAAGAAGTGGCAGCGTAGAGCCATCGTCAATCCGGCTCTTACAAAGCAGATGTCGGCGGTTCGAAACCGTCCGCGCCCACCAGCACGAAGGCCCCCAGCCGATCACGGCTGGGGGCCTTCGGCGTCTGCAGCATGGCACGGAAGCCGGTGGGGGTTGCTCACGGGCGGGGTGCTTCCTGTGCACCCGGTTCGTGTGGCCGGCAGCCTCACGCAGGAGCGGGATACGGCGGATCGTACGCTGCAACTATGCACAGGGGAGCAATCACACAGGGGTCCGTACTGAAGGCCATGGCCGAGTACGACGGGCTGGGGCGGGATGAGTTCCTTGCGCAGTACGGCTACGGGAAGGCCCGCTCGTACGTCGTGGTGCATGAGGGGCGGGAGTACGACTCCAAGGCCATCGCCGGCGTAGCGCACCAGTGGGACCAGGGCCGGCCACTTAGGTCTGACGAGTTCAGTGGGGGCAAGGAGCACGCCGCGGCCTGGCTGAAGCGGGCTGGTTTCCGGGTGAAAGCGGTGAAGAACCCCGATTGGGTCCGTGATGAGATCATCCTGGCCTGTCAGCTCGTGATGGAGAACGGGTGGAAGGGGCTGGACGCCCAGGACTCCCGGGTGGTCGAGCTCTCGGAGCTGCTCCAGATGCTTCCCATTCACGCCGAGGCGGACCGCAATGAGAAGTTCCGCAACCCCAACGGGGTGGCGCGTAAGACGTTCGACATTGCCACGAGGCACCCGGAGTACCGGGGTAAACCCACCAACGGCGGCGCGCTCGATATCGCGGTGCTGAACGAGTTCCTCGATCGGCCGGGGGAGATGGCCAGGGTCGCGCGGCTCATCCGCGACGGCATTGCCACCGGCGAGTTGCAGGCCTTCGCTCCAAGCGGTGACGAGGAGTTCGACGACGACACCAGCGCTCCCGAGGGCCGGCTCCTGATGCGCCGGCACCAGGCGAGAGAGCGGAACAGGGGCCTGCGCAAGAAGAAGATTGCTTCCGTGCTCCGGCATGGCGGACGACTGGCGTGCGAAGCATGCGGGTTCGACTTTGAGCAGGTGTACGGAGCCCGCGGTGCGGGATACATCGAGTGCCATCACGTGGTACCGCTGCATGAAGCGGGTGAGGGACGGACGAAGCTCAGCGATCTCGCCCTCATCTGCGCCAACTGTCACCGCATGATCCACCGGACGGCGCCGTGGCCGACTCCTGAGGAACTCCGGGCCTCCATAGAGCGAAAGTACGCCGCTGACAGGCGCGCAGCGGTGGCCCTGGCGCGACGCCGTGAGCCGAATGACGAACGCTGATGAGGAGTACTTCGGCGCCCCCGTGAATGCCGCCTCCGCAGCAGTGCATCTTCACCGGCCACCAGCAGCAGGCCTATGAGGAGACAGCGGGCCGACCGTCCAGGGGCAGGCTCTCGTGATGGTGCCAGAGGAGGTACCGGTCCTCGCGGCGCAGTTCCGCGGAACCCCATTCGATCCGCATCACGCCACGGTCCATAGAGCATGCGTATGCCACGAGGACAAGGCGGACGTCCTCGGCGAGGAGGCCCAGATCCGGGTGCACTTCGGTCTCGTCGAGTTCCTCCAGACCAAGGTCGAGGGCCTGTTGCATGGGCTCGGGGCCATGCCGCCGGATCAACTCTGCGCGAAACCCGGTGGCGCGCCGAAGGCGGGCCGCCGTGACGGGGACGTCCTTCTTGGCATAGCGGATGGGGTAGATCATTTGGTCGGCAACGATCGTCACCGTACGCCCATGAAGACGTACCGGCCTGGCGCCCCGGACTGCACCGAGACCGGCAGCCAGTTCTTCGTACTGCACTGCATGCAGTCCATGACCGTAGGCCTCCAGTGTCTGCGTCTGGACACCCTCATGGCCGTTGCGGGCCCTTTCATGGGCACGGAGGAGGCAAGCCGGGACGATGTCCACGAGCTGTCCGGCCACCGCACCGAATGTTGCCTGCGCCCACGGCGTCGCTGAACCCATGAGGTATCGCCTCCCCCAAGCGGCGCCAACGCGCCGAGCAGCACCACTAAACGGTGATCCATGCACCCGGAGCGCGCAAGGTGGCATGGGGGGGCGGGGAGGCGCATGGCCGTCGTGCGGAGCGCCCAACCGTGGGATGTGGGCACCCGCCGGCCGGGGCCCACGCGTGCGTGGGCCCCGGCCCGGGGTTACGCCGTGGCCGGGGTGCGGCGGCGGAGGGCGGCTCCTCGGGCTTCGGCGGTGGCCAGGGCGGCGACCGCCGTGAGGAGCAGGAGCGTGCCCGTCACCGTGGCCGGGGTGAGGCGTTCGCCGAGGAGGGTGACCGCGATGACCGCCGCGCTCACCGGCTCCAGGAGCATCACCACCGAGACCGTGGCCGCCCGGACCACCGCCGCGCCGGCGAAGTAGAGGGCGTACGCGAGGGCCGTGGGGACGGCGGCCGTGTAGACCAGGAGCGCCAGCACGCCGGCGGGCTCCGCCGTGTGCGGTACGAGACCCTCGGCGGCCGCCATCGGGAGCAGGCCGGCGCAGCCGATCGCGAACGCCCACGCGGTGGTCGGCAGCGGGTCGCCGCCCCCGTCCCGGCCGAGCCACCGGGTCTGGAGCGTGATCGCGGCGTACCCCGCCGCCGACAGCACCGCGAGCGCGACGCCCGCGGGGCGCACCTGCGCGCCCCCGCCGCCGAGGACCAGGACGGCCAGCCCGGCCAGGGCGCCGGCGACGGCCAGGACACCGCCCCGGCCCAGCCGTTCGCCCATGGTCAGGCGCGCCCCGACCGCGATGAGCACCGGGCCGGCGCCCAGGGTCACCACGGTGCCCACCGCGAGGCCGGTCGCCTCGACCGCCGCGAAGTAGGCGCTCTGGAAGACGGTGAGCCCCACGCCCGTGAACAGCACCCGGCGGACCCTGCTCACCCACGGCACCGTCGCCGGTCGGGGGCGGCGGCGCCGGGCGCGCAGCGCGAGGACGGGGAGGAGGAGCACCAGCCCGCCGGCGCAGCGCCAGAACGAGAGGGCCAGCGGCCCCAGGTCGCTCACCGCGAAGACCAGGGAGGCGGCGGCCCCGGCGGTGCCCCAGGCGAACCCGGCGAGGACGAGGTAGGTCAGCCCCCGGCCGACCGAGAGGGACCCGGCGGGCAGGGGGGAGGAAGGATTCGACACGTGACTTCTCCGGTGGAGGAACAAGACGGCTGACAGCTCGGCTCGGTCACGCGGGCAGCACCGACCGCCCGGGGAACACGCCCCGGTACGGGTCGTTCGTGAGGACGTCCGCCCGCGCTAGGCGGCGGGCGGCGGAAGAACGGTCGCGTGCATGATCGGCACCCTACGGGGCGGGGCGGCGGACCGGCAACGCCGTTCGGGACGGCGACCGGCTTGGCTCAAGATCGTCTTTCGGCGACGATCGTCGTCGGCCAGGCTGCTCGTACGCGGCACGCACGGGCCCGGCGCCACGCACGCCGGGTGTGATCGGATGGAACCATGACGAGGACCCTGTACCTGTTCTGCTCGGCCGCGCCGCCCGTCTTCGAGGTGGCCGGCGCCATCGAGGCCGCCCAGAGCCGCGGTTGGGACGTGTGCCTCGGACTGACCCCCACCGCCGCCCAGTGGCTCGCGGACAGCCTCGACGGGCTCGCCGCGCTCACCGGACACCCCGTGCGGTACGCCTACGGGATGCCGGGCCAGCCGGAACCGTGGCCCCGGGCGGACGTCATGCTGTTCGCCCCCGCCACCTTCAACTCGCTGAACGAATGGGCCCTCGGGCTCACCGCGAAGTTCACCGTGGGCGCCCTCGCCCAGGGCCTCGGGTGCGGTGTCCCCACCGTGGTCGTGCCGTGCTTCGACGACGCGTACGCCCGCCACCCCGCCTTCGGTACGTCGGTGGCGACGCTCCGGACGGCCGGCGCGACCGTCCTGTACGGCACCGAGGCCGACCCCCGCCCCGAGCCCGGCGCCTTCCCCTGGGCCGCCGCCCTGGACGCCGTGGAGGGCGCGCCGTGGGTGCCGGGCCGGATCTGACGCGTACGGTCCGGATCGCCGTCTCGGACCGTACGGGCCGTGCCGCGCCGCCCGGCCACCCCGAGGCGTACGAGATCGGCGACCCGGGCGAGGTGCGGGAGGTGCTGTCCGGGCTCGCCGGGTGGACCGGGCCGGAGGACTTCGTCTGCATGTGCCGCGGCTCGCACGGCCTGACGCTGTACGACGCCGCCGGGCGGGCCGTCCGCACCCTGGACGTGCACGAGGCCCCGCCCCTGCTCGACCCGGCCGCCCCCGGGTCGATCCCGGCGCGGCACCGGACCGCCTGGGCAGCCGCCGCACCGGGGCCGCTGCGCGGTTACGCCGACGGCTGGGCGTACGGCCGCCCGCCCGCGCCCGGTGCGGTGGCTGACGTGCCGCTGGAACTGGTCCTCGCCTGGCTCGGCGCCCCGCCGCCCGGCGACGGCGCCGGCACCTGGGGCGCGGCGCGGCGGATCGCCCGGCTCGCGCCCCTCGCCGTGCTGGACGCCGCGCCCACGGCCGACGTCGCCCGCGCCGCGCCCCGCGCCGGGACGGCGGGCCTCGACGGGGCGGTGGAGTTCTTCGCGAGCGAGCACTTCACCGCCCGCCACCCCAAGAAACGGCGGGTCGCCGCGGACGTCCGCGACCTGCTCGTACGGCACGCCCGCACGAGCCGTCCCCAGCACGTGGCGGTGCTGGAACGACGGCTCCTGCGGGCTCGGGGCTGATGCCGCTCGTCAGGAGTTGGGGCGCTTGCCGTGGTTCGCGGGCCGCCTCTTGCGGGCCCGGCGCTTGTTGCCTCGCTTCGACATGATGCGTACCTCCTCCCTGTCCACTCTAGGTTCGGCCCGTGCGCCGCGCAGCGGGCCCCGGACCGCGCGTGCGACGGAGCACGTCGTCGTGGGACCGCCGTGCGCCCTCCCGGCCCGCCGCGCCGGGGCGGGACGCTGCCGTCAGGACATCCGGCGGAGACCAGGAGGCGTCATGGCTCGTACACAGTCCGTCTGCGGCGCGCGCACCAAGCACGGGGGCCGCTGCCGGCGGCTCGCCATGGTGGGCGCCTCGCGGTGCAACCTGCACCGGGGGGACTGGGCCACGTACACCATCGAACGGGACCGGGAGCGGGCCCGCAGGCGGCGCAAGCGGTGACCCGGGGGCACGGGCGGGCGCACACTGGAGGCATGTGCCGCAGCATCAAGACCCTCCGCCCGCCCGTGCTCCCCACCGAGGCCACCGAGGACGACATCCGCGCCGCAGCCCTCCAGTACGTGCGGAAGGTGTCCGGCTTCCGGGCGCCGGCCGCGCACAACCGGGAGGTGTTCGACCGGGCCGTGGACGAGGTCGCCGACGCGACCCGCCGCCTCCTGGACGACCTGGAGGTCCGGGGCGCCACCACCCGGCCCGCGCAGGGCTAGGACGCCGCCGCCGGCGCGGAGGTCTCCACCGCGGGGGCCGCGGCCGGCGCCGGGACCGCCACCACCGTCCGGCTCACCGGGCGGCGGATGACGTGCACGGCCAGCGCGCCCGCCAGGAAGAGGGCGAGGACCGACACCGCCACCCCCGTCCAGGCGCCCAGCCACTGGCCGCCGAAGTAGCCGAGGGCCACGCTGTACGAGGCCCACGCCACGCCCGCGAGCGCGGACCACGGCAGGAACTGGCCCGCCCGGCGGCGGGCCGCGCCCGCGCCGAGCGACACCACCGAGCGCCCGGCCGGGGCGAACCGCGCGATGACCACCAGCGCCCCGCCGCCCCGCGCCAGGGCCGCGCCGAGACGTTCCTGCGCCGCGGTCAGCCGCCGCGAGCGGCCGAGCAGCCGGTGCAGCCGGGACCGGCCGCGCCAGGCGAGCCGGTAGGCGAGGACGTCTCCCAGCAGGGAGGCGCCGGCCGCGCAGAGCGTCAGCCCGAGCAGGGAGCCGTCACCGGTCGCGGCGGCGGTCGCGGCGGTGATGACCAGGATGCCGCTGGGCAGCACGGGCAGGAACACGTCCAGTACGACGGACATGGTGACGGCCGCGTACATCCATGGGCCCGCGGCCACGCTTTCGAGCACCTTCACTCCCCGGTCCCGTGGAGCCGGTCCCGAGGAGCGGGCGGCCGGCCAGGCCGAAAGCGTACGCCGGAAGCGGGCCGGGCCGGTCACCAGGCCACCCGGTCACCCCCACCCCGGCCGCCCGGCCACAGAACCGGAGCGCGCCGCGACCGCCCGGCCGGAGCCGCGCGGCCGCGGCGCGGGGCGCGTTACGCGGTGACCGGCTCGCGCTTGCGGTCGTCCGCGCGCGTGGCGGAGAACAGACCGCCCAGCGCGAGCGCGCCCGGGCCGGTGAAGACCAGCAGGAGCATGGACCAGCAGTACATGACGGACAGTTCGCCGTTGTTCTCCAGCGGGAAGAGGCCCGTCGGCTGGTGCACCTTGAAGTAGGCGTACGCCATGGCGCCCGACGAGATGAACGCGGCGGTACGCGTGCCGAGGCCCAGCAGCACCAGCGCGCCGCCGACGAGTTCGATGACGGCCGCGTACCAGCCGGGCCAGGTCCCGGCGGGGACCGTGCCGCCGGTGCCGCCCGCGCCGCCGAGGACGCCGAAGAGCGAGGCGGCGCCGTGGCACAGGAAGAGCAGGCCGACGACCATCCGGAACAGTCCGAGCGCGTACGGACGGTACTGATCGAGGCGCGCGGTGATCTGGGGCATGGGAGTCCTTCGGTTGGGGACGGAACCGATGGGGCTCACGTTAGGCAGACCTAATCAATACTTGCAAGTTCAACATTCGGTCGTTCCGGTGCCGTCCCCGCGCGCGTGCGGACGCTTTCCAGGGCGGCACGGGCCACCGCGTCGGTGTCCGCCAGGGTCACCGAGTCCACGCCCGGCCGGGCGCCGGCCGCCGTCACCCAGTGCACCCCCTCGGTGGGCACGCCCAGGGCGAACACCGCCCGGTGGGCGCGCCCCTGACCGTTGATCAGGCGGTACGGGGACGGCGTCACGTCCAGCCCGCCGGTGTCGTAGCCGTCCACGACGTGGGTGCGGCACTGCCCGGACGCCAGCATCCCGGCGAGCAGCGGGTCCCCGGTGCGCCGGACGTCCGGCTCCGGCAGCCGGGCCTCGATCAGGGTGGTGGCCGCCACCGCGGAGCCCGGCACGTCGGGCGAGTCCGCGACGAAGGCGCCGTTCTCCGGGCGCACCCGCATCCGGGGGCCGACCACCCGCAGGACGCCCGCCTCCAGCAGGGCCGTCATCTCCTCGATCCGGCGGCGGGGCGGCCCGATCGAGAGGAACGCGTTCAGCGGCGTGTACCAGCCGTCGAGGTGGTCCCGCCGCGAGGCGCCCGGCAGTCCCGCGTGGTCGACGATCAGCCGCAGCTCGTTGCGGATGTCGCGCAGCACGTCCAGCGCGGCCTTCAGGGGGCCGGCCACATTGCCGAGCGCCGCCTCGGCCGCGTCCCGGCGCAGATGGGCCAGCAGCCAGGAGCGGAAGTCGCCGGGCGAGCGGAAGGTCCGCCCGGCGTACGGGCGGCAGATCCGCTCCCAGGACCACCGGTCGCCGGGCGCCACCCCGTGGGCGTCGAGGGTGGCCTCGGGGTCGGTCAGGAAACCGGTGCGGAAGCCGCGCGGGCGCTTCAGCAGCGCGTCGTAGTACGTCGCCTCCACCTCCCGGGCGACCAGTGGCCAGATCTCGCCCCTGAAGTCGGGCGGGTCGCCCGCCTCCGCGCGCCTGCGGAACGCGGCGATCACCCGGGGCGTCAGCAGCAGCGGCTCGTGCCGCGCGGACGCGCCCTTCTCGTTGTCGCCGCGCGCCTGGTACGGCACCCCGCGCCGCGAACCGGCGTACAGCAGCGGCTCCCGGCCCGAGGGGCGGTAGACGCACCGGCCCCCGCCGTCCCGGACGAAGACACCGCCCCGGCCCTCGGTGAGGAGCGCCATGTGGTCGAAGAAGTTCAGACCGAGGCCGCGCAGCAGCACCGGCTCGCCGGGCGCGACCGGCGCCAGGTCGAGGTCGGCCGGGTTGGCGGGCGGGAGGTGGCGCAGGCCGTGCCGGGCCGCGTACGCGCCGAGTTCCGCCGCCGCCGGGTCCTGCGCTGCCGGGAGGTGGCCCTGGGCGAGGACGACCGCGCCGAGGCCGGTGAGGACGGTGCCGTCGTCCAGGTGCAGCGACTGCGGCCCGGTGCCCTCCAGGCGTACGGCCCGCGCCGGGTGCGTCCGCACGGTCACCTCGGGCGGCGCCGTGGCCACCGCGCGCGTGAACGCCCATTCCAGATAGGCGCCGTAGAGGGCGCGACTGGGGTAGTCGTCGGGGCCCAGCCGGTACGAGCGGGAGGCGGCCCACTCGTAGAGGCTCGGCCCCCGGCGTATCGGGCCCGCGCAGCGCACGCTCTCGTCGGTGAACACCGTCACCTGGCACGCCACCGTGTTCATCAGCAGCTCGCCGGGCTGGTCGGTGCGCCAGACCCGGCCCGCGCCCGGCGGGGCCGGGTCGACGACGTGCACGGTCAGCGGGGTGCCAGGGGCCAGGTCCGGGACGGAGGCGCAGAGCCGTTCGAGTACGGAGGTGCCTCGGGGGCCGGCACCGACCAGGGCTATCGCGGACGGAACTTCGGACGACGAGAACGACAAGACTCGGACTCCCGGGGCAGGGTGCGTAGCCGGCGCTGCCGGGTGCGGCGGCAGGCGAGTGCTCATCATGCCTGTGCCGCCGTTCACACCGAACCCCTGGCCGGAGGATCACCATCCGCTATGGGCGGGATTGCGAGGGGCCTGAACCGGACGTTCACCGGACATTCACAGCCGGGGGCGGACGGGACGACCGCCCCCCGGCTACGCCCCCAGCAGCCCCTTCGGTCAAGCCCCCATCACGCCCTCGGCCAAGCCCCCATACGGCCTCTCAGTGGCCCCTCAGTGGCCGTCCGTCAGGCTCCGCTCGTGCACCGTGCGCAGGACGGCCCGGGAGCGGTCGCGGCCGCGGGCGGCCGCCTGGTCCAGCCGGAGCGACGCCGACCGGCCGCGCAGGGTCAGCGTCATCAGCTGGTTGCCGAACCACGGCCCGCCCGTCCGGCGCCAGTCGGTCTCGATGGGCCCGACCCGGGCGTGCCGCCGCAGGCCGTGCCCGATCCACCGCCCCAGGCGGCTCCAGCTCAGCCGGAACGCCACCCGCAGCGGCGCCGGGATCCCGTTGTGCACGGGCGAGCAGGTCAGCTGGAGGATCCGGGAGCCCGTGCCCGGCACCTCCGGCTCGGCCACGTACGCGTGGTGGACGTCGCCCGACAGGACGCACACCGTCGCGGGGGCGCCCGGGCCCCGGCCCGTCCGGGCGAGCAGCCGCGTCAGCCGGTCGAACGAGTCGGGGAAGGCGGCCCAGTGCTCCAGGTCCGCGGCCCGGCGCACCTTCTCCGCCAGCCGCGCCCACCGGGGGCCGCGCGCCCCGCGGCACAGCGCGGCGTTCCACGTCTCGGCGTCGTGCATCATCGGCGCCAGGAGCCACGGCAGCGAGGCCCCGATCAGCAGGTGGTCGCAGTCGTCGCCGTCCTTGGGCATCTGCGCGACCAGCCACCGGTCCTCGTCCTCGTCGTGCATCGCGCGGTGCCGCTCGTCCAGTACCCGGCCCGCCCGGGTGTCCAGCATCACCAGCCGCGTACGCCCGAAGTCCCGCCGGTAGCTCCACCGCACGTTGGCCGGGTCCTCGTCCGCCTCCTCGGCGAACCGGCGCAGCAGCTCCGTGCCGTCCCCGGCCTCGCGCACCGCCGCGTACAGCCGGTCGGTCTCCAGCTCGTCGAGCGAGAGGTTGCCCAGGTGCTGGTAGACCCAGTACGACATCAGCCCGCTCAGGATGCGCTCGCGCCACCAGCCGGTGCGCCGCATGTCGGCCACCCAGGACGCGCTGGTGTTCCAGTCGTCGATCACGTCGTGGTCGTCGAAGATCATGCAGCTGGGGACGGTGGACAGCAGCCACCGCACGCCCGGGTCGAGCCAGGACTCGTCATAGAGGTGGGTGTACTCCTCGTAGTCGGCGACCTGGGCCCCCGGTGGCTCGCTCAGGTCGCGCCGGCGGGCCAGCCACTCGCGGGTCGCCTTCGACGTCTCGTCCGCGTACACCTGGTCGCCCAGCAGGAGCAGGACGTCGGGGCGTACGGCGTCGGGGTCGGAGGCCAGCCGGGTGGCGAGGGTGTCGAGGGCGTCCGGGCCGACCGGGTCCTCGCCGCCGGCGGGCGGCGCCGCCCAGCGGCACGACCCGAAGGAGACGCGCACCTCGGAGGTGTCCGGCCGGGGCGCCGTGATGGTGCTGGCGGGGTAGCGCCGCCCGGGCTCGTCGGGCGGCCACACGGTCCGGTCGTCGAGCAGCACCTCGTACGCGGTGGTCGTCCCGGGCGTGAGACCGGTGACGGCGATCAGCGCGTAGTGGTGCCCGGCGACCGTGAAGGTGTGCGCGCTGCCCCCGGCGCCGTCCGCGCACCGGACCGTGGCCGTGCAGGGGCGCTCGGTCTCGACCCAGACCGTGGCCCGGTCGCCGCGCTCCCAGTCGACATACCGCAGGAGCGGCCCCATCCGCAGTCCGGCTGTCATGCCCGGCCACCTCCGTGGACGTCGTCGTCGGCGCCGGAGTCCCACGCTCCGCCGTTCCGTCCGTACCTCTGTACGGTACGGGGCCGCGGAGGGTCAAGGAACCGGAGGCGGCCACCGGCGGTCGCCGGCAGCCGCACGGGACCGGTCGGCAGGACCGGTCAGCAGCCGTTGAGCACCGACTGGAGCGCGCTCTTCTCCGCCGTGTCCACGGTGAGCTTCCAGTGGTGCTTCACCTGCACCCACATCCGGGCGTAGGTGCAGCGGTACGCGGTGCGCGAGGGCATCCACTCGGCGGGGTCGAGGTCGCCCTTGGCCTGGTTGACGTTGTCCGTGACCGCGATGAGCTGCGGGCGGGTGAGGTCGTTGGCGAACGCCTGGCGCTGCGGGGTGGTCCAGGCACTGGCGCCCGAGCGCCACGCCTCGGAGAGGGCCACGACGTGGTCGATGTCGAGGTCGGACGCCGCGCTCCAGGTGGCGCCGTCGTACTCGGAGTACCAGGTGCCGCTGGTGGCGGCGCAGCTGGAGTCCTGGACGACGTTCACGCCGTCCCGCTTGAGGACCACTTCACGGGTGTTGCAGGCGCCCGACTGGGTGCTCCAGTGCGGGAAGAGGTCCCGGTCGTAGCCGCTGGAGGAACCTTCCGCCCTCACCGTCAGCTGGCCCAGGTAGGCGCGGGCGGTCGCGGCGCTGACGGGGGTGGGCGGGGCGGCCTGGGCGGCGGGGGCGGTGGCCAGGACGCCGGTGGCGGTGAGAGCTGCGGAGGCGGCGAGCACGGCTATTCGACGCGCGTAGACACCGGACATGGGTAACTCCCTGAGTGTGTGGGGGCGGTGGCCGGCTGCCGGTGCGGGCAGCCCGGTCATCGTGGCGGCGCCAGGTGACCCCGGGGGATGCGCCGGGTTACAGAGTGGCGACATGAGCACGTCACTACAAGGGGTGTGCCCGCTTTCTGACGCCCCGGCACCCGCCTTGCCCGGCTTTAGGGTTGACGTGTGCTCCTGCCCGTCAATGCCGTGTTCGCGGCCGTTCTGGCCGTCCTGCTCGCCGTCGCCGCCACCGTCGTGGCCCTCGCCCACCTCCGGGCGCCCCGCGAGATCGTCACGGCGGGGGTGCGGGCCGCCGCGCAACTGGCCGCCGTCTCGCTCGTCATCGGGTGGGTCGTCCGCGCGCTGCCCGCGCTGCTCGCCTTCCTGCTCCTGATGTACGCCGTGGCCGTCCGCACCGCCGGGCGGCGCGTCACCTCCAACGGCACCTGGTGGTGGGCCGCCGTGCCCCTCGCGGCCGGGGTCGGCCCCGTGGTCCTCGCGCTGGTGCTGTCCGGGCTGGTCCCGCTGCGGGGCATCACCCTGGTCCCAGTGGCCGGCATCCTCATCGGCGGCGCCCTCACCGCGACGGTGCTGGGCGGCCGGCGCGCCCTGGACGAGCTGGCCACCCGGCACGGCGAGGTGGAGGCGGGGCTGGCGCTCGGGCTGTCCGACCGGGACGCGCGGCTGGAGGTGGCCAGGGAGGCGGCGGCGGACGCGCTGCTGCCGGGGCTCGACCAGACCCGGACGGTCGGGCTGGTCACGTTGCCGGGCGCCTTCGTCGGCATGCTGCTGGGCGGGGCGTCACCGCTGGAGGCGGGGGCCGTGCAGCTCTTCGTGCTGGTGGGGCTGATGGCCGTGCAGGCGGTCGCGGTCGCGGTGGTGCTGGAGCTCGTCGCCCGGGGCCGGCTGCACCGGCACGCCCCCGAGCCGGAGGGCGGGGCCGCCGGGCCGGAGTCGGACACGGACGCGGGCGCGCCGGGCGGCTGACCGCGCCCGGGCCCGTCCCCGCGTCCGACCGGGGGCCGTCCGGAGGGGCGAGGCGGATCGGGGGCCGTCCGCTCGGGCGAGGCGGATCGGGGGCCGTCCGGTCGGGCGAGGCGGGTCGGGGGCCGTTCGGAGGGGCGGGACGCCGGTCGCGTACCCTGGACGGAGCAGAAGGGGAGTAGCTCTTCGCCGGAACGTCGACATACTGCTGGGCCCCCGGGCCCGGCCGGCGCCCGGAGGCACGCCGTCGAGGCGGGCCGGCGAGACCTTCGGCAACAGCAGTGCCATGCCCGTACCCCGTACCCATGGTGCCGCCGAGCCGGAGCGACCCCTGACACGTCTCTCGGTACGGCGGTGCCCGACCGATCGAGGAACCACCCGTGCTCAGTCTCACCATCATGGCGATCACCTTCGGCGTCGTCTTCCTCGCCGAACTGCCCGACAAGACCGCCCTCGCCGGCCTGATGCTGGGCACCCGCTACCGGGCGTCCTACGTCTTCGCGGGCGTCGCCGCCGCCTTCGTCGTCCATGTGGTGCTCGCCGTCGCCGCCGGCAGCGTCCTGACCCTGCTCCCGCACCGGCTGGTGCAGGCGTTGGTCGGCGTGCTGTTCCTGGCCGGCGCGGCGATGCTGCTGCTGAAGAAGGGGGACGAGGACGAGGAGCGGATCAAGGCCCCGGCCGACCAGTCCTTCTGGAGGGTGTCCGGGGCGGGCTTCATGCTCATCCTGGTCGCGGAGTTCGGCGACCTGACGCAGATCATGACGGCCAACCTGGCCGCCCGCTACGACAATCCGCTGTCCGTGGGCATCGGCGCGGTCCTCGCCCTCTGGGCGGTCGCCGGCATCGGCATCCTGGGCGGTCGCACGCTGATGAAGTACGTCCCCCTGCGGCTGATCACCCGGGTCGCCGCCTGCCTGATGCTGGCGCTGGCGGGCTTCAGCCTGTACGAGGCGCTGGCGCCGTAGGGCGCCGCGGCGCTCAGGCCCCGGTGATGCGGAGGCGGATCGTCCCGGCGGAATCCGCCTCCACGCGTACGTGCGTCAGGTCCGGCACCAGGACGTCGGGGCCGAAGGCGCCCGCTCGCGGGCCGACGCCCACCACGCGCATCCCGGCGGCCTGCCCGGCCCGGATGCCCGCCTCGGAGTCCTCGAACACCACGCACTGGGCGGGGTCGAAGCCCAGCTCGGCCGCGCCCTTGAGGAACCCCTCCGGGTCCGGCTTGCTGGCGCCCACCCGCTCGGCGGTCACCCGCACCCGCGGCATGGGGAGCCCGGCCGCGCCCATCCGGGCCCGGGCGAGGGCCTCGTCGGCGGAGGTGACCAGGGCGTGCGGGAGCGCGGCGACGGCGGCCATGAAGGCGGCCGCGCCTCCGATCGGTACGACGCCGTCCAGGTCGGCGGTCTCCTCGGCGAGCATCGCCCGGTTGTCGGCGTGGTTCTGCTCCATGGGCCGGTCCGGGAGGAGGACGGCCATCGTGGCGTACCCCTGGCGGCCGTGGACGACCTTGAGGGCCTCCTCGGGGTCCAGCCCGTGGCGGATCGCCCAGCGGCGCCAGCAGCGCTCGACCACCGCGTCCGAGTTCACGAGCGTGCCGTCCATGTCGAGCAGGAGGGCGCCGGCGGTCAGGACGGAGGTGGCGGGGGCGGCCGGCATCGGCGTCTCCAGGGGAGTGGGGGAGGGGGGTACGCAGTGGCCCGCCCGCCGGTCAGGGTTGTACGGGCGGGACCACTTTGTTCCTTCACGATACAAAACCGGTTCGCCGAACGCCAGTCCGATCATGGGGTCAGCGGGAAGCGGGGGCCGCGCCCTCAGTGCCGGCCGTACGTCTCCGCCTCCAGCCACCGGCGGGTCTCCGGCCCGTAGACCCCCCACCCGTCGCTCCACAGGTCGCGGGCCTGCTGGTACTCGGCCACGCCCCACTCCACGCCCTCGTTGAAGCGGCCGTTCATCGGCCCGTCGTACAGCCCCGCCGACCGCAGCCGGTACTGCAGCTCGGTGACCTCCGGCCCCCGGTCGCCCCGCCGCAGCGTCACCGCCTCCTCCTCGTCCGGCCCCGGGTCGGGCACCCGGCTGCGGGACGGCGCGGGCGCACCCCCCGAGCCGCCGGGGCCGGGGCCCGGGCCGCCCGCCGACGGGGGCCGCGACCCGGACGCCGTCCCCGGCCCCGGCGCACCCGTGGCCGGGGCGCCGGAAGCGGCGGACGAGGCGCGCAGCGACGCCGAGGGCGTCGGGGCGGAGGCGGACGGCGAGGCCGGGGCGGACGGTGACGGCGACCCGGACCGCGAGGCGCCGGGGGACGGGGACCCCGACGGCGACGACGGGCCCGACGGGGACCCGGACGCCCGCGGCGGGCCCTCGGGAGCGTCGCTCGGCCACCCCGCCGAGCTGGGCGCCACGTCGGGCAGCGCCCGGTCGGCGTCGCCGCCCCCGCCGAACAGCCCGCCCGCGAGGCCGGCCGCGCCCACCACCGCGACGACCGCCACCACCGCGCCGGCCACCGCGTACGGGCGGCGGGCCCTGCCGCGGGACCGCGCCTCGGCCCGGGCCCGCGCCCGGGCCCCGGCGCGCGCCCCGTGCACGGGGGCGAGGTCCGCCGGTGCCACCAGCTCGGGCTCCAGCGCCACATAGAGCGGCATCGTCGCGCCCCGCGGCTCCCGGCCCTCCGCCGCGCCCAACGGCTCACCGGCGTCCCACACGCCCCGCGGCTCCCGGCCCTCCGCCGTGCCCAACGGCTCACCGGCGTCCCACGCGCCCCGCGGCTCCCCGGCGTCCCACGCGCCCTGCGGCTCACCGGCGTCCCGGGTCGCCCGGGCGCAGTCGCAGGTGCCGTCGCCGCCGCCCGGGCCGTGGCCGGCCTCGCCGCCCCGCCCGTCGTCCCCGCACACAGGACAGTCGTGTCCCTTCACCGTGGGCCCCTCCCCTCGAACTGCGAGCGATTATGCAGCCCGCCCGCACACCGGAGGACCTCCGTCCACCCTCCCGTCGCCGTTCGGCGGGCCGTTTCGGGACGAAGCGCCCAGCATGGGATGAGCGGAGCGGAGCAGGGGTACGGCAGGCCCGCGGCACGACGAGGGAGAGGGAGACACCATGGCGCAGGAAGTGACCACCCCGGCCACCGGCCCCGCTCCGGGGGAGGGGCACAGCCGGCGCACCGTCCTGGTGGCCATCGGCGCCCTCCTGCTCGGCATGCTGCTGGCGGCGCTCGACCAGACCATCGTCTCCACCGCCCTGCCGACCATCGTCAGCGAACTGGGCGGCATGGAGCACCTGTCCTGGGTCGTCACCGCCTACATGCTGGCGTCCACCGCGGGCACCCCGCTGTGGGGGAAGCTCGGCGACCAGTACGGCCGCAAGAAGCTCTTCCAGGCGGCCATCGTCATCTTCCTGGCCGGCTCCGCGCTGTGCGGCATCGCGCAGAACATGCCGCAGCTCATCGCCTTCCGCGCCGTGCAGGGCCTGGGCGGCGGCGGCCTCATGGTGCTGTCCATGGCGATCGTCGGGGACCTGGTGTCCCCCCGCGAACGCGGCAAGTATCAGGGGCTCTTCGGAGCCGTCTTCGGCGCGACCAGCATCCTCGGGCCGCTCCTGGGCGGGCTGTTCACCGAACACCTCTCCTGGCGCTGGGTGTTCTACATCAACCTCCCCATCGGTGTCGTCGCCCTCTTCGTCATCGCGGCGGTCCTGCACATCCCGGTGCGCGCCGCCCGGCACACCATCGACTACCTCGGCACCCTCCTCATCGCGTCGGTCGCCACCTGCCTCGTCCTGGTGGCCTCCCTCGGCGGCACCACCTGGGCCTGGGGATCGCCCCAGATCATCGGATTGGCCGTGGTGGGTGCGGTGCTGCTCGTCTGGTTCGTGCGCGTCGAACGCCGCGCCGCCGAACCGGTGCTGCCGCTGAAGCTCTTCCGGATCCGCACCTTCACGCTCGTCTCCGTCATCAGCTTCATCGTCGGCTTCGCCATGTTCGGCGCGATGACCTATCTGCCGACCTTCCTCCAGGTCGTCCGGGGCGTCACCCCGACCATGTCCGGGGTGCACATGCTGCCGATGGTGCTCGGCATGCTGCTGACCTCCACCGCGTCCGGCCAGATCGTCAGCCGCACCGGCCGCTGGAAGGTCTTCCCGATCCTCGGCACCGCCGTCACCGCCGCCGGGCTGCTCCTGCTGCACCGGCTGAAGGAGACCAGCTCCGACGGCGAGATGAGCCTGTACTTCTTCGTCTTCGGCGCCGGACTGGGCCTGGTCATGCAGGTCCTGGTGCTGGTGGTGCAGAACGCCGTCGCGTACGAGGACCTGGGCGTCGCCACCTCGGGCGCCACCTTCTTCCGCTCCATCGGCGCGTCCTTCGGCGTCGCCATCTTCGGCACCGTCTTCACCAACCGGCTCACCGGCAAACTCTCCGACGCCCTCGCCGGGCGCGAACTGCCGCCGGGCGCCGGACCGGACCAGCTGGCCGCCGACCCGCGCGCCGTCGCGGAGCTGCCGCCCGACCTGCGGTCCGGGGTGCTGCACGCGTACGCCACCTCGATCACCGACGTCTTCCTGTACGCGTCCCCGGTCGTCCTGCTCGCCTTCCTGATCGCCTGGCTGCTCAAGGAGGACCGGCTGCGGGGCGCCGTCACCGCGCCCGACCCCAGCCAGACCGTGGCCTCCAACCCCGTCGAGCGCTCCTCGTACGACGAGTGCGCCCGCGCCCTGTCGGTGCTCGGCTCCCGCGAGGGACGCAAGGCGATCTACGAGACGATCACCGCCCGCGCCGGGCTGGACCTGCTGCCCGCCGCGAGCTGGCTGCTGCTGCGCGTCCGGCGCCACGGCACCGTGGAGCCCGCGCGGCTCGCCGACACCACGCCCGTACCGATCCGGTTCATCACCGAGGCGGCCCGGCAGCTGGAGGAACGCCGCCTGGTGCGCCGGATCGGCCTCCAGCTGGTGCTCACCGAGGAGGGCGTGGGCGTGGCCACCCGGCTGGCGCACGCCCGTGAGGAGTCCCTCGCGGAGCTGCTCGGCGACTGGTGGGGGCCCGACCGGCCGACCGACCTGGTGCAGCTGGTCGAGGAGCTGACCGCCGAGCTGTGCGGCTCCCGGCGCGAGCGGCCCCGCGCGGTCGAGGTGCGCCGCAACCACACCGCCCGCCGCCCGGACGGCCGGGGCGGCCCGGCGGCCTGACGGTCAGCCCTTCCGCTCCGGCCACTCGCGGGCGAGTACCGCGTACACGTACTCGCTGCCCCACCGGTCCCCGTCGAGGTCGTTCTCGACCAAATGCGCCTCCCGCCGCATGCCCAGGCGCTCGCAGACCCGCGCCGACGCGGTGTTCAGGACGTCGAGCCGGGCGAAGACCCGGTGCGCTCCCAGCTGTGCGAAGGCCACCGAGACGAGCGCGCGGGCCGCCTCGGTGGCGTAGCCCCGGCGGGTGTGCCGGGGGGCGAAGACCCAGCCGATCTCCGCCTGCCCGGCCCGGGCGGCGGTCAGGGTGAGGACCACCTCGCCGATCACGGCGGCCGGTTCCTCCGCCCGGCACACGGCCAGCAGCAGGACGTCGCCGTCGTTCTCCCAGGCGCTCCCGGCCGCCCGCGCGGCGATGACCTCCGCGCAGGCGGCGCGGGTGAGCGGCGGGCGGTAGAGGTGGCGGGCGACCTCGGGCAGCGACTGGTACGCGAACCGGTCGTCGGTGTCCTCGGCCGTGAACCGCCGCAGGACCAGCCGTTCGGTCGTGATCCGCTCCGGAACGTGCCGCCCTCCGGTCGTGATCCGCTCCGGAACGTCCCGTCCTCCGGCGCTCATCGGACCTCCCCCGTGCCGTGCGCGTCGAGTTCCTTGCCGTACCAGACCTCCATGTACGGCCCCTCGCAGTATGCCGGGATCTCCCGGTAGCCGCAGCGCGTGTACAGGGCCCGCGCCTCCACCAGGTCCAGCCGGGTGTTGAGCACCACGCGCCGCGCGCCGAGCCCGGCGGCGGCCGACTCCAGCGCGTCCATCAGCAGCGCGGCGCCGCCGGTCCCGCGGTGGGCGTGGCGGACGAACACCCGGGTCAGCTCGGCCCGTTCGGCGTCCAGCAGCGCCACCCCGCCGCACGCCGCGGGCACCCCGCCGGCCCGGCCGACCACGAACCGCCCGGTGGGCGGGGCGAGCCGGCCGAGGCCCTCGGTGAGGATGCCCTCGTCGATCTCCTCGTCCGCGACCGGCCGGCCGTAGTAGCGGCTCGCCACGTCGCGGTAGTAGTCCAGGCGCAGGGCGGTGGCGTCCGCCGTGTCGTAACGCTCGTGGCACACGGTCCAGTTCGTCCTGATCATGTGCTGTGCCTAGGGTCTGTCGTTTGGGTCAGGCTGGGTCAGTGAGCGGGGTCTGGTGCGTGCAGATGCAAGGCGGAGGAGGGAGCCACTGCGGAGCATTGGCGACCGACGACAACGCCGCAGATGTGCGTGCCAGGGCACGCGAGCCCAGCAAGATCCGAACGACAGACCCTAGCCCACCTGCCCGCTGTTTGGCCAACGGTTTTGCGGCAACACGCCCGTCCAGACAGAGAGCTGTGCACGTCAAAGAGCTGTGAACATCACCGACCCCTGGATCGAGGGAAGACAGTCATGTCCACTGTCCTGATTGTCGTCGCCCTGGTCGTCGTCTTCGCCGCCGTGGTCGCCGCCGTGCTGTACGCGGGCCCCGGCAAGGGCGCCGGCCGGCGCGGCCGAGGATTGAAGCGGCGGTTCGGCCCCGAGTACGAGCGGACGGTCGCCCGTCACGACGGCGACACCAAGGCCGCCGAACGCGAACTCGCCGAGCGGGTCCGGCTCCACGGCGACCTGCGGGCCCGCCCGCTGTCGCGTGAGGCCCGCGAGCAGTACGTGGCCCTGTGGGCCGGTCTCCAGGAGCAGTTCGTCGACGCCCCGCGCCAGGCCGTCACCGAGGCGGACCGGCTGCTGGCGCGGCTGGCCGAGGACCGGGGCTTCCCGGCGGCCGCCGCGTACGAGGAGCAGGTCACCGCGCTGTCGGTGCACCACGCCTCCTACGTCGACGGCTACCGCCGGGTGCACCGCGCCGCGCGGCTGGAGGGCGGCGACCCGCACGCCGGCACCGAGGAGCTGCGCTCCGCGATGGTCGAGGCGCGGCGCCTGTTCGAGGAGCTGGTGACCGAGCGCGCCGAGGACCGGCACGACCGTGCCCCGCGTGGCCGGACCGAGGGCCGCAACCACCGGGTCCACGCCCCGTGGCCGAAGGGCGGTGCCGCCTGATGGCCCCCCAGAAGCCGACCGGTGCCGACGCCGGCGTCCCCCGCGAGCCCGGCACCCCGAACCCGCACCCCCCGGTGCCCCCCGTGGCCCCGGTGACCCCCGTGCCCCTGGGCGACCCGTCGGCCCACGCCGCACCCGCCGCCCCCGGCTCCCCGCCCCCCACGCAGGACCCGCACGGCACGCGCGCGACGCCCGGCACCCCCGCGCCGCACGACACGTCCAAGCCCCCGGTGGCACCCGGCACGCCGGACCCGCGCGGCACGGGGGCCGTACCCGAGCCGCACGCCGCACCCGACCCGTACGCGCCTCACGGCACGCACCACGACCCGCACACCGGCCACGGCAACGCGCCCGCCCCGGCCGGGGATCACCGGGCCGGCCGGGGCGGGGGCGTGAGCGGGGTGTCCGAGCCGCTGGTGGCGCGGGAGCTGCGGGACGAGCTGGGGCAGCGGCTGCAGCAGGCGCTCTCCGGATTCGTCGACAGCCCCCAGCGCTCGGTGAAGGAGGCCGCCGCGGTCCTGGACGACGCGGCCGACCACCTCACCTCCGCCCTGGACGAGCACCGGCGCACCCTGCGCTCCGACTGGGGCGAGGAGGACCACTCCCGGGAGCCGGACACGGAACGGCTGCGCGTCACGCTCCAGGCGTACCGCGCCATGGCCGAGCGCCTGCTGCACGTCTGACGCCCGGCCGGGGCCGGCCCCGGCCGGTCACTCCACCACGCGGGCCAGCAGCATCCCGTCGTAACCCTTCCCTCCCACCGTCTGGATCGCCGTCGCGTCCAGCCGGGGGTCCCGGGCCACCAGGTCCATCAGTTCACGCGTCGCGGTCACCGCCGGGTCCGTCGAGGACTCGTCGGTGACCGCGCCGCCGCGTACGACGTTGTCGACCACGATCAGGCCGCCCGGCCGGGTGAGCCGCAGCGCCCACTCCACGTACCGGGGGTTGTTCGGCTTGTCGGCGTCGACGAAGACCATGTCGAACGGGACGGCCGGGTCCGCGACCAGGTCCGGCAGGGTGTCCAGGGCGGCGCCCGGCCGCACGTCCGCCACCTTGTCCAGCCCGGCCCGCGCCAGGTTCGCGCGGGCCACGCCCACGTGTTCCGGGTTGTGCTCCAGCGTGATCAGCCGGCCGTCCTCGGGCAGCGCCCGCGCGAGCCACATGGTGCTGTATCCGCCGAGCGTGCCGATCTCCAGAATCGTCCGCGCGCCCAGCAGCCTGGCGAGCAGGTGCAGCAGCTTCCCCTGCGGCGCCGTCACCCCGATCGCGGGCAGCCCCGCCGCCTCGCTGTCGGTGAGGGCGGCGGCCAGCGCCTCGTCGGCCGGGGCCAGCATGTCGGTCAGGTAGTCGTCCACGGCGGTCCATCGATCTTGGTTCATCCGCCGAACGTACGCCACGCCCGCACCACCGGACAGCACATGACCGGCCGTGTCACCAAATCCCGGACGCCTCAGGCCCGTTCGGTGCCCGGCGCGGCACCCTCCGCGCCCCCGAAGGCGACCTCGGCGCCGAAGGCGGCCCGCCGGGTGGCGCGGCGGAGCGCCTTCAGGACCGTCGGGCCGACCGTCACCACCAGGACCACCGTCAGCGTCGCCCGCCCCAGGTCCCAGCCCAGCGACGTCGCCGCGCAGTACGCCAGGAACCGGACCAGGTTGTCGGCCAGGGGGTCACCGGGCCGGAACGAGACACCGCTGCCGATGCCCTGGAGCAGCACCCAGCCCTGGAGGTTCATCACCGTCCCGTACGCGAACGCCGCCACCGCCCCGTACAGCGCGAGCATCAGCAGCTCCGCCCGCCCCCGCAGCCGCACCGGCCCCGGCAGCAGCCCGGCGCCCATGGTGAACCAGCCCATCGCCAGCATCTGGAACGGCATCCACGGGCCCACCCCGCCGGTCAGCAGCGCCGACGCGAACATCGTCACCGCGCCCAGCACGAATCCGAAGCCGGGCCCCAGCACCCGGCCGCTCAGCACCATCAGGAAGAACATGGGTTCCAGGCCCGCCGTCCCCGCGCCGAGCGGGCGCAGCGCCGCCCCCACCGCCGCCAGCACGCCCAGCATGGCCACCGCCTTGGCGTCCATGCCGCAGTCCGCGATGGTGGCCACCACGACCGCCACCAGCAGCGGCAGCAGCAGGGCCAGCAGCCAGGGCGCGTCGGCCCCGCGGCCCGCCAGCACCGATCCGGCGTCGGCGAGGAGCGGCCAGCCGAAGGCGACCACCCCGATGGCGCTGATCAGGACGAGCGCGGCCACCGAGCGGGGCCCGAGCCGCACCGGGCGGGTGTTCACAGCGCCGCCTCCACCTGGGAGACGGTCAGCCACGGCCCGGGCGCCAGGATCTTCGCCACCTGCGGGGCGAAGGCCGGCGAGGAGACGACGACCTCGTGCGTCGGGCCGTCCGCGACGATCTCCCCGTCCGCCAGGATCACCACCCGGTGCGCCAGTTCGGCCGCCAGCTCCACGTCGTGGGTCGCCATCACGATGGCGTGCCCGCCGGCGGCGAGCCCCTTCAGGACGCCCGCCAGCCGGGCCTTCGCCGCGTAGTCGAGGCCCCGGGTCGGCTCGTCCAGCAGCAGCAGCGGGGGCCGCGCGGTCAGCACCACGGCGAGCGCCAGGGCCAGCCGCTGCCCCTCGGACAGGTCCCGGGGGTGGACGTCGTCGCCGACGCCCGGGAGCAGCTCCGTCACCATGGCCCGGCAGGTGCCGGGCGCGGCGCCCGCGTCGGCGTCGGCGGCCGCGCACTCGGCGGCCACCGTGTCGGCGTACAGCAGGTCGCGGGGCTCCTGGGGGACCAGGCCGACGTGCCGGATCAGCTCTCGCGGCGGGGTGCGGCGCGGCACCAGGCCGCCCGCGAGGACGGTGCCCGACGCGGGCTCCACCATCCCCACCAGCGCCCCGAGCAGGGTCGACTTGCCGGCGCCGTTGCGGCCCATCAGCGCCACGGTCTCCCCGGCGCGCACCTCCAGCCCGACGTTCCGCAGCGCCTCCACCCGGCCGCGCCGCACCGCCAGCGCGCGGACCTCCGCGACCGCCTCCCGGCCGTCCCCGGACGGCGCCGGTCCGCCGCGCCTCCGCAGCAGGCGGCCCAGGCCCGGCCGCGCCCCGGCCGCCGGGGCCGCAGGGGCGGGAGCGGGCCCCGCACCGGCGGGCGCGGGCTCCGGCGCGCGCCCCGCGAGCCGCTCGCGCAGGCCGCCCGCGCGGCGCCGGGCGTCGCGCACCGACAGCGGCAGCGGGTCCCAGCCGGCGAGCCGGCCCAGGGCGACCACCGGCGGGTGCACCGGCGAGACGGCCATCACCCCGGCCGGCGGCCCGGTGACCACGGGCGCGCCGGGGGCGGGCAACAGGGCGACCCGGTCGGCGTACTGGACGACGCGCTCCAGCCGGTGCTCGGCCATCAGGACCGTGGTGCCCAGGTCGTGCACCAGGCGCTGGAGCACCGCGAGAACCTCCTCCGCGGCGGCCGGGTCCAGCGCGGACGTCGGCTCGTCCAGCACCAGCACGCGCGGGTGCGGGGTGAGCACCGAGCCGATGGCGACCCGCTGCTGCTGGCCGCCCGACAGGGTGGCGATGGGACGGTCGCGCAGGTCCGCGAGGCCCAGCAGGTCGAGAGTCTCCTCCACGCGCCGCCGCATCACGGCGGGCGCCAGGCCCAGCGACTCCATCCCGTAGGCGAGTTCGTCCTCGACGGTGTCGGTGACGAAGTGGGCGAGCGGGTCCTGGCCCACGGTGCCCACCACGTCGGCCAGTTCACGGGGCTTGTGCGTGCGGGTGTCACGGTCGGCGACGGTGACCCGGCCGTGCAGGGTGCCGCCGGTGAAGTGCGGGACGAGGCCCGACACCGCGTTCAGCAGCGTCGACTTGCCCACCCCCGACGGGCCCACCAGCAGCACCAGTTCGCCCTCCGGGACGGTGAGGTCCACCCCGGCCAGCGTGGGCGCGGCGGCGTCGGCGTACGTCACCGACACGTTCTCGAACCGGATCACTCGGACTCCTTCGGCAGCGGGGCCACGAACGCGGGCACCAGGCCCACCAGGACGGACAGCGCCGGCCACAGCGGCAGCGCGGGCCACGTCAGCGGGACGACACCGGGGTGCAGCGCCTCCGGGTCGGCCGCGATCATCAGGGCGGCGACCGCCGCGCCCGACCCGGCCACCAGCCAGGACCGGGCGCCCCACCGGTCGGGCCGGTAGCGGGTGCGCACCGAGCGGCGCCCGCCCAGCCGCAGCCCCGCCAGCGCCAGGACCACCCCGGCGCCGGTGAGCGGCACGGCGTAGCCGCCCCCGGAGGCGGCCAGCAGCCCGTAGGCGCCGACGCACACCGCGAGCAGCCCGCCGAGGGTCAGCGCGGCCGTGGCCCGCCGCACCGCGCGCGGCACCGGCGCGGTCCGCCCGTAGCCGCGGGCGTCCATCGACGCGGCGACCGCCACCGACCGCTCCAGGGCGCCCTCCAGCACTGGCAGCCCCACCTGGAGGACCGCCCGCACCCCGCCCGTGGGCCGCCCGCGCAGCCGCCGCGCGGTCCGCAGCCGCGCCACGTCGGCCACCAGGTTCGGCGCGAACGTCATCGCCACGACCACGGCCACCCCCGCCTCGTACAGGGCGCCCGGCAGCGACTTCAGCAGCCGCGCCGGATTGGCGAGCGCGTTGGCGGCGCCCACGCAGATCAGCAGCGTGGCCAGCTTCGCCCCGTCGTACAGGGCGAAGACGAGTTGCTCGGCCGTGACCCGGCCGCCGATCCGGATGCCCTGCGCCCAGTCGGGCAGCGGCACCTCCGGCAGGGTCACCAGCAGGTGCGTGCCGGGGATGGGCGAGCCGAGGAGCACCGAGAAGACCAGCCGGATGACGAGGACCGCCAGGCCCAGCTTGACGAACGCCCCGTACGACCGGGCCCAGGGCGCGTCGGTGCGGCGGGCCGCCACCACGTACCCGGCCACCCCCACCAGCAGCGCCAGCAGCAGCGGGTTGGTGGTGCGGGACGCGGCGACGGCCAGGCCCAGGGCCCACAGCCACCAGGCGCCCGCGTGCAGGGCGTTGGAGCGGTTCGCCTCGGGGGCGCGCAGCCCCGCGGGGCGGGGGCTCACCGGCGGCGTCGGCGGGCCTGCCAGACGGCGGCTGCGCCCAGGACGGCGACCGCCGCCAGGCCGGCCGCGACGCCGACGGACGGGCCCGCCCCGCCGTCCCGCCCGTCGGCCGCGGCGTCCTGGTCACCGCCCGGCGACGCGGTGGCGTCCGGGCGGGCGGGCGTGCCCGTCGGGGCCGGGGACGCCGGGGTCGAGACCTGCTCCCCGCAACCCGTCCTCGGGTAGCCGGAGATCGCGCACAGCAGCGCCTGGTTGTTGTACCGCAGGGGCTTGGCGACGGCCGCGAGGGCGTCCGCGCCGGTCGCGTCCTTCCCCACCCGGGCGCAGGCCGAGCGCGGGGCGGGGGGCCGGCTGCCGTCGTCCGGGGCATCGGCGGCCGTGCCGAAGTCGATGACGACACCGACGCGCTTGGTGCCGTCCTTCGCCGGGGTGGAGGCGCAGATGGCGTCGAAGTCCGGGGCCCGGCGGGGCCGCTGGGCGTCCTGCGTGCCGGCGCTCACCGCGAACCGGTAGCCGTTGACCTCGCCGTCGGCGGGCCGGGCGGTGGCCGGGCCCTGGGTGGCGTACGTCCAGGCGCCGCCGTCGCTCTCCCAGTACGACCAGTAGCGGTAGCCCGCAGCCTGGGCCGGGCCGGCCAGGCCGAGCAGCAGCGCGCAGACGGCGAGCAGCGGGGCGAGGATCCGGCGGCCCGTCATCGCTGCTGCGCCTTCCGCCGGCGCCCGCTCACCAGGAAGCCGATGCCCATGCCGGCGACCAGGACGACCGCGACGGCCAGCCAGATGCCGAAGCCGGCGTCCTCGTCCTCGGCCGACTTGGCGGCCGACTCCGCCGCGTTGTCCGCCGCGGACTCCTTCGCCGCCGCCGAGCCGTCCGAACCGGGCGCCGTCTCCTTCGCGGGCCCCGACCGCTCGCGCGGCGCCGGGGGGCCGGACGCGGGCGCGGGGCCGGTGGCGTCGAGCTGCTTCACGAGGTCGACGCCGCCGAAGTCGCGGGCGTCCGCGCCGGCCGTGTGGGCGGCGAGGATCAGCTGGGCCCAGGCGGCGGGCCCGCTCTCCTTCGCCCACGGGACGGCGTTCTTCTCCAGCCAGCCGAGGGACGTGCGCGCCGCCTGCGTCTGGCCGGCCGCGCCGAGCGCGATCACCGCGTCGGCGGTGTTGCCGAAGTCGGGCTGCGGCGCGGTGGTGGCGGCGCCGGGCATCGGCGGCAGGTCGAGGTGGCCGGTGCGGGCGAGGGCGCCGGTCAGGTAGGCGGCGCCGTTGCGGGCGGCGCGCTCCGCCGTCGGCTCGGCCTGCCGCTCGCAGGTGGGCGGCTGCTCGGTCCGTACGCCCCGGGTCTGGAGGTCCTTGCCGAGCCCGGCCAGCACCGCGGCGGCGGTGGCATCGCCGTTCGCCACCAGGGCGCCGGTCTTGGGGTCGGGCTGGTAGGCGAAGGCGCCCGCGCCCTGCTTGGCGTCGCAGGGGATGGCGAAGCGCAGCAGCGCGTCGTACGGGGTCTTCCCGGCCTTGGACTCGATGTCGCCGGGGCGGTGGCCGAGGGCGGCGAGGGAGCTGATGACGAGGGACGTCGAGTTGGCGTCGCTGGGCGAGCCGGGGTTGTAGCCCCAGCCGCCGTCCGGGTTCTGCACGCCCTTGAGCCAGGCGGCGCCCGCGTCCATGGCCTTGCTCACCGGGTCGGTGCCCGGCTTGTCGGCCTCCGGCCGGTCGACGCCGGACAGCGCCTGCACGGCGACGGCGGTGGCGTTGGTGTCCAGCACCGTCTTCGGGTCGCAGGTCCGGGCCGGGTCGGGCCGGTAGGAGGCGAAGCCGCCGCTGTCGCACTGCTGCCCCATCAGCCAGGACACGGCCGAGCGGCTGGGCTCGACGCCCGACACCTGCTGGGCCATGAAGGCGAGCGACTGCCGCCACACCCCGTCGTACGTCGGGTCCTTCGTGCCGTACAGGCCGGCCGGGACGGCGGGGGAGGGGGACGGGGCGGGCGACGGCGCCGCGTGGGCTGCCGGGACACCGCCGGACAGCATGACGGCGGCCGCGGCGAGGGCCGCGGCGCCGTGGCGGACGCGAACGGTGGTCATGGGCTTCGTGCCTCTCCTGCGGCGGGCCGGACACCGGCACACGAAAGGCACCAGGCTCCGGCTCCGCGTACCTCGACGGTGCCGGCCACCGGGCGGGGTCCCGGCGGCACGAGCCGAACACGTGCGCGTATCGGGGCATTCCGGCTCACCGCCGGGAGGGGCGGGCTCACGGTTGCGGGTCAGCGCCGGATTCGCACCGGCTTTCCCCCGTACGGGCATGATGACGACCCGCTCACTCTACCGGCGGGCCACAACGGCGCACGCGGCGACTCACGTCCCGCCCGGGCCCCGGCGCCGCCCGGCGGGGAGTGAATGTGCGGCGAAGGATCGGCGCGCACCGCCCGTCGCTGCGCCGTTCGGACCGTATCCACGTGCAAAGATCTGCCCCTGATCACGAGGGCACGGGGCCCGCGTGCACGCAGGATGGGACGTTTCGTGCGCAAGGCGATTGGGGTGTCCGCCGCTCCGGCGGGCCCGAAGGCGTGGGGAAGGGCGGCCGCGGCCGCCGGTGTGGTGCTGCTGGTCGCCGGCTGCGGCGGCGGGGGCACCGAGAAGGAGACGGGCGCCGTGAAGCCCTCGACGGGCGCGAGCGCCCCGGCGGGTGCGGGTGCGGGCGCCGAGGCGGACGCCGCCCTGGACGCGGCGGCGGTGACCCGGGAGATCCAGGCGGCGGCCACCGGGGCGGGCTTCACGCAGAAGCCCTCCAAGGACGACGTCCCGGCCGGGCTGCGGCCGTGCATGGTGTCCTGGCAGGCCGACGGCGAGAAGGCCACCGACTCCCGGAAGTCCTTCGACACCACCGTGGCGGCGCTGGGCAAGGCGGGCTGGAAGCAGGCGCAGAGCTTCGACCAGAAGGGCTCGGTCATCATGTCGCTCGACAAGAGCGGCTGGACGCTGAAGGCCAGCCACCACGGCCAGGCCGGCACCTTCGTGATCGTCTCCTTCATCGCCACCGACAACGGCCCGAAGTGCGCCGCGCTCTTCAAGGAGGACCTGGAGAAGAGCAAGCAGCAGCAGTAGCGGCCCCCGGCCCGCCCGGTCCGTCCGCCCGGGGCGCGGGCCGTCCGGGGCGCGGGCCGTCCGCCCGGTCCGCCCCGGTCTCAGCCGGCGGGCCGGGCGTCCCCGCCCCCGGGCGGGGCCGGCGCGTCGATCAGCCGGCACACCGTCTCGATGTCGACCCGCACCTGCGCGATCGACGCCCGCCCGGACAGCCAGGTGATCAGCACCGAGTGCCAGGTGTGCTCGATCACCCGCACCGCCGAGAGCTGCTGCGGCGTGGGCCGCTCCAGCCCCGTGGCGTCCAGGATGATCGCGGTCGTCTGCCGCGAGACGGCGTCCACCTCGGGGCTCACGCCGCGGTCCGCGAACGTCAGCGCCCGCACCATCGCGTCGGCCAGGTGCGGGTCGCGCTGGAGGGCGCGGAAGGCGCGCATCAGCGTCTCGGCCACCCGCTCCGAGGCCAGCTCGCCGGCCGGCGGGTGCCTGCGCAGCGCCGTGTGCAGGCGGGCCAGCTGGTCCTGCATCACGGCCACCAGCAGGTGGATCTTGGAGGGGAAGTAGCGGTAGAGCGTCCCCAGGGCGACCCCGGCCGCCTCGGCGACCTCCCGCATCTGCACGGCGTCGAAGCCACCGCGTCCGGCGAGCTGGGCGCTGGCCTGGAGGATACGGCGGCGGCGCGCCTCCTGACGCTCGGTGAGCGGCGGCGACGCCGGCTGGACTTCCGCTGTCATGGGCCCCGTTTCCGTTGGCCGGCCCGGGCGTCCGCCGTGGTGCGAATCACCTGTTCCGGCCCTCGCACCGGCGCTACCTGCCGGTAGATTCATAGCCTCTCGCACGATCAAGTCTGAAACTTGTTCTAGATTATCGCGACCGGTTACGCTCCGGCGAAACGCAAGGCAGAAGGGGGCCGCGAGTGACCGCTGAGGCCATAGAGACGGGCCCCCGCGGCGGTGTCACCGCGAGTGACGGAGCCCCGCTGCGCATCGCGCTCCTCACGTACAAAGGGAACCCGTTCTGCGGCGGGCAGGGCGTCTACGTCCGCCACCTCTCGCGCGAACTGGCCCGCCTCGGCCACCACGTCGAGGTCATCGGCTCCCAGCCCTACCCCGTCCTCGACGAGGGCGTCCCCCTGACCGAGCTGGCCAGCCTCGACCTCTACCGCCAGCCCGACCCCTTCCGCACCCCGAAGCGCGGCGAGTACCGGGACTGGATCGACGCCCTCGAAGTGGCCACCATGTGGACCGGCGGCTTCCCCGAACCGCTCACCTTCTCGCTGCGCGCCCGCCGCCACCTGGCCGCCCGCCGCGGCGACTTCGACGTCGTCCACGACAACCAGACCCTCGGCTACGGCCTCCTCGGCGGCCCCCGCGCCCTCGGCGCCCCCCTGGTCACCACCATCCACCACCCCATCACGGTGGACCGGCGGCTGGAGCTGGACGCCGCCCCCGACTGGAAGCGCCGCGCCTCGGTGCGCCGCTGGTACGCCTTCACCCGCATGCAGAAGCGCGTCGCCCGCCGCCTGCCCTCCGTCCTCACCGTCTCCGGCACCTCCCGCGACGAGATCACCGAGCACCTCGGGGTGCGCCCGGACCGCATCCGCGTCGTCCACATCGGCGCCGACACCTCGCTGTGGTCGCCCGACCCGGCCGTCCCCGAGGTCCCCGGCCGCATCGTCACCACCTCCAGCGCCGACGTCCCGCTCAAGGGCCTGGTCCACCTCGTCGAGGCGCTCGCCAAGCTGCGCACCGAGCACCAGGACGCCCACCTCGTCGTCGTCGGCAGGCGCGCCGAGGACGGCCCCGTCGCCCAGGCCATCGAGCGGTACGGGCTCGACGGCGCCGTCCGGTTCGTCAAGGGCGTCTCCGACGCCGAGCTGGTCGACCTCCACCGCGGCGCCCAAGTGGCCTGCGTGCCCTCGCTGTACGAGGGGTTCTCGCTGCCCGCCGCCGAGGCGATGGCGACCGGCACGCCGCTGGTCGCCACCACGGGCGGCGCCATCCCCGAGGTCGCCGGCGCCGACGGCGAGACCTGCCTCGCCGTGCCCCCGGGCGACCCGGGCGCCCTCGCCGGCGCCCTCGGCCGGCTGCTCGGCGACCCCGCGCTGCGCGCCCGCCTCGGCGCGGCGGGCCGCGCCCGGGTGCTGGACCGGTTCACCTGGGCCCGCGCGGCCCAGGGCACGGCGGAGCTGTACCGCGAGGCCGTCGCGGCACGCGGAGCGCGCCGATGACCTCCCCCACCGCACACCCCACTCCGGACCGTGAAAGCAGGCCGCACCCGTGCTGACCGTCGACTTCACCCGCTTCCCGCTCGCCCCCGGCGACCGCGTCCTCGACCTGGGCTGCGGCGCGGGACGGCACGCCTTCGAGTGCTACCGGCGCGGGGCCCAGGTCGTCGCCCTCGACCGGAACGGCGAGGAGATCCGCGAGGTCGCCACGTGGTTCGCCGCCATGAAGGAGGCCGGTGAGGCGCCCGCCGGCGCCACCGCCACCGCCATGGAGGGCGACGCGCTCAACCTGCCCTTCCCCGACGCCTCCTTCGACGTCGTGATCATCTCCGAGGTGATGGAGCACATCCCGGACGACAAGGGCGTCCTCGCCGAGATGGTCCGCGTCCTCAAGCCCGGCGGGCGCATCGCGGTCACCGTGCCCCGCTACGGCCCGGAGAAGGTCTGCTGGGCGCTCTCCGACGCGTACCACGAGGTCGAGGGCGGCCACATCCGCATCTACAAGGCGGACGAACTGCTCGGGCGCATCCGCGAGGCGGGGCTGAAGCCGTACGGCAGCCACCACGCGCACGCGCTGCACTCGCCGTACTGGTGGCTCAAGTGCGCCTTCGGCGTGGACAACGACAAGGCGCTGCCGGTCCGCGCGTACCACAAGCTGCTCGTCTGGGACATCATGAAGAAGCCGCTGGCCACCCGCCTCGCCGAGCAGGCCCTCAACCCGGTGATGGGCAAGAGCTTCGTGGTGTACGCGACCAAGCCCCACCTGCCCGCGACGGCCGCCCGGTGACCTCCCCCGAACGCACCGAGCACCTCGCCCTGCCCGGCGTCTTCACCGCCGCCGAGGCCGCCGAGACCGTGGCCGCGCTCCTCGCCGTCCAGCGCGAGGACGGGGCCATCCCGTGGTTCCGCGGCCACCACCTCGACCCCTGGGACCACACCGAGGCCGCCATGGCCCTCGACACGGCCGGCGAGCACGAGGCGGCGGCCCGCGCCTACGCCTGGCTCGCCCGCCACCAGAACGACGACGGCTCCTGGTACGCCGCCTACCACGACGGCGACCACACCCGGGTCACCGACCGCGGCCGGGAGAGCAACTTCTGCGCGTACGTCGCCGTCGGCGTCTGGCACCACTACCTCTCCACCGGCGACGACACCTTCCTCGACCGGATGTGGCCCGTGGTCTACGCCGCCGTCGAGTTCGTGCTCCGCCTCCAGCAGCCCGGCGGCCAGATCGGCTGGAAGCGGGAGCCGGACGGCACCCCTGTCCCCGACGCGCTGCTCACCGGCTCCTCGTCCGTCCACCACGCGCTGCGCTGCGCCCTCGCCGTCGCCGAGGAGCGCGAGGAGCCCCAGCCCGACTGGGAGCTGGCCGCCGGTGCGCTCGGCCACGCCATCCGCAGTCACCCGGAACGCTTCCTCGACAAGAGCCGCTACTCGATGGACTGGTACTACCCGGTCCTCGGCGGCGCGGTCACCGGCGCCCAGGCCAAGGAGCGCATCGAGAGCGCCTGGGACGACTTCGTGGTCCCCGGCCTCGGCGTGCGCTGCGTCCTGCCCAACCCCTGGGTCACCGGCGGCGAGAGCTGCGAACTGGCCCTGACCCTGTGGGCGATGGGGGAGTCCGACCGGGCGCTGGAGATCCTCCAGTCCATCGGCCACCTGCGCGCCCCCGGCGGCCTGTACTGGACGGGGTACGTCTTCGAGGGCGACAACCCGGCCGTCTGGCCCGAGGAGCTGACCACCTGGACGGCCGGTTCCCTGCTGCTGGCGGTGGCCGCGCTCGGCGGCGACGAGGCCACCACGGCCGTCTTCGGCGGCGAGCGGCTGCCCCTGGGGCTGGACCCGGACTGCTGCCGCTGACCGCCGCCGTGCCCGGCCGGCGCCCCGCCCGGGTTTGACCGAATTCGTACGCAACCATCCGGCTCCCCCGGCCGTCCCACACGGTAAACGGCCCAGCGGCAGGGGAGAACCATGAAACGACGACGCACCACGGCACTGGCGGCGGTCCTGCTCACCGGCGCCGGTCTCGGCCTGCTGACCGCACCGGGCGCCCAGGCGGCACCCGCGGCCGCGGCCTGCCCCACCGGCTGGGGCAGCGTCCAGAAGACCGCGACGGCCGCCGCCACCGCGTCCCTGACGGACGTGCGGACCGGCCGCCACGACTGCTTCGACCGGATGGTCCTGCACGTCCCCGGCGCCGGCGGCGGGACGCTCGGCCACCAGGTCCGCTATGTCGACCGGGTCCACCAGGACGGCTCGGGGCGCCATGTCCCCGTCGCCGGGGGAGCGGTGCTGGAGATCCGCGTCGCCGCGCCCTCCTACGACCCGGAGACCGGCCGCGCCACCTACCGCGGCACGGTCGCCCGGCCGCTGCCGGGTGTCGACCTCGCGGGGTACCGGACCTTCCGGGACACCCGCTTCGTCGGCAGCTTCGAGGGTGACACCCAGATCGGCCTCGGCGTCCGCGCCCGACTGCCCTTCCGGGTCCTCCAGCTCCCCGGCCGGCTCGTCGTGGACGTCGCCCACGACTGGGGCGCGGCGGCCCGGTAGCGGCTCGGCGGCGGGCTAGTGGCGGCGGAGGCGGCCGGCGAGGGCGTGGCCGACCAGCAGGTAGACCACCGCCGCCAGGCCGTAGCCGAAGACCACGCGCAGCCAGCCCTCGTCGAAGGTGAACAGGTCGTGCGACCAGCCGGCCAGCAGGGCGGCGGTCTCCTGCACGAACTGCACCAGGTCGTTGGCCCGGTTGGCGTCGAAGAGGTACATCAGGATCCACAGGCCGATGATGGCGGCCATGACATCGGCGACGACCGCTATGGCGGTCGCCGCCTGGGAGCTTCCGTTCCGTCGGCGGGGAGACATGCACGACGGGTTGCCGCTGCGGCCCGCCCGAAACCCTGCCGCCCGGCCGGTTCTTCGGGCCGGGGTACGCCAACGGCCCCCCGCCCGCGAGGGCGAGGGGCCGCCGGACCGGCGCGCGGGCGTCAGCCGCGCTGGATGCCGGTGGTGTCCTGGAGCACGCCGCGGCGGCCGTCCTGGGTCTGGGCGACCAGGCTCTGGCCGCGCTGCTCGACCGCCAGGTACCAGGTGCCCGGCGCCAGTTCGGCGATCGGCGTCGGGGCGCCGTCCTCGCCGTACAGCGGGCGGGCCACCGGGACCGCGAACCAGAACGGCGAGAAGTCCCCGGCCGGCGCCGGGGCCTGACCGCCCTGCGACGGCTGCGACGGCTGCGCGGGCTGGGACGGCTGCGCCGCGGCCTGGGCGCCCGGGCCCGGCTGGCCGGCGCCCGTCGGCTGCGGCTGGCCCGGGTAGCCGTAACCACCCTGCGGCTGGCCGCCGTACGGGGGCTGCTGGGCGCCGGGGTAGCCGTAACCGCCCTGCGGCTGGCCGCCGTACGGCTGCGGCTGCTGCGGCCGGGGCGCGCCCATCAGCGGGGCCTTGAGCGCCGGGACGAGGGGCGCGGCGATCGCCGCGGCGGCCAGCACGATCGTGGCCAGCAGGCCGAGGATCATGCCCGCGCCCGCGTCCGGCTCCCAGTCGATGATCGTCCAGAAGGCGGTCCACACCGCGAAGATGCAGAACGCCACACCGAACTGGCCGAGGTCGATGCCCGCGACCTTGCGGCCGGGCATCGAGCGCCCGACCACGATCAGCGCCGCCCCGATGACACCGGAGAGGAACATGCTCATCAGCAGGCCCAGGGAGTCCCAGGCGTTGGCCGTGTCGTAGTTCGAGCAGTCGATGCCCGAGGGGCAGTCGACGCCGGGGGTAAGGCCGAGGAACGAGGCGATGAACAGCACCACCGCTGCTCCGATCACCACGCCATCGCCTCGAGTGAGGGAGCGGATGTTCACGTGTAAGAGTCCTTCTCGGTTCGTCTCGTCGGGGTGGCGCGGTGCACGGGGGTGGCCGGCCCCATCGTACGGATGTGGTACGGATCCGGACCCGGGTCGGGCGCGGACCCCCGGCAGGCTACCGCCCGCCGGACCTAGGAGCGCAGGTAGGTACGGAGGCCGGCCGCCATCCCCCCGGCCGCTTTCTGCCGCCATGCCGCGTCTGTCAGCAATGCGGCGTCCTTCGGATCACGCATGTTGCCGCATTCGACGAACACTTTGGGCACGGTCGACAGATTCAGTCCGCCGAGATCCCCGCGGACGTCCAGCCCGGAGCCGCCGCCGAGGTAGTTGGCCGGCGCGGTGCCCGTCGCCGCCGCGAACTCCCGGGCGATGTGCTGCCCGAGGGCCCGCGACGGACCGGTGATGGCCGCGGTGTCGGCGGCCCCGTCCTCGACCCGGGCGGGCAGGATCACATGGAAGCCCCGGTTCCCGGTGCCCGACCCGTCGGCGTGCACGGACACCACGGCGTCGGCCTTCGCGGCGTTCCCGATCCGGGCCCGCTCGTCGATGCACGGGCCGAAGGGCCGGTCCGCGTCATGGGTGAGGACCACCGTCGCGCCCAGCTTCCGGAGCAGGGTGCGAAGACGGTGTGAAACATCCAGGGTGAATGCGGCTTCCGTGTAACCGGAGTTGGTGGAGGTGCCGGTGGTGTCGCATTCCTTGCGCTTCGTCCCGATGTCCACCTGGCGGGCGATCTCCCGTGCGTGGGAGAAGTTCCCCGGGTTGTGACCGGGGTCGATCACCACGGTCTTCCCGGCCAGCGGCGCGGACGGGTCTCCCCCCGAGGGCGCCGGGCGGGCGGAGGGGGCGGAGGACGCGGCGGGCCCCGGCGCGGGCGCCGTGCGCGCCGGTTCGGCCGCGCCGCTCGTGCTGTGCCACGCCAGCCACCCGCCCGTCACGGCGAGCAGGGCGGCGGCGGCCACCAGGACGGGCACCGGGCGGCGGCGGGGGGCGGTGGTGTCGTCGTCGTGCACGGCCCGATGCTATGCGCCGGCCGCCCCCGCGGGCGGCACACCGGCCGGAGCGGGACACCCGGCCGGGGCGGCACACCGGCCGGGGCGCGGGGGTGCCGTCAGACGCCCGGGCCCGTACGGCGCAGCACCCGCAGCGAGTCCGTCGCCGACACCTCGGTGAAGGCGCCCGACTCCAGGGCGCGCCGGTAGATCCGGTACGGGGCCTGGCCGCCGTCCGCCGGGTCGGGGAACACGTCGTGCACCACCAGCAGCCCGCCCCCGGCCAGCCGTGGCGCCCACCCCTCGTAGTCCGCCGTGGCGTGCTCGTCGGTGTGCCCGCCGTCGATGAACACCAGCCCCACCTCGCCCGCCCACACCCGCGCGACCTGCGGCGAGCGGCCGACGACCGCCACCACGTGCTCCTCCAGCCCGGCGGCGTACAGGGTGCGGCGGAACGCCGGCAGCGTGTCCATCAGCCCCACCTCCGGGTCCACCACCGACGGGTCGTGGTACTCCCAGCCCGGCTGCTGCTCCTCGCTGCCCCGGTGGTGGTCGACCGTCACCGCCACCGTCCCGGCGGCGCGCGCCGCGTCGGCGAGCAGGATCGTGGAACGCCCGCAGTAGGTGCCGACCTCCAGCAGCGGCAGCCCCAGGAGGGCGGCCTCGGTGGCCGCCGCGTACAGCGCCAGGCCCTCGTGGACCGGCATGAACCCCTTGGCCGCCTCGAAGGCGGCCAGCGTCGCGGGCTCGGGCACGGGCGCGGTGGGCACGGCCATGGGGTTCTCCTGAACGGTCGGTGCGGGCGCGGCCCATGGGCCTACCGGGCGGTCACATCGTGGGGTCACATCGTAGGCGCCGGGTCCACCGGCCCGGCGCCCGGGACTTCCGGCGTAGGCCGGGTGCACGCCGGCATGGGTCCATGGACGCATGTACCGCACACCGGGTTCCTGCGACGATGGCACGCATGCCCCAGCCCCACACCGAGTCCGCCCCTGCCGCCACCGCCGGCCGCACCCGCCCCGCCGCCCGCACCTGGGTGGTGATCCTCGCCGCCTGCGCCGGCCAGTTCCTGGTCGTGCTGGACGTCTCCGTGGTGAACGTCGCCCTGCCGTCGATGCGCGCCGACCTCGGGCTGTCCTCGCTGGGCCTCCAATGGGTGCTCAACGCCTACTCGATCGCCTTCGCCGGCTTCATGCTGCTCGGCGGGCGGGCCGCGGACCTCTTCGGCCGCAAGCGGATGTTCCTGGCCGGCCTCGGGCTGTTCACCGCCGCCTCCGTCGCGGGCGGGCTCGCCACCGAGGGCTGGCAGCTCCTCGCCGCCCGCGCCGTCCAGGGCCTCGGCGCGGCGGTCCTCGCGCCCGCGACGCTCACCATCGTGACCGGCGCGGTGCCGCCGGGGCCCGCCCGGACCCGGGCGATCGCCACCTGGTCCGCGGTCGGCGCGGGCGGCGGCGCGGCCGGCGGCCTGGTCGGCGGCCTCCTCACCGACCTGCTGTCCTGGCGCTGGGTGCTGCTGATCAACGTCCCGGTCGGCGTCCTGGTGATGGCCGGCGCCGCGCTGTGGATCACCGAGAGCCGCGCGGAGGGCGGCCGGCGGCTCGACCTGCCCGGCGCGGTCCTCGCCACCGGCGGCCTGGGAGCCGTGGCGTACGGGATCGTGCAGACCGAGGAGACCGGCTGGGGCGCCCCCGACACCCTGCTCCCGCTCCTCGGCGGCGCCGCGCTGCTGGCCGCCTTCGTGGCCGTGGAGGCCCGCACCGCCGCGCCCCTGATGCCGCTGAAGGTCTTCCGCTCACGGGCCGTGACGGCGGCCAACGCCTCGATGCTGGTGAACGGCTCCGCCTCGTTCGCCATGTGGTTCTTCATGACCGTGTACGCGCAGGGCGTCCTCGGCTACAGCCCCCTGGAGGCCGGGGTCGCCCTCGTCCCCAGCTCGATCAGCGTGATCGTCGGCTCCAAGCTGGCGCCCCGGCTGATGCGGACGACCGGCGCGCGCAACCTCGCGGTGCTCGGCACCCTGATCGGCGCCACCGGCTTCGCCTGGCAGTCCCAGATGGACGCGCACGGCGCGTACGCCACCACCATCCTCGGCCCCGGCATCCTGATGATGCTGGGCATGGGGCTCGCCATAACGCCGCTCGCCTCCCTGGCCACCTCGGGCGCCGCCCCCGGGGACGCCGGTCTGGTGTCCGGGCTGGTCAACACCTCCCGCACCATGGGCGGCGCGCTGGGCCTGGCCGTGCTGTCCACGGTCGCCGCCGCCCGCACCGGCGGCGGTACCGGGCCGGAGGCGCTGACCGCCGGCTACGCGCTGGCGTTCCGCACGGGTGCGGGCGTCCTGCTCGCCGGGGCCGTCCTGATGCTGCTGTGGCTGCCCCGCCGCACCGAGCCGTGATGCGTCCGTAGTGCCAGGACTCTCCCGGCCGGGCCCGGCTGCCGCCATACTGGCAAACGATGACGAACCGATCCGCGCCCCGGCGCCACCTGCCCACCAGTCCCTTCAAAGCTCCCGTCGCCGCCCCGGTCAAGCACTTCGCGGTGGGCGACCGGGTCTCCCACGACCGGCACGGCCTCGGCACGGTCATCGCCGTCGAGGGCCAGATCGCCACGCTCGTCGACTTCGGCTCCCAGGAGACCCGTGTCGTCAGCCCGTACACCGGCATGGACAAGCTCTGACACAAGCCGGAGGGGCCGTCCCGGGGATCTCCCCGGGACGGCCCCTCCGTGCTGTCGCCCCGTCAGGCCGCTTCGCTGTGCGGTTCCTTCCGGTGCCGGCCGTGCGGCTCCGTGGACAGGTCCTCCGCCGGTGCCGCACCCCCTCGGTGCTTTCCGGCGCCACCGGCGTCCCCCCGCGGTCGCCCGTGGGTCGTGTCGGTGCTGGCTTCAGACATGTGGGAGTTCACCCCGTAGTGATCGCTGACGATGTTGCGGCCCGGAGTCTAACCAGGGGCCGTGCGGCCGGTGAGCGGTGCCTGCTGCAACGGCACCGGCCTGCACACACCAGGAGTCGCGGCGGGCACGGGCGGTTCCCCGGGGGCCGGTTCCGGTTGTGGTGATCGTGTGTGCCCGGAGGGCGGTACGGGACCGGCGCCGCCCGCCGTCCCCGCTGCCCCGCCGCCGGGGCCCGCCGCCTCCGCCCGCACCGCCGCCGTCCCGCCCCCGGGGCCCGCCGCCTCCGCCCGTACCACGGCCGTCCCGCCGCCGGGGCCCTCCGCCCGTACCGCGGCCGTCCCGCCGCCTTGGCCCTCCGCCCGTACCGCCGCCGCCGCTTCCACGCGCGCCGCCTCCACCCGGGCCAGGCCGCACGGCACCGCCCTCGTCGCGTACGGCAGCCGCAGCACCCCCTCCCTGCTCCACGCCCCCGCCCCCGCCAGCCACCCCTGCGGCGCGGCGAGCTGGTGCAGTCTCCGCCCCGCCGGCCGCCACAGCCCCACCCAGCTCCCCGCCGCCCCGTCGATCCGCAGCGCCACCGCGGACGCCTCCGGGGTCAGGCTCTGCCCCGGCTGTATCGCGAACGGCGTCACCGCCGCGTCGCCCAGTCGCAGGCACTCCGGGAAGCGCACCGGCAGCGTGCTGCCCAGCACCCCCCAGCCCAGCCGGTGGTGGCCCGGCGACGGCGCGTCCGACCGGATCAGCAGCAGCCCGCTGTCCGGATCCGCCAGCAGCACCCGGTCGTCACTGTCCTCGGTGATCTGGAGCAGCGGCGTCACCTCGCCGCCCCGCCCCAGGTCGACGGCGACCGACTTCACCGGACCGCCCCCGGCCTCCCGCCGGTCCACCACGAGCATCCGCCCCGACCGGTCCAGCCACGCGCCGCCCGTGCAGTGCCCCCCGACCTCCGCGACGCGCTCGGGCCCGCCCGACGCCCCGCCCGCCACCAGCCAGATCCCCGTCGAGCGCTCCCCGGCCACCAGCGCGTAGGCCCGCGCCCCGTCCGGCGACGGCGGCAGCAGCCTCAGCTCCGCCGACCCGACCGCGCCGAGCGGCAGCTCCCCGGTGCGCGGCCCCGACGGGTACAGCAGCGAGAACACCCAGCGCCCGTCCGTCCGGCGCCCGATCAGCACCCGCCCGTCCACCAGCGGGAGCAGCTGCGCGTGCGGATCCTCGGGCTGGGCGGCGGGCAGCGGCACCGCGTAGGGCTCGGGCCCGTCGAGCGTCCACCGCTCCGGGTACAGCGCCTCGCCCTCACCCGCCAGCCGCGCCGCGTAGGCACCGTCGGCCGCGATCGTGAAACCCGCACGCGACACCGCGCCGCGGTCCTCCGCGGCGGTCTCGATGGCACAGGCTGTCATCGATTCGTCACCTCCGGCGACAGAAGCTAGTTTTCGCACTCCCTGCCGAACAACGAGAGCTTCCGCGCTTCACCTATAAGCGTGGCGATGTCCCGATTCGCCTCTCCCGGCACGCGCGCGTGTGCTGCCGCCCCGCGCCACCGCGCGGGGGAGGGGGGGCGGCCCCGGCGCGGGTACGGGGGCGAGGGCGGGCCAGGTAGCCTTTCCCCCGTGCCCCGTCTGTCTGAAGTCATCGCCGAGCTCGACGCCCTCTGGCCCCCCGAGCGGGCCGAGCAGTGGGACGCGGTCGGCACCGTCTGCGGCGATCCCGACGCCGAGGTCACCCGGGTCCTGTTCGCCGTCGACCCGGTGCGGGAGATCGCCGACGAGGCGGTCGCGCTGGGCGCCGACCTGATCGTCACCCACCACCCGCTCTACCTGCGGGGGACGACGACGGTCGCGGCCGGGCACTTCAAGGGCCGGGTCGTGCACACACTGATCAAGAACGACATCGCGCTGCACGTGGCGCACACCAATGCCGACACCGCCGACCCCGGCGTGTCCGACGCCCTCGCCGGCGCCCTCGATCTGCGCGTCACCGGCCCGCTCGTCCCCGAGACCGGCCTCGGCCGGATCTGCCAGGTCGACCCGCCGGAGACCCTCCGGGACTTCGCCGCCCGCGCCGCGAAGCGGCTGCCCGCCACCGCGCAGGGCATCCGCGTCGCCGGCGACCCCGACGCGACCGTGCGCACCGTCGCCGTGAGCGGCGGCTCCGGCGACAGCCTCTTCGACGCGGTCCGCGCCGCCGGCGTGGACGCCTTCCTCACCGCCGACCTGCGCCACCACCCCGTGTCCGAGGCCACCCAGCACACCGGCCTGGGGCTGGTCGACGCCGCCCACTGGGCCACCGAGTGGCCCTGGTGCGAGCTGGCCGCCGCGCAGCTCGACGAGATTTCCGACCGTCACGGCTGGGGCCTGCGGGTCCACGTCTCGAAGACGGTCACCGACCCGTGGTCCCACCACTCTTCTTCTGGAGCCCCCAACTGAACGCCGCGCCCGCCGACCAGATCCGCCTCCTCGACGTCCAGGCCCTCGACGTACGCCTGTCGCAGCTGGCCCACAAGCGCAAGTCGCTGCCCGAGCACGCCGAGATCGAGTCGCTGAACAAGGACCTCTCCCAGCTGCGCGACCTGCTGGTCGCCGCGCAGACCGAGGAGAGCGACTGCGCCCGCGAGCAGACCAAGGCGGAGCAGGACGTCGACCAGGTGCGCCAGCGCGCCGTCCGCGACCAGCAGCGGCTGGACTCCGGGGCCGTCACCTCCCCGAAGGACCTGGAGAACCTCCAGAAGGAGATCGTCTCGCTGGCCAAGCGCCAGGGCGACCTGGAGGACGTCGTCCTGGAGGTCATGGAGCGCCGCGAGTCCGCCCAGGAGCGGGTCGCCGAGCTGACCGAGCGCGTCTCCGCCGTCCAGGCCAAGGTGGACGACGCGGTCGCGCGCCGGGACACCGCCACCCGGGAGCTGGACGGCGAGGCCGAGTCGGTCGCCAAGGAGCGCGGGCTGGTGGCCGGTTCCGTGCCCGGCGACCTGATGAAGCTGTACGAGAAGATCCGCGAGCAGCAGGGCGGCGTCGGCGCGGCGCGGCTGTACCAGCGCCGCTGCGAGGGCTGCCACATCGAGCTGAACATCACCGAGGTCAACGACGTCCGGGCGGCGGCGCCCGAGACGGTCGTCCGGTGCGAGAACTGCCGCCGGATCCTGGTGCGTACGGCCGAGTCGGGGCTGTAATGCCGGACCTGCGGGAACTGGTCGTCGAGGCCGACGGCGGCTCGCGGGGCAACCCGGGACCGGCGGGGTACGGGGCGGTCGTCCTGGACCCGGTGTCGGGGGAGCCGCTGGTGGAGACCGCCGAGTACATCGGGGTCGCCACCAACAACGTCGCCGAGTACAAGGGCCTGGTGGCGGGCCTGCGGGCGGCCCGGGAGCTGGCGCCCGACGCGACGGTCAGGGTCCGTATGGACTCCAAGCTGGTGGTTGAGCAGATGTCGGGGCGCTGGAAGATCAAGCACCCGGACATGAAGCCGCTGGCCGCCGAGGCGGCGCGGGTCTTCCCGCCGTCGCGGGTGACCTACGAGTGGATCCCGCGCGAGCGGAACAAGCACGCCGACCGGCTCGCCAACGAGGCGATGGACGCGGGCAAGCGGGGCGGCCAGTGGCAGCCCTCCGCCTCGGCGGCGGCCCTCGGCGCGGGCGGTGCGTCCGCCTCCGACGCGGACGCGGCCCGGGTGGTCGGGGACGCGGCGGCCGGCGCCGCCCGGGCCCGCGCCGCGCTCGCGGCCACCCGCCCGGACGACGCCCCCGGTGGCGGTACGGAGCGGTCGGCTCCTGACGCTCTTTCCGTGGCGGCCGGTACGGAGCTTTCGGCGGCGCCCGATGCCCTCGGTGCCCCGGGCGCCGCGGGCGGGGGCGACCCGCTCGCCGGGGTGGGCGCAGCCGCCGCCGAGAGCCGTGGAGCGGCCACCGCGCCGCCGGTCGGCTGGGCCGCCGCCGCGGACCTGGGCGCGCCCGCCACCTTCGTGCTGCTGCGGCACGGCGAGACCGCGCTCACCCCGGAGAAGCGTTTCTCGGGCAGCGGCGGCACCGACCCGGACCTCTCCCCGGTGGGCCGCCGGCAGGCCGAGGCGGTCGCGGCCGTCCTCGCGGCGCGCGGCACCGTCCAGGAGATCGTCTCCTCCCCGCTCGCCCGGTGCCGCCAGACCGCCGCCACCGTCGCCGCCCGCCTCGGGCTGGACGTGCGGATCGAGGACGCCCTGCGCGAGACCGACTTCGGCGCCTGGGAGGGCCTGACCTTCGCGGAGGTACGGGAGCGGTACCCGGACGAGCTGGACGCCTGGCTGGCCTCCCCGAAGGCCGCCCCCACCGGCGGCGAGTCCTTCGCGGCCGTGTCGCGCCGGGTCGCCGCCGCCCGCGACCGCCTCACCGCCCGCCACGCGGGCCGCACCGTGCTGCTGGTCACCCATGTCACGCCCATCAAGACCCTGGTCCGCCTGGCCCTGGGCGCCCCGCCGGAGTCCCTGTTCCGCATGGAGCTGTCGGCGGCCTCGCTCTCGGCGGTGGCCTACTACCGCGACGGCAACGCCTCGGTACGGCTGCTGAACGACACCGCGCACCTGCGGTGAACGCCGCCGGGGGGTGGCGGTTCACCGGGGACGCCGAGGAGTTCCACCGCCACGCGGGCGGGTACCTCGCGGCCGACCCGGCCCGTAGCACCGCGCTGCTGACGGTCGCCGACACCGTGCGGCGCCATGGAGCGGGGGCGCTCGGGGCCGGGAGCGCGGCCTTCGGCTGGTGGCGCGCCGACGGGGGCGGGCCCGTGGCGGGCGCCTTCGTCCGGACGCCGCCCCGCGCCCCGCTGCTGGGCCCCATGCCGGAGGAGGCCGCGGCGCGGCTCGCCGGCGCCCTGCGCGCGGCGTACACCGGTGACCTACCGGGCGTGCAGGGCGGCGAGGGGCCCGCGCGGGCGTTCGCCGAGGCGTGGACGGCGCGCGGCGGGACGTGGCGCGCCGCCCACCGCACCCGGCTGTTCCGCCTCGGCGACCTGACCCCGCCCGACCCCGCACCGCCCGGCGGGGCCCGCCGGGCCACCGCCGCCGACGTCCCGCTCGCCGCCGGGTGGATGCGGGCGTTCGCCGCCGACATCGGCGAGGACCCCACCGCCGACCGCACGCCCCAGGTCGCCCGGCGCGTCGCGGACGGGGTGCTGTACCTCTGGGAGGTGGCCGGCCGGGCGGTGTCCCTGGCGGCCCACTCCCCGCCCGTCGCCGGGCAGTCGCGCGTCAGCCCGGTCTACACACCGCCCGCCCTGCGGGGCCGGGGCTACGCCGGCGCGCTCACCGCCGCCGTCAGCCGCGCCGCCCTCGCCGCGGGCGCCGGCCAGGTGCTCCTCTTCGCCGACGTCGCCAACCCCACCAGCACGGCGCTCTACCAGCGCCTGGGCTACCGCCCGGTCGGTGACCACCTGGACGTGGAGTTCGGGTGACACCGGAGGAGGAGGCGAACGACGACGGGACCGCGGTGGAGGCCGCGCGGGGCCGGTCCTGCGCGCTGCTGTTCCTCGCGTACCTCGCCATCGCCGTCGCGGTGGCGTCGATCGCCGCCTCCGTCGTGGGCATCCGCCTCTTCACCTGGATGGTCGAGGCGATGACCCCCTGACCGCGCCGCGGCTCGTCAGGCCCGCAGGGCGGACGCCTCGCGGGCGAGGGACTCCACCCGGGTCCAGTCGCGGGCCGCGAGCGCGTCGGGCGGGAGCATCCAGGTGCCGCCGACGCAGCCGACGTTGGGCAGGGCCAGGTACGCCGGGGCGGACGCGGGGGTGATGCCGCCCGTCGGGCAGAAGCGGGCCCCGGGGAGCGGACCCGCGAGGCACTTCAGGTAGGCCGTGCCGCCCGCCGCCTGGGCGGGGAAGAACTTCATCTCGTACACCCCCCGCTCCAGCAGCGCCAGCACCTCCGAGGCCGTCGAGACGCCCGGCAGGTACGGCACGCCCGACGCGTCCAGCGCGTCCAGCAGCCCGCCCGTACAGCCGGGGCTGACCAGGAACCGCGCCCCGGCGTCCACCGCGTCCGCCGCGCCCCGCGCCGAGACGACCGTGCCCGCCCCCACGACGGCGCCCGGCACCTCCGCCGCGATCGCCCGGATCGCGTCCAGCGCGGCGGGCGTCCGTAGCGTCACCTCGATGGCCGGGAGCCCGCCCGCCACCAGCGCGCGGGCCAGCGGTACGGCGTCGGTGGCGTCCTCCAGGACGACCACGGGCAGGACGGGGGCATGGTCCAGCACGGACGGGGCGGCAGTCATGCGCCCATCCTGCCCGGGTGCAGCACCACCCGCAACGCACGTTGCGCATGATGCAACGGCGGTCAGTGGATCTCGTCCACCAGCACGTCCAGCTTCCCCGCCGCCGGCGTCTCCACCGCGTACCCCAGGTCCCGCAGCGCCTCCACCAGCTCCGCCGGCGACCCGGGCACCGCGCCCGCCTCCAGCAGGCTCCGTACGATCCGGCCCTTGGTCGCCTTGTTGAAGTGGCTGACCACCTTCCGCGTCGGCGCGTGCAGCACCCGCACCGTCGCCGTCCGCGCCGCGACCGGGCCCTTCGGCCGCCACGCCGTCGCGTACGCCGCCGACCGCAGGTCCAGCACCAGCCCGTCCCCGGCCACCTCGGGCAGCACGGCCGCCATCGGCGCACGCCAGTACGCGCCCAGCGCCCCCAGCCCCGGCAGCTTCACCCCCATCGAGCAGCGGTACGACGGAATGCGGTCGTCCACCCGCACCGCGCCCCACAGCCCGGAGAAGACCAGCAGCGACTCCCGCGCCCGCTCCCGGGCCGCCGCGTCCAGCGTCGCCAGCCCGAGCGCGTCGTAGAGGACACCCGTGTAGATCTCCCCGGCCGGCCGGGCGCCCGCCTCCCGCAGCCCCGCGTTCTTCGCCACCTCGCCGCGCAGGCCCTCGCTCAGCCCGAGGACCTCCCGTGCCTTCTCCTCGTCGCCGGAGCACAGCTCCACCAGCTCCTCCAGAACGGCCGCCCGCGCCGCCGCGAGACCGGGCAGCGACAGGGACCCCGGCTCCAGCGGCGCGCCGCTCCCCGACGCTGCCTTTCCTTCCGAGGGCGGCAACAGCACGAGCACGGTGGATCTCCTTCAGTACGTACGAGAGCGGGGGTGCGGCCCCGCGCCAGCGTACAAACGCGACTCGCGGAGTGCCGCATCCACCGCCGCGACGAACGCCCGGGGGTCGTCCGCGTGGCACCGCACCGTACGCACCGCGTCCCGCCGGCCCAGCAGCCGTACCGCCGTGACGGGCTCGCTCAGCTCGAAGGTGACCGACGTCCGGGAGGCCACCGGCAGGTCCAGGACCCCGTCCGCCTTCTCGTGGGTGTACCGCGACTCCAGCCGGACCGCGGCGATCCGCTCCAGCGGGACGGCCAGATCCAGATGCGCCCCCTGCCGGACCCGCACCGCCGTGCCGTCCACCAGGTGCGGGCGCGTCACGGAGGCCGCGTGCAGCCCCAGCACGAACAGCACGGTGTACACGTCCAGCACCAGCACCACGGCGTGCACCACCGGCCAGGACGCCAGCAGGAACGACATCCCGACCGTCTCCACCACGCACACGAACGCGAAGCCGTAGAGGTACGCCGCCTGGTCCCGGGCGTGCCCGAACGCCTCCGTCCCCGCCCGCCCCGCTCCGTCCGGCCGGCGCGCCACCCAGCGCACCAGGCTCACCATCAGCCGCAGCTCGTGCCCCACCAGCCGGACCACCGGCTCCGGCACCAGCACCCGCAGCGCCTCCCGGCCGCTCAGCCCGCGCCGGCGCAGCCGTACGTACAGCCACACCTCCGCGCCCAGCAGCATGAGCACCGCCGCCTCCGCGCCCACCACGACGGCCCCGGGTATCCGCACCCCGGCCACCAGGCACACGGCGAGCACCACCTCGGCGGGCAGCAGGGCGTACGCCGCGCCCCGCACCACCCGCCTCACCGCGCACGCCCCGCGACGATCCGCAGCGCCCGCCGCAGGACGGCCGCCTGGGCGGGGGAGAAGTCCGCGAAGAACACCCCGAGCGCCTCCTCGTCCAGCTCCTCCGGCCCGCCCGCCAGCACCTCGTCCGGCAGCAGCTCCGCCAGCGCCCGCGCGGTCTCCTCCACCCGTACGTCGTCGGCGGGCGCGTCCGCGAGCGCGTCGAGCCGGGCGTACACCTCGTACGCCCGCTCCAGCGCGCCCGGCGCCCCGGCCACCGCCCGCATGGTCTCCATCAGCCTGGCCCCCTCCTCCTCGGGCATCACCGTCTCCAGCAGCGAGAGCATCTCCCGGTCCCGCGCGGCCATCGCGGGCTCGGGCCCCGGCAGCCGCGCCGACGCGGCGGCCATGTCCGCGAACAGCTCCGCCAGCCCCGGCGACACCGGCCCCTCCGCGGGCAGCCGGCCCGCCCGCGCCCGCTCCAGCAGCACGCCCAGCCGCTCCCGCCGCGCGGCGATCACCGCCTGCTGCCGGGCCAGGTCGGCGTCCAGCTCCTCCAGGACGTCCACCAGCTCGGCGTCGGCGTCGTCCGCGAGCACGTCGCGCACCTCGTCCAGCCCGAGCCCCAGCTCGGTGAGCCGCCTGATCCGCGCGAGCAGCACCGCGTCCCGCAGCGTGTAGTCCCGGTAGCCGTTGCCCAGCCGCCGGGGCTCGGGCAGCAGCCCGAGGTGGTGGTAATGGCGCACCGCCCGCGCGGTGACGCCGACGAGTCCGGCCAGCTCTCCGATCCGCATGGCCCCAGTAGAAACGCTGACGCTGCGGCAAGGTCAACCGTGATCCCGCGGGCCCCCGGGAACCTGTGCCACGATCGAGGGAACGACTCCCATCTCACGGACGGGCGGCCCGGCGATGTCCCAGTCTGACGAGCGACCGAGGAAGGGGCGTGACATGACGGCGATGGCCCATGCACCGCTCACGCAGGCGGACGACCTGCTGGAGGGCTTCCTGGCGCTGGAGACGCCGGAGGGTTTCCGGGCCGAGCTGATCGAGGGGGAGATCGTCGTGACACCGCCGCCGGACGGGGACCACGAGGACTACAACAGCCTGATCGTCAGGCAGGTCATCAGGCGGTCCCTGACCGAGATGGACGTCTCGGGCAACAAGGGCCTCAAACTGCCCAGCGGGGGCTCGTGCCCCACGACGCATGTCATCCCGGACGCCACCTTCGCCCCGGCGGAGCTGCGGCTGTTCCGCGGGGCCGACTCCTGGATGCCGTGCGACGGTGTGGCGCTGGTGGCCGAGGTGACCTCCACGCGCCCGCAGCGGGACCGGGAGACCAAGCGGCGCTGCTACGCCCGGGGCCGTATCCCGCTGTACCTGCTGGTCGACCGGGAGGGGGCCTCGGTGACGCTGTTCAGCGACCCGGAGGGCGAGGACTACCGCCAGGTCGTCACGATGCCGTTCGGCAAGCCGCTGCCGCTGCCGGAGCCGTTCGGGTTCGACCTGGAGACCGCGGACTTCCTCTGACCGCCCGGCCGGTACCATGGTCCGCACGGCAGACGAGCCGGGCGGGCGGCCGCGTGGAGATCCCCGGATCTCCCCGAGGAACGTCCGGGCTCCACAGGGCAGGGTGGTGGCTAACGGCCACCCGGGGTGACCCGCGGGACAGTGCCACAGAAAACAGACCGCCGGGGGCCTCGGCCCTCGGTAAGGGTGAAACGGTGGTGTAAGAGACCACCAGTGCCCAGGGTGACCTGGGCAGCTAGGTAAACCCCACCCGGAGCAAGGTCAAGAGGGGACACCCCGGTGTCCCTGCGCGGACGTTCGAGGGCTGCCCGCCCGAGTCCGCGGGTAGACCGCACGAGGCCGGCGGCAACGCCGGTCCTAGATGGATGGCCGTCACCCCGGCGACCGCGAGGTCCCGGGGCACAGAACCCGGCGTACAGCCCGACTCGTCTGCCCCTCCCGCCCTTTCGGGCGCGCCCGCGGTCCGTCAGGGACGTGCGTTTCCCCGAAGTAGTCCCGGGCCCTCAGGGGCGTCCCTAGGCTGAGCCGTATGACTCAACGTCCGGGCGTGCGGGCCTGTGAGGGCTTCCTCCGGATCGTGGCGGACTTCGAGAGCTGGTGGCCGGGGGCCGGGCAAGCCGAGCTCGACGCCTTCCGCGCGCTCGGGACGCTCCGTGAGGCCGTCGCCTTCGCCGGGTACGGCAGGGTCCCACCCGGGAGGAAGCACTCCCACATGCGCAGGCGCAGTGACACGCGCACGCTGGGTCCGTGCCGGGACGGGCTGCTGGAGCGCCTGGACGACATCCGGGAGGCGCGTACGTTCGAGGAACTGCACGCTCTCGTCGGGGGGATCGTGGCCGGCGTCCCCGATGCCGGACCGCTGACCGTCTACGACATGGCCCGCTGGATCGGTGCGTGGCGGGGGCTCGAACCCAAGGTCGTGCACCTGCACTCCGGTACCGCCCAGGGCGTGGCGGCTCTGGGCATCGTGCTCCCCCAGGGGCGCCGCACCGTCGGCAAGTACGAGCTGCCGTCCGAGTTCTGGGGCTTGAGCTGCGGGCAGCTCGAAGACCTGCTCTGCCATTACCAGGACGACCTGGGGCGGGCCCTGAGGAATGAGGAGCCGCGCGGGGGCGCGGCCAGGTGCGGCGCGCGTCGAGCGGCCGGCCGGCTCGGGAACTGGGCGTAGGGCCGGGGCGTCCGACCTGGTGTGAAGGAAGAGATCAAGGGGCTGGCCGCTTTCCTCGTCGCCGGGCTGGGTGCCGCGGCGGCGCTGCTGGCCTGGGCGCCGCTGGCGAGGGTCAATGTGCAGGGCGGGTTCGACGGGCGGCACCGGGACCTCAGCGTGCTCTACGTGGACCTGCCGCTCGTCGCCGCGGGGGGCGCCCTGGTGTCGCTCGTCTTCTGGACGCTGACCCTGCGCCGGTCCCGGCGCCCGTGGCTCGCCGCCCTGGCCGCCGTCGCCGCGGTCGCCCTGGGGATCTGGGGTCTGACGAGCTGGTGGGCCCCGTACCAGGCACCCGAATTCCTCCACTGAGGCGGCGCAGCGGCCGAGGCCCCCGCGGGCTTCGGGGCGCGCGGGTCCGGGGGTTCGGGGACAATCCGGATATGGACCGCACACCACAGGTCACCGCCGTCACCGTGGAGCGGCGTGTCGCCGCGCCGCGCGAGCGGGTGTGGGAGGCGCTGACCGACCTGCACGGCATGCCCGGCACCCTCAGCGGGGTCACCCGGGTGGAGGTGCTCACCGAGGGGCCGTTCCAGGCGGGTACGCGGTGGATCGAGACCCGGCGCATGTTCGGCAAGGAGGCCGCCGAGGAGATGTACGTGACCTCCTGCCAGGCGCCGTCCCGCTATGTGGTGGAGGCCGAGTCGCGGGGCGCGCACTACGTCTCGGAGTTCACGCTCCGGGAAGTCGCGCCGGGGGAGACCTCGGTGCGCATGGTGTTCTCCGCCCGACCCCCGGGCGGGGTCGCCGGGGTGCTGACCCGGGTCCTGGGCGGGCTCGGGCGCAGGGCGGTGGCCAAAACCGTGGAGCGCGACCTGGCGGACGTGGCGCGGGCCGTCGAGCGGCGCCCGTAGAACCGAGAGGGACTTTCCATGACCATTCCCGTGGAGCAGCTCACCGACCCCGCCGTCCGGGCCTTCGTCCGGGCGGTCAACGCGCAGGACCGCGCCGCGTTCGCGGCCGTGCTCGCCCCCGGGGCCACCATGTCCGACGACGGTTCGGACCGGGACCTCGGCCAGTGGGCCGAGAAGGAGATCTTCGGGGTGGGCGGGCACATGGACGTCGAGACCGAGCAGGCCGGCGGCCGCGCCCTCGTCGTGCGCTACCGCAATGACACCTGGGGCGAGATGCGGACGGCGTGGCGGTTCGTGGTCGGTGAGGACGGGAAGGTGAACCGCTTCGAGACGGGCCAGGCATGACGTCCCCGGGCCGCCACGGGACGGACGTCCTGGTCGTGGGCGCCGGCCCGGTCGGGCTGACCGCCGCCGCCGAGCTGCGGCGCCGGGGCGTCGCGTGCCGGCTGGTGGAGCGGCTCCCGGAGCGGATGCCGTACGCCAAAGCCGTGGGCGTCCAGCCGCGGACCCTGGAGGTCTGGGACCGGATGGGCATGGTCCGCTCCGTCCTGGACGTCGCCGTCCCGATGCGGGGACAGCTGATGTACGTCAACGGCGTCGAGCAGGCCCGGGTCGAGCTGACGCTGCCGGACGAGGTCCCGTACGGCTTCGCCGCGCTGCCCCAGTACGAGACCGAACGCCTCCTGGAGGAGTTCCTCGCCCGCTTCGGCACCCGCATCGAGCGCGGTGTCGCCCTGGAGTCCTTCACCCAGGACGCGGACGGCGTCACCGCCCGGCTGCGCACCGCCCCCGGCACGGCGGACGGAGGCGAGGAGGAGGTCCGCTGCCGCTACCTCGTCGGCTGCGACGGCGCCCACAGCACCGTCCGCAAGGCGCTCGGCCTGACCTTCGAGGGCGGCGCCTTCCCCGAGGAGTACATGCTCGCCGACGTCGTCGCCGACTGGGACCTGCCCTCCGGGTACGGCGTGCGCTCCACGCACCGGGGCGCCGACGGGGCCGTCGACGACCTGCTGGTGTGCATCCCGCTGCCCGGCACCGGCCGGTACCGGATGTCGATGCTGGTGCCGCCCGAGCTGTCGGCCGGCCGGAACGCCTCCGGTACGGGCGGGGGCGGTGTGGCGCACGGGCTGGACGGGGCGGCGGGCGCGACGCCCACGATCGCCCACATCCAGGCGGTCGTGGACCGGCTGGCACCCCGGCCCGCCACCCTGTCGGGGATGCGCTGGTCGTCCGTCTTCCGGATCAGCCACCGGCTGGTGGACCGGTACGGGAAGGGCCGCGTCTTCGTGGCCGGCGACGCCGCCCACATCCACCCCCCGACCGGCGCCCAGGGCATGAACACCGGCATCCAGGACGCGTACAACCTGGCCTGGAAGCTCGCCCTCGCGCTGCGCGGCACCGCGAGCCCCGCCCTGCTGGCGAGCTACGACGCCGAGCGCCGCCCCGTCGGCGAGGAGGTCGTCGGGCGGACCGTCCGGCACGCCACGGACGGCATCCGGCCGGACCCGGCCGACCCCGGGACGCTGCTGCTCCGCGAGGCGCAGCTCCTCGTCGGCTACCGGGGCAGCCCCGTCGTGGACCGCCCCGAGGCCGACGGCGCGCCGGGGGCGGGGGACCGGGCACCGGACTGCGGCGGGCTCGCCACCGGCACCGCCGCCTACCCGCTGCGCCTGTTCGACCTGCTCCGGGAGCGGGAGCACGTGCTGCTGCTGTACGCGGACGGCGAGCTGGACCACGCCGTGGCGCGGCGGCTGGCGGACGTGGCGCACCGGATCTCGCGCGGCGCGATGGAGGCCCTGGTCCTGCTCGGCGGCGGCACCCCGTACACCGCGCCCCCCGGCGTGGCGCCGCTGCCGGTGTACCGCGACGGCCGCGGTGAGTTCGCCCGGCTGTACGGGACGGGCGGCGGGGGTACGACGGCGTTCGTCGTCCGCCCGGACGGGTACCTCGGCGCCCGCCTCCACCCGCCGGCCCCCGAGGCGCTGGCGGACCACCTGGCCGCCGTCTTCGGCACCTGAGGAGTACCTGGCGGGTGTCTGAGGGGTGCCCCGGCGGGTGCCTGGCGAGTACCTGACGGGGACCTGGGCGAGTGCCTGGCGGGTGCCTGGCGGGTGCCTGACCGGCGGCCCCTCACGGGCACCTGACACCGCCCGGCCGCGCCCCGCCCGGCCGAGCCCCACGCGCCCGGGGGCGCGACCGCGTCAGCCGCGGCCGATGTACGGCATCGCCGTCGCCATGACCGTGGCGAACTGGACGTTCGCCTCCAGCGGCAGCGCCGCCATGTGGGCCACCGTGCGGGCGACGTCGGCCGCGTCCATCACCGGCTCGGCCACGAGCGCGCCGTTCGCCTGGAGGATGCCGTCCTCCATGCGGCGCGTCATGTCCGTGGCCGCGTTGCCGATGTCGATCTGGCCGCAGGCGATGCGGTAGGGGCGGCCGTCCAGGGACAGTGACTTCGTCAGGCCGGTCATCGCGTGCTTGGTCGCGGTGTACGCGATCGAGTGCGGGCGCGGCACGTGCGCCGAGATCGAGCCGTTGTTGATGATCCGGCCGCCCTGCGGCGCCTGCTCCTTCATCTGCCGGTACGCCGCCTGCGCGCACAGGAACGCCCCCGTCAGGTTGACGTCGACGACCGCGCGCCAGGTCTCCGGGTCCAGGTCCTCGACGGGCGTACCGCCCCCGGCGAAGCTGCCCGCGTTGTTGAAGAGCAGGTCCACCCGGCCGAACCGGTCGCGGACGGCCGCGAACAGGGCCGCCACCGCCTCGGGCGACGTCACGTCGGTCGGGGCGCACAGGGTGTCGTCCGCGCCGGCGAGCGCGGCCGTCTCCGCCAGGGGCTCCGCCCGGCGGCCCGCCAGGGCGAGGGACCAGCCGTCCTCCGCCAGCGCGAGCGCCACGCTCCGGCCGATGCCCGAGCCGGCCCCCGTCACCACCGCGATCCTCCGTACAGCGCTCATGGGCCGCAGCGTACGGGAGAGTCCGGCACCCGGAACTCATACGGCCGACATGTGGATGTTGTGTACCCGACAAGCCGCCCTGCTGGGATGCCCTGGACAGCAGCCACCAGGGGAGGGTCCATGACGCCCGCACACGCCCACGCGCCCGAACTGCGCGCCGCCGCACGGCACTTCGGCCGCCGCGGTTTCCTCACCGCCACCGGGGCCGCCGCCGCGCTCGCCTTCTCGGTGAACCTGCCCGGCACCGCCCACGCCGCCGAGGCCGACGCCCGCCGGATCACCGAGGACCCGTTCACCCTGGGCGTCGCCTCGGGCGACCCGCTGCCCGGCTCCGTCCTGCTCTGGACCCGCCTGGCGCCCCGCCCGTACGAACCCGGCGGCGGCATGCCGAGGGGCCGCGTCCAGGTCCGCTGGGAACTCGCCCACGACGCCCGCTTCACCCGCGTCGCCAGACGCGGAACGGCCACCGCCCACCCCGAGTTCGACCACAGCCTGCACGTCGACGTCACCGGCCTCGACACCGACCGCGTCTACCACTACCGCTTCCGCGCCGGCGACTGGATCAGCCCCGCCGGCCGCACCCGCACCGCGCCCGCGCCCGGGGCCCGCACCGGGGAGCTGAGGCTGGCCGCCGTGTCCTGCCAGGCGTACCACGACGGGTACTTCACGGCCCACCGCCACCTCGCCGACGAGGACCTCGACGCCGTCTTCCACCTCGGCGACTACCTCTACGAGTACGCCGTGAACGCCACCGGCGGCGCCCGCGCCTACACCGACCGCCGGCTGCCCGCCCACTTCAACCGCGAGACCGTCACCCTGGAGGACTACCGGCTGCGCTACGGGCTCTACAAGTCCGACCCCGACCTGCGGGCCGCGCACGCCGCGCACCCCTTCGTCGTCACCTGGGACGACCACGAGACGGAGAACAACTACGCGGGCGGCACCCCCGAGAACGACGTACCGCCCGAGGAGTTCCTGCTGCGCCGCGCCGCCGCCTACCGCGCGTACTGGGAGAACCAGCCGCTGCGCGTCCCGCAGCGCCCCACCGGCCCCGACATGCGGCTCTACCGCAGGCTCCGCTTCGGGCGGCTCGCCCAGTTCGACATCCTCGACACCCGCCAGTACCGCTCCGACCAGGCGTACGGCGACGGCTGGCAGACCCCCGGGCCCGAGTCCGAGGACCCCTCGCGCACCATGACCGGCGCCGCCCAGGAGCGCTGGCTGCTGGACGGCTGGAAGACCTCCGCCGCCACCTGGAACGTCCTCCCCCAGCAGGTCACCTTCGCCCAGCGGCGCAATGTCCCGGGGCCCGCCTTCAAGCTCTCCATGGACGCCTGGGACGGCTACCCCGCCTCCCGGCGGCGGGTCCTCGACGGCGCCGCGGCGGCCGGGATCGACAACCTCCTCGTCCTCACCGGAGACGTCCACGTCGGCTACGCCTTCGACCTCAAGGCCGACTTCGACGACCCGGACTCACGGACCGTGGGCACCGAGATCGTCGCCACCTCCATCGCCAGCGGCAAGGACGGCGCCGACCGCCCGGCCAACTACGACGACCTCACCCGCGCCAACCCGCACCTCAAGTTCTACAACGGCCGCCGCGGCTATGTGACCGTCACCCTCACCCCCGAGCGGGCCCGCGCCGACTTCCGCACCGTCCCGGCCGTGACGACCCCCGGCGCGCCCGTCACCACCGCCGCGTCGTTCGTGACGGAGGCGGGCGACCCCGGCCTCCGGCCCGTATAGCCGCGTCTTCCCCCGCCCCTTCATTTTGAGGTTTCAACAAACCCGGGCGAGCTGACACCATGGGCCCGGCCCCCGAGGACAGGAGACGAGATGCCGGAGAGCGGCCCCAGCACGCCAGGACACATACCGACCGGACCCACCGAGGCCACCGCCCCGGCCACCGCCCCGCCCACCGGCCCCGGCGCGGGGGCGCGAGCGGTGGCCGCGCGGCGCACGGGCCTGCTCGTCACCCTCGTCCTCGGCGGCCTGACCGCCCTGCCGCCGCTGTCCATGGACATGTACCTCCCGGCGCTGCCGGAGGTCACCCAGGCCCTCGGCGCCCCCGCCGCCACCATCCAGCTGACCCTCACCGCCTGCCTCGCCGGCATGGCGCTCGGCCAGCTCGTGGTCGGCCCGATGAGCGACAAATGGGGCCGCCGCCGCCCGCTGCTCATCGGCATGCTCGTGTACGTCGCCGCCACCGCCGTCTGCGCGCTGGCGCCCGACCCGGCGCTCCTCATCGCCTTCCGTTTGCTCCAGGGCCTCGCCGGCGCGGCGGGCATCGTGATCGCCCGGGCCGTGGTGCGCGACCTGTACGACGGCGTCGAGATGGCCCGGTTCTTCTCCACCCTCATGCTGATCTCCGGCGTCGCCCCGATCATCGCCCCGCTCATCGGCGGCCAGATCCTCCGCGTCACCGACTGGCGCGGGGTGTTCCACGTCCTCACGCTGGTCGGCCTGGCCCTCACCCTGGTGGTGTGGAAGTGGCTCGGCGAGACCCTGCCGCCCGAGCGGCGGCACGGCGGCGGGACCGGCGCGGCCCTGCGGACGATGCGCGGACTGCTCGCCGACCGGGTGTTCTCCGGCTACATGCTGGCCGGAGGTCTCGCCTTCGCCGCCCTGTTCGCCTACATCTCGGCCAGCCCGTTCGTCATCCAGGAGATCTACGGGGCCTCGCCCCAGACCTTCAGCCTGCTGTTCGGCCTCAACTCCGTCGGTCTGGTCGCGGTCGGCCAGATCAACGGCAAACTGCTGGTGGGACGGGTCAGCCTGGACAAGGCCCTCGGCACCGGCCTCGTCGTGATCACCCTGGCGGCCGGCGCGCTGCTGCTGATGACGAGCGGGGTCTTCGGCGAGGTGGGGCTGGTGCCGGTGGCCGCCGGACTGTTCGTCCTGATGTCCGCGATGGGCCTGGCCATGCCGAACACCAACGCCCAGGCCCTGATGCGCACCCCGCACGCCGCCGGGTCCGCCTCCGCCCTGCTGGGCACCTCGTCCTTCCTGGTGGGCGCCGTGGCCTCGCCGCTCGTCGGCATCGCGGGCGAGGCCACGGCGGTGCCCATGGCCGTCGTCCAGCTGGTGTGCGGCCTGGGCGCCGTCGCCTGCTTCCTGGGGCTGTGCCGCCCATGGCGGAAGGACGGCAAGGAACCGCAGGCGCGGACGTAGCCGGCCGGGCAGGTCGCTCCGGAGGGCGGGGCCGCAGCCGGTCCGGAGGGGGCGGCCGCGCTGCCGGTCCGCGCGCCTACGATGGATCGGTGAACGCCTCCCCCTCCACCCCGGAAGCCCTCCGCGGCGCCCTCGCCGGGCTGCTCGACGGGCTTCCGCCGACCCGGGCCGCCCAGTCCGTCGACCGGCTCATCGCCCACTACCGCGGCACCGTCCCGACCGGCGCGCCCGTCCTGCGGGACCGGGCGGACGTCGCCGCCTACGCGGCGTACCGGATGCCCGCCACCTTCGAGGCCGTACGGGCGGCCCTGGACGCGCTGCGGGAGGCCGCCCCGGAGTGGGTGCCGGCCACGCACACCGACCTCGGCGGCGGCACCGGCGCCGCGAGCTGGGCGGTCGCCGAGGCGTGGGACGGCGCCGCCCGCAGCACCGTCCTGGACTGGGCCGAGCCGGCCCTGGAGCTGGGCCGCGAACTGGCCGCCGCCTCGGGCGTCCCGGCCCTGAAGGACGCCGGCTGGCAGCGCGCCCGGATCGGCACCGCGCTCCGGGTGGAGCCGAGCGACCTGGTCACCGTCTCGTACGTGCTCAACGAGCTCACCGAGCAGGACCGGGACGCCGCCGTCACCGAGGCCGCCCGCGCCGCGCGCGCCGTGGTGATCGTCGAACCCGGCACCCCCGACGGGTACGCCCGGGTCATCGCCGCCCGCGACCGGCTGATCGCCGCCGGGCTGACCGTCGCCGCGCCCTGCCCGCACAGCGGCGCCTGCCCCATCGAGCCGGGCGCCGACTGGTGCCACTTCGCGGCCCGGGTCAGCCGCTCCTCGCTGCACCGGCAGGTCAAGGGCGGTTCGCTCGCGTACGAGGACGAGAAGTTCGCCTATGTCGTGGCGACCCGGTTCCCGGTCGTCCCCGCCCCGGCCCGGGTGGTCCGCAGGCCGCAGATCCGCAAGGGGCAGGTGCTGCTGGAGCTGTGCGCCGAGGACGGCGGGCTGCGCCGCGACACGGTGACCAAGCGCCACGGCGCCCTCTACCGGGCGGCCCGGGACGCCTCCTGGGGGGACGCCTGGCCGCCGCCCGCGGAGTAGGCCGGGGGCCGGTTCACCGGCAGGGGGCCGGTCCGCACCACGGGACCGGCCCCCGCCGCTCGGCGCACCGGTCAGACGGCGCGCAGCTCCTGCGTACAGCACTTCACACTGCCGCCGCCCTTGAGCAGCTCACCCAGGTCGATGCCGATCGGCTCGAACCCGCGGTCGCGCAGCGGCCCGAACAGCCCCACCGCCGCCTGCGGCAGCAGGACGTGCCGGCCGTCGCTCACCGCGTTCAGCCCGAGCGCCGCCGCGTCCTCCTCCCCGGCGATCAGCGCGTCGGGGAAGAGCCGGCGCAGCACCGAGCGGCTCCCGGGCGAGAACGCGCCGGGGTAGTACATGATCTCGCCGGCCGCGTCGTCCAGGACGCACAGGGCCGTGTCGAGGTGGTAGTAGCGCGGGTCCACCAGCTCCAGGCCGATCACCGGCCGGCCGAAGAACTCCTGCGCCTCGTCGTGGGAGAGGGGGCTGGACCGGAAGCCGCGGCCGGCCAGGACGTACGCCGAGGTGACGGCGAAGTCGCCCTCGCCCTCGTTGACGTGGTCCGGCTCGCGCACCTCGGTGAAGCCGTGGGACCGGAACCACTCCCGGTGCACCGCGGCCTCGGCGACGCGCTCGGCGAAGGCGAACCGGGCGCCGAGCACCCGGCCCTCGATGACGGTGGCGCCATTGGCGGCGAACACCATGTCGGGCAGGTCGGAACGGGGCTCCAGCAGCTCGACGGTGTGGCCGAGCGACAGGTACCGGTCCCGCAGGTCTTCCCATTGGGTGAGGGCGAGCGGCAGGTCGACCGGTTTCGCGGGATCCATCCAGGGGTTGATGGAGTACGTCACCCGGAAGTGCGTGGGTGGGCACATCAGGTAACGGCGAGGTGATGCGTCACGAGGCAAAGAAGGCTCCTCACGGACGGCAGGCGCACGGTTGTGTGCGTGGTGCCATGGTGCGCCGTGAGGAGCCGTTGCGCAGTGGGCCGTACGGGTGAGTTCACGCCGGCGCACGTCAGCCGCCGTGCGCCGTACGCCCCTCCTTCAGTTTCCGCAGCAGCGCGCGCTTCTGGGCGGCCGGGTCCGTGCCCCGGCCGGGGGCGCCGCCGCCGTTGCCGCGCAGGGCGTCGCGGGAGAGCTTCCGGCGGGTGCCGCCGACGCCGAGCAGGTTTCCGTTTCCACCACGGGTCATGGCTGGGGCTCCTTGTGATTGGTCGGTCCGTGTTCTTCGATGTGCCCAAGACTGAACGAGACGTCTCGTCTTGTCAAGCATTTTCGAGACGATACGTCTCGCCTCGTATCGCTGCTAGATTGAGGCCATGGCAGAGACCAAGGCACCCGACTCCACCCGCCGCAGCGAGCGCTCCCGCCGCGCGATCTACGACGCCGCCCTCGCCCTCGTCACCGAGGCCGGCTACGCCCGGACCACCATCGAGGGCATCGCCTCCCGCGCCGGCGTCGGCAAGCAGACGATCTACCGCTGGTGGCCCTCCAAGGCGGCCGTCCTCCTGGAGGCGTTCCTCGACCTGGGCGTCCAGGCCAGTGAGGCGCTCGGCGACGACGCCGGTGCCGGGATCCCGGACAGCGGCGACCTGGAGGCGGACCTGAAGTACGTCCTGCGCGCCACCGTCGACGAGATGAACGACCCGAAGTTCGACGGCCCCACCCGCGCGCTCACCGCCGAGGGCGTGGTCGACCCCGAGCTCTGCGCCCGATTCGTCGAGGAGCTGCTGGAGCCGCAGCTCCAGCTGTACGTCACGCGCCTGGAGGCCGCCCGGGAGGCCGGCGCGGTCCGCCCGGACATCGACCCGCGCCTCGCCACCGAGCTGTTCGTCGGCCCGCTCACCCACCGCTGGCTGCTGCGCACCCGGCCGCTCACCCACGACTACGCGGACCGGCTCGTGGAGTACGCGCTGCGCGGGATCGCCCCCCGCTGACCGGTGGCCGTCCCCGGCCACGCCACGCCCCCGTACCGACCCGGCCGCGCCCCCGCCGTGGACCTCCTCACGCGCCCGCGCACCACCCGGGGGTGCCAAAGCGGGCACAGCGGGGCGAAACGACCGGATCCGGGGCGTCCGGGCGCCCGGTCACCCCCTCGGCTTGGGGACTCCGGTCACCGAACGCCCGCGAGGGTGGGACCATGGCAGGGACCGCAGGGCCTGGCACAGGTGTGAGGGGATAGATGGGCGACGGTATCGGCCGCTACCGCGGCACGGAGAACAAACTCGGGCAGTGGCTGCGCCGGCGTCCGAGGAAGGCCGCCGCCGAGGTCCCGGCCCGCGAGGACCTGCTCCGGGCCGTCGCCGCCGCGGGCCTGCCGCTCGCCCCCGCCGCCCACCCCGTCGGCTACCGCTGTTCGTGCGAGCGCATCGGCTGTCCCACCCCGGCCCGGCATCCCGTCTCCTTCGCCTGGCAGACCCAGTCCACCACCGACCGCGCGCAGATCGAACGGTGGGCCCAGGGGCAGCCGCAGGCCAACTTCATCACCGCGACCGGCATGGTCCACGACGTCCTCGACGTTCCGCTGGAGGCCGGTCGCGCCGCGTTGGAGCGCCTGCTCGGCGAGGGCGTCGACGTGGGCCCGGTGGCCGAGTCCGGGGACGGCCGGATGCTGTTCTTCACCGCCACCCGCGGCACCCCCGAGGACGAGGACGAGTGGTGGCCCTGCGAGCTGGACTGCCACCCCGAGACCATGGACGAGCACCCGGGGCTGCGCTGGCACTGCCGCGGCTCCTACGTCCTCGTACCGCCCGCCCGGCTCCCCGGTGACCTCGGTGTCGACTGGGTACGCGGCCCCGAGCACCCGCTGCCGGACCCGCTGACCCTGCTGGAGGCGCTGACCGACGCGTGCGCCCGCCACGCCGACCGGTACGACGGACACGACGACCACCACTCGGTGGCCTGGCCGCTCAGCCGCTAGTACACGGCCGCTCTCGGGCCGGGGCGGTCAGGAGCCCGTCGCCGCCGTCACGCCCTGGAGGCGGCTGAGGACGGTCACCTGGTCCGCCGTCGCGCCGGCCGGCTTCACCAGCACGGCCTGGCTGGACACCCACTCCTTGGTGAGGGTGGACCGGACCTCGCCCGTCATCAGGGCCCGCACATCGGCGTTCACCTTCGGCCGGTACCCCTTCGCCGCCACCTGGCGGTCGTAGTAGCGGGTGGCGAAGAACACCAGCGCGCCCCCGTCCTCGGTGGCCAGGCCCAGCGGGGCGAAGTCGCCGGTGTCCAGCGGCTGGTCCACGAACTGGGTGGCCAGCCCCGGCCGTTTCGCCACGCTGCGCCGCTCGTCCCGCCACTGCGAGGTGTGCGGACCGGCCGTGAAGTGCGCCGGGCGCCCGCTCTGCAGGTAGGTGGCGTACTCCTCGCTGAGGTTCCTCGGCGCCACCGCGAGGGTCGTGGCGTCCGGCGCGGCCGGCTCGGCCCAGCCGTCCGCGTCCGTCGCGAACTCCGGCAGCGCCCCCGCCGCGACGATCTGGAGGTAGGCCACCTCCCACAGCTGCTCGGGCCCGTTGCGGACGAAGACCAGCACCCAGCGGTTGTCCTGCGCCCCCTGGTCGGCGTCCCGGTTGGAGTCCGTGTCGGCCACGAACCACCGGGGCCAGCCGGCCTTCCTGGGTATGGCATAGCGGGCGTCGGTGAGTTCCAGCGGCCGGTGCGACGGGTTGCCGTCCGGGCTGGTCACGCTGCGGGACTTCAGCCCGGCCTGGTTGATGGCGCCCAGCGGGCCCGTCACCCGGCCCGCGTCCAGCGCCGGGTCGTACGCCTTGTCGGCCTTGTTGTACGCCTCGGTGAAGTCCGCCAGCGCCCGCGCGGCCTCGTCCCTGGTCGCCGCCGGGACGACCTCCCGCTCACCGTGGACCGTCACACAGCCGCTCGCCGTCAGCGCCAGCACCGTCGCCGCCGCGAGCGCAGCCGCCACCCGCCCCGGAACCCGCCTTCTCATCGGTTGCCTCTGCTCCTCGACCCCCATACGACCGTCCGAACCCTACCGGGGCACCGGGGCGTCCCGGCGCCCGGATCAGAATCCCGCCTTCCGCTCCCGGGGCCGCGTGCTTCAATGCCGGGATGACCACTGCTCACGACGTGCTCGCCGTCTTCTGCGGGGGCGACGGCCGCCACGGCAACCTCCTCGGTGTCGTACGCGACGGACGGACCTGCCCCGACGAGGCGTCCCGGCAGGCGTACGCCAAGCAGCTGGGCCTGAGCGAGACCGTGTTCGTCGACGACCCCGAGCGCGGGGCCGTCGACATCTATACGCCCGGCGTGCGCCTGCCGTTCGCCGGGCACCCGCTCGTCGGCGCCGCCTGGCTCCTCGACCTGGAGGTGCTGAACCCGCCGGCGGGCGAGGTGTGGGCCCGCCACGACGGGGAGTTCACCTGGATCACGGCCCGCCCCGAGTGGGCGCCCGCGCGCACGCTGCGCCAGTACGGCTCGGCCGCCGAGGTCGACGCGCTGGAGGTGCCGCCGCCGGGGGAGTGGCTCTACGCCTGGGCGTGGGAGGACGAGGCGGCGGGCCGGGTGCGCGCCCGGGCGTTCCCCGGCCGGGGCGACGGCATCGACGAGGACGAGGCCACGGGCGCGGCGGCCCTGCTGCTCACCGCGCGGCTCGGCCGGGCGCTGAACATCACGCAGGGCCGGGGGTCGCAGCTGCTGACCGCCCCCGGCCCCGACGGCACGATCGAACTCGGCGGCCGGGTCCGGCAGATCGGCCGCTGACCGTCACGAGCGCGGTGTCACGCGCTGAGCGGGAACTCCGCGCCCAGCTCCCGGAAGACCGCGCCGTTGTAGTCGAAGGCGCGCTTGCACTCGTCGACGATCCGCTGCTTCTCCAGGTCGTCGGCGTCCACCCGGTCCAGCAGCTCGCGGTAACCCCGCTTGAACGCCGCCGGGTTGGGGATCTGCTCGAAGACGTAGAACCGGACGCCGTCGCCCTTGCGGGCGAAGCCCCAGGTCCGCTCCGCCTTGTCACGGATGATCTGGCCGCCGGACAGGTCGCCCAGATACCGCGTGTAGTGGTGCGCCACATAGCCGGCGGGCCAGGTGCGGGCGCACTCCTCGACCCGCGCGGCGTAGGCGGCGGTGGCGGGCAGCGGCGCGGCCGTCCCGCGCCAGCCCGGTCCGCGCAGATGGGCCAGGTCCCGCTCCAGCTCGGCGGTGCGGAACAGCTCGGGCTGGATGAACGGCCCGGCGACCGGGTCGTCCCGCAGCGCGGTGGCGGCGCCCTCCAGCGCCCGGTACACGAACCACAGCTGCTCGGTGTAGCGGGCGTAGGCGTCCACACCGAGCCGGCCGCCCAGCAGGTCGCTCATGAAGGAGGAGTTCTCCGCCTCCGTGTGCTGCTGGTGCGACGCGGTGCGGATCAGCGTGGAGAAGGGGGTGACGGTGCCGCTGGCGTCCAAGGCGGGCCTCCGGGGACCGAGGGTACGGAAAGGTGGCGGCCGGGACCGCCACTACCGCCGATCATCCTACTTAGGCATACCTAAGTCAACTGGTTTCCCGACGGTCTGTCGGTAAAGGAGTACCCATCCCCGGCCTCAGGGCAACGTCAAGATCTCCGCACCCGTGTCGGTGACCACCAGGGTGTGCTCGAACTGCGCGGTCCGCCGGCGGTCCTTGGTGACGACCGTCCAGCCGTCGTCCCACATGTCGTACTCGTGCGTGCCCAGCGTCAGCATCGGCTCGATGGTGAACGTCATGCCCGGCTGGATGACCGTGGTCGCGTGCGGGGAGTCGTAGTGCGGGACGATCAGCCCGGAGTGGAACGACGAGTTGATCCCGTGGCCGGTGAAGTCCCGCACCACCCCGTAGCCGAAGCGCTTGGCGTACGACTCGATGACCCGGCCGATGACATTGATCTGCCGGCCCGGCCGGACCGCCTTGATCGCCCGGTTCAGCGCCTCGCGGGTCCGCTCCACCAGCAGCCGCGACTCCTCGTCCACGTCGCCGCACAGGTAGGTGGCGTTGTTGTCGCCGTGCACCCCGCCGATGTACGCCGTGACGTCGAGGTTCACGATGTCGCCGTCGCGCAGCACGGTCGAGTCGGGGATGCCGTGGCAGATGACCTCGTTGACCGACGAGCACAGCGACTTCGGGAAGCCCCGGTAGCCCAGCGTGGAGGGGTAGGCGCCGTGGTCGCACAGGAACTCGTGCGCGACCCGGTCCAGCTCGTCCGTGGTCACGCCCGGGGCGATGTGCTTGGCGGCCTCCTCCATCGCCTGCGCGGCGATGCGGCCCGCGATCCGCATCCGCTCGATGGTGTCGGCGTCCTGCACCTCGGACCCGGTGTACGGCGTCGGGGCGGGCTTGCCCACGTACTCGGGGCGGCGGATGGAGCCGGGGACGGAACGGACGGGGGAGAGCTCCCCTGGGACGAGCAGCGACTGGCCAGACATGTCAGCGAGTCTAACCAGGCCGTCCGGGGGCACCATTGCGACGAGGGAAGGAGCGGAGATGGCCCTGTTCAAGAAGCGTACGGCCGGCAAGCCGGGCGAGTGGTACTACTGCCTGAAGCACGGGACGGTGGAGGAGGGCCCGGAGTGCCGCGCGGCCGACCGCTTCGGCCCGTACGCCACCCGGGAGGAGGCGTCCCACGCCATGGAGACCGCCCGGGAGCGCAACCAGCAGTGGGAGAACGACCCCAAGTGGCACGACGCCCGCGGCGGGGGCGGCACCGCCTGAACGCGGCCCCCGGGCGGTGACCCGCCCGGGGCCCGGCGTCAGGAGCGGGCCGCCCCCGGCGCCGCCCCGGCGTCCTCCGCCCCCGGCGCGGCCCCGGCACCACCGCCGGGGCCCGCCGTCCCGGTGTCCTCCGGGCCGGGCGGGGTCCCCGCGGCGGACGCCGCCCGGCGGCGCAGGGCGTCCTCGTCCGTCTCCGCGTCGTACGTCACCAGCTTCGGCAGCACCGCCGCCAGCAGGCCCACCGACAGCAGGCAGGCCAGCCCGCCGCTCCAGATCGCCGGGCGCGTACCGGTCCAGCCCGCCATCGCCCCCGCCCGCACCTGGCCGAGCTGCGGGCCCACGCTGTACGACAGCACCTCGATGCCCGCGAGCCGGCCCCGCAGCCCGTCCGGGATGGTCTGGTTCCAGATGGTGGAGCGCCCCAGACCGCTCAGCATGTCGCCCGCGCCCGCGAACGTCAGGCACAGCAGCACCAGCCACACGTTCGAGAACCAGCCGGCCGCCGCCACCGACAGGCCCCAGCCCGCCGCCCCGCACACCACCAGCAGCCCGTGCCGCCGCACCCGCGAGGTCCACCCGCTGGTCAGGCTCAGCACCACCGAGCCCACCGACCCCGCCGCGTACATCAGGCCCAGCGACCACTCCGCCCCCAGGTCCTCGGCGAGGAACGGGAAGATCGCGTTGGGGAAGGCGAACAGCATCGCGGCCAGGTCGACGGCGTACGTGCCCAGCAGCACCGGCCGCGACCAGGCGTAGCGCGCGCCCTCGGCGATTCCCCGCAGCGACGGCTTCTCGGCGTCGTGCGCGGCCGGCGAGGGGGACAGGCGCAGGCAGAGCAGCACGCTCACCACGAAGCAGCCGACCGTGGTCGCGTAGGCGGGGGCGTGCCCCGCGTACGCCACGACCAGGCCCGCCAGCGCCGGTCCGGCGATCGCGCCGAGCTGCCAGCGCAGCGCGTTCAGCGCGGCGGCGGCGGTGAGCTGGTCGTGCGGCACGATCCGGGCCATCAGCGAGTCCAGCGCCGGGCGCTGGAGCCCCGCCAGTGCCGAGACACCGGCGGCGACCACGTACAGCGGCCACAGCAGCGGCTGCGGCAGCAGCGCGTTCACCAGCAGCATCAGCGCCAGCAGCCCGAGCCCCGCCTCGGTGGCCAGGATGACCTTGCGCCGGTCGATCGCGTCGGCCAGCGCGCCGCCGTACAGCCCGCACACCACCAGCGGCACCAGCTCGACCGCGCCCATCACCCCGACCGCCAGCGGCGAGCCGGTCAGCTCCTTGATCTGCAGCGGCAGGGCGATCATCGCCATGAAGCTGCCGAAGTACGCGATCAGCCCCTGCACCCACAGCAGCCGGAAGTCCCGGGACGAGCGCCAGGGGGAGAGGTCGGGCAGCAGGGCGGAGAGCTTGACAGTCACGTCCGCCCATGCTTCGCGCCGCACGCGGACCTCGGCAACCGGTTTTCGAACAGCCCCGGGGCGGCCCGGGCCGGGCCCGGCGGGCGCCGCCGCCTCTCCCGGCCGGGGGCCCGCCGCGTAGTGTCGGGACCATGACTACTGATCCGTACGATCTTCCCGACGTCTCCGGGCTCGTCGTCGGCGTCCTCGGCGGCACCGGCGACCAGGGCCGCGGCCTCGCCCTCCGCCTCTCCCGCGCCGGCCAGAAGGTGATCATCGGCTCCCGCGCCGCCGAGCGGGCCCGCGAGGCGGCGGCCGGGCTGGGCGCCGGTGTCGAGGGCGCCGACAACGCCGAGTGCGCCCGGCGCAGCGACATCGTCATCGTCGCCGTGCCGTGGGAGGGCCACGCCGCGACCCTGACCGCGCTCCGCGAGGAGCTGGCCGGCAAGATCGTCGTGGACTGCGTGAACCCGCTGGGCTTCGACAAGAAGGGCGCTTACGCGCTCACGCCCGAGGAGGGCAGCGCCGCCGAGCAGGCCGCGGCCCTGCTGCCGGACTCCCGGGTCACCGCCGCCTTCCACCACCTGTCCGCGGTGCTCCTCCAGGACGAGACCGTCGAGGAGATCGACACCGATGTGATGGTGCTGGGCGAGAAGCGCGCCGACACCGACGTCGTGCAGGCCCTCGCCTCCCGCATCCCCGGCATGCGCGGGGTGTTCGCGGGCCGGCTGCGCAACGCCCACCAGGTGGAGTCACTGGTCGCCAACCTGATCTCGGTCAACCGCCGCTACAAGGTCCACGCGGGCCTGCGCGTCACCGACGTCTGACCGGGACGGCCGGGGCCGGGCGCGCACCGGGCATGGGGGACACTGGTCGGGCACTATTTCCCGCCGTACCCGGACAGGAGCCGCCCCCCATGCCCCGCCTCGCTCTGTACGCCCTCGCCGTCTGCGTCCTCGCCGTCGCCGCGGCGGTGGTCTCCTTCGCCCAGGGCAGGTGGCTCGGCATCGTGTGGGTGCTGCTCGCCGGTGTCTCCTCCAACATGGCCTGGTACTACCACCGCCGCGGCAGGGTCAGCCGCTGACGATCTCCCGGCACACCTCGTTCTGCTCCTGCCAGAAGCGGTAGAGGTCCTGCCCGCAGTACGTCTCGGCGTCCTGGACGCCCAGGCCCGCCAGCACCGTGTCGACCAGCCCGAAGAAGGCGTGGTTGACCTCCGGCACGAACAGCAGCGCGAACACCGCGAGCAGCCCGAAGGGCGCGAAGGGCTCCACCTGGCGCCGCACCCGGTACGACAGCCACGGCTCGACCACGCCGTACCCGTCCAGCCCCGGCACCGGCAGGAAGTTCAGGATCGCGGCCGTCACCTGGAGCAGTGCCAGGAACGCCAGCGCGAAGCGGAACGCGTACGGCACGCCGTCCAGGGTCCCCAGCCAGAACGGGGCGGTGCACACCGCGGCGAACAGCACGTTCGTCAGCGGGCCCGCCGCCGAGATCAGGCTGTGCTTCCAGCGGCCCCGGATGCGGTCGCGCTCGATGAAGACCGCCCCGCCCGGCAGACCGATCCCGCCCATGATCACGAAGACCACCGGCAGCACGATGCTCAGCAGCGCGTGCGTGTACTTCAGCGGGTTCAGGGTCAGATAGCCCTTCGCGCCGATGGTGAGGTCGCCGCCGTGCAGGGCCGTGCGGGCGTGCGCGTACTCGTGGAGGCAGAGCGAGACGATCCACCCGGACGTCACGAACAGGAAGACGGCGAGGCCCGCGTTGGCCGAGAAGCCCGTCCACACCGCCCACCCGGTGACCGCCATCACGGCGGCGATCCCGAGGAAGACGGGGCTGATCCTCCGGTCGCTGGGGCGGGACGTGGCGGTGGCCATGGGCGGCGCTCCTGGGAGTGGACGGGTCCGGTGGTGACCGACCGTACCGGACGCGGCGCGCGGGCCGGGACGAGGACAATGGGGCGGTGCGCATCTCCCTGCTGGGCCCCACACGAGTCCACCGCGCCGACGGCTCGGCCGTCCCGGTCGGCGGAGCGCGGCTGCGCGCCCTGCTGACCGTCCTGGCGCTGCGCGCCGGGCGGACCGTCCCGGCCGGGGCGCTGATCGGCGAGGTCTGGGGCGACGCGCCGCCCGCCGACGCGCCGGGCGCCCTCCAGGCCCTGGTGGCGCGGCTGCGGCGGGCCCTCGGCCCGGCCGCGGTGGTCTCCTCGGACGGCGGCTACCGCCTCGCGGCCGGGCCGGACGACATCGACCTGCACCGCTTCGAGCGGCTGGTGGCGCGGGGCGCACGGGCGCGGGAGGAGGGCGACCCGGCCGGGGCGCTCACCGCGCTGGACGAGGCGCTCGCCCTCTGGCGGGGCGCGCCCCTGGCGGACCTGCCCGACCGTACGGCGGAGGCCGCCCGCTGGGAGGCGCGCCGCAGGGAGGCCCGCCGGGTGCGGCCCGCCGCGCTGCTCGACCTCGGGCGGCCCGGGGAGGCGCTGCCGGAGCTGGCCGCGCTGTGCGGCGAGCACCCGCTGGACGAACCGCTCCAGGCGCTCCGCGTCCGGGCGCTGCGCGCGGCGGGCCGCCCGGCGGAGGCCCTCGCGGCCTACGAGGCGGTACGCCGGGACCTGGCCGCCCGGCTGGGCACCGACCCGGGCCCGGAGCTGCGCGCCCTGCACGCCGAGCTGCTCGCCCCGGACGAGAGCGCGGGCTCCCGTGCGGGCACGGCCGGTCCTGGCGCGGGGGCCCATTCGGGCACGGCCGGTCCCGGTCCCGGCGCCCGTGCCGCCGTGTCCCCGCCGCCCGCCGGGCCCGTGCCCCCGCCGCCCGCCGGGGGCGCCCCGGGGCGGCCCGGGAACCTGCGGGCGCGGCTGACCAGCTTCGTGGGGCGGGAGGACGACATCGCCACCGTCCTCGGCGACCTCGCCCACGCCCGCCTGGTGACGCTCCTCGGGCCCGGCGGCGCCGGGAAGACCCGGCTGTCCCAGGAGGCCGCCGAGCGCGGCGCGCACGCCTGGCCCGACGGGGTGTGGCTGGCCGAACTCGCCCCGGTGGACGACCCCGACGCCGTACCGGACGCGGTGCTCACCGCCCTCGGGGCGCGCCAGACCGTGCTGCGCGGCGCCGGGGCCGAGGAGCTGCGGGCGGCCGAGCGGCACGGGGAGGCCGACGACCCCCTCGTACGTCTCGCCGAGCACTGCTCCCGGCGCCGCATGCTGATCCTGCTCGACAACTGCGAGCACGTGGTGACCGCCGCCGCCGGGCTCGCCGAACGGCTGCTGGAGCAGTGCCCGGGCCTCACCGTCCTCGCCACCAGCCGCGAACCGCTGGGCGTGCCGGGGGAGACCGTGCGCCCGGTCGGCCCCCTGCCGGAACCGGTTGCGCTGCGGCTGCTGGCCGAGCGGGGCGCCGCCGCCCGCCCCGGCTTCGACGTGGCCGACGACCCGGAGGCGTGCGCCGAGATCTGCCGCCGCCTCGACGGGCTGCCGCTCGCCGTCGAGCTGGCCGCCGCCCGGCTGCGGATGCTCACCCCGCGCCGGATCGCCGACCGGCTGGACGACCGCTTCCGCCTCCTCACCGGCGGCAGCCGCACCGTGCTGCCCCGGCAGCAGACGCTGCGCGCGGTCGTGGACTGGTCGTGGGACCTGCTGGACGCGCCCGAACAGGCCGTGCTCCGGCGGCTGTCGGTGTTCTCCGGCGGCTGCGACCTCGACGCGGCCGAGGCGGTCTGCGGCGGCGGCATCCCCGACACCCTCGGCGCGCTCGGGTCGCTGGTCGACAAGTCGCTCGTCGTCGCCACCCCCGCCCCGGACGGCGACATGCGCTACCGGCTGCTGGAGACCGTCGCCGAGTACGCCGCCGAGCGCCTCGCCGAGGCCGGCGACCGGGCCGCCGCCGAGCACCGCCACCTCGTCCACTACCGCGAGCTGGCCCGCACCGCCGACCCCGAGCTGCGCGGCCCGCGCCAGGCCGCCGCGCTCGCCCGCCTGGAGCGCGAGTACGAGAACCTCCGCACCGCGCTGCGCCGCGCCGTCGCCGCCCGCGACGAGCACGAGGCGCTCTGCCTGGTGCTGTCCCTCGCCTGGTACTGGGTCATGCGCGACCTGCGCGGCGACGCCCTGCACTGGTCCGAGACGGTCGCCGCGCTGGGCCCCGACCCGTTCGCCGAGCCCGTCGCCCCGGCGCCCCCGCTGGTGGAGCAGTGCACCGACAGCCCGCCCCCGATGAGCGACGAGCAGCTCCAGGAGGCGCGGCGCGGGGTGCGGCTGGTGCGGCTCGCGGGCATGGACCATCAGACGTCGCGCTGGACCACCCCGGAGGGGCTGGCCGAGGCGCGCCGGATCCGGAGCGCCTACCGCCCGGGGCTGCCGCAGACCTGCCGGGTGCCGGGGACGCTCTGGTGGTACGCCGTGCTCCTGACCGGCGACGCCGACGAGCTGCGCGGGCTGCTCGACGCCACCGTCGACACCTGCCGGGCCCACGGCCTGCGCTGGGAACTGGGCACGGCCCTCCAGATGCGGGCCAATGTGCTGGCCAACCGGGCCGACTGGGCCGGGGACGCGGGCCGCGACGCCGACGAGAGCCTGGAGATCTATCAGGACATCGGCGACGGGTGGGGCATCGCCGAGGCGCTGTCGGCGCGCGGCGAGGCCCGGGAGCGGCGCGGCGAGTACGAGGGCGCCGCCGCGGACTTCGAGGCGGCCATGGGCCATGCCGAACGGCTCGGGGCCCGGGCCCAGTCGGCGCTGCTGCGCGTCCGGTACGCCGGGACGCTGAACGAGACCGGCAGGGGGGCGGAGGGCGAGCGGATCCTGCGCGCCGTCCTCGCCGAGGGCCGGTCAGCCGGGCACGAGGCGGTGCCCGCCGCACGGCTGTTCCTGGCGCTGCACCTGGGCCGCACCGGCCGCACCACGGAGGCCCGGGACCAACTGGACCTGCTCGCCGAGGACTTCAGCCCCGCCGCGCTGTCCGTCTTCTACGGCTTCACCTTCGGCATCCGCGCCTGGCTGGACACCCTCGAGGGCCAGTACGCGCGGGCCGTCGAAGGGGCCGCGCGGGCCCTGGAGTACGCCGGGCAACCGCTGTCGATGATGATCGCGCCGCACATGCCGGCCATCCATCTGGTCACCGCCGCCCGGGCGCTGGCCGGCCTGGGCGGCGAGGCGGCGCACACGGCGGCGCTGCTGCTGGGGGCGCAGGACGCCGTGCTGCCGGACGCCTACCACCGCACCCCGATGGAGCGGGAGAACCTGGCGGCGGCCGAGGAGGCCGCCCGCGCCGCCCTCGGGGACGCCGCCTGCGCCGCCGCCCGCGCCGAGGGCGGCGGCCTCACCGTCGACAAGGCCGCCGCCCTGCTGGGCGAGTGGTGCCGGCGGCTCAGGTCCGCTTGCGGAACCGCGCCACCGCCAGCGGCGCCGTGAGCAGCGTGATGCCCGCCGCCCAGGCCAGCGTCATCCACACCGAGTGGGCGACCGGCCCGCCGTTGATCAGGTTCCGCGCGGCGTCCGCGAGGTTCGACAGCGGGTTGTAGTCGGTGAACGTCTTGAGCCAGTCCGGCATGGTGGTCGGCGGCGCGAAGATGGACGAACCGAACTGGAGCGGCATCAGGACGAGCATGGCGACCCCCTGGACGGCCTGCGCCGTCTTCATGGTGAGCCCGAGCAGGATGAAGATCCACATCAGGGAGGCGCCGAAGACCACCGACAGCCCGACCGCCGCCAGCAGGTCCACCACCGAGGTCTTGATCTCCAGACCCAGCAGGAAGCCCATGCCGAGCAGGATCGCCGTGGCGACCAGCATCCGGCCCACCTCGACGACGATCTTGGCGACGAGGACGGAGGACCGGGCGATCGGCATCGTCCGGAAGCGGTCCATCACCCCCTTCTTGGAGTCGTCGTTGACCCCGGTGCCCACGGCCATGGCGATGTTGATGCCCATCATCGCCATCAGGCCGGGCGTCACATAGTTGACGTAGTCCTCCAGCCGCCCCTTGCCGGCGATCGCGCCGCCGAAGACGTACACGAACAGCAGGATGAAGATGATCGGCATCAGCACGGCGTCGAACATCGACTCCGGGTCCTGCTTGATCTGCAGGGCGTTGCGCCGGACCAGGGCGCCGATGTGCCGGGCGTTGGCCCGCGGGCCGATGCGCCCCTCGCCGGAGGCCGCCGGCACCGTGCTGTCGGTGCGCCCCTTCGCGGGCGCCGTCGTCACCGTGCTCACGCGGCGACCTCCTCGGGGATCGTGTCGGTCACCGGCTGCGTGGTCTTCTCACCGGTGATGGCCAGGAACACCTCGTCCAGGCTGGGCAGATGGGTGCCGATGTGCGCGATGCCGAAGCCGCGCGCCGCCAGCAGGCCGACCACCGCGGTCAGCTGCTCGTCGCTGAGGATCGGCACATAGAGCGTGGCCTCGTCGGGGACGGCCGTGGCGCCCGCCGGGCCGGCCAGGCCGCTCTCGCCGAGCGCCGCCGCCATCGCGGGGAGCTGGGCGGCGTCCACCGGCCGGACCTGGAGGGTGCGCCCGCCGACCTTGGCCTTCAGCTCGTCGACCCCGCCGCCGGCGATGACCCGGCCGCGGTCGATGACGGTCAGCTCGTGGGCGAGCTGCTCCGCCTCCTCCATGTACTGCGTGGTGAGCAGGACGGTCACGCCCTCGGCGACCATCCGCTGGACCTCGTCCCACACCTCGTTGCGGGTGCGGGGGTCGAGGCCGGTCGTCGGCTCGTCCAGGTAGAGCACGGCCGGGTGGCCGATCATGGAGGCGGCCAGGTCGAGCCGGCGCCGCATGCCGCCGGAGTACGTCATCACCGGGCGCTTGGCGGCCTCCGTCAGCGAGAAGCGCTCCAGCATCTCGTCGGCCCGCCGACGGGCGTCCTTGCGGGACAGGTCGAGCAGCCGCCCGATCATGTACAGGTTCTCCCAGCCGGACAGCTTCTCGTCCACGGACGCGTACTGCCCGGTCAGGCCGATGGTGCGGCGCAGCTGCCGGGGCTGGCGCACCACGTCGTAACCGGCGACGGTGGCGGTCCCGGCGTCGGGGAGGATCAGGGTGGACAGGCAGCGGACCAGCGTGGTCTTGCCGGCGCCGTTGGGGCCGAGCACACCGAGGACGGTCCCCTGGCGGACGTCCAGGTCCACCCCGTCCAGTGCTTTGGTGGCGCCGTAGTGCTTGACGAGGCCTCGTACCTCGACGGCGTTGGTGTCGGATCGCTTCATGCCCCCATGAGAGCAGCCGCCACTGACAACGCACCGACAGCGGCCGCCGCCGGCCCGCCCGCCGCCGACGGATCACCGACATCCCGCCGACGGATCACCCGTGGGCCCGGCGGTCGCGGCGGCGGTCGCGCGGGGCGCCGCGGCCCGTCAGGACCGTACGGCGTAGTCGCCGAAGCCCACCCAGTCGACCAGGACGCAGGGCTCGTCACCGACGACCCAGGCGTCGTGGCCGGGCTCGGCGGAGAAGAAGTCGCCGGGGCCCACCTCTTCCTCGGTGCCGTTGTCCATGACGATCTTCATCCGGCCGCCGACGACGTAGCAGGCGTGCGACGCCTGGCAGCTCTCGGTGCCGGCGATGGGGCCGATGTGCTTGGTCCACTGCCAGCCCGGCTCGAACACGGCCCGGCCCACCGGGCCCCTCTCCGTGTTCACCAGGTCGAGCTTGCCCTTGCCGTCCTCGAACGGGCGGACCTCGTCGGCGGAGTCGAAGTTTTTGCGTACGATCCCGGGCATGTCCACCGCCTCCCGGCGGGTTCTGGGTCGGATGCCCCCGAGTCCTCTTCCAGGCTACGCCCGGCCCGGAAGGCCGACAGCCCGCCGATGGGGGAAGTCGGCGGGCCGTCGTCCGTACCGGGAGTGGCTAGTGGAAGGTGTGCTCCTCCTGCGGGAACGTTCCGCCGGTGACGTCGCCGGCGAACTCCCGCGCCGCGTCGCCGAGCGTCCGGCGCAGGTCGGCGTACTGCTTGGTGAAGCGCGGCACCTTGCCGCCGGTCAGCCCGGCCATGTCGGTCCACACCAGGACCTGGGCGTCGGTGCCGGGACCGGCGCCGATACCGATGGTCGGGATGTGCAGGGACCGGGTGACCTCGGCGGCCAGCTCGGCCGGGACCAGCTCCAGGACCACCGCGAAGGCGCCCGCGTCCTGCGCCGCCTTGGCGTCCCGCAGCAGCCGGTGCGCGTCCTCGTCGCCCCGGCCCTGCACCCGGTAGCCCATGGTGTTCACGGACTGCGGGGTCAGACCCAGGTGCGACATCACCGGGATGCCGGCCTGCACCAGCATCTCGGTCTGGGCCAGCGACCGCTCGCCGCCCTCCAGCTTGATCGCGCCGACGCCCGCCTCCTTCACCAGCCGGGTCGCCGACCGCAGCGCCTGTACGGGACCCTCCTGGTACGAGCCGAAGGGCAGGTCGCCCACCACCAGGGCGCGCCGGGTGCCCCGGACGACGGCGGCGGACAGGATGGCGATCTCGTCGAGGGTGACGGGGACGGTGGTCTCGTACCCGAGGTGGCAGTTGCCCATCGAGTCGCCGACGAGCAGGACCGGGATGCCGGCCTCGTCGAAGACGGACGCGGTCATCGCGTCGTAGGCGGTGAGCATGGGCCACTTCTCGCCGCGCTCCTTGGCGGCGGCGATGTCGTGGACGGTGATGCGGCGAGTGCCCTTGCCGCCGTACAGCGTCTTACCGCTGCCGGCGGGCTGCGTGGCGGCAGCCTGAAGCGTCATGGGGAACGGCTCCTTCGTCATCTCGAGGCGCCCTGACGGCGTCCCCGGACCACGTCCATGGTGGCACTTCGTGCCGGGTGGGGGGAAGTGGGCCCGCTCACGCCGTCGTGCGCCCCGCCCGGGGCCGTTTGTGCGCGTTCTGTCACAGGGCGCGCTCCGCCCGCGGCCCCCGGAACCCGCCGGGCGGGCTCTTCGTCATCGTGGCAGTACGGCCGTCCCCCGATCCCCTAGGGTCGGGGCCGGGGGGCGCACGACGGAGCACGACGAGCAAGGCAGTGAGGACGGCGGTATGGCGCGGGTGGACGTGACGGAGACGGGGAACGGCAGCGCGCGGGAGCAGCGGCCCACCGGATCCCGGGTCCGGTCGGCGCTCGACCGCTGGCGCGGCGACCCGGGCATCTGGCGCCGGGGGACGTTCCTCGCGGTGTGCGCCGTGCTGATCGCGCTCCTGATGGTCTTCCACGCCCAGATCCCCAACAAGGTCGGCAACCTGGGGAGCCTCACCGAGACGTTCCTGCCCTGGCTCGGGGTGTTCGTGCCGGTGATCGCGGTGGCGGCGGTGCTGCGCCGCTCGGCGACCGCGCTGATCGCCGCGCTGCTGCCCGCCGTGCTCTGGCTCAACTTCTTCGGCGGGCTCGTCACCGACAAGTCGGGCGCCGGCGGCGACCTGATGGTCGTCACCCACAACGTGAACGCCGACAACCCCGACCCCGGCGGGACGGCCCGCCAGGTCGCCGGCTCGGGGGCGGACGTGGTGGCCCTGGAGGAGCTGAAGCCCGGCATGGTCCCGGCGTACGAGCGGGCGCTCGCCGACGCGTACCCGCACCACTCCGTCCAGGGCACCGTCGGCCTGTGGAGCAAGTACCCCCTCAGCGACAGCCGCCCGGTGGACATCCGGCTGGGCTGGACGCGCGCGATGCGGGCCACCGTCACCGCGCCGCAGGGCGAGGTCGCCGTCTATGTCGCGCACCTGCCGTCGGTGCGGGTCAAGCTGAACGCCGGCTTCACCGCCAACCAGCGCGACGACAGCGCCGACGCCCTGGGCGAGGCGATCGTCCGCGAGCGGCTGGAGCGGGTCGTGCTGCTGGGCGACCTCAACGGCACCATGAACGACCGGTCGCTGAACGCGGTGACCTCGCAGATGCGCTCCACGCAGGGCGCGGCGGGCGACGGGATGGGCTTCAGCTGGCCGGCCGCGTTCCCGATGGCGCGGATCGACCAGATCATGGTGAAGGGGGTCGAGCCGGTCGCCTCCTGGACGCTGCCCGCCACCGACAGCGACCACCTGCCGATCGCCGCCCGCGTCACACTCTGAGCCCCGGCCCGGCGCCACGCGCGCGAGGAGCCGGAGAGGACATGGCGAAGGGGGCCTCCCGTGCGGTCACGGGAGGCCCCCTTCGCCCTTGGCGGGGGCGGCGCGGGGTCAGCCCGCCGTCGTCTCGCGCCAGCGGTTGGTGATCGGCAGGCGCCGGTCCTTGCCGAAGCCCTTGGCCGAGATCTTGGTGCCCGGCGGGTACTGGCGCCGCTTGTACTCCGCCGTGTCCACCATCCGCAGCGTCCGCGCCACCAGCTCCTCGTCGAAGCCCGCCGCGACGATCGCGTCCTTGCCCTGGTCGCGGTCGACGTACAGCTCCAGGATCCGGTCCAGGACGTCGTAGTCCGGCAGCGAGTCGGTGTCGACCTGCCCGGGGCGCAGCTCGGCGCTGGGCGGCTTGGAGATGGAGTTCTCCGGGATCGGCGGCGTCTGGCCGCGCTCCTCGGCCGCCCGGTTGCGCCAGCGGGCCAGGCGGAACACCGTCGTCTTGTACACGTCCTTGATCGGCCCGTACGCGCCGACGGAGTCGCCGTACAGCGTCGAGTAGCCGACCGCCAGCTCCGACTTGTTGCCCGGCGCCAGCACGATGTGGCCCTCCTGGTTGGAGAGCGCCATCAGCAGGGTGCCGCGCAGCCGCGACTGGAGGTTCTCCTCCGCGAGGCCCGACAGCCCCAGCGCCCCCATGTAGGCGTCGAACATCGGCTCGATCGGCACGGTGCGGTAGTTGAGCCCGGTGCGGCGCGCCAGCTCCGCCGCGTCGCCCCTGGAGTGGTCGGAGCTGTACTTGGACGGCATCGAGACCCCGTACACGTTCTCCGCGCCCAGCGCGTCGCACGCGATCGCGGCGACCAGCGCCGAGTCGATGCCGCCGGACAGGCCGATCAGCACCGAGCGGAAACCGTTCTTCGCGGCGTACGCCCGCAGGCCGACCACCAGCGCGGTGTACACCTCCTCGTCGTCGTCGAGCCGGTCCGCGTAGCCGCCCGCCAGCTCCGCCTCGTACGCCGGGAGGGGCTCCGGCGACAGCACGACCCGGTCGATCCGCAGCCCGTCGTCCACGACCCCCTCCGGGGCGTCGGGCGCGGCGGCCGGCAGGTCGAGGTCCAGGATCACGCTGCCCTCGGCGAACTGCGGCGCCCGCGCGACGACCTCGCCGTCCGCGTCCACGACGATCGAGTCGCCGTCGAAGACCAGCTCGTCCTGGCCGCCGATCATCGCCAGGTAGGCCAGGGTGCAGCCGGCCTCCTGGGCGCGCTTGCGGACCAGCTCCAGGCGGACGTCGTCCTTGTTGCGCTCGTACGGGGAGGCGTTGATCGACAGCAGCAGCCCGGCGTGCGCGCTGCGGGCCGCCGGGACCCGGCCGCCGTCCTGCCACAGGTCCTCGCAGATGGCGAGCGCCACGTCGACACCGCGCACCCGGACCACGGGCATGGTGTCGCCGGGCACGAAGTAGCGGAACTCGTCGAACACGCCGTAGTTCGGCAGGTGGTGCTTGGCGAACGACAGCACCACCTCACCGCCGTGCAGCACCGCGGCGGCGTTCCGCGGCGCGCCGGCCGGCTGGCCGTACTTGGGCTGGGCCGTCTCCGAGCGGTCGAGGTAGCCGACGACCACCGGCAGGTCCCCGAGGCCCTCGGCGGCGAGCCGGGCCGCGAGCGCCCGCAGCGCGCTGCGGGACGCCTCGACGAAGGACGAGCGCAGGGCCAGGTCCTCCACGGGGTAGCCGGTCAGCACCATCTCCGGGAACGCCACCAGGTGCGCTCCCTGCTCGGCGGAGTGCCGGGTCCAGTGCACGACCGCCTCGGCGTTCGCGGCGAGATCACCGACGGTGGAGTCGATCTGATTCAGGGCGAGGCGTAGTTGAGGCACCCCGCCAGTGTAATCGTCAGAGCGACACGATGTCCTGGTGGTGCCCCCGGTCCCGTCGCGGCGCAGGTGAGGGCGCGGCGGAAGGCGCGGGGGAGGGCGTGGGTGAGGGCGCGGGGGACGGCGCGGGGGACGGCGTGCGCGAGGGGCGCGACGCGGTGTGCGTCACGCCCCTCGGGCCGCGGCGCCAGGGCCGCGGCGCGGCCGTCAGCGGCGGTGCTCGTAGACCTTCTCGGCCCAGCCGGCGACCTGCGCGTCCGACAGGTGCCGGGCGATGTCCGCCTCGCTGATCATGCCCACCAGCCGCTTGTTCTCGATCACCGGGATGCGGCGGATCCGGTGGTCCTTCATCTCCCGGAGGACCTCCTCCACGTCCGCGCCCGCGTCGACCCAGCGCGGCGTGCCCTTGGCCATGTCGGCCGCCCTGACCCGGGCCGGGTCGTGGCCCTGCGCCACACAGCCGACGACGATGTCGCGGTCGGTGAGGATGCCGCAGAGCCGCTCGTTCTCGTCGGCGATGGGCAGGGCACCCACGTCGAGGTCGCGCATCATCTGCGCGGCACGGTCGAGGGTCTCGTGGGAGGGGAGCCACTCGGCTCCGGGGTGCATGATGTCCTTCGCGGTGGTCATGGGGTTCCTTGCCTCCGAAAACGCCGTCAGGCGCCGTACGTCGGTCCCCGAGCGCCTCCATTCTCACCGCGCCCCCACCGCCCCGCGACCGCTGCGCCGCCGGACGGCCGCCCCGGGCACCCGGGACGGCCGCCCCACGCCGTACGGACCCGGGCTACGGCGTGGCGCCCCGCTTCCTCAGCAGGTCCGCCATCAGCAGGATCTCCGACTCCTGGGCGTCGACCATGCCCTGGGCCAGGTCCCGCTCGACCCCGGGCCGGCAGCGGTCCACACAGCCCTGCGCCATGTGCACCCCGCCCCGGTGGTGGGCGGTCATCAGCTTCAGGTACCGCACCTCCGCGTCCCGGCCGCTCGCCGCCCGCAGCCCGTCGAGCTGCGCCGCCGTGGCCATGCCCGGCATCAGCGCGCCGTCCCCGCCGGCCGGGCCGTGCCCGGACCCGTGCGACGACCCGTGCGAGGGGCCGTGCGACGGCATGCCCATCCAGGACATCGGCTCCTCCCCGGGCGCCACCTTCGGCAGCCCCCACAGGTCCAGCCAGCCGAGCATCATCCCGCGCTGGTTGGCCTGGGTGTTGGCGATGTCGTAAGCGAGCCGGCGCACCTCCTCGTCCTTCGTGCGGTCCCGCACGAGGAACGACATCTCCACCGCCTGCTGGTGGTGCACCGCCATGTCCCGGGCGAAGCCCGCGTCCGCCGAGTCCGCCGCCGGCGCCGCCAGGGCGGCCGGGGCGGGCTCCGGCGAGAGCGCCGAGGCGACCGTGGCCGCCCCGGCGAACAGCAGCGCGAGCACCACCGAGGCGAGCGCCGCCCACTGCGTACGGCTCACTTCGGGTCCAGCCCGTTGGTGCACGCCGCACCCGGCTCGGGTGTCTGCGGGCCCTGCACGTACTTGGTGAAGAAGGCGTCCACCCGCGGGTCGTCGGCGCCGTCCACCGTCACCTGCTTGCCCCACGCGGTGAGCATGATCGGGCCCGCCTGGTCCTCGACCGGGCTCATGAAGGAGTACGACGTCTTGCCGACCTTCTCCTCCAGCTTCTTCACGTCGGCCGCCGGAGCCTTGGAGGAGTACGTCACCCACACGGCGCCGTGCTCCAGCGAGTGCACCGCGTGCCGCTCCGGCACCGGCTTCTTGTAGACGTCCCGGTCGCAGTTGAGCCACGCCTGGTCGTGGTCGCCGCCGACGGGGGGCTTCATCGGGTACGTCACGGGCGTGGTGACGTGGTTGCGGCCCAGCTTCTTGGCGTCCCAGGACTTCTCGTCCTCGATGGGCGCCTTGGCGGCCTGCTCCTGCCGCTCCTGCTCCTTGTTCTCCTTGTTGAGCACATACCCGCCGAAGCCCACGAGGCCCGCGACCACCAGGGCGCTGACGGAGATGGTGAGGATGCGGTTGCGGCGCTCGCGGGCCTGCTCGGCGCGGCGCATCTCCTCTATTCGGGCGCGGCGGTCGGCGGTGGATCGGTTGGCAGCCATGGTGGGTTTCCTTCTCGGAAGTGTCGGGTGAGGGGGTGGGTGGTGCGGGGGCGGGCTGCCTACGTCCGCAGCACCTGGAGGGCGTGGAGGTCCGGTGCCCGGGGCCGGGCCTCACCGCCGGCGGGCCGGGCGAGCGCCGGGTGCGGGGCCGTGCGGACCGGGTCGTCCGCCTGCGGCGGAGGGTCGAGCGGCGGGGCGGTGAGGACGGCGGGCGTCAGCTCCGGGAACAGGCCGCAGTCGCCCCGGTCGTACGGGCAGGTGTACTCGTCCGCCACCACGACGGGCGTCGCCCCGCGCGCGTGGGCGCCGTCGGGGCCGTCCGTGCCGCCGTGCGGGGCGAGGCAGAGGAACAGCACGGCGAGCAGCGTCGCCACGGCGCCGGCCAGCGCCGTGGGACGCGCGATGCGTATGAGCCCGCGGCCGCCCCCCATGAGCGCTGATGTTAATGGGCGGACCACCCCGTCAGGAATGCCCGTCCGGGGTGCTGAGCGCCAGCAGCGCCACGTCGTCGGCCACCTCGCCGGCGTACGACGACAGATCGCGCCACACCGCCCGCACCAGGTCCGCCGGCGCGGACGGCCCCGTCCACGCCCCCAGCCGCTCCGCCAGCGGGTAGAACGCGCCCGTGGCGTCCCGCGCCTCGGTCACCCCGTCCGTGTGCGCCAGCAGCAGATGGCCCCGCGGCAGCGGCACCGTCACCGTCTCCGGGGCGCGGAAGTCCACCAGCGCCAGACCCAGCGGCGCGCCCGGCACCAGCGTCACCTCCCGCGCCGCGCCCCCGCCCACCACCAGCGGCGCCGGGTGCCCGCAGCTGAGGATCCGCACCTCCGAGCCGCCCGGCGGGAACTCCATCAGCACCGCCGTGGCGAAGACCTCCGTCACCTCCGCGCCCGCGCGCCCCGTCGAGTCCACCACCAGCCGCCGGTCCAGCCGCGCGGCCACCCCCGCCAGGTCCCGCTCGTCGAGCACCGCCTCCCGGAACGCGCCCAGCAGCGACGACACCGTCCCCACCGCGGCCAGCCCGTGCCCCTTCACGTCCCCCACCACGGCCCGCACCCCGTACGGCCCGTCCTGCACGTCGTACAGGTCGCCGCCCACCAGCGTCCCCCGTTCGGCCGCCCGGTACAGCGCCCCGCACCGCACCGGACCCACCCGCTCCGGCATCGGCGGCAGCACCGCCAGCTGCGCCGCCTCGGCGACCGTCCGCACCGACACCAGCTGGGCGTCGCGCCGGACCCGGAAGCCCGCCAGCACCACGCTGACCGCCCCGATCAGCACGAACGCCAGCAGGTCGCCGTAGGTGACGTCGTCCGCCCGGATGGCGGGCAGCATCAGCAGGCCGCCCATCGCGCCCGCCACCAGCGCGGTGCCGAGCATCCCGTACACCAGGGTCGTCAGGGGCGGCACCACCGCGAAGGCGAAGCCCAGCTGCACGCTCCTCGGCGTGGTGAGCTGCACGATCACCAGCAGGACCATGGTCACCCAGGGCAGGACGAGCAACCAGGCCGGCGGCCTGCCCGCGGCGGGCAACTGCTGCGTGCCTCGGTCCATGGGACCAGTCTGCGAGGCCACCGTTACCCGCGCCACAGAGCTCGTTGCAGTATGGGTTCGCAACATGCGCGAAACCGTGTGGTGGCATGCTGGCCCGATCAGCGAGGATGGGTGTGGATATGGACAAGCAGCAGGAATTCGTACTCCGTACGCTCGAGGAGCGCGACATCCGCTTCGTGCGCCTGTGGTTCACGGACGTGCTCGGCTTCCTGAAGTCCGTCGCCGTGGCCCCCGCCGAGCTGGAGCAGGCCTTCGACGAGGGCATCGGCTTCGACGGCTCGGCCATCGAGGGCTTCGCCCGGGTGTACGAGTCCGACATGATCGCCAAGCCCGACCCGGGCACCTTCCAGATCCTGCCGTGGCGCGCCGAGGCGCCCGGGACGGCCCGGATGTTCTGCGACATCCTGATGCCCGACGGCTCCCCGTCCTTCGCCGACCCGCGCTACGTCCTCAAGCGGATCCTGGCCAAGACCTCGGACCTGGGCTTCACCTTCTACACCCACCCCGAGATCGAGTTCTTCCTGCTGAAGAACAAGCCGCTGGACGGCTCCCGGCCGGTGCCCGCCGACAACTCGGGCTACTTCGACCACACCCCGCAGAACGTGGGGATGGACTTCCGCCGCCAGGCCATCACCATGCTGGAGTCGATGGGCATCTCCGTCGAGTTCAGCCACCACGAGGGCGCCCCCGGCCAGCAGGAGATCGACCTGCGGTACGCCGACGCCCTGTCGACCGCCGACAACATCATGACGTTCCGCCTGGTGATGAAGCAGGTCGCCCTGGAGCAGGGCGTGCAGGCCACCTTCATGCCCAAGCCGTTCTCGGAGTACCCCGGCTCCGGGATGCACACCCACCTCTCGCTCTTCGAGGGCGACCGCAACGCCTTCTACGAGTCCGGCGCCGAGTACCAGCTGTCCAAGGTGGGACGTTCCTTCATCGCCGGCCTGCTGCGGCACGCGGCCGAGATCTCGGCCGTCACCAACCAGTGGGTCAACTCCTACAAGCGCATCTGGGGCGGCTCCGCCCGTACGGCCGGCTCCGGCGGCGAGGCCCCCTCGTACATCTGCTGGGGCCACAACAACCGCTCCGCCCTGATCCGCGTCCCCATGTACAAGCCGGGCAAGACCGGCTCCGCGCGGGTGGAGGTCCGCTCCATCGACTCGGGCGCCAACCCCTACCTGACGTACGCCGTGCTGCTGGCGGCCGGCCTCAAGGGCATCGAGGAGGGGTACGAACTCCCGGCCGGTGCCGACGACGACGTCTGGGCCCTCTCCGACGCCGAGCGCCGCGCCATGGGCATCGAGCCGCTGCCGCAGAACCTCGGCGAGGCGATCTCCCTGATGGAGCGCAGCGAGCTGGTCGCCGAGACGCTCGGCGAGCACGTCTTCGACTTCTTCCTCCGCAACAAGAAGCAGGAGTGGGAGGAGTACCGCTCGGAGGTCACCGCCTTCGAGCTGCGGAAGAACCTGCCGGTGCTGTAAGGCGCGCGCGTCCCCGTGGTCAGGCGGCCAGGGGGACGCGGGCGCCCTCCTCGCGGTGGCCGTAGTGCTCCCAGATGCGGTTCAGCTCGTACTGGTAGTACAGCGGGTACAGGCCGAGGACGAACATCAGGATCAGGCCGATCCACGGATTGCAGGTGGCCGGCATCCCGGCCGCCCGCTGCATCCGGGCGATCCGGTCGCCGGTGTTGAACACCGACACGAAGGGCGGCACGATCACGATCCAGCCCAGGGCGAGGGCCAGGACCGAGACGGCCGGGTTGACGTCGATGCGCTCGTCGAGGTCGTGCGCCTCGCGGTTCACCTTGTAGTACCAGACCAGGTGGTAGATCCCCAGGGTGATCAGCGGCCATACGAGCCACACGAGGAAGATGTTCCGGGTCTTGCCGGTGCGGCCGGTCATGAGCACCTCCGCTGTGGTCCCTACCCGTCCAGTCCAGCACGGCGGGCGCCGGGGCGCGCGTCAGGGGTGCGGGGCCTCCCGGACGACGGCCTGGTCGCCGCGCGGGCCGTACAGGTGCAGGACCTCCACGGCGGTGGTGCCCGCCGGGCCGAACCAGTGCGGCTCCCGGGTGTCGAACTCGGCCACCTCGCCGGGGCGCAGCAGCGTCTCCCGCTCCCCGAGCAGCAGGCGCAGCTCGCCCGCGAGGACGTACAGCCACTCGTAGCCCTCGTGCGTCACCAGCCTCGGCTCCCGGGGCGCCAGCACCTGCTTGAACACCTGGACCCGGCCCGGGTACGAGGTCAGCGGCACCACCACGTTGCCGTGCCCCTTGTGCAGGGGCCGCAGGTGCACCCGGGGGTCGCCGCTGGCGGGCGCGGCGACCAGCGCGTCGAGGGCGACCCGGTGCGCCCGGGCCAGCGGGAGGAGCAGGTCCAGGGTGGGGCGCCGCTTGCCCGACTCCAGCCGGGACAGGGTGCTCAGCGAGATCCCGGTCGCCGCCGCCAGCGCCTCCAGCGTCTGCCCGCGCTCCTGGCGCAGGGTGCGCAGCCGGGGCCCGATGCCGTCGAGCACCGTCTTCAGTTCCGCGTCCATGGGCCCATTCTGCGGCAGCCGTTTGCGGTTTCCGCAAAAGTGCTCGGCCGGAGCCGCGGCGCGGCACCAGCATGCGGTCACGAGCACGCGGGAACCCCCGCGATCCGCCGCGTACGAGAGGCAGGCCGTGACCGCCACCGCCCCACCCACCAGCACCGCCCGGCCGCGACCCGACGGCGGCCTGAGCCCACGACGGCGCTGGACGGTCCTCGCCGTGTGCTGCCTCAGCATGTTCCTGGTCGGCCTGGACACCACCATCGTCAACGTCGGCCTGCCGGAGATCGGCCGCGCCCTGGACATCGGTACCCGGGGCCTCGAATGGACCGTGGACGCCTACACCCTCGCCCTGGCCGGCCTGCTGATCTCCGCCGGGGCGCTCGCGGACCGGTTCGGCCGGCGGCGCGTCTTCCGGGCCGGGCTGGCCGTCTTCGGCGCGGCCTCCGTCCTCTGCGCGCTCGCCCCCTCCGCCGGGCTGCTGGTCGCGGCACGCGTCCTCCAGGGCGCCGGCGCCTCGATGCTCAGCCCGGTGGCCCTCGCCATCGTGGTGAACGCCCTGCCCGACCCCAGGGAGCGGGCCCGCGCCATCGGCATATGGGCCTCGGTGTTCGGGCTCAGCATGGCCGCCGGGCCCGTCACCGGCGGCGTCCTGGTCGAGGCGCTCGGCTGGCGCGCGCTGTTCTGGGTCAACGTCCCCGTCGTCGCCGCCGCCCTCGTCCTGACGGCCCTCTTCGTCCCCGAGTCCCGGGCCGGGAAGGCGCGCCGGCTCGACCTGCCCGGCCAGCTCCTGCTGACCCTGGTCGTCGCGGTGACCGTGGGCGTCCTCATCGAGGGCCCGCACATCGGCTGGACCTCGCCCGCGATCCCGGCCGCCTGCGCCGTCGCGGTGGTCGCGGCGGCCGTGCTCGTACGGGTCGAGCTGCGCCGCCCCGAACCGCTGGTCGACCCCCGGCTGTTCCGCGGTCCCGCCTTCAGCGGCGCCGTCCTCGGCGCGGTCGCGGTCTTCACGGCCCTCAACGCGACGCTGCTGCTGAGCACCCTCTACCTCCAGCACACCCGCGGCTGGTCGCCCACGGCGGCCGGGCTGGCCACCCTGCCCATGGCCCTCGCGGCCACCGTGTTCGCCCCGCTCTCCGGCCGGCTCACCGGCCGCACCGGCCCGCGCCTGCCGCTGGTCCTCGCGGGCGGCTTCCTCACGGCCGGCGGGCTGCTGCTGACCCGGCTCGCCCCCGGCACCGGCGTACCGCTGCTCCTGCTCGCGTACGCCCTGATCGGCACCGGCTTCGGCTTCGCCAACGCCCCGATCACCCACACCGCGGTGAGCGGGCTGCCCCCGGAGCGCGCCGGGGTCGCCGGGGCGATCACCTCCACCGCCCGGCAGGTGGGCGCGGCCCTCGGCATCGCCGCCGCGGGCGGCCTGGCCGCCGGCACCGCGCCGGCGGACCTGGCCCACGCCTCCCGCCCGGGCTGGTACCTGGTCGCCGGCTGCGGCCTCTCGCTCCTCCTGGTGGCCCGCGCCTCGCGGAGCAGCCGCGGTTAGCGCTCCGACAGCTCCGAGGGCGCCTCCTGGACCGTCCAGCCGTTGCCGTCCGGGTCCTTGAAGAACATGAACGCGTTCCAGGTGTCCTCGCCCTTGCCCTCCGCCCAGCCCGACGGGCCCGCGTGCTGGACCGGGCTCACCTCCACGCCCCGCGACACCAGCTGCTCCCGGGCCGCCTCGATGTCGGTGACGCACAGCTGGAGGCCCTGGAGGGAGCCCGGCGCCATGGCCGTCTCCCCCTCGGCCAGCGGCATCCCGCTCTGGAGCGTGATCGAGCAGCGGGAGCCCGGCGGGGTGATCTGGACGATCCGCATCCCCGGCACCACCTCCGTGTCCAGGTCCACCGTGAAACCGCACCGCGTGGCGTAGAAGTCCTTCGCCCGGTCCACATCCGCGACCGGTACGAGAACGACCTCCAGCGTCCAGTTCATACGCCCTCCTTCAGAGTTGCCCGACAAGCCTCGCGTCCATCAAACCCGGACTCGCCGCGCCGCGCCGCCTCATCGCCTCCAGGGCGACCAGTTCAGCCGGCCGTCCAGGCCCAGCGTGGCGAAACCGCCCGGCCCGGCCGCCGGGGCACCGGCGAACAGCGACCCGCCGGCCACCCAGCCGCCGGTGAGCGGCGCCGACGCCACCGCGCCCGACCCCGAGCGCCCGGCCACCCGGCCGTCCGACACCGCCGGGGCGCCGTGGCCCGCGAGCCCGCCCGGCACCTCCAGCACCGGCGAGGCGTGCCCGTTCCCGGCGAACCTGGCCGAGCGGACGTCACCCGAGACCGGCTCCCGGAACCACAGCCGCACCCCGTCCGCCCCGTCCGGCGCGGCGCTCAGCGCCACCGTGGTCGCCGGCAGCCCGGTCGCCACCGGCCCCGTCACCGGGCCGCCCGCCGCCGGCCGGGTCCACGCCAGCACCGACGAGCGCGTCGCCGCGAACACGTACCCCCGGCCCGCCGCGTCCGCCACCGCCACCGGGTCGCCCCGCAGCCCCCGCCCGCCGGCCGCCCGCCACGCCGACCAGCCGCCGTCCGCCCGCTGCGCGCTCACCCGCAGGGTGTGGGCCGCGTCGCGCACGTACACCGACATCAGGCCCGCCCGGTCCACCAGCACCGCCGGCAGGCCGATGTCGGACGTCCCGGCCTCGTCGTCCCGCTCCGGGCTGCCCAGCGACCGCCACGCGCCGAACGCCCCGCCGGGCGCCGCCTGCACGGACACCACCACCTCGCGGCGGTAGCCGCCCTCCAGCTCGGTGCGGGTGCCGAGCACCGCGACCCGGCCGTCCGGCAGCCGCGCCGACGTCACGCCCGGGTCCAGCCCGGCGCCCGGCCGCAGCGCCGGACCCGTCCACGCGGCCTTCGCGTCCGCCCGGTGCCACACCGCCAGCCGGCCGTCCCGCACCGCGAACGCGTACAGCTCACCCGGGCCCGCGCCCGGCTGCACCCACGAGGCCGAGCCGCCGCGCGCGTACCGGATCGACTGCGCCCAGCCGTGCCCGGCGGGCCGCGCCGCCACCTTGCGGTCGCCGCAGCCGGCCGGGTCCTCGCAGTAGTCGGTGTGGTCCCACCACGCGTACGTCTTCAGCGTCCGCAGCTTCGCCGCCGTGGTGCGCGCGTCCAGGACGTGCGGCAGCCCGCCGGTCGGATAGCCCAGGTAGTTCTGCACCGCGAAGGACGGCCGCCCCGGCTTCTCCGCGTACCGGGCGAGCGCCGCCTGCGCGAACCGCGCCCCGTACATGTGGTCCTGGTGGTCGGCGAGCTTGCCGGTGTCGTCGTTGCGGCCCGGCGTCGGGTCCATCAGCCGGACGAACGTCGGCCGGAACCGGTCGAGGATCCCCTCGATCGTCGCGACCGTCTCCTCGCGGGTGTACGCGAAGCCGTCCCGGACCGGGGAACCGGCGGCGAGCTGCGACTCCAGCCGCTCCACCCGGCCGTCCCACAGCCCGCGCAGGCTGTGCGGGCGGTCGCCGGTGATGCTGCCCGCCTCCCGCAACTGCAGCCACACCAGGGCGATCTGCGGCTTGGCGCGCAGCGTGTCCAGCTCGGCGCGCGCGCCGCCCGCCGTGGTGATGCTCGTCCGGTCCCACGGGCTGGTGCGGTTCCCGGTCGCCATCTCGGCGTACGCCGCCCGTATGCCGTTCTGCCGCGCCTCCGCGTACGCCGCCTTGTCGGCGCGCGGCCTCGGGTCCTGCTTGCGGGCGTTGCGGCCGTCGGACTCGCCCGCGGTGAGGTACACCGAGGTGAGGCTGCGGCCCGAGGCGATGGACTGGCTGGTGTCCGGGTTCATGAAGAACAGGTCGTCGTCCGGGTGGGCCATCACCTGGAGCACCGCGGCGTCCTGGGTCCGCACCGGCTTGACCGCCTGCGACTCCGGCACCCCCCGGCTCGGTACGTCGGAGGCGTCCGACGGCCCGGTGGTGAGCGCCAGCGTCCCGCCGGTGATCCCGGCCAGTACGGCGAGGGGCGCGGCCAGGAACAGGGCGCGGCGGTAGGAGGGCAGGGCGCGGCGAGGCATGGGCGGCGGCTTCCGGGTGAGGTGACGCGGACAGGTGTGCGAACCGGCAGGGAAGAGGGCCGCCGCGACCCGCCGGTTCACCCCCGGCGGTGTGCCGTGCCTCACTCTGGGGCCGTACGTCCCGGGACCCCGTGCGCCCCGGGGACCTCGCTGCGTCCGCCGGACCCGCGCGCCGCCGGGACCCCCGCCGCGCCGACCGGTGCCCGCGGCCGGGAAGGGGCCGTCCCGCTCGGCGGTCCCGGCGGGGGCGGATAGGCTCACCGCGTGGGAGTTGACCTCGCGGAGGGAGACGGGCAGATGAGCGCGCCGGGGCGCAGGAGCAGCACCTTCACCCGCCTGCTGCGGCACGGCTTCACGGATCCGTCCGCCGCCGGGCGCCTGCTCGACCTGCCGGTGCTGTCCGCCGTCCGCGACGACCCGGTTCTCCTCGACGCGCTCGGCGCCACCGCCGACCCCGACCTCGCGCTGCGCGGCCTCGTCCGGATCGCCGAGGCGCAGGAGGACGAGGGGCGCCGGTTCCTCGGCACCGTCCTGAGCGCCAAGCCGCTGCGCGACCGGCTGCTGGGCGTGCTCGGCGCCTCCGAGGCGCTGGCCGACCACCTGGCCCGGCACCCCCGCGACTGGGAGGCGCTGGTCACGTACGAGTCGGCCGACCTGCACCCGGGCGTCGCGGACTTCGAGCGCGAGCTGGCCGGGGCCACCGACGCCGTGTCGCTGCGCGTCGCCTACCGCCGCTGCCTGCTGGCCATAGCGGCCCGGGACGTGTGCGGCACCACCGATGTCGCCGAGACCGCCGCCGAGCTGGCCGACCTCGCCACCGCGACCCTCCGCAAGGCCCTCGCCCTGGCGAGCGCCGCGGCCCCCGAGGACGCCGCGCAGTGCCGCCTCGCGGTGATCGCCATGGGCAAGTGCGGCGGCAACGAGCTGAACTACGTCTCCGACGTGGACGTGATCTTCGTCGGCGAGCCGGTCGACGGCGGCGACGAGGACAAGGCGCTGCGCGCCGCCACCCGCCTCGCCTCGCACCTCATGCGGATCTGCTCCGAGACGACCGTCGAGGGCACCATCTGGCCGGTCGACGCCAATCTGCGCCCCGAGGGCCGCAACGGCCCCCTGGTGCGCACCCTGTCCAGCCACCTCGCCTACTACCAGCGCTGGGCCAAGACCTGGGAGTTCCAGGCGCTGCTGAAGGCCCGCGCGGTGGCCGGGGACCCGCGGCTGGGCGCCGACTACATCGAGGCCGTCTCCCCGCTGGTGTGGCAGGCCGCCGAGCGGGAGAACTTCGTCGCCGACGTGCAGAAGATGCGCCGGCGCGTGGTGGACAACATCCCCGTCGCCCAGGTGGACCGGGAGCTGAAGCTCGGGCCGGGCGGTCTGCGGGACGTCGAGTTCGCGGTGCAGCTGCTCCAGCTGGTGCACGGCCGCAGCGACGCCACCCTGCACAGCGGCTCCACCCTGGAGGCGCTGAAAGCGCTGGCCGCGGGCGGGTACGTGGGCCGGGCCGACGCCGCCCAGCTCGACGAGGCGTACCGCTTCCTGCGGACCATGGAGCACCGCATCCAGCTCCACCGGCTGCGCCGCACCCACCTCGTACCGGAGGGCGAGGAGGACCTGCGGCGGCTCGGCAGGTCACTGGGGCTGCGCACCGACCCGGTCGCCACGCTCGACCGGGAGTGGCGGCGCCACGCGGCCGTGGTGCGCCGGCTGCACGAGAAGCTGTTCTACCGCCCGCTGCTGGACGCCGTCGCCCAGCTCGCCCCCGGCGAGACCCGGCTGAGCGCCAAGGCCGCCGGGCAGCGGCTGGAGGCGCTCGGGTACGCCGACCCGGCGGCCGCCCTGCGGCACCTGGAGGCCCTGTCGTCCGGGGTCACCCGCAAGGCGGCGATCCAGCGGACGCTGCTGCCGGTGCTGCTGGGCTGGTTCGCCGACTCGGCCGACCCGGACGCCGGACTGCTGGGCTTCCGCCAGGTCTCGGACGCCCTCGGCAAGACGCCCTGGTACCTGCGGCTGCTGCGCGACGAGGGCGCGGCGGCGGAGAACCTGGCCCGGGTGCTGTCCGCCGGGCGGCTCGCCCCCGACCTGCTGCTGCGCGCCCCCGAGGCGGTCGCCATCCTGGGCGCCCCGGAGGGGCTCGCCCCGCGCGGCCGGGCCCACCTGGAGCCGGAGATCCTCGCGGCGGTCGGCCGCGCCGAGGACGCCGAGCTGGCGGTCGCCGTGGCCCGCGGCGTACGGCGCCGGGAGCTGTTCCGTACCGCCGCCGCCGACATCATCGGCTCGTACGGCACCGAGGAGAGCCCCGCCGAGGTGGACCCGGGCGCCCTGGTCGACCGGGTCGGCCAGGCGATCACCGACCTGAACGCGGCGACCCTCGCGGGCGCGCTGCGGGCCGCGGTGCGCTCGCAGTGGGGGGAGACGCTGCCCACCCGGTTCGCGGTGATCGGCATGGGCCGGTTCGGCGGCCACGAGCTGGGCTACGGATCGGACGCCGACGTGCTGTTCGTGCACGAGCCGCGCGACGGGGTGGACGAGCAGGAGGCCGCGCGCGCCGCGAACGCGGTGGTGGGGGAGATGCGGCGGCTGCTCCAGCTCCCCACGGCCGACCCGCCGCTGCTGATCGACGCGGACCTGCGCCCCGAGGGCAAGAGCGGGCCCCTGGTGCGCACCCTGAAGTCGTACGCGGCCTACTACCGCCGCTGGTCGCTCGGCTGGGAGAGCCAGGCGCTGCTGCGCGCCGAGCCGATGGCGGGCGACGAGGAGCTGGGCCGCCGGTTCATCGAGCTGGCCGACCCGCTGCGGTACCCGCCGCGCGGCCTGGACGAGGCCGCGGTGCGGGAGATCCGGCGGCTGAAGGCCCGGATGGAGACCGAGCGGCTGCCGCGCGGCGCCGACCCGGCCCTGCACACCAAGCTGGGCCGGGGCGGGCTGTCCGACGTGGAGTGGACCGTGCAGCTCCTCCAGATGTGCCACGGCCACGCGGTGCCCGGCCTGCGCACCACCCGCACCCGGCCGGCGCTGGCCGCCGCCCGGGAGGCGGGCCTGATCGACGAGCACGACGCCCGCATCCTGGACGAGGCGTGGGTCCTGGCCACCCGCGTCCGCAACGGGGTGATGCTGGTACGCGGCCGGGCCGGGGACACCTTCCCCTCCGACAGCCGGGAGCTGGCCGCCGTCGCCCGCTATCTCGGGTACGGCCCGGGGCACGTGGGCGAGATGGTCGAGGACTACCGCCGCACCACCCGCCGGGCGCGGGTGGTGGTCGAGGAGCTGTTCTACGGCGGCTAGCGCCCCGTTCCGCGCCTAGCGCACGAACGACGCCACCAGGTGCTCGTGCACCCTGGCGCTCCAGTCGCCGGTGTCGTCGTACGCGAACGTCAGCCGCGCGGCGGTGCCCAGGTGCAGGTCCAGGTCGTGCTCCCGCGCCACGAACTGGACCTCCAGCTGGCCCGTCAGCTCATAGGCCGCCGGCCACCAGAACTCGAACTCCTGCCAGAAGTCGACCGCCTGGTCCGCCCCCTCGGCGTACCCGCGCTTGAGCTCCGCCTCGTCGTACCGGAAGCCCCGCTCCCGCAGGATGCGCAGCAGCCGGTCCTGGGCGGGCAGCGCATGCACCCGGAACTCGTCGAAGTCGCCCCGGTCCACCGCGTTGTCGATGGCCACCTCGGTGCGGACGGCGACCCGCCCGCCGTTCACCGGCATGCTCAGCGCGTGGGTGAGCGGCATCTCCCACGGCAGGTCGAAGCCGAGGTCCCAGTGCGCGGTCTCCCCGGCGCGCAGGGTGAACGGCCCGACGGGGTGCGAGGCGACGAGCACGCCCGGGTTCTTCCAGCCGCTGTCCGACTCCAGGTCCTCGAACCGGCCCACCACCTCCAGGCCGAGGCGCTGGATCGTGGTGTCGGCGCCTCCGCCGCGCAGCGTGACCCGCCCCTCGAGGCGGTCCCCGGGGCGGACGGCGGCCGTGCTCAGCGTGGTCTCGACCTCGGGGGCGCCGACACCGAGCGCGCTCAGGAACTTACGGAAAGCCATGAAAAGGGTCCCCTCCCTCTCGGATCCGGACGATCCATTCAGGAGGAGACCCTAGGGCAGAGCCGGCGGCGCCGTCAGCGGCGCCCCTTCCACGGCAGCGGGCTGCTCGCCCGGGGCTCCGCCGCGTACCTCGGCAGCCGGTGCGCGGGGCTGCCGTACCAGACGTACGCCAGGGTGTAGCCGAAGGCCAGGCAGAGCATGCCGCCGACGGCGTCCAGCCAGAAGTGGTTGGCGGTGGCGACGATCACGACCAGGGTCGCCGTCGGGTACAGCAGGCCGAGGATCCTCGCCCAGGGCGCCGTGGCCAGGGCGAAGATGGTCAGCCCGCACCAGAGCGACCACCCGATGTGCATGGACGGCATCGCGGCGTACTGGTTGGACATGTGCTTCAGGTCGCCCGAGGCCATCGAGCCCCAGGTTTGGTGCACCAGCACGGTGTCGATGAACTTCTCGGAGGTCATCAGCCGCGGCGGCGCCAGCGGGTACAGGTAGTAGCCGAGGAGGGCGATCCCGGTGGTGGAGAACAGCACCAGGCGGGTGGCGGCGTACCGCCCGGGGTGCCACCGGTACAGCCACACCAGCACACCGATGGTGACGATGAAGTGCAGCGTGGCGTAGTAGTAGTTCATGCCCACGATCAGCCACGTCACCGAGTCCACGGCGTGGTTGACCGTCTTCTCGACGGCGATGCCCAGGGTCTGCTCCGCGCGCCAGATCCAGTCGGCGTTGCGCAGCGCCTCGGCCTTCTGCTCCGGGACGGCGTTGCGGATCAGCGAGTACGTCCAGTAACTCACCGCGATCAGCAGGATCTCGAACCAGATGCGGGGATGGCGCGGGGCGCGCATCCGCTGCCACGCGGTCCGGCTGTCCGCCACGGGGGCCGGGCCCTGTTCGATGGGTGATTCCACCGGTGGTGCCGGGGCCTCGCGGCCTTCCAGTGTCCTCACAGTCGTGTCACCCATGGGCCAAGAGTCTGCCAGAAACGTCTACACGGTCGATCATCCGTCGGTCTGGTCGTCATCGCCATCCGTACGCCTTGGGGAGGACGACCTCTCGGAGGACCGCCGGCCGCGCGGCCCGGAGGCGGTGGATCCCCGGACGACCAGCTCGGGCATGAACACGAACTCGCTGTGCGGGGCGGGGGTGCCGCCGATCTCCTCCAGCAGGGCCCGCACCGCCGCCTGCCCCATCGCTTGCACGGGCTGGCGGATGGTCGTCAGGGGCGGGTCGGTGAAGGCTATGAGGGGGGAGTCGTCGAAACCGACGACGGACACGTCCCGGGGGACGTGCAGCCCCTGCTGGCGGGCCGCCCTGATGGCGCCGAGCGCCATCATGTCGCTGGCGCAGACGACGGCGGTGCAGCCCCGCTCGATCAGCGCGGTGGCGGCGGCCTGGCCGCCCTCCAGGCTGTACAGCGAGTGCTGGACCAGTTCCTCGCACTCCTCCGGGCCCACCCCGAGCCGGGCCTGCATGCCGAGGCGGAACCCCTCGATCTTGCGCAGCACGGGCACGAACCGCTTGGGGCCGACCGCCAGGCCGATGCGGGTGTGGCCGAGGGAGGCCAGGTGCGTCACGGCGAGCTGCATCGCGGCCCGGTCGTCGGGGGAGACGAACGGCGCCTGCACCTTGGGGGAGAAGCCGTTGATGAGGACGTACGGGACGCCCTTGCCGCGCAGTTGGTCGTAGCGCGTCATGTCGGCGGTGGTGTCGGCGTGGAGGCCGGACACGAAGATGATGCCCGAAACGCCCCGTTCCACCAGCATGTCGGTGAGTTCGTCCTCGGTGGAGCCGCCGGGCGTCTGGGTGGCGAGGACGGGGGTGTATCCCTGGCGGGTCAGGCCCTGGCCGATGACCTGGGCGAGCGCCGGGAAGATGGGGTTGTCCAGCTCGGGGGTTATCAGCCCGACCAGTCCCGCGCTGCGCTGGCGCAGCCGTACGGGGCGTTCGTAACCGAGCACGTCGAGCGCGGCCAGCACGGACTGGCGGGTGGCGGCGGCCACACCGGGCTTGCCGTTGAGCACGCGGCTGACTGTGGCTTCGCTGACCCCCGCCTGGGCTGCGATGTCGGCAAGCCGCGCGGTCATGGGATGCGACTGTACCGGCCGCACGTCAGCTTGCCCACCAGACGCAGGACTCGGCGGCGAGCAGGACCGCCGGCCCGCCGTCGCCGTGCCCCGCCGGGGCCGCCGCCGCGCGGGCCGGCGGCGGCACCCTGGTCCCCTCGGCGGCGCCCCGCACGGCCGGCGGGGAGGCCGCGTCCGGGACGCTGGCCAGCAGCACCCGGTCGCCCGGGGCGCGCAGGACGACCGGGCCGCCGGTGAGGTTGACCGTGCAGACCAGGTCGCCCGCCCCGGGGGCGGCCCCTTCCCGGGGCGCGCGGCGCCGGAAGGCGAGGACCCCCTCGGGCGCGGGCAGCCACTCCACCGCGTCGCCCGCCCCGAGCGCCGGGTGCGCGCGGCGCAGCGCCAGGGCCGCGCGGTACAGCTCCAGCGTGGAGCCCGGGTCCCCGGTCTGGGCCTCGACCGACAGGTCACGCCACGACGCGGGCTGCGGGAGCCAGCTGCCGCCGGGGCCGAAGCCGTACGAGGGGCCGTCCACCGTCCACGGCAGCGGCACCCGGCACCCGTCGCGCAGCCCGTCCTGGCCGTCGCCGCGCAGGAAGGCGGGGTCCTGGCGCACCTCGTCCGGCAGGTCGGCGACTTCGGGCAGGCCCAGCTCCTCGCCCTGGTAGACGTACGCGGAGCCGGGCAGCGCCAGCATCAGCAGGGCCGCCGCCCGCGCCCGCCGCAGGCCGGTGGCGCCGCCGCCGTACCGCGTGGTGTGGCGGACCACGTCGTGGTTGGACAGCACCCAGGTGGTCGGCGCCCCGACCGAGGCGGTCGCCCGCAGCGAGTCGTCGACGACCCGGCGCAGCGAGGCCGCGTCCCACGGGCAGTTCAGGAACGCGAAGTTGAACGCCTGGTGCAGCTCGTCGGGGCGCACGTACAGCGCCAGCCGCTCCGCCGAGGGGGCCCACGCCTCGGCGACGGCGATGCGCTCGCCCCCGTACCCGTCGAGGAGCCGCCGCCAGGCGCGGTGGATCTCGTGGACGCCGTCCTGGTCGAAGAACGGCAGCCGCTGGGAGCCGATCAGCCGGGCCTGCTCGCCGTGCCCGATGTCGGGCATCCCGGCCGCCTTGACCATGCCGTGGGCGACGTCGATCCGGAAGCCGTCGACCCCGAGGTCCAGCCAGAACCGCATGACCGAGTCGAACTCGGCCCGCACCTCGTCGTTCTCCCAGTTGAGGTCCGGCTGCTCGGGCGCGAACAGGTGCAGGTACCAGGCGCCGCCGGGCGTCCGGGTCCAGGCCGGGCCGCCGAAGACCGACTCCCAGTCGTTGGGCGGCAGCGCGCCGTCCGGGCCCCTGCCGGGGCGGAAGTGGTAGCGCTCGCGGCCGGTGCCGGCGAGGGCCTCGCGGAACCAGGGGTGCCGGTCGGAGGTGTGGTTGGGCACGATGTCGACGATCACCCGCAGCCCCAGCTCATGGGCGGTGCGCACCAGGTCGTCGGCGTCCGCGAGGTCCCCGAAGAGCGGGTCGACCGCGCGGTAGTCCGCCACGTCGTAGCCGCCGTCGGCCTGGGGCGAGGCGTAGAAGGGGGTGAGCCACACCGCGTCGACGCCCAGCCGGGCCAGGTGGGGCAGCCGCTCCCGGGCGCCGCGCAGGTCGCCGACGCCGTCGCCGTCGCTGTCGGCGAAGGAACGGACGTAGATCTGGTAGATGACGGCGTCGCACCACCATCCCCGGGAGTCCCGGGAGCCGGGGGACGGCGCGGGTGCGCGGCGCGGCTCCTCCGGCGTCCGGACGGACGAGGTCGGCTCGTGGGGCATGTGCGGTGTCCCTCTCGGTGGGCCGGGATGGGGTACGGCGTCTGCGGGGTCTCCCTCCGTCCAACGAGACGGGCGCGCGGATGAAACGGCTCTGCAACCGCTTACGAAAAGGCTTGCAGAGCCGTCCCGGCACCCGCAACCCCTGTCCCGCGGCCCTGTCAAGCGATCCTTCGGCAACTGTCGGGACACGCGGATGTAACGATCAGGGCCCCTTGCAGAAAATTGCCGCAAGGTCTTTCGGCTCGTTTTCATCCCTGTTACGTTCCTGGCAACCCGGCGCGCCGCGAGGGAGCGGTCTGCAGGAGGCACGCGATCCAGACATGTGATCCGCCTTCGTCTTCCCGGGATCATGTTGAAGGAGTTCACATGCGGCGTGGCATAGCGGCCACCGCGCTGGTCGCGGCCCTCGGTCTGACGACCGCGGCGTGCGGAGGCGACGGCGGGGACCAGGGCAAGTCCAACGGCTCGGGCGAGCTGTCGGGCACCGTCACCTACTGGGACACCTCGAACGAGGCCGAGAAGGCCACGTACAAGTCCCTGGCCGAGGGCTTCACCAAGCTGCACCCCAAGGTGAAGGTCAAGTACGTCAATGTGCCCTTCGGCGAGGCCAACGCCAAGTTCAAGAACGCGGCGGGCGGCAACTCCGGCGCCCCCGACGTGATGCGCACCGAGGTCGCCTGGGTCGCCGACTTCGCCAGCCTCGGCTACCTCGCCCCGCTGGACGGCACCCGCGCCATCGAGAAGCAGGGCGACTGGCTGCCCCAGGCCGCCGCCAGCACCAAGTACGACGGCAAGACCTACGCGGTGCCGCAGGTCATCGACACCATGGCGCTTTTCTACAACAAGAAGATGCTCAAGGAGGCCGGGGCCGACGTCCCCACGAACCTCACCGCGCTCAAGGACGCCTCGGCGAAGGTCAGCAAGAAGTGGCCCGGCAAGAGCGGCCTCTACCTGCGCGGCGACGACCCCTACTGGTTCCTGTCCTTCCTCTACGGCGAGGGCGGCGACCTGGTCGACGCCGAGGCCAAGAAGATCGCCATCGACGACCCCTCGGGCGTCGCCGCGTTCAAGACCATCAAGGACCTGGTCGACTCGAAGGCGGCGATCACCGACGCCTCCGACGGCTGGAACAACATGCAGAACGCCTTCAAGTCCGGCAAGGTCGCGATGATGCTCAACGGCCCCTGGGCCATCGCCGACTCCCGCGCCGGCGCCGAGTTCAAGGACCCCAAGAACCTGGGCATCGCGCCCGTCCCGGCCGGCGCCAACGGCCAGGGCTCCCCGCAGGGCGGCTGGAACCTGTCCGTCTACGCGGGCTCCAAGAACCTCGACGCCTCCTACGAGTTCGCGAAGTACATGAGCTCCGCCAAGGTCCAGCAGGAGACCACCGAGAAGCTCAGCCTGCTGCCCACGCGGCTGTCCGTCTACACCGCGCCGAGCGTCTCCGGCAACGAGATGGTCCAGTTCTTCAAGCCGGCCGTCGACAAGGCCGTCGAGCGCCCCTGGATCCCGCAGGGCAACGCCCTCTTCGAGCCGATCCGCCTCCAGATGGCCAACGTCCTGGGCGGCAAGACCACCCCGGAGAAGGCCGCCCAGGAGACGGGCGACGCCTACCGCAAGATGCTCAAGGACTACAAGTAAGCAGTGGGAAGGGCTGACCGACCAATGGCTGTCGAGACCAGCCAGTCGGTGACGAAGGCCGCGGGCGCCCCGGGCGCCCGCGGCCGCGGCCACCGTACTGAGAAGACCCCGGCGTCCCCGGGCCGGCTGCGCCGGGCGCTGAGCACCCACTGGTACGCCTGGAGCATGGTCGCCCCGGTGGTGCTCGTCATCGGCGTGATCATCGGCTACCCGCTGGTGCGCGGCCTCTACCTGTCGCTCACGGACGCCAACGAGGCCAATGTCGAGCGCACGATCGGCATCAACCACATCCCCGCGACCTACGAGTTCACGGGCCTGGAGAACTACAAGGCCGTCCTCACGGACAACGTCTTCTGGGACCGGCTCGGCTGGACCCTCGTCTGGACCGTCAGCTGCGTCGCCCTGTCCTTCACCCTCGGCCTCGTCCTGGCCACCATGCTCAACCGCAAGCTCCGGGGCCGCACCTTCTACCGGATGGCCCTGGTCCTGCCGTGGGCCGTCCCGGCCTTCGTCTCGGTCTTCACCTGGCGGCTGCTGTTCAACGAGCGCAGCGGCCTGTTCAACCAGCTCCTCGCTGGCGGCGGCATCGACGCGATCTCCTGGCTGAACGACCCCACCTGGGCCAAGGTCTCCGTCATCGCCGTCAACGTCTGGCTCGGCGTGCCCTTCATGCTGGTCGCCATGCTCGGCGGCCTCCAGTCCATCCCCGGCGAGCTGTACGAGGCCGCCGAGATGGACGGCGCCACCGCCTGGCAGCGCTTCCGCCACATCACCCTGCCCGGGCTGCGCCCCGTCTCCGGCACGGTGATCCTGCTCAGCTCCATCTGGACCTTCAACATGTTCCCGGTGATCTTCCTGCTCACCCGGGGCGGCCCCGGCGACGCCACCGAGATCCTCGTGACGTACGCCTACAAGCTTTCCTTCGTCGTCAGCCCGCGCGACTTCGCGGGATCGGCGGCCTGGGGCGTGCTGATCCTGGCGCTCCTGTCGCTCTTCGCGGTGGCCTACCGCCGCGCGCTCCGCAAGCAGGGAGACATGTGGTGACCACCGACACGCAGAGCACCCCGGCGCGCAAGGTCCGCGCCCGGGGCGAGCGTTCGCCGCTCGCCTCCGCCGGCCTGCACCTGACGCTGCTGTTCGCCGCCCTCGTCGCGGTCTTCCCGCCGCTGTGGCTGGTGATCACCTCGTTCAAGCCGAAGACGGACGCCTTCGACACCTCGGTCGTCAAGAACTTCACCCTCGGCAACTACACCCATGTGCTGGGCGACACCCAGTTCCTCGCCTGGCTGGGCAACTCGCTGGTCGTCGTCGGCATCACCACCGTCATCGGCGTCTTCATCTCCGCCACCACCGGCTACGCCGTCAGCCGCTTCCGCTTCCCGGGCCTGCGGCCCCTGATGTGGCTGCTGCTGATCACCCAGATGTTCCCGGTCGCGGTGCTGATCGTGCCGCTGTACAACCTGCTGGCCTCGCTCGGCATGCTGAACCAGCCGGTCGGCCTGATCATCACGTACCTCACCGTCGCCGTGCCGTTCTGCGCCTGGATGATGAAGGGGTACTTCGACGGCATCCCCGCCGAGATCGACGAGGCGGGCCGGGTCGACGGCCTCACCCCGTTCGGCACCTTCTGGCGGCTGATCATGCCGCTCGCCCGGCCGGGCCTCGCGGTCACCGCCTTCTACACCTTCATCACCGGCTGGGGCGAGGTCGCGTACGCCTCCGCGTTCATGACCGGCGAGGAGAACCTCACCCTCGCGGGCGGCCTCCAGACCTTCGTCAACCAGTACACGGCGGACTGGGGTTCGCTGACCGCCGCGGCCGTGCTGATCGCCGCGCCCGCCGCGGTCGTCTTCGGCCTCGTCCAGCGCCACCTGGTCTCCGGCCTGACGGCCGGCGCGACCAAGTCCTGACCGGTGGCCTCCGACCCGCGGCCCCGCCCCGGCGACCGCCCGTTACGGGGGCGCCGCCCGGCGGGCTCCCGCCCCGTACCCGCAACCCGGTCCGCGGCGCGCCGGCCCGGCCCCGTTCCCGGGCCGGCGGCCGCTCCACTCCTCCACCTCAGGGAAGACATGACCCAGCACCTCGCTGCCCCCGCCGCATCCGTCACCGGCACGCACACGGGCTGGTGGAGAGACGCGGTGATCTACCAGGTCTATCCGCGCAGCTTCGCCGACGGCGACGGTGACGGCATGGGCGACCTGGAGGGCATCCGCAGCCGGCTCCCCTACCTGAAGGACCTCGGCGTCGACGCCGTGTGGCTCAGCCCCTTCTACGCCTCGCCGCAGGCCGACGCCGGCTACGACGTCGCCGACTACCGCGCCATCGACCCCATGTTCGGCAGCCTCCTCGACGCCGACGCGCTGATCCGCGACGCCCACGCGCTGGGCCTGCGCATCATCGTCGACCTGGTGCCCAACCACTCCTCCGACCAGCACGAGTGGTTCCAGCGCGCCCTGCGCGAGGGCCCCGGTTCCCCGCTGCGCGAGCGCTACCACTTCCGCCCCGGCAAGGGCGAGAACGGCGAACTGCCGCCCAACGACTGGGAGTCCATCTTCGGCGGCCCCGCGTGGACCCGGGTCGACGACGGCGAGTGGTACCTGCACCTCTTCGCCCCCGAGCAGCCCGACTTCAACTGGGAACACCCCGCCGTCCGCGACGAGTTCCGCTCCATCCTGCGCTTCTGGCTCGACATGGGCGTCGACGGCTTCCGCGTGGACGTCGCCCACGGCCTGGTCAAGGCCGACGGACTGCCCGACATCGGCGCCCACGACCAGCTCAAGCTGCTCGGCAACGACGTCATGCCGTTCTTCGACCAGGACGGCGTCCACGAGATCTACCGCAGCTGGCGCCGGGTCCTGGAGGAGTACGACGGCGAGCGCGTCCTCGTCGCCGAGGCGTGGACCCCCACCGTCGAGCGCACCGCCCAGTACGTCCGCCCCGACGAGATGCACCAGGCGTTCAACTTCCAGTACCTGGGCACGCACTGGGACGCCGCCGAGCTGCGCCGGGTGATCGACGCCTCGCTCGCCGCGATGCGCCCGGTCGGCGCCCCCACCACCTGGGTGCTGTCCAACCACGACGTCACCCGGCACGCCACCCGGTTCGCCAACCCGCCCGGCCTCGGCACCCAGCTCCGCACGGCCGGCGACCGCGCGCTCGGGCTGCGCCGGGCACGGGCGGCGACCCTGCTGATGCTGGCGCTGCCCGGCTCGGCCTACGTCTACCAGGGCGAGGAGCTGGGCCTGCCGGACGTCACCGACCTGCCCGACGAGGTGCGCCAGGACCCGTCGTTCTTCCGGGCGACCGGCCAGGACGGCTACCGCGACGGCTGCCGGGTGCCGATCCCGTGGACCACCGGCGGCTCCTCGTACGGCTTCGGCGGCGGCGGGAGCTGGCTGCCCCAGCCGCCGTCCTGGGCGGCCCTGAGCGTCGAGGCGCAGACCGGCGACCCCCACTCCACCCTGGAGCTGTACCGCTCCGCGCTGGCCGTGCGCCGCGAGCAGCCGGGGCTGGGCGCGGGCGACGGCGTCGAGTGGCTGGACGCGCCCGAGGGCGTCCTCGCCTTCCGCCGCGACGGGTTCGTGTGCCACGCCAACACCACCGGCGCGCCCGTGCGGGTGCCGGTGCCCGGCCGGATGCTGCTGGCCAGCGAGCGGGTGCGCACCAGCGTGGACGGCACCGCCGAACTGCCCGCCGACACCACCGTCTGGTGGGCGGTGTGACGATCCTGTCGCCGCGCGGCGACGCCCGGAGCGAGCCGCGGGGCGACGGAGGAGGGGGCGCCCCGCGGCTCGCGGACATCGCCGCGCAGGCCGGGGTCAGCGAGGCCACGGTCAGCCGGGTCCTCAACGGCAGGGCGGGCGTCGCCGGGCACACCAGGACCCGGGTGCTCGCCGCCCTCGACGTGCTGGGCTACGAGCGGCCCGTACGGCTGAGGCGGCGCAGCGCCGGCCTGGTGGGCCTGGTGATCCCGGAGCTGACCAACCCCATCTTCCCGGCGTTCGCCCAGGTCATCGAGCAGGTGCTGGCCGGGCACGGCTACACGCCCGTGCTGTGCACCCAGATGCCGGGCGGCGCCACCGAGGACGAACTGGTCGAGCAGCTGGAGGAGCGCGGTGTCACCGGCATCGTGTTCCTCTCCGGGCTGCACGCCGACTCCAGCGCCGACCCCTCCCGGTACGCCGGACTGGCCGCCCGGGGCGTGCCGTTCGTCCTCGTCAACGGCTACAACGAGCGCGTGGACGCCCACTTCGTCTCGCCCGACGACCGCTCGGCCGCCCGGATGGCCGTGCGCCACCTGGTCGAGCTGGGCCACGAGCGCATCGGCCTGGCCATCGGCCCCACCCGGTACGTCCCCTCGCGCCGCAAGGCGGAGGGCTTCACCGCCGCGCTGGGCGCCCTGCTGGGGCAGACGCCCGAGGAGGCCGGGTCTCGGGTCCGGCAGACCCTGTTCGGCGTCGAGGGCGGGCACGCGGCGGCCGGTGTGCTGCTGGACCAGGGCTGTACGGGGATCGTGTGCGCCAGTGACCTGATGGCGCTGGGCGCGATCCGGGCGGTCCGGGCGCGGGGCCTGGACGTGCCCCGGGACGTGTCGGTGGTCGGCTTCGACGACTCGCCGCTGATCGCGTTCACCGACCCGCCGCTGACGACGGTGCGCCAGCCGGTGCAGGCGATGGCGACGGCGGCGGTGGACGCGCTGCTGGAGGAGATCGAGGGCAACCCGGTCCAGCGCACGGAGTTCGTCTTCCAGCCCGAGCTGGTGGTCCGGGGGTCCACCGCCGGGCGCGGCTGACCCCTGCAGGGGAGAAGGAAGGGGGCCCGGGGCCCGCCCATGACGGGCGCGGCGGGGTCTTCTGCGGCCCCGGGCCTCCCGGTTCGTGACGCGGCGCGCCGGTGCGGTGCGGCGCCCGGTGCGGACCGGCCCGGCCGGCCGGGCGCGTGGGGCCCCGCACACGGCGGGTCCCCCGGCCGGCCGGACCGGAGTCGCCGTTGAACGTAACACCACTGCAAGTGCTTGCGAAAGAGTTTGCAGCCGTAGGACTGCCGGATCTCCGTCACGTTAACCGCATGTGTCCAAAGGGTTGACCGGGCTCCGGGCGGCTCGTACGGTCACGACCGAAAAGCGTTGCTGCTTTCTTGCAGCAAGAAGCTTCACAAGGGCCTTGCGGGCATGGCGCGTTGCCGTACGAGGCTGCACCGTCGCATCCGCACCTCCCATTCCCCAGGAGGAACCATGGCCAGGAAGACCGTGGCCGCCGCGCTCGCCCTCGTGGCGGGAGCCGCTGTGGCCGTCACGGCACCCCCCACCCCCGCCGAGGCCGCCCCGCCCGGAGCCAAGGACGTCACCGCCGTGATGTTCGAGTGGAACTTCGCCTCCGTGGCCAGAGCCTGCACCGACACTCTCGGCCCGGCCGGATACGGCTACGTCCAGGTCTCCCCGCCCCAGGAGCACATCCAGGGCGGCCAGTGGTGGACCTCGTACCAGCCCGTCAGCTACCGCATCGCCGGCCGCCTCGGCGACCGCGCCGCCTTCAAGGCCATGGTCGACACCTGCCACCGGGCGGGCGTCAAGGTCGTCGCCGACACCGTCATCAACCACATGGCGGCCGGCAACGGCACCGGCACCGGAGGCTCGACGTACACCAAGTACGGCTACCCCGGCCTGTACTCGGCGGCCGACATGGACGACTGCACCGCCCAGATCACGAACTACCAGGACCGGGTCAACGTCCAGCACTGCGAACTCGTCGGCCTCGCCGACCTGGACACCGGCGAGGAGTACGTCCGCTCGAAGATCGCCGGCTATATGAACGACCTGCTGTCCCTCGGCGTCGACGGCTTCCGCATCGACGCCGCCAAGCACATGCCGGCCGCCGACCTCGCCGCCATCAAGGCCAGGCTCACCAACCCGGGCGTGTACTGGAAGCAGGAGGCCATCCACGGCGCCGGAGAGGCCGTCTCGCCCGGCGAGTACCTCGGCAACGGCGACGTCCAGGAGTTCCGCTACGCCCGCGACCTCAAGCGCGTCTTCCTGAACGAGAACCTCGCCCACCTCAAGAACTTCGGCGAGGGCTGGGGCCACATGGAGTCCGGCAGGTCCGGGGTCTTCGTCGACAACCACGACACCGAGCGCGGCGGCGACACCCTCTCGTACAAGAACGGCTCCGCCTACACCCTCGCCAACGTCTTCATGCTCGCCTGGCCCTACGGCTCCCCGGACGTCCACTCCGGGTACGAGTGGAGCGACAAGGACGCCGGCCCGCCCAACGGCGGCGCGGTGAGCGCCTGTTACCGCGACGGCTGGAAGTGCCAGCACGCCTGGCGCGAGATCTCCTCCATGGTCGCCCTCCGGAACGTGGCCCGCGGTCAGGGGGTCACGAACTGGTGGGACGACGGGGGCGACCGGATCGCGTTCGGCCGCGGCACCAAGGCGTACGTCGCCCTCAACCACGACACGTCCGCCCTCACCCGTACGTTCCAGACGTCGCTGCCCGCCGGCGACTACTGCGACGTCCAGGGCAACCGGCCCGTCACCGTCGACGGCTCCGGCCGGTTCACCGCCACCCTCGGCGCGGGCACCGCCCTCGCGCTGCACACCGGGGCGCGGGCCTGCACCACCGGGCCCACCACCCCGGCGACCGGCGGCGCGTCCTTCGCGGTCGACGCCACCACCGCGCCCGGCCAGAACATCCACGTCACCGGCGACCAGCCCGCCCTCGGCCAGTGGAACCCGGCCGCCGCGCCGAAGCTCGACCCGGCCGCGTACCCGGTCTGGAAGCTCGACATGAACCTCCCGGCCGGCACCTCCTTCCAGTACAAGTACGTCCGCAAGGACGCCGCCGGCAACGTCACCTGGGAGTCCGGCGCCAACCGGACCGCCACCGTCCCGGCCTCCGGGAAGGTCACCCTGAACGACGCCTGGCGCGCCTGACCGGGCACGCCGCCGCACACTCCCGTCGCCTCCCCGCCGCCCCGTGCCCTCCCCGGGCCGGGGCGGCCCGCACAGCCCCGCCCCGAACCCGTCACCCCGCCGAGGAGACCCGGCCGTGAAACGCCCCCGATCCCCGCAGCGCACCGGCGCCCCGCGCAGAACCGCCGCCGCCCTCGCCGCCGCGACCGTCGCCGCGCTCGTCCCGGCGCTGCCCGCCACCGCCGCGCCGAAGCCCCCCGCGCCGCCCTCCGACCGGGCGCTGGCCGCCGCGCCCGCCCGGCACGACCTGACCCGCGAGCAGTTCTACTTCGTGCTGCCCGACCGGTTCGCCAACGGCGACCCGCGCAACGACCGCGGCGGGCTGACCGGCACCCGGCTCACCACCGGCCACGACCCCACGGACAAGGGCTTCTACCAGGGCGGTGACCTCAAGGGGCTCACCGAGAAGCTCGACTACATCAAGGGCCTGGGTACCACCGCCATCTGGATGGCCCCGATCTTCAAGAACCAGCCCGTCCAGGGCGAGGGCAAGGACGCCTCGGCCGGCTACCACGGCTACTGGATCACCGACTTCACCCAGGTCGACCCCCACTTCGGCAGCAACGCCGACCTGGAGAAGCTGATCGACAAGGCCCACGCCAAGGGCATGAAGGTCTTCTTCGACGTCATCACCAACCACACCGCCGACGTCGTCGACTACCAGGAGAAGTCGTACGGATACCTCTCCAAGGGCGCCTTCCCGTACCTCACCGAGGACGGCGTCCCTTTCGACGACGCCGACTACGCCGACGGCACCAAGCGCTTCCCGAAGACCGGCCGCGACTCCTTCCCGCGCACCCCCGTCGTCCCCGCCGCCAAGAAGAACCTCAAGGTCCCCGCCTGGCTCAACGACCCGGAGATGTACCACAACCGGGGCGACTCGACCTTCGCCGGGGAGTCCTCCACCCACGGCGACTTCGCGGGCCTGGACGACCTGTGGACCGAACGCCCCGAGGTCGTCGCGGGCATGGAGAAGATCTACCAGCGCTGGGTCCGCGACTTCGGCATCGACGGCTTCCGCGTCGACACCGTCAAGCACGTCAACACCGAGTTCTGGACGCAGTGGGCCACCGCCCTCGACGCGTACGCCGCCCAGCGCGGCCGGGACGACTTCTTCATGTTCGGCGAGGTGTACTCCGCCGACCCGGCCGTCACCGCCCCCTACGTCACCCGGGGCCGGCTCGACGCCACCCTCGACTTCCCCTTCCAGGACGCCGCCCGCCGCTACGCCTCCCAGGGCGGCCCCGCCGGAAAGCTCTCCGAGCTGTTCGCGCAGGACTACCGCTACACCACCGACAAGGCCAACGCCTACGAGTCGGTGTCCTTCCTCGGCAACCACGACATGGGCCGCTTCGGCACCTTCCTCAAGCAGGACAACGAGGGCGCCGGCGACGCCGAACTGCTGAACCGCTACCGGCTCGCCAACGAGCTGATGTTCCTCAGCCGCGGCAACCCCGTCGTCTACTACGGCGACGAACAGGGCTTCACCGGCGCCGGCGGCGACAAGGACGCCCGCCAGACCCTGTTCGCCTCGAAGACCGCCGACTACCTCGACGACGACCAGCTCGGCACCGGCCGCACCCACGCCACCGACGCGTACGACACCCGCCACCCCCTCTACCGCTCCATCGCGGCCCTTTCCCGCCTCACCAAGGCCCACCCGGCCCTGCGCGACGGCGTCCAGACCGAGCGGCACGCCGACCCCGGCCAGGGCGTCTACGCCTTCTCCCGTACGGACGTGATGTCCCGCACCGAGTACGTCGTCGCCGCCAACAACGCCACCACCGCCAAGACGGTGGAGCTCGCCACCGACACCCCGAACACGGCGTTCCGCCACCTGTACGGCGGCACCGGCACGGTCACCAGCAGCGGCGACACGCTGAAGCTGACCGTCCCGCCGCTGTCCTCCGTGGTCCTCAAGGCCGCCCGGCCCGTCCCGGCCCCCGCCACCGCGCCCGCCCTGACGCTCAAGGCCCCGGCCGCCGGCGCCACCGGCACCGTCGAGCTCACCGCGAACGTCTCCGGCGGCGGCCTCAACCGGGTCGTCTTCGCCGCCCAGACCGGCAACGGGGCGTGGCAGACCCTCGGCTCCGCCGACCACGCCCCCTACAAGGTCACCCACACCGTCACCGCGCCCGCCGGAACGCCCCTGCGCTACAAGGCCGTTGCCATCGACAGCCGGGGCCGCACCGCGAGCGACCTCGCCACCTCCACCGCAGGACAGGCCCCGGAGCCCGGCACGCCCGGCGCCGTCGACCGCGACCACGCCGTCGTCCACTACCAGCGCCCGGACGGCGACTACGACGGCTGGACGCTGCGGACCGGGAACACCACCGCCGCCTTCACCGGCCGCGACGCGTACGGCGCGTTCGCCTGGGTCAAGGTCGAGGACGGTGCGACGACCGTCCCGTACACCGTCGAGAAGGACGGCACCGCCGACGGCCCGCCGCGCACCCTCGACCTCGCCGCCACCGGCGAGGTGTGGATCAAGCAGGGCGCGGACGGCCAGACGGACAAGGCGCCCGACGGCGCCTACCCGCCGCAGGACCCCGGCAAGGCCGTCATCCACTACCACCGCCCCGACGGGAACTACGACGGCTGGGGCCTGCACACCTGGACCGGCGCCGCCACCCCCACCGACTGGGCCAAGCCGCTCCAGCCGGTGAAGAAGGACTCCTTCGGCCTCACCTTCGAGGTCCCGCTCGCCCCGGGCGCCACCTCGCTGTCCTACATCGTCCACAAGGGCGACGAGAAGGACATCCCCGCCGACCGGTCCCTCGACTTCGGCACCCACGGCAAGGAGGTCTTCCTCCTCACCGGCGACACCACCTACCTGCTGCCCACCACGGGCGCCGCGCCCGCCCCCGACCTCACCAGGGCCGAGGCCCAGTGGATCGACGCGGACACCGTCGTCTGGAAGGTGAAGTCCGCACCCGGCACCAGCACCCAGCTCGTGTACGACCGGGACGGCTCCCTCACCGCCACCGACGGCTCCCTCGCGGAGAAGGGCCGCCGGCTGCGCCTGAACCCCGGCACCCTCACCGACGCCCAGAAGGCGAAGCACCCGCACCTCAAGGACCACCCCGCCTTCACCGTCGACCCGCGCGACCGCGACCGGGTGCGTGACGCCCTGCGCGGCCAGGTCGTCGCCACCCACCGCGCCCCCAACGGCGCCCTGCTCGCCGCCACCGGCGTCCAGATCCCGGGCGTCCTCGACGACCTGTACGGCACCAAGGCCCAGGCCAGGGCGCTCGGCCCCGTCTTCCGCAAGGGCACCCCCACCCTCTCCGTCTGGGCGCCCACCGCCCAGGGCGTCGCCCTCGAACTCGACGGGCGCCGCGTGCCCATGAAGCGCGACGCCGCCACCGGCGTCTGGTCCGTCACCGGCACCAAGAGCTGGCGGAACAAGCCGTACCGGTACGAGGTGAAGGTCTGGGCGCCCAGCGTCCGGAAGATCGTCACCAACAAGGTCACCGACCCGTACTCCACCGGCCTCACCGCCGACTCCACCCACAGCCTGGTCACCGACCTCACCGACCCGGCACTCGCCCCGGCGGGCTGGAAGACCCTGAAGAAGCCCGCCGCCACCCCGCTGCGGGACGCCCAGATCCAGGAGCTCCACGTACGGGACTTCTCCGTCGCCGACCGCACCGCCCAGCACCCCGGCGGCTACCTCGCCTTCACCGACACCGCCTCCGACGGCATGAAGCACCTGAGGAAGCTGGCCGCCGCCGGCACGTCCTACGTCCACCTGCTGCCCGTCTTCGACATCGGCACGATCCCCGAGAAGAAGTCCGGCCAGACCACCCCCGACTGCGACCTCGCCTCCCACGCCCCCGACTCCGAACAGCAGCAGGCGTGCGTGTCCAGGGCCGCCGCCAAGGACGCCTTCAACTGGGGCTACGACCCGCTGCACTACACCGTCCCCGAGGGCTCCTACGCCTCCGACCCGGACGGCACCCGCCGCACCGTCGAGTTCCGGCAGATGGTCCAGGGCCTCAACACGGCCGGACTGCGCACCGTCATGGACGTCGTCTACAACCACACCGTCGCGAGCGGGCAGGCCGACAAGTCCGTCCTCGACAAGGTCGTCCCCGGCTACTACCAGCGGCTGCTGGACGACGGCACCGTCGCCACCTCCACCTGCTGCGCCAACACCGCGCCCGAGCACACCATGATGGGCAAGCTCGTCGTGGACTCGGTCGTCACCTGGGCCAAGGAGTACAAGGTCGACGGCTTCCGCTTCGACCTCATGGGCCACCACCCCAAGGCCAACATGCTCGCCGTCCGCGAGGCCCTCGACGCGCTCACGCCCGCCAAGGACGGCGTCGACGGCAAGAAGATCGTCCTGTACGGGGAGGGCTGGAACTTCGGCGAGATCGCCGACGACGCCCGCTTCGTCCAGGCCACCCAGAAGAACATGGCCGGCACCGGCATCGCGACCTTCTCCGACCGGGCCCGCGACGCCGTGCGCGGCGGCGGCCCCTTCGACGCCGACCCCGGCGTCCAGGGCTTCGCCTCCGGCCTGTTCACCGACCCCAACACCTCGAAGGCCAACGGCACCCCGGCCGAGCAGAAGGCCCGCCTGCTGCACTACCAGGACCTCATCAAGGTCGGCCTGACCGGCAACCTCGCCTCCTACCGCTTCACCGACACCGCCGGGAAGAGCGTCACCGGCTCCGAGGTCGACTACAACGGCGCCCCCGCCGGCTACGCCGCCGCCCCCGGCGACGCCCTCGCCTACGCGGACGCCCACGACAACGAGACCCTCTACGACGCGCTCGCCTTGAAGCTCCCGGCGGCGACATCCCCCGGCGACCGGGCCAGGATGCAGGTCCTCGCCATGGCGACCGCCGCCCTCTCCCAGGGCCCGGCGCTCTCCCAGGCGGGCACCGACCTGCTGCGCTCCAAGTCGCTGGACCGCAACTCCTACGACAGCGGCGACTGGTTCAACGTCCTCAACTGGGACTGCCGGGCCGGCAACGGCTTCGGGCGCGGCCTGCCGCCGGCCGCCGACAACAAGGACAAGTGGTCCTTCGGCAAGCCGCTGCTGACGTCCCCGTCCCTGAAGGCCGGCTGCCCGGAGATCACCGGCACCTCCGCCGCCTACCGGGACCTGCTGAAGATCCGTACGACGGAGAAAGCGTTCAGCCTGTCCACCGCCGGCCAGGTCCAGTCCGCCCTGTCCTTCCCGCTCTCGGGCACGGAGGAGACCCCCGGCGTGATCACCATGCGCCTGGGTGACCTGGTCGTGGTCTTCAACGCCACCCCCGGGAAGCAGGCCCAGAAGGTCCCCGCCCTCGCGGGCACCCGCCACACCCTGCACCCGGTCCAGGCCGGCGGCTCCGACGCGACGGTGAAGACGTCGGTGTACGACACGGCCACCGGCACCTTCACGGTCCCGGCCCGCACGGTGGCGGTGTTCACCGCGCGCTGACCCGAGGAGCGGAGCGCCACGGACCGGACACCTCCGCCGGACCGTGGCGCTTCGCCCTAGGGTGGCCGCGACAAGCCGTACCACCAGGAGCGATACCCATGCCGCAGATCACCGTCGACTACTCCGCCTCCCTCCACGAGGACTTCGACCGCCGGGGCTTCGCGCTCGCCCTGCACCCCCTGGTGGTCGAGACGGCCGGCGCCCGGCTCGCGGCCTGCAAGACCCGCACCCGCCGGACCGAGGACACCGTCGTCGGCGACGGCACGGCCGACGACGCCCTGGTGCACGTCGACATCGACCTGCTCGCCGGCCGCGCCGAGGACGTCAGGACGCGGCTCACCGAGGCCGTCGTGGCGCTCGTCCCGCGCTTCGTCGCCCCCGCCGAGGGCCGGGTGCTGCACGTCTCCGCCGAGGTCCACGACCTGGACCCCTCCTACCGGGCGGGCTGAACGCGACGTACTGGCAAGACGCGGAGAGCGCCCGCACCGTCTGGCAGCGCGCCGGGATGCGCCCGGGACCGGCGCTACACCGGCTGCGCCGCCACCGCCGCCCCCGCCGGCACCCGCGCCAGCAGCGCCCCGAGCCGGCCGGCCAGGTCCCCGAACGGCCCGTCGGCCGGCTCCTCGCCCAGCACGCGCACCAGCAGCGCGGCCATCTCCCCGTCGTACGCCGCGCTCACCGCCGCCAGCGCCGCGAAGTCGTGCACCAGCTGCGACTCCAGCTCCGCGCGCGGTATCCGCCGCCCGTCCAGCCACAGCAGCGCCGTCGACTCGGCGAGCGACACCCACGAGCGCACCACCAGCTCCAGCCGTGCGGGCGGGTCGGTGACACCGAGATGGGCCAGGATCTGCTCGTACGCCGCCTGCCGCACCTCGTCGATCATCGCGTTCGCCGCCGCCGAGCCCACGGCCGGGCCGCCGCGCATCAGCGCCGAGAACCCCGGCCCGTGCTCCTCCACGAAGTCGAAGAACCGCCCCATCACCCGCAGCAGCCGCGCCCCCAGCGGCCCTTGGTGCGGCTCCCTGAACCGGGCGGCCAGCTCGTCCGCCGCCCGCCGCAGCGCCGCCTCGTACAGGCTCTGCTTGCCGGGGAAGTAGTGGTACACCAACGGCCGGGAGATACCGGCGGCGGAGGCTATCTCGTCGATCGACACCTCGTCGGGCGAGCGGCGGCCGAACAACTCCAGCGCCACGCCGATCAACTGCTGCCTGCGCTCCTCGACGCCCATCCTGCGCCGCGCCCCGGTCGTCATGCGCACAGCCTAACGGCCGCCACCGACGGCCCTTCGAACAGTGGTGGGTACACGGTTCGCTACGCTGCCGCCCATGAGCGTCTCCGACCCCGAATCCCCGGCGCCCCGCGCCGGCCTCACCCCCCGCCAGGCCCGCCGCTTACGCATCGCCGCCGCGTCCGTCCTGCTGGTGAGCCTGGCGGTCGTCCTGGCCCTCCGCCTGGCCAGCCGCACCTCCGTCCTCGTGGTCGGCGTCTACGGCCTGGCCATGATCCTGTGCGGCGTCGTCATCGAACTCAGCCGCAACGGCCGCACCCGCCTGGGCACCTGGCTCCTCACCACCGGCCTCCTCGCCGCCCTGGCCGCCGACTGGCTGCTGCTGCCGTAATCCCGAGGCCGGGCCCCTTGTGATGATCTACGATTCGATGTGTCGAACATGTGATCAAGGGGAGGGATGTTCGTGCGCAAGACATTCAAGGGGCTGACGGCCGGAGCCGCGCTCCTCGGTGCCACCGTCCTGGGTTCGGGCACCGCGGTGGCCGCTCCCAACTGGCAGCCTGTCGGCGGTCCGTTCTACGGCTGCGAGAAGTCCGTGGAGCACCCGGCCGTGCCGAAGGTGAAGTTCCAGGGGTGCCTGGTCGTCAGCGACCTCGGCAAGGCCCAGGTCGTGCTCGTCGCCAACAACTTCTCGGGCAAGCCGGTCACCATGAGCGGCGGCATCACCAGCGACTTCGGCGATGCCGTGTGCAACGTCAAGACGCTGCCCACGGGCACCAACCACGCCTGCTACGGCCCGAGCGCCGTGGTCCCGGACTGCTGGGAGTGGCACGCGAGCCAGGGCGGGCCGTACGGCGGCCTCGTCGCGCTCACCGTCAATGGCGTGACGCACGAAGCGGAGTCGTCCACGGTCTGTCTGAACTGGGGTGAGCCGCCGTTCTGACGGGCTTGCGGGGCACCGGCCATGCCGGTGCCCCGAGGGTCCTCACAGATCCAGCACCAGCCGCTCGCTCCGGCAGCGGGAGACGCACAGCAGCATCGTGCCGTGCCGTTCCGCGTCGGTGAGGAGGTCGTCCCGGTGGTCGACCTCGCCGGCCAGGACCGGCTGGCGGCAGGTGCCGCAGAAGCCCTGCTCGCAGGAGTACGGGACGTGCGGCAGCTCCGCGCGGACCGCCGCGAGGACCGACTGGCCGGGCGCGACCGTGACGGTGGTGGCCGAGCGGCGCAGCTCCACCTCGAAGGCGCCGCCGGGCGTCGCGGCGGCCGGGGCGAAGCGCTCCAGGTGCACGGGGCGGCCCTCCGGGAGGCGTCGGGCCACCGCGTCCATCAGGCCCTCGGGGCCGCAGACGTAGACGGCCGTCTCCGGTGAAACGCCGTCGAGGAGGCCGAGGTCCGGCAGGCCCGCCTCGTCCTCGGGCACCACGGTGACGTCCCCGGCGCCCTCCAGCTCGTCCAGGTACGGCATCGTCGCCCGGGAGCGCCCGCAGTACAGCAGGTGGTACCGCGCCCCCGCCGCCCGTACCGCCCGCACCATCGGCAGCAGGGGCGTGATGCCGATGCCGCCCGCGACGAAGACGTACGCCGGGGCGTCCACCAGCGGGAAGCGGTTGCGCGGGCCCCGGATCCCGACCTCGGTGCCCACCGCGAGCCGCTCGTGCACCTCCCGCGATCCGCCCCGCCCGTCCTCCACCAGCCGGGCCGCGACCGTGTAGGCGTCCCGCTCCGCCGGATCGCCGCACAGCGAGTACTGCCGCACCAGCCCCGACGGCAGGATCAGGTCCAGATGGGCGCCCGGCTCCCACGGCGGCAGCCCGGTGCCTTCGAGGCGCAGCCGTACGACGCCTTCGGCGACGGCGGTCCGCCCGGTGACCCGCACCCGGCGCGGGGCGGTCGGGGCGCCGCGCCCCCGGCCCGACACCGGTTCCTCCAGGGCGGGCAGCGGCCACAGCGGGGCGGCCCGGACGCGGCGGCGGACGGCCCGCCGGACGAGCAGGGCGGCCGCGGCGGTCAGGGCGGCGGTACGCGCGCGTGGCATGGTTCAGTGCCCCCCGCCCGCCGCCGGGGACGAGGCCAGATAGGCCAGCGCCCGTTCCGTGTCGCCCTCCTGGGACGGGTGGTAGGCGCGGCTCAGATAGCGGGGGATCGACCGCAGCATGTCCGGCGTCGGCGGCAGTACGCCCTGCCGGCCGCGTACCACGAAGTCCCGCACCGACGCCCTGCCCTCCACCAGGGAGGGGTCGTTCTCCATGAAGAACCGGGCGCCCCGCTGCCACAGGAACACCAGCGCCGTGAACGCCGTCGCCCAGGTCCGCACCCGCCGCCGGTAGCCGCCGTCGAGGTGCGTGAACAGGTCGAAGGCCACCGACCGGTGCTCGACCTCCTCCGCGCCGTGCCAGCGCAGCAGGTCCAGCATCACCGGGTCCGCGCCGCGCCGGTCCAGCTCCTCGGCGCCCAGCACCCAGTCGCCCAGGAACGCCGTGTAGTGCTCGATCGCCGCGATCAGCGCCACCCGTTCCATCAGCCACCACCGCCGGGCCCGCCCGGGCGGCAGCGTCCGGTCGCCGAGGAGCTTCTCGAAGAGCCAGTCGACCTGCGCGGTGTACGGGGTCGGGTCGAGCCCCAGCCGCCGCAGGTGCGGCAGCACGTCGTCATGGGCCTGCGAGTGCACGGCCTCCTGGCCGATGAAGCCGATGACGTCCTCGCGCAGCCGGTCGTCCCGGATGTACGGCAGCACCTGCCGGTAGACGTGCACGAACCAGCGCTCCCCGGCCGGGAGCAGCAGGTGCAGCACATTGATGGTGTGGGTGGTGAACGGGTCCCCGGGGACCCAGTGCAGCGGGGTCCCCTCCCAGTCGAAGGAGACCTTCCGCGCCTTCAGTTCGATCCGCTCCGGCACCGGCGCCCCGGCCGCCGCCTTCGCCGCCGTCTCGGTATTAGACATGGCGTCAATGTACTGACGGGTACGGCCCGGCGACAGGGCCGTGCACCCGGATCTTCACCGGCCGCCCCCGCCCTGCCGTAGCACCGCCGCGTCCCGGCGGCGGTGCTACCGCAGCGCGGTGATGGCGCTCCCGTCCTCCAGCCGCCCGGTCAGCTCCACCTGCTCGCCCGGCTTGCCCGGCACCGGCACCGCCAGCAGCCGGCCGTCCTCCACGCCGCCCTTCGCCCCGCCCGACGCGGCCACCGACACCACCCGGTCACTGCCCGCCGCCAGCATGTACCAGTGCCCGCCCGGCGCCTGCCACAGCGCGCCCGCCAGTACCCGGGGCTCCCGCGCCCCGCACGCCGGGGAGTCCTCCGCCTTCGCCACCACCGCCCCGGCCTTCGCCGACGGCGCCTGGAACTGCGCCAGCACCGTGCCGCCCGTACCGCGCCAGGTGTCCGCGCGCGTGCACAGCCACGCCGCCGCGCCGGCCGCGTCCGGCAGCCGCTGCTCGGCGAACCGCCACGAGTTCACCGACCGGACGCCCTTGGCCCGCGCCATCGGCAGCAGGCACGCCGTCCGCGCCCACTCCGCCCGCGCCTCCGGCCCCGCCGCCGCCAGATCGGCCGGCTCGGACGGCGCCCCGGCCGTCAGCCGCACCGGCGTCAGCTCCCCGAGGTCGGTCAGCGTCCGGGTCGTCGCCCCGTCGCTCACCTCCATCGCGTCCCACGCCCGGCACCGGCTCGGCGCCACCGGGCTCAGCAGCGGGTCCGTCACCCCGTGCGCGTCCCGCCCGACCGGGCGGGCCGAGCCCGACGGGACCAGCAGGTCCCGCGCCGACACCTTGCGCACCCACGGCGCCGTCAGATACCGCACATTGGCGTGCGTCCGCCCCACCACCAGGGCGCCCGACGACGCCGGGTCGGCCCCGTCCGTCCGCGCGAAGTCCAGCGCCGCCCCCTCCGTACCGTCCGTCGGCTCCGCGTACCGCACGGCCCGCAGACCGTCGTGGAACAGCACCACACGCGCCTGGTCCACCTCGCCGGCGAACAGCAGCTGCGGCGGGCCCATCGGCGGCCCCGGCGGGGTCCCCGGCGTCGCCGACACCTGCACCGCGGGCCCGGGCCGCGCCCACACCGCCAGCGCCCGCCGCAGCAGCCCCGCGTCACCGGTCAGACCGCCCCGCGCGGGCCACACCGAGAAGTCCGTACGCGCCGAGCGCTCCCACGCCGCCGGCGCCACGCGCCGCAGATTGCCCGGGTCCAGCGCCGCCTCCGCCACCGGATTGCGCGCGTACGCCGGAGCCGCCGCCCCGTCCGGGCCCCAGCCGTCACCCGGCATCCCCAGCAGCGCCCCGCACACCACGGCCGCCGCGAGCGCCACCAGCGCCGCCCTGCCGTGCTGCCGCCGCCGCATCAGGTCCGTGGGGCGGGCCTGCAGCGAACACGGGTCGAACTCCGGCGACTCCAGCAGCGCGTGCGCCGCGTCCACCGTGTCCGCCTCCGCCAGCGCCGCCCCCGGGTCCGCCACCCCGGCCGCCGCCAGCACCCGCCGCGCCTCGGCGTCGCCCTGCCGCTCCAGGCCCCGCAGCACACAGGCCGCGCGCCCCTCGCCGGAGAGCCCCGACAGCCGCTGGTCCAGCGCCAGTTCCTCGGCGCCGCCCGCGCGGGGGAACAGCCGCAGCCCCCACACCTGCGGCAGCAGCGGCGGGAGCTGCGCCCGCCGGGGCCACGCCTTCCGCCGCAGCGGCCGCCCGGCCTCCAGCGCCCGCCGCAGCACCCGGGCGCGCACATACGCGTACCCCGGGTCGACGGCGTCCTCGGGGCGCCGCTGCCCGGGCATCCCGCCGTCCTCGCCGGCGCCCCGGCGGCGCGGCAGCGACCGCTGCACCACGGCGTGCGCGGTCAGCACGCGGCGGTTGCGGCCCAGACCGGGCGGCAGCACCAGATAGGCGATCCGCACGAGCCGCGGGTAGTGCTCGACGAGGGCCGCCTCGGCCTGGTCGACGTCGACGGGGGAGGGGGCGGCGAGTTCCTGGGTGCTCACGTTCAGCAGAACGAGCGAATCCGGCGATGGTCACCTGCCGGCGCCGTCCCGCCAGCCGGCGAGCCCGCTGAACCCGGCCGTCCCGCGCGTCCCGGCGCCCCCGTGGTTCGCCGTCATGAACAGCCCCGCGTCCTGCACCGCCGCCACGCCCGGGACCCGGACCGTGGCGACCGTACGCCAGGTGGCCCCGCCGTCCCGCGAGCACGACCCGGTCACGGCACCGTCCGCCCGGGACAGGCGCAGCAGCACCGGGGCGGCGATCCCGGTGATCCGCCGGTACGTGTCGAGCGTGCCGTCGCCGGTCGTGCCGTACGACAGGACCACGCCGTTGGCGGGGGTGACCGCCAGGTTGAGGAAGCCCGGCGATCCCGGCGCCGACAGGTCGTTCCGCACGGCGATCCCGGCGCGCGCCCAGCCGCCCGTCGCGTCCTGCGCGTCCACCCGGACCGTCAGCGTCACCCCGTCCGCGAACACCCCCTCCTGGTAGAGCGTCCCGAACTCGGCGACCGCCTTCCACAGGTCCTGGCCACCGCCGTTGATCCCGTACCGGTCGCCGAGCCGGCCGAACACGGCCCCGTTGGCGGTGTACGTGCGCCAGTGGGGGCCGGTCGGCCCGGCCAGGTACAGGTCGCCCCGGTGGACGGTGGTGACCGCCTCCTCGCCCTCCGGCCCGTAGGTGACGCGCAGTTCGTGCGGGACCGGCTCCACGGGCGCGGTGAGCGGGCCGGGCGGCGCCGTCACCCCCCAGGAGACGGTGCCCGTGCCGGCCGGGCGCACCGGCCCGGATTCCAGCGGCGGCTGGTCGCCGAAGCCGGTGAGGGTGAAGGCGACCGGGCCGGTGGCGCGGAACCCGTTGACGTTGCGGAACACGGCGGTCACCTCGGCCTGCGCGCCGGGGCGCAGCACCGGGGGGTCGGTGGTGACGGTGACCCCGCCCTGGAAGGGGGCGCGCGCGAGGGCGTCACGCACCCGCAGGGCGGTCCGGTACGGGTCGTGCCGCGGCCGGAGGGGGTACGTCTCCGTCTCGTACGTCCAGGGCTCCTCCACCGCGTACCAGTCGAAGGCCCGGGGCGGGCGGCCCTGCGCGAGGGCGTCCTCCAGCTCCTCCAGGTACGCCCGCCAGTGCGGCAGGTGGAAGTCGGCGATCAGCCCCGACCAGTCGCGGTTGGCGTAGTTGGCGAGCCGCCCGCCGTCGGCCGTGGGGCGGTCGGCCCAGGTGGTGATCAGGACCCGGGCGGTGCGCTCCAGCCCCTCGCGGCGGGCGTCGGCGAGCCAGGGGCCGAGCAGGAACGCGCGGTGCGACCCGGTCATGTCGTCGCTCAGCCGCATCAGCCGCAGCCACAGCCGGGACAGCGCGCGGAAGGTGTCCAGGTCTTTCGCCGTGTACGCGGTTTTCAGCTGCCCGACCAGCTGCCAGGACCGGTTGGCGAGGACCTGGCGGCCGAGGTCGGTGAGGTCGTGGCGGTAGGCGTCGGAGCGGCGCAGTGGCTCCCGTACGCCGAGCAGCGCCGTGAACGCCGCGTCGAAGGCGGCGGGGTCGAACGCGGGGGCGTGCGTGGCGTAGTGGGCACCGGAGCGGGCGTCGAGGCTCGGGCGGGCCGCGAAGACGGAGTCGTGGGGCCGGCCGTCCCGGCTGGTGATCCGGTACGCGGTGTCCCGCAGCACCGCGAACGCCTCACGCGCGCGTGCGTCCCGGCCGCCGTACCGCAGGTCCGCGTACCGGGCGAACCAGCGGGCCCGGTCGACCGGCTCGCGCCGCCAGGCCAGCTCGGAGAACAGCTCCAGGGCGGCCGGGTCCCGTTCGGCGGCCTCCGGCATGTAGGCCGTGCCGGCGAGCGCCGAGCCCGGCCGGTCGCGCCAGGCGGTGAAGCGCTCGGCCCACAGGTGGGTCTTGGCGCCGATGGTGGTCCGGCCGCCGAAGTTGGGGATGGTGCCGAAGGCGTACGGGACCCCGCCCCAGTCCTTCTCGCGGTCGGTGACGGCCTCCAGGTCGGACAGCCCGTCGACCACCAGGAGCCCGGACGGGTCCAGGGCGTCGATCAGGTCGCGCCGGGGGTTGGCCTGCCAGCCGAGGATCACCCAGGTCGCGCCGGGCCGTGCCGTGCGCAGGGCCGTCTCCACGGCGCGGGCGGCCTCCGGGACGGGCACGTCCCCCGGGGAGCCGCCCTCGTGCAGCAGGTCCATCTTGTAGTGGCCGGCCTCGCCGAACAGCTCGGCCTGGTGGCGGTAGAAGGACGCGGCGGCGCGGGCGAACACCGGTGTGCGCGGGTCGAGCCAGTCGGGGCGCCGCAGCCCCGCCCACACCCCCTGCGGGACGGTACGGGCCCCCGGGACGCGCTCGGCGAACCCCTCCGGGACGGTGCCGAACCATCCCGGCAGCACCGGGCGCATGCCCAGCTCGCGCAGCCGGTCCGTGATGCGGCGGCCCAGCGCGGCGCGGCGGGCGAGCAGCTCGGGGGTGACCGGGCCGCCGTACCCGCTCATGTTCTGCAGCAGCCACCACGGCTGGTGGGAGGGCGCCGGCAGCCAGGCCCTAGCCTCGGCGTCCGGGTACCCGAAGTCCCTCAGCAGCCGGTGGTACACGGCCTCCTGCCCGGTGGTGACCAGGACCTCGTTGCAGCCGTGCAGGGCCAGGACGTCGATCAGCCGCTCCCAGCGCGCCCAGTCGGCGTAGGGCGCGGTGTACCCGTCATGGGTGTCGTTGAAGGCGAACCGGTGCGGGACCGTCGCCTCGCGCGCCAGCGGTCGGTCCGGCGCGGGGAGGCGGGCCGGGAGGTTCAGCTGGCTGCCCGCCCAGGAGATGTGCGCCCCGCACACGTACTTGAGGTACCAGTGGACGCCCGTCAGCGCGGTGGCCGGGCCGGTGGCGGCGACCTCGACCCGGCCGGCGGAGCCGGTGACCCGGAACCGCTCGGGCCCGGTCCGCAGCGGGCGCAGCACGAACTGGTCCGCGTGGCGGGGCAGCAGCCGCACCAGCGCGTCGCGGGCCGGGCGCAGGGGGTCCCCGTCCGCGTGGGCGGGCGACGGGCCCGCCCCGGCGAGCGTCACGCCCGCGCCGATCGCGCCGGCGGACTCCAGCAGCGTTCGCCTCGACAGGTCGGGCACGGCGGTCCTCCACGGTGCTGAGCGATCATTTGCTGACGGTACGTCAGACCGGACGTGTCGCACGTTACTCGCGGAAGGGTCCCGCGGCAGGGGGCGAACCGGCACGATGGCCGGATGCGTACGGAGCGAACTCGTTTGGCGTTGGTGACGGCCGCCCTGGCGGCCCTGGTCCTGCCCGCGACGGCGGCCTGCGGCTCGGGCGGGGAGGAGCCGGACACGCCGCCGAAGACGGCCACGGGGACCCTGGAGGAGCTGGCCGCGAAGGTCGCGTGCAAGCCGAACATACAGACGGACGCCAAGGAGATCCGTCAGGCGAACTGCGACACGGAGGACGGCGAGTACGTCCTCGCCACGTTCGCCACGGACCGCGGGCAGCGCGAGTGGATCAACGAGGCCAACGACTACGGCGGCTCCTACCTCGTCGGCCGCAAGTGGGTGGCGGTCGGCGACGAGAAGGTGGTCACCGCCCTGCGCGGCCGGCTCGGCGGCGACGTGGAGACCGGCGCGTCGCACCACTCCGGCGGCAGCGGCGGCGCGACCCCGGAGGGCGGCCACGAGGGCGGCCATCAGGACGGCCAGGACGGCCAGGACGGCCAGGACGGCCACGAGGGCGGTCACCAGGGGCACGAGGGCTGACGGACACGGCCGAGGGGCCGGATCACGGGGTGATCCGGCCCCTCGGAAAGGGTGTACGTCCTCGGGGAGGCCGAAGGGCGTACCGGGTGGTGCTCAGGAGGTGATCAGGCGCAGCGCCGCCCGCCGTTGATGCAGCCGACCATCTGCTGCATCAGCCGGTTGTTGAAGACGTTGATGAAGTCTCCGTGGTCGGTGATCGGCTTGTGGAGCTGTTCCGGGAACGAGTCCACGGCGAACACCGTGCCCTGCGGCACGTCGTAGACGATCCGCTGCACCAGCTGGGGAATGGCCCGGAAGCCGTTGGGGCAGCGGCCGTTGCCGTCGGCGAACGCGACATGCGTGCGGTGGTTGGCGCTGTCGGTGTTCTGGCCGTCCCAGCAGCTCTGGAACTTGAAGGTACGGACGACCTGGCTGCCCTGGGGGCAGATCGGGTACTTGTCCTTCAGCTGCCGGTTCTCGAAGCCGGTGCAGCTCCACGACGCGTTGGCGTTGGCGTCGCCGTTGGTGAACGCCTTGGCGTCACCGGTGATGATCCGCAGGAACTTGGGCATGGCGGTCACCCGCGACACCGGGCTGCCGACGAAGTTCATCGTGACCTGGCTGGGCGTGAGGATCTCGCCGACGTTCTGGTCGTTGCCGCCGCCGTCCTCGTTGGCGTCGTCCTCGTTCTGGCCGTTCTGGAGGCGCAGGACGGGCCAGAAGTAGGTCGACTTGTCGCCCTGGTTCCGGCAGGTGGTCTGCCCGTTGGCGAGGTCGTCGTCGCTGGCGAAGGCGTCGTTGGCCTGATTGCCCACATAGTCGTGCATGTGGTGGGCGCCGTTGCTCACACCGGGGGCGACGATCACGTTGTCGGGGTTGAACTTGCCGTTCTCGTTGCGACCGCAGTCGGTGACGAAACTGCCGCGCGAGCCGCCGCGGAGCTGCCGGGGCTGGCGGACGTTGGGCTGGACGCTCTGGATGTCGACGAAGTCGGCCGCGACGGGCCCGTTGCCCGCCTGCCCCTGTCCCTGACCCTGGTCGCCCTGGCCCTGACCCTGGTCCTGGCCGCCCTGGTCCTGGCCGTTCCCGCCCTGGCCGTTCCCGTTCTGCCCGTCGCCCTGGTCGTTACCGTCCTGGCCCTGGTTGTTCCCGTCCTGGCCGTTCCCGCCGTTCTGGCCGAAGCCGCCGTTCTGGTCCTTCACCTGGTTGGCGTCGTCCGCGCGCATGGTGCACGGGGCCATGCCCTCCAGGTTCTTCGGGCGCTGCGAGAACCGGTCGATGGCCACCACGATCCGGCCGATCGCCGCGGTCCTCTTGTCCTTCAGCGGATTGAGGATCGCGTTCTGGGCGAAGGCCGGGTCCTGCTGGATCTGCTGCCTCTGGTCGGCGAAACGCTGATACGCCTCGGTGATCTGCGAGTCCATCGCCGCCAGTTCGCGGTCCACCTCGACGCGGACCTGGCGGGGGACCTCGGAGAGGCCGTTGGCGACCTCGGGGCAGTCGATGGTCGACACCTGATTACCGGCGTTCAGCGGCTTCTCCTGCTGCCGGTCGCCGGACCAGCCCGACCAGCCCTCACCGGCGGAGGCGTAGACATTGGCCGCGATCAACCCGCCGCCGCCCAGTATCAGGGCAGCCGAGGCGGCGATCGCCCGGTTGGCCAGTGTCGAGCGTTTTCGTGTGCGTCGCATGGAACTCCAATCCTGGGCGGGGTGAACCGCGCCGTTCCATACGGGCACCCTCCGGGGCCCGTTCAGCCCGCCGCGGAATTCGTAGAAAGCTACGTCCCCAAAGCGGGCGAACCCCTACGCCTCGGCCGGACGGCCCCGGCCGGACGCCTCCGCCCGGCCGGGGCGCGCCCTCACCGTCCCAGCGCGGCCGCCTCCTGCTCCGGGGTGATGCCCAGCGGCGACCGCTCCGTGCCCGGCGCACCCCCCGTCGTCCGCAGCCAGGCCCAGGTGTCCGCCACCGTCTCGGCCACCGGGCGGCAGCGCAGGCCGGCGGCCAGCGCCCGGGACACGCCGGCGCGGTGCAGCGCGTCGTGCAGCTCGCCGGGCGGCGCCCAGATCGGCAGCCCCGACCAGGGCTCGATGCCCGCGGCCAGGATCGGCCCCGGCTCGGTCCAGCACAGCTCGGCGTCCGACCCGGTGACCCGTACGCAGGCGTCCAGCAGCTCGCCCGTCGTGGTGTGCCCGGGCGGGCTCACCAGGTTGTACGGGCCCGAACGCGCCGCCTGCGCCGCGTCCAGCAGCCACCCGGCCAGGTCCCGTACGTCGATGTACTGGAGCGGCAGGTCGCGCGGCCCCGGGGCGAGCACCGGCCCGCCGCGGGCGATCCGGCGCAGCCACCACGGCAGGCGGCCCACGTTCTCCCACGGGCCGACGATCAGACCCGCCCGGCCCAGCAGCACCCGCTCCTCGCCGAACGCGTCCAGCGCCGCCAGCTCCCCGCCCCGCTTGGCCTCGGCGTACCCCACCCCGGTGGCGTCCGGAGACCCCGCGACCAGCGGGCCGTCCTCGTCCAGCCCGGGCGCCCAGGGCCAGGCGTACACGCTCCGGCTGGAGACGTACACATAACGCCCCGCCCGCCCGGCGAGCAGCCGCGCGGCGTCCCGTACCGCGACCGGGTCGCCCGCCCAGGTGTCGACGACCACGTCCCACCGGCCGCCGCCCCCGGCGAGCGCCGCGAGCCCGTCCGGCGCCGCGCGGTCGCCCAGCAGGGACTCCACCCCCGGGGGCGCCTGGTGCCGCCCCCGGTGGAAGACCGTCACCTCCCAGCCGCGTGCCACGGCCGCCTCCACGACCGCACGCCCCACGAACTCCGTACCACCCAGCATCAGCAGTCTCATGCGCCCACCCTGCCCCGCCCGGTGTGTCTCCCGACACAGGTTCTGCCACAAGACGACCGACCGGTATCCGTCCCTCCGGCGAGATGGCACCATGTGCCGACGATGACCCACGCCCACTCGCCTCTGCGCGCCCTGCGTGCCGCCCTGTTCGCGGCAGTGTGCGTGACTTTGGCCGCGGTGGGGCATTCCTCCATGTCTGCCCATCCGGTGCCGGCCGGTGCGCTGGTCCTCGCGTTCGCCGTGACCACCGCCCTCGCCTGGCTCGCGGCCGGCCGCCGCAGGGGAGCGGGCTTCATCGGTACGGGCCTGCTCGCCGTCCAGGGCGTCCTGCACCTGACGTTCCTGGGCGGCGGACACCACGGCCGGCCGCCCGGGACACCCCACGCCATGCCCGCCGGAACGGCCCACGCCGTGCCCGCCGGGTCCCACGGCATGGCCCACCCCCCGGCCCCGGGAGTCGCGGTCACCGCCCCGGCGCACGGCCCCGGCTCCGAAGCGGCCGACCTCGTCATGGCCCTCACCGGCGGCGCGTCCGCCGGCATGGTCGCCGCCCACCTGCTGGCCGCCGCCGTCTGCGCCGTGTGGCTCGCCCGGGGCGAGGCCGCCTTCTTCCGGCTCGCCCGCGCCCTCGGCGCCCTCGCCTTCACCCCGCTGCGGCTGCTGCTGACCGCCCTCGTCCTCCTGCCCGAGCCCCCGCGCCCGCCGCGCCCCCGTCCCCGGGACGCCCGGCGGCACCAGGGCCGCGCCCTCGCACACGCCCTCTCCCGGCGCGGCCCGCCCGCCCTCGCCGTACCCCGCGCCACGGTCCCCGGAGCGACACACGTCTGACCTCGGGGGCCGGTCACCCCCTTCAGACACGCATCAGCGCCGACTCCTAGGACAGTCATGGCCATTGACGACCGTACGGCCGCGGAGACAGCCGCGGAAACCGCGACGGAAACCGCGACGGAAACGGCGGAGGACACCGCCGGCACCGCCGGCACCGCGCCCGCCTCTCCCGAGTCTCCCGGCTCTCCCGAATCTCCCGGACCGAGATCGACCTGGGCCGCCCTGCGGCCCCTCCTCCTCCGGCTCCACTTCTACGCGGGACTCCTCATCGCCCCGCTCCTCCTCATAGCCGCCACCACCGGACTGCTGTACGCGCTCTCCTTCCAGGCGGAGAAGATCGTCTACCGGCACGAACTCCAGGTCCCGGCCGGCGACCGGGTCCTCCCGCTCTCCGAGCAGGTGGCGGCGGCCCGCGAGGCCCACCCCGACGGCACCGTCACCGCCGTCTGGCCGTCCCCCGAGGACGGCGCCACTACTCGCGTCCTGATGGCGCACCCGTCCGTCGAGGAGGGCAAGTCCCTCGCCGTCTTCGTCGACCCGTACACCGCCGAGGTACGCGGCGACCTGCCCAGCTACGGCAGCTCGGGCGCCCTCCCGCTGCGCGCCTGGATCTCCGAGTTCCACCGCACCCTCCACCTCGGCGACCTGGGCCGCAACTACAGCGAGATGGCCGCCAGCTGGCTGTGGGTCGTCGCCCTCGGCGGCCTCGCCCTGTGGATCGGCCGCCGCCGCACCGCCAAGCGCCGGCTGGTCCTGCCCGAGCGCGGCGCCCCGTCCCGCCGCCGCACCCTCTCCTGGCACGGCTCGGTCGGCCTCTGGGCCGTGACCGGCCTGGTGATCCTCTCCGCCACCGGCCTGACCTGGTCGCGGTACGCGGGCGAGAACATCGACGCCGTGCAGTCGCAGCTCGGCGGCGCCACGCCCACCGTCTCCGCCACCCTCGACGGGGCCGCCCCCGGCGGCGGCGCGGACGGACACGAGGGCCACGGCGGCGGCCACCACACCGCACCCGCCCCCCAGGGCCCGGACATCGGCATCGACAAGGCCGTCGAGGCCGCCCGCGCCACCGGTGTGGACGGGCGGATCGCCGTCACGCTGCCCGCCGACGGCAACGCGTACGTCGTCAAGCAGACCGACACCCAGTTCCCGGTCCACCTCGACTCGGTGGCGATCGACCCGGCCGACGGGCGGGTGGTCGACGAACTGCGGTTCGCCGACTACCCGGTGCTCGCCAAGCTGACCCGGTACGGCATCGACCTGCACATGGGCGTCACCTTCGGGCTCGCCAACCAGCTGGTGCTGGCCGCCCTGATGGTGGCGCTCGTCCTGCTGACCGTCTGGGGCTACCGGATGTGGTGGCTGCGCCGCCCCACGAAGGAGCGCACCCTGAGCGCGGGCCGGGCGATGCCGCGCGGCGCCTGGCGGAAGGTGCCCGTCACGCTGCTCCTCCCGCTGGCCGCCGCGACGGCGCTGGTGGGCTGGTTCGTGCCCATGCTGGGCATCAGCCTGCTGGTGTTCCTGGCGGTGGACATCACCCTGGGCCTGGTGGCCCGGTCCCGCGCCCGTACGGGAGCGGAAGCCTAGGGCTCGTACGTGTAGCCGACCCGCCGCACGGTCCGGATCGTGCGGCGGTGCTCGGCGCCCAGCTTGCGCCGCAGCCGGGCGACGTGCACGTCGACCGTCCGCCCGTCGCCGACGTGGCCGTACCCCCAGACGGTCGTCACGAGCTGGTCGCGGGTGTGCACCCGGTGCGGGTGCGCCACCAGGTGCGCCAGCAGCTCGAATTCGAGGTACGTGAGGTCCAGCGGCCGGCCCTCCACCAGGGCGGTGCGCCGGGCCGCGTCGATCGTCACCGGCCCGGTGCCCGCCGGGGGCGCCGGTTCCGGCAGCGGCTGCTCCGCCGGGACCAGCAGCAGATAGCCGACCATCGGCGGCTGTCCGGGCAGCGAGGGGATGGTGTGGGCGGGCGCGGGCACCCAGGTGGCGCCCGGGGGCAGCACCCCGGCCGCGTCGATGCCGCCGGGCAGGGCGCCGGGCAGGCCGGCGCCGGGCAGGCGGGCCGCGGCCTCGTCACGCTCGTCGACGGCTCGCAGCCGGTGGCGCACCGGTGCGGGGGAGGGGGCGTGGGAGGAGGCCGGGGAGGACAGGGCGGTGAGGGCGGAGGTGTTCGCCATGGCGGGTCAGCTCTTTCGCGCGAAGGGACGGAGACGTACGTCGTCGCGCGCCGGCCAAGAGACCTGCCCGGGTCCGGAAGGACCGGAACGGGGCGGGGCGGAGGTGCCGAGAGGCGTCAGAGGGCCGGCGCGTTCGTCGCGCGGCAACACACCCGGTCGAAGTCGTGGTGCTGACGGGACGGCCAGAACGGCTCGAGGTCGCTGCGACCCGTCGCGGTGTCCTGGAGGCTGGCCATGCCCCCATTCAACCAGACGCCCGCCCGCGGCACCCGCCCCCGGGCGGTTTCTCCCCCTCCGGGCGTCTTCCCTGGCCAATCCCGTACGGCCGCTGGCGAGTTCCGTACGCCGCCATGGCGAAGGGCGCCCGTACGCCGCCATGGCGAAGAGCGCCCGTACGTGCCCATGGCGAAGGGCGCCCACCGGTGAACGGTGAGCGCCCTTCTCGTACCGCCGCGGCCCCGCCGCGGATCAGACCTGGCCGGCCTTCTCCAGCGCGGCGCAGCAGGTGTCCACCAGCAGGCGGGTGACCGTGTACGGGTCGACGTTGGCGTTCGGACGGCGGTCCTCGATGTAGCCCTTGCCGTCCTTCTCGACCTGCCACGGGATGCGGACCGAGGCGCCGCGGTCCGAGACGCCGTAGCTGTACTCGTTCCAGGGGGCGGTCTCGTGCAGGCCCGTCAGGCGGTCGTCGATGCCGGCGCCGTAGTTCTTGACGTGGTCCATCGGCTTCGAGCCCTCGCCCAGCGACTCGCAGGCGGTGATGATGGCGTCGTACCCCTCGCGCATCGCCTTCGTGGAGAAGTTGGTGTGCGCGCCGGCGCCGTTCCAGTCGCCCTTGACCGGCTTGGGGTCGAGGGTGGCGGAGATGTCGAAGTCCTCGGCGGTGCGGTAGAGCAGCCAGCGGGCCACCCACAGCTGGTCGGAGACCTCCAGCGGCGCCAGCGGGCCGACCTGGAACTCCCACTGGCCGGGCATGACCTCGGCGTTGATGCCGGAGATGCCCAGGCCCGCCTTCAGGCAGTTCTCCAGGTGCGCCTCGACGACGTCGCGGCCGAAGATCTCGTCCGAACCGACACCGCAGTAGTAGCCGCCCTGCGCGGCCGGGAAGCCGCCCTCGGGGAAGCCGAGCGGACGGGAGCCCTTGAAGAAGGTGTACTCCTGCTCGATGCCGAAGATCGGCTCCTGCGCGGCGAACCGTTCCGCCACCTCGGCCAGCGCGGCCCGCGTGTTGGACTCGTGCGGCGTCATGTCCGTGTTCAGGACCTCGCACAGCACGAGGATGTCGTCGCCGCCCCGGATCGGGTCCGGGCAGACGAAGACGGGCTTGAGCACACGGTCGGACGCGTGGCCCTTCGCCTGGTTGGTGCTGGACCCGTCGAAGCCCCAGAGCGGCAGGTCGGCCACGCCGGTGGCGGCGGAGCCGGCCATGATCTTCGTCTTCGAACGAAGCTTGGCGGTCGGCTCGGTGCCGTCGATCCAGATGTACTCAGCCTTGATGGAGGTCACGGGGTCTCATCCTTTGCGGGTGCAGCGGTATGCCGCGCAGCTTGGCAACAGGGCATTTCCCGGCCGTTGCCCATATGTGAACCCCGTGTTAACCGGTCTTATCGTCCGTTTCGTCGATCAACGGGACGGCTTCCGGTGTGATCGTCCCATCCTCCCACGGAAGGCAGACTTGCGGACATGAACAGCAAGCCTCGAATCGGACTCCTCGGTACCGGCCCCTGGGCGGACCGCACCCACGCCCCCGCGCTCGCCGCGCACCCCGGCGTCACCTTCAGCGGGGTCTGGGGCAGGCGCCCCGAAGCGGCCGCCGCCCTCGCCTCGGCCCACGGCACGCGCGCGTACGACGACGTGGACGCCCTGTTCGCGGCGAGCGACGCCGTCGCCTTCGCCCTGCCGCCGGACGTCCAGGCCCCGCTGGCCGCCCGCGCGGCGGCGGCCGGGTGCCATCTGCTGCTCGACAAGCCCGTCGCCACCAGCGTGGCGGGCGCGCGCGAGGTGGCGGACGCGGCCGGTGCGGCGGGTGTGGCGTCCGTCGTCTTCTGCACGCTCCGGTTCGCCGAGGCGACCGCCCCCTGGATCGAGGAGCAGGCCGCGCTGGGCGGCTGGTACCTGGCGCGGGCGCACTGGCTGGGCGCCCTCTTCTCGCCCGGCTCCTCCAGCGCCTACGCCGCGTCGCCCTGGCGCCGCGAGAAGGGCGGGCTCTGGGACGTCGGCCCCCATGTGCTGTCGGTGCTTCTGCCGGTGCTCGGCGACGTGACGGAGGTGACCTCGGCCGTCGCGGGGCCGGGCGACGCGCGGCACCTGGTGCTGCGGCACGCCTCGGGCGCGGGCAGCACGATGTCGCTGAGCCTCGGCGCCCCGCCCGCCGCCTCCGACGCGGGCGTCACGCTCCACGGCGAGAAGGGGCGGGCGGTGATGCCGTCCTGGGCGGACGCGGTCGGGTCGTTCGGCGCCGCGGTGGACGCGCTGCTGGCGGCGGCGCGGAGCGGGCGGCCGCACGCCTGCGACGTACGGTTCGGCCTCCGCCTGACCGAGATCCTGGCGGAGGCGGAGGCGGAGGCGGAGGCGCGGCTCGCCGACTGAGCCACGCCTCCTGCTCGTGGGGCGTCAGCCGACGCGCTCGATCCGGGCGTTGCGGATGAGGAACTTGCCGGGCTCGCGCACCTGCTCGAACGCCGCGTTGTTGAGCAGGGCGCAGCTCCCGGACGCGGAGGTGACCTCGACGGTGGTGGACTTGTCGTTGTCGAGGTTGGTCACCTTGAGCTGCGTACCGACCGGGAACTGGTTGCTGGAGGCGGCAGGGGCGCCGCCCTCGCCGGACAGGGTCACGGTCGACCCGGCGCAGACCACCTCGCCGGCCGCGCCGCCGGGCTGCCCGCCAGCGCCGTCACCAGCGCCATCGCCGTTGCCCTGACCCTGACCATCAGCCGCGCCACCGCCGTTGCCCTGTCCCTGTCCCTGCTCCTGTCCCTGTCCCTTGCCCTGACCGTTGCCGTTCTCCTGACCGTTGCCCTGGCCTTGACCGTTGCCCTGGCCTTGGCCCTGGCCCTGGCCCGCGTCGGCACCGGCGCCCGGTGCCTGGCCGCCCGCCTGGGCGCCGCCCGCCCCGCCGCCCTGGCCCACCTCGCACCCGGCGGCCTCCTGCTGGCGCTTGATCTGCTCGATCACCGCCTCGCGGTTGGCGATCCGCGCCTCCGACTGCGCGTCCGGGTTCGCCCGCTGGCCGGCGATGAACTTCTCGTTGTTGCCCAGCGCCGTCGCCAGGCCGTCGCAGGCCACCGACGCCTGACTGGTGCCGGTCATCACGACCGCGGTGCCGCCGACCATGGCGGCCGCCCCGACGAGCAGGGCGATCTTCTTCCTGGCGCTGAGCGTCTTCTTGCGTGACACGTGGGGGGCTCCTGTCCCCGGCCGTGCGGGGGAGGTGACGGCCGGATCGGTTCCGTGTTGCCCCTAGGTACGCGCCGTACGGCGATTCCGCTCAACTCCCTTCGCGCTTGGCCTATTTGCCGCCCGCCGAGCGGGTCAGGAACGGCCGAGCGCGTCCCGTACCGCCTCGTCCGTGCGGCCCACCACGGCCGTGCCGTCGTCGGCGGTGATGATCGGGCGCTGGATGAGCTTCGGGTGCTCGGCCAGCACCGCGATCCAGCGCTCGCGCGCACCGGCCTCCCGCGGCCAGTCCTTCAGCCCCAGCTCCTTCGCGGCGGGCTCCTGGGTACGGGTGATGTCCCACGGTTCGAGGCCGAGACGGGTCAGTACGTCCCGGATCTCGTCCGGGGACGGCACGTCCTCCAGGTAGCGCCGGACGGTGTAGTCCGCGCCCTCCTCGTCGAGCAGCCTCAGCGCGCCGCGGCACTTGGAACAGGCGGGATTGATCCAGATCTCCATGCCCGCAACCGTACCCCCGGGGACCGGTCAAAGCGGCGCTGGCCAGGGCCGATTGTCAGTGCCCGGCGGTAAAATCGTAGGAGTTCGTGAGGGCCCGGGGGAGGGTCCACACACCGCGTACCAGGAGGTCGCCGATGTCCGTTGCCGCACTCACGACACCGCCTCTCGAACCGTTCACGCCCCTCCGGAAGAAGCCGCTCCCGGCGGGCCTGCCCCGCGAGTGGTACGTCGCGCACAACCGCCGCCTGAAGGCCATGCGTCTGGCGATCGCCCTGCTGGACTCGGGTGTCTACCACTCCGCGCAGGCCGGTGACGAGACGATACGGACCACGGCGGCCCGCATCGGCGTCCACCCGCCCTCCGCCGTCACCTGCCGGATGGTCCGGGCGCTGATCCACAGCAGCCGCTGACAGCAGGGCACCCGTCCCGTGCCCGCCGCCCCGCCCGGGGCGGTGGGCACCTCCGCCCACGACCACCGGATGTGCGCACCCCTATGCCCAGTCCCCACCTGACCGACGAGGAGCGGCGCCACCGCCTGGCCCGGCGCCACCATCTGGCGCCGGAGGCCCGCGCGGACAGCGTCGAGGAGATCGCCCGGTCCCTCACCGCCCTGCACGGCACCGACCCCGCCACGGTCCACCTCGCGGCCGGCGCCCGGCTGGCCGACCCGGCGGGGCCGGTCGCCGCGATGGAGCGCGCCCTGTACGAGGACCGCACCCTGGTGCGGATGCACGGCATGCGCCACACGGTCTTCGTCGTCCCCGCCGCGCTCGCCCCCGTCGTCCAGTCCTCCACCACCCACGCGGTCGCCGTACGGGAACGGGCCACCCTCATCGCCCAGTTGACCGCCGGCAGCTCCCTCGACGCGGCCTGGCTGGCGGACGTCGAGCGGTCGGCCCTCGCCGCGCTCGCCCGGCGCGGCGAGGCCACCGCCACCGAGCTGGCCGAGGAAGAACCACGGCTGCGCGAGCAGTTCGTGTACGCCCCCGGCACCCGCTACGAGCAGCGGCAGGCCGTGTCCTCCCGGCTGCTGCGCCTGCTGGGCACCGAGGCCCGGGTCGTACGGGGCCGTCCGCTCGGGTCCTGGACGTCCAGCCGCTTCCGCTGGGCGGTCGCCCCCGCGCTCCCCGACATCCCGCCCGCCGAGGCCCGGGCCACCCTCACGCGCGCGTGGCTCGCCACCCACGGCCCGGCGACCGAGGCCGACCTCAAGTGGTGGACGGGCTGGAAGGTCACCGACGTCCGCGCGGCCCTCGCCGCCGTGCGGGCCGTCCCGGTCCGGCTGGACGACGGCGGCACCGGCCACGTCCTGCCCGACGACACCAGGCCGACCACCGCGCCGGCCCCCTGGGCGGCCCTGCTCCCCGCCCTCGACCCCACCTCCATGGGATGGCAGGGCCGCGACTGGTACCTCACGCCCGCCCAGCGCACCGCCCTCTTCGACCGCAGCGGCAACATCGGCCCCACCGTCTGGTGGAACGGCCGCGTCGTCGGCGGCTGGGCCCAGCGCCCCGACGGCGAGCCGGTCTGGCGCCTCCTCACGGACGGCGACCCCGGCCGCGAGGCGCACACCGCCATCGAGGCGGAGGCGGCCCGCCTCCACGCCTGGCTGGGCACCACCCGCGTCACGCCCCGCTTCCGCACCCCGCTGGAGCGCGAGCTGTCCGCCTGAGCCCGCCCGCGCCCGTGTCCCCGGCCGCCTGCCGCCTGCCGCGTGCGCGCCCGCGCCCGCGTCAGCGGTCCTGGCCGTGTGTCCCGGTACGGCGGAGGGCCGCCACCCCGGCTGGGGGTGGCGGCCCTCGCGATGTTCCTGGCCCGCGCCAGGGGGCTGACTAGAGGTCGAAGTACAGCTCGAACTCGTGCGGCACTCTGCGGACCTCCTGTGATATGACGACAGGGCCTTTGACCTGCTGGTTTGTGTCTCGATAGTTCCCGTTGTAGCTCACTGCTACTCGATACCCTGCGGACTGTCTGCGGACTGGCCGCCGGTGTCACCCTCCGTTGCCGCTTTGACGATGCGGCGGATCTGCTGGCGGGTGTAGCCGGTGGCCTCACAGATGTCCTTCTGCGGGAGCTCCTCGGTGGCGGCCTGTCGGATGGCCTCGGCGAGCTCCTGTCGAAGGATCTCTGTACGGGTCTCCGACTCCCGGAAGCGGCCGGCGAGGTACTCGAGAGATCGCTTGTCCATGCAGGTCAGTGTTCCATTCAGCATCATGGAACATGACGTTACTCCCAGAAGGGCCAGATGCCTAGGTCCTTGGGTGTTGACAGGGAACATGGTGTTCCCTACGGTGGTGTTCAGCTCGCCGAAACGGAGAGCGGCCCCGGCCGGTGCTACCAACACCGGACGCGGGGCCTAGGTATCGACCCTGAGTAGAGGGAGCGAACCATGAGCATCACCGTACCCGAGAACTTCCGGCCCTCTGGCGGCCTGGTCAAGCCGTTCCTGTCGGCCATCCCCACGCAGCCGTCGGCGGCCGAGCCGGTCAAGCCCCGCACCTGGTCGTTCATCTCGGCCGAGAACGGCGACCTGCTGAAGGTCACGTGCCCCGAGTGGTGCACGGCGGACCACACCCGCGACGCGGAGACGCCGACACACCCGGAAGACATCTGGTGCCAGGCCGACGGTGGCGCGCCGCTGTTCATGCCGGTCAGCATCGACTACGACCCGGAAGAGGTGCGGGTCATGTCGTGGACGCTGAACGTCCGGCCGTTCTCCGGCCGGCTGAACGTCCGGCGCCCGCACGTGTCCGTGGAGCTGATCCAGGACGCGTGGCTCGAGGACTTGGACCCGGAGGCGCTCGAGGACGTCATCGACACGCTGGAGGCCCGTGTCAGGTCGCTCCGTGAGGCGCACGCCCAGCTGGTCGCCGCCCGCGCCGCGTACCGCAAGCAGGCCCAGGCGTGAGCGCCCGCATGGTGACCATCCCGACGATGGACCACGGCGACGTGACGATCCCCTGCCCGGCCTGGTGCACGCAGCAGTACCACCAGGCGGGCGGGGCCCGGGTCGACATCACGCACACCGGGCAGGACGTGCCGCTGTACGTGCCGACGCCGGAGGGCAAGTCGCCCCTGCTGGCGCTGATGCTGGAGCAGCGGCCGTTCACGGAGATGGACCCCGGCCGGGACGTGTTCGTGTCGGTGGAGCTGCTGGCCGGCCCGCACCCGATGGACCCGGTGGCGCTGGACGCGCTGGCCGCGGCCCTGGTGGACAACGCCCGCGAGGTCCGCGCGATGGCCCGCCGGCTGGCCGTGCTGAAGGCGGCCCGGTGAGTTCCCGCTGGCCTGTACGCCGTCCGACCGAGCACGCCGCGCTTCGTGCGGCGGGCCGGTCGGTCCGGCCGCTGCCTTCTGTTCCTGCCCTGATGGCCGCGCTCCTCGAGGCGAGTGAGCGCCGGGACCGTGAGGGCGCCTGTCTGGCCGCGCACCTGGTGGTGCGCGTGGCCGAAGGAGTCGACGAATCATGCTGAAGAAGACCCAGACCACCTGGCCCGAGGGCGTCCTTGCCCGCTACCTCACCGTCGGCGGAGCCACCGTCGACGTGACCACCCGCTACAACGCCTTCACACCGCCCAAGCCGATCGCGACCCTCGCCTCCTGCACCGGCTGCCCGGCATCCGAGGAGGTCGGCCACTGGTTCGGATCGGGTGCCCATTTCAACGGCACGTTCAGGGAGGAGCACGACCGGGAGCGCGCCGACTCCCAGGCACGCGAGTGGGCCCAGTCCCACGCCGAGACCTGCCGGGCCATGCCCCGCCCGGAGGCGTCGTGAAGAGCGTCGACGCAACCAGGGCCCTGGCTATCGGGGCCGGCGCCGTCATCATCGCCCTGACGGGTGCTGCGTTCTGGCTGTCCTACGCGCACCTCGCCGAGGTGGCGCTCGGGCACGGTCTGCGCACGGCCCCGGCGCGGGCGTGGGCGTGGCCGGCGACGCTGGATCTGTTCATCGTCGCGGGTGAGCTGCTGATGCTGCGGGCGGCGCTGGCCCGCCGGGTGGATCCGTGGGCGATCGGGCTGACGGCCGCCGGGTCGGTCGGCTCGATCGTCCTGAACGTGGCCGGGGTGACCGGTACGCGGGACCCGGGCGCGGTGCCGCTGCTCGACTATGTGGTTGCCGCGGTGCCGCCCACGGCCGCGCTGCTGGCGTTCGGCGCGCTGATGCGGCAGATTCACCAGGCCCTCGCCGAGCGCGGGGAGGTGACCGCCGCGGTGGCCGCCGAGGTGACTGTGGAGCGGGCCGACGACGACCGGTCAGGTGTAAACCCGTCCGGCAATGTCGCAGGTCAGGGCGATTCAGGGTTTACACCTGCCGTGCCGCTCGAGGTGGTCACTCGGCCGGTCATCTGCTCGGGCCCCGCGGACCTGATGCCGTTGCCGCTGCCGGTGAGCCGGAAGCCTGTCGCGGTACCGGCCGAACAGCCTAGGCAGGTGGTCACCGAGACGATCGCGCTCACGCCGGGTGACCTGCGGCGAAGGGCCCGGAAGCTGCATCAGCAGGTGGTCACCTCGGGTGGCCGCGGGGTGACCATCGACCAGCTCCGCGAACAGTTCGGCCTGTCCCGCCGTGAGGCGACCGACCTGCGCCGCCAGGTGGTCACGGAGGTGGCGTCGTGAGTGACCTGGAGAAGGCCGCCCGCGAGGCGGTCGAGGCCGCCGACAACACCGCCATGGTGCAGCAGATCGCCGCGATCCTCGCCGCGCAGCAGCTCCTCGCCCAGCAGCAGCCCGCGCCGGTACCGGCGGCCCGCCCGGAGTTCGACGCCCGCAAGTGGATCGTCGTCGGCGGGGTCGTCGTCTCCGTCGGCCTGGTGAGTGCCCTGTTCGCCGTCGCTATCGCCATCGGCGCCGTGTGCGCCACGGCCTGCCTGCTCGTCCTGCGCGGCATGTGGGCCGACTACCAGAAGGGCAAGTGACAGTGGCCGCACAGCAGACCCCGCCGGGCCAGTGCCCGCAGTGCTGGCAGCACGCCTACGACAAGTCCATTCACCACAGGCTCGGCCCGCGTGAGGACTGCCCCGACTGCGTCGGCCACATGGTCAACGGTTGCCCCTACATCGTCCCCAAGAAGGGCCGCTGACGGTCCCTCCGTCCTCCGCCAGGTGTCCGGAAACCAGACACCTGCGGGGGTGCGGTGGGGCCGGACAGTCCGACCCCGGGAGAGGAACCCATGACCCGCCAGGAAGCCCTGAACCAGGCCGAGAAGGCCCTGCACCGGGCCGCCGCCCTCGCCGCGGACACCGAACGGTGGGCCCGCCACCCCGACTACCCGCACAAGGCGGAGCCGCTGGCCGCCGCCGGGGCGCTGTGGGCGGACACCGCCCGCGCCTACACCCACTACGCCGCGACCCTGCCCGAGGAGAACTGATGGACGCCCCGAAGCTGACGGCCGGCGAGAAGGCCAAGGTCGCCCTGTACGTGGCCCGCATGTGCAAGCGGGACCTGGCCGGCCCCGACGTCGACCAGTCGGACCTGCAGCGAAAGATCGACCGCGTCATCGAGGGCGCCGCCAAGCGAGGAGCGAAGTGAGCGCCCCCCAGTCGACCTGGCGATTCACCGTTGAGGCGACCGACAGCAACGGCCGCCGGGGTACGCACAGCGGGTTCGTCGACTCCCACAGCGAGGCCGCTGCCCGGCAGGGGGTCATCGAGTCGGTGCAGGCCGCCGGCTACCAGCCCTGCAGCGCGGTGACCCTCAAGGCGACGCGCGCCTAGCTCCGCCACGGGGCGGCCGTCACCCGGCCAAGGAAGCCGGCCGCCCCGTGCCCGGTCCCGCAACGAAATGCGTAACGAAAACCAGGAGGAACCATCATGACGGAAGTCCTGGACCGGCCCGTCAACGGTCACCCGGTCGCCAAGGTCAGCCTCATCAAGCCGGCCATCCCCGCCCCGGCCGCCGAGCCGGTGCCGGACGTCGTCGAGGCGGTCGACCTGCCGGACAACCCGCTCGCCGACTGGCTCACCGTCCCCGACGCGCCCGTGCTGCCCGCGTGGGCGCGCACCCCGCAGCTGGTGAAGGCCAACACCAAGGCGCTCGGGCTGCTGTGCTGGTGGCACACCCGCTACCACGGCATCCGGGTGCCGAAGTACGCGGCCAAGACGGTGTGGCTCGCCTCGCGTGGCTTCTTCCGCGCCGCCCGCGGCCTGTGGCCGGTCCTCTCCTGCCAGGACCACACCCGCACCGTGAAGGCCCTGGCCGCGCAGGTGAAGGCCCGCCCGGAGGACGCCGAACTCGCTGTGCGGCACCAGATGGCGCACCGGGCCCGTACCGAGTCCCGCCGCTGGCGGTGGGGCGCCGCCGCCGGCGCGGTCACCGCCGCTGCCGTGGGCATCGCCCTGGCGCCGCCGCTGCTGCAGTTCGGCGCCCTGGCCGCCACCACCATCCCCCTCGCGCACCTGGGCCGGGGCAAGGAAGCGACGTTCCTCGACCAGGCGTCGCCGCCGCTGCGCGTCGACATGAACGCCCAGCAGCTCAACGACGCGCTGCGCGCCGCCGGCCTCCTGAAAAGCGGCAAGGGCGACGACGACGGACCCAAGGTCACCTGCGTCATGGGCCCGGTCCGCGACGGCCACGGCTGGGCGGTCATCTTCGACCTGCCGAAGGGCGGCGGAAAGACTGCTGCGGACGTTCTGGCCAAGCGCACCACCATCGCCGCCGAACTCGGCGTAGACGAAATCCAGGTGGTCATGTCCCGCGTCCGCGCCGCTCAGGGCGGCAACGCCTCCCGCGTGTCCATGTGGGTCGCCGACGACGACCCGTACCTGGCCGAGCCCGTACCGTCGCCGCTGGCGAAGGCGGAGCGGTTCTCCCTGTGGGAGCCGGTCCCCTTCGGCCGGGACGCCCGCGGCAACCCGATCGCCGTGCCGGTGATGTGGCAGTCGATGTTCTTCGGTGGCCTGCCGCGCCGCGGCAAGACGTTCACGCAGCGGCTGCTGACGGCGGCCGGGCTGCTCGACCCCTACGTGCGGCACTACGTCGCCGACTTCAAGGGCGGCCAGGACTGGATGCAGATGCGGCAGGTAGCCCACCGCCTGGTCCTCGGCGCCGAAGACGACGCCATCGAGGCGTTCAAGGCCATGCTCGCCGAGCTGCTCACGGAGATGGAACGCCGCTTCGCCATCCTCCGCGAGCTGCCGACGAGCATCTGCCCCGAGGGCAAGCTCACCCCGCAGATCGTCGAGAAGTACAACATGCCGATCATCTTCGTCACCGTCGATGAGCTGCAGGAATGCTTCATCGCCATCGGCGACGACAAGGAGCGCAAGGCCGTCATCGACGACATGGCGCGCATCGCCCGCCGCGGGCCGGCCGCCGGGTTCATCTCCAACTACGCCTCCCAGCGGCCCGACGCCGAGTCGGTGCCGACGAAGCTGCGGGAGATCATCACCATCCGGGCGTGCACCCAGGTCACCGACCAGACCAGCTCCGACATGGTGCTGGGCAAGGGCAAAGCCTCCATGGGCGCCGACGCGTCCGTCCTGTCCGAGGACCACAAGGGCGTCGTCGTCCTGGTCACCGGCCCCGCCTCGTTCGCCACGGTCAAGAACGACCTGCTCACCACCGCCGAGTTCAACGCCCTGTGCGCCAAGGGCCGCGCAATGCGCAAGCAGGCCGGGCAACTCACCGGCGACGCGGCCGGGGACGTCGTCACCGGGGCGGCAGAGCACGGCTACCGCGTCCCGGCCGTCCTCTCCGACGTGCTGGAGTGCATGAAGCACTCGCCCCGCATGTACACGCAAGACCTGCTGGACCGGCTGGTGAATCTCGATGAGGACACCTACGGCGACTGGGACGCCGAGAAGCTCGCCAAGGAACTCGAGGCGGCCGGGGTGAAGCGCACCAGCAAGCAAGTGAAGATCGACGGCAAGAACGGTGCCGGGTACCAGCGGCGCGACATCGAAGGGGCCATCCCCTTCACCGGGTAGAGGGGGACCCCGCTACCAACCCCCAGGGGCCGGCCCGTCATCGACGGTGCCGGCCCCTTTCGTGTGGGCGCCGAAAGTAGCGGGGGCCCTTTACCCCGGTCACGGGGGCGGTAAGGCCCGGTGACCTGCAAGGTAGCGCGGGTAAGGGGGGATGTGTCAGCCCTTCCTGTTGGCCCTCATGGCGGTGATGGCGGGCTGCAGAGCGGCAACCACCCTGCCGTCGGATCGGCCGTCGACGTAGGCGGCGAACTCCTGGCCCTGCACGACCAGGCGCAGCGCGTCACCGGGCTGGAGCCCACTAGGGGCGGCGGCCTTGGTGACGAGCGCGTTGGCCTGCTGGGTGGTGAAGACCGGCTCGGGCCGGCCTGTGCCGTTGTAGGCCAAGTTCAACCCGGGCTGGAGGTAGCCGCCGGAGTCGTACTTGTCGGGCTGGAAGCCATACCAGGAGGTGAACAGCTTGTCGTTGTAGCCGCGAGCCCGGGGGCCGACGACGACGCCGTCGCCGCCCCGTGATTCGACCTTGGTCTTGCCGAGGGTGCCAGCGGTGTGGCCGACTCCGGCGTGGGTGATGCCGACCTTGAACGCGGAGGCGCCGTTGCGGACCCAGCCGGGGGCGGTGCCGCCGTTGAACGCGTGCGTCGACCAGCGGCGATGCGGCTTCTGCCCCCGGATGACGGACTCGATCGCCGACATGAAACCCGAGCAGTCCCAGGAGGGGTTGCCGTTGCCGCCCCACTGATATGCCAAGCCGTTCTGGGTCTTGGCCCACTTCAGGGCAGCCTGGATGCGGGGGCCGCCGAGGATGTCGCCGGCGCCCCTCTTGTCGGCTTCCTTGCTGAACCCGAAGATCGAATCGATGATCTTGGTGGGGATGCGGCGGATCATCTTGCCGATGCTGGTGTCCGCGCCCGGGAACTTCGCCAGCAGCGGGTCGACCACCTCGGTCACGCCCGCCCGCGCGGACTTCTCCAGGGTGTCGCCGAGCCAGTTCGCGCCCTTCTTCACTCCCTCCCACACGGCGCTCCCGGCGCCTGCGACCTTCTTGCCTATCCAGCCGAAGATCCCGCCGTCCGCGAACCGCTGCACAGGGGTGTCCGGATTGCCGCCGAGCGCCGGAGCGAGGGCAGCCTTGACGCCGTTCGCCCCTCGCGACGTGGCGATCTTGTTCATGGTGGACACGAACCCGGAGCCGACCGCACGGGTGAACTCCGGCCGCATGATGGCCTCGCCGCCGGACAGCTCAAGGCCGCCGCCGGTGGGGCTGTAGAAGCGGTGGACGTCCTTACCCGGGGTGTAACCGGGCAGGACACCGCCGGTGGCCCACTTGGAGACGTCCATCTTCTTGATCTCCGGGGCGCCGAACGCCCTGGCAACCAGGTTCCAGGTGGGGACGATCCCGCCGTTGTAGACCTTCTCGATGATGAATTTGACCGGCTTCTTCGCTAGGTCCTCGACCTTCTGCCAGGCGCGGCCGATGAAGTTCTTCGCGTCCTCGAAGCTGCGGCCGACGGCGGCGACGCCCTTCTGGATGCTGGAGAACGCGGGCCGTATGGCCTTGTCCCACAGCCACTTGGCCTTGTCGCCGATCCAGCCGAAGACGGGGCCCAGGATGTTGTCCCAGACCCACTTGAAGCCGCTGCCGACGAGCTTGATGCCGGCGCCGATGCTGTTGAACGTGGGCTTGAGGAACATGTTCCACAGGCCCTTGGCGCCGGCGCCGATCCACCCGAACACGGGCTGGAGGATGTTCCGCCACAGCCACATGGCGATCCGGCCGATGAACCGGAACGCGGGGCCGATGGCGTTCTCCCACAGCCACATCGCGATCACGCCGAGGCCCTTGATGGCCAGACCGATCGGCAGGAGGACGGCGACCACAAGCGCGGTCAGCAGGATGCGGGCGGCCAGGGAGATGAAGTTGAACACGGGCTGAAGGATGTTGACCCACAGCCAGGTGGCCCATTGGCCGACCGTCTGCAGGGCGGTGACGAAGCCGCTGAAGATCGGCTTCAGGATGTTGTTCCAGACGAACGACGCTGCCGTCTGGATCGCCGCCCACGCCCCCTGGACGATGTTCCGGAACGTCTCGCTGTGCTGGTAGGCGTAGATGATCCCGACCACGAGAGCAGCGATCAGAGTGATGATCAAGCCGATGACGTTCGCTCGCATCGCCGCGTTCAGCGCCAGCGTCTGCCCCGTCAGAACGGCCGTGACCAGACCGGCCGCGACGACCGCGCCCCGCCAGATGGCCAGCGCCAGCGCCGCCAGCTTCGCCCCGATCGCGATCGACGCGAACGTCACACCGATCACCGTCAGCACGTCGACCGGGATCGCCGACAAGCCGTTGGCGAGCGCGTTGATGAACGAGATGGCCGTCGCCGCCATCGGCGCCAGCGCGACCCCCAGGTGCATGACCGCAGCCAGGAGGTTGCCCAGCAGGTTCGCCACGATCGGGCCCTGCTGCGCGCTGTAGGCGAGGAACCGCTCGAACGCCGGCGAGCCCTTCAGATTGCTGCCCCACTCGGCGAACCGGCCGGTGATCTCCTGCATGCGGGTCGAGATGGACTCCATGTGGGGCAGGAAGGCCTGGATCACCCCGGCCATGCCCTTGAAGATGCGGCCGAAGCTGACGCCGAGACCCTCGAGAGCCGGGCCCGTTGCCGCGGCCATGTCCTTCTTGAACTCTTTCCACCACGGCGACTTGAACCCGGCCGAGATCCGGTCCTGCAGACGGCCGATCGCCGCAGCCGCTGCCAGCACGAACGGCGTCAGGCCAGGCAGGGAGCGGCGGATCCCGTCGAGCGCCCGCGTGAAGATCGGCATCACAGCCGGCTGCAAACTCCGCGACCAGGCGGAGAACGCACCACGCAGCAGCTGGAAGCTGTTGAACGTGCCCCGGGCCGCCGGCGTCATCTTCGCCAAAGCCGCCTGATACTTCGCCTGAGCCGCCGCCGCGGCGTCCGCCCCGCCCGCCGCCGACAGCTGCGCCGAACGGATCTGCCGCTGAGCCGAGGCGATCGAATCCGCGGCCTGCTGCTGGGCGGTGGCGACGTTGGCCTGAGCGTCGACGATCCGCTCCTGGGCGTCCGCCACGTCCTGGGCGTTGCGTACAGCGGCTCGGGCCTGCTCCTCCTGGGCATCCTTCACCCCGCGGGCCTGGTCGGCGACCCGCCGCTGAGCGTCCGCGACCCGCTCGTGCGCGGCACGAACCGTCTCCGAACCCTCCACGCCGGCCCGGTTCGCCTCCGCGGTCTCCCGCTTCAGCCGCTCGTTCTCCCGCCGCTGCCCCTCGAGCGCGGCCACCGCCTGGTCGAACGTGAGCTGGGCCTGGTCGCGCTGCAGCTGCGTCGCCTTCTTGTCGGCGCGGGTACGGTTCAGCTCCTCCTGCGCCTCACGGACCCGCAGCACCGCGGCCCGCTCGTCCAGCGCAGCACCCGCGAGCCGCTCGTTCATGTCCCGCAGCTGATCCGCCGCCGACTTCCTCGCGGCCGTCAGATCCTCCTGCGCACGCTGCGCGTCCCTCTGAGCGTCCTTCAGGGCCCGTTCGGCGTCCTGGACCTGCCGGGCCGCCTGCTGGCTCCTCGCAGCCGCCTGAGCCGCTACCTGGGCCGCGTTCTGCCGGGCCCGCGAGACCGCCTCCTGCGCTGTCGCTACCTGCCGGGCGCCGTTGCGCTCCGCCGCCGCCAGAGACTGGGTAGCCGAAGCGAGCTGAATGGCCCGCTGCTGCGCCGCCACCGCCGCGGCGGCACCGTTCGCCGTCGACCGGGCGGCAGCGTCCTGAGCGGCCTTCTGCGCCTGCAGCGCCCCGGCCACATCGGCGATACCCGGCGCAGCAGCCGCGCCCAGAGCGCCCAGCCCCACACCGGCGGCGACACCCGCTGCGGCTATCGCGCCCAGACCGGCGGCCACCACCGGCAGCACCGGCAGGATCGCCGGCCCGAACGCCGCCGCCGCGGTGACCAGCATCCCGAACGAGCGGATCACCGGATCCACCCGCACGTCGACCCCCCGGCCGTCCAGCCGGTCAATCTCAGCCCGCAACGCGGTCAGCTCCGCCAGGGCCTGCCCGGTGTCGACACGGACGTTCACGTCGGGATGGTTCGCGCCGAGCCGCTGCAGGTCGCCCTCGATACGGCCGATCTCCGCCAGCGCTGTAGCCGCGTCCACGTCCACGCCGATACGCCGACCGGACAAGGTCTGCAGCCGAGCCCGCAGCCGGTCAAGGTCCGCGTTCAGACCCGCGTCGCCCAGGCGCACATCGGCGCGCGGCAGGTTCCGCATGGCGGCCTCTACGCGGGTGCGGAACGTGCGGCCGAACGCGCCACCCGACTCCGAGCCCTGACGGGTCGCCACCGTGGTCGCCTGCCGGCCGCCCCGCTGCACGCCGTCCCGGACCGCCGCCGACACCTGGACCGTGATCTGCTGCCCGATCGTGCGGGCCAGCTCCTGCCCGACCCGCTCACCGGCCGGCACCAGGCCGCCCCGCATCCGGGCGTAGAAGCCTCTCGTGTTCGGTACTACGTCGACTTCGACGGAGCCCACTTGAATCGCCATAGCTGCCCCTCTCAGGCAGTCCGTGCGGCGCGGGCCCTTAGAGGTCAGACAAGGGTGGGGCGTGTGCCCCTAGGTGGATCTTCAGCTACCGGGGCCGTATTGGCGCTGGCCCTCTGTACGGGTCTGGGGATTTTGGATCTTCGGCTTCGGGTCGCCTCCCGCGGCCCACACCCGGCGGGCCGCCTCCCAGTCGCAGCGGCCGAAGTAGTACACCTGCAGCGGGTCCTCGAGGTCTTCCGCCCACAACTCCGGCCGGTACACGGCCAACCAGCCCGGGAAGTCCCCCGATCGCTCGCGGCTACGGCGCCTACTCACGCCGTCCCCCGCCAGCGCGTCAACGCCGCCTTACGGGCCTGGGAAGAGCGGGCCCGGGCGTCGCGCTCCTCCTGGCCCTCCTCATCCGGCAGCTTCAGCGCGGCCAACAGACGAGCCACCAGGGCACGGTGCTGGCGGAGTTCCTGCACCAGCGGGTTCGCCACGTCCTGGCCCATCGAGCCCTTCACCACCAGCCGGGCCTCCTGCAGCTCGATGTGCATGCGCTCGATGAGGTCCGCTTCCCGGCAGGCGTCGCCGAGGATCCGCAGCTCGTCGACGCGCAGCTCGAACGCCTCGCTGATCTCCAGCCACAGCTCCATACCCTTCGGGCCAAGCCCCTCAGGCGGATCGTTCAGAGCCATCACGGCCCCCTTTCAAGATCAGGAAAAACACGGCGCGGTGAGCACGCAGACGGTCGAGAGCTATACGGCCCCGATGGCTGAGGGGGTGGGGAGGGGGTTATGCCCCCTCCCCGGGTCGGCGCTGGCGGGTCTGTGCGGCTGGTGCGTCCGCTCGCCACCATCGGTCCCGTGATCGTGTGCCTGGGGGCGCTCACCCTCTGGTTGCAGGAGGATGCGCCGCACACGCGGGTGCCGTTGACGCCGAGTCTGTGGGGTCACGCCGCTTGGTCGCCGTCGAGCGGCTGCTGCGCGAGCATGTCGAGCTGGTTCGGGTGGAGCTCCCCGAGCCCGCTGGGTGCGGCGATCCCGTACTCCATGGCCTTGCTGAGCTTCCACACCGCGTCGTCGGTGTCGGGCAGCTGCCGCATGGCCTGCAGGGTCTCGGCTTCGGCCGGCTTGTCGGCCACGTACTGGTCGACGACTGCGGCCCATGTCGGGTCGCCGGACCAGTCGGCGGCGCGTGCGGCGATGGCCTTGGCGAGGATGTGGTCGCCGTCGCGCTGTGCCCGCCGCATGGCCTGTGCGGCTTCCTTGGGGGTCTGGTACTGGGATGCACGGTCGTTGGCGTCGCGTCGTGCGACGACCGCGGTCGGGTCGGGTGCGAACCCGTGGACGCCGAACAGTTTGCGCTCGAGCTGCTCGCGCTCGCGGTGGATGCGCTTCTCCTCGCCGGCCTTCAGCTCGTCGAGCTGGTTGCGGGCGGCGATGAACGCCCGGGCGAGCATGGTGCGCTTGGCTTGGGGGGTGAGGTTGCGCTGGGCGTCGATGCGCTGGGCGGCCCGGTTGAGCTGGTCGCGTACTTCGTCGGGGGTCATGACATGTCTCCTTCGGTTGCTGCCTGGTGGGCGAGTTGCTGGGCGTCGTGGATGGCGTTCTGGACGGCTTCGGGGGTGATGGCTTCGCGGACGAGCTCGGCCATCGACAGGACGGCGGCTTCGGTGACGGCCGCGGCGTGGTCGGGGTCGAGGCTGCGCAGCAGGAGCCGCACGGCGGTGGCGTCCCCGCGGAGGGCCGCGGCTGCGACGAGCGCGGTCGTGCGCACCAGGTGGCCGGTCACGGCTGCTCCTTGGGCTGTCGGCGCATCTTGGCGGCGTGCCGGGCCTTCAACCCGTGCCGGCGGGCTTCGGCGAGCTCGGCACGCCGCTGCTTCTCTGCTGCCGCTTTGGCCTTCACCGCCGCTATCCGCGCGGCTATCACCTGCTCGACATGGGACGTCATGACGTCTCCTCGGGGCGGGGGGCCTCCTGGATCGACAGTCGGCGTCCCGAGCCGCGCCCCGGCCGCCACTGCTGAGGGGTCCACGTCGGCATGCACTCGTCGCAGATGTCGTTGGTGCGGACTCCTGTGCTGCCGTCCGCCCTGACCATGGGCGGGAAGCGCCATCCGTCGATGTAGGCGGCGATGCGCGCCTCTTGGGCGGAGTTGTGGCCGTGGGGGTAGCCGTGGGGCTTCTTGCACCCGTCGCATTCGAGGATGTAGCGGCTGAAAGTGACGGAACTCATGTGTCTGCTCCTGGTCTGTGGTTGTGGTCGAAAGGCGGCAGCAGAAGGGGCGAGTGGGGGGTTCGGTTGATGCCTGTCTGCCGGGGGGTGCACGTTCCACCCCCCTAAAGGGGGGGGTGGAAACGTGCACCTAGGCGGCGTGCACCTGCGTGCACCTATGCGTGCACCTGTGACCTGCTGTTTTGTTGTGAACGTGCACCTGTCGTGCGGGTCGTGCGGGGTGCACGGTCGATCGGGTGCGTGCACCCCTGCGTGCACCTCATGCGGTCCCCGTGGGGGCGGGGTAGTAGGAGGCGGCACCGCCGGGGTAGGCGGGTTCGACTCGGGTCAACTGGCCGTCGAGGGCGAGCTTTTCGAGCTTTCGCCGCGCCTTCTCCTTCTGGGCTCTGGTCGGGCTTTTCGTCTCGAACAGTGCTTCGGCCGCCGAGAGGGCCGTCAGCCCCTCCGGGCCGGACACGCGCGCCATCTCAAGCAGGTCGGTGGACTGCGTGACGCTCGTGACGCCGGCCGGGTGGTCGTGCGTCAGGTGCAGCGGGCCGACTTCGTCCATCGGCTGCTTCAGGTGGCGGAAGCTGACGACCGGATCGCCGGCCTCTCCCCACAGCAGGGCGATGGATCCGGCGCCGGACGTGATCCAGACGGAGCCGTAGATGTCCGCCATGGTGTTCGGTGCGGCCCCGTTCGGTCCCCGCTTGACCAGGTGGTGCAGCTCGAGCACCTGCACCCCCTGAGCGAGGGCCAGTTGCCGGGCCCGGTTGTACCCGGCGCCGACCTGGTCGTCGGAGAGTCCGACCGCCGCATCCTTCAGTGAGTCGATGACCACCGTGTCGGCCCCGGCCCGCTGGCACATGGCGGCGAGGATGTCCGTCCGCTGCGCCAGGTCGAACGGCGGTGGGCCCTCCCAGACGACGAGCCGGTCGTTCAGCACCTCCGGCGGGTCGTAGGCGAAGATCCGGTGACCTGCCCGCCTGGTCTGTGATGGCCGGTCCATCGCCAGCAGCAGCACTCGCTTGCCGGGTGCTACCGGGTAGCCGAGAACCTTGTCCTGCAAGCCGATGCGGGCCCGGATGATTTGGTGGGCCAGCGTCGTCTTGCCGACTCCTTGCGGGGCGGCGATGAGGAGCGCTTCTCCTTCCGCCCACAGGACTTCGCTGCCGGACCCCCAGACGGCCGGCGGGGTCGCGGGGACGTTCTGGAAGAACGCGCCGCCCTGTTTGAACGGGCCAACCGGCTCCTCGGCGGGCGGCGGGGCCAGCGTGAGGGGCGGCGGATGATCCGTGAGGGCAACGGTCGGATGCGTCACGCAGCTGCCCTCCCTTCGCGGTAGGTGCGGGTGCGGTTGTGGGGCATGTCGACTTGGCGGCCGTCGATGAGGTGGCGCCACTTGTCGGTGCCGGGTACGCGGATGGGGGGCCATCCGGGGCTGGCCTGTACGGGCCGGGCCGGGGGCGGGATGTAGGCGGCGGCGCGGCGGGCCGATTCGGCGGATTCGGCGCCGGTGGGCCGTGCCCGGGTGCAGTCCCGGAACCACTGGATGAGGGCTTCTTCGTCGCCGTACTTGCGCCATTTTTCGGCGGCGTCGAGGGCGGCGGCGAGCCTCTTGGGGTCGTCGGGGTCGAGGGCGATCCAGTCGTCGCTGGCGTACTTGGGGAAGAAGCCGGCGTAGTACAGGCAGCGGGCGTCGGCCCACAGCTGGACGATGTCGCCCGGGTCGATGTGCGGCCCGTCGTGCGCTACCGTGGCAGCAGACGAGCCGCTAGCCGCGGAGTCTTCCTGAGAAGGGCCTGTGTGCAGCAGGCCCTTCTTTGCGTTGTCGCTCACGCCACTTGCCGCCTCTCCGCCTGCTGGGCGTCGTAGCGGTCGATGTCGTTCCAGCGGGCCCGCAGGTGCTTGCCGACCCGGAACATGAGGGGGCCGATGCAGGTCTGGGTGTGGTGCCACCGATAGACGGTCTTCTTGGGGACGCCGTAGTGGGCGGCCAGCTCCTCGGCCGTCGCCAATGGCCTACGCCCCGGCGGCAGTGCCGTGTGTGACATGCGCACTCCTTGTGATCTGAAAGCACACGCGATGAGATTCGATCACGCCTTGGGGGTAGAGTGCCCGTCCTTGCTCGTTGTGTCAACATCTGCAATTCTGTGCTCATGGATCACATGAGCGCGGTTGGGCCGGTAGAGACGATCGGCGAGCGGACGAAGCGGCTACGACGCCGAAAGGACTGGACTGCCGCAGAACTCGGCAGTCGCATGTCTGAGCTGGGCGTGCCTTGGGACCGGTCGATCGTGGCCAATCTGGAGAACGGCCGGCGAAAGTCGGTGTCGGTTGCCGAGCTCCTGGGGCTGGCGCTTGCCCTAGACGTGGCTCCGATTCACCTGATGGTCCCGCCGGAAGGCGGCAGGTATCGGCCTGTCCCGCGGGAGGAGTACGACGCTCAGACGGTGCGCGCATGGCTCCGAGGCGAGCAGCCCCTACCGGGTACCGATTCGCGCACCTACCGCACGGAAGCGCCGGAAGAGGAATGGTCGGATGTGGATCTCCCCGAGTCCGCTCAGGATGAAAATGAGGTGAGCAGGCACCTGCTCGCGGGGGTGACTGCCGCCCGTCGCGCCGGCCTGGCTGAAGACCAGGTCATTGAGTGGATTCGCAATGTCTGGCACCTGTCGGACACGCTAGAGAAGGGGCCTGATGGCCAGCATTAAGAAGCGGCCGAACGGCAAGTACCGCGCCCGGTATCGGGACCTGACCGGCCGGGAGCATGCGCGGCACTTCGACTACAAGCACCAGGCGCAGCGCTGGCTCGACGAGGAGACGGCGAGCCTGGTCACGGGGAACTACGTCGACCCGAAGGCTCGGAAGGTCACGGTCGACGAGTGGTGCGACAAGTGGATCGCCGGCTACGCCACGAACCGGCCGTCGACCGTGCGGCAGGCGAAAGTGCACCTGGCCCGAATCCGGAAGGAGTTCGGGCCTTTGCCGTTGTCGTCGATCAAGCCGAGCGCGGTGAAGTCGTGGCTCGCGCGGCTGCAGAAGGAGGGGCGCCAGCCGTCCTATGTGTTCGCCCTGCACAACCGTCTGTCGCAGATCATGACGGATGCCGTGCATGACGGGCTCGTGACGTCGAACCCGTGCTCGCGCCGGACGTCTCCCGGGGGTGGCAAGCCGCGGCCCTACGTGGCGACCACGGATCAGGTGTGGCAGCTGTACGAGGCGTTCGAGGAGCGGTACCGCCTGGCCGTGCTGCTCGGCGCCTACGCGGGTCTGCGGGTGGGGGAGGTGTGCGGGCTGCGGCGGAGCGACGTGGCGTTCGAGGAGCGGGAGATCCGGCCGGCGGTGCAGTACCCGGCGGTGCCGCTGAAGACGGAGATGAGCCGGGAGGCCATCCCGATCCCCGACGAGCTGGTCGGCATGCTGCCGAAGCCGGTGGAGGGGGAGCCGGCGACGGTGTTCGCCCATGACGACAGCAGCCAGGTGAGCACGTGGGCGATCGAGCGGCAGATACGAGCGGTCCGCGGCAAGGTACCCGGCCTGCCGGAGGGCTTCCGCTTCCACGATCTTCGGCACTACTACGCCTCGCTCCTCATCAGCGAGGGCGCCGACGTGAAGGTGGTGCAGCACCGGCTGCGGCACTCGTCGGCCAAGACGACGCTCGACACATACGGTCACCTCTGGCCCGACTCAGACGAGTCGACCAGGGCCGCCGTGGGGGCCGTCATGAAGGGCAAGATCAAAAAGATTGCGGACCCCTCGCGGACTGGCGAGGGGTCCGCAGAGCGAACCAGCAGCTCAGAGAGCTAGCGATCTTTACAGATCAAAGTACAGCTCGAACTCGTGCGGGTGCGGGCGCAGCTGGATCGGGGCGATCTCGTTGGTGCGCTTGTAGTCGATCCACGTCTCGATCAGGTCGGACGTGAAGACACCACCGGCCTGGAGGTACTCGTTGTCCTCCTCCAGCGCGTCGAGCACGGCCGGCAGGGAGGTCGGGACCTGCGGGACGCCCGCGTGCTCCTCGGGGGCCAGCTCGTAGAGGTCCTTGTCGATCGGCTCGGCCGGCTCGATCTTGTTCTTGACGCCGTCGAGGCCCGCGAGGAGCAGCGCCGAGAAGGCGAGGTACGGGTTCGAGGACGGGTCCGGGGCGCGGAACTCGACGCGCTTGGCCTTCGGGTTCGAGCCCGTGATCGGGATACGCATCGCGGCGGACCGGTTGCGCTGCGAGTAGACCAGGTTGACCGGGGCCTCGAAGCCGGGCACCAGGCGGTGGTAGGAGTTCACCGTCGGGTTGGTGAAGGCCAGCAGCGACGGGGCGTGCTTGAGGATGCCGCCGATGTAGTAGCGGGCGGTGTCCGACAGGCCGGCGTAGCCCTGCTCGTCGTAGAAGAGCGGCGAGCCGCCCTGCCACAGCGACTGGTGGACGTGCATGCCGGAGCCGTTGTCACCGAAGATCGGCTTGGGCATGAAGGTCGCGGTCTTGCCGTTGCGCCAGGCGACGTTCTTCACGATGTACTTGAAGAGCATCAGGTCGTCGGCCGCGGCGAGCAGCGTGTTGAACTTGTAGTTGATCTCCGCCTGGCCGGCGGTGCCGACCTCGTGGTGCTGGCGCTCGACCTGGAGGCCGACCCGCTCCAGCTCCAGGGAGATCTCCGACCGCAGGTCGGCGAAGTGGTCGACCGGCGGGGCCGGGAAGTAGCCGCCCTTGTAGCGGACCTTGTAGCCGCGGTTGTCCTCGACCTTGCCGGTGTTCCAGGCGCCGGCCTCGGAGTCGATGTGGTAGAAGCCCTCGTTCGCGGAGGTGTTGAAGCGCACCGAGTCGAAGACGTAGAACTCCGCCTCCGGGCCGAAGTACGCGGTGTCCGCGATGCCGGTGGAGGCGAGGTAGGCCTCGGCCTTCTTGGCGATGTTGCGCGGGTCGCGGCTGTACTGCTCGCCCGTGATCGGGTCGTGGATGAAGAAGTTGATGTTCAGCGTCTTGTCACGGCGGAACGGGTCCACACGGGCCGTCGAGAGGTCGGCGCGCAGGGCCATGTCGGACTCGTGGATCGCCTGGAAGCCGCGGATCGACGAGCCGTCGAAGGCCAGCTCCTCGGCCGGGTCGAACGCCGTGGCCGGAATCGTGAAGTGCTGCATCACGCCGGGAAGGTCGCAGAAGCGGACGTCGATCATCTTGACGTCGTTGTCCGCGATGTACTTCTTGACGTCGTCGGCGTTCTGGAACATCCAACTCCTCCTACTCCCACCCGGGGGAGGGCGGGGTTGCAGCTCGGTCGTGCGGCCAGTGCGGTGGCACACGCTCGCTTCGACACTAGGGACGCGTGATTTCTCGAGCGTGACTCATTTGTTTCGACCAAGTTAACCGGACCGCCCGCCGCCGCGCCCCCGGCGGACCCGGGTCGAAGTGATCGAAAGCGGGCACAGTACGGTGGACGGGTGGACAACAGGCAAGCAATCGGATCGTGGCTCTCCGGGCCGCGCGCGGCCGCCGAGGAGATGGGCGCCGACTTCGGCCACCGGGGCGAACGGCTCGGCCTGCCCGAGGAGGGCCCCGGTTCCATGGCCCCGCTCGGCCGCCGGTTCGGCGCCCTGTTCATCGACTGGACGCTGTGCATGGTGATCGCATACGGCCTGATCGCACGCGGTGACCAGGCCGTGGCGGGCAACTGGGCGGTGGCCCTGCTCTTCGTCATCAGCGTGCTCACCGTGGGCACCGTCGGCAGCACCCCGGGCAAGCGCCTGCTGGGCCTGCGGGTGATCTCCGTGGACGGCGAGCGGCTGGGCTTCGGACGGGTGATCGTCCGCAGCGTGCTGCTGTGCCTCGCGCTCCCCGCGCTGATCTGGGACCGCGACGGCCGCGGGCTGCACGACCGGCTCTCCCGCGCCGTCCAGGTCCGCGTCTGACCCGGCCGCGGCCGGTCGTACACGACCGAGTCGTACGGGACCGAGTCGTACGGGAACACGTCGTACGCGACGAGGAGGGGCGCCCCCGCCGTCACCGGCCGGGGCGCCCCTCCTCGTACCCGCACAGGCGCACACGCGCGTACGCGTGATCAGCGCATCTTGCCGCCGCGCGGCATCCGCATGCCCTTGGGCATCGGGCCCTTCGGCAGCGGCATGTTGCTCATCAGGTCGCCCATCGCCCGCAGCCGGTCGTTGGTCGTGGTCACCTGCGGACCCGAGAGCACCCGCGGCAGCTTCAGCATGGTCGTACGGACCTTCTTCAGCGGCACCTGGCCCTCGCCGTTGCCGACGATGATGTCGTGCACCGGGACGTCCACGACGATGCGGGCCATCTTCCGCTTCTCGGCGGCCAGCAGCGTCTTCAGCCGGTTCGGGTTGCCCTCGGCCACCAGCACGATGCCGGCCTTGCCGACGGCGCGGTGCACCACGTCCTGGTTGCGGTTCATCGCCACCGCGGGGGTGGTGGTCCAGCCCCGGCCCACGTTCTGGAGGACGGCGGCGGCCGCCCCGGGCTGGCCCTCCATCTGCCCGAAGGCCGCCCGCTCGGCGCGGCGCCCGAAGACGATCGCCATCGCGAGGAAGGCCAGCAGGAAGCCCAGGATGCCCAGGTAAACGGGGAACCCGATGAGGAAGCCGATCGCGAGGAGGACGCCGAAGACGGCGAGTCCCACGCCCGCGACGACAAGACCGACCTTCGGATCGGCCTTTCGGGTCATCTTGTACGTCAGAGCGATCTGCTTCAGTCGCCCGGGGTTCGCAGCGGTGTCACCGCTGTCTGATTTTGCCTTCCTCGCCATGCTGTGAAGTTTACGTGGCCCGCGAAGCGCGGTCCGCCACGGCCTCCAGTACGTGCTGCGCCTCCACCCGGTCCCGGGCCCGGCGCCGGTCCTCCAGCACGGACGTCCAGGCGTTGCGCCGGGCGGTGCGCTGGCCACCGCTGAGGAGCAGCGCCTCCATGACGCGCAGGGCGTCGGTGACGCGGGGGAAGGCGTGGGCCCGGACGTCGTCCGGGCCGGAGACCGGGCGCGTACGGTGCGCCGGGGATGCCTCGCGGACCTGCGGGGTCGCGGCGTGCATATCGGGGTCCTCCCTGGGAGCGGGTTCAGCGGGAGTGGGGGCGTGCGCGGCGCGCCGCGCAGGGCGGGTGTGCGCGGTGCGTACAAGCATCGTCACTGATCGGTGTTACCAGGGCGTGTCCGACCGGTCAAACGCCGGTGAAGCCCCGGCGGGCCGCCCGCGACGCACCACGGCCCGGACACGGCCCCTCACCTGGGGTCATGCCCGGGCCGCGAGAAACGGTCCGAGGAGCTTGTGCGGCGATTCACACGGTACGGAGGCGGTGCCGGGGCCCGGGCGGGGCGCCCGCTCGGCTGCGCCGCCTTGCCGGTCGCGCTCCGCCTCGCTTCCGCTCCGGCCGCGTGCCCGCCCTCGTTCCTCGGGCGGACCCCCGACCTCCCCCAAGCTCTCGGCTTCGCTCGAGCAGGGGGGACCCCCATCTGCAGCTCGGCTGCGCCGCCTTGCCGGTCGCGCTCCGCCTCGCTTCCGCTCCGGCCGCGTGCCCGCCCTCGTTCCTCGGGCGGACCCGCAACCTACGCTGCAGCTCGGCTTCGCCGCTCCATGGCCTGCTGGAAGAGGCGGCCCGCACGGTAGGAGGAGCGGACCAGGGGGCCGGACATCACGCCGGAGTAGCCGATCTCGTCGGCCTCCTCCTTCAGCTCCACGAACTCCTGGGGCTTCACCCAGCGCTCCACCGGGTGGTGGCGCACCGAGGGGCGCAGGTACTGGGTGATGGTGATCAGCTCGCAGCCCGCGTCGTACAGGTGCTGCAGCGCCTCGCTGACCTCCTCGCGGGTCTCGCCCATGCCGAGGATCAGGTTCGACTTGGTCACCAGGCCGGCCTCGCGGGCCTTGGTGATGACCTCCAGCGACCGCTCGTAGCGGAAACCGGGCCGGATGCGCTTGAAGATCCGGGGCACCGTCTCGACGTTGTGCGCCAGCACCTCGGGGCGCGAGGAGAAGACCTCGGCGAGCTGCTCGGGCACCGCGTTGAAGTCGGGGATCAGCAGCTCGACCTTGGTGTGGCCGCCCTCCCGCTCCGCGGTCATGGCGTGGATCTGGCGCACGGTCTCCGCGTACAGCCAGGCGCCGCCGTCCTCCAGGTCGTCGCGCGCGACGCCGGTGATGGTGGCGTAGTTCAGGTCCATCGCGACGACCGACTCGCCCACGCGGCGCGGCTCGTCGCGGTCCAGCGCCTGCGGCTTGCCGGTGTCGATCTGGCAGAAGTCGCAGCGCCGGGTGCACTGGTCACCGCCGATGAGGAAGGTCGCCTCGCGGTCCTCCCAGCACTCGAAGATGTTGGGACAGCCCGCCTCCTGGCAGACCGTGTGCAGGCCCTCGCTCTTCACGAGCTTCTGGAGCTGGTTGTACTCGGGGCCCATCTTCGCCCGGGTCTTGATCCACTCGGGCTTGCGCTCGATGGGGGTCTGGCTGTTCCGGACCTCCAGGCGCAGCATCTTGCGTCCGTCGGGTGCGACTGCGGACACGGCTGGCTCCTACGGCTTCGATTCCTCGGCGAACACCAGGGTACGCCCGATAAAAGTGCGGCCTTCTCGGCGACTGTCGTAACGCCTGGCCAACCTCTGGCCAAACACGTGCATTCCCGGGCGTCAGGCGGTCGGTACGGCCGGGACGGCGGGGGCGGCCTCCCCGGCCGCCGGGGCCGCCGCGGCCGGCTCGGGCTCGATGTCGCGGGGCCTGAGCTCCGCGTTCTCCAGCACGTCCCGCAGGTGCCGCTCGACCACCGGCACCACCTCGGCGATGGTCACCTCGTGGCCCAGCTCCGCCGAGAGCGAGGTCACTCCCGCGTCCCGGATGCCGCACGGGACGATCCGGTCGAACCAGGTGTTGTCCGGGTTCACGTTCAGCGAGAAGCCGTGCATGGTGACGCCCTTGGCCACCCGGATGCCGATGGCCGCCAGCTTGCGGTCCTCGCGGCGCTGGCCGGCGTTGGACGGGGCGTACTCGGGGCCGTTCAGCCGGGCGTCGAACTCGTCGTCGTGCAGGCGCGGGTCGAAGTCCAGCGACAGCCCGCCCAGGGACGGCCGCTGCTCCACCGGGTCGCCCAGCACCCACACGCCGCTGCGGCCCTCGATGCGCGTGGTCTCCAGGCCGAAGTGCGCGGCCGTGCGGATCAGCGCCTCCTCCAGCCGCCGTACGTGCGCGACGACGTCCACCGGGCGCGGCAGCTTCATGATCGGGTAGCCCACGAGCTGGCCGGGGCCGTGCCAGGTGATCTTGCCGCCGCGGTCCACGTCGATCACCGGCGTCCCGTCCAGGGGGCGCTCGCTGTCCTCCGTGCGCCGCCCGGCCGTGTACACCGGCGGGTGCTCCAGCAGCAGGCAGGTGTCCGGGATCTCGTCGGCGAACCGGGCGGCGTGGACCTCGCGCTGCCGGTCCCACGCCCGCTGGTACTCGACCGCCTCGGCGCCGAAGCCCACATGGACGAATCGCAGCTCACTCACGGCAACGCCTCCCTCGAACCTTGCACCGTGCACTCATCGCGCCCCGTGCCACTGTACGGCGGCGCCCGTCCGCCCGGTCGGGCAGGTGCGTACCGGCCGGTTCACTCCCGGGGACGCCCCCGGTGGGCGTTCCGTCCTGCCCGTCAGCCGTGCCCCCAATCCTCACACGATCGGATGAATGTGGGGCGAAGGTGGCGGTACGGGCGTCGAGGGCGGCTAAATTCGCGCCGTTCCAAGGGGGTCCGCACCCCGGCCCGGAAGGCAAGGCAGGAGACCGCACAGCTGATGACGGATCGCCCCCCGCAGCGCACCCCCAACCGCCAGCTCGCCGCCCTCATCGCCGAAGCGGGGTTCTCCAACGCGGGCCTGGCCAGACGCGTCGACCAGCTCGGCCTCGAACACGGCCTCGACCTGCGGTACGACAAGACGTCGGTGACCCGCTGGCTGCGCGGCCAGCAGCCGCGCGGCACCACCCCGGCGCTGATCGCCGAGGTCTTCACCCGCCGGCTCGGCCGGCGGCTGTCCGCCCAGGACCTCGGCCTCGACGCGTGCGCGCCGGTGTACGCCGGGCTCGAATTCGCCGCGACACCCGAGGAGGCCGTCGACATCGTCAGCGGCCTCTGGCGCAAGGACTCCGGCAGCCACGCCGAACTCCGCAAGATCGCCTTCACCCCGGCGGGGCTGGTCGTCCCCAGCCGCGACTGGCTGATCGGCCGCGCCGACGAGCGGGTGGGCCGGGGCGACCCGGCGCACCCGGCCGAGCCCCGCGTCCCCGCCCAGGGCCGCGCCCCCGCACCCGCCGCGCCCGGCCCCGCCGTACCCCGCCAGCGCTCCACCGACCGCGGCCCCGGCCAGCGCGTCACCGGCGGGGACATCGCCGCCCTCCGCTCCGTGGGCGAACTGTTCCGCACCCTCGACCACGCCTACGGCGGCGGACACGCCCGCCAGGCCCTCGTCCGCTACCTGGAGCACGAGGCCGAGCCGATGCTGCGCGGCGTGTACGGGGAGACCGTCGGGCGCCGGCTGTTCGGCGCCGCCGCCGACCTGACCCGGCTCGCCGGCTGGACCTCGTACGACATCGCCGCCCACGGCCTGGCCCAGCGGTACTTCGTCCAGGCGCTGCGCCTCGCCCAGGCGGCGGGCGACCGCGCCTACGGGTCGTACGTCCTGATCACCATGAGCCGCCAGGCCGTCTACCTCGGCCACGGCCGCGAGGCCGTCCAGCTGGCACGCGTCGCCCAGCAGGGCGTCGGCTCCTCGGCGCCACCCGTCGTCCAGGCCATGCTGCACGCCGTGGAGGCGCGCGGCCACGCCGTCCTCGGCGAGGTGCGGGCCTCCACCGCCTCCCTGGTCCGGGCGGAGCGGGCGCTCGACGCGGCCCGCCCCGGCGACGACGTGCCGCACTGGGCGCGCTCCTTCGACGAGGCGCAGCTCGCCGACGACTTCGGGCACTGCCACCGCGACCTCCACCAGTACCGGGCCGCCGTGCAGCACGCGGAACGCGCCCTCCACCTGCGCGCTCCCGCCTACGCCCGCAGCCGCCTCTTCTGCCGGGTCGTCCTCGCCAGCGCCCGCCTGGGCCTCGGCGAACTCGACCAGGCGTGCGCCCTCGGCGCCGAGGCGGCCCAGCAGGCGTCCGAGATGCGCTCGGCCCGCGCGGTCGAGTACGTCCGCGACTTCGAGCGTCGACTGGAGCCCTACCGGGACGCGACCGCCGTACGCAACTATCGGGACCGGGTCGGCGCCATCGGCGCCGTCGGCGGAGCCCGCTAGGCGCGGCGGCCCGCGGCGGCACCGGGCGGTGGGACGGCACCTAGGCGGCGGCCCGGAGCGGCACCCCCTCGTACTCGTACGGGCCGGGCAGCGGGACCCCCAGGTCGCGCAGCACCGCGTCGGCGGCCCGGCGGCCCGAGCGGTACGCGCCGCGCGGGGTGCTGGTGTCGCGGTGGTCGCCGCACACGTACAGACCGCCCAGCAGCCGCACCGGGCGCAGCGGGTCGTGCGGCGGCGGCATCGCCGGTACGGCCTCCGGGTCGTGGTGGACGTCCAGCAGCTCCCAGCCGGCCGTGCTCGTCCCGTACACCGCCGCGAGCTGCCGCCGCACCCGCTGGTCCAGCCGGTCCGGCGGAGCGCCCAGCACCGTCGAGGTGACCAGCGCACGGCCGTGCGGCGCCCGCGACGGGTCGACCTCGCTCATCACGGCCGTGTGCGACACCGGGCCGGTGCGGTCGGCGTCCAGGACGAGCGACGCCTCCGGCAGCGGCGGGGCGGGCGCGGCGTGGTGGACCACCGTGACCGGGTGGAAGCCCGGCACCCGCAGCCCCGGCAGCAGCTCGGCCGCCGCGCGGGCCCCGGTCGCCACGATCAGGCAGCGGCAGGTCAGCTCGCCGTGCTCGGCCGTCACGACCCGGTTGATGGACGCGTCCTTCACCTGGACGCCGGTCACCACCGTGCCGGACGGCAGGTTCGCCGCCAGGCGCCGCGGCAGGGTGGCGGCGCCGCCCGCCGGGACGCACAGCCGGCCGCGCGCGTAGTCCCGCAGCACCAGGTCGGCGCAGCGCGACGAGGTCGTCAGCTCCGGGTCGCACAGCAGCGCCGACAGCAGCGGGCGGACGAAGCCGTGCACGGTCCGCGCCGGCAGGCCGCGGCCGGCGAGCGCCTCGAGCACCGGGCGCTCCGGGCGGGCGTCCAGCCGGGCGTCGCCGGTGGCGGCCAGCCGGGCCAGCGCGGCACCCAGCCGGGCCTGGTCCAGCGGGCGCGGCGTGCCCGCCAGGGCCCGCGCCCGGGCCCACCGGGCGCTCCGGCCGACCTCCCCGGTGCGGTGCAGCCGGCCCTCGCCGTGCACCAGCACACCGGGCTGGAACAGCCGCAGGTCTGTGTCGCGCGGAACGGGGTACGAGGTGGTGAACAACTGCCCCGTCCGGTCGAGCCGGTATCCGTCGATGTGCTCGGTGGCCATGCGGCCCCCGATGCGGGAAGCGGCTTCCAGGACGGTGACGGTCACTCCCGCCCTGGTCAGCCGATGAGCCGCGGTGAGTCCGGCCATGCCGGCTCCTACGATGACGACGTCCGCGTGGCGTGCGGGCTCAAGCACGTGTCCCTCCCCGGGGTGGCGGTTCGGTGCGTGGGGGGCTCATGCCCTTAACAGGGCGCGGGAATACCCGAGTTCGAGCACCGAGCGTATGAGCGGGCGGTGGTACCGGTCACATGCGCGCGGAGGGGGTCACCGAAGCAACAGGGGTCGCACACGGCCGCCCGGCTCCCGGGGCGGTCGCCCGGCGGAGGGTCAGGCCGCGGCGGCGATCGCCGTGTCGATCGTGGGGAACGCGAAGCGGAACCCGGAGTCCAGCAGCCGGGCCGGCAGCACCCGCTGGCTGCCCAGCACGTCCTCGGCGAAGTCGCCCAGCGCGACCCGCAGCGCCGCGGCGGGGACCGGCAGCAGCGCCGGCCGCCGCAGCACCCGGCCCATCGCGGCGGTGACCTCCCGGTTGGTGACCGGCTCCGGGGCGGTCAGGTTCACCGGGCCGGACAGCGCCTCGGTGTCCAGGATGTGCCGCAGCGCGGCCACCTCGTCGTGCAGCGCGATGAAGCTCCAGTACTGGCCGCCGTTCCCCAGCCGCCCGCCCAGCCCCGCGCGGAACAGCGGGAACAGCCGCCCCCACGCGCCGCCCTCGCGCGCCACCACCAGCCCGGTGCGGGCGTACGCGACCCGGATGCCCGCCTCCTCCGCCGGCCCGGCCGCGGCCTCCCACTCCACGCACACCGACGGCAGGAAACCGTCCCCCGCCGGAGCGGTCTCGTCCACCGCGCGCGACCCGGTGTCGCCGTAGTAGCCGAGCGCCGACCCGCACAGCAGGACCTTCGGCGGGACGTCCAGCGAGGCGACCGCCTCCGCGATCGCGGCCGTGCCGAGCACCCGGCTGTCCCGGATCTCCTTCTTGTACGCCTCGGTCCAGCGGCGCTCGCCCACACCCGCGCCCGCGAGGTGGACGACCGCGTCGCAGCCGGCCAGCCCGGCGGTGTCGACGTGGCGGCGGCGGGGGTCCCACTCCACCTCGTCGCCCGCCCGCGCCGGCCGCCGCACCAGCCGGACCACCTCGTGGCCGTCGGCGCGCAGCGAGCGGACCAGGGCCGCGCCGATGAGCCCGGTGGACCCCGTGACCGCGATACGAGCGATACCGATACGTGTCATGGGCCCATCCTGCACCGTGGCACAGTGGCGGACATGACGACCCCGCAGATACGCCCGGCGCGCGCCGAGGACGGCGACGCCCTGGCCCGGCTCGACCGCGACACCTGGTCGCCGCTGCACGCCGTGCAGCCCCCGCCGCGGCCCCCCTACGACCCGTTCTTCGACTCCGGCCACCGTCCGGAGGACTACCTGGTGGCGGAGGCGGACGGGCAGCCGGCCGGCTACATCCGCCTGGTGCCGCCCACCCGCCTCGCCTGCAACGCGCACGTACGGCAGATCCAGGGCCTCGCCGTGGCCGAGTGGGCACGCGGCCGGGGCCTGGCGAGGGCCCTGCTGCGCACGGCGTGCGACGAGGCCCGGCGGCAGGGCGCCACCCGGATCACGCTGCGGGTCCTCGGCCACAACAAGCCGGCCCGCACCCTGTACGCGTCGGAGGGCTTCGCCGTCGAGGGTGTCCTGCCCGGTGAGTTCTTCCTCGACGGGCGGTACGTCGACGACGTCCTCATGGGCCGGGCGCTGGCCTGATCACACCCCCGGGATCACACCTCGCGGATGACACCCGGGGATCACACCCCGAAGCGGTCCCACAGCCGGGGGAAGCGCTCCTCCAGCGCGGCGTCGTCGTCGAAGTCGAACGGGGTGCCCTCCGGCTCCGCGGCCTGCGGCGCGATGCCCAGGTCGGGCGCGACGGCCCCGGTGAGCTGCTCGTACGCCTCGTCCGCCGCGTACCCCAGCTCCTCGCCGTCCCCGTCGATCTCCTCGTCGAAGTCGTCCAGCAGCTCCGCCAGGGCGTCCGGCTCGTGCACCGCGCCCTCGAACACCTCCCGGCCCTGGCCGATGAGCCAGCAGCGGAAGTAGTCGAAGGCGTCGTCGCTCGCGCCACCCAGCAGCACGGCCGCCGCACCCCACAGGTCCCAGGTGTACGCGCGGTTGTAGCGGGCCTCGAAGTGCCGTGCGAAGTCGAGCACGGAGTCCGGGTCGAGCCGGAGGAGCCGCTCCACGAGCAGCTCGGCGTGGTCCTCCGGGTCGCCCTCGGCGGCCTCGCGGGTGGTGTCGATGATCTCCCAGAACTCCGTCTCGTCCATCACGGGACCAGCATCCTGGGTCGAGGGAAACCGTGCACGCGGAGCGGCCAAAATGAAACCGGACAGAGGATGTCGGGTTTGCCGGGCATGGTGACCGTATGACGAACGACACCCCGCACCAGACCCCTCTCGCCGGAACGATCGCCCTCGTCGCGGGCGCCACCCGGGGCGCCGGCCGCGCCATCGCCGTCCAGCTCGGCGCCGCCGGAGCCACCGTGTACGTCACCGGCCGCACCACCCGCGCCCGGGTCAGCGAGGTCGGCCGGCCCGGCGAGACCGTCGAGGAGACCGCCGAGCTGGTGACCGCGGCGGGCGGCGAGGGCATCGCCGTACCCACCGACCACCTGGTGCCCGACGAGGTGCGCGCCCTCACCGGGCGGATCGACCGGGAGCACGGACGACTCGACGTCCTCGTCAACAGCCTGTGGGGCGGCGACCACCTCATCCCCTGGGGCAAGAAGATGTGGGACACCGACCTCGACCAGGGCCTGCGGATGCTGGACCTGGGCATCCGCAGCCACGCCATCACCAGCTCCTGCGCCCTGCCGCTGCTCGTCCGCCGGCCCGGCGGGCTGGTGGTCGAGATGACGGACGGCACCGCCGAGTACAACACCCGCTTCCGGGAGAACTTCTACTTCGACCTCGCCAAGTACGCCCCGCTGCGGATGGCGTTCGCCCTCGGCGAGGACCTCAAGGAGGTGGGCTGCACCGCCGTGGCGCTCAGCCCCGGCTACCTCCGCTCCGAGATGATGCTGGACATCTACGGCGTCACCGAGGAGAACTGGCGCGACGCCCTGGCCCGCGAACCGCACTTCGCCATCGCCGAGTCGCCCGCCTACGTCGGCCGCGCGGTCGCCGCGCTCGCCGCCGACCCGGACCGGGCCCGCTGGAACGGCGCCTCGCTCTCCAGCGGGCAGCTCGCCAAGGAGTACGGCTTCACCGACACCGACGGGTCCCGGCCGGACGGCTGGGCGTACTTCATCGAGGTCGTCCACGGCGGCAAGGACGCCACCGCCGACGACTACCGGTAGGAACGGCCACCTACGGGGACGGCTCCTGGTAGAGCAGCGCCAGCCGGGCCGCCGCGTCCGCGAACAGCGCCCGCAGCGAGCCCGGCTCCAGCACCTCCGCCTCCGGTCCCAGCCGCAGCAGCTGGCTGTGGGCGACCTCGTCGGACTCCACCGGCAGCCGCACCGTCACCCACCCCTCCGCGTCGGGCGGGCCGGCCGCCGCCAGGGCCTCCCGGGCGGCGGCACCGTCCGTCACGTGCGGCAGGGCCCGCGCGCCCGCCCCGGACAGCCGTACCACCACCTCCGTACGCAGCAGGGAGCGGGCGAACTCGGCCGCCCGCTCCTCCCAGAACGCCGGCAGGTCGAAGTCCTCGTCCCGGACGAACCGCTCCTCGCCGGGCGCGACGGCGGTGAAACGATCCACCCGGTAGACCCGGAACGACGTTCCGGAGCGGGCGCACAGGTACCAGACACCGGCCTTCAGCACGAGCCCGTACGGCGCCAGCAGCCGCTCCACCTCCCCGTCCCGCCGCCGGTAGCGCGCCGAGACCGTCCGGTCGTCCCACACCGCCTCCGCCAGCGCCGGCAGTAGCGGGGGCGTCCGCGGCTCCTGGTACCAGCCGGGGGCGTCCAGGTGGAACCGCTGCGCGGCCGACGACGGCGCGTCCCGCAGCGACGGCACCAGCGCCGCCGAGACCTTCAGCCGGGCCGCCGACGCCGCGTCGTCCAGCCCCATCTCGCGCAGAGCGCCCGGCACACCCGACAGGAACAGCGCCTCCGCCTCGCTGCGCGCCAGCCCCGTCAGCCGCGTCCGGTACCCGCCGATCAGCCGGTAGCCGCCCGCCCGGCCGCGGTCCGCGTACACCGGCACCCCGGCCTCGGACAGCGCCAGCGCGTCACGGGTGATCGTGCGCTCGGACACCTCCAGCTCGGCGGCCAGCTCGGCGGCCGTCATGGACGGGCGGGACTGGAGCAGGAGCACCATCTTGATCAGGCGGGCGGCACGCATGGCCCCATCATGCAAGAAGGCCCCCGCCGGAGCGGGGGCCTTCCCGGGACCGTTCCTACAGGCCGTAGCGCTCGCGGGCGTCCTTCACCAGGGAGGCGGGGACCTCACCGCGCTTGGCGAGCTGCGCCAGCGCGGCGACCACGATCGACTCGGCGTCCACGCCGAAGTGGCGGCGGGCCGCCTCGCGGGTGTCGGACAGGCCGAAGCCGTCCGCGCCGAGCGAGCTGTAGTCCTGCTCGACCCACTGCGCGATCTGGTCCGGCACCTGGCGCATGTAGTCGGTGACCGCCAGCACCGGGCCCTGCGCGTCGGCCAGGGCCTGGCGCACGTACGGCACCCGCTCCTCGCCGCGCAGCAGCGCCGCGTCCGCCTCCAGCGCGTCGCGCCGCAGCTCCGACCACGAGGTCGCGGACCACACGTCGGCGGTCACGCCCCAGTCGGCGGCCAGCATGTCCTGCGCCTTCAGCGCCCAGTGGATCGCCGTGCCGGAGGACAGCAGCTGCAGGCGCGGGGCGTCCGCCGCCGGGGCGGTGCCCTCCTTGAACCGGTACAGGCCCTTGACGATGCCCTCGTCCACGCCCTCGGGCTTGGCCGGCTGCGGCATCGGCTCGTTGTAGACGGTCAGGTAGTAGAAGACGTTCGGGTCCTCGCCCGGCGCGGCCTCGCCGTACATCCGGCGCAGACCGTCCTTGACGATCACCGCGACCTCGTAGGCGAAGGCCGGGTCGTAGGTGAGCGCCGCCGGGTTGGTCGCCGCGATGACGGGGGAGTGGCCGTCCGCGTGCTGGAGGCCCTCACCGGTCAGCGTGGTGCGGCCGGCGGTGGCGCCGACGAGGAAGCCGCGGCCGAGCTGGTCGCCGAGCTGCCACATCTGGTCGGCGGTCCGCTGCCAGCCGAACATCGAGTAGAAGATGTAGAACGGGATCATCTGCTCGCCGTGCGTGGAGTACGCGGTCGACGCGGCGATGAAGTCGGCCATCGAGCCGGCCTCGGTGATGCCCTCGTTGAGGATCTGGCCGTCCTTGGCCTCGCGGTAGTACATCAGCTGGTCGCGGTCGACCGGCTCGTACGTCTGGCCCTTGGGCGAGTAGATGCCGAGCGACGGGAACAGCGACTCCATGCCGAAGGTGCGGGCCTCGTCGGGGACGATCGGCACCCACCGCTTGCCGGTCTGCTTGTCGCGGATCAGGTCCTTCATCAGCCGGACGAATGCCATGGTGGTGGCCACCGACTGCTGGCCGGAGCCCTTGTCGAAGGCGGCGAACGTCTTGTCGGCCGGGGCCGGCAGCGGCGCCAGGGCGTGCGTGCGGCGCGCCGGGGCGGGGCCGCCGAGGGCCGCGCGGCGCTCCTGGAGGTAGCGGACCTCGGGGGAGTCGGCGCCGGGGTGGCCGTAGGGCACCTGGCCGTCGGTGAAGTCGCTGTCGGAGATCGGCAGGCCCAGCAGGTCCCGCATGTCCTTGAACTCCTCCACCGAGAGCTTCTTCATCTGGTGGTTGGCGTTCTTCGACTCGAAGCCCTTGCCGAGGGTGAAGCCCTTCACCGTCTGGGCGAGGATCACGGTCGGCGCGCCCTTGTGCGACAGGGCGGCCTTGTACGCGGCGAAGACCTTGCGGGGCTCGTGACCGCCGCGCGAGTACTGGAAGCACTCGATGATCTTGTCGTCGGAGAGCAGCCGGCCCATCTCGGCGAGGGCGGGGTCCTTGCCGAAGAAGTCCTCGCGGATGTAGGCGGCGTCGCGGGTCTGGTACGTCTGGATCTGCGCGTCCGGCACCTCGCGCAGCCGGCGTACCAGCGCGCCCGTGGTGTCGAGCTGGAACAGCTCGTCCCAGGCGGTGCCCCACAGCGACTTCACGACGTTCCAGCCGGCGCCGCGGAACTGGGCCTCCAGCTCCTGCACGATCTTGAAGTTGGCGCGGACGGGGCCGTCGAGGCGCTGGAGGTTGCAGTTGATGACGAAGGTGAGGTTGTCCAGCTCCTCGCGGGCGGCGAGCGCGAGGGCCGCCGTCGACTCGGGCTCGTCCATCTCGCCGTCGCCGAGGAACGCCCACACGTGGGAGTTCGAGACGTCCTTGATGTTGCGGTTGGTCAGGTAGCGGTTGAACCGGGCCTGGTAGATCGCCGACAGCGGGCCGAGGCCCATGGAGACGGTGGGGAACTCCCACAGCCAGGGCAGCCGGCGCGGGTGCGGGTAGGACGGCAGGCCGTTGCCGCCGGCCTCCTGGCGGAAGTTGTCCAGGTGCTGCTCGGACAGCCGGCCGTCGAGGAAGGCGCGGGCGTAGATGCCGGGGGAGGCGTGGCCCTGGATGTAGAGCTGGTCGCCGGAGCCGTCCCGCTCCTTGCCCCGGAAGAAGTGGTTGAAGCCGGTCTCGTAGAGCCAGGCGGCGGAGGCGAAGGTGGCGATGTGGCCGCCGACGCCGTACTTGGAGCCGCGGGAGACCATGGCGGCGGCGTTCCAGCGATTCCAGGCGGTGATCTTCGCTTCCATCTCCTCGTCGCCGTCGAAGCCGTAACCGGCCTCGGCGGCGGTGGGGATGGTGTTGACGTAGTCGGTTTCGAGCAGCTTGGGCAGCGCGAGACCGGCGCCCTCGGCGCGCTCCAGGGTGCGTCGCATCAGGTACGCGGCGCGGTGCGGCCCGGCGGCCTCGGCGACGGCGTCGAGGGACGCCTGCCACTCGGCGGTCTCCTCGGGGTCGCGGTCCGGCAGCTGGTCGAGCTCGCTCGGCTGGATGCGGGTGGGGTCGGTCATAGTCGCCGCCTTCCGGAGTCGAAGGGGTGTGGAGCCCTTGGTCTTGGCAGGACAGGGCGAGGTGGACCTCTGTTGAAGTCCGCGGACGACTGTACGACCGTGATCGATGATCGATCAAAGTGTTGAGCGGAAAATCTTTCTCCGGACGGCAAAGTCGGCATGCGGTGCCACGATTTTGGGCACCCGGTGCCTTGTTTTCGCAGGAAAATGCCAGTGGGACCGCGCGTATGAGCGGGCGGCGGGCCGGATGAGCACCCCCTGAGAGGTCGTTTCCGGCCCGCTGATCCGACCCCCGCCCGGTGGGTCCCCGCCCGGTGCGTTTGCTCCGGCCGGGGCCGGGGCGTCAGGCGCGCGGGGCGCAGCCCAGGACGTGCTCCTTCACCAGGACGCCGATCCGGGGGTCGCGGCGGCGGAACGCCTGCACCAGCTCCTCGTGCTCCTCCGCGTACGACTTCTGCACCGTGCCCAGCCAGCGGATCGACAGCGCCGTGAAGACCTCGATGCCCAGGCCCTCCCAGGTGTGCAGCAGCACGCTGTTGTGCGCGGCCCGCACCAGCTCCCGGTGGAACGCCACCGTGTGCCGCACCTGGGCCGTGCCGTCCGCGCGCGCGTCGGCCTCGTACAGGGCCGCCACGTGCGGTTCCAGCGCCGAGCAGTCCTCGCCCAGCCGCCCGGCCGCCAGCTCGGCGGCGATCTGCTCCAGACCGGCCCGCACCGGGTAGCTCTCCTCCAGGTCGGCCGCGGTCAGATTCCGCACCCGTACGCCCTTGTTGGGAGCCGACTCGATCAGCCGCAGGCTCTCCAGCTCGCGCAGCGCCTCCCGTACGGGCGTCTGGCTGACCGCCAGCTCCGTGGCGATGCGCCGCTCGACGATCCGCTCGCCCGGCTTCCAGCGGCCGCTGACGATGCCCTCCACGATGTGCTCGCGGATCTGCTCGCGCAGCGAGTGGACGACGGGCGGGGTCATGGGGGCTCCTTCGCTGCTGCGGCGGTCGCTGGCCATTATTCCCGCCCGGTAACCTCGTGGCGCCGCTCGCGCGGGAGACACCCGTCACGCCGGGGCGGACGTGAACACGACAGCGGCGCCCCCGGTCCGGGAAGTCCCGGACCGGGGGCGCCGTGGTGTCACACCGGCGGGGGCGTACTACAGGCCGAGGTCGACCTCGAACTCGCCCGCCTCCAGGATCGCCTTGACGGCCGTCAGGTAGCGGGCCGCGTCGGCACCGTCCACCAGGCGGTGGTCGTAGGACAGCGACAGGTACGTCATGTCCCGCACCGCGATGGTCTCGCCCAGGTCCGGGTGGTTGATGACCACCGGACGCTTGACGGTGGCACCGATGCCCAGGATGGCGACCTGGTTCGGCGGCACGATGACCGTGTCGAACAGCGCACCGCGCGAGCCGGTGTTGCTGATCGTGAAGGTCGCGCCGGACAGCTCGTCCGGGGTGATCTTGTTGCCGCGGACCTTGCCGGCCAGCTCGGCGGTGGCCTTGGAGATGCCGGCGATGTTCAGGTCGCCCGCGTTCTTGATGACCGGGGTCATCAGGCCCTTCTCGGAGTCCACGGCGATGCCGATGTTCTCCGAGTCGAAGTACGTGATCGTGCCCTCGTCCTCGTTGATCCGGGCGTTGATGACCGGGTGGGCCTTCAGCGCCTGGGCCGCCGCCTTCACGAAGAACGGCATCGGGGAGAGCTTGACGCCCTCGCGGGCGGCGAACGCGTCCTTCGCCCGGGCGCGCAGCTTCATCAGCTTGGTGATGTCGACCTCGACGACCGAGGTCAGCTGGGCCTGCGAGTGCAGGGCCTTCATCATGTTGTCGCCGATGACCTTGCGCATCCGGGTCATCTTGACCGTCTGACCGCGCAGCGGGGACGCCTCCAGCGCCGGGGCCTTGGCGGCCGGGGCGGCGGCAGCGGCCGGAGCCGGAGCGGCCGCGGCCGACTTCGCGGCCTCGGCGGCGGCGACGACGTCCTGCTTGCGGATACGGCCGCCGACGCCGGTGCCCTTGACGGACGACAGGTCGACACCGTTCTCGGACGCCAGCTTGCGGACCAGCGGCGTCACGTAGGCGCCGTCCTCCGCGGGCTGGGCGGCGGCACGGGCCGGAGCGGCGGCCGGGGCGGGCTGCGCCGGAGCCGGGGCGGGCGCCGGAGCGGCCGGCTGGGCCGGGGCCGGGGCCTCCTGCTTCGGAGCCTCCTGCTTGGGAGCCTCCTCCTGCTTCGGCGCCTCCTGGGCGGGGGCCTCCTGCTTGGGGGCCTCCTCCTGCTTCGGCGCCTCCTGCTTCGGGGCTTCCTGCTTCGGGGCCGCGCCGGGCGCGCCGATGACGGCCAGCTTGGCGCCGACCTCGGCGGTCTCGTCCTCGCCGACCACGATCTCCAGCAGCACACCGGCGGCCGGAGCGGGGATCTCGGTGTCGACCTTGTCCGTCGACACCTCCAGCAGCGGCTCGTCCTCCGCGACCTCCTCGCCGACCTCCTTCAGCCAGCGGGTGACGGTGCCCTCGGTGACCGACTCGCCCAGCGCGGGCAGGACGACGTCGGTGCCCTCGGCCGAACCGCCACCGGCGGAGGCGTCGGCGGTCGGGGCGGGCGCCGGGGCCTCGGCCTCGGTGGACGGGGCGGCCTGCGGGGCCTCCTGGGCCGGGGCCTCATGCGCCGGGGCCTCGGCGGCCTCGGCGGCCGGGGCCTGCTCGGCGGCGGGGGCGCCCGAGCCGTCGTCGATGACGGCCAGCTCGGCGCCGACCTCGACGGTCTCGTCCTCGGCGACCTTGATCGACGACAGCACGCCCGAGGCGGGGGCCGGGATCTCGGTGTCGACCTTGTCCGTCGACACCTCCAGCAGCGGCTCGTCGGCCTCGACGCGCTCGCCCTCGGCCTTCAGCCAGCGGGTGACAGTGCCCTCGGTGACGCTCTCGCCGAGCGCCGGCAGGGTTACGGAAACCGACATGGTTTCGGTTGCTCCTAACGAATTGCGGAAAGTGGTCGTCGCGCCCGGGACGGAAGGCGTCAGTCGTGGGAGTGGAGGGGCTTGCCGGCCAGCGCCAGGTGCGCCTCGCCGAGCGCCTCGTTCTGCGTCGGGTGGGCGTGGATCAGCTGCGCGACCTCGGCCGGCAGCGCCTCCCAGTTGTAGATCAGCTGCGCCTCGCCGACCTGCTCGCCCATGCGGTCACCGACCATGTGGACGCCGACCACGGCACCGTCCTTGACCTGGACGAGCTTGATCTCGCCCGCGGTCTTCAGGATCTTGCTCTTGCCGTTGCCCGCGAGGTTGTACTTCAGGGCGACGACCTTGTCCGCGCCGTAGATCTCCTTGGCCTTGGCCTCGGTGATGCCGACGGAGGCGACCTCGGGGTGGCAGTACGTCACCCGGGGCACACCGTCGTAGTCGATCGGAACGGTCTTCAGACCGGCCAGACGCTCCGCCACCAGGATGCCCTCGGCGAAGCCGACGTGCGCGAGCTGCAGCGTCGGGACCAGGTCACCGACGGCCGAGATCGTCGGCACGTTCGTCCGCATGTACTCGTCGACCAGGACGTAGCCGCGGTCCATCGCGACACCCTGCTCCTCGTACCCCAGACCGGCGGAGACCGGGCCGCGGCCGATCGCGACCAGCAGCACCTCGGCCTCGAAGGTCTTGCCGTCGGCCAGGGTGACCTTGACGCCGTTGTCGGTGTACTCGGCGCCCTGGAAGAACGTGCCGAGGTTGAACTTGATGCCCCGCTTGCGGAACGCGCGCTCCAGGAGCTTCGAGCTGTTCTCGTCCTCGACCGGGACGAGGTGCTTCAGGCCCTCGATCACCGTCACGTCGGTGCCGAAGGACTTCCACGCGGAGGCGAACTCGACGCCGATGACACCGCCGCCGAGGATGATCGCCGACTCCGGCACCCGGTCCAGCGTCAGCGCGTGGTCCGAGGAGATGATGCGGTTGCCGTCGATCTCCAGGCCGGGCAGGGACTTCGGCACGGAACCGGTGGCGAGGAGGACGTGGCGGCCCTCGACCCGCCGGCCGTTCACGTCCACGGAGGTGGGGGAGGACAGCCGGCCCTCACCCTCGATGTAGGTCACCTTGCGGGAGGCGACGAGACCCTGCAGGCCCTTGTAGAGCCCGGAGATCACGTCGTCCTTGTACTTGTGGACGGCCTTGATGTCGATGCCCTCGAAGGAGGCGAGCACACCGAACTGGTCGGCCTCACGGGCCTGGTCCGCGATCTCACCGGCGTGGAGCAGGGCCTTGGTGGGAATGCAGCCGTTGTGCAGGCAGGTGCCGCCGAGCTTGTTCTTCTCGATCAGTGCGACGTCCAGGCCCAGCTGCGCACCCCGCAGGGCCGCGGCGTAACCGCCACTGCCACCGCCGAGGATCACTAGGTCGAAAACGGTGCTGGCGTCGTTCGCCACGTCACGTCCTCCATGCATGTGCGCCGGTCGCCGGTCGACGACGACCGGGCGGCGGCTGGTGTTCGGCCGCTTTTTCTTCGGCCCTGTGGTGGGGGCCCTGTCCTGCCGAGAACCCATCTTCGCACTTGTTGCGGTGAGGCGGGACGCGGGGCTGTGTGTTTGAGGGCTCGGTTCGCCTCCGGGGCGCCGAAGACGGCGTCGACGGTCGATCGTGCTCGACCCCCTCTTTGGAGGCTCGGTTCGCCTCCGGGGCGCCTTAGACGGTGTCGACGGTCGATCGTGCTCGACCCCCTCGTTCCTCGGGGGCCTCCGCGCGTTCTCCCTTTCGACACCGCCGCGCCCCTTCGGCTCACTCGCCGTCACGCGCCGGGGGTGACCCGGGGCTGCCGGGGGTGACCCCGGTCACTCCGGTACGGCCGCGGCCCCGGACCGGGGTCCGGGGCCGTGACCGTGCCGTTACGGGGTGTCAGCCCAGGTCGCCGGCGGCGGTGCGCTCCGCGAGCCTGACCAGGGTGCGGACCGCCGAGCCGGTGCCGCCCTTCGGGGTGTAGCCGAAGGGGCCGCCCTCGTTGTAGGCGGGGCCGGCGATGTCGAGGTGCGCCCAGGTGATGCCCTCGCCGACGAACTCCTTCAGGAACAGGCCGGCCACCAGGCCGCCGCCCATGCGCTCGCCCATGTTGGCGATGTCGGCGGTGGGGGAGTCCATGCCCTTGCGCAGGTCGGCCGGGAGCGGCATCGGCCAGGACTGCTCGCCGACCTCCTCGGCGATCTCGTGGATCGCGGTGCGGAAGGCGTCGTCGTTGGCCATGATCCCGAAGGTGCGGTTGCCCAGGGCGAGGACCATCGCGCCGGTGAGCGTGGCGACGTCCACGATGGCGTCCGGGTTCTCCTCGGACGCCTTGGTGAGGGCGTCGGCCAGGACCAGGCGGCCCTCGGCGTCGGTGTTCAGCACCTCGACGGTCTTGCCGCTGTACATGCGCAGCACGTCGCCGGGGCGGACGGCGGAACCGGACGGCATGTTCTCGGCGAGCGCCAGCCAGCCGGTGACGTTCACCGGCAGCTTCAGGCGGGCGGCCGTGACGACGGCGGCGAACACCGCGGCGGCGCCGCTCATGTCGCACTTCATCGTCTCGTTGTGGCCGGCCGGCTTCAGGGAGATGCCGCCCGAGTCGTAGGTGATGCCCTTGCCGACCAGGGCGAGGGTCTTCTCCGCCTTCGGGTGCGTGTACGCGAGGCGCACCAGGCGCGGGGTGTGCTCCGAGCCCTGGCCGACGCCGAGGAGGCCGCCGTAGCCGCCCTTGACGAGCGCCTTGTCGTCGAGGACCTGCACCTTGATGCCGTGCTCCTTGCCGGCCGCGGTGGCGATCGCGGCGAAGGACTCGGGGTAGAGGTCGTTCGGCGGGGTGTTGATCAGGTCGCGGGCGCGGTTGATCTCCTCCGCGAGCGCGGTCGCGCGCTCGGCGGCGGCCTTGTACGCCTTGTCGCGCGGCTTGCCGCCCAACAGCGTCGCCTCGCCGAGCGGGCCCTTGGCGTCCTTGCCCTGCTCGCGGTACGCGGTGAAGGCGTACGCGCCGAGCAGCGCGCCCTCCGCGATCGCCTCGGTGTCCTCGGCCGCCTCGACCGGCAGGGCGAACGCGGCCTTCTTGGTGCCGCTGAGCGCGCGGGCGGCGCAGCCGGCGGCCCGGCGCAGCGCCTCGGCGTCGTACGCCTCGTCCTTCTCGGGGGCCGGGCCGAGGCCCACCGCCAGCACGACCGGGGCCTTCAGGCCGGACGGCGAGGGCACCTTGGTCACCTCGCCCTCGGAGCCCGAGGCGCCGAGGGTCTCCAGGACGGTGGCGAGCTTCCCGTCGAACGCCTTGTCCACGGCCTCGGCGCCGGGCGCGACGACGAGTCCCTTGCCGCCCCCGGGGCTCTTGGCGACGCCGACGACGAGGACATCGGCGCGCAGTGTCGCCGCGCCGGCGGTGCTGAGAGTGAGAGCAGTCACGGTGGTGATTTCTCGCTTCCATTGAGTTCTGAGGCGGTCGAGGGATGGGGCGACCGGTCCCGCCGCATGGTAAGTGGGGCCCGTCGGCGACCGTGAACGAGCCTACGCGTGCGGTCCCGTTTCGTTCACGGCGGCGGTAATTCACTCATCCGTGGCGTCTGATCCATGTTTCCCCCGTCAACTGTGGAGAGCTGCGTCACACTCCCTGCAATCACGCAAGGGAGCAACGTACCCCTTTGCATCATCTCCACAGATCCTTCCGGCGGCCCACGCGCGGGGAGGACCCATTGAGGGGGGAAGTCGTATGAGCACACACGGACTCCGGGGCGGCAGAACGGCGGGGGCGCTGCCGGCCGTGACGCTGCTGGCCACGGCGCTGCTCGCGTCGGCCGTCCCGGCGGGCCCGGTCGCGGCGGCCGAACCGGCGCCGCGGATCGACCTGACCGTCCTGGTGGTGGACGACGGCGGCGGCGCGGTCGGGGCCATCACCTCCGAACTGAAGGGCTCCGGCGTCCCGTTCCGCACGGTCCGCCTCGGCGACCCGGGGCGCCCGGTCATCACCGCCGCGTTCCTCGCCGACACCGTCGGCGGCCGGCCCCGCGCCAAGTTCCAGGGCGTCGTCCTGCCCGACGAGGCGCCGCAGGGCCTGGCCGAGGCGGAGCGCGCCGCCCTCACCGCGTACGAGGCGAAGTACGCCGTCCCGCAGGTCGACGCCTACACCTGGGCCCACCCCGGCGTCGGCCTCGACTACACCAGCGACGGCGGCCGGGCCGGCGTCCTCGACGGCGTCCGCACCGATGTCACCGCCGCCGGGAAGGCGGGGCCCTTCGGCTACCTCGACGGGCCGCTGGTCTTCGAGGACAACGCCCCCGCCGTCAGCGAGAGTTACGGCTACGCCGGGCGCCCCCGCGAGGGCTTCACCAGCTACCTGGACGTCCCCGTCGAGGGCGGCGGGCGGGCCAGCCTCGTCGGGCAGTACGCCCGCGACGGCCGCCGCGAACTGGTCGTCACGTTCGCCTACAACCAGCACCAGCGGCAGTTCCGCGCCCTGGCCCGGGGCATCGTGGAGTGGCTGACCGACGGCGTCCACCTCGGCCAGAACCGCAACTACTTCTCCGTCCACGTCGACGACGTCTTCGCCCCCGACGCCCGCTGGGACACCGAACGCAACTGCACCCCCGGCGACATCGACTGCGCCGACGGCCAGGGCGACACCACCCCGCCGATCCGGATGACGGTGGCCGACGCCCAGTACGCCGCCCAGTGGCAGCGCTCCGCCGGCTTCACCCTCGACATGGTCTACAACGCCGGCTCCGGCGAGGAGTGGAAGACCGAGAACGGCGGCACCGACCCGCTCACCGCGCAACTGGTGGCCGACCGCGCCCAGTACCGCTGGGTCAACCACACCTACACCCACCCCTTCCTCGGCTGCGTCCAGGACACCTCCACCGTCCCGTGGACCTGCGCCAAGGACGCCGCCGGCCGGACCCGCTACATGTCCCGCGCCGAGATCGCCGCCCAGATCCGTGACAACCACAACTGGGCCACCGCCCGGGGCATCCCCGTCGACCGCACCGAACTGGTCACCGGCGAGCACTCCGGCCTGAAGACCCTGCCGCAGCAGCCGGACGACAACCCCCACCTCGCGGGCGCCCTCGCCGACACCGGCGTCAAGTGGATCGCGAGCGACAACTCCCGCGAGCCCCAGCAGCGCGCCGTCGGCGCCGCGAAGACCGTCCCGCGCCACCCGATGAACGTGTACTACAACGTCGGCACCGCCGCCGAGATGGCCGACGAGTACAACTGGATCTACACCTCCCGGGCCGACGGCGGCAGCGGCGTCTGCGAGACCAACCCCGCCTCCACCTGCCTCGACGAGCCGCTCGACACCGCCACCGGCTTCGCCGCGTACATCGTCCCGCAGGAGGCCCGCATCGCGCTCGGCCACATCGTCGCCAACGACCCCCGCCCGCACTACGTCCACCAGTCCAACATGGCCGAGGACCGCCTCCTCTACCCCGTCCTGGACCGGATCCTGGCCGACTACCGCGCCCTGTTCGCCGACAACACCCCGCTGGTCAACCCCCGCCACCGCGACGCCGGTACGGAGATGACCCGCCGCGCCGCCTGGGACAAGGCCCTCGCCGAGGGCAAGGTCACCGCGTACCGCATCGGCGACAAGGTCACCGTCAAGGCACCCGCCGGCGTCACCGCCCCCGTCACCGCCCCCGAGGGCACCCGCAAGAACCTGCTGCTCGGCACGGCCGCGTTCGGCACCCCGTACGCCGGTGCCCGCTCCGCCTGGACCGCACCCGAGGTGCTCCAGTCCGCGATCACCCTCACACTGCCTCGCGCCTGACCGCACCACTATCGGGGGGAACACCCACATGCCGAGCAGTGGCCGCCATGTCACCATGCTCACCGAAGGCACCTATCCGCATGTCCACGGAGGCGTCAGCACCTGGTGCGACCAGCTCGTCCGGGGCATGCCCGAGGTCGACTTCCAGGTCCTCGCCCTCACCGGCAGCGGCCGCGAACCGGTCACCTGGGAGCTGCCGCCCAACCTGTACCGCCACACCTCGTTCCCCCTGTGGGGGCCGGCTCCCCGGCGGGGCCGGCCCCTCATCGGGCGGGAGCGGCGCCATGTCACCGACACCGTCGAACGCCTCCTGCTGGCGATGCTCGACCCGGCGGCGGGCCACGACTTCGCCGGCGGCCTGTACGCCCTGGCGGAACTCGCCCGCCGCGGGCGGCTGTCCGCGGCCCTCCGCTCCGAAGCCGTCCTCCGCACCCTCATGGCGGTGTGGACCCGGCCCCACCTCCCGACGGCCGCGGCCCGGCCCACCGTCCACGACGCCCTGACCGCCACCGACCTGCTGGAACACGCGCTGCGCCCGCTCGCCGCCCGGATACCGGACGACTGCGTCGCCCACGCCGTCTCCAGCGGTCTCGCCACCCTCCCCGCGCTCGCCGCCCAGCACTTCGACGGCGTGCCCTTCCTCCTCACCGAGCACGGCATCTACCTGCGCGAGCGCTACCTGGGCTACCGCAGCGCCGCCCAGCGCTGGCCCGTCAAGGCCCTGATGCTCGGCTTCTACCGGGAGCTGAACACCCTCGGCTACCGCAAGGCCGACCTCATCACCCCCTGCAACCAGTACAACCGCCGCTGGGAGGAGCGCGGCGGCGCACCCGCCGACCGCATCCGCACCGTCTACAACGGCGTCGACCCCGGTGCCTTCCCCCTCGCCGGGCCCGAACCGGACGTCCCCACCCTCAGCTGGTGCGGCCGGATCGACCCCATCAAGGACCTGGAGACGCTCGTCCGGGCGTATGCCGTCGCCCGCGCCGAACTGCCCGCCCTGCGGCTGCGCTTGTTCGGCCCCGTCCCGGCCGGCAACGAGGACTACCGGACGAGACTGGAGAAGCTCGCCGCCGAACTGGGCGTCACCGACGGCATCACCTACGAGGGCCGCGTCTCCGACGTGGCGAGCGCCTACGCCGCCGGCAGCCTGGTGGTGCTCTCCTCCATCAGCGAAGGGTTCCCCTTCTCCCTGATCGAGGCCATGTCCTGCGGCCGGGCCACCGTCTCCACCGACGTCGGCGGGGTACGGGAGGCGGTCGGCGACACCGGGCTGGTGGTACCGCCCCGGGAGCCCGCCGTACTGGCCGAGGCGCTGCTGACCCTCCTCCGCGACGACGAGCGGCGCGCCGCGCTCGGCCGCCGCGCCCGGCAGCGGGTCGTCGACCAGTTCACCCTGCGCCGCTCCGTCGACGGCTTCCGCCGCATCTACCGGGAGCTGGCCGGACACCCCGACCCGGCGCCCTCCGTGGACGAGATCCGCGACTGGACGCTCCAGCTCCGCATCACCGACCCCTGGCGCGACCTCACCGCCGACGACGACCCGGCCGCCGGCCGGGTCGCCCGGGAGGCGGCCTGATGAGCGGCTCCCTGTGGCTCAAGGAGGAGTCCGCCGGGCTCGACGCCCTGCCCGCCGTCCCCCGCCCCCGGCCCTCCTGGGCCGCCCCCGACCCGGTCGACGAACTGACCGGCCGGCTGGAGGAGGTGATAGCGGCGGCCGTCCACCCCGACGAGATCGCCGCCGTCCTGGAGTCCGACGGCCTGACGGACGACCACATACGCCTCACCTACGGCAGGGACAGCTCCTTCGAACTGGCCGAGGACCTCTACGCGCGCGTGGAGCGGACATTCCCCGAACCGGACGGCCCGCCCACCGGGCTCTGGCACACCGGCCTGGGCGACTGCCTGCTGCGCGGACTGGTCTTCGCCCTGCCCGGCCTCGCCTACGTCCTCGGCGCCCCGCTGCTGGCCGGCCCCACCGGCCCGCCCGGCCTGCCCCCCGGCACGGTCCCGCTGCTGGCCGGCGCGGTCACCGGCTGGGTGTGGAACCAGGCGCTGTCCCACCGGGCGTACTCCTGGCTGGGGCTCGGCGACCGCCGGGCCGCCGCGCTGAGCCTGCTGCGCGGCGCCCCCGCCGGGGCCCTGCTCGGCGCGCTGGTGGCCTTCGCCGCGGCGGCCGGACCGGGGGAGTGGGGCGGCGCCCTGTTCGCCGCCGGCCAGGCGGTGTACCTGGCCGCCGCCACCGTGCTGCTGGTCCTGCACCGCGAGCGGGCACTGCTGTGCGCCCTCGCGCCCCTGGTCGCCGGCACCCCGGCCGCCGCGCTGCTCGGGCTGCCCGGCGCCGCCCGGGTGGTCCTCCTCGGCACGTCCCTGGCGCTGGCCGTGGCCCTCGCCGGGCGGGCGCTGCTGCCCGCGACGGCGCCCCCCGCCCCCGGTGACGGTGCGTCCGGTGCGGGCGGCCCCCGGTTCGCCGCGTCCCTGCCGTACGGCCTGTTCGGGCTCGGCACCGGCGGGCTCGTGCTGTACGCGGCGATCGGCGAGGTCCTGGCCGGCGGGGCGGGTGCCGCGGCGGCCGGCCCGACCGCCGTGGCGCTCACCCTGTCCATGGGGCCCGCCGAATGGCTGCTGTACCGGTTCCGCGCCGAGAGCCTCGCCGGGCTGCGCGCCTCCACCAGCCCGGGCGCCTTCCGGCGGGCGAGCGCCGGGGCGCTGGCGCTGTGCCTGTCGGTGTACCTGGCGGTGCTGCTGGCCCTCGCCGTGACCGGCACCCTGCTGTGGCCGGGCGCCCCGGACCTCGGCGGGACGCGGCTGGTGGCGCTGCTGCTGATCGGTACGGTGCTCTGGTCCGCCCTGCTGCTCCAGGCGTTCGGCGCGGCGCTCGCGGCGGGCCTGGTGTGCGGGGCGGCGGCCGGGGCGCAGACGGTGGCCCTGGCGACCGGCACGGGCGACCCGGCGACGGCCGGCGCGGTGGTGGCCGGGACGGCCGCCGTGGTGCTGACCGCCCTGGGCGCGGTCCTCCTCGGCCGGGCCACCGCGCACCGTGTGTGACGACCGAAGCGACCCGAAGGACCCGCCCGTGGAACTGCTGGTGCCCTACTACGAGCACCCCTCCCTCCGCCCCGCCGAGTGGGACGCGCTGATTGCCGCCGCGCCCCGGCTGTACGGGGTCGTGGTCAACCCGGCGAGCGGCGCCGGCGACGCCCCCGACCCCGCGTTCGCCGCCGTGGCCCGCCGGCTGCGCGCGGCCGGGACGCGGGTCCTCGGCTATACCGACACCGACTACGGCCGCCGCCCGCACGCCGCCGTCGTCACCGACCTGGTCCGCCACCGCGACTGGTACGGCGCCGACGGCGCGTTCTTCGACCAGGTGCCCACCGAACCGGGCGCGGCCGGGCACTACCGGCGCCTCGGGGTGGCGGCCCGCGCGGCCGGGGCGGCCACCGTGGTGCTCAACCACGGGGCGGCGCCGGACCCCGCGTACGACACCCTCGCCGACCTCCTGGTCACCTTCGAGGGCCCCTGGGAGACCTACCGGACCGCGAAGGCGCCGGCCGCCGGGCACCACTGCCACCTGGTGTACGCCGCCCCGGCGAGTGCACGCCTTTCCACCCGGGTGGGGTGCGCCGTGCCCGGCACCGGGGCACATCCGTGGGGAACCCTCCCGCACGCCCTGGAGTGCCCGTGATCCGCCGCGTACCGCTCCTCCTGGCCGCCCTGGTGCTGCTGCTGGCCGGCTGCACCACCGCCTCCGACGACGACGCCCCGCCCCCCTCCGCCTCCCCCTCCCCGCCCCGCGCGGGCCGCTGGCAGCCCGAGCCGGGCCAGACCTGGCAGTGGCAGCTCAGCGGCAGACTCGACCTGTCCGTGGACGTCCCGGTGTACGACATCGACGGCTTCGACCACCCGGCCTCCACCGTCGCCGACCTGCACCGGCGCGGCCGGAAGGCGATCTGCTACATCTCCGCCGGGGCGTGGGAGGACTGGCGTCCGGACGCCGCGAAGTTCCCCCGCGCGGTGCTCGGCCGGGGGAACGGCTGGGACGGCGAGAAGTGGCTCGACATCCGCCGCACCGACGTCCTCGGCCCGCTGATGGCGGCCCGCTTCGACATGTGCCGCGACAAGGGCTTCGACGCGGTGGAGCCGGACAACATGGACGGCTACGCCAACCGCACCGGCTTCCCGCTCACCGCCGCCGACCAGCTCCGCTACAACCGGCTCGTCGCCCGCCTCGCGCACGAGCGCGGCCTCGCGGTGGGCCTCAAGAACGACCTGGACCAGATCCCCCAGCTGCTGGACGACTTCGACTTCGCCGTCAACGAGCAGTGCGCCGAGTACGACGAGTGCGCCGCCCTGAGCCCCTTCATCGAGGCGGGGAAGGCCGTCTTCCACGTGGAGTACGAACTCCAGACCCGGGAGTTCTGCCCGGAGGCCCGCCGCCTGGGCCTCAGCTCCATGCTGAAGCGGTACGACCTGGGGGCCTGGCGCCGCCCCTGCTGAGCCCGCCCGGGGCGCCGGGGCTCAGCCGGCCGCCAGGACCACCAGCACCGCCGTGGCGGCCGTCTCCTCCACGGCACCGAACACATCGCCCGTCACCCCGCCGAGGCGCCGCACACAGCGGGCCAGCAGCCCCTGCGCCGCCGCCAGCCCCAGCAGCGCCGCCAGGACGTGGTGGCCCGCCCCCCACGGGCCGTCCGCCGCCGCGCCCAGCCCGGCCGCGCCCGCCAGCACCAGCACCGTCACCACCAGCGCCGGACGCACCGGGACGGTGCCCGCGACGGCGGCGCCCAGCCCCTCGGGGCGGGCCGCCGGGACGGAGGCGCGGGAGGCGAGGGTGAGCGCCAGCCGGGCCACCGCGCCGGCGGTGACGGCCCCGGCCGCGCCGTACGCCCAGCCGCGCTCCGCGCCGTACAGCCCGTACAGCGCCGCCACCTGGGCGAGCAGCGCGAACAGCAGGGTGATCACCCCGAACGGGCCGATGTCCGACTGCTTCATGATCCGCAGCGCGTCCCCGGCGGGCTTCCCGCTGCCGAGCCCGTCCGCCGTGTCGGCGAGCCCGTCCAGGTGCAGGCCCCGGGTCAGCACGGCGGGCACGGCGACCGCGGCCACCGCGGCGAGCAGCGGCCCCGCCCCGGCCGCCAGCAGCAGCCCCCCGGCCGCCGCCGCGGCCAGCCCCACCACCAGGCCGGCCAGCGGCGCCGCGAGCATCCCGCCGCGCGCCGCCGCACGGTCCCAGCGGGTCACCCGTACGGGCAGCACGGTCAGGGTGCCGAAGGCGAAACGCAGGCCGTCGACGCTCGTACGGGCGCGGGTACGCGTGCGGGAAGTGCTCACCGCGCGCAGGGTAGTCGGTAGACGGCGAGATCCTGGAGCGGGTGGCATGGGGCACTGGTTCTACCGCAACATCGTCGAGCCGGGGAAGCTGCCTCTGCTCGTCGCCCTCGCGTCCTTCGTGCTGACCTTCCTCGTCACGCGCACGGTCACCCGGATGATCCGGGCCGGCCGGGGGCCCTTCCGCAACATCCGGCCCGGCGGGCTGCACATCCACCATGTGGTGCCCGGTGTGGTCCTCACGATGATCGGCGGGTTCGGCGGGGTCGCGGTCGGCGGCCACGACATCGGCGCCTTCGCCTTCGCGCTGCTCCTGGGGATGGGCGCGGGGCTGGTGCTCGACGAGTTCGCCCTGATCCTGCACCTGGACGACGTGTACTGGACCGAGCAGGGCCGCCAGAGCGTGGAGGTGGTGGTCCTCACCACCGCGCTGCTCCTGCTGGTCCTCGGCGGCTTCTCCCCGTTCGGGGTGGACGAGCTGAGCGCGGAGGAGCGCCAGGACCGCCGGGCGTTCCTGCTGTCGGTGGCCCTGAACTTCGGGCTGGTGCTCATCACCCTGTTCAAGGGCAAGTTCCGGATGGCGATCATCGGCCTGTTCCTGTCTCCGGTCGCCATCGTCGGGGCGGTGCGCCTGGCCCGGCCGGGCTCCCTGTGGGCGCGCCGGCTGTACCGCAACCGGCCACGCGCGCGTGCCCGCGCCGGGCTGCGGGCCTTCCACCACGACCAGCGCTGGGACCGGGCCCGGCGGCGCTTTCAGGACCTGATCGCCGGCGCGCCCGACCGCGTACTGCCCTCGCGCCGCCCGCCGGAGCCCCCGCCCGGCCTCCCGCCGTCCGGTCGCCCGCCGTCCGGTCTGCCGCCTTCCGGCCTCCCGCCGTCCGGCGACGCCCCCGACGGGGACACGCCCCCCGGTCCGCCGCCCGGCCGTCGCTGACGCCAGGAGGACACGGCGCACAGCAGCAGGGCCGCCGCGACGGCCGCCAGGTGCTCCTTGCCCGCCAGGTTCGGCTTGACCAGCACCTCCACCACCATCGCCACGACCACCAGGGCCCCGGTGCACCAGGCCCGGTGGCGGTGGCAGACCACCACCGCGAGGCCCACCACGGCGGCCGACGGGCCGGTGTCCACGACCTGCGCGTCCGACGCGGGCAGCCCCAGCCCCAGGGGCGCGCCGGGCCCCAGCGCGATGCCCACGCGCGCGTACAGGGTGCCGGCGAGCGTCGCGGCGTAGGCGACCAGCAGGGTCCGGCGCCGGCCCAGGACGATCTCGGCGATCCCGAACACCAGCAGGATCTGCGCCAGCGCGCCCCACACCGGCAGGTCCAGGGCGGGCACGAACAACGACAGCGGGGTGCGCAGCAGCGCCACCCAGAGCGGGTCCTCGGCCCGTACGGCACCGATCCGCTGGACCGGTTCATAGCCCCAGGGCTGGTTCTGCACCACCTGGAAGGCGGCCGTCAGGCACACCGCACCCAGCGTCAGGGCGACCGCACGCCCCTTCCGGGCGACCAGGGCGGTCCGCACGGCGGCGTACAGCTCCCCCCACTCCCGCCGGGCGAACCTCCGCACCGCCCCCGCCGTCAACGCCGTCTGCCTTCCAGATGCCGGTACAGGAACCTGGGCAGCCCGGGGGCCTGGAGGAACCCCTCCGCACGGCCCGCGGCGAGCCCGATGCGCAGCAGGTCGGAACTCTTCTCGAAGAGCATGAAACGCGGCTCCCAGATCGGTCGGTACTTGGCGTTGGCGCGGTACAGCGACTCGATCTGCCACCAGCGGGAGAAGAAGCTCAGCAAGGACCGCCACAGTCGCAGCACGGGACCCGCCCCGAGCCTCGCGCCACGTTCGAAGACCGACCTGAACATGGCGAAGTTCAGTGAGACCTGAGTGATCCCGATCTCTCCGGCGCGCCGGAGCAGTTCGATGACCATGTACTCCGTCAGGCCGTTCTCGGCGTCCCGGTCGCGCCGCATCAGGTCGAGCGACAGCCCCTCGGGCCCCCACGGCACGAAGGACAGCAGCGCGCGCGGCACCCCGTCGGCGTCGGAGCACTCCAGCATCACGCAGCGCCCGTCCGCGGGGTCGCCGAGCCGCCCCAGCGCCATGGAGAAGCCCCGCTCGGTGGCGCCGTCGCGCCAGTCGTCGGCCCGCTCCAGCAGCGCCGCCATCTCGTCGGCGGGGATGTCCTCGTGGCGCCGGACACGCACCTCGTACCCGGCGCGCTTCACCCGGTTGTACGCCTGGCGGACGGTGCGCATGGCCCGCCCGTCGAGCGTGAACTCGGCCGTCTCGACGATCGCCTCGTCCCCCAGCTCCAGGGCGTCCAGGCCGTGCCGGGCGTAGACGGTGCCCGCCTCCTCGCTCGCACCCATCACCGCCGGGACCCAGCCGTGCTCCCGCGCCTCAGCGAGCCACGGCGCGATCGCCCCGGGCCACGCCTCCGGGTCGCCGACCGGGTCGCCGGAGGCCAGCGAGACGCCGCCGACGACGCGGTAGGTGACGGCCGCCTTCCGGCTGGGCGACCACACCACGCTCTTCTCGCGGCGCAGCGCGAAGTAGCCGAGCGAGTCGCGCTCCCCGTACCGCTCCAGCAGCGCGCGCAGGTCCGCCTCGTCCCGCTCGCCGAGCGGGTCGGTGGCCCGGCGGGAGCGGAACGCGGCGTACAGCACCGACACGAACAGCACCGTCGACATGATGTTGACGAGGACGTCGACCCAGCCGGGCGTGACGATGTCCGGTGAAGTGTCGGTGGCGAGGGTGACCAGGCGCAGGACGCCGTAGCGCCACCGCTCGGCGAAGGTGGAGGGCGTGGTGTCGGTCGCGGTGACCAGCAGGGCGGCGAGCAGCGAGGTGACCAGCAGCCCGCCGACGGCGACCACCGTGGCGAGCAGCGGGTTGGAGCGGTCGCCCTTGGCGTAGAACTCCTTGCGGCCCAGCAGCAGCGCCAGCACGAACCCGGCGGTCAGCACCAGCGAGATCCAGTTCTGCGCGTGCTGCCGGACCTCGGGGAACGCCATGGCGAAGGCGAACAGCAGCAGGAACAGCCCCGACAGCACCAGGTTCAGGATCCACGCGGCGCGCTTGCGGCGGCGCATGGTGATGGCCAGGAACAGCGTGAACGCGGCGGAGGCGAAGCCCGCGGTGAGCAGGTACGGGGTGAAGTAGTCGTCCGTGTTGTGGCGGCGCAGGTCCTGGCCGAAGGAGACCCACACCGCGCCCAGCAGATTGACGCAGGTGACGAGCCGCAGGTACCAGACGGCGCAGGCGGCGGCGCGCCGGGCGGGTCCGTCAGCCGACCGAACATCTCCCATGAAAATTGATCATATGGGGCATTGCGGGACCTGGCCGGTCCAGTGCGGCCGCCACCCGGACGGTGACGGCCGCACCCCCGGTCAGTCCTTTTCCGGCAGCTCGGCCGCGAGCGCCGCGGCGGCCTGCACCAGCGGCAGGGCCAGCAGCGCCCCCGCCCCCTCGCCCACGGTGACGCCGTGGTCCAGCAGCGGATCGAGCGCCATCCGGTCCAGCGCCTTCGACTGCGCCGGCTCCCCGCTCACCTGGCCCGCCAGCCACCAGTCCGGGGCCCGGAACGCCGCCCGCTGCGCCACCAGCGCGCACGCCGCCGACACCACACCGTCCAGGATCACCGGCATCCGCCGCACCGCCGACTGCAGCAGGAAACCCGTCGTCGCCGCCAGGTCCGCCCCGCCGACCGCCGCCAGCAGCTCCAGCTGGTCGCCCAGGACCGGCCGGGCCCGCCGCAGCGCGTCCCGGACCGCCGCGCACTTGCGCATCCACGCCAGGTCGTCGATCCCCGCACCGCCCCGGCCGGTCACCACCGAGGCGTCGGTGCCGCACAGGGCGGCGATCAGCGTGGCCGCCGGGGTGGTGCCGCCCACGCTCAGGTCGCCCAGGACGACCAGGTCGGTGCCCGCGTCGGCCTCCTCGTCGGCGATCGCCATACCGAGCCGTACGGCCGCCTCCGCCTCCTCCGGCGTCAGCGCGTCCTCGATGTCGATACGGCCGCTGCCGCGCCGCACCCGGTGCCGCACCACATCGGCGGGCAGCAGCTCCGGGTCGCAGTCCACCCCGGCGTCCACCACCCGCACCGGCACGCCCGCCCGCCGTGCCAGCACCGCCACCGGGCTCGACCCGTCCAGCACGGCGCGCACCAGGTCGCAGGCGCCCCCGGCGGGCCGCCCGGACACGCCGAGCGCCGCCACCCCGTGGTCGCCCGCGAACAGCACCACACGCGGCTGCTCCACCGGCCGCACCGGCACGGCCCCCTGGGCGGCCGACAGCCACTCGCCCAGCTCGTCGAGACGCCCGAGCGCGCCCGGTGGCACGGTGAGGCGCTCCCGGCGTTCCTCGGCGTCACGCCGCGTACCGCTGTCGGGGCGCTCGATCAGATCGGAGAAGTCGTCGAGATTCAGCCTGCTCATTCGCTGAACAGTACCGGTCACCCCCGCAGCACGAGGGCCTGCCCGGCGACCACCAGCAGGACCTGCTCGCACTCCCCGGCGAGCGCCGCGTTGAGCCGCCCCAGCTCGTCGCGGAAGCGCCTGCTGCCCGCGTCGGCGGGCACGATCCCCGCCCCCACCTCGTTGGTCACCGCCACGACGGTACGGGAGGTGGAACGCACCGCCGCCACCAGCTCCGCCACCCGCTCCCGCAGCTCCCGCCCGCCGGACGCGGCCCACGTGGCGTCGTCCCACGCGCCGACCCGGTCCATGGCGTCGGTCAGCCACAGCGACAGGCAGTCGACCAGCAGCGGCGGCCCGTCCGCGGCCAGCAGCGGCACCAGGTCGCACGTCTCCTCGGTACGCCACGACGCGGGGCGCCGGTCGCGGTGGGCGGTCACCCGCTCCGCCCACTCGGTGTCGCCGTTCCGGGCCCCGCCCGTGGCGACGTACAGCACCTCCGGGAACGCCTCCAGGCGCCGCTCCGCCTCCACGGACTTGCCCGACCGCGCCCCGCCGGTCACCAGCGTGCGCCGGGGCACCACCGGCACCGCGCGGGCGTCGCCCGCCCGGAGCGTCGACCCGTCCGGCACCGCCCGCGCCCCCGCCGCGGCCAGCCGCCGGTCCAGCTCGCGGCCCCCCGGCACATCGTGGTCCAGGTGCGCGGCGACCACGTCCGTCGCCGGGCCCACACCGCCGGCGGCCCGGAGGCGGGCCAGGGCGTCCGGCCGGCCGGTGACGTCGGCGACCACCATGTCGTACGGCCGCCTCCCCCCGGCCACCCCCGCCGGCGCGCCCCCCGGCGGCAGGTACAGCAGCCGCCGGCCCTCCAGCGACGTCACCTCGTACCCGGTGCCGGGCGCGTCCATGGGGACGGCCCGCACCCGGTGCCCGCTGATCAGGGTCAGCTCCCGCCCGTCCGGCACCCGCCCGGCGGCCGGCAGCCCGGCGGGCAGCTCCACGGGCGGACCGTCGTGCGGATGGGTCAGCAGCACCTGCCGCACGCCGGTCAGCGCGTGCCCGGCCCGGGCGGCGGCCTGCGCCGCACCGGGCGTCAGGTCCAGCAGCAGCGCCCCGTCCACGAGCAGCGCCGTCGCGGCCCGCGCGTGGGCGCCCCGGGCGGTCGCGCACACGGCGCAGGGGCAGTCGGGGCGGGGGAGCCCCTCGGGGGCGCCGGTTCCGAGCAGAGTCACTTCCACGGGACGATCCTCCCGCGTCCCCGCGCGGGGTGCTCGCCCGGCTACGCTGCGGGCAGGAACCCGATCACCTGGAGGCCCACATGGCATGGACGTGGCGATTCGAGCGGTCCGACGGCACCGAGGTCCAGCCGGCGGTCGTGCCGGAGGAGTTCACCACCCAGGGGGACGCGGAATCGTGGATCGGTGAGATCTGGAAGGACCTGAAGGAGGGGGGCGCGGACCAGGTCGTGCTGTTCGAGGACGAGACGAAGATCTACGGCCCGATGAGCCTCCACGGGGAAGACGCCTAGTTCCCCGCCCAGGCCCCGCCCGGTCCGCGGGCGGGGCCACGCCCCACCACCCCGAGTACGGCGTACGCCGGGGCCACGCCCCACCACCGCGAACCGCCCCCCGCCGGTCAGATCTCGCCGAGCGTGACCCGGGCCGTCAGCGAGCGCCCGCCCCGGGTGTACGCGACCGTGACCTCGTCGCCCGGTTTCGCCGGGGCCAGGGCCTCCAGCAGGGAGGTCATCGTGGTGATGGGGGTGTCGTCGATCCGGGTGATGATGTCGCCCGGCTTCAGCCCCGCCTCCGCCGCCCCGCCGCCCGGGGTCGCCTCGACCACCGCGACGCCGCCCGGCCGGTAGTCGTCGGTCAGCACGGTCCGGCCGGTGATGTTCAGCGCCGCCCGCCCCGAGTCGGTGACCCGGCCCGTCCGGACGATCTGGTCGGCGACCGTCCGCACCATGGAGACGGGGATGGCGAACCCGATGCCGGGCACCGCGCTGCCGCCCAGGCGCGGGTCGGCCGCCGCCAGCGTCGGGATGCCGATGACCTCGCTGTCCAGATTGACCAGCGCGCCCCCGCTGTTGCCGGGGTTGATCGCCGCCGAGGTCTGCACCATGTTGCCGATGGTCGCGCCCGTGCCCCCGCCGGCCCGGCTCTCGCTGACCGTGCGGCCCGTCGCGGAGACGATGCCCTGGGTGACGCTGCCCGACAGCCCGAGCGGGGAGCCCATGGCCAGGACGATCTGCCCGACCTCCACGTCGGAGGAGTCGCCGAGGACGGCGGGCTTCAGCCCCTCGGGCGGCCGGTCCAGCCGGACGACCGCGAGGTCCTGCTCCGGGTAGCTGGAGACCAGCTTGGCGGTCAGCGGCTCCTCGCCCGTCGCCACGGTCACCCGGAAGTCCTTCTCCTGGCCCACGACATGGGCGTTGGTGACGATGTGCCCCCGGTCGTCGTACACCACCCCCGACCCCACGGTGTCCCGGGCGTCGATCTGCACGACCGAGGGCAGTACGTTCCGGATGGCGTCGCGGTAGTCGTCCTCCAGCTCGGCGGCCCGCCCCGCCGTCGCCACCCCGTGCCGGTCGGCGGCGGCCGGGCTTCCGGCGGGCCGGGGACCGGCCGCGCAGCCGCTCACCAGGACCGCCCCGCAGACCACGGCGGCCACCAGGGCGGGGGAGGTCGGGGGCGTACGCACACGAGGGGCATCCATGTCCGGAGTATCCCTTTCGCCCCGCACCGGGGGCGCCCGCTGCGCACCCGATCAGGGGTCACCCCACCGCCGTACGCCGACGCCTCACCCCGCCGTGGCCGTCAGGAACTGCGTCGCCGCCAGCTCCCCGTACAGCGGGTCGGCCGCCACCAGCTCCGCGTGCGTCCCCACCGCCCGCACCCGCCCGGCGTCCATCACCACGATCCGGTCCGCCAGCGTCACGGTCGACAGCCGGTGCGCCACCACCAGCACCGTCACCTCGCGGGCCACCTCCGCCACCACGTCCCGCAGGGCCATCTCGTTGACCGCGTCCAGCTGCGACGTCGCCTCGTCCAGCAGCAGCAGCCTCGGCCTGCGCAGCAGCGCCCGCGCGATGGCGACCCGCTGCCGCTCACCGCCCGACAGCTTGGACCCCCGGTGCCCCACCGGTGTCTCCAGCCCCTCCGGCAGCCGCTCCACCAGCGCGTCCAGCCGCGCCCGTACCAGCACCTCCCGGATCTGCTCCTCGGTCGCGTCCGGGGCGCCGAAGCAGAGGTTCTCGCGCAGCGTCCCCGCCAGCACCGGGGCGTCCTGCTCCACGTACCCGATGGCCGCCCGCAGCTCGGCCAGCGGCCAGTCCCGTACGTCCCTGCCGTCCACCAGCACCCGGCCGCCGGACACCTCGTAGAACCGCTCGATCAGGCCGAACACCGTCGTCTTGCCCGCGCCCGACGGACCGACGAACGCGGTCATGCCCGCGCCCGGCACCTCGAAGGTCACCCCGTGGTGGACGGGCGGCAGGTCGTCGCGGTAGCGGAAGGCGACGTCCTCGAAGGCGACGGACGCGGGCGCCCCGTCCCGGGCGCCGCCCAGGGCGCCGGCCGGCGCGCCGGTGTCCTCCGCCGCCAGCCGCTCGGCCTCCACGATCCGGGCCACGGCCGCCGACCCGACCTGGTACTCGGTGGCCGCCGACACCAGCTTGGATATCGGCTCCGTCAGATAGAAGAGGTACAGCAGGAAGGCCACCAGGTCCGCCACCGAGATCGCGCCCGACGCCACCCGCGCCCCGCCGATGCCCAGCACCGCCAGGAACGACACCTGGACCGCCAGCCCCACCGAAGACCCCGACACCGCCTGCCACTTGGCCGACTTCAGCCCCTGCCGCCACGCCTCCACCGCCGCGGCGTCCACGACGGCGGCCTCGCGCTCCTCCGCACCCGACGCCTTCACCGTGCGGAAGGCGCCGAAGACCCGCTCCAGCCGCGCCGATATCTCCGCGACCGCCTCCTGGGACCGCTTGGTGGCCCGCGAGATACGGGGCATCACCAGCGCCACGGCGCCGCCGATGAGCACGATCACCCCGAGCGTGACGCCCAGGAGCACCGTGTCCATCACGGCCATCATCACCAGGGTGGCCAGGAACGCGAGCCCGCCCGTCACGGCCGAGACGATCGAGTCGGTGGTCACGGCCCGCAGCAGGGTGGTGTCGGAGGTGATCCGCGACATCAGGTCGCCTGGCTGGGTCCGCTCCACCTCCGGCAGCCGCAGCCGCAGCAGCCTGCCGATCAGGGTGCGGCGGGCGGCGAGCACCACCGACTCGGCGGTGCGCTCCAGGACGTACGCCCCGAACGACTCGATCGCGGTGCCCAGTACGACCAGCGCGGTCAGCGCCAGCAGCACCTGGCCGACGGGCTCGTCCTGGCCGAGGCGCTCCACCAGCGCCCGGGCCGCCAGCGGCTGGAGGATGCCGGTGGCCGCGCCGATCAGCGCCAGCAGGGTGCCGAAGGCGACCGTCCATCGGTGCGGCCGGAAGTGCCGGTACAGGGCCCGCCAGGTTTCGCGGGCCGGCAACGTGGGGGTGTCGTGGTCCGTGTCCGTGATGCTCACGTCGGAAGAAGACGCGAAAAGCCCCACTTCACCTGATCATCGGATCACCGGATCACCGGATCACCTGCACGTGAGTGACCGACCGGCTGACCGGGACCGCGCCCGGCCGCCCGGGGCTCAGCCCCGTACCCCGCACAGGTGCAGCAGCGCCGCCACCCGCCGGTAGGGCTCGGTGCGCCCCGCCCGGTCCTCGGCGGCCAGCAGCCGCTCCAGGTCGGCGGCGGCGGGCAGCCCCTCCTCGTTGGGCACCCCGTCGGTGAAGACCCGCACCCCGTACCAGGCGTGCAGCGGCGCGGCGATCCCGGCCAGCGTCCGGGTCAGCGTCTCCAGCCGGTCGGCCCGCACCGGCGCCCCCGGCCCGCCGGTCCAGGTGTCCGAGTCGAACGCCGTGAGCGCCCCCGCCCAGTCCCCGTCCAGCCCCGGCCGCATGGCCAGCGCGTCCGCGTTCCGCACGAGCAGCGAGAGCAGGCCGCCGGGCGCCAGCATCCGGGCGAGCCCGGCCAGCAGGGCGTCGGGCTCCTCCACGTGCATCAGCACCCCGTGGCACAGGACCACGTCGAAGCTGCCCGGCAGGAAGTGCACCCCGGTCTCGCGGCCGTCGCCCTCGATGAGCCGGACGCGCTCCCGGATGCCGGCCGGCTCGGAGGCCAGCGACTCCCGCGCGGCCCGCAGCGCGTCCGGGTCGGACTCCAGGCCCGTGACCGTGTGCCCCGCCCGGGCCAGGCGCAGCGCCTGCACACCCTGGCCCATGCCGACGTCGAGGATCCGCAGCCGCTGCCCCACCGGGTAGCGGGCGGCTATCTGCTCGTCGAGCTGGCGGGCGACGAGCTCCTGGCGGACCGTGTCACGCAGCCCGCCGAGCCCCTCCAGCCAGTTCCCCGATGCGCCTCCGACCCCGGAGACCAGGATGCTCAGGGCCGCTCCCCGCGCTTGACCTGCGGCTTCGGCAGGCGCAGCCGGCGGATCTGGAGCGTACGCATCAGGCCGTACGCCACGGCGCCGCGCTTCGGCTCGTCCGGGAAGCGGGTGGCGAGCTGCTTCTTCAGCCGGATCCAGATGCCGACCGAGTCCACCACGATCAGGGCGATCACCGCGAGCCACAGCAGCATGGCGATGTTCTTCAGCTGCGTGTTGGGCAGGCTGGACAGGATCAGGATGACGACCGCCAGCGGCAGGAAGAACTCGGCGACGCAGAAGCGCGAGTCCACGAAGTCGCGGACGAAGCGGCGGACGGGGCCCTTGTCACGGGCCGGGAGGTACCGCTCGTCACCGCTGGCCAGCGCCTGGCGCTGCCTCGCCAGGTCCGTGCGGCGGGCCTCGCGCTGCCGGCGCATGGCCTCCTTGCGGTCGGTCGGCACGGTCTGGGCACGACGGCGCTGCGTCTGGGCCTCACTCCGCTTCGGGGTCGGGCGGCCCTTGGGGGCCTCGGGGTCGCGGGGCTGCTTGGAGAGGTCCGCCGTCACCTTGGCGGTGGGGGCCTTCTCGTCCTTGGAACGGCTACGGAACACAAAGCCCAAGGGTACGGGGTGCGCCGCACGGACCCCACCCCCGCGGGGAACGATCCGGCAACGGCCCGCGTCCTTCCAGGAGGAGCACCCGAGACGATCCCTACTCCTTGCGCCGGATCGGCGGCGGGCGCAGTCGTCCTTGGGGATGAGCGCATCCGGGCCCGAACAGTGCGGTAATGGAGGCAGGGCCCGTACTGTGGGTTCTGTTGGAGTGCTGGAGCCGAAGTCCGTCAGAAGGGGGCGCGCGAAGCCCATGAGCGGTGTCATGAAGCGTATGGGGATGATCTTCCGCGCGAAGGCAAACAAGGCCCTTGACCGGGCCGAGGATCCGCGCGAGACCCTCGACTACTCGTACCAGAAGCAGCTGGAGCTGCTCCAGAAGGTGCGCCGCGGCGTCGCCGACGTGGCCACCTCGCGCAAGCGCCTGGAGCTCCAGCTCAACCAGCTCCAGGGCCAGTCGGCCAAGCTGGAGGACCAGGGCCGCAAGGCGCTCGCGCTGGGCCGGGAGGACCTGGCCCGCGAGGCGCTGTCCCGCCGGGCCGCGCTGCAGCAGCAGGTGACCGACCTGGAGACGCAGCACCAGACCCTCCAGGGCGAGGAGGAGAAGCTGACGCTCGCCGCCCAGCGCCTCCAGGCCAAGGTCGACGCCTTCCGCACCAAGAAGGAGACGATCAAGGCCACCTACACCGCCGCCCAGGCGCAGACCCGGATCGCCGAGTCGTTCTCGGGCATCTCGGAGGAGATGAGCGACGTCGGCGTCGCCATCCAGCGCGCCGAGGACAAGACGGCACAGCTCCAGGCGCGGGCCGGGGCCATCGACGAGCTGCTCGCCTCCGGCGCCCTCGACGACCAGTCCGGCCTCCAGAAGGACGACCTCCAGGCCGAGCTGGACCGCCTGTCGGGCGGTACGGACGTCGAGCTGGAGCTGCAGCGCATGAAGGCCGAGCTGGCCGGCGGCACCACGCCGCAGCAGGCCATCGAGGGCGGCACCCCGCAGGACCAGGGGCAGCAGCAGTCGCAGTCCCAGTCCCAGACCCGGTTCGACAAGAGCTAAGGACGGCACGTCATGATCGTCAGGATCATGGGGGAGGGCCAGGTGGAGCTGGCCGACAGCCACTTCGCCGAGCTGAACAAGCTGGACGACGAACTGCTCCGGGAGATGCAGGGCGGTGACGGCGAGGGCTTCCGCCGGACGCTGCACGCCCTGCTGGACACCGTCCGGCAGCTGGGGGAGCCCCTGCCGGACGACTCCCTCGAACCCTCCGAGCTGATCCTGCCCGCGCCGGACGCCACGCTCGAAGAGGTCCGGGCGATGCTCTCCGACGACGGCCTGATCCCCGGCTGACCGGCCGCCGGACGCCTCCCGCACGTCTCCAACACCCGCAGGGCCCGTGCCCCGCCCCCGCCCGGGGCGGGGCACCGGCATGTCCGGCCGTGCCTCCTGCCCCGGCCGCCGTTTCCGGCCCCCGTGCCGGGCCGCGGCTTCCGGCCGTGCCTCCTGCCCCGGCCGCTGTTTCCGGCCGCTCCCGGCGCCGGCCCGGCACGACGTACCGTTTCCTCCCGTGACGACCCTCGGAGAGGCCCTCCCGTGACGACCCTCGGAGAACGGTGCGCCCGCGGCCGGAGCCGGCTGCGCGAGCACCCCCACGCGCTCGACGCCGCCCTGGCGCTCGGCGTCCTGGTGTGCATGGTGGCCGGCTCGTTCGTGGACCGGCACGGCGGGCCGCACGGCGGCCCCGACTTCGGCGGGCGGACCCCCGGCGCGGGCAGCGTGCTGCTCATGCTGATCGGCGCCGCGGCCCTGGTGCGCCGCCGCCGCAACCCGCTGGGCGTGCTGCTCTTCACCGGCGCGGTCACCGTCGTGGAGCACCTGGCCGAGGACCCGCCCGCCCCGGTCGCCATGAGCGCCGTCGTCGCGCTCTACACCGTCGCCTCCCGCACCGACCGGCCCACCACCTGGCGCGTCGGCCTGCTCACCATGACCGTGCTGACCGGCGCCGCGATGCTCTTCGGCGCGGCACCCTGGTACAGCCAGGAGAACCTGGGCGTCTTCGCCTGGACCGGTATGGCCGCCGCCGCGGGGGACGCCGTGCGCAGCCGCCGCGCCTTCGTGGACGCCATCCGGGAGCGGGCCGAGCGCGCGGAGCGCACCCGTGAGGAGGAGGCCCGCCGCCGGGTCGCCGAGGAGCGGCTGCGCATCGCCCGGGACCTGCACGACGTGGTCGCCCACCACATCGCGCTGGTCAACGTCCAGGCCGGGGTCGCCGCGCACGTCATGGACAAGCGCCCCGACCAGGCCAAGGAGGCGCTCGCCCACGTCCGCGAGGCCAGCCGCTCCGCGCTCGGCGAGCTGCGCGCCACCGTCGGGCTGCTCCGCCAGTCCGGGGACCCCGAGGCGCCCACCGAGCCGGCGCCCGGCCTGGCCGTCCTGGACGGGCTGCTCGACACCTTCCGCCACGCGGGGCTGCCGGTGGAGCTGGTCGGCGCCGACCAGGGCGCCGGGCTCCCGGCGGCCGTGGACCTCGTCGCGTACCGGATCGTCCAGGAGGCGCTGACCAATGTGCGCAAGCACGCCGGCCCCGGCGCCCGGGCGGAGGTGAGCGTCGTCCGGGTCGGCCGGACCGTCGAGGTGACCGTCCTCGACGACGGCGCCCGCCACGGGGACGCCGCCCCCCTCCCCGGCCCCCGCGAGGACGGCGCCCCACCCGCACGCCCCGGCGACGCACGCCCCGGCGACGCACGCCCCGGCGACGCAGGCCCCGGTGAGGCCGGCGCCGGCGACGGCGGCGGGCACGGCCTCGTCGGCATGCGCGAGCGCGTCACCGCCCTCGGCGGCACCCTCAGCACGGGCCCCCGCTACGGCGGCGGGTTCCGCGTGCAGGCGATACTGCCCGTCGCACCGCGCACAGGGGAGGCCACATGACCATCAGGGTGCTGCTCGCCGACGACCAGGCACTGCTGCGCAGCGCGTTCCGGGTGCTCGTGGACTCCGAGCCGGACATGGAGGTCGTGGGGGAGGCGGCCGACGGCGCCGAGGCCGTCGCCCTCGCCCGCTCCCGCCGCGCCGACGTCGTCCTGATGGACATTCGGATGCCCGGCACGGACGGGCTCGCCGCCACCCGCATGATCAGCGCGGACCCGGACCTGGCCGGCGTACGGGTCGTCATGCTCACCACCTTCGAGGTCGACGAGTACGTGGTGCAGTCCCTGCGCGCCGGGGCGTCCGGCTTCCTCGGCAAGGGCGCCGAACCGGACGAGCTGCTGAACGCCGTCCGGGTCGCCGCCGCCGGGGAGGCGCTGCTGTCGCCCGTCGCCACCAAGGGCCTGATCGCCACGTTCCTCGCGCAGGGCGGGAGCGGGGACGAGGCGCCCGGGGAGGAGTACGCGGCGAAGCTCGCCGCCCTCACCGTGCGCGAGCGCGAGGTGCTCGTCCATGTCGCCGGCGGCCACTCCAACGACGAGATCGCCGAACGGCTGGCGGTCAGCCCGCTCACGGTCAAGACCCACGTCAACCGGGCCATGGCGAAGCTCGGGGCCCGCGACCGCGCCCAGCTCGTCGTCACGGCCTACGAGTCGGGGTTGGTACGTCCCAGGGTGGAGTGAGCGCGGCCCCGCCCGTACTCCGTTCGGTGTATGCGGGGGATAAGCAAACGGGACCTGGGGGCGACGGATCGTCCTCCTCCATGGCTGATCGTATGAATACCGCCGGTCCGCCACAGAAGAGAGACCCCATGTCCTGGCTGTCCAGATTCAGCCTCGCGCAACGGGCCCTGATAGGGCTGATGTCGATCGTGGCGATCGTTTTCGGAGCGATCGCCATCCCGCAGCTGAAGCAACAGCTGCTGCCCTCCATCGAACTGCCGATGGTGTCGGTCCTCGCCCCCTACCAGGGCGCCTCTCCCGATGTGGTCGAGAAGCAGGTCGTCGAACCGCTCGAGGACAGCATCAAGGCGGTCGACGGCATCAAGGGCGTCACCTCCACGGCCAGTGAGGGCAACGCCCTGATCATGGCCTCCTTCGACTACGGCGACGAGGGCACCAAGCAGCTCGTCGCCGACGTCCAGCAGGCCGTCAACCGCGCCCGCGCGCAGCTGCCGCAAGAGGTGGACCCGCAGGTGGTGGCCGGCTCGACCGACGACATCCCCACCGTCGTCCTGGCCGCGACCTCCGGCGAGGACCAGCAGGCGCTGGCCGACCGGCTGGAGCGGACCGTCGTCCCCGCCCTGGAGGACATCGACGGCGTGGGCCAGGTGTCGATCGACGGCGTCCAGGACCTCCAGGTCTCGGTCACGCCCGACGACAAGAAGCTCGCCGCGGCGGGCCTCAACCCGATGACCCTGTCCGAGGCGCTCAAGGCGGGCGGCGCGACCGTCCCGGCCGGCTCGTTCACCGAGGCGGGCCAGAGCCGCACCGTCCAGGTCGGCGGCGGCTTCACCTCGCTGAAGCAGATCCAGGACCTGACGATCAAGCCCGAGAAGGGCGCCCCGGTGCGGGTCGGCGACATCGCCACCGTCACCGAGGAGGAGTCCCGGCGGGTCTCCCTCACCCGTACCAACGGCAGGCCCAGCCTCGCCGTGATGGCCACCATGGACAAGGACGGCAGCGCCGTCGCCATCTCCGAGGCCGTCAAGGACAAGCTGCCCGGGCTCCGCGAGGACCTGGGCGAGGGCGCCGAGCTGACGGTCGTCTCCGACCAGGGCCCGGCGGTCTCCAAGTCGATCTCCGGCCTGACCACCGAGGGCGCGCTCGGCCTGCTGTTCGCCGTCGTCGTCATCCTGGTCTTCCTGGCCTCGCTGCGCTCCACCCTGGTCACCGCGGTCTCCATCCCCCTCTCCGTGGTCCTCGCCCTGATCGTGCTGTGGACGCGCGACCTGTCGCTGAACATGCTGACGCTGGGCGCGCTCACCATCGCCATCGGCCGGGTCGTCGACGACTCGATCGTGGTGCTGGAGAACATCAAGCGGCACCTCGGGTACGGCGAGGAGCGCCGGGAGGCCATCCTCACGGCGGTGCGCGAGGTGGCCGGCGCGGTCACCTCCTCCACCCTGACCACCGTCGCGGTCTTCCTGCCGATCGGCCTGGTGGGCGGCATGGTGGGCGAGCTGTTCGGCTCGTTCTCCCTCACCGTCACCGCGGCCCTGCTGGCGTCGCTGCTGGTCTCGCTGACCGTGGTCCCGGTCCTCTCGTACTGGTTCCTGCGGGCCCCCAAGGGCACGTCGGCCGACCCCGACGAGGCGCGCCGGGCGGCCGAGGAGAAGGAGAGCCGCAGCATCCTGCAGCGCCTGTACGTGCCGGTGCTGCGCTTCGCGACCCGCCGCCGCCTCACCAGCGTGGCCCTCGCGCTGGTGGTCCTGGTGGGCACGTTCGGCATGGCGCCGCTGCTGAAGACCAACTTCTTCGACCAGGGCGAGCAGGAGGTCCTGTCGATCAAGCAGGAGCTGCCGGCCGGCACCGGCCTGGAGGCCGCGGACGCCGCGGCGAAGAAGGTCGAGAAGGTCCTCGCCGGTGCGGACGAGGTGAAGGACTACCAGGTCACCGTCGGTTCCTCCGGCTTCATGGCGGCCTTCGGCGGCGGTACGGGCGCCAACCAGGCGTCGTACCAGGTGACGCTGAAGGACGCGGCCTCCTACGAGAAGGCCCGCGACCACATCGACGCCGAGCTGGGCAGGCTCGACGGCATCGGCGACACGACCATCGCGGCCGGTGACGGCTTCGGGAACCAGGACCTGAGCGTCGTGGTGAAGGCCGCCGACGCGGCCACCCTGAAGAAGGCGTCCGAGCAGGTGCGCGCGGAGGTGGCCGGGCTCAAGGACGTCACCGACGTCCAGAGCGACCTGTCGCAGTCCGTCCCGCGGATCTCCGTCACGGCCGGGCCGAAGGCCGCCGCGGCGGGCTTCAACGACGCGGCCCTCGGCATGGCGGTCGCCCAGGCGGTACGCGGCACCCCGGCCGGCACGGCGGTGCTGGACGACACCGAGCGGGACGTGGTCGTCACCTCCGCCGCCCCGGCGAGGACGATGGCCCAGCTGAAGCAGCTGCCGCTCGGCCCGGTGAAGCTCGGCGACATCGCCGAGGTGAAGCTGGTCCCCGGCCCGGTCTCGATGACCCGGATCGACGGCTCGCGCGCCGCGACGATCACGGCCAAGCCGACCGGCGACAACACCGGGGCGGTCAGCGCCGACCTCCAGTCGAAGATCAACGCGCTGGACCTGCCCGAGGGGGCCACCGCCTCCATCGGCGGGGTCTCCGAGGACCAGGAGGAGGCGTTCGCCAACCTGGGCCTGGCGATGCTGGCGGCCATCGCGATCGTGTTCATGCTGCTGGTGGCGACCTTCAAGTCGCTGGTCCAGCCGCTGATCCTGCTGGTCTCCATCCCGTTCGCGGCGACCGGCGCCATCGGTCTGCTGGTGGTCACCGGCACCGCGATGGGCGTCCCGGCGATGATCGGCATGCTGATGCTCATCGGCATCGTGGTCACCAACGCCATCGTGCTGATCGACCTGATCAACCAGTACCGGGCGCAGGGGCTCGGGGTGGTCGAGTCCGTCGTCGAGGGCGGCCGGCACCGCCTCCGCCCGATCCTGATGACGGCCCTGGCCACGATCTTCGCCCTGCTCCCGATGGCGCTCGGCGTCACCGGCGAGGGCGGGTTCATCGCCCAGCCGCTCGCGGTCGTGGTCATCGGCGGCCTGGTGACGTCCACGCTGCTCACCCTGCTGCTGGTCCCGACGCTCTACGCGATGGTGGAGCTCCGCAAGGAGCGCCGCCGCGACAAGCGCCGGGCCAGGCGGGAGGCCAAGGCGGTGCCCCCGGCCGCGGAGCGGGAGGACACCCCGGCCCCGGCCAACGCCTGATCCGTACCGGCCCGTACGACAGGAAGGGGCGCCCCGCGACGACGCGGGGCGCCCCTTCCGGTACGCCGGACGGCCCGGCGGCTGCGGGCCAGTGCGGCTACGGCAGCGCCAGCATCCGCTCCAGGGCCAGCTTGGCGAAGCTCTCCGTCTCGCGGTCGACCTGGATCTGGTTGACCAGGTTGCCCTCGGCCAGCGACTCCAGCGCCCACACCAGGTGCGGCAGGTCGATGCGGTTCATGGTGGAGCAGAAGCAGACCGTCTTGTCGAGGAAGACGATCTCCTTGCCCTCACTGGCGAAACGGTTCGCCAGACGGCGGACCAGGTTCAGCTCCGTACCGATCGCCCACTTCGAGCCGGCCGGGGCCGCCTCCAGCGTCTTGATGATGTACTCGGTCGAGCCGACGTAGTCGGCCGCCGCCACCACCTCGTGCCGGCACTCGGGGTGCACGAGCACATTGACGCCGGGGATGCGCGCGCGGACGTCCTCGACGGAGTCCAGCGAGAAGCGCCCGTGCACCGAGCAGTGCCCGCGCCACAGGATCATCTTCGCGGCGCGCAGCTGCTCCGCCGTGAGCCCGCCGTTCGGCTTGTGCGGGTTGTAGACGACGCAGTCCTCCAGGGACATGCCCATGTCCCGCACGGCCGTGTTGCGCCCGAGGTGCTGGTCCGGCAGGAACAGGACCTTCTCGCCCTGCTCGAAGGCCCAGTCCAGCGCCCGCCGGGCGTTCGACGAGGTGCAGATGGTGCCGCCGTGCTTGCCGGTGAACGCCTTGATGTCGGCGGAGGAGTTCATGTACGAGACGGGGACCGTCACCTCGGCGACGCCCGCCTCCGTGAGCACGTCCCAGCACTCCGCGACCTGCTCGGCAGTGGCCATGTCGGCCATCGAGCAGCCGGCCGCCAGGTCCGGCAGGACGACCTTCTGGTCGTCGGTGGTGAGGATGTCGGCCGACTCGGCCATGAAGTGCACACCGCAGAAGACGATGTACTCGGCCTCCGGCCGGGCCGCCGCGTCCCGGGCGAGCTTGAAGGAGTCGCCGGTGACGTCCGCGAACTGGATGACCTCGTCGCGCTGGTAGTGGTGGCCCAGGACGAAGACCTTGCTCCCGAGCTTCTCCTTGGCGGCGCGGGCCCGCTCGACCAGGCCGGGGTCGGAGGGCGAGGGCAGGTCGCCCGGGCACTCGACCCCCCGCTCGCTCTTCGGGTCGGCCTCGCGGCCGAGCAGCAGCAGGGCGAGGGGCGACGGCTGGACGTCCAGGGGCTGGGCGGTGGTCACGTCACGCACCCTTTCTTTTCTGCGGAGAACTGCGGAGCAGTACGGGAGAGAAGACCTTCTCGTCTAAATGACGCTATCTATCATAACCGCTTCACGTCACTTTGACGATGGCCATAGTGTCGATGTGACACATCCCCTCTCCACCGGCCGGTGCCCGCCCGGTGCCGTATGTGCGAGCATGAAAGGGAAAGACGAGCGCTGTGCCCGGAATGAATCCGCGGCCCCGCCGGTTCTCACCGTCGGCAAGCAGTCTCCGTACAACCCGGGAGAGAAGCAGATGTCCGTATCGGACGAGAAGACCACTGTCAGCGACGGCATCCTCCTGTCGGACGCCGCCGCGGCCAAGGTCAAGGCCCTGCTCGACCAGGAAGGCCGCGACGACCTCGCACTGCGCGTCGCCGTTCAGCCCGGCGGCTGCTCCGGCCTGCGTTACCAGCTCTTCTTCGACGAGCGCTCGCTCGACGGCGACGTCGTCAAGGACTTCAACGGTGTCAAGGTCGTCACCGACCGGATGAGCGCCCCGTACCTGGGCGGCGCCTCCATCGACTTCGTCGACACCATCGAGAAGCAGGGCTTCACGATCGACAACCCCAACGCCACCGGCTCCTGCGCCTGCGGCGACTCCTTCAGCTAGGGAGCCCGGCCCCGGGCGGGGCGGGCACACGCGGGGCGGCGGCTCCGGGACCACCCTCCCGGAGCCGCCGCCCCGCGCGCGTACCGGCCGCCGCTACCGGCGCGCCACCTTCTCGCCGCTCGCCGCGTCCACCACCTGCCGGTCACCCACCGGCCGCTCCAGGGCCACCGTGGCGGTCACCTCCTTGGCGATCAGGATGCACACCCGCCCCGGCTCCGCCGGCTTCTCCACCACCGACAGCCGCACCCGGGACTCCGACTCCTCCGCCTTCAGGGTGTACGTGCTGCACACCCCGCCCCAGAAGCGGGCCGTCAGGACCTTCCCGTCGGTGCTGTACGACTCCACCTGGCGCGGCGCCTTGTCCGTGCCCGGCGACTCCGGAGCCGGTGACTCCGGCGTCTCCGGCTTCTGCGGCGGCGGCGCGGGCGCCAGGTGCTCCGGCGACACCGCCGGGTAGGTGATCACCGAGCGCGGGGCCCCGTCGGTGGGCGCCACCTCGAACAGCCACGACGGTACGAGCGCGGGGCGCCCGCCCGTGTAGTGCGCCGCCAGCCCGAAGACCGCCCCCGAGACGGTCACCGTCTCCCGCGGGACGTCCGGCGCCGGCTTGCAGGGCGCCACCGGCTTGGTCCCCGAGTCCTCCAGCGGGGCGGGCGTGGCACACCCGCCGATCGTCCCGCCGGTCCCGGGCCGGCCGCCCTGCCCGGCGGCGGAGCCGGAGCCCTCGTTCAGCAGCTCCAGCGCCCGCGCCGCGCCGACCACCGGATACTCATGGCCCTCCACCGGGGCCTTCAGCCGGCCGCTGCCCCCGGTGACCGACCCGTCGGCGCCCACCTGGACGCCCGTCGACCAGCCGTACGTCGGCAGCCCGCCCACCACCGGGTCGGCGTTCACCACCCGTACCGCGCCCATCACCTGCGTGGCGTCCAGCGCGGCGTCCCCCTGGCCCAGCGCCTCCAGCACCGGGGCCGCCGCCTCCTTCGCCGCGGCCTCGCCCACCGGCGTACCGGTCAGACCGTCCGGGGGCATCGTGGTCGTCGAGGGGCACTCCTTGCCCTTGAGGCAGTTGTCCCCGGCCGGCGCCGTCCCGAAGGTCCACGTCCCCGGAGCCTGCCGCTCCACGCTCAGCGCCGCGCCCGAGCCGTCCTTGTCCGGGCCCACCTTCCACGCCGACCCGTCGACCCGGGGCGCGCCCTCCACGCCCAGCGCCTTCGCCAGCCGGGCCACCTCACCGGCCCCCACCGAGCCCTCCGGCCGGTACACGTGCGCCGAGCCGGGCCCCTCCGGCAGCGGGCCGGCCGCGCGGTAGACCACCCCGCGCGGGTCCGGCTCACCGGGCGCGATCCCCGGCCCCGTACCGCTCTCGGTGTACCCGTCCAGGGCGAGCGGCGGTGGCGGCGGACCACCCGCGGCGGCCCCGCCGCCCCGCTCGCCGCCGTCCGGCGCCGCCGCGGCGAACCAGGCGCCGCCGCCCCCGGCGAGCAGCACCGCCGCCGCGACCGACGCGACCACGACCCGCGACCGCCTCCGCCCGGCACCGTCCCGCTCAAGCTCCGGCTCCTGGCTCGTACCGCTCTCCGGTTCCGTACCGCTCACCGCCATGCTCCTTCGAACGCCGTGGCCCCGAATTCCGGGAGACACCCCTGGGACGGAGCGGAGCGGTGAGCGGTTCCCCGGCGCGCTACGCCCCGTACTCCGGCGTGGCGTCGATCAGCCGGACGGACGACGGCGGCACCCGCACCCCGTGGATCAGCGACGGCGGCACGGGAGCGGGCGCGGCCTCCCGCGGCACCACCCAGTGCGGCACCATCCGCGCACTGTCCCCGCGCAGTTCGGCGAGGCTCACCTCGGACTCGTACGGCTCACACGGAACGCTCGACTTCACCATGAACGCACCGTACGCACGCGAGACCCGGCCGAAAAAGACCTACTATCGGGTAGTTTCCGACCGTGGCCGCCTTCCGGACCCGGTAGCGTGAACCGTCAACTCCCCCTCCCCGCAGGAGCGCCCAGCCGTGCGTATCGCAGTCACCGGCTCCATCGCCACCGACCACCTGATGACCTTCCCCGGCCGGTTCGCCGACCAGCTCGTCGCGGACCAGCTCCACACGGTCTCCCTCTCCTTCCTGGTCGACAACCTCGACGTGCGCAGGGGAGGGGTGGCGGCCAACATCTGCTTCGGCATGGGCCAGCTCGGCACCCGCCCCATCCTGGTCGGCGCGGCGGGCTCCGACTTCGACGAGTACCGCGCCTGGCTCGACCGCCACGGCGTGGACACCGACTCCGTCCGGATCTCCGAGGTCCTGCACACCGCCCGGTTCGTCTGCACCACCGACGCCGACCACAACCAGATCGGCTCCTTCTACACCGGCGCCATGAGCGAGGCCCGGCAGATCGAGCTGAAGGCCGTCGCCGACCGGGTCGGCGGCCTGGACCTGGTCTCCATCGGGGCCGACGACCCCGAGGCGATGCTCCGCCACACCGAGGAGTGCCGCGCCCGGAACATCCCGTTCGCCGCCGACTTCTCCCAGCAGATCGCCCGCATGGACGGCGACGAGATCCGCACCCTCCTGGAGGGCGCGACGTACCTCTTCTCCAACGAGTACGAGAAGGGGCTCATCGAGTCCAAGACCGGCTGGACCGACGAGGAGATCCTCGGCCGGGTCGGCCACCGCGTCACCACCCTCGGCTCGCGCGGCGTACGCATCGAGAGCGCCGGCGGACCGGTCATCGAGGTCGGCTGCCCCGAGGAGGAGGCCAAGGTCGACCCCACCGGCGTCGGCGACGCCTTCCGGGCGGGCTTCCTCTCCGGCCTGTCGTGGGACGTCGGCCTGGAGCGCGCCGCCCAGGTCGGCTGCATGCTCGCCACCCTGGTCATCGAGACCCTCGGCACCCAGGAGTACACCCTGCGCCGCGCCCACTTCATGGACCGCTTCACCAAGGCGTACGGCCACGAGGCCGCCGCCGAGGTCCAGGCGCACCTGGCCTGATCAGGACGTCCGGCGGACCACGTACGCGGCGCCCTGGTCCGCCGGACGCTCACCGACGTACTCCTGCCCGCGCATCTCGCACCACGCCGGGATGTCCAGGCGGGCGGCCTCGTCGTCGGACAGCACCGTCACGGTGCCGCCGACCGGGACGTCCCCGAACACCTTCGCCAGCTCGATCACCGGGACCGGGCACCGCCGCCCCAGCGCGTCCACCACCAGCGACTCCTCCTCCCCGGACGCCGCGGGGGCCGCCGGCGGCGCGCCGAACCGCTCCCTGATCCCCGCCACCGCGCCCGGCAGCACCTCCAGGAAGCGCTCCACGTCCTCCTCCGCCGTCCCCGGCGGCAGCGACACCCGGACGTTGCCCTCCGACAGCACCCCCATCGCCTTCAGCACATGACTGGGCACCAGCGTCGAACTCGTGCACGACGAGCCGGAGGACACCGAGAAACCGGCCCGGTCCAGGTCGTGCAGCAGCGCCTCCCCGTCGACATAGAGACACGAGAACGTCACCAGGTGCGGAAGCCGCCGCACCGGATCGCCCACCACCTCCACGTCCGGCACCGACGAGGCCACCCGCGCCCGGATCCGGTCCACCAGCTCCCGCAGCCGCCCGGCCTCCGCCGCCGCCTCCGCCCGCACCGCCCGCAGCGAGGCCGCCGCCGCCACGATCGCCGGGATGTTCTCGAACCCGGCCGCCCGCCCCGACTCCCGCTCGTCCGCCGGGCCCTGGGGCGCGAACCGCACCCCCTTGCGCACCACCAGCAGCCCCACCCCGGCGGGCCCGCCCCACTTGTGCGCGCTCGCGGCCAGCAGCGACCAGTCACCCGGCACGGGCCCCCACGCCAGCGACTGCGCCGCGTCCACCAGCAGCGGCACCCCCGCCTCCCGGCACTCCCCGGCCACCTCCGCCACCGGCTGCTCGGTGCCCACCTCGTGGTTGGCCGACTGGAGACAGGCCAGCGCCGTGTCCTCCCGCAGCACCCCGGCGTACGCCCCCGGCGCCACCCGCCCGGCCCGGTCCACCGGCACCTCGGACACCGCCCCGCCGCCCGCCTCGTGCGCGCCCGCCGCGTGCAGCACCGACGAGTGCTCCACCGCCGACACCACCAGATGCCGCCCCACCCGCCGCCGCCCGGCGAGCGCCCCGGCAACACCGGAGTGCACCGCGTGCGTCCCCGATGGAGTGAATGCCAGCTCGTCGGGCCGGCACCCCACCGCCTCCGCCGCCGCCTCCCGCGCCGCGTCCAGCAGCATCCGCGCCCGCCGCCCCTCCCGGTACAGCCGCGCCGGATCGGCCCACCCCTCGTCCACCGCGGCGAGCAGCGCCTGACGGGCCACAGGATGAAGGGGAACGGCGGAAGCGGCGTCGAAGTACGGCATACGGCCACGCTAGCGCTGTTTATTGGAAGGCTCGGTTCCCCTCCGGGGCGCCAGAGACGGTGCCGACGGTCGATCGTGCTCGACCCCCTCGTTCCTCGGGGGCCTCCGCGCGTTCTCCCTTTCGGCACCGCCGCGCCCCTTCGGCTCACTCGCCCCGGGCGCCCCGGAGGCGAACCGAGCCCTCTAAAGAGGGGCGCTGCGGCGCGTTGGGCACCCTCCCCGCGCGACCCCAAATAGCGTCCAGTAGGGTTTGGTCCGCATAAACATCCAAACCCCTGCCCGCGTCAGGGCCGGCGACCGACCAGCGTGACGGCCGCAGCCGACCGCGCGGGCGAGACTCTCGGGAAGGCGCTACGTGAGTCCCAACGGCTCCGACCGCTCGTCGCGGCGCCCGATGCGGCGGAAGCTGCCGCAGGTGCTGACTGCGGGCCTGATCCTGGCTACCGCCACCGGTTGCTCGTACAACTGGGAGGACTTCCCCCGTCTTGGTATGCCCACCCCGGTGACGGAGGAGGCCCCGCGGATCCTCTCCCTCTGGCAGGGCTCGTGGGCGGCTGCGCTCGCCACGGGCGTGCTGGTCTGGGGCCTGATCCTGTGGAGCATCATCTTCCACCGGCGTAGCCGCACCAAGGTCGAGGTTCCCCCGCAGACCCGGTACAACATGCCCATCGAGGCGCTGTACACGGTGACCCCGCTCATCATCGTCTCGGTGCTGTTCTACTTCACCGCCCGGGACGAGTCGAAGCTCCTCGCCCTCTCCGACAAGCCGGCCCACACCATCAACGTGGTCGGCTACCAGTGGAGCTGGGGCTTCAACTACATCGAGAACGTCGACGGCAAGCCCAACACGGCCGCCGAGACCGACAAGTCCCTCGCCGCCATTCCGGACAAGTACCAGAAGGACTTCCCCCAGGGAGCCGACGGCGTCTACGACTACGGCATCCCCGGCACGCGGAACCCGCAGAACGGCAACCCGGGCCCGACCCTGTGGCTGCCGAAGGGCGAGAAGGTCCGGTTCATCCTGACCTCGCGTGACGTCATCCACTCCTTCTGGGTCGTCCCCTTCCTGTTCAAGCAGGACGTCATCCCGGGTCACACCAACGTCTTCGAGGTGACCGCGACCCAGGAAGGCACCTTCAAGGGCAAGTGCGCCGAGCTCTGCGGCGTCGACCACTCCCGCATGCTGTTCAACGTCAAGGTGGTCTCGCCGGAGCGTTACCAGCAGCACCTGAAGGAGCTGGCCGAGAAGGGGCAGACCGGCTTCATCCCGTCGGGCATTCAGCAGACGGACCCGGCCAGGAATGCGGAGAGCAACCAACTGTGAGCATCCTCAACGAACCTCAGGGTGCCGCCGCGGCAGCCGACGGCTCGCGTGAGCCGTACGAGAACGAGCTGCCCGTCCGGCGCCGTACCCCCGGCGGTGTGGTCGTGAAGTGGCTGACCACCACCGACCACAAGACCATCGGCACGCTGTACCTGGTCACCTCGTTCGCCTTCTTCTGCATCGGCGGTCTGCTGGCGCTCTTCATGCGCGCCGAGCTGGCCCGTCCGGGTACGCAGATCATGTCGAACGAGCAGTTCAACCAGGCGTTCACGATGCACGGCACGATCATGCTGCTGATGTTCGCGACGCCGCTGTTCGCCGGATTCGCCAACTGGATCATGCCGCTGCAGATCGGCGCGCCCGATGTGGCGTTCCCGCGGCTGAACATGTTCGCGTACTGGCTGTACCTCTTCGGCTCGATCATCGCGGTGGCCGGCTTCCTCACCCCGCAGGGTGCGGCCGACTTCGGCTGGTTCGCCTACTCCCCGCTGTCGGACGCGGTCCGTTCGCCGGGTGTCGGCGCCGACATGTGGATCATGGGTCTGGCCTTCTCCGGCTTCGGCACGATCCTCGGTTCGGTCAACTTCATCACCACGATCATCTGCATGCGCGCGCCCGGCATGACGATGTTCCGCATGCCGATCTTCACCTGGAACGTGCTGCTGACCGGTGTGCTGGTCCTGCTCGCCTTCCCGGTGCTGGCCGCGGCGCTCTTCGCGCTGGAGGCGGACCGCAAGTTCGGCGCCCACATCTTCGACGCGGCCAACGGCGGCGCGTTGCTGTGGCAGCACCTCTTCTGGTTCTTCGGGCACCCAGAGGTGTACATCATCGCCTTGCCGTTCTTCGGCATCGTGTCGGAGATCATCCCGGTCTTCAGCCGCAAGCCGATGTTCGGTTACATCGGCCTGGTGGCCGCGACCATCGCGATCGCCGGTCTGTCCGTGACGGTGTGGGCGCACCACATGTACGTCACCGGCGGCGTGCTGTTGCCGTTCTTCTCCTTCATGACCTTCCTCATCGCGGTGCCAACCGGTGTGAAGTTCTTCAACTGGATCGGCACCATGTGGAAGGGGTCGTTGTCCTTCGAGACACCGATGCTCTGGACCATCGGCTTCCTGGTCACCTTCACCTTCGGTGGTCTGACCGGTGTCATCCTGGCCTCGCCCCCGATGGACTTCCACGTCTCCGACTCGTACTTCGTCGTCGCGCACTTCCACTACGTCGTCTTCGGCACCGTGGTGTTCGCGATGTTCGCCGGATTCCACTTCTGGTGGCCGAAGTTCACCGGCAAGATGCTGGACGAGCGGCTCGGCAAGATCACGTTCTGGACGCTGTTCATCGGCTTCCACGGCACGTTCCTGGTGCAGCACTGGCTCGGTGCCGAGGGCATGCCCCGCCGGTACGCGGACTACCTCGCCGCGGACGGCTTCACCCTGCTGAACACGATCTCCACGATCGCCTCGTTCCTGCTGGGCCTGTCGATCCTGCCGTTCATGTACAACGTCTGGAAGACCGCCAAGTACGGCAAGAAGATCGAGGTCGACGACCCGTGGGGCTACGGCCGCTCGCTGGAGTGGGCGACCTCCTGCCCGCCGCCGCGGCACAACTTCCTCACGCTGCCGCGCATCCGCTCGGAATCCCCGGCCTTCGACCTGCACCACCCTGAGATCGCCGCTGTCGGACAGCTCGAGAACCACGCGCAGAAGGACACCGCGCTGTTCGGTGGCAAGGAGGTCGGCAAGTGAAGATCCAGGGCAAGATGTTCATCTGGCTGAGCATCTTCATCCTCGCCATGGCGATCCTCTATGGCGTGTGGTCGAAGGAGCCGGCCGGTACGACGGCGCTCTTCCTGGCCTTCGGCCTGGCGATCATGATCGGCTACTACCTGGCCTTCACGGCCCGGCGCGTGGACGCCATGGCGCAGGACGACAAGGAGGCCGACGTCGCGGACGAGGCCGGTGAGGTCGGCTTCTTCTCGCCGCACAGCTGGCAGCCGCTCTCCCTGGCGATCGGTGGAGCCTTCGCCTTCCTGGCCATCGCGCTGGGCTGGTGGCTGCTCTACTTCTCCGCGCCGCTGATCCTCATCGGCGTCTGGGGATGGGTCTTCGAGTACTACCGGGGCGAGAACCAGAACCAGTAGTCCGCGAGGCCGCTTCACGACATGGCCCGGTGACCTCCGTACGGAGGTTGCCGGGCCACTCGTTTGGAGTCTTTCCGCGTGCCGCTGCTGACACGCGTTCCTACGGTGTGCTTATGAGCAACACGCCCCGCATGCGCACCGCCATAAGCTGCACCCTGCTGGTCGCCGTCACCGGCGCGAGCGCGACCGCGTGCGGTGGTCCGGACGGCCATCCGCTCAGTGCGAAGCCGTACGACGCGGCTCGCCAGGTCGCCTTCAACGCCCCGTCCGGCACCGCCAAGGCGCCTCTCGACAAGCCCCTCGAAGTCACCGCCAAGGGCAAGGACGCCCGGATCACGGACGTCACCGCCGTCGACACGGCCGGGCACTACCTCGCGGGTGAGCTGGCCGCCGACGGCAGCCGCTGGCGCTCCACGGCCCCGCTGGTGGCCGGCACCCAGTACACCGTCCGGGTGGCCACGGAGGACGACAAGGGCGCCCCCGGCGCCCGTACGCTGACGTTCGAGACCGCCCCCGCCAAACGGGTCCTGAACGTGAAGTTCGGCCCGGAGGCGGGCAAGTACGGCGTCGGGCAGCCCCTCACGGCCGAACTCAGCGCCCCGGTCACCACCAAGGAGGGCCGGGCCGCCGTCGAGCGCTCCCTCAAGGTGCGCTCCACGCCCGCCGTCACCGGCGGCTGGCGCTGGGTGGACGACAAGAAGCTGCACTACCGCCCGAAGGAGTACTGGCCCGTCGGCGCGTCCGTCACCGCCACGGCGAACCTCGCGGGCGTGAAGGTGACGAACAACCTCTACGGAGGGTCCGCCAAGGCGCTGAACCTCACCATCGGCGACCGGGTCGAGGCCATCACCGACGCGGGCAGCCACCAGATGACGGTCAAGCGCAACGGAAAGGTGATCAACACCATTCCGGTGACCACCGGCAAACCGGGCTTCTCCACCCGTAACGGCATCAAAGTCGTGCTGGGCAAGGAGTACTTCGTCCGGATGCGCAGCACCACGGTCGGTATCGCGGCCGGCAGCAGTGAGTCGTACGACCTGCCGGTCTACTACGCCACCCGGGTGACCTGGAGCGGCGAGTACGTGCACGCCGCGCCCTGGTCCGCCGGCTCCCACGGCGCGGCCAACGTCAGCCACGGCTGCACCGGGATGTCCACCGCCAACGCGGCCTGGTTCTTCGAGAACATCCGCCCGGGCGACCTGGTCCACGTCGTCAACAGCGAGGGCCAGGAGATGGACCACTTCGGCAACGGCTTCGGCGACTGGAACCTGCCCTGGGACAAGTGGCGGACCGGCAGCGCCGCCCTGGCCGACGCCCCCCGCACCGAGCAGGTCCGCCTGTCACCGTCCGTCTGACCACGGCAGCCGCACAGAGGCCCGGGCACCACCACGGTGGCGCCCGGGCCCCGGTGCGTCGTGGGCGCCGGCTACGCCTCCACGGCCAGCCGGCTGCGCAGCAGGGCCGCCAGGGAGTCCGCCAGCTCCACCGGGTCCACCGGGAGGGTGACCGCGGCGTCCGCGCGGCTCCAGGTGGCCAGCCAGGCGTCCTGGGGGCGGCCGATGAGCACCAGGACGGGCGGGCAGCGGAAGACCTCGTCCTTGATCTGGCGGCACACCCCCATGCCGCCCGCCGGGACCGCCTCGCCGTCCAGGACGCAGACGTCCACACCGCCCGCGTCGAGCCGGTCCAGCACGGCCGGCAGCGTCGCGCACTCGACGTACTCGACCGGCGGAACGTCCGCCGCGGGCCTGCGGCCGGCCGCCAGCCGCACCTGCGCGCGGGTGTTCGCGTCGTCGCTGTAGACCAGGACGGTGGCGCTCGACTGCATGGTTCCTCCGAGTACGTCGGCGGCGTGGGCAGGAAGGCTGGTACCGATGGGGCGGATGCTACTCCTCCCCACCGCCCCTCCACACCGGTTCGGACACCCCTTCGAGGGCCGTCCCGATGGGCCGTTCGGGCTGGACAGAGCGCACCAACACACCGAACGGCACCCCCCGGAGTGAGGGCGGGATAAGCGACCGACATAATGTCGGTCGTGGCGACAGCAACGACAGTAGAAACCGGGCACGCGCACCCGTCGGTCAACCGGCCGAACCTCACCAGCGTCGGAACCATCATCTGGCTGAGTTCCGAGCTGATGTTCTTCGCGGCCCTCTTCGCGATGTACTTCACCCTGCGATCGGTGACGGGTGCCGAGTTCTGGGCAGAGAAAGCCGACACGCTGAACTTCCCGTTCTCGGCTACCAACACCACGATCCTGGTGCTCTCCTCGCTCACCTGCCAGCTCGGCGTGTTCGCCGCCGAGCGGGGCGACGTGAAGAAGCTCCGCACGTGGTTCGTGATCACATTCGTGATGGGTGCGATCTTCATCGGAGGCCAGGTCTTCGAGTACACCGAGCTGGTGAAGCACGAGGGCCTCTCGCTCTCGTCCGACCCGTACGGCTCCGTGTTCTACCTGACGACCGGCTTCCACGGCCTGCACGTGACGGGCGGTCTCATCGCCTTCCTGCTGGTCCTCGGCCGTACGTACGCGGCCAAGAGATTCACTCACGAGCAGGCAACCGCCGCCATCGTCGTGTCCTACTACTGGCACTTCGTCGATGTCGTCTGGATCGGCCTCTTCGCCACGATCTACATGATCAAGTAGTCGGGCCGTACCTCCTCCGGTACGACCGACACATCCAGCAAGCACCGACGCAGAAGATCCTGACACCGGGGTAATCCGTGAAAAAGCTCTCCGCACGACGACGCCATCCGCTGGCGGCGGTCGTCGTCCTACTCCTCGCGCTGGCGGCCACTGGGGGGCTGTACGCCGCGTTCGCGCCCGCGGGCAAGGCGCAGGCAGACGAAACCGCCCAGTCCCTCGCCATCGAGGAGGGCAAGAAGCTCTACACCGTCGGCTGCGCCAGCTGCCACGGAACCGGCGGTCAGGGAACCACTGACGGCCCGAGCCTCGTCGGCGTCGGCTCCGCCGCCGTGGACTTCCAGGTCGGCACCGGCCGTATGCCGGCGCAGCAGCCCGGCGCCCAGGTGCCGAAGAAGAAGAACATCTACTCGCAGGCCGAGATCGACCAGCTGGCCGCGTACATCGCGTCCCTCGGTGCCGGTCCGATCACGCCGACCGAGAAGCAGTACAGCCCGGAAGGCGCGAACATCGCCAAGGGTGGCGAGCTGTTCCGCACCAACTGCGCCCAGTGCCACAACTTCACCGGCGAGGGCGGTGCCCTGACGCACGGCAAGTACGCCCCCAGCCTCGAGGGTGTGAGTCAGAAGCACATCTACGAGGCCATGCAGACCGGCCCGCAGAACATGCCGTCCTTCCCCGACACGATCATGCCGGAGAAGGAGAAGAAGGACATCATCGCGTACATCAACAGCGTCAACGGTGACGAGACGCCGACCCCCGGCGGCTTCGCCCTGGGTGGTCTCGGTCCGGTCAGCGAGGGCCTGTTCGGATGGATCTTCGGTCTGGGTTCCCTGATCGCTGTCGCCGTCTGGGTCGCGGCCCACACCGCTAAGGCCAAGAAGTCATGAGTAGCCAAGAGATTTCAGAAGCAGACCTGCCGCACGAGCAGGACACCACGCACGGCACGGCGGTGGCGGAGCACCCGTTCGCCGACCCGGGGCTGCCGCCCCACAAGCCGCGCATCCAGGACATCGACGAGCGGGCCGCCAAGCGCTCCGAGCGCACCGTCGCCCTGCTGTTCACCCTGTCGATGCTGGCCACGATCGGCTTCATCGCCTCCTTCGTGATCTTCCCGGTCGACAAGATCGTCTATGTCTGGCCGCTGGGTCACGTCAGCGCGACCAACCTCTCGCTGGGCCTGACGCTGGGCACCGCCCTCTTCTGCATCGGCGCCGGCGCGGTCCACTGGGCCCGCACCCTGATGTCCGACGAGGAGGTCGCCGACGACCGGCACGCCATCGAGGCGACGCCCGAGGTCAAGGCGAAGGTCATGGCGGACTTCGCGGACGGCGCGCGCGAGTCGGCCATCGGCCGCCGCCCGCTGATCCGCAACACCATGTTCGGCGCGCTGGCCATGGTGCCGCTCTCCGGCATCGTGCTGCTCCGCGAGCTGGGTCCGCTGCCCGAGAAGAAGCTCTTCCACACCGGGTGGAGCAAGGGCAAGCAGCTCATCAACATGAACACCAATGAGCCGCTGCGTCCCGAGGACGTCGCCGTGGGGTCGCTCACCTTCGCCAAGCCCGAGGGCCTGGAGGAGTCCGACCACGACTTCAACAACAAGATCGCCAAGGATGCCCTGATGATCGTCCGGATCCAGCCGGAGGACATCAAGGACAAGCGCGAGCTGGAGTGGTCGCACGAGGGCATCGTCGCCTTCTCGAAGATCTGCACCCACGTGGGCTGCCCGATCTCCCTGTACGAGCAGCAGACGCACCACGTCCTCTGCCCGTGCCACCAGTCCACCTTCGACCTCGCCGACGGCGCCCGCGTCATCTTCGGCCCGGCGGGTCACGCCCTTCCGCAGCTGCGGATCGGCGTGAACGACAAGGGCTTCCTCGAAGCGCTCGGCGACTTCGCCGAGCCCGTCGGCCCTGCATTCTGGGAGCGCGGATGAGCACCACGACCGCAAGCGACGCCAAGCGCAAGGCGCCCGCCGGCGAGCGGGTCGCCGACTGGGCCGACGGCCGGCTGGGCATCTACAGCCTCGCCAAGGCCAACATGCGCAAGATCTTCCCGGACCACTGGTCCTTCATGCTGGGTGAGATCTGCCTCTACAGCTTCCTGATCATCATCCTCACGGGTGTGTATCTGACGCTGTTCTTCCACCCGAGCATGAACGAGATCGAGTACCACGGCTCGTACGTGCCGATGCAGGGCATCCGGATGACCGAGGCGTACGCCTCGACGCTGGACATCAGCTTCGACGTCCGCGGTGGTCTGCTCATCCGGCAGATCCACCACTGGGCCGCCGTGGTCTTCCTCGCCGGCATGTTCGTGCACATGATGCGCGTCTTCTTCACCGGCGCGTTCCGCAAGCCGCGTGAGATCAACTGGCTGTTCGGCTTCCTGCTGTTCGTCCTCGGCATGTTCACCGGCTTCACCGGTTACTCGCTCCCCGACGACCTGCTCTCCGGCACCGGTGTCCGCTTCACCCAGGGCGCGATCCTGTCGATGCCGATCGTCGGCACCTACATCTCGATGTTCCTGTTCGGCGGGGAGTTCCCGGGCCACGACATCATCGCCCGGTTCTACTCGATCCACATCCTGCTGCTGCCGGGCATCATGCTCGGCCTCGTGGTGGCGCACCTGATCCTGGTCTTCTACCACAAGCACACCCAGTTCCCCGGCCCCGGCCGGACGAACAAGAACGTCGTCGGCATGCCGCTGCTGCCGGTGTACATGGCCAAGGCCGGAGGCTTCTTCTTCCTGGTCTTCGGTGTCATCGCCGTCATCTCCGCGCTGTTCACGATCAACCCGATCTGGGCCCTCGGCCCGTACCGCCCGGACCAGGTGTCCACCGGCGCCCAGCCCGACTGGTACATGGGCTTCGCCGAGGGTCTCGTCCGCGTCATGCCGGGCTGGGAGATCAACCTGTGGGGCCACACGCTCGTCCTGGGCGTGTTCATCCCGCTGGTCGTCTTCGGCATCATGCTGGCGCTGATCGCGCTCTACCCGTTCATCGAGTCCTGGATCACCGGTGACAAGCGCGAGCACCACCTGCTGGACCGCCCGCGCAACGCGCCGACCCGGACCGCCCTCGGCGTCGCCTGGGTGACCGCGTACATGATCATGCTGATCGGTGGTGGCAACGACATCGTCGCGACCCACTTCCACCTGTCGCTCAACGCGATCAGCTGGTTCGTCCGGATCGCGTTCTTCGTCGGCCCGGTCATCGCGTTCATCGTCACCAAGCGCATCTGCCTCGGCCTCCAGCGGCGCGACAAGGACAAGGTGCTGCACGGGCGGGAGTCCGGCATCATCAAGCGCCTGCCGCACGGCGAGTTCGTCGAGATCCACGAGCCCCTCAGCCAGGCCCACCTGCACGCGCTCACCGCGCACGAGCAGTACAAGCCGGCCGAGATCGGCCCGACGGTCGACGAGAACGGCGTCGAGCGCAAGCCGTCCCGTACGCAGAAGCTCCGCGCGAAGCTCAGCAAGGGCTACTACGGCGAGGGGAACCAGATCCCCAAGGCCACCGCGGAGGAGTACAAGGAGATCACCAGCGGCCACGGCCACCACTGATCGCCCCGGTGCCCGGCACACCCTGCCGGGCACCGTGTCCGCCACGGCACCGAGCCCCGTCCATCCGCTGGACGGGGCTCTTTGCCGTCCCCGGGGATGGATAGGGTGGTGGTCGTCCCTGTACGCCCCTCTCCTTCCTTCTCGTACGACGTCTGGAGCGACCATGAGCGCTGTGAATCCCGCTGGAGGCGACAACGCGGCGGGCCGCTCGTGGCCCGGCGTCCTGAACGCCCTGCTGGAGGGGCGCGACCAGAGCGCCGACGCCACCGCCTGGGCGATGGACCGCATCATGCGCGGCGAGGCCACCGACGCCCAGATCGCCGGCTTCGCGGTCGCCCTCCGCGCCAAGGGCGAGACCGTCGACGAGATCACCGGCCTCGTCCGGGCCATGTACGCCCACGCCAACCTGATCGACGTCCCCGGCCCGTCCGTGGACCTCGTCGGCACCGGCGGCGACGGCGCCAAGACCGTCAACATCTCCACCATGGCCGCGATCGTCGTCGCCGGAACCGGCGCCAAGGTCGTCAAGCACGGCAACCGCGCCGCGTCCTCCGCCTCCGGCTCCTCCGACGTCCTGGAGAAGCTGGGCGTCAACCTCGACCTCACCCCGGCGCGGGTCGCCGAGGTCGCGGACGAGGCGGGCATCACCTTCTGCTTCGCCGTGAAGTTCCACCCCGCGCTGCGCCACGTCGCCGCCGCCCGCCGGGAACTGGGCATCCGCACCACGTTCAACTTCCTCGGCCCGCTGACCAACCCCGCGCGCGTGGGCGCCCAGGCCACCGGCGTCGCCGACGCCCGGATGGCCCCCATCATGGCCGGGGTGCTCGCCGAGCGCGGCTCCTCCGCGCTGGTCTTCCGGGGCGACGACGGGCTGGACGAGCTGACCACCACGGCCACCTCCCGGGTGTGGGTCGTCCGGGACGGCACGGTGCGCGAGGAGACGTTCGACCCGAGGGACGTCGGCATCGAGCTGGTGCCCGTCGAGGCGCTGCGCGGGGCGGACGCCTCGTACAACGCGGACGTCGCGCACCGGATGCTGGGCGGCGAGACGGGGCCGGTACGGGACGCGGTGCTGCTGAACGCGGCGGCGGCGCTGGTGGCGCTGGAGCCGTCGGACGCGTCGGACGCGTCGCGCACGTCGCTCACGGAGCGGATCGCGGCGGGCATGGCCCGGGCGGCCGAGGCGGTGGACACGGGCGCGGCGAGGGCAGCGCTGGCGCGCTGGGTCACGGCGAGCAACGCGTAGCCCCTGCGGGGCGGTGGCCTGTTGGCTCGGCCGCCACCCACCGCCCTGCAGTCGGCGACGCGCCCGGGGTGGGGCCGTGCAGGGTCGCCCCCGCAGCGGATCGGCGGCGAGATACGTCGCCGTTTCGTGGCTGGGTGCCCCGCCGACCGCGAGGAGGCGAGCCCGGAGGGGCCCCGCCCCACCCCCACCGTGCGTTCCGCGCCGCCCCCGGGGCGAACCGGGAACGGGCGCCGCCCCGGTTCCGTTGTGCCCACCCGTCCCGCCCCAGCGGGACGACTGCCCCCAACGGGGTGGGGGCGGGGCCCCGGGGCGTCCGGAGTTCGGACGCGGGTTGCGGCAGGCGGCGCGTGCCGTTAAGTTCAGCGCAGGTCATGAGTGACAGCGACTACGGCCCCGGCCCGCTGTCCGGCAACCCTCCGTCCGTGGCGGGGTGCCCCGGGTGAAGACCAGGCCGCAGGTGACGACACCTCTGGCAAGCGCGGACCCCTGCACACCCTGGGGTCCTGGTCCTCGAGGGAGCAGTCTCGTGAGCAAGCGAATGCGATAGGGCGTAGCGCCCCTTCTTCGGTACCCCCTTTTCGCCTTGCCCCGTACGGGAGTTCGCCATGTCTGTCTTCACCCCTGCCTCCGACCAGTCTGTTTGTACCCCTCTGCCCGTTCTGGGGCGGGACGTCACCGTGCCGCTGGTGACCGGCGGCGAGGTCACCTACGCCGCGCTCGACTACGCCGCCAGCGCCCCCGCGCTCCAGCGGGTGTGGGACGACGTGGCGGCGTACGCGCCGTACTACGGCAGCGTGCACCGGGGCGCCGGGTACCTGTCGCAGCTGTCGACCGACCTGTTCGAGAACAGCCGTACGGCAGTGGCGGAGTTCCTGGACTGCCGCGAGGGCGACCAGGTGGTGTTCACCCGGTCGACCACCGACTCGCTGAACCTGCTCGCGGCGGTGCTGCCCGAGGGCTGCGAGGTCTTCGTCTTCGAGACCGAGCACCACGCCTCGCTGCTGCCGTGGCGGGACGCGCGGGTCACGTACCTCAACGCGCCCCGGACGCCGGGGCAGGCCGTCGAGACGCTGGAGCGGGCGCTCGCGGACCGGGAGCCCTACGGCCCGGCCCTGGTGTGCGTGACCGGCGCGTCCAATGTCACCGGCGAGCTGTGGCCGGTGCGCGAACTGGCCGCCGCCGCTCACGCCCACGGCGCCCGCATCGTCCTGGACGCCGCGCAGCTCGCACCCCACCACCCGGTGTCCGTACAGGAGTTGGACGTCGACTGGGTGGCCTTCTCCGGGCACAAGCTGTACGCCCCCTTCGGGTCGGGCGTCCTCGCCGGGCGGGCCGACTGGCTCACCGAGGCCGAGCCGTACCTCGCCGGCGGTGGCGCGTCCCGTACGGTGGCGCGGCGCGCCGACGGCGGGGTGGACGTGGAGTGGCACACCACCGCCGCCCGCCACGAGGCCGGATCGCCCAACGTCATCGGGGTGTACGCGATCGCCTCCGCCTGCAAGGCGCTCACCGAGGCCGGGTTCGACGACCTGGTCGCCCGCGAGCGGTACCTGATCGGCAAGGTCCGGGAGGGGCTCGCGGAGGTGCCGGAGGTGAAGGTGCTGTCGCTGTTCGGCGACGACGCGCCCCGGGTCGGGGTCATCTCCTTCGTGGTGCGGGGCTGGAACAGCTCCCACTTCGCCGCCGCCCTGTCCGCCGAGTACGGCATCGGCGTCCGCGACGGGCTGTTCTGCGCCCACCCGCTGGTGCGCACCCTGCTGGGCAGCGACCCGCAGGACGTCGGCGAGTGCGGCGCGCCCGACGGCGGGACCACCTCGCTGAACGCCATCCGCGTCAGCTTCGGGGCGGGGACGCCGGACGAGCACGTCGACCGGTTCGTTCGGGCCGTGAAGGAGCTCGTCCGGGACGGGGCACGGTGGAACTACCGTACGGAGGACGGGCGTTGCGTGCCCGACCGCGGCTGAGCCGGGTACCGATCAGGACCGTCCGCAGCGCCCGCTCGGCGGCGTCCGCGAGAAGCTCGGCCGCCCGGTCCAGGGCCTCCGGCAGCGGCAGCGGGCCGGGCGCCAGCGACTCGTAGGCGTCGAGGCCCGCGTCCCCGGCGCCCTCGCCGAGCGTGCCGGCCAGGGCGAGGACCGGGACGCCCGCCGCACGGGCGCGCCGCGCCACCTCGCCGGGCACCTTGCCGCGCACGGTCTGGGCGTCCAGCGCGCCCTCCCCGGTGATCACCAGGTCGGCGTGGGCCAGCCGGGCGCCCAGGTCCAGCCCGTCGAGGAGCACCTCGAAGCGCGGGAGCAGCCGGGCGCCCACCGCCGCGAGCCCCGCGCCGAGGCCGCCCGAGGCCCCGGTGCCGGGCGCGGTGCGCAGGTCGACGCCGGGTGCGCAGGCCCCGGTCAGGGCGGCCGCCCAGTGCTCCAGGGCGGCCGACAGCTCCTCGCACCGCGCCGGGCTCCCGCCCTTCTGAGGGCCGAACACACGGGCCACGCCCCGCTCGCCGCACAGCACGTTGTACGGGTTGCACGCCACCAGCAGCTCGGTGTCCGCCAAGCGGGGGTCGAGCCCCCGGAGGTCGAGGGTGGCGAGCCGGGCCAGCGCGGCTCCTCCGTGGGGGAGGTCGCGGCCGGAGGCGTCGAGGAGCCGGACGCCGAGGGCCCGGAGCGCGCCCGCGCCGCCGTCGGAGGTGCCCGAGTCCCCGCAGCCGACCAAGATCCGCCGGGCGCCCGCGTCCAGGGCGGCGCGGATCAGCTCGCCGACGCCGTACGTGGTGGTGGCGCCCGGGTCGCGGCGGCCGGGCGGCACCAGGGCCAGTCCGGCGACGGCGGCCATCTCCACGACCGCCGAGCCGTCGCCGAGGAGCGCGAAGTGGCTGCCGACCGGGTCGCCCAGCGGGCCCGTGGCGGTGCGGGGCACGAGCCGCCCGCCCGTCGCGGCGGCCAGCGCCTCCGCCGTACCCTCGCCGCCGTCGACCAGCGGGATCAGGTCCAGCTCGGCGTCCGGCAGGACCCGCAGCACGCCCTCGGCGATGGCCTCGGCGGCCTGCTGCGCGGACAGGGACTCCTTGAATCCGCCGGGGGCGACGGCGACGCGGTACGAGAGGGTCACGGCTGGGTCTCCAGGAGGACGGGCACGCCGAACAGCGGCCAGACGGTCAGGGCGAACAGCAGGACCAGGCCCGCCGTGAGGGGCGCGAGGACGGCGGACAGCCGCAGCAGGTCGCGCGGGGTGTAGGTGGGCACGCCGTCGGGGAGGTCGGCGAAGAGCGCGACGGGCTTCGCCGACGCGGGCAGGGTGTGGCAGAAGCCGGCGGCGGCCGTGGAGGCGAGCGCGGCGGCCACCGGGTTGACCCCCGCCGCTGCCGCCGCCACGACCACCAGCGGGACGAGCACCGACGAGCGGGCCGAGCGGGACTGGAGGACCAGGTGCGCGGCCGTGCTGGCCAGGACGACGACCGTGAGGAACAGCCAGGGCGGCGCGTGCACCGGCAGGCCCGCCACCAGCCAGCGCGCCGCGCCCGAGTCGGCGAGCGCCACGCCCATCGCCATGGTGGCCGCCATGAACAGCAGCAGCGGCCACGGCACGGTGCGCAGCCCCTCCTTGAGCCGTACGGTGCCCAGGGCCGGCGAGGCGGCGACCACCGCGCCGATCAGGGCGACCACCGCCGGGGAGACCCGGTGCAGCGGCTCGCTGCACCACAGCACCACCACGGTGGCCAGCAGCAGCGCGCAGCGCGACTCGGTGGCGGAGAGGGGGCCGGTGACCGGGGTGGGGGAGTGGGCCGCGATGTCGGCGGGGGTGATGCGGACCGGGGCGCGCCGGTCGGCCCGGGTGGTGGTGGTGAGCAGGACCGCCTCGGCGGCCAGGTGGGAGGAGGTGATCGCGAGCGGCAGTCCGAGCAGCAGCCACTGCACGAACCCCAGCCGCTGCCCGGTCTGTTCCCACAGCACGCTCACGGTGATCAGGTGGGCCCCGGCGCCGATCAGGGTGGCGACGGCGGACAGCAGGATCACCGTGGGGAACAGCAGGGCGAGCATCACCACCAGCCGTTTCCGGTGGGCCAGCACCCCGGCCAGCGCCAGGAACACGGGCAGGGCCAGCGCGGCCCGGCCCGAGGTGGCCGGCACGGCGAACGAGGTGACGACCAGTGCGGCGGTGGTCAGGTGGACGAGTTGGCGCACCGTGCGGGCGCCGGTGACCAGGAAGGCCGCCGCCCGTCCGGCCAGGCCGGTGCGGGTGACCGCGGCGGCCAGGACGAACGCGCAGATCAGCAGCCAGATGGTCTCGTCGCCGAGGGTGGCGAAGAGGGTCTCGCTGCTGATCACGCCCGTGGCGGTGAGCGCCAGCCCCGCCCCCAGCGCGACATAGGTGTCGTCCACGGGCGTGGCGATCCAGGCGGCGGTGGCGACCACGAAGACGGCCAGCGTCAGCCGCCCGTCGGCGCCGAGGCCGGGGAAGAGGGACGGTATGGCCAGCACCGCGCACAGTCCGAGCGCGCCGCCGAGGCAGGCCGCCCGGCTGGGGGAGAGGATCACAGGGATCAGTCTCGGTTCGCCCCGTGAGCCCTCAATGAGCGCTTTGTTAAGGGAATTTCATGGAACGGGGCGCTTTACGGCATGCGGTAGCCCATGCCGCGTACGGTTTCGAGCCGTCGCGCGCCCAGCTTCTTGCGCAGCGCCCGTACGTACACGTCCACGATGTTCGAGCCGGGGTCGAAGTCGTACCCCCAGACGTGGGACAGGATCTGCTCCCGGGACAGCACCTGGCCGGGGTGGCGCAGGAACAGCTCCAGCAGGACGAACTCACGGGCCGTCAGGTCGACGGTGCGCTCCTCGGCCCGCGCGCGGCGGGTGCGCAGGTCCAGGCTGAGGTCGCCGCTGCGCAGCACCGTCACCTCCGGGGCGCGGGCGGCGGTGCGCAGCCGGAGCCGTACCCGCGCCAGCAGTTCCTCGAAGCGGAAGGGCTTGGTCATCCAGTCGTCGGCGCCGCCCTCCAGGCCGGCGACGGTGTCCCGCACCGAGTCGCGCGCGGTCAGCACGACGACCGGGAGCGTCACCCGCGCCTCCCGCAGCTCCCGCAGCACGGTGAAGCCGTCGCGCCCCGGCAGGCCGATGTCCAGCACCATCAGGTCGAACCCGCCGGTGACGGCGTAGTCGAGCGCGGTGTCGCCGTCGGCGGCCACGGTGGTGGTGAAGGCGTTGGCCCGCAGGCCCTTCTCCACGAACGAGGCGATCCGCTCCTCGTCCTCGGCGATCAGAATGCGGTTCATCCCTCTCCTTCCGGCACGAGCACCCCGTCCGGCAGTACGAGGACGAAGGTGGCCCCGCCGCCCTCGGTCGGCCGCAGCTCCACCCCGCCCCGGTGGCCCTCGGCGATGGCCTTCACGATGGACAGCCCCAGCCCCGCGCCCCCGCCCGAGCGGGTGCCGCGCCGGGCCGCGCCGCGCCGGAACCGTTCGAAGATCACCGCCGCGTCCTCCGGCGGGACCCCGGGCCCGGAGTCGGCGACGTACAGCTCGATCCGCCCGTCGGCGGCGCGCGAGCCGATCCCTATGCGCTGCCCGGGCACGGTGTGCTGGACCGCGTTCTGCGCGAGCTGCACCATGGCCTGGGTGATGCGCTGCGGGTCCAGCTCGGCCTCCCGGTCGGCGACCCCGTCCAGTACCCACTCGCGCTCGCCCAGCGCCCGCGCCTTCACGAACACGTCGGCGGTCAGCTCGCCGAGCTGGACCGGCTCGGGCGAGACGAAGTCGGGGCGCTCGGCCTTGGCGAGCAGCAGCAGGTCCTCCACGATCCGGCTCATCCGGTCCAGCTCGTCGGTGACCAGCCGTACGGTCTCCGCCTGCTCGGCCGGGTCGTCGCCCATCAGCTCCAGGTGGCCGCGCACGATGGTGATGGGGGTGCGCAGCTCGTGCCCGGCGTCGTCGGCGAACTGCCGCTGCGCGGCGAACGCCCGCTCCAGCCGGTCCAGCATCGCGTTGAACGTCTCGGCGAGGAGCGCGATGTCGTCCCGGCCGCGCACCGGGATGCGGCGGGTCAGGTCCTGCTCGGTGAGCTGGGCGGCGGCCCGGCGCACCTGGCGTACAGGAGCGAGGACGCGCCCCGCGACCGCCCAGCCGATCCCGGTCGTCATCAGCAGCGCCACCCCCGAGATGGCGAGCTGGGTGCGGAACGCCTCGGCGGCGATGGCCTGCTCGGCGGCGGCGTGGAAGGCGACGACGAACGCGCCCGGCGGGGCCTGCCCGGCCGGGGCGATCGTCACCTTCGCCCAGCGGACCTCGCCCCCGGGGCGGTCCAGGGTGCCGGAGCGGGCGGGGGACGCCAGGATGCGGGCGAGCGCGTCGCGGTCGCGGTGCAGGGCGGCGCCCCGGGTGTCGCGGGGCTGGCGCAGCACGGCCGGGGCGCCGCCCGGGCCGCGCGTCAGGCCGAGCAGCTCCTCGTCGGGGTCGGAGTACTGCCGCTGGAGGAAGACCTCCAGCAGCCGGCGCGGCTCGGTGAAGCCGGCGCCGGTGGCGGGGTCGACGCCCTGCTCGACGAAGTTGGCGAACTCGCGGGTCTCCTGGGTGAGCAGCCCGCTGATCCGGTGGTCCACGTCGCGCAGCAGGATCGAGCGGGTCGTCATGGCGACGGCGGCCAGCGCCACGGACATCACCAGCAGCAGCCAGAGCAGGATGCGGACGCGGGCGGAGACGCGGCGCTCAGTTGTCGTCAACGCCGTCGTCCCCCGCGTCGTCGGCGGAGTCGTCCTCGTCGTCCCCGGTCGTGGCGGGCGGCCCCGGGACGACGGTGTCGGTCGGCACCGGCCGCGCGGCGGGCGGGGTGGCGGCCGGGGTGGCGGCCGGGGCGGGGGTGCCGGCGGGAGGCGGCGTGGCCGGCGCCGTGCTCCGGGGTGCGGGGGTGGCGTCCGGCCGGGCGCCGGGTGACGTGCCGCCGCTGCCGCCGGGCCGGGGGCCGGGGCTCAGCCTCACCTCGGGCGGCACCCGGGGCGCCTCGGGGGTGTCGGTCAGCAGATAGCTGGTCGCGGCGATGCCGAGCGGGACGGCGACGACCGCGACGAGCGTCGCCAGGCGGTGGGAGAAGGCCATGGCCCCATCCTGGGCGGGTGGCGCGGCCGCGCGGATGAGCGCGGGATGAAGGCTTCTTCATGAACGCGGCGGACGGCCGGGGGCGATCCGGCCGCGCACCGGGCGTCATCCGTCCGGGTGACGCCGAGGTGCGTCCGGTCAGGCGTCCAGGCCGATGGCGAACGCGGCTTCCAGGTCGTGCTGGGAGTACGTGCGGAACGCCACGTGCGTGTCGGTCGCCTCCACGCCCGGGATCTTGCTGATCCGGCCGGGGATGACGTCCGCCAGGTCGTCGTGGCGCGCCACCCGGACCATGGCGATGAGGTCGTACGTCCCGGTGACGGAGAAGACCTCGCTGACGCTGTCCAGCGCGGCGATCGACTCGGCGATCTCCGGGATGCGGTCCACGCTGGTCTTGATGAGCACGATCGCGGTGATCACGGCTGTCCTTCTCCCTCGGTGGCCGCAGGCTGGGCCTTCACTCTAGCCCCCCGCCCGAACCGCACCCACGCGTAGAGGAAGCCCAGGCAGAAGCCCACCACATGCGCCAGGTACGCCACACCCGGCCCGCCGTCGGCGCCCCGGGCCGCCAGCCACTGGAGCACGAACCAGAAGATCAGCACGATCCAGGCGGGGAACCGCAGCGGCAGGAAGAAGAGGAACGGGAACAGGCTGGTGACCCGCGCCCGGGGAAAGAGGTGCAGGAAGGCGCCCAGCACCCCGGAGATCGCCCCCGACGCCCCCACCAGGGTCTGGTCCGAGTCGGCGTGCGCCACCGCGTACCCCAGCAGGGCGAGGCAGCCGGACGCGGCGTAGAACAGGGCGAACTCCAGGTGCCCGAGCCGCTCCTCGGTCATCGCGCCGAAGACGTACAGGAACAGCATGTTGCCCAGCAGGTGCAGCCAGCTGCCGCTGACGAAGAGCGCGGTCAGCGGGGTGAGCCAGGACTCCGGGGAGCCGCCGAGCAGCTCGGCGGGGACGATGCCCCACCGGCGGAAGTACGAGCTCTGGGCCGCGAGGAGCGCGTCACCCGTCCCGTACGACGGGTTGAGCCCCGACACCGGGCTGATCAGGAAGACCAGGAAGCAGGCGCCGATCACGGCGTACGTCACGACGGGTCCACGCCAAGCGATCACGGACAGATCATGACGTAAACGGAGGGAGCGGGACAGGGTGCCTCGCCGCACCACGGGGTACCCGCGAGGCCGTAGGGTTACGGCACGTACACCCGCAGTTCGACGGCGCACCGCGGATCCGCACCCGGCACCATGGAAGAGGACGGAACGATGACGACGGTTCCCCTGCCGACCGCGACGACCCGCTGGCGCTGCACCCTCTGCGGAAACCTGACGCGCTTCGACGTCACACGGTCCTCCAAGGTCGTGGAGTACGTCCATCTGGACCTCGCGGGCGAGCCCACGGTGGAGGAGCGCGAGGTGGTCAGTGAGACCATCGAGTCGGTCCGCTGCCGCTGGTGCAACGCGGTGGACCAGATCGAGCTGGTGGACAGGCCGGGCGCCACCGCCTGAGGAAGCGGGAGCGGCCCGGCGGCAGAGACGGACGGGTAGTGGGGTGACGGATCGTGGAGCAGCCCGACAGCGGTGCTGAGCCGGCCGGTGCGGCCGGGGGCGCCGCCGAGGCGCTCGACCGCCCGCTGCCCGACGCGGTGCGGCGCCGGGTCGTCGCGCTGGTGTCGGACGCGTTCGGCGGTCTGACGGTCGCCGAACTGCCCGCCCAGCTGCGGCAGTACGCCCGGTTCACCCCGTCCCGGCGGGCCAGGTTCGCCGGGAACGCGATGGCCGCGGCGCTGGAGGGCGACCCGCTGTTCCGGCAGCGCATCGGGGAGCGGCTCAAGGAGGGGCAGCCGGAGCTGGCCCGCGCGGTCGAGGCCGGCGCGCCCCCGGCCGCCGCCGACCCCGTCGACGTCGCCGCCACCGCCTATGTGCTGCGCCCCGCCGGCTGGGTCAAGCTGGTCGCCGCCGCCGGTGAGGAGGCGCAGCGGGCCGACGCCGAACGCGCCGACGAGGCGGGCCGGCGCGAACTGGAGCGGCTGCGCGCCGAGCTGGCCGAGGCACGCGCCCACACCAGGAGCGAGACCGAGCGGCTGCGTACGGAACTGGACGCCGCGCGCAAGGAAGCGGAATCGTTGCATCGCAAGCTGCGCAGCGCCCAGAGCGACGTCAAGCGGGGCGAGGCGGCGCTGCGCCGGGGCCAGGCGGACATCGACGCCGTACGCGCCGAGGCGGCGGCCCAGGTCTCGGCCGCCGAGAGCGAGACGCGCCGCCTCAAGGCCCGCCTCGCGGAGGCCGAGGCGGCGCTGGAGGCCAGCCGCCGCGCCGCCCGCGAGGGGCGCTCCGTGGAGGACATGCGGCTGCGGCTGCTGCTGGACACCGTGCTGGAGTCGGCCCAGGGGCTGCGCCGCGAGCTGGCCCTGCCCCCGGTGTCGGTGCACCCCGCCGACACCGTCGACGCGGTGGAGCCCGGCCGGATGTCGCCCAAGGACATCGCCGCGCGCGCCCTGTCCGAGACGGACCCGGCGCTGCTGGACCAGCTGCTGGCGCTGCCCCAGGCGCATCTGGTCGTGGACGGCTACAACGTGACCAAGACCGGCTATCCGACGATGCCGCTGGAGAAGCAGCGGCTGCGGCTGCTCGGCGGCCTGTCGGCGCTGGCCGCCCGGAGCGGCGCCGAGGTCACCTGCGTCTTCGACGGCGCCGAGCTGGCCGCCCCGGTGCTGCTGGCCCCGCCGCGCGGGGTGCGGGTGCTGTTCTCCAAGCCGGGGGTGACGGCGGACGAGCTGATCCGCCAGCTCGTCCGGGCCGAGCCGCCGGGCCGGCCGGTCGTGGTGGTGTCCACCGACCGCGAGGTCGCCGACGGGGTGGCCAAGTCCGGCGCCCGGCCGGTCGCCTCCGCGCTGCTGCTGAAGCGCCTTTCGCGTGCCTCGTGACGCATTACGCTTCTTGTGCGTCACGTAACTCCTGGGCTGTTTGCCCGATTTCGGGAAACCGACCGTCAAATGCCCATGACGCACGGTGGGTCGTGTGTAAAGAATGTGGCCCCTGAGCGAGATTTTTCGCATGAGGATTTGAACTGATCACAAGATGGTCACTAAGGTCTGGCCCACACCTCCGCGCAGGTGATCACTCATCGGGAGTGGCAGCGGAGGAACCGCCTACATCCGTGTGGTCCGGCCCGTGTGCACGGGGGGAGCCGGACGTTCCGCACGGAGCCGGGGCCCCGACCCCACAGCCCGGCAGGCGGCTGAAGAGGAAGAAGGAGCTCGCCTCCGTGGCGTCCCACCGTCGTCCCAAGCAGCCCAGCCGCGCCCGTGTGACCGTGCTCACCGCGACCGCCGCCGCTGCCGTCGCCCTGTCCTCCCAGGCCGCTCAGGCAGACCCGAAGCCGAGCAAGAGCGAGGTCAAGGCGAAGGTCGACAAGCTGCACCACGAGGCCGAGGCCGCCACCGAGCAGTACAACCTCGCCGACGAGCAGCGCGGCAAGCTCCAGAAGGAGGTCGACGCCCTCCAGGACAAGGTCGCGCGCGGCCAGCAGGAGCTCAACGAGCTGCGGGACGGCCTCGGTTCGGTCGCCACCGCCCAGTACCGCTCCGGCGGCATGGACCCCTCCCTCCAGCTGCTGCTCTCCTCCGACCCGGACAGCTACCTCGACAAGGCGTCCGCCGTCGACGCGATCAGCGCCAAGCAGGCCCAGGCCCTGGAGACCATCCAGGCCAAGCAGCGCAGCCTCGCCCAGGAGCGCGCCGAGGCCACCGCCAAGCTGGCCTCCCTGGAGGACGTCCGCAAGACCCTCGCGGAGAAGAAGAAGGCGTACCAGGGCAAGCTCGCCGAGGCCCAGAAGCTGCTCAACACCCTGACCGCCGAAGAGCGGGCCAAGATGCAGCAGGAGGAGCAGCGCGCCAGCCGCGAGGCCGGCGAGCGCGTCGAACTCGGCAACGAGGTCCCCGCCTCCGAGCGCGGCGCCGCCGCACTCGCCGCCGCCGGCACCCAGGTCGGCAAGCCCTACATCTCCGGCGCCGAGGGCCCCAACGCCTACGACTGCTCCGGGCTGACCCAGTGGGCCTACCGCCAGGCCGGCGTGAGCATCACCCGCACCACCTTCACCCAGCACAACGACGGGGTGAAGATCGGCCGCAGCCAGCTCAAGCCCGGCGACCTCGTGTTCTTCAACAACCTCGCGCACGTCGGCCTCTACGCGGGCAACGGCCAGGTGCTGCACGCCCCCAAGCCCGGCACCGTCGTCCGCTACGAGGCGATGGAGTGGCTCGGCGACTTCCAGTTCGGCGTCCGCGTCTGACACCCCGCCGGCGCCCCGCGCGCCCACCGGTGGCGCGCCCGGTATGCGCGCCCGATCGGGTGGTTCGCCGTCCCCCGAGCTGACGCCCCGCCCCGCCGGTGACCTTGTGGTCTCGGGCGGGGCGCCGCTGTTCGACCCCCGTACGGTCGCTGGCCGCCGCACATCCGCCCGGCTACTGTCTGGCCCGCAGCACAGCCAGCACGCCCCGTACGGTCCGCCGGTCCGTCCGCGGGGCCGTCGCCCGACAGCGGAAGGGAGCGCGGTTCGTGGCGTCCCATCGCCGGTCCCCGTCATCCTCGTCCTCCGGCCTCTCCCGGGGCGCGAAGGTCACCGTCCTCTCCGCCGCCGCGGCCACCGCGGCCGCCGCCCTCGGCGCCGCCCCCGCGAGCGCCGACCCCGCCACCCCGGCCGACACCACCCGCGCCCGGGTCGACCGGCTCTACGAGGAGGCGGAGCGGGCCACCGAGGGCTTCAACCAGGCGGACGAGCGCGCCGGCGCCCTGCGCCGACAGGTCTCCCGCATCCAGGACTCCGCCGCCCGCGGCCAGGAGCGCATCAACCGGATGCGCGGCGCCCTCGGGGCCGTCGCCGGAGCCCAGTACCGCTCCGGCGGCATGGACCCCGCGCTCGCCCTGCTGCTGTCCGCCGACCCCGACAGCTACCTCGACAAGGCCGCCGCGCTCGACCGGATCGGCGACCGGCAGGCGACCGCCCTCGCCGAACTGCGGCACGCCCAGCGCGACCTGGCCCAGCAGCGCGCCGAAGCCGGCCGGATGCTCGCCGAACTGGAGCGCAGCCGCGCCGCCGTGGCCCGCCACAAGCGCACCGTCGAAAGCAAGCTGGCCGAGGCGCGGGCCCTGCTCAACTCCCTCGACGCCGAGGAGCGCGAGGCCCTCGACCGGGCCTCCCGCTCCGGCCGCGACGACCTCCCGCCGGGCGGCGCCGAAGCCGTGTCGGGCCGCGCCGCCGCCGCGGTCGCCGCCGCCCGCTCCGCCCTGGGCAAACCGTACGTCTGGGGCGCCAACGGCCCCTCCGGCTTCGACTGTTCGGGCCTGATGCAGTGGTCGTACGCGCAGGCGGGCGTCGGCCTGCCGCGCACCTCGCAGGCCCAGCGCGACGCCGGCCGGCACGTCCCGCTCTCCGAGGCCCGCCCCGGCGACCTGGTCACCTACCGGGACGACGCCAGCCACGTCGGGATGTACGTCGGCAACGGCCAGGTGATCCACGCCCCCTACCCCGGCGCGCCCGTGCGCCACGACCCGGTCGGCATGATGCCCGTCTCGGCGGTCACCAGGGTCTGAGCACCCGTGGCGGCAGGCCGTACGATCGGGAGAATGCGGTTGCGGAGACGTACGGCGCGGCGGGCCGCCGGAGCGGTGCTCGGGCTGGCCCTGCTCGCCGGCTGCACGGCCCCCGGCGCCACGCCCGCGCCGGACACGGCCCCCTTCCAGACCGCCGCCGACCGGCGGGCCGCCGCGCTGCGCACCGGCCCGCTCGCCGAGGTGCCGCTCACCTCCTGGTCGTACCGTGTCACGGACGTCAGGCGCCTCGGGGACGACCGGGCCACCGCGCGCGCCGAACTGAACTACCGCGTCACCGGGTACGACGACGGCGCGGTGACCGGCCGGCGGGCCCTGGAGCTGGTCCGCCGGGGCGGCGCCTGGCAGGTGACCTCCGACCGGCCCGCCCCGGGCGCCCCCCGGCAGCTCTGGGAGCAGGGCGCCGTCGAGGTCGTCCGGGGGAAGCGGAGCCTGGTGCTGGGCTCCGGGCGGGACACCGCGCGGCTGCGGGCCGTCGCGGCGGCCGCCGACCGCGCGGTGCCCGCCGTCTCCGCCGCCTGGCCCGAGGGGTGGGCGCGGCGCGTGGTCGTCCTCGTGCCCGGCTCGCTGAACGAGATGGGCGGGCTGCTGGGCGAACCGGCGGCCGGTTACCGGGGCATAGCGGCGGTCACCACCGGCCGGGTCGGCGGCGGGCCCGGCGCGCCGGCGGACCGGGTGATCGTCAACCCCGAGGCGTACGCCGTCCTCGGCGCGTACGGGCAGCGGTTCGTCCTCACCCACGAGACCACCCATGTGGCGACCCGCACCCACACCTCCGGCCTCACCCCGCTGTGGCTCTCCGAGGGCTTCGCCGACTGGGCGGCCCACCGCGGCGCCTCCCGCGCCCCCGCCGAGGCCGCGCCCCGGCTGGGCGAGGCGGTGCGCTCCGGCGACGTCCCCGCCGCCCTGCCCGTGGATGGCGACTTCTCCTTCGCCTCCGACGCGGCGGCGCTGGCCCGTGCGTACGAGGGGGCCTGGCTGGCCTGCCAGCTGATCGCCGAGCGGTGGGGCGAGGACCGGCTGCGCGACTTCTACCGGACGGTGTCGTCGCAGGGGCCGGAGACCGCCCTGCACGAGGTGCTGGGCACCACGACCGACGCCTTCACCGCCCGGTGGCGCGAGTACCTGCGGGAGCGGCTCGCGGCGGGGTGAACGGGCCGGTCCTCAGGGGGTGAGCAGCTCCCGCTGCGGGCCCTCCGACCCGGACGCCTTCTGCGCCGGTACGGACACCTCGTGTCCGGCGCGCAGCCGCGGCTCGGTGACCGTCTGGCGCCACAGCTCCCGGCAGGCCGCGATCGTCGCGGCGACCAGCAGGCCGTTGCGGGTCCCCAGCAGCACCAGGCCCCACAGGTCGCTGTGCACCACATGCGTGAACCAGATGGGGAACTCCAGCATCGTCACACCCGTCGCCACCAGCACCATCCTCGCCGGCCGCACCATCCGGCTGCCCTGGAAGACCAGGCACACCGCCGCCAGACCCACCAGCCAGATCATGTACTGCGGGCTGATCACCCGGCTCGTGGTGGTGAACAGCAGGACCGCCGCGAACGCCGCGTCCGGCAGCGTCGTCCGCCCGAACTCCCGGGCCCGCACCCGCCACACCACCAGCCAGCCGAAGGCCGCCGCCGTCAGCGCGAGCGCGGCGGTGGACACCACCGGCACATACGGCCCGAGGAACTCCACCGAGCCGTAGTTCAGCAGCACCTGCCCCTCCCAGCCGAAGTTCCGCGCCACATGGAAGACCAGCGAGCCCAGCGACTCCACCTCCGTGCCCCGGTCCCGCTGGAACGTCAGGAACGCCAGCGCCCCCGGCATCGCCACCACGCACGCCAGCAGCACCGCCGCCCCGGCCAGCGCGGCCGTCGTCCACGAGGCCAGCGTCGTCCGCCCGCGCCGCGTCCCCGCCAGCAGCAGCGCCGGCCACACCTTCAGCAGCGCCCCGAAGCCGGCCAGCGCCCCCAGCACGCGCGGGTGCCGCACCCCCGCCAGCAGCGCCGCCACGGCGACGGCGGTCACCATCAGGTCGTAGCGGGCGTACGCGGTCGGGCCCAGCAGCGGCACGCCCGCCACCCACACCCAGGCGCCCGCCATGCTCGTCCCCGGCCGCCGCCCCGCGTAGAGCAGCAGTCCGAACACCACCGCGTCGCAGAGGAACACCAGCACGAAGAACGCGGACGCGTAGTCCAGGAACGGCAGCACACCGGGGGAGAGGATCGCCAGCGCGGCGGCCGGCGGATACTGCCAGGTCACGTCCTCACGCGGGTACGTCCCGGTGCGCAGCACGTCGTACCAGCCCTGGTAGATCACCGACACGTCGCTCGTCACGTCGGGACCCGGCAGGACGAGGACCTTGAAGACGCAGAGCAGCAGCAGCGCCCTGGTCAGAAGCCATATGCCGACGGCGTCGATCGGGAGCCGGGTGCCGCTGGGGCCCTTCATGCGAACCTCGTCCGGGTGGGTGGGCGGTCTGCTGTCATGGTGCCGGGCGGGACTGTGCGTGAGCGGTGGAGCGGGGCCGTTCGGTACTGTCGGCATGCGATGCACAAGACCTTGATCGTAACTAACGACTTTCCGCCCAGACCCGGCGGGATTCAGGCGTTTCTGCACAACATGGCGCTCAGACTCGATCCGGAGCGGATCGTCGTCTACGCCTCCACCTGGAAGCGCGGCCGGGAGGGCGCCGAGGCGACCGCTCTGTTCGACGCCGAACAGCCGTTCAAGGTTGTCCGCGACCGGACGACCATGCTGTTGCCCACACCACGCGTCACCGCCCGGGCCGTCTCGCTTCTGCGCGAGCACGGCTGCGAGTCCGTGTGGTTCGGCGCCGCCGCGCCGCTCGGCCTGATGGCGCCCGCGCTGCGCCGGGCCGGCGCCCGGCGGATCGTCGCCACCACCCACGGCCACGAGGCCGGGTGGGCGCAGCTCCCCGGCTCGCGGCGGCTGCTGCGGCGGATCGGCGAGGGCACCGACACCCTCACCTACCTCGGCGAGTACACGCGCTCCCGCATCGCCGGCGCCCTCACCCCGGCCGCCGCCGGGCGGATGGTGCAGCTCCCGCCCGGCGTCGACGAGAAGACCTTCCACCCCGGGTCGGGCGGCGACGCCGTGCGCGAGCGGCTCGGCCTCGCCGGCTGGCCCGTCGTCGTGTGCGTCTCCCGGCTCGTGCCCCGCAAGGGCCAGGACACCCTGATCAGGGCCATGCCGTCGATCCTCGCGCGCGTGCCGGACGCCGTGCTGCTGATCGTGGGCGGCGGCCCCTACGAGCAGGACCTGCGCCGCCTCGCCGCGGAGACCGGCGTGGCCGCCTCGGTGCGCTTCACCGGCGCGGTGCCGTGGGAGGAGCTGCCCGCACACTACGGCGCCGGAGACGTCTTCGCCATGCCCTGCCGGACCCGGCGGGGCGGGCTGGACGTCGAGGGCCTCGGCATCGTCTACCTGGAGGCGTCCGCCACCGGCCTCCCAGTCGTCGCGGGCGACTCCGGCGGCGCGCCGGACGCCGTGCTCGACGGCGAGACCGGCTGGGTCGTCCGCGGCTCGGCCCCGGAGGAGTCGGCCGACCGGATCGTCACGCTCCTGAACGACCCGGAGCTGCGCGCCCGCATGGGCGAACGCGGCAGGGCGTGGGTCGAGGAGAAGTGGCGCTGGGACCTGCTGGCGGCCCACTTGAGGGCCCTGCTCTAGGGGGCGGGTGCGGGGCGGTCGCGTTGTGGGCGGTCGCGCCGCCGGTCGCGTTGTGGGCGGCCCGCCCCCCTCTCGTTGTGGGCATGCGTTCCGCTGGGGCGATGGGGGAGGGTGGGCATAGCGGGTGCCCCCGCGTTGTGGGCAATCGTCCCGCAGGGCGGGACGGGTGGGCACAACGCACCCGGGGCGGTGCCCGTTCCTGGGGTTCGCCCCGGGGCGGTGCCGGTGGGTGGGGGGCGGGGCCCCTCCGGGCTCGCCTCCTCGCGGTCGGCGGGTTGCCCTACCGGTCGGGTGACCGTGCGTCGCCGCCGATCCTCCCCCACAAGTGGGGGGACCCCCAGCGGGGGCGACCCTGCACGGCCCCACCCCGGCCGTCGGCCGACTGCGGATCGTGGGTGGTGGGCGTCAGGCCCGGTAGATCGCTTCGATCTCGTCCGCGAAATCCTTCGCCACCACGTTCCGCTTCAGCTTCAGCGACGGCGTGATGTGCCCCGCCTCCTCCGTGAACTGCGCGTCCAGGATGCGGAACTTCCGTACCGACTCCGCCTTCGACACCGCCGCGTTGCCGTCGTCCACCGCCCGCTGCACCTCCGCCAGCAGGTCGGGGTCCTCGCGCAGTGCCGCCGCCGTCGCGCCGGCGGGCTTGCCGCGCTCGGCGGCCCAGCGGACCAGGAACTCCTCGTCAAGGGTCACCAGCGCGCCCACGAAGGGGCGGCCGTCGCCCACCACCATGCACTCGGCGACCAGGGCGTGCCCGCGGATACGGTCCTCGATGACCGCGGGAGCGACGTTCTTGCCGCCCGCGGTGACCAGGATCTCCTTCTTGCGGCCCGTGATGGCCAGGTAGCCGTCCTCGTCGAGGGTGCCGATGTCGCCGGTGTGGAACCAGCCGTCCGCCAGCGCCTCGGCGGTCGCCGTCTCGTTCTGCCAGTAGCCCGAGAAGACGTGCTCGCCGTGGACGAGGACCTCGCCGTCGTCGGCGATGCGGACGACCGAGCCGGGCAGCGGCTGGCCCACGGTGCCGATCTTGGGGCGGTCGTACGGGTTGAACGCGGTGGCCGCGCACGTCTCCGTCAGGCCGTACCCCTCCAGGACCGTCAGCCCGATGCCCCGGTAGAAGTGGCCCAGCCGCTCGCCCAGCGGCGCGCCGCCCGAGACGGCCGCCTGGCAGCGCCCGCCCAGGACCGCGCGGAGCTTGCTGTAGACCAGCTTGTCGAAGACGAAGTGCTTGACCTTCAGGCCCAGCGACGGGCCCTCCGGGGTGGAGGTGGCGCGGCTGTACGCGATGGCCGTCTGCGCGGCCTTGTCGAAGATCTTGCCCTTGCCCTCGGCCTGCGCCTTGGCGCGCGCCGCGTTGTAGACCTTCTCGAAGACGCGCGGTACGCCGAGGATCAGCGTCGGCCGGAAGGAGGCCAGCTCGTCGGTGAGGTCCTTGATGTCCGGGACGCAGCCCAGCCGGATCGGCGCCAGCACCGAGCCCACCTCGATCAGCCGCCCGAAGACGTGCGCGGCGGGCAGGAAGAGCAGCGCCGAGCACTCACCGGTGCGGAACAGCGGCTTGAGCCGCTCCACGACGTTGCCGCACTCGGCGAAGAAGTTGCGGTGGGTCAGCACGCAGCCCTTGGGCCGGCCCGTGGTGCCCGAGGTGTAGACGATCGTGGCGATGTCGTCGGCCCTGGCGGTGGACATCGCCCGGTCGACCGTCTCGTCGGGGACGTCCGCCCCGGCGGCGGTCAGCTCCTCCACGGCGCCGGTGTCGAGACGCCACACGTGCCGCAGCTCCGGCAGGTTCCCGCGTACCGACTCGACCGCCTCGGCGTGCGCGGCGGTCTCCACGATCACCCCGACCGCGCCCGAGTCGCCCAGGATCCACTGCACCTGCTCGGCCGAACTGGTCTCGTACACCGGCACGGTGACGCCGCCGGCGCTCCAGATCGCGAAGTCCAGCTGCACCCACTCGTAGCGGGTGCGGGAGATCAGGGCGACCCGGTCGCCCGGGCGGACGCCCCGCGCGATCAGGCCCTTCGCGGCGGCGCGGACCTCGGCGAGGAAGGCGGCCGCGGTGACGTCCGTCCAGGCCCCGGCGACCTTGCGGCCCATCACGGCGACATCTGGGTGCTGAGCGGCATTGCGGCGGATGAGATCCGTCAGGTTGCCGTCCGTGGGGACCTCGTACAGGGCCGGAAGGCTGAACTCGCGCAAAACTGCTGCTCCTCATCGGGCGCCGGCGCCACGGCTCTGTGTGATGCACCGGTTGCGGTCCAAGGTCGGGCAGGTGCTCGGTGGGGGCGAGCACGACTGGACTGCCCGGACGTTACCCACCAGTACTCGGTTCCGGATAGGGGCGTCGGCCAGATGTTCGCTGCGTCACACGGGTTTGGCTGTGCTTCCGGCACAGTAGTCCAGACTCGGGACGACGTGGAAGTAACCGCAGGTCCGGGCGCCGGGCACCGCCTAGGGTGGGTCCCCATGAGGGTCAACATGATCAGCGACGTGCACGGCAACGCCGAGGACCTGGCCAGGGCCGGGGAGGGCGCGGACGCCCTGATATGCCTCGGTGACCTGGTGCTCTTCCTCGACTACCACGATCACTCCCGGGGGATCTTCCCCGACCTCTTCGGCACCGAGAACGCCCACCGGATCGTGGAACTGCGCACCGCCCGCCGCTTCGACGAGGCCCGCGCGTTCGGGCGCCGGCTGTGGGCGGAGCTGGACGTCGACCGGGAGACCGCCATCGAGAGCGCGGTGCGCGGCCAGTACGCCGCGCTGTTCGCCGCCTTCCCCACACCGACGTACGCCACCTACGGCAATGTCGACATCCCGTCCCTCTGGCACGAGTACGCCAGGCCCGGCACCACCGTGCTGGACGGGCAGCGGGTCGAGCTGGGCGGCCTCGTCTTCGGCTTCGTCGGCGGCGGGCTGCGCACCCCGATGCGCACCCCCTACGAGATCTCCGACGAGGAGTACGCCGCCAAGGTCGAGGCGCTGGGCGAGGTCGACGTGCTCTGCTCGCACATCCCGCCCGAGGTGCCGGAGCTGACGTACGACACGGTCGCCCGCCGCTTCGAGCGCGGCAGCCGGGCCCTGCTGGCCGCGATCCGCCGCACCAGGCCCCGGTACGCCCTGTTCGGCCACGTCCACCAGCCCCTGGTGCGGCGGATGCGGGTCGCGGCCACCGAGTGCGTGAACGTCGGCCATTTCGCGGCCACCGGGCGGCCCTGGGCCCTGGAATGGTGAGGCACCCCCACGCGATAGCCTTCACCCCACAGGAAACCGGTACCGCACTGGAGGAGCCACGGCGATGGCGGAACACACCAGCTCGAGCATCGAGATCGAGGCGGCACCGTCCGACGTCATGGGCGTGATCGCCGACTTCGCGCGCTACCCGGAGTGGACCGGCGAGGTGAAGGAGGCGGAGGTCCTGGAGAAGGACGCCGCCGGCCGCGCCGAGAAGGTCCGCCTGCTCCTGGACGCCGGCGCGATCAAGGACGACCACACCCTCGCGTACACCTGGACCGGCGACAACGAGGTCGGCTGGACGCTGGTCAAGTCCCAGATGCTCCGCGCCCTCGACGGCTCCTACCACCTGGCCCCGCTCGCCGGCGGCACCCGCACCGAGGTGACCTACCGGCTCACCGTGGACGTCAAGATCCCCATGCTCGGCATGATCAAGCGCAAGGCCGAGAAGGTCATCATCGACCGCGCCCTGGCCGGCCTCAAGAAGCGCGTCGAGTCCACCGCGAAGGGCTGACCTTGCGCACCGTCCTGGTCACCGGCCCCGGCGGCGCCGGGCGGACCACCGTCGCCGCCGCGACCGCCCTCGGAGGGGCCCGGCGGGGGCAGCGTGTCCTCCTCCTCACCGGTGACCGGGCGCTGCCCGACGGGTGGTTCGCCGGCGAGGACGGCCCCGTCGTCCGCCGCGTCGACTCCGGCGCCCACTTCCGCGCCGAGATCCTCGCCCTCCAGGAGCGCGCCGCCCCCGCCCTCGGGCTGCTCGGCGCCACCCCGCTCGCCGGCGAGGAGCTCACCGAACTGCCCGGCAGCGACCGCTTCGCCCTGCTGAGCGCCCTCCGGGAGGCCGCCGCCGGCGAATGGGACCTCCTCGTCGCCGACCTGCCGCCCCTCCCCGACGCCGTCGCCCTGCTCGCCCTCCCCGAGCAGCTCCGCCGCTACCTGCGGCGCCTCCTGCCCCCCGAGCGGCAGGCCGCCCGCGCGCTGCGGCCGATGCTCGCCCAGCTCGCCGGCGTACCGATGCCCGCGGAGTGGCTGTACGAGGCCGCCGCCCGGCGCGACGCCGAACTGGGCGCCGTCCAGGCCCTGATCGAGGACCCCGCCACCACCGTCCGGCTGGTCGCCGAACCGGGCCCCGCCGCCGCCGAGGCCCTCCGCACCGCCCGCGCCGGGCTCGCCCTGCACCGCGTCGCCCAGGAACCGGTCGTCGCCAACCGCGTGCTGCCGACCACCTCCCCGGACCCCTGGCTCTCCGCCGTGGCCGCCCAGCAGCAGGCCCACCTCAAGGCACTGGGCGAGGCCCACCACGAGCTGCCCCACCTGGGGCGCGACCCCCGCACCGCCGACGACCTCGCCCTGCTGGAACCGCCCGCCGCGGCGCCCCTCCCGGCGCCCGACCGGACCGTCGAGGACCGGCGCGCCACCGACGGCGTCCTGGTCTGGCACATCCCCCTGCCCGGCGCCACCAAGGCCGAGCTGGGCCTCGTCCGCCGGGGCGACGAACTGGTCCTCACCGCCGGGCCGTTCCGCCGCGCCGTCCCCCTGCCGTCCGCCCTGCGCCGCTGCACCGTCTCGGGCGCCGCCCTGGAGGACGGCGTGCTGCGCGTCCGCTGCACACCCGATCCGGATTTGTGGCCCCGCACGCGGTAACGTCGAGGGTGTCACCCACGCTGCCCCGGGAGTACGCCATGAGCGATGCCACCCAGCATCCCGACGCCGACGCCTGGGCGAGGGCCTGCGCCGAGGACCTCGCGGCCGAGAAGGCCCGCCGCCGCGGCGCCGGGGGCCCGCCGCCCGGCACCGCCGCCGAGGAGCTGCGCAAACTCGTCGACGCCGTCGCCGACAAGGTCTCCTCGCTGCAGAACCCCCTGCTCGGGGCGGGTGCGCAGAGCGCCGTGCGGCAGTTCGTCAGCCAGGCCAAGGCCGCCGTCGAGCCCGTCATCGAGCGGAACCCGCAGGTCTTCGACCACCTCGCGGCCGCCGGGAACGAGCTGCTGGCCGCCTACCGCTCCGCCGTCGAGGGCCAGGAGGGCCGCTGGGCCCGCGGCCCCGGCGCGCCCCGCCCGGACGGGAAGCGGGACGACGAAGGCCCGGGCCCGACCGAGCACATCGACCTCGACTGACACCGGGTACGGTGGGCCGTAGCGGGGCTCGACCGAAAACTGAGGGACACATGGGACTCACCATCGGCGTCGACATCGGCGGCACGAAGATCGCGGCCGGAGTGGTCGACGAGGAGGGCACGATCCTCGACGACCACAAGGTGCCCACCCCGCCGACCGCCGAAGGCATCGTCGACGCGATCTGCGCGGCCGTCTCCGAGGCCGGCAAGGGTCACGACATCGAGGCGGTCGGCATCGGCGCCGCCGGGTACGTCGACGACAAGCGCGCCACCGTCCTCTTCGCGCCGAACATCCAGTGGCGGCACGAGCCGCTGAAGGACAAGGTCGAACAGCGCGTCGGCCTGCCGGTGGTCGTCGAGAACGACGCCAACGCCGCGGCCTGGGGCGAGTACAAGTTCGGCGCGGGCAAGGGCCACGAGGACGTCATCTGCATCACGCTCGGCACCGGGCTCGGCGGCGGCATCATCATCGGCAACAAGCTGCGCCGCGGCCGCTTCGGCGTGGCCGCCGAGTTCGGCCACATCCGGGTCGTCCCCGACGGCCTGCTCTGCGGCTGCGGCAGCCAGGGCTGCTGGGAGCAGTACGCCTCCGGCCGCGCCCTCGTCCGGTACGCCAAGCAGCGCGCCGCCGCCACCCCGGAGAACGCCTCCATCCTGCTGGGGCTCGGTGACGGCACGCCCGCCGGCATCGAGGGCAGGCACATCTCCCAGGCCGCCCGCCAGGGCTGCCCGGTCGCCGTCGACTCGTTCCGCGAGCTGGCCCGCTGGGCCGGCGCCGGACTGGCCGACCTGGCCTCCCTGTTCGACCCGTCGGCGTTCATCGTGGGCGGCGGCGTCTCCGACGAGGGCGAGCTGGTCCTCGGCCCGATCCGCAAGTCGTTCCGGCGCTGGCTGATCGGCGGCCAGTGGCGCCCGCACGCCCAGGTGCTCGCCGCCCAGCTCGGTGGCGAGGCCGGACTGGTCGGCGCCGCCGACCTCGCCCGCCAGGGCTGACCGCCCGCACGCGTCCACGGTGCCCGCCGCGTCCTCGCCCGGATGCGGCGGGCACCGCCCTATCGTGCTCGTATGCTGCCCAACTCACTGACCGAGCCGGACGGTTCCGCCGTGGTCCGGGTGCTCAGCTACAACGTCCGCTCGATGCGGGACGACGAGGACGCCCTGGCGCGGGTGATCCGGGCCTGCGCCCCGGACCTCGTCCTCGTCCAGGAGGCCCCCCGCTTCTTCCGCTGGCGCAAGCACGCCGCCCGGCTCGCCGCCAAGAGCGAGCTGCTCGTGCTCGGCGGGGGCGCCACCGCCGCCGGGCCGCTGCTGCTGTGCTCGATGCGGGTGACGGTCGAGCGCACCGAGGACGTCCTGCTGCCGCTCACCCCGGGCCTGCACCGGCGGGGCTTCGCGACCGCCGTCGTCCGGATCGGGGGCGCCCGGCTGGGGCTGCTCAGCTGTCATCTGAGCCTCCAGGCCCAGGAGCGGTACGAGCAGGCCGGGATGCTCCTCGACCGGCTGGCCGCCCTCGGCACCCCGCACGCCGTCGCGGCGGGCGACATCAACGAGCGCCCCGGCGGCCGGGCCTTCCAGCGGCTGGCGGCCGACCTCCAGGACTGCTGGTCCGTCCGCCCCTGGGGAGGCGAACGCACCTGGAGCGCGGGCGCCCCGGACCGGCGGATCGACGCGGTGTTCGCGACCAGGGGCATCGAGGTCCTCGGCTGCGGCGTCCCCCGCCCCCAGGACCTCCCGGGCCTGGACCCCGAGGACCTCACCTCGGCGACGGACCACCTCCCGGTCCTCGCCGCCCTCCGCATCCCCGCCGCCGGCTGATCAGCCCGGCTCGGCCCGGCGCGTGGCGGCGAACCGAGCCTGGAAATCAGACAACAGCTCCGCGGCCGGGGTCGTCGTCGTCCTCCTCGTCACCGGCGCGCATGCGGGCCACCAGGGTGGCGAAGCCGCCCAGGAAGCCGCCGACGCACAACGTGGTGAGCCACCAGGTCATGTCCCACCGCAGTATCACGGCGAGCAGCATCAGCACCGGGCCGCCGACGACGCCGAGCCAGGCGAACTTGGCCGTCGCGTCGGCCTCCGGCAGCGGCGGGGGCTCGGGCGGGACGAAGTGGCCCTCGTCGGTGTCGTCGAGGTCGTCGTCCTTGGCCTCGGGCGCCTCGTGGTCGCGGGGGCCGCTTCCGCCGACGCCCGGGGCGAAGACCACCGAGCTGCCCAGCGGCTTGTCCGGCTTCCCGGCCCCGGCGGGCGTGGGGCCGGGGAGGTCGTTGACGTCGTCCGCGGGCAGGGCGAGGTCCTCGATGGGCTTGAAGGGCTTGGCGCCCGGCGGGTCGGCCGGCTCCTGCCCGTACCCGGCGACGATCGCCGCCCAGGCCGCCTCCTCGTCGAACGGCTGCTCGTCCCGCTTGTCCGAGTCGTGCTGTTCAGCCACCGGTCGTGCTCCCTCCCCGGCTCTCCGTCAGGGGAGAGCCCGTCGTGCCGGCACCCGGAGCGAGCCGGCCGGTGAAGGCGAGGCTCTCCTCGAAGATCCGCTCCGCGTCGTGGTCCAACGTCGCGACGTGGTAGCTCTGTTCCAGCAGGATCTCCGTGACGTCCGTGGAGGAGATCCGGCCGAGGATGCGGGCCGAGTCGGCGGGCGGCACGACGTGGTCCTGGGGGCTGTGCATCAGCAGCACCGGCTGGGTGACCTGGGGCAGCTCCCGGTCGACGATCCGGAAGAACTGCCGCATCGAGTGCGCCGCGTGCAGCGGGACCCGGTCGTAGCCCAGCTCCGTGGCGCCCTCCTTGGCGATGTCGCTGACGATCCCGGGGCGCGAGGGGAGGAGGTGGCGCACCACGGGCAGCGCGTGGGCGGCGATGCCGTGGACCTTGTTCGCCGGGTTGACCAGCACCAGGCCGCGTACGCCGTCGCCGTGCCGCGCGGCGAGGCGCAGGGCCAGGGCGCCGCCCATGGAGAGGCCGAAGACGAACACGTCACGGCAGCGGTCGCGCAGGGCGTGCAGCTCGCGGTCGACCTCGGCGTACCAGTCCTGCCAGCCGGTGATCTGCATGTCCTGCCAGCGGGTGCCGTGGCCGGGGAGCAGGGGCAGGGACACGGTCAGGCCGCGTGCGGCGAGATGTTCGGCCCAGGGCCGCAGGGACTGCGGCGAACCGGTGAAGCCGTGACAGAGCAGCACGCCGGCCTCTCCGCCCTCGTGGCGGTACGGCTCGGCTCCAGGGAGGACCGGCACCGGGGTCTCCTGTTCGGGGGTTCGGCGGGACTCGGGAAGTGCCTTCACCGTACGCGACCGCGCTGACACCGACCAGATCCGTCACCGCCCCCGCACGGCGGCGGGCGGGAGCGCGGGCGCCGGTCGGGTTAAGGTCTTGCCGACGGAACACAGGAGGCATTCGGTTGATCTACGGCGCAATGAAGTTCTCCATCGGAGGGTCCCTGAAGCTCGCCTTCAGGCCCTGGGTGGAGGGCCTCGAGAACATTCCCGCCGAGGGGCCGGCGATCCTCGCGAGCAACCACCTCTCCTTCTCGGACTCCTTCTTCCTGCCGGCGGTCCTGGACCGCAAGGTGACCTTCATCGCGAAGGCGGAGTACTTCACCTCGCCGGGGCTCAAGGGGAAGCTCACCGCCGCGTTCTTCAAGGGCGTCGGCCAGCTGCCGGTGGACCGCTCCGGCGCGCGTGGCGCGGGCGAGGCGGCGATCAGGAGCGGGATAGAGGTCATCGAGCGCGGTGAGCTGTTCGGGATCTACCCGGAGGGCACCAGGTCGCCGGACGGCCGGCTGTACCGGGGCAAGCCGGGTGGCCTCGCGCGCGTGGCGCTGGCCACCGGCGCGCCGGTGATCCCGGTCGCCATGATCGACACGGAGAAGATCCAGCCGCCGGGGAAGGTCGTCCCCAAGCTGATGCGGCCCGGCATCAGGATCGGCAAGCCGCTGGACTTCAGGCGCTACCAGGGCATGGACGGCGACCGCTTCATCCTGCGCTCGGTCACCGACGAGGTGATGTACGAGATCATGAAGCTGTCCGGGCAGGAGTACGTCGACATCTACGCGACGGCCGCCAAGCGGCAGATCGCGGAGGCGGAGAAGGCGGCCAAGGAGGCCGCGAAGGGCTCGTAGGAGCCGCCACCGGCGCGGGGGAGTCCCGGGCCTGTGCCGTGCGCCCGGGGGTGGGGGAGTTGGCCAAGCGCGAGCGTGTCGTCCGGATGTCCGTCGAGCAGCCGCTGTGGCGGGCGCTGATGGCGTACCGCGTCCTCACCCTGGGGTACGCGGTGCTGTTGTTCGTCTTCACCCGGGACACCTTCGAGCGCCCCTGGGTGGCGATCGGGTTCCTGGCGGTGCTGTCGGTGTGGACCCTGGCCACGCTGCCCCGGGTGGCCGGGGCGGCGGCGTGCACCAGGCGCTTCCTCGGCGCGGACCTGGCCCTCGCGCTCACCGGCATCCTGCTGACCCCGGTCGCCGACGTGCACGCGCAGACGTTCGACGGGCCGACGCTGCCGAGCATCTGGACGGCCGGCTCGGTCCTGGCGTACGCGATCAAGGGCGGCTGGCGCTGGGCCGCGTTCGCCTCCTCGCTGGTGGCCGTCGCCAACATCGTCGAGCGCGGCCACCCCAGCCAGGACACCCTGCACAACGTGCTGCTGGTGTGGGTCGCCTCCATAGCGATCGGTTACGTGGTGGAGGTCGCCCGCGCGTCGGAGCGCACCCTCGCCCGCGCGCTGGAGATCGAGGCGGCCACCCGGGAGCGGGAGCGGCTGGCCCGGGACATCCACGACTCCGTCCTCCAGGTGCTGGCCATGGTGCAGCGCAGGGGCGCGGCGCTGGGCGGCGAGGCGGCCGAGCTGGGCCGGATGGCGGGCGAGCAGGAGGTCGCGCTGCGCACCCTGGTCGCGGGCGGCCTGGCCCGTACGTCCCGGGTCTCGGAGGACGCCTCGCTGGGCGCCGTCGTCCGCGAGGTGGAGGAGCCGGACGACGGCCCGGCCGATCTGCGCCGGCTGCTCGTCCCGCACGCCGGGTCCCGGGTGACGCTCGCGGACCCGGGCGCGCCGGTACTGCTGGCGCCCGCCGCGGCGAGGGAGCTGGCGGCCGCTGTCGGTGCCGCCATGGACAATGTCCGCAGGCACGCGGGGCCGGACGCGCGCACCTGGATCCTGGTCGAGGACTGGCCGGACGAGGTGATCGTGACGGTGCGGGACGACGGGCCGGGCATACCGGACGGGCGGCTGGCGCAGGCGGAGGGGGAGGGCCGGCTCGGGGTGGCCCAGTCCATCCGGGGCCGGCTGCGGGACCTGGGCGGCACGGCCGAGCTGATCTCGGTGCCGGGGCAGGGCACGGAAGTCGAGTTGAAGGTACCGAAGGGTTCACGGGGGAAGGCGGAGAGATGAGCGAGCGTCCGATCAAGGTGATGGTGGTCGACGACCACCCGATGTGGCGGGACGCGGTCGCCCGCGACCTGGCGGAGGCCGGGTTCGACGTGGTGGCCACGGCAGGGGACGGCGAGCAGGCCGTGCGCCGGGCCCGCGCCGCCGGCCCCGACGTGCTGGTCCTCGACCTCAACCTGCCGGCCAAGCCGGGCGTCCAGGTCTGCAAGGAGCTGGTCGCCGCCGACCCGGCGCTGCGGGTGCTGGTGCTGTCGGCGAGCGGTGAGCACGCCGACGTCCTGGAGGCGGTCAAGTCCGGCGCCACCGGCTACCTGCTGAAGTCGGCCGCCACCCAGGAGCTGATCGACGCGGTGCGCCGGACGGCCGCGGGCGACCCGGTGTTCACCCCGGGCCTGGCCGGCCTGGTCCTCGGCGAGTACCGCCGCCTGGCCACCGAGCCCGCGCCCGCCCCCGGCCGGGACGACCCGGAGGCCCCGCGCCTGACGGAGCGGGAGACCGAGGTGCTGCGGCTGGTCGCCAAGGGCCTGAGCTACAAGCAGATCGCCGAGCGGCTGGTCATCTCGCACCGCACCGTCCAGAACCACGTCCAGAACACGCTGGGCAAGCTCCAGCTCCACAACCGCGTGGAGCTGGTGCGGTACGCCATCGAGCGCGGCCTCGACGACGCCTGACCGGCCGGCCGCCGGGCCGGACGGGCGGGCGGGCGGGTCACGGCCGGCCGGCGACCAGCGTCCGCATCAGGCCGGACACGATCGGCGCCCCGCGCAGGGTGAGCACGGACTCGGGGTGGAACTGCACGCCCGCGAAGCCGGGGCCGCGCAGCGCGTGCACCTCGCCGGTCGCCGGGTCGCGGCTGACCTCCACGCCGTGCGCCGCCAGCTCGCCGGCCGCCTCGTCGTCGCACCGGGCGGTGAAGCTGTTGTAGAACCCGACCGTCTCCTCCGTACCGAAGAGGTCGATCCGCAGCTGCGCGCCCTGCAGCGGCGCCGCCCTGCGCCCGATCGGCAGGCCCAGCTCGGCGGCGATCAGCTCATGGCCCAGGCACACCCCGAGCAGCCCGTGCCGGTGGCCGCGCACGAGGTCGGCGGCCAGCGCCCGCAGCGCCCGCATCTTCGGGTCGGCCCCGTCCCCGGGGTCACCGGGGCCGGGCCCCAGCACCACCGGGCCCTGGTGGGCGAGCGCCGCCTCCCGCAGCCCCGGCTCGTCGAACCGGCGGACCGTGACGTCCAGCCCGGAGGCGCGCAGCAGGTGCGCCAGCATCGCGGTGAACGTGTCCTCGCCGTCGACCACCAACGCGTGCCCGGCCGTTTCGGCGGGCGGCTCCTGCATCCGCAGCCAGAACGGCGCGAGGTCCGCCCGGCGGGCGTCCAGCGCGGCCCGCACCCGCGGGTCGCCGGCGAGCCGGGGCCGTACCGCCTCCTCGCGGGGCCGCCCCGGCCGTACCCCGAGCGCCGCCAGGATCCCGGCCGCCTTGGCGTGCGTCTCGGCGACCTCGCCCGCCGGGTCCGAGTGCCGCACCAGCGTCGCGCCCACCGGTACGCGCAGCCGGCCGTCGGCCGCGATGTCGGCGGTACGGATGAGGATGGGCGAGTCCAGCGTCCGGGCGCCGCCCGCGTCCCTGCCCAGCAGCGCCAGGGCGCCCGCGTAGTAGCCGCGTCCCGCGCCGTCCGGGCCGAGGGGCTCATGGCGCTTGATCACCCGGCAGGCGTTCTCGACGGGCGAGCCGGTGACCGTCGCCGCGAACATCGTCTCGCGCAGCACCTCCCGCGCGTCCAGGGAGGTCCGGCCGCGCAGCTCGTACTCGGTGTGCGCCAGGTGCGCCATCTCCCGCAGCCGCGGCCCGATCACCACTCCGCCCCGGTCGCCGACCGCGCACATCATCTTCAGCTCCTCGTCCACCACCATGGAGAGTTCGTCGGTCTCCTTGCGGTCGGCGAGGAAGCGCAGCAGGCCCTCGGGGGTGGGCCCGCCGGCCGGGTAGCGGTAGGTCCCGCTGATGGGATTCATCACCACCGTCCGGCCCGCCATCCGGACGTGGACCTCGGGGCTCGCCCCCACCAGGGTGCGCTCCCCGGTGTGCACCACGAAGGTCCAGTACGCGCCGCGCTCCCCGGTCAGCAGCCGCCGGAACAGCGCCAGCGCGTCCCGCCGGCCGAAGCCGGGGATGGCGCCCGTGAAGGTGCGGCGGATCACGAAGTTGGCTCCTTCGCCGCGCCCGATCTCGTCCTCGACGACCCGCCGCACGATCCGGGCGTACTCCTCGTCGGACACGTCGAAGGAGCCGTCCTCGACGGTCACGTCGTGCGCGGGGAGCCGCTCCAGCGCCTCGGCGAGCGGCAGCTCGTCCACCCGGTCGGCGACCAGCACCGACAGCGGGGTGCCGTCGTCGTGCACGTCGAAACCGCGCTCCCACAGCTGCCGGAACGGCACCAGGGCGAGGGCCGGCCGGTCCCCGGCGGGCAGGTCGGCCAGGCGCTCCGCCCGGTGCACCGCGCCGGTCAGCACCTCGACGGTGTCGTGGTCGCGCCCCGGCGTGCGGCGGCGCAGCAGGGCGAACGGGGGGCCGGAGTCGTCGAGCAGCCGGCCGAGTACGGCGCCGGGGTCGTGGTCCATGTGCGGTGTTCCTTCCGGTGGGGTCCCTGGGGGACCGGGTGGGGAGGAACGGCCGCCGGCACAAGCAGAAGGCCGCCCTCCGGGGGCGGCCTTCGCGTGTCGTGGTGTGTACGCGCGGATCAGTGGGCCGCCGGATGAGCGGTCCACCACCAGTTCTGGGTCGAGTGCGCGAACATGGGCGGCACCCTACCCCAGAAACTCCCCGAAACCGCAAGATTCTTCGTCTCATCAGGTGAGCGCCCAGATGGACGGCCGGGAACACCCCGTAAGGTTGTGCACGTGACCGTGAACGCTAAGTCCACCGACACCGGTGGCAACACCTGGCGAGACCTTCCCGCGGCGCAGCAGCCCGAGTACCCCGATGCCGAGGCTCTGCGCGATGTGATCGCGGACCTCGAGTCGTATCCGCCGCTCGTCTTCGCGGGCGAGTGCGACCAGCTGCGCGCCCGGATGGGAGCCGTCGCCAGGGGCGAGGCGTTCCTGCTCCAGGGCGGCGACTGCGCCGAGGCGTTCGACGGAGTGTCCGCCGACCACATCCGCAACAAGCTCAAGACCCTGCTCCAGATGGGCGCCGTGCTGACGTACGCCGCCTCCGTCCCCGTCGTGAAGGTGGGGCGGATCGCCGGCCAGTACTCCAAGCCGCGCTCCAAGCCGACCGAGACCCGCGACGGGGTGACGCTGCCGACGTACCGCGGCGACTCCGTCAACGGCTTCGCCTTCACCGAGGAGGCGCGGGTCCCGGACCCGGAGCGGCTCAAGCGCATGTACCAGGCGTCCGCCTCGACGCTGAACCTGGTGCGCGCCTTCACCACCGGTGGCTACGCCGACCTGCGCCAGGTGCACGCCTGGAACCAGGACTTCGTGAAGTCGTCGCCGTCGGGGCAGCGCTACGAGCAGCTGGCGCGGGAGATCGACAACGCGCTGAACTTCATGCACGCCTGCGGCACCGACCCGGCCGAGTTCCGCACGGTCGAGTTCTACGCCTCGCACGAGGCGCTGCTGCTGGACTACGAGACGGCGCTGACCCGCGTCGACTCCCGGACGGGCCGGCTGTACGACACCTCGGGCCACATGGTCTGGATCGGTGAGCGCACCCGCCAGCTGGACGGGGCGCACATCGAGTTCGCGTCCCGGATCCGCAACCCGATCGGCATCAAGCTGGGCCCCACGACCACGGTCGACGAGGCGCTGACGTACATCGACCGCCTGGACCCGGACCGCGAGCCGGGCCGGCTGACCTTCATCGTCCGCATGGGCGCCGACAAGGTCCGCGACAAGCTCCCCGAGCTGGTCGAGAAGGTCACCGCCTCGGGCGCCACCGTCGCCTGGGTGACCGACCCGATGCACGGCAACACCTTCGAGGCGGCCTCCGGCCACAAGACGCGCCGTTTCGACGACGTGCTCGACGAGGTCAAGGGCTTCTTCGAGGTGCACAAGGCGCTGGGTACGCACCCGGGCGGCATCCACGTGGAGCTGACCGGCGACGACGTCACCGAGTGCGTGGGCGGCGGTCACGAGATCTTCGTGGACGACCTGCACCAGCGGTACGAGACCGCCTGCGACCCCCGGCTGAACCGCAGCCAGTCGCTGGACCTGGCGTTCCTGGTGGCGGAGATGTACCGCGACCAGTGACCGGGCGGCAGGCCCGGCACCGCCCCGACCTGTGATCTTCACAGGTGAGGGGCCGGAACGCACCGATGGGGCGTGGATCTGTGATCCGCGCCCCATCGGCATGAGCCGGGCTTTTGCCCGTCCTCCGCTACGGGTAAGGTTAGGTTAGCCTCACCGATCAAGGGCGGGGTCTTTCACATCCGATCCCGTCGATCGCCGCAGGGAGGTGAGCCGCGTGTACGTCTGCTCGTGCTTCGGTGTCACCGAGAAGCAGGTCAAGGAACACGCGGACGCCGGCGCCTGCACGCCCCGCCAGATCGCCTCCGCCTGCAAGGCCGGCACGGACTGCGGTTCGTGTGTGCGCCGCATCCAGGCGATCCTGGGCCGCGGCAACTGCCCCCGGCGCGATCTCGTGGACCAGGGCATGCCGGCGCTCGCGGGCGCCGAGGCCATGGACGCCGCGGACGTACTGGAGCTTCCGGAAGCCGCCTGAACCGGGCCCTGCCGGGGATCCGCCCGGCCGCCGGTCAGCTGTCCGGCTGCTCGATCAGCTGGGCGATGTACAGCGCCTCACCGAGCTTGTCGACCAGTTCCAGCTGGGTGTCGAGGTAGTCGATGTGGTGCTCCTCGTCCGCCAGGATCGACTCGAAGATGTTCGCGGACGTGATGTCGCCCTTGGCCCGCATGACCTCGATCCCGCGCCGGAGCCGGTCGATGGCCTCGACCTCCACCTCCCGGTCCGCCCGGAACATCTCCGTCACCGTCTGGCCGACCCGCACATGGAACAGCCGCTGGTAGTTCGGCAGGCCGTCGAGGAAGAGGATGCGGTCGGTCAGGACCTCGGCGTGCTTCATCTCGTCGAACGATTCCGCACGGGTGTACTTGGCGAGCTTCGTCCACCCGAAGTTCTCCTGCATCTTCGCGTGCAGGAAGTATTGGTTGATCGCCGTCAGCTCGGCGGTCAGCTGCTCGTTGAGGAACTCGATGACCTCGGGGTCGCCCTGCATCGCAGAGGCTCCTTCCGCGCGTGTGAAAGGGGCAGATGCCGCGCATCCTCGCACCGTGACGAGGGAGCGTCCAGTAAGTGCACGCTTAGTAGTAGTTGCCCGAATCTGCCTCGTGGCCTGGTCATGACCACCCTTCCCCGTCTGTCACCATTGAGTCATGGGTCAGCCAGGGATCGGGGAACACCGGGCAGCAGGGGAGTCCGAGCTTCCGCCGGGACAGCGCCTCCAGCGCGGCTGGCCGGTCACCCACTACGGCCCGGTCCCCAAGTTCCGGCCCGAGCGCTGGGAGTTCAGGGTCTTCGGGGCGACCGCCGACGGCGACAAGCACTGCTGGAACCACGAGCAGTTCTCGGCCCTGCCGTTCTCCACCGTCGTGGCCGATCTGCACTGTGTGACGAAGTACAGCATGCTGGGGGCCGAATGGGGCGGGGTCCCCGCCCGTACGGTCCTGGAGCTGGCGCCGCCGGCCGACGACGTCACGCATGTGATGGTCTGGGCGGAGTACGGCTTCAGCGCCAATATGCGGCTCTCCGACTTCGCCTCGGACCGCACCATCTTCGCCACCCACAAGGACGGCGAGCTGCTCACCGCCGAGCACGGCTTCCCGCTCCGCCTGGTGGTGCCCCACCTGTACGCCTGGAAGGGGCCGAAGTGGGTCCGGGGCGTGGAGTACATGAAGGCCGACCGGCGGGGCTTCTGGGAGGAGCGCGGGTACCACAACATCGGTGACCCGTGGACGGAGCAGCGGTACTCGTACCAGGAGGAGCCGGGGGACGGCCCGGAGTTCTGACGCTCCTCTCCCGGTGTCAGTGGTGGTACTGGTGCACCACCGCATGGCCCTTGCCGCGGCCGATCATCCACTTGTTGACCGGTGTGGTGATCACGAACGCGGCTCCCAGCGCGATGGCCAGCGCCCCCCAGAAGAACGCGTCGGTGAGATGGGAGTCCATCGCGCCCGGCCACAGGGCGAGCACCCCGTTGTCGATCAGCTCCATCACGGCGATGGACAGCGTGTCGGCGGCCAGGGCCACCCGGAAGGCGGTGCGGAAGCCGACGCCTGCCGTGAGGATGGAGCGCAGGGTGAGGGCGTAGCCGAAGAAGAAGGCCAGCGCGATGGCGAGGGCCATGGTGGGGGCGTTGCCCCAGCCCAGGGCCGTGCCGATGACCATGCCCAGGACCTCGCCGATGGCGCAGCCGGTCAGGCAGTGCAGGGTGGCCCGGGCGGCCATGGACCAGCCGGCCCCGCCGGAGCCGTGCCGGTGCTCGGGGCCGGGCGCGTGCTCGTGGTCGTGGTGGGTCTGGTGCTGAGCGTGGTCGCCGTGCTGCATGAGAACCCCCGTCGTCGGGTGGGCCGGTTCCGTTCACCGTCTTCCGGTGTCGGAACCATATACCCCCATGGGGTATTCCTCAGCTCTCCCGGAGCTTCTTCAGCCGTTCGATGTCGGCCGCATGGCCCTCCTTGCCGCCGGGCGTCTCGATGACCAGCGGCACGCCCTCCGTCGCCGGGTGGCGCATCAGCTCGCGGAACGCGTCCTCGCCGATGTGGCCCGCGCCGATGTTGGCGTGCCGGTCCTTGTGGGCGCCCACCACGTCCATGGAGTCATTGGCGTGGATGAGCTTCAGCCGCCCCTCGCCGACCGTGCCCACCAGGAGGTCCAGCGTCTGCCGGACGCCGTGCTCGCCGGTCAGGTCGTGACCGGCCGCGAAGATGTGGCAGGTGTCCAGGCAGATCCCGAGCTTCGGATGGGCGTCCAGAGCCTCGAAGTACGGGCCGAAGTCCCAGGTGCGGGAGCAGAGCGAGGCGCCCTGCCCGGCGGTGGACTCCAGCAGCAGATACGGATCGTCCTCGTGCGTCAGCTCGTCCAGCAGCGGCAGCATGTGCGTGCGCACCTGGGCCAGGGCCTCCGCGCGGGGGCGGCCCCCGGTGGCCGAACCGGTGTGGACCACCACGCCCAGTGCCCCGATCTCCCGGGCGCGGCGCAGCGAGTGGCGCAGGGACGCCACGGAGAACTCCACGGTCGCCGCGCTGTGCGAACCGAAGTTGATCAGGTAGGGGGCGTGGACGTACACCGGTGTGCCGGAGGCCGCGCACTGCTCCCGGAACAGCTCGTCCTGGGCCGGGTTGCCGGCGGGGGTGGCCCAGCCGCGCGGGTTGGCGACGAAGACCTGGACGGTCTCGGCGCCGATGTCCCGCGCGTACGGGAGACCGGTCCTGGCCAGCCCGCCGGCGACGGGGACATGGCTGCCGACGAGATTCCGCATCTGCTCTACAGTCCCTTGGTCCTGATCGTGACGGTGCTGCCCTCGGGTGCCCGCTCGCCGCCCTCGACCGACTGCTCGGCCACGGTGTCACCGAGGAAGGGGAACTTCTTCTCGACCTCGACGGTGAAGCCCGCGTCCTCCAGCTCACGCGTGGCGTCGTCCACCTTCTTCCCGGTGACGTCCGGGACCTCGACGGTCCGCGGGCCCTTGGAGACGGTGAGCGTGATCGTGTCGCCCTTGGCGGCCTCCCGGCCTTCGGCCGGCGACTGGGCGGCCACGGTCCCCGCGTCCTCGGAGGAGTGGACCCGCGCCGGGGCCACCTTCACGGTGAGCCCGGCCTCCTCCAGCGCACGGGTGGCGTCCTCGACGCTGTCGCCGGTGACACCGGGTACGTCGACGGGGGCGCCCTTGCTGACGACCAGGGCGACGGCGGTGTCGGGGCGGCGCCCGGCGCCCGCACCGGGGTCGGAGCTGATGACGGTGCCCGGCCCGGACTCCTGGCTGAACGCCCGGGTGACCTTGCCGGCGGCGAGCCCGGCCCGGGCCAGCTCGCGCTTGGCGTCGGCGAGCGCCAGGCCCTTGAGGTTGGGGACCTTCACGATCTCGGGACCCCGGGAGACGGTGAGGGTGACGGCGTCATTGCCCCGGATCCGCTCCCCGGGCGCCGGGTCGGCGGCCATCACCGTGCCCCGCTTGTAGGCGGTGCTGAAGTCGCGCTCGACGCCCTTGACCTCCAGGCCGGCGTCGGTGAGGCGCTTCTCCGCCTCGGCCTGGGTCTGCCCCAGCACGGTCGGCACCCGGGTGAACTGCCCCGAGTTGATGTACCAGACACCGCCGCCGGCCCCGAGGACCAGCAGCACGGCCACCACCGCCGCGAGCACGCCGCGGCGGGCGCCCAGAAGGACCGGCAGGGCAGGCCGGCCGGGCGCCGCACGCCCGGGGCCCGGCGCGGGCTGCGGGGGCATGGCCAGCCGGCTGGTGCGCTCGACCCCGTCGCCGGCGCCCGTGCCGGGGCGGGGCCGCGCCAGGACGCTGGTCGGCTCCTCGGGGCCGGTGCTCTCGCCCCCGCCTCCGGTGCGGGCCCCCGGGGGCAGCAGGTCCAGCTGGTCGTCGCCGAGCGCCGCGCGGGCCTCCCGGGTCAGGGCGAGGAGCGCCACCGCGTCGTACGGGCGCACCTCGGGGTTGCGCGCGGTGGCGCCCGCCACCAGCTCGTCCAGCTCGATCGCCAGGCCCGGGGCGGCGGCGGAGGGCGGCGGGACGTCGGTGTTCAGATGCTGGTACAGGACCTGGGCGGGAGTGTCGCCCGCGTGCGGCTTGGCGCCGGTCAGCATCTCGTACAGCACGACACCGCAGGCGTACACGTCGGCCCGGGTGTCGGCGGTGCCGTCCTCGATCTGCTCGGGCGCCAGGTAGGAGACGGTGCCGAGGACCGAGCCGGTGGTGTGGGTGGCGGCCCCGACGGCGCGGACCAGCCCGAAGTCGGCGACCTTGACCCGGCCGTCGTCCCCTATCAGCACGTTCTCCGGCTTCATGTCGCGGTGGACGAACCCGGCGCGGTGCGCGGCGCCCAGCGCGGCGAGCACCGGCTCCAGGATGTCGAGCGCCGCCCGGGGCTGGAGCGCCCCGCGCTCGCGCAGCACGTCCCGCAGGGTGCAGCCGGCGACGTACTCCATCGCCAGGTACACGTACTCCCCGTCGGCGCCCTGGTCGAACACACCGACCACATTGGGGTGCGACAGATGGGCCACGGACTTGGCCTCGCGGATGAACCGCTCCACGAACGTCGCGTCGGTCGCGAGGGCGGGGTGCATCACCTTCAGGGCGAGCAGCCGGTCCAGCCGGGTGTCGACGGCCCGGTAGACCGTGGCCATGCCACCGACGGCGATGCGCTCGTCGACCCGGTAGCGGCCGTCGAGCAGGCGGCCGACGAGGGGGTCGTGCAGGGTCGTATCCACCCGCCCGAGTCTACGAGCCCGCACCGACACCCCCGCCGCCCCGTCCCCACCCCGGGGCCGGTCCGGGACCGGCCTGTGACACGGCGCGGCGCCCGTCCCCCCGCGACGGGCGCCGCGCCGGGCTCAGAACGCCGGGCGCTCCGGGTCCAGGACCGCCCGGCCCTCCACCGGGGACGACGCCTCGGCGAAGTGGCGGCGGGGGATGCGCCCCGCCCGGTGTGCCAGCCGTCCCGCCTCCACCGCGTGCCGCATCGCCTCCGCCATCAGCACCGGCTCCTGCGCCCGGGTCACCGCCGACGCCAGCATCACCGCCGCGCACCCCAGCTCCATCGCCAGCGCCGCGTCGGACGCCGTGCCCGCGCCCGCGTCCAGGATCACCGGCACGCGCGCGTGCTCGGTGATCAGCTGGAAGTTGTGCGGGTTGCGGATGCCGAGGCCGGAGCCGATGGGCGAGCCCAGCGGCATGATCGCCGCGCACCCGGCGTCCTCCAGCTTCCGGGCCAGCACGGGGTCGTCGTTGGTGTACGGCAGGACCGTGAACCCGTCGTCGACCAGGGTCTCGGCCGCGTCCAGCAGCTCGATCGGGTCGGGCAGCAGGGTCCGCTCGTCGGCGACGACCTCCAGCTTGATCCAGTCCGTGCCGAGCGCCTCCCGCGCGAGCCGGGCCGTCAGCACGGCCTCGCCGGCGGTGAAGCAGCCCGCCGTGTTGGGCAGGACGCGGATGCCGAGGGAGTCGAGGACGGACAGGACGGAGCCCTGCACGGTGGGATCGAGGCGGCGCATCGCGACGGTGGTCAGCTCGGTGCCGCTGGCGGCCAGGGAGCGCTCCAGCACGTCGAGGCTGGGTGCCCCGCCCGTGCCCATGATCAGCCGGGAGTCGAAGGTGGTCCCGGCGATGGTCAGACGGTCGTCCGCCATGGTTCAGCCTCCCTGTACGGCGGTGAGGACCTCGACCCGGTCGCCCTCGCCGAGCCGGGTCCCGGCCCACTGGCCGCGCGGGACGACGGTCTCGTTGACGGCGGCGGCGACCCCGGACGTCGCCGAGGTGAGCGTGGCCACCAGGGCGTCCAGGGTGGTGGGGCCGGCGAGCTGTCGGGCCTCGCCGTTGACGGAGACGTTCATGACACTCCTGCGGGAGAGAGGGAGGGGGCGCCGGCGGCGGACCGGAAGCGGCCGGGGGCGAAGGCGCGGGCCTCCGCGGGCAGCTCCCCGGTGGTCAGGACGGTGGCCATCACCTCGCCCGTGACCGGGGTCAGCAGCACCCCGTTGCGGTAGTGCCCGGTCGCCAGGTGCAGTCCCGGCAGCCGGGTGGGGCCGAGCAGGGGCGCGTTGTCGGGGGAGCCGGGCCGCAGACCCGCGCGGGTCTCGGTCAGTGCCAGCTCGGTGATGCCCGGCACCAGCTCGTGCGCGTCGCGCAGCAGCTCGTACACCCCGCCCGCGGTGACCGTGGTGTCCCAGCCCAGCTCCTCGCTGGTGGCGCCGACGACCAGCTCGCCGTTCTCGCGCGGCACCAGGTACACCTGGCCGCCGCGCACGACCGCCCGGACCGTACGGCTCAGGAAGGGGGCGTACGCGGCGGGCACCGACAGCCGCAGCACCTGACCCTTGACCGGGCGGACCGGCGGCAGCACGTCCCGCGGGACGCCGTCGAGCCGGCCGCTCAGGCTGCCGGCCGCCAGCACCACCTGGGCGGCGCCCAGCTCGGTGCCGTCCTCCAGCACCGCCCCGGCCGCCCGGTCGCCGGCCACCAGGAGACGCCGCGCCCAGGCACGGTGCAGGACCACCCCGGCGCGCTCGCAGGCGGCCAGCAGGGCGGCCGCCAGCCGCCGCGGGTCGACCTGGTGGTCGCCGTCGACCCGGAGCCCGCCCCGCACGCCGGGCGCCAGCATCGGCTCCAGGCGGCGGCACTCGCGGCCGGTCAGCCACTCCGAGGCCAGCCCGGAGCGCTGCTGCAGGGCGTGCAGCTCCCGCAGGTGGGCCCGGTCGTCGGCGTCCAGGGCCACGGCGAGCGTGCCGCACGCGCGGTAGCCGGTGCCGACGCCGCCGGACGCGTCCTCCAGCTCGGCGACGAAGTCCGGGTAGCGGCGGGCCGACTCCAGGTTGAGCCCGAGGAGCGTCTCCTCGCCGTAGTGCAGTTCGGTGACGGCGGCGAGCATGCCCGCGGCGACCTGCGCGGCCCCGCCGCCCGGTTCGGGGTCGGCCAGCGCGACCCGCAGGCCGCGCTGCGCCGCCCGCCAGGCCGTGACCAGGCCGATGATTCCGCCCCCGACGACGAGGACGTCTGACGTACGTGGATGCATGGGCGTCCAGCCCCTCCCTTCGCCGGCATGACCCGGATCAGGTTCGTACGGTCGGAGGCCGTCCCAGCCTCCCTCTCAGCCCGGTGCGTCCGGGCTCCCGCGTGTGCTCTGCGGTGGCCAGACTAACCCCACCCCCCGGCCCGCAGTAAGGGAGCTTCACCCCGGCGCCCCCGCTCGGCGAACGAGGCTGGGTGGAACAGCTCCCTTCCTGACAAAGCGTCAGCTGCGTAAGGTGGGCGGGTGAACGAGCGGATGCAAGCAGAGCGGCGCGTCGTCGTCGTCGGCGCCGGCATGGCGGGTGTGCAGACGGCCGTGGCGCTGCGCGAGAAGGGCTTCACCGGCCCCGTGCGCGTGATCGGCGCCGAACCGCACCAGCCGTACGACCGGCCCCCGTTGTCCAAGGCGGTCCTCCTCGGTACGGCGGAGGGGTCGGCCTTCGACGTCGACTTCGAGGCCCTCGGCATCGAACTGCGCCTGGGCGTCGAGGTGACCGCGCTGCGCCCCGGCGACCACGAGCTGGACACCGAGGCCGGGCCCGTCCCGTACGACGTGCTGGTCGTCGCCACCGGGGCCCGGCCCGTCGCACTGCCCGGCGCCGGGGGCGTTCCCGGCGTCCACCTGCTGCGCACCCTCGACGACGCCGAGCGGCTGCGCCCGGTGCTGGCCGGGAAGCGGGACGTGGTGGTGGTCGGCGCGGGCTGGATCGGCGCCGAGTTCACCACCGCCGCCCGGGAGGCCGGCTGCGCCGTCACGGTCGTCGAGGCCGCGGACCGCCCGCTCGCCGGGGCGCTGCCCGGCGAGGTCGCCGCGCCGATGGCCGCCTGGTACGAGGAGAGCGGCGCGCGGCTGCTGACCCACGCGCGCGTGGGTCACGTCGAGGCGGGCGAGGTCGCCCTGGAGGACGGCCGGCTGCTGCCCGCCGACGCCGTGGTCGTCGGCATCGGCGCCCGGCCCGCCACCGGGTGGCTGGCCGGCTCCGGGGTCGCCCTCGGCCCGGAGGGCGCGATCGTCGCGGACGACCGGCTGCGCACGTCCGCGCCCGACGTGTACGCCGTGGGCGACTGCGCCTCCTTCCCGTCCGCCCGCTACGGCGAGCGGCTGCTGGTGCACCACTGGGACAACGCCCTCCAGGGGCCCCGGACGGTGGCCGCCGCCGTGGTGGGCGAGGCGCCCCCGCCGTACGACCCGGTGCCGTACTTCTGGTCGGAGCAGTTCGGCCGGTTCGTGCAGTACGCGGGCCACCACGCGGGCGCCGACACCATGGTCCGGCGGGGCGACCCGGCCGAGCCGGCCTGGTCGGTGGTGTGGCTGCGGGACGGCGCCCCGGTGGCGCTGCTCGCTGTGGGCCGCCCGCGCGACCTGGCGCAGGGGCGCAAGCTGATCGAGGCGGGGACCCCGCTCGACCCGGCGCTGGTCGCCGACCCGGCCGTCCCGCTGAAGTCGGCCGCCCGGGGGTAGCGGCGGCCGGTCCGGCGTAGCCCGGCTACCGGCTGTCAGTGCGGGATGGCACGCTTGTCCTGTGACCGAGATTGACGCAAAGATCGATGCTCTCGTCCCCGCCTGGCTCCACCTGCCCGACATCGCGGAAATGCTCGATGTCGAGGTGACGCGCGTGCGCCAGCTGGTCAAGGAGGGCCAGCTGATCGCCGTGCGCCGGGGTGAGAACCGGGCGCTCCAGGTGCCCGCCGCCTTCATCAAGGACGGCAAGGTGGTGAAGGGCCTCTCCGGGACCCTCACGCTCCTGAAGGACGACGGCTTCACCGACGAAGAGATGCTCGAGTGGCTCTTCACCCCCGACCCGACCCTGCCGGGCACGCCCGCGCAGGCGCTCAGCGAGAATCGCGGCACGGAGGTGAAGCGCCGCGCCCAGGCGCTCGCCGTCTGACGTCCAGGTAAGCACCCGGCGGCACCACGCCGGGCCGAACACCGACACCAGGTGGTGCCACGGGCCGGGGGCGGGGGGAAGCCGTCCCCGGCCCCGGCCGCGCACCGCCGCAGCAACCGGGGGGAAGACCTCATGTCCACCGCACGCGCCACGCTCGCCGACGCCCGGCTCTACCTCTGCACGGACGCCCGCAAGCGCCAGGGCGACCTGCCCGAGTTCCTCGACGCGGTGCTCTCCTCCGGGGTGGACGTCGTGCAGCTGCGCGACAAGGGCATGGAGGCCGGCGAGGAGCTGGAGCACCTCGCGGTGTTCGCCGACGCCTGCCGCCGGCACGGGACGCTGCTCGCGGTCAACGACCGGGCCGACGTCGCCCACGCCATCGGCTCCGGCGTCCTGCACCTGGGCCAGGGCGACCTGCCCGTCCCGGCCGCCCGCGCCATCCTCGGCGACGAGGTGCTCGTGGGCCGCTCCACGCACGCGCGCGCCGAGGTCGACGCGGCGGTGAAGGAGCCGGGCGTGGACTACTTCTGCACGGGCCCCTGCTGGCCGACGCCCACCAAGCCCGGGCGGTACGCGCCGGGGCTGGACCTCGTGCGGTACGCCGCCTCGCTGGACCAGGACCGCCCGTGGTTCGCCATCGGCGGCATCGACGCGGGCAACCTGGACCAGGTGCTGGACGCCGGGGCCCGCCGGATCGTGGTCGTCCGGGCGATCACCGAGGCGGAGGACCCGGCCGCCGCCACGGCCGACCTGGCCCGCCGCGTCCGCGAGCGCTGCGCCTGATCCGCGAGCGCCGCGCCTGATCCGTACGCACCTGCCGCGCCTGATCTGTACGCCCCTGCCGCCGGGCTCCGGTGGCAGGGGCGTACGCGCGTGTGAGCGTCCATGTGTGTCCACGACGTGGACACCCGCCGGACGCCCCCGGGCCGCGCCCCGCCCGCACCCTCCCGGCCTGCCTGTCCGCACCCCGCCCGTGTGCCGCTGTGTCCACGCGGCGGCGCTCTCCGTGCCCTCGTGGAGAGCTGCAGGCGCCCCCGAAGTGTCCACGTGAGTCCAAGGCGTGGACAAGAGTCCGGCAAACCTGACATATTACCCTCCTCTTGTTGGGTGAGGCCCGACCCCTGGCTAATCTGCCCGTATGGCCCTTGGCACACCATCCACCAGGACAGATCGCGCCCGAACGGTGCGCGAGATGCTCGCGACCGGCAAGACGACGTACTCCTTCGAGTTCTGGGCGCCCAAGACCGAGAAGGGCGAGCGGAACCTCTGGAACGCGCTGCGCCGTGTCGAGGCGGTGGCCCCCAGCTTCGTCTCCGTGACCTACGGAGCCGGCGGCTCCACCCGGGCCGGGACGGTCAAGGCCACCCAGGAGATCGCCGCCGACAGCACGCTCACCCCCGTCGCGCACCTCACCGCCGTCAACCACACCGTCGCCGAGCTGCGCAACATGATCGGCCAGTACGCCGACGCCGACATCCGCAACATCCTCGCCGTCCGGGGCGACCCGCCCGGCGACCCGATGGGCGCGTGGGTGCCGCACCCCCAGGGCGTGCGGTACGCGGCCGACCTGGTGCGGCTGATCAAGGAGTCCGGGGACTTCTGCGTCGGTGTCGCGGCCTTCCCCGAGATGCACCCCCGCTCCACCGACTGGGACACCGACGTCCGGCACTTCGTGGACAAGTGCCGGGCGGGCGCCGACTACGCGATCACCCAGATGTTCTTCTTCCCGGAGGACTATCTGCGGCTGCGCGACCGGGTCGCGGCCCAGGGCTGCGAGACCCCGATCATCCCCGAAATCATGCCCGTCACCAGCGTCAAGCAGATCGAGAGGTTCGCCCAGCTCAGCAACGCCCACTTCCCGGCCGAGCTGAAAGAACGGATCCACGCCGTCAAGGACGATCCGGCCGCTGTACGCTCCATTGGCATCGAGTACGCGACGGAGTTCTGCGCGCGGCTGCTGTCCGAGGGCGTTCCCGGGCTGCACTTCATCACGCTCAACAACTCCACCGCCACGCTCGAGATCTACGAGAATCTCGGACTGCACCGGCAGTCCTGACCGGCCGTACCCGCCGCACCACGCGGTGGAGGGCCGTACGAGAGGGGCGGGCATGGGCTGGACGGTCCTCTACATCGCGTTCGGTGTGGTCGCGTTGTGGCTGCTCGGTGAGGTGCTCCTGCAGTACAAGGCGCGGCTGCGCTGGCGGCTGCTCGCCTTCACCGGCTTCCTGGGCGTGGTCCTCGGCGTCCTGCTGCCGTCCGTGCCGGTGATCGCCGCGGGTGCCGTCGCCTTCGCGATCGGGCAGACCTATGTGACCCTCTCCTTCCGGCGGGGCTTCTCCACCGGCTGGGCGATCGGCGGCCGCCCGGGTGCCAGCCGGCGCCGCAGGGCGGCGGCCGCGCCCGCCGCCGCGGGTCCCACGCTGGAGGTCTCGCATCTCGCCTACGAGCAGCAGGACGAGGCCCGGGACCAGGTGCCGGGCCACGAACCGTCCGCCGCCGGGACCACGGAGGTCTACGCGCCCGAGCCGCTCCCGGACGAGACCGGCCAGTACGGCGTCTACCAGGACGCCCGGCAGGCCCCCGCCGCCGCGGCGTACGGCACGGGCTTCGACGCCTACGCGCCCACCGGCCACGACCCGCAGGGCACCTACGCCACGGCCTCCTACGACTACGGCACCGGCAACGAGCAGGGGTACGCCGCCTACTCGGACCCGTACATCGGCACCGCCCCCTACGACGGCGGCTACGGCGGGCAGCAGTACGCCGACCCCTACGCCGGCCAGTACGGCACGGACACCCCGCCCGGCGGGGTGTGGGTGCCCCAGCAGCGCGACGCCGAGCACCAGACGCCCCAGCAGCAGCCGTACGGCTACGACCAGGGCCAGGCGGACCCGTACCGCTACTGATCGGGGGCGCGAGTCGGCCACGGGCGCGGTAAGGCCACGCGCGCGTGGCGGCGGGTGCGCCCGCTACCGCGAGCCGCGGAAGCCGGCGCCCTCGACGATCAGCCCGGCCACCAGGGCGCCCGACATCCCGGCGTGGGCGAGGCCCCCGCCCGGATGGGCCCAGCCGCCGGCGAAGAGGAGCCCCGCCACGGGCGCCGGATTCGCGGCCGGCAGCCACGCCCCGCCCGCGCCCGCCAGCGCCGGGGCGGGCACCTGGAAGACGCCGGTCTCCCGGAACGTGTCCGCCGGGGTGCGGACCACCCGCCACAGCAGCCGCTCCCGCAGCCCCGGCACCGCCGCCGCCGCGGCCTCCACCATCCGGTCGGCGAACGCCTCCGCAGGGGCGGCCGGGGCGCCCCACAGGCCGTCCGCCGCGCCCGTACCGTGCGCCGGGACCGTCGCCGTCACCGTCACCGACTCGTGCTCCCCGTCCGGGCGCAGCCGCTCGTCGCCGGGGCGCAGCACCACCACCGTGGGCCGCTCGCACAGCCGCCCCTCCGCCAGGGCGTCCAGTTCGTCCCGGCGGTCGGCGGAGTGCACCACCGTCCGGTGCGCGGCGCCCTCCTCTCGCGCCCCGCGCAGCGCCAGGCAGACCGTCACCCGCCCGGTCCGCGCGGCCTCCTGGTGGCGCGGCCACGCGTCCTGGCGGTCCCACGCCACGACCCGGTCCCGGAACAGCGCCGGCAGGGGCGCGCCCGCGACCACGTACTCGGCGTCCACCACCTGCCCGCCGCCCAGCTCGACGCCCACCGCCCGGCCGTCCTCCACCAGGACCCCGGTCACCGGTGTGCCCAGGACGAAGTCGACCTTCCGCTCCCGGCACCGCTCGTACACCGCGTCCGCCAGCGCCCGCAGGCCACCGCTCACGTGCCAGCTGCCGAAGGTCTGCTCCATGTACGGCAGCACCGCCGCCGAGGCCGGGGCGGTCACCGGATCGAGGCCGTACGCCAGGGCGTGGCTCTCCAGCAGCGCGGCGAGGCGCGGGTCGCGCAGCTCCCGCCGCCCCACCTCGGCGAGTGTGGCCGCCCGGCGGCGCAGCGCACCCGTCCTCGGCGCCGGGTACGGGTCACGCGCGAACGGGGCGACGTCGGCGGGCAGCGGCTCCTCCAGCAAGGGCCTGCGCGAGCGGTGCCAGGCGTCCCGGGCCCGGTTCAGGAACTCGCCCCACCGCTGCCCCGCGCCCGCGCCGAGGGCGCCGTCCAGGGCGGCGACGACGCCGGCCCGTGAGGCGTTCGGCAGGGACACCGCCGTACCGTCCGCGAAGACGTGCCGGCTCGCCGGGTCGACCTGGGTCAGCCCGACGCGGCTCTCCAGCGGCTCCTTGCCGGTCTTCAGGAACAGGTCGCGATAGACGGCGGGCAGGTGCAGCAGCCCCGGCCCGGTGTCGAAGGCGAACCCCTCGCGCTCGAACCGGCCGACCGCGCCGCCGTACGTCTCCGCCCGCTCGTACACCGTCACCCGGTGGCCCGCCACGGCCAGCCGGGCCGCCGCCGCCATGGCGCCCATCCCCGCGCCGATCACCACAATCCGTGCCATGCCAGGGACCTTATCCGCCCCCGCCGACAGCCCCTCGCGGCGGGCGGGCACGCACGCGTGCACCCGGGCGCGGGCGCCCGTGAGTACCCGTACCTAGCCCGTGAGATGAGTAGGTGCGCGGATGGGCCGCGAGGGGCCCGGACGGAAGAGTGGTGGTCACGGAAGGGGCGCGGGCCCGGACCGCCGGCACGGGGCGGCGGACCCGGCACCGCGCACCTGCCGGAACGGGGGTGCACACGGGAGGGCCCGGCGACCGACGGGGGAACACGGGGGGTCGGGACTCTCCCACCGGGGGACCGCACGGGGTGCGGGGGACACGGGGGACGGGGGAAGCGCCGGTCCGGTGAGGCTCGGGGGGATCGAGCCTCACCGGACCGGTTTCTCGTGTGCGTACGGGAAGCCGGTGCCGTAGCCGTACGGATCGCGGGCTCAGCAGCCGCCCACGCGCCCGTGCAGCAGCCGGGACAGCGCCGCGTGGACGTCGTCGATGGACCGCTCCCGCTGGAACGCCTGCCAGTCCAGGGCGGCCACCAGCACCATGCCGACCAGAGCGGCGGCCGTCAGCGGGATGTCGATCTCGTCGCTCAGCTCACCCGCCTCGACCCCCTCCCGCAGCACCGTCTCGACGACGGCGACCGCCTCCTGACGGACCACCAGCAGAGTGGACTGCCAGGCGCGGTTGGTCCGCCACAGCTCCGCCACGTACAGCTGGGTGAAGGCCGGGTACCGGTCGATGAACATCAGCCCCGCGCGGATCATGGCGTCCAGCGCCTGGACCCTGGTGCCGCCGCGCTCGGCGGTCTCGTCGGCGGCGGTCCGCAGGGACTCCGTCAGCAGCCCCACCCCGTGCCGCAGCAGCTCCTCGAACAGCTCGGTCTTGCTCTTGAAGTTGTAGTAGACCGTGCCCTTGGCCACCCCGGCGCGCTCGGCGATCTCGTCCACGGTCGTCGCCGAGAAGCCCTGCTCGGCGATGAGGGTCACGGCGGCCTCGTAGAGCTTGGTGCGGGTGGCCTGCCGTCTGCTGCTGCTCCGGGTGTCCATGACGCCGATTCTCACAGGCTCAGCTCCGGGTGGAGGCGATCGAGGGACCACACCTGCCTGCGGCGCGCCGAGACGGCCGTCAGCGCCAGCGCGCCGAGCGTGAACGCCGCGAGGACCGCGCAGCCCTGCCACACCGGTTCCAGCCCGCCGCCGGTGATGAGCCGGCGCAGCGCCTCGACGACGTACGTCATCGGCAGGTACGGGTGGATCGCGTTGAAGAAGCCGGGGCTGGTCTGCACCGGGTAGGTGCCGCCCGCCGAGGTCAGCTGGAGCATCAGCAGCGCCAGCACGAGGATGCGCCCCGCCGCGCCGAAGCGGGCGTTGAGCCACTGGATGATGGCGGCGAAGCAGCAGGTGACCAGCAGCAGGAAGGCCACCGTCCCGGCGGGGCGCGCCATCTCCAGGCCGAGACCGGGCGCCCAGTGCAGGACCGACATCAGGGCGGCCACCTGGAGCACGCCGATCGCCGCCACCGGCAGCCAGCCGGCCAGCGCGATGCGCCACGCGGACGCCCCGGCGGCGAGCGCCCGGCGGTTGAGCGGCTGGATCAGCATGTACGCCACCATGGCGCCCACCCACAGGGAGAGCGGGATGAAGTACGGGGCGAAACCGGTGCCGTAGTTGGGCGCCTTGTGCAGCGACTGGGAGGCCAGCTTGACCGGGTCGGCCATCACCTCGGTGCGGCGGTCCCGGGTCTGCTTGTCGTAGTCGGGGATCTTGTCCACGCCGTCGTTCAGCCCGGTGGCCAGCTCGGTGGAGCCGTCGGCCAGCTTGTAGAGGCCGCTGTCCAGTTCGCCCGCGCCCTTCTTGAGCCGCCCGACCCCGCTGTCGAGTTCGGTGGAGCCCGACTTGGCACTGGTCAGCCCGGAGTGGAGGGTGCCCGCTCCGGCGGCGACCTTGTGCGCCCCGGCGTTCAGATCGTTGATCTTGCCGACGGCGTACGCGAGGTCCTCGTCCAGGTTCGGCGCGCGCTCGGCCAGCGCCTCCGCCTTGGTCTTGAGGTCCTTGAGCTGGGCGTCCAGCCTCTTCAGATCGCCGCTGGAGTCCTTGGCCAGGACGCCCAGGTCGTCCGCCACCTTCGCCACGTCCGCAGACGCGACCTTCGCCCGTTCGAGCTTGGCGCACACGGTGGCGGCGTCGGGGAGGACGGTGTCCTGCCCGGGCGGGGTCCCCTCCTCGCCGGCCGCGGGTGCCCCGGCGCCGCCCTGCGGCTTGTTCCGGCACTGCTCCTGGTGGACGGCGGCTATCTCGTCGGCGGCCACATGCGCGCCGGTCCGGAGGGTGGGCCCGTTCTTGACGATGAGGTCCAGGCTGTTGCGCATCCCCTGGGAGAGGTCCGCGACCAGCCGCGCCGAGTCCCCGATCGCCTTGCCGTTGTCCTTCAGGTACGGACGGACGTCGGCGGCCACGCCGTTGACCTTGTCGGCGAGCACCTGGGTGCCGCCCGCGACCTGCCGGGCGCCGGTCTCCAGGTCGGCCGCGCCCGTGTCCAGCCGCTTCAGGCCGCCGGCCAGCTCACCGCTGCCCTTCTTGGCGTCGCTGAGCCCGTCGGAGAGGTCCTTGGAGCCCTTCTTGGCCTTCGCCGCGCCGCTCTTGAGCTCGTCGGCGCCCTTGGCGGCCTTCTCGGTGGCGTCGTGGAGGTCGGAGAACTTGATGAAGATCTTGTCGAGGAACGACCGGGACGACTTGGTCGACGCGGCGGTGCGGACCTCGGCGAACACGGTCCGCGAGATCTGCCCCACGATGTAGTTGTTGGCGTCGTTGGTACGCACCCGGAGGGCGCCGGTCTCGGGCGACTCGCCGGAGCTGGAGGCGATCCGGGAGCTGAAGTCGGCGGGCATGGTGAGCGACAGGTAGTACGTGCCGTTCTCGACGCCCCGGCGGGCCTCGTCCTCGCCGACCTCGTGCCAGTCGAAGACCTTGCTCTCGCGCAGGTTCTTGGTGAGGTCGTCGCCGGCGGTGATCTTCTTGCCGTCGGCCGTGGCGCCCTTGTCCTCGTTGACGAGCGCGACGGGCAGCTTCTCGAGCCTGCCGTACGGGTCCCAGAACGACCACAGGTACAGGGCGCCGTACAGCAGCGGCAGGAGCAGGATCGCCACCAGGGCCGCCCGGGGCAGCTTGCCCCGGCCGAACCGCTTCAGCTCAAGCGCGGCCAGTTTCGGTGAGCGCACCGGCTGCCCCCTTCTCGGTCTCGTCGGTCGTGTCGGTCTTCTCGGATGCGCTGCTCTTCCCGGACTTGGACTCGGGCGCGGGCGCGGCTTCGTCGGTCTCGTCGGCGGTGCGGGTGCCGGCGGCGGCCGGTCCGGCCGTGGCCGTCTCCGGGGGCTCGGTCCGGACCGTGGTGGTGTCCCCGGGGCTCTCGCTGCACACCGCCAGCACGGTGATGCCGCTGTCGGCCACGGACCGCAGCAGGGACCAGACCGCCGCCCGGTCGGGGCCGGAGAGCTTGAGGTCCGCGTCGTCCACGGCCAGGAGCCGGGGCTCCCCGATCAGTGCCAGGGCGACCGACAGGCGCAGGGCCTCCACCCGCTCCAGGTCCCGAACCGAGGTGCGGCCCGCCTTGGGCAGGGTGTCCAGGTCCAGTCCGGCGGCGGCCAGCGCGGCGTCGACGCGGGCCCGGGAGGCGGCGGCGCGTTCCGCGCGGGGGCGCAGCAGGGCGAGCGGCGAGCCGGTGAAGCGGCGCTGGAGCAGGGCGCGTTCGCGCAGGTGCTCCGCGACGGTCAGCGCCGGGTCCAGGTCGCTGACGCCGGGCACCGGTCCGAGCGCGCTGAACCGCCGTACGGCGGCCATCTTGCGCGGCAGTCTCAGCCCGCCGACGTCGGCGTGGCCCTCGGTGGTGCGCATCCGGCCGGTGAGGGCGAGGAGCAGGCAGGTGCGGCCGGAGCCGGACGCGCCCTCGATCGTCACCAGCTCACCGGGTGCGGCGTGCAGCGTCACGTCCCGGAAGACCCAGCCGCGCGGGCCCTTGAGGCCCAGCCCCTCCGCCGTGACGGCGGCGCCGCGCGGGGTGTCGTCCCCCGTGCCGCGCTGGGCGCCGGTCGCCTTCTTCCGCTCGTCCGGGCTGTCCAGGTGGTCGTCCTGGCTGTCCACGGGCCCCCATTTCTTTGAACTGACCAGTCAGTTCAAAAGCTACTCCGAACTGTCGATCGAGGCAAAACGCCAGGTCGGGCCGGATTGTCAGTGCGGGCCCGCACGATGGGGGCATACGGCCGTTGTGCCGTCACACGACGACAGGAGGTTCGTCATGGCCGGTTCCCACGCGGCGGCGGGAGACGTCCACCCGGTGCTGCGCCGTGCTTCGGCGCCGCCCGCCGCCCTCGACCTGCTCGACCAGGCCCACGCGGCGCTGGACGAGGCACGCGCCCTCGACGTGCCCAACGAGCGCTATGCCACCGCCCACCTGGCCGCCCTGCGCACCGCCGCGGCCGTCCTCGCCGTCCGGGGCCGCCCGGAGACCACCCCGCGCAAGCGGCAGCAGATCCGCAGCGCCTGGGAGGTGCTCCCCGAGACGGCCCCGGAGCTGGCCGAGTGGAGCGCCCTGTTCGCCTCCGGCGCCTCCCGCAGGGCCCGCGCGGAAGCAGGCATAGAAGGCGCGGCGAGCCCGCGCGACGCCGACGACCTGATCCGTGCCGTGACCACCTTCCTGGGCCTGGTGGAGCGGCTGTTCTTACCCGGCCCGGAGCTGCCGGGGGCCAGGGAGCACGGGCCCGGCGAGGGCCGTGCCGGCTGAGTGACCGGGCACCCCCGGTCAGGCCATAGGGTGGGACGCGTTCGTAACCGTCACCGAGGAGTCAACTGCCGTGTCGGACCCGCAGCGCCCCCGCGCCTCCCTCCGTACCGCCGTGGTGTGGGACGTTCTCGAGGACGCCCTCGACCGCCGGGTCAAGGCGACCGGAAAGGACGTCCTGGACGTCCTGGACACCGGGGGCGGCAGCGGGAACTTCGCCGTACCGGTCGCGCGGCTCGGGCACCGGGTCACCGTCGTCGACCCCAGCCCCAACGCGCTGTTCGCGCTGGAGCGCCGCGCCGCCGAGGCCGGAGTCGCCGAGCGGGTGCGCGGCGTCCAGGGCGATGTGCACGGCCTGTTCGACGTGGTCGGGCGCGAGGGCTTCGACGCGGTGCTCTGCCACGGCGTCCTGGAGTACGTGGAGGACCCCGCCGAGGGCGTACGCAACGCGGTGGAGGCCCTCCGGCCCGGCGGGGCGCTCAGCCTGCTGGCCGCCGGGCTCGGCGGCGCCGTCCTCGCCCGGGCGCTCGCCGGGCACTTCACCGAGGCCCGCCGCGCCCTCGGCGACCCGGCCGGCCGCTGGGGCGAGGGCGACCCCGTGCCCCGGCGCTTCACGGCCGAGCAGCTGACCGAGGCCGTCGAGGCGGCCGGCGTCGAGGTCGGCGCCGTGCACGGGGTGCGGGTCTTCGCCGACCTGGTGCCCGGGGTGCTGGTCGACACCGAGCCCGGAGCCCTCGACGCGCTCCTGAAGCTGGAGGCCGCCGCCGCCGAGCTGCCCGCCTTCCGCTCGGTCGCCACCCAGCTGCACGTCCTGGGTGAAAAGCGCGGCTGACGCCATCAGCGTGCTGATCAGCGACGCAGCGGCAGATGGAGTACGCCACAGGCCCCCCGTTACCGGCCGGATCCCCGTATGATCGAGGGACACCATCCGGCATGACGGATCGGAGGACGGGGAATCAACGCCTCACCACCCGAACCGGCATGGCGGTCCGATCGGTGAAGCACCACAGGGCGGGTTTCACGGGGGCGATTCCCTGCCTATCCTGAAAGGGCCGCATACCGGTCGCCCCCAGCGACCGACGACGAGGAGGACTCCGTGCCGCTCTCGGAGCACGAGCAGCGAATGCTCGAGCAGATGGAGCGAGCGCTGTACGCCGAAGATCCCAAGTTCGCGACAGCGCTCGAGGGAAGCGGGCTGCGTACACACACCCGGCGACGGGTCTACCAGGCGGTCGCAGGCTTCCTGGTGGGTATCGCGCTCCTCATGGCCGGAATGGTCGCCCAGCAGATCTGGATCAGCGTGGTGGGATTCCTCGTCATGCTCGGCTGCGCGGTCCTGGCGGTCACCGGATGGCGTAAGGCGCCCAAACCCGGCGAGCAGCCGGCCCAGGGAGGCACGGCCGCGCCCGGCCGCCAGCCCCGGCAGCGCCGCTCGATGATGAACCGGATCGAGCAGCGGTGGCAGCGCCGCCGCGACGAGCAGGGCCACTGAGCCGTACGGCCGCGGGGCGCACGCCCGGCGGCCGGGTCACTTGGTGATGTGCGTATGAGGGGCGACCGCCACCGGGCGGTCGCCCCTCACGCGTCCCCGAGCGCCGGCCCCCACCCGGCAGCCGGACAGCCGCCCGCCCGCGCGCACTCCCGGCGCCCCTGCCCCCATCCCGTACGACACGAAGGCGGCGGCCCTCCCGGAGGAGGACCGCCGCCTCTGTCGTCACCGGCCGCCCGGGCCGAGCCGCAGCCGCCCCGGGCCGAGCCGCAGCCGCCCGGGCCCACCCGCGGGCGCCCCCGGCTCAGCCGCGCTGGCGGGACGGGCGGCGCAGGGCCGCCGACCAGCGGTCGGCCAGGCGGTGGCGCCGGTCGGCCCACCGCGCGGTGAGCGCCGCCCGGCGTTCCGAGGCGGCCCAGACCACCCGGACGGTCGAGCGTGGGGCCAGCAGCGCGCGCAGCCGCCCGCCCCGGCCGGCCCCGGCGGCCAGGCCCTGCCGGACGCGGGCCACCTCTCCGGCGGCCCCGGCCAGGGGCTCCGGACGCGCCGCGTACAGAGCCTGCTCCACCGCCCCGGCGAGCCGGTGCACCGCCTCGGCCGGAGCGCCCTCCAGGGTGCCCAGCCGCACGATCCGCTCGGCCGTCCGGCGCGGTGTCAGCGACTCGTCCGGCGCGATGCCGTAGTCCCAGGCCGTGTCGATCACCTCCGCCCAGGCCGCCAGGGTCCGGGCGGTCACCTCCTGGGCGCCGTGCCCCGCCGCACCCAGACGCCGGGACCGGACCCGGACCCGCCACAGCAGCGGCAGCAGCGGGACCAGCACCACGGCCAGCACACCGGCGGCGACGAGCAGGATCGTGCCCCACGGGGGGCCGGAGTCACCGGACGCCGCGGCCCCCGGCGCCTGCGTCTCGCCGCACTCGCCCAGCCGGCGCGCCTGCGGCGGGCAGCTGTCCTGCACGGACGGCTGCGTGGACGGCAGCGGGGCGGCGCTCTCCTCGGGTCGCGCGGGCGCGCTCGGCCGGTCGGCGGGCGCCTCCGGGCGGGAGTACTCGGGCACCGAACCGCGCGTCGGGGTGGGCTCGAAACGCGTCCACCCCACCCCCTCGAAGTACAGCTCGGGCCAGGCGTGCGCGTCGCGCAGGCCGACGGACATCGTCCCGTCCGGCTGCGGCGCGCCGGGGGTGAAGCCGACCGCCACCCGCGCCGGGATGCCCAGCGTCCGGGCCATCGCCGCCATCGAGAAGGAGAAGTGGATGCAGAACCCCTCCTTGTTCCGCAGGAACTGGGAGATCGCCGACGGGCCGGAGCCCGACGACACCTCGGTGTCGTAGCGGAAACCGCCCTTCACCGCGAACCAGTCCTGGAGCAGCACGGCACGCTCGTAGTCGTTCGCCGCGCCCCTGGTCACCGCCAGGGCGGTCGAGCGGACGTCCGCCGGCAGCGAGTCGGGCACCTTGGTGAACTCGCCGGCGAACTCGGCCGGTGGCTCGGGAGCGTTGGCGAGCTGCTCGCGCGTGGGGTTCAGGACCAGGCTGCGGGCCGTGTACCGCACGCCCCGGGTGGTCTGGTCGCCGTCGCCGACGACGGTGCGGCCGATCGGCTCGTACCGCCAGCGGCCGTCGACCTCGACGCGCACCGCCGGGAAGGGCATCGGCAGCCACGTCTGCTGGTAGTCGCCGGAGGCCGAGACCGAGGTGGTGATCTCCGTGGCGGACACGTTCCCGGTCAGCCCGAGCGGCTGCGGGAACGGGTCGGGGACGTCCTCCAGCGGGCGCTTGGACAGCTGCCAGGAGGAGCCGTCGAAGGAGTCGAGGGAGGTCAGCCGGAGGTACTGGTCCGAGGTGGACTCCGCGTTGGTGTTGTAGCGCAGCACCTCGCGGTTGGCCGGCTGGTTCAGGCTGTCCTGGAGCGACACCAGCGGGTTGACGGCGTTGATCATGCCCCCGCCGCCCCCGGTCCCGCCGCCCGCGCCCTCCAGCAGGCCGCCGCCGAGGGACGGCAGCACGGCCGGTACGGCCAGGGCGATGCCCAGGGCCAGCACGCCGATCCGGCGCCCGGTCCGCGCGGGCGCCGGCGGGCCGCGCCGGGGCGCCGGGGCGGCCCCCGCCCGTCCGGAGTCGCCGCGCGACGGCGCCCCGCCGCCGAAGACCCGCCCCCACTGGGAGAGCCGGTCGCGGCCCTCGGCCAGCAGCAGGACCAGGTAGCCGGTGGCGGCCAGCAGGAACCACAGCCAGCTCGCGCCCCCGCCCGACAGCCCCGCGGCCACCGAGTACAGCGCGAGCAGCGGCAGGCCCGCCGGGGCCGCGCTGCGGAACGTCACCGCGAGGGCGTCCACCGCCAGGCCGACGAGCAGGACACCACCGACCAGCATCAGCCGGATGCCGGTCGTGGCGGGCGCCGGTATGGCGTACTGCCCGACGTCCGCCGCCCCCTTGTTCAGCAGGGCGCCGAACTCCACGATCACGTCCGGCCCGGGGACGAACCCGGCGACGGCCCGGTCCCGCGCGAACACCACCGTCAGCGCCACCAGCGCGACCAGCGCCTGGACCGCCACCGTCAGCGCCCGCGCCGACGACCACCGCCGCACCAGCGCGCCCGCCCCGCTCTGCAGCGCCAGCAGCAGCGCGGCCTGCACGATCCAGCCGGCCGGATCGACCAGCGGCAGCAGCGCGCCCGCCGCCATCAGCGTGGCGGCGAAGGCGCACAGCGCCAGCCGTCCGCGACCGCTCATGACCAACCCCCCGATACCCCGCTCGACCCGCCACCCGTCGTGGCCGGTCCCACACCCGCCCGGCCCGTGTCCCGCCACAGCCCGGCGAGCGACGCGCCGGGCGGCACGGCGACCGCGGTCCACCCCGCGTCGCGCAGCCGCCCCACCCGGTCCTCCACGGCCCGGGGCACCGCCCCGCCGCTCAGCCAGGCGTCACTGTCCAGGACGAACACGACGGCCGCGCCGCTGCGCTGCCGCATCCGTGCCGCCACCGCCACCTGCTCCTCGTCCAGGTCGCCCACGAAGGCGACCAGCAGTCCCTCGTTCCCGTCGCGCAGCAGGTCGTACGCGCGCGAGAGCCCCGCCCCGTCGGAGTGGTCCACGACGGCGAGGGCGTCCAGCAGCAGCCCCGCCGCGTCGGCCGAGTCCGCCGACGCACCGGTGAAGCCGTCCCCGGCACCCGTCACGCCCGGCGGGACGCCCTCGTCGGTCAGCAGCCGCACCGAGAAGCCCTGCTCCAGCATGTGCACCAGCACCGACGCGGCACCCGACACCGCCCACTCGAAGGCCGAGTCGGGACCGGCGCCCTGGTAGGCCACCGCGCGGGTGTCCAGCAGGACCGTGCACCGGGCGCGCTGCGGCTGCTCCTCGCGGCGCACCATCAGCTCGCCGTACCGCGCGGTCGACCGCCAGTGCACCCGCCGCAGGTCGTCGCCGTAGCGGTACTCGCGCGGGATGACGTCGTCCTCGCCCGCCAGCGCCAGCGAGCGCTGCCGCCCCTCGCCGTAGCCGGACGCCTCGCCCGGCAGCCGGCCGGGGGCCAGCGGTTCGGTGCGCGGGAGGACCGTCAGCAGGTCGTAGGCGCTGAACGACCGGGTCAGCTCGCACATCCCGAACGGGTCGCTCAGCCGCAGCTGGAGCGGGCCCAGCGGATACCGTCCGCGCAGGTCGGAGCGGACCCGGTAGGACACCTCGCGGCGCCCGCCCGCCTCCACCCGGTCCAGCACGAACCGGGGCCGGGGCCCCAGCACGTACGGCACATGGTCCTGGAGCATCAGCAGCCCGGTGGGGAGCCGCGACACGTTCTCCATGCGCAGGTGCACCCGCGCCTCGGCGCCCGCCGGCACCCGCTGCGGCGACAGCCGCCTGCTCCCGGCGACCTGGTGGCGGGTGCGGTACAGCGCCAGCACGCACACCAGGGGCAGCACGGCCAGCAGCAGCCCGACGCGCAGCAGGTCGGCCTGGCCCAGGACGTACGCGCAGACCGCCGCGGCGACCCCGGCCGCCAGGAAGGACCGGCCGCGGGTGGTGAGCCCGCCGAGGGCGGCCCGCATCCCGCCCCGGCCCCCGCCGTCCCGGCCGGTGGGCCCCCCGGCCCCCCCGGCCTCCATCACGGCCGCCGTGCGTCGGGCCGGCGCCCGTACAGCGGGGCGCCCGCGGCCGGGCCGCCGCCCTGCGGCAGGTGACCGGGCGCCAGATGGCCCGGCTGCACCGGCCCGCCCGGCACGGGGCCGCCGGGCACGTGCCCGCCGGGCATCCGGCCGGCGGGCGGGGCGGCGGCGGGAGGCGCGGCCGTCGGCACCGGCGTCCGCTGCAGGATGTCCCGTACGACCTGCTCGGCCGTGCGCCGGTTCAGCTGGGCCTGCGCCGTCGGCAGCAGCCGGTGCGCCAGGACGGCGACCGCCAGCGCCTGGACGTCGTCCGGCAGCGCGTAGTCCCGGCCGCTCAGCGCCGCCGACGCCTTCGCGGCGCGCAGCAGGTGCAGGGTGGCGCGCGGCGAGGCGCCGAGGCGCAGGTCCGGGTGGGTGCGGGTGGCGGCGACCAGCTCCACGGCGTACCGCCGGACGGCCTCGGCGACATGCACCTCGCGCACCGCGTCGATCAGCTTCACGATGTCGTGGGCGTGGGCGACCGGCTGGAGGTCGTCCAGTGGGGACACCCCGCCGTGCACGTCGAGCATCTGCAGCTCGGCCTCGGCGCTGGGGTAGCCGATGGAGACCCGCGCCATGAAGCGGTCGCGCTGCGCCTCGGGCAGCGGGTAGGTGCCCTCCATCTCGACCGGGTTCTGGGTCGCCACCACCATGAAGGGGCTGGGCAGCTCGTAGCTCTGCCCGTCCATGGTGACCTGGCGCTCCTCCATCGACTCCAGCAGCGCCGACTGGGTCTTGGGCGAGGCCCGGTTGATCTCGTCGCCGATCACGATCTGGGCGAAGATCGCGCCCGGCTTGAACTCGAACTCCCGCCGCTGCTGGTCGTAGACGGACACCCCGGTGATGTCCGACGGCAGCAGGTCGGGGGTGAACTGGATGCGCCGCACGGAGCAGTCGATCGACCGGGCCAGCGCCTTGGCCAGCATGGTCTTGCCGACGCCGGGGACGTCCTCGATCAGGAGGTGCCCCTCGGCGAGCAGCACGGTCAGCGAAAGCCGTACGACCTCAGGCTTGCCCTCGATCACACCCTCCACCGACCTGCGGACCCGTTCCGCCGTGGTGGTCAGGTCTGTGAGGCTCGCTCGATCGTCATAGGTCGTCACACGGCCCTCCTCGGCCCGTTCCATGGGCCGTGCGCGACTGACGGCACGGTCCACCCTTGAAACACGGACACCGTCTCCGAACCATTCAGGGCCGGTGCCACCCCCGCATTCTTGTTGCCGTTGCCCGTACGTGTCACTCGGCTGTGGACAACCGGGTGCCAAGTGTCGGAGACGGCGGGTCCGGGTGGGTGTCCCGGGTGGTGCGCCTCAGGAGGCCGGGTCGACCTCTCGCAGCAGCCCGGTGGTGACGTCGAGGACGAACCCCCGTACGTCGTCGGTGTGGAGGAGGAACGGCGAGGTCCGCAGCCGCCGCATCGACTGCCGTACGTCCTGCTCGGCGTCGCGGAAGGACTCCACCGCCCACGCGGGCCGCTGGCCGACCTCCTGCTCCAGCTCGTGGCGGAAGTCCTCGGTCAGCGTCTCCAGGCCGCAGCCGGTGTGGTGGACCAGCACCACGCTGCGCGTGCCGAGGGCCCGCTGGCTGATGGTCACCGAACGGATCACGTCGTCGGTGACCACACCGCCCGCGTTGCGGATGGTGTGGCAGTCGCCCAGCTCCAGGCCGAGCGCCGCGGGCAGGTCGAGCCGGGCGTCCATGCAGGCGACCACGGCGACCCCGAGGGCGGGCCGGGCGGCCAGACCGGGGTCCTTGAACGCGTCCGCGTACTGCCGGTTGGCCTCGACGACACGGTCCGTGACCGTTCCGCCGGCGGCCGCCGGGCCGGAGGAGGGCTGCGCGGAGGAGGGAGCGGAAGAGGAAGTCGACATGGCAGAGACGTTAACGGCCGTCCGTGACCGCGGCGCGTCCCGAGGGGGACAAAGAGCGTCAACTCACCGCGTTGTGAGGTACCCCACAGGGGGCCCCGCGGCGCCCCCGACCGGGTGAGCCGCCCCCCGTCCGCCCCCGCCGCGCGCGCCCGGCGCGACGCGCTGCCCGGTTGATTGACCGGGCGGGGGAGTGGACTAAAGTGACGCGAAGTTCACGGAGACATCGAGCGAATCCCAGCGAATCCGCGGTTTCTCCCCCGCGTGTGCGGCGGTACGTACGGCTCGGCCTCCTCCCGCTCGCCGGCCGGCCGACGCCCACCCGGCGCCGACAGGACCTCCCCACCCCGGAGGGCCCCGCACCGGCGAGGACGGGCGGAGACCCGGCAGTGCGTACGCCGCGCCGAATCCGAGAGGGCGCATGAGCGAGACCCGACACGTCCCGGTGATGCTCCAGCGGTGCCTGGACATGCTGGCCCCCGCACTGGGAGAGCCGGGTGCGGTCGTCGTCGACTGCACGCTGGGCCTCGGCGGCCACAGCGAGGCGCTGCTGACCCGCTTCCCCGAGGCGCGCCTGATCGCGCTCGACCGGGACAAGGAGGCGCTGCGGCTCTCCGGCGAACGGCTCGCCCGGTTCGGCGACCGCGCCACCCTCGTGCACGCCGTGTACGACGAGCTGCCCGCCGTACTGGACCGGCTCGGCGTCCCCCGCGTCCAGGGCGTCCTGTTCGACCTGGGCGTCTCCTCCATGCAGCTCGACGAGGCCGACCGGGGCTTCGCGTACGCCCAGGACGCCCCGCTCGACATGCGCATGGACCAGACGACCGGCATGAGCGCCGCCGAGGTGCTCAACACCTACCCGCCCGGCGAGCTGGTCCGCATCCTGCGCCAGTACGGCGAGGAGAAGCAGGCCAAGCGGATCGTGGCGGCGGTCGTACGGGAACGGGAGAAGGAACCGTTCACCAACAGCGCCCGCCTGGTGGAGCTGATCCGCGACGCCCTCCCGCAGGCCGCCAAGCGCACCGGCGGCAACCCCGCCAAGCGGACCTTCCAGGCCCTGCGGATCGAGGTCAACGGCGAGCTGGCCGTGCTGGAACGGGCCGTCCCCGCCGCCGTGAAGGCCCTGGCCACCGGTGGCCGCATCGCCGTCCTGTCGTACCACTCGCTGGAGGACCGGCTGGTCAAGCAGGTCCTCACGGCCGGCGCCACCAGCACCGCCCCGCCCGGACTGCCCGTCGTGCCCGAGCGCTACCAGCCCAGGCTCAAGCTGCTGACCCGCGGTGCCGAACTCCCCACCGAGGACGAAGTCGCCGAGAACCGCCGCGCCGCCCCCGCCAGGCTCCGGGGCGCCGAGCGGATCCGGGAGGACGATCTGTAGGCACCGCCCCGGCCGGGCGCACCGGCCCGGGGACGGCGGACACATGCACGACGAGCGGCGGGCGTACCGGGAGGACGGGTGACCAGGGCGGGACAGCTCAGGGGACGGGCGGCACGACTGGCACGGCTGATGCCGTCCGGGCCGAGCACCGCGGCCCGCACCCCCTTCGTCCTCCTGGTCGTGCTGCTCCTCGGCGGCGGCCTGATCACCCTCCTGCTGCTCAACTCCTCCCTCAACGAGGGCTCCTTCCGGCTGAGCGAGCTCAAGAAGAGGACCACCGAACTCACCGACGAGGAGCAGGAGCTCCAGCGCGCCGTCGACGACCGCTCCGCCCCCGACGCCCTGGAGCGCCGCGCCCGGGAGCTGGGCATGGTGCCCGGCGGCAGCCCCGCCTTCCTCGGCCCCGACGGCCGGGTGCGGGGCGTCCCCCGGGAGGCGACCGCCGAACCCGCCCCGCCCTCCGCCCCGACGACGCCCGGCAGGTGACGCAGTGCCCCCCACGCAGCCCCCGCGCCGCCGTGTACCGGCCCCCGCCCGCCCGGAGCGCCCCGGCCGCCCCGCCGCCCGCCGCCCCCGGCAGGCGCCCCGCACCCCCGCCCGGGCGCGCACCATCCGGCTGGGCAGCCCCAGGCCCCGGCTGCGGCTGGTCAGCCTGGGCCTGACGCTGGTCATGCTGGCGTTCGTGGTGCGGCTCCTTCAGGTCCAGGCCGTCGACGCCGGCGCGTACGCCGCCAAGGCGGAGAAGAACCGGTACCAGGAGTACACGCTGTCCGCCGAGCGCGGCGAGATCACCGACCGCGCCGGGATCGCCCTGGCCACCAGCGTCGACGCGTACGACATCACCGCCGACCCGAAGATGTTCACGCCCGCCGAGAGCAAGGCCCCCGACGCCCCCGAGCAGGCCGCCGCCCTCCTCGCCCCGATCCTCGGCAAGGACCCCGCCGAACTGGTCGGCAAGCTCAAGGCGCCCAAGTCCCGCTACGCCCTGCTGGCGCGCCGCCAGACCCCCCAGGTGTGGAAGCAGATCAAGGACCTGAAGAACGTCTTCGCCGAGAAGGCCCGCGCCGAGAAGGCCTCCGGCGGCTCCGGTGTCAGCGTCCTCGCCGGCATCTTCAACGAGCCCAGCAGCAAGCGCGTGTACCCCAACGGCACCCTGGCCGCCGGGATACTGGGATACGTCAACGCCGACGGCCGGGGCGGCGGCGGCCTGGAGTCCATGCTCGACAAGGAGCTGGCCGGCAAGGACGGCAAGATCAAGTACGCCCAGTCCGGCGGCCGCCGCGTCCCCACCGCCGGCGCCCGCGAGACCCCGGCCGTGCCCGGCGCCGACATCGAGCTGACCATCGACCGCGACATTCAGTGGGCCGCCCAGCAGGCCATCACCCGCCAGGTCGAGGAGTCCGCGGCCGACCGCGGCTACGTGATAGTGCAGAACACCCGCACCGGCGAGGTCCTCGCCATGGCCAACGCGCCCGGCTTCGACCCCAACGACCTGTCCCAGGCCAACTCCGCCGCCATGGGCAACGCCGCCCTCCAGGACGCCTACGAACCCGGCTCCACCGCCAAGGTCATCTCCATGGCCGCCGTCCTGGAGGAGGGCGCCGCCACGCCCTCCACCCACGTCGTGGTGCCCAACCGGCTCCACCGGGGCGACCGGCTCTTCAAGGACGACATCGACCACCCCACCTGGTACCTGACGCTCAACGGCGTCCTCGCCAAGTCCAGCAACATCGGCACCATCCTCGCCACCGGACAGCTCGGCCCCACCCAGGCGCAGGCCAACCGGGTCCTCCACTCCTACCTGCGCAAGTTCGGCATCGGCAGCCCCACCGGCCTCGGCTACCCCGGCGAGACCTCCGGCATCCTCGCCGCGCCCCGGGACTGGTCCACCTCCCAGCAGTACACGATCCCCTTCGGCCAGGGCCTGTCCATCAACGCGATGCAGGCGGCCTCCGTCTACTCCACCGTCGCCAACGGCGGCGTACGCATCGAACCCACCCTCGTCCGCGGCACCAAGGGCCCCGACGGCCGCTTCACCCCGGCACCCGCCCCCAAGAAGACCCGGGTCGTCAGCGAGAAGACCGCCAGGACCCTGGCCGCCATGCTCGAATCGGTCGTCGACGACCGGGAGGGCACCGGCACCAAGGCCGCCATCCCCGGCTACCGCGTCGCCGGAAAGACCGGCACCGCCAACCGCGTCGACCCCCAACTCGGCCGCTACAAGGGCTACACCGCGTCCTTCGCGGGCTTCGCCCCCGCGGACGACCCGCAGATCACCGTCTACTGCGCCATCCAGAACCCCACCAAGGGCAGCTACTTCGGCGGCCAGATCTGCGGACCCATCTACAAGAAGGTCATGGAGTTCGCCCTCAAGACCCTGCAAGTCGCACCAACCGGCAAGCCGGCACCCCGCATGCCGGTCACGTTCAAACCCGGCGAGTGAGCCGGCGGGAGCAACCAGTGACGACCACCACCCCAGACCCCGGGAACCGATCCGGCGGCCACGCTGCCCAGGCGCCCTCATTTAGCCCGATCACGGGTACGCCCGGTACGCTCACCGCCGTGCCACACGCTGATCAGTCCCGAACCACCCCCACGGACACCTCCGCGAAACGCCCGGGGACACCCCGCCCGGACCGGGTCCGCCCCACGCCCCTGGGCGAACTGGCGGCCCGCCTCGACGTGCCGGCGCAGGGCGGCGACGCGCAGGTGACCGGCATCACCCACGACTCCCGGGCGGTACGCCCCGGTGACGTGTACGCCGCGCTGCCGGGCTCCCGCCTGCACGGCGCCGACTTCGCCGGCCAGGCCGCCGACCTCGGAGCCGTCGCGATCCTCACCGACCCGACGGGCGCCGAGCGCGCCGCCGCCACCGGACTGCCGGTCCTCGTCGTCGAGGACCCGCGCGGCCGGATGGGCGAGCTGGCCGCCGGCATCTACGGGCGGCCCGGCGAGGACCTGCTCCAGATCGGCATCACCGGCACCTCCGGCAAGACCACCACGGCCTACCTGGTGGAGGGCGGCCTGCGGGCCGCGGGCCGCGCCACCGGCCTCATCGGGACCGTCGAGATGCGCGTCGGCGACGAGCGCATCAAGTCCGAACGCACCACCCCCGAAGCCACCGACCTCCAGGCCCTGTTCGCGGTGATGCGCGAGCGCGGCGCCGACTCGGTCGCCATGGAGGTCTCCAGCCACGCCCTGGTGCTCGGCCGCGTCGACGGCTGCGTCTTCGACGTCGCCGTCTTCAACAACCTCAGCCCGGAGCACATGGAGTTCCACTCCGGCATGGAGGACTACTTCCAGGCCAAGGCGCAGCTCTTCACCCCGCGCCGCAGCCGGCTGGGCGTGGTCAACCTGGACGACGAGTACGGCCGGCGGCTCACCAAGGAGGCGTCCGTCCCGGTCGTCACCTTCTCCGCCGAGGGCCACCCGGACGCCGACTGGCGCGCCGACGACGTCGAGATCGGCGCCCTCGGAAGCACCTTCACCATCCACGGCCCGCGCGGCGAGCGCGTCGACGCCAAGGCGCCCCTGGCCGGCCCCTTCAACGTCGCCAACACCCTGGCCGCCGTCGTCACCCTCGCCGTCGCCGGGATCGACCCCCAGACCGCCGCCGACGGCATCGCCGCCGTCCCCGGCGTCCCCGGCCGCCTGGAGCGCGTCGACGCGGGCCAGCCGTACCTCGCCGTCGTGGACTACGCCCACAAGACGGACGCCGTCGAATCGGTCCTGCGCTCGCTGCGCAAGGTCACCGAGGGCGAGCTGCACGTCGTCCTCGGCTGCGGCGGCGACCGGGACGTCACCAAGCGGGGCCCGATGGGCGCCGCCGCCGCGCGTCTCGCCGACACCGCCGTACTCACCTCCGACAACCCCCGCTCCGAGGACCCGCTCGCGATCCTCGCCGCGATGCTCGCCGGCGCCGCCGGGGTGCCCGCCCACGAGCGCGGCGAGGTCGCCGTGTTCGAGGACCGGGCCGCCGCGATCGCCGCCGCCGTGGCCCGCGCCCGGCCCGGCGACACCGTGCTGGTGGCCGGCAAGGGCCACGAGCAGGGCCAGGACATCGCGGGAGTGGTACGGCCCTTCGACGACCGCCAGGTCCTCCGCGCAGCCATCGAGGCACGGCACGGAGCGCCCGGCGGGCCCGCCAACCGATCCGAGAACAGTCAGGGATGAAGCAGTGATCGCCCTCTCCCTCGCCGAGATCGCCGAACTCACCGGCGGGCAGTCGCACGACATACCGGATCCGGCCACCCTGGTCACCGGCCCGGTCGTCATCGACTCCCGCCAGGTCGAGCCCGGCTCCCTCTTCGCCGCGTTCGCCGGCGAGAACGTCGACGGCCACGACTACGCGGAGCGTGCCGTCGCGGCCGGCGCGGTCGCCGTCCTCGCCACCCGCCCCGTCGGCGTGCCCGCCGTCGTCGTCGACGACGTCCGGACCGCCCTCGGTGCGCTCGCCCGGGCCGTCGTCGGACGGCTGGGCACCCGGGTCGTGGCGCTGACCGGCTCGGCCGGCAAGACCAGCACCAAGGACCTGATCGCGCAGGTGCTCCAGCGCAAGGGCCCCACCGTCTGGACGCCCGGCTCCCTCAACAACGAGATCGGCCTGCCCCTCACCGCGCTGCGCGCGGACCAGGACACCGAGCACCTCGTCCTGGAGATGGGGGCGCGCGGAATCGGCCACATCCGGTACCTCACCGAGCTGACCCCGCCGTCCATCGGGGTCGTCCTCAACGTCGGCTCCGCCCACATCGGGGAGTTCGGCGGCCGGGAGCAGATCGCCATCGCGAAGGGCGAACTGGTCGAGGCGCTGCCCTCCGCCGAGGACGGCGGCATCGCCGTGCTGAACGCCGACGACCCCCTCGTACGGGCCATGGCGAGCCGCACCCACGCGCGCGTGACGCTCTTCGGCGAATCGGACGAAGCCGCCGTACGCGCCGAGAAGGTCCGGCTCACCGAGACCGGACAGCCCTCTTTCACGCTCCACACACCCACCGGGTGCGGCGACGTGACCTTGCGCCTGTACGGTGAGCACCACGTGTCGAACGCGCTCGCCGCGGCCGCCGTCGCCCATGAGCTGGGCATGTCCGTCGACGAGATCGCCACCGCGCTCTCCGGGGCGGGCACCCTCTCCCGCTGGCGCATGGAGGTCACCGAGCGTCCGGACGGTGTGACGATCGTCAACGACGCCTACAACGCGAACCCCGAGTCCATGCGGGCCGCCCTGCGCGCCCTCGTGGCCATCGGCAGGGCCAAGCAGGCCGGAGGGGGCCGCACGTGGGCGGTGCTGGGCCGGATGGCCGAGCTGGGGGACGAGGCGCTCGCCGAGCACGACGCGGTCGGACGGCTCGCCGTCCGGCTCAACGTCAGCAAGCTCGTCGCGGTCGGGGGCAGGGAAGCGTCCTGGCTGCAACTGGGCGCATATAACGAGGGTTCGTGGGGTGAGGAGTCGGTGCACGTGTCCGACGCACGGGCGGCGATCGACCTGCTGCGCAGTGAGCTGCGCCCGGGAGACGTCGTGCTGGTGAAGGCATCAAGGTCGGTCGGGCTCGAGCGGATCGCCCAGGCACTGCTCGAGGGCACCACCGAGGGCGAGGTCACCGGCCGATGAGGCAGATCCTCTTCGCGGGGGCCATCGGGCTCTTCCTGACCCTCATCGGCACCCCGCTGCTGATCAAGCTGCTCGCCCGCAAGGGCTACGGGCAGTTCATCCGCGACGACGGCCCCCGTACGCACGGCAGCAAGAAGGGCACGCCCACCATGGGCGGCATCTCCTTCATCCTCGCCACGCTCATCGCGTACGCGCTCGCCAAGGTCATCACCGGGGAGGACCCGACTTACTCGGGCGTCCTGGTGCTGTTCCTGATGGCGGGCATGGGCCTCGTCGGCTTCCTCGACGACTACATCAAGATCGTCAAGCAGCGGTCGCTGGGCCTGCGGGCCAAGGCGAAGATGGCCGGACAGCTCATCGTCGGCATCGCGTTCGCCGTCCTGGCGCTCCAGTTCGCCGACACCCGCGGCCAGACCCCCGCGTCCACCAAGCTCTCCTTCATCACCGACTTCGGCTGGTCCATCGGCCCGGTGCTGTTCGTGGTCTGGGCGCTGTTCATGATCCTCGCCATGTCGAACGGCGTGAACCTCACGGACGGCCTGGACGGCCTCGCCACCGGCGCCTCCGTGATGGTCTTCGGCGCGTACACCTTCATCGGCCTGTGGCAGTTCCAGGAGTCGTGCGCCAACGCCGACACCCTGACCAACCCCAACGCCTGCTTCGAGGTGCGCGACCCGCTCGACCTCGCCGTCGTCGCCTCGGCGCTGATGGGCGCCTGCTTCGGCTTCCTGTGGTGGAACACCTCACCGGCCAAGATCTTCATGGGTGACACCGGCTCGCTCGCCCTCGGCGGCGCGCTCGCGGGCCTCGCGATCTGCTCCCGCACGGAGCTGCTGCTCGCGCTTCTCGGCGGCCTGTTCGTCCTGATCACCCTCTCCGTCGTCATCCAGGTCGGCTCGTTCCGGATGACCGGGAAGCGGGTCTTCCGGATGGCGCCGCTCCAGCATCACTTCGAACTCAAGGGCTGGTCCGAAGTCCTTGTGGTGGTCCGCTTCTGGATCATCCAGGGCATGTGCGTGATCGTCGGACTCGGCCTCTTCTACGCGGGATGGGCAGCCGACAAGTGAGTACCTCCTGGCAGGGCAAGCACGTCACCGTCGCCGGCATGGGCGTGAGCGGCATCCCCGCCGCCCGCGTCCTGGCCGGCCTGGGAGCGCGCGTCACCGTCGTCAACGACGGCGACGACGAGCGCTCCCGCGCCCAGGCGGCGGAGCTCCGCGCCGAGGGCGTCACCGTCCGCCTCGGCGACGGGGACACCCTGCCGGAGGGCACCGAACTGGTCGTCACCACCCCCGGCTGGCAGCCGGACAAGCCGCTGTTCACCGCCGCGGCCGAGGCCGGCGTGGAGGTCTGGGGCGACGTGGAGCTGGCCTGGCGGTTGCGCGGCCCCGGCGCCGCGCCCTGGCTCGCCGTCACCGGCACCAACGGCAAGACCACCACCGTACGGATGCTCGCGGCCATCCTGGAGGCGGCCGGCCTGCGGACCGCCGCCGTCGGCAACATCGGCGTCTCCCTCCTCGACGCCGTCCTCGGCGACGAGGAGTACGACGTCCTCGCCGTCGAGCTGTCCAGCTACCAGCTCCACTGGGCGCCCTCCGTCCGCGCCCACTCCGCCGCCGTCCTCAACCTCGCCCCCGACCACCTCGACTGGCACGGCTCCATGCAGGCGTACGCCGCCGACAAGGGCCGTATCTACGAGGGCAACCGGATCGCCTGCGTCTACAACACCGCCGACAAGGCGACCGAGGACCTGGTGCGCGAGGCCGACGTCGAGGAGGGCTGCCGCGCCATCGGCTTCACCCTCGGCACCCCCGGCCCCTCCCAGGTCGGCGTGGTCGAGGACCTGCTGGTGGACCGGGCCTTCGTCGAGGACCGGCAGAAGCAGGCCCAGGAACTCGCCTCCGTCGCCGACGTGAACCCGCCGGCGCCGCACAACATCGCCAACGCGCTCGCCGCGGCGGCCCTCGCCCGCGCCTTCGGCGTCCCCGCCACCGCCGTACGGGACGGACTGCGGGCCTTCCGGCCCGACCCGCACCGCATCGAGCTGGTGGAGGAGGTCCAGGGCGTCCGGTACGTCGACGACTCCAAGGCCACCAACACCCACGCCGCCGAGGCGTCGCTCGCCGCGTACGACCCGATCGTCTGGATCGCCGGGGGCCTCGCCAAGGGCGCCACCTTCGACGAGCTGGTGGCGGGGTCGGCGAAGCGGCTGCGCGGCGTGGTGCTGATGGGCGCCGACCGCGCCCTGATCCGGGAAGCCCTCGCGCGACACGCGCCCGAGGTGCCGGTCGTCGACCTCGACCGGACCGACACTGGGGCGATGTCCGCGGCGGTCCGCGAAGCGGCGGAGCTGGCCCGGCCCGGGGACACCGTCCTGCTCGCCCCGGCCTGCGCCTCGATGGACATGTTCGTCAACTACAACAAGCGGGGCGAGGCCTTCGCGGACGCGGTCCGCGCCCTCGCCGCCGAGCGCGCCTGACAGCCACCAGGTCCGGCCGCGCCGGGCACGACTGGAGGGGACAGCGACCATGCCGGCCGACCACGCCGCCGCGTACCCACCGCACCGCGCGGGCCCCGTCCCGAAGGGCCTCGCCGTACGGCCCGCCCTCCGGGCCGCCCGCGCCCGCGCCGCCGGGCTCGCCCTGCGCGGCCGGGCCGCCGGGCTGCGGCGGCCCCCCACCGGGGGCCGGACGCCCGGCCGGCCCCGGCGGGTCCCCGTCCCGCGCCCGCCGCGCGGCAGCGGGGCGCGCGGCCTCTACGAGCGGGCCCGCCGGGCCTGGGACCGCCCGCTGACCGCGTACTACGTGATCCTCGGCGCCAGCCTGCTGATCACCGTCCTGGGCCTGGTGATGGTCTACTCGGCGTCGCAGATCAAGGCGCTGGAGCTGTCGCTGTCCGACACGTACTTCTTCCGCAAGCAGTTCCTGGCCGCCGCCATCGGCACCGGGCTGCTGCTGTTCGCCTCCCGCGTCCCGGCCAAGCTGCACCGGGCGCTGGCCTACCCGCTGCTCGTGGGCACCGTCTTCCTGATGATCCTGGTCCAGATCCCCGGGATAGGGCACGCGGTCAACGGCAACCAGAACTGGATCTACCTCGGCGGCCCCTTCCAGCTCCAGCCCAGCGAGTTCGGCAAGCTCGCGCTGATCCTGTGGGGCGCCGACCTGCTGGCCCGCAAGCAGGACAGACGGCTGCTGACCCAGTGGAAGCACCTCCTGGTGCCGCTCGTCCCCATCGCCTTCCTGCTCCTCGGCCTGATCATGCTGGGCGGCGACATGGGCACCGCGATCATCCTCACCGCGATCCTCTTCGGCCTGCTGTGGCTGGCCGGGGCGCCCACCCGGCTGTTCGTGGGGGTGCTGGCGGTCGCCGCCGCGATCGGGGTCATGCTGATCCGGACCAACGAGAACCGGATGGCGCGGCTGGCCTGCATCGGCGCCACCGAGCCCGGCCCGGGGGACTCCTGCTGGCAGGCCGTGCACGGGATCTATGCTCTGGCGTCGGGCGGCTGGTTCGGATCGGGGCTGGGGGCGAGTGTGGAAAAATGGGGCCAACTCCCCGAGCCCCACACCGACTTCATCTTCGCCATCACCGGGGAGGAACTGGGCCTGGCGGGGACGCTGTCGGTACTGGCCCTGTTCGCGGCTCTAGGCTATGCGGGTATCCGCGTGGCCGGACGCACGGAGGACCCCTTCGTGAGGTACGCCGCGGGAGGTGTGACCACCTGGATCACGGCGCAGGCCGTGGTCAACATCGGTGCGGTGCTCGGCCTGCTGCCGATCGCCGGTGTCCCGCTCCCGCTGTTCTCCTACGGAGGTTCCGCCCTGCTGCCGACCATGTTCGCCGTCGGTCTGCTCATCGCCTTCGCGCGGGAGGAGCCCGCGGCGAAGGCGGCCCTGGCCATGCGACAGCCCGGCCGGGGCAAACGGGCCGGGGTGAGTTGGAAGTCGATGCGACGGCGCGTCAAGAAGCGTCCGTCCGGAGAGCGGTGAATTTCGGTGCATGTCGTACTCGCCGGTGGGGGGACCGCCGGCCACATCGAGCCCGCGCTCGCCCTCGCGGACGCCCTGCGCAGGCAGGACCCGACCGTGGGGATCACGGCCCTCGGCACGGAGCGGGGCCTGGAGACCCGGCTCGTACCGGAGCGGGGCTACGAGCTGGCGCTGATCCCGGCCGTCCCGCTGCCGCGCAAGCCCACGCCCGAGCTGATCACCGTCCCGGGCCGGCTGCGCGGCACCATCAAGGCCGCCGAGCAGATCCTCGAGCGCACCAAGGCCGACTGCGTGGTCGGCTTCGGCGGGTACGTGGCCCTGCCCGGCTACCTGGCCGCCAAACGGCTCGGCGTGCCGATCGTCGTCCACGAGGCCAACGCCCGGCCCGGCCTCGCCAACAAGATCGGTTCCCGGTACGCGGCCGGGGTCGCCGTCGCCACGCCCGACAGCAAGCTGCGCGGCGCCCGGTACATCGGCATCCCGCTGCGGCACACCATCGCCACGCTCGACCGCGCCCGGGTCCGCCCGGAGGCCCGCGCCGCCTTCGGGCTGGACCCCAACCTCCCCACCCTGCTGGTCTCGGGCGGCTCCCAGGGCGCCCGCCGCCTCAACGAGGTGGTCCAGCAGGTCGCCCCGGTCCTCCAGCGCTCCGGCATCCAGATCCTGCACGCGGTCGGCCCGAAGAACGAACTGCCACACGTCGACAACATGCCCGGGATGCCGCCCTATGTCCCGGTACCGTACGTGGACAGGATGGACCTCGCGTACGCCGCGGCCGACATGATGCTCTGCCGCGCGGGCGCGATGACCGTCGCCGAACTCTCCGCCGTCGGACTGCCCGCCGCGTACGTACCGCTGCCCATCGGCAACGGCGAACAGCGGCTGAACGCCCAGCCGGTGGTCAAGGCCGGCGGCGGACTGCTGGTCGACGACGCCGAGCTGACGCCCCAGTGGGTCCAGGGCCAGGTGCTCCCGGTGCTCTCCGACCCGCACCGGCTGTACGAGATGTCCCGCGCCGCCGCCGAGTTCGGCCGCCGGGACGCCGACGACCTGCTCGTCGGCATGGTCTACGAGGCGATCGCGGCACGCCACAGGGCGTGAGGAGGCAGGGAGCATGGCCGGGCCGACGACCACCACCGAGCGCGGCAAGCCGGGCCCCCGCGGCGGTAAGCGGTCCGCCGCAGGGTCCGCCGGGTCGTCCCCGGCCCGGCCGCGCCGCCGGTGGCGCTCGCTGCCCGGCCCCCGCGCCCTGCTCCTCGCCCTGGCCGCCCTGGCGCTGCTCACCGGGGTGCTGTGGCTCCTGTACGGCTCCTCCTGGCTGCGGGTGGAGCGGGTCACCACCTCCGGCACCCGGGTCCTGACACCCGCCCAGCTCCGGGCGGCCGCCGAGGTGCCGGTGGGCACGCCCCTGGCCTCGGTGGACACCGGCGAGATCGAGGACCGGGTGCGGCGTGCGCTGCGCCGGGTGGACTCGGTGGAGGTGGTCCGCTCCTGGCCGGACGGGGTCGGAGTGAACGTGGTGGAGCGCACCCCGGTCCTGCTCACGGAGAAGAACGGCAGGATCACCGAGGTCGACGCCAAGGGTGTGCGATTCGCCACGGTCGACGCGGCCAGTGCGCCGAAGGGGGTGCCCCTGCTGCAGCTGACGGCGGCTCAGTCGCCCAGCCTGCGGCGGTTCGGCGCCGAGCGGCTGACCGTCGAGGCCGTCGGGGTGGCGGGCGACCTCCCGGCCCGGGTCGCCCGGGACACCAAGGTGCTCAAGGTCCTGTCGTACGACTCCATCACCCTGGAGCTGACCGGCGGGCGCACGGTGGTGTGGGGGAGCGGCGAGCACGGCGAGGCGAAAGCCCGTGCGCTCACCGCACTGATGAAGGCGGCTCCCAAAGCGGGGCACTTCGACGTGAGCGCCCCGACCGCCCCTGCGGCGTCGCGGAGTTGACGCACATATGCGCTGGCCAGCACCCTGGTTGGTCAGCGCTATGGGTGATCACATAGGGTGAAAAGAAAAACGGGAGGTTCGGCGTGTTCGTTGAACGTGCGCCACTTGTCGACTTAGTGTCCTGTTCGGAAGAGTCCAGCGAACAGAGACACTGGTAACCCTAAACTTCAACGTTAGGGTTTGGGTCGGCGTTTCGGACCGTCCCATCGGCATCCGTCGTCACGGCGCGGGACCACCGCGCAGTGGCGACACGTAACTCGAGGCGAGAGGCCTTCGACGTGGCAGCACCGCAGAACTACCTCGCAGTCATCAAGGTCATCGGTGTCGGCGGCGGTGGTGTCAATGCCATCAACCGAATGATCGAGGTCGGTCTCAAGGGCGTCGAGTTCATCGCCATCAACACGGACGCGCAAGCGCTGTTGATGAGCGACGCCGACGTCAAGCTCGACGTCGGCCGCGAACTCACCCGCGGACTCGGGGCCGGGGCCAACCCGGCAGTCGGTCGCAAGGCGGCAGAGGACCACCGCGAGGAGATCGAGGAGGTCCTCAAGGGGGCCGACATGGTCTTCGTCACCGCCGGCGAGGGCGGCGGCACCGGCACCGGCGGCGCACCCGTCGTCGCCAACATCGCGCGCTCGCTGGGCGCCCTGACCATCGGCGTGGTCACCCGGCCGTTCACCTTCGAGGGCCGGCGCCGCGCCAACCAGGCGGAGGACGGCATCGCCGAGCTCCGCGAAGAGGTCGACACCCTCATCGTCATCCCCAACGACCGGCTGCTGTCCATCTCGGACCGCCAGGTCAGCGTGCTGGACGCGTTCAAGTCCGCCGACCAGGTGCTGCTCTCCGGCGTCCAGGGCATCACCGACCTCATCACCACCCCGGGCCTGATCAACCTCGACTTCGCCGACGTCAAGTCGGTCATGTCCGAGGCCGGTTCCGCGCTCATGGGCATCGGCTCCGCCCGCGGCGACGACCGCGCGGTGGCCGCGGCCGAGATGGCGATCTCCTCGCCGCTCCTGGAGGCGTCCATCGACGGCGCCCGGGGCGTGCTGCTCTCCATCTCCGGCGGGTCGGACCTCGGCCTGTTCGAGATCAACGAGGCCGCCCAGCTGGTCAGCGAGGCCGCGCACCCCGAGGCCAACATCATCTTCGGTGCCGTCATCGACGACGCCCTCGGTGACGAGGTCCGGGTCACGGTCATCGCGGCCGGCTTCGACGGCGGCCAGCCGCCCGCCCGGCGCGACAACATCCTCAGCGCGGGCTCGAACAAGCGCGAGGAGCCGGCACCCCCGGCGCGCTCCACCGAGAGCTCCCGCCCGGCGAGCGGCCTCGGCACCGTCCCGGTCCGGGAGGAGCCCGCCCCGGCCCCGGCCGCCGAGCCGGCCCCGGCGGCGTCCGACAGCTCCCTGTCGGTCACCCCGCCCGCGGTCCCGCCGGCCCGCCCGTACCCGGACACCTCGGCCGAGGAGCTCGACGTCCCGGACTTCCTGAAGTGACCGTGTGACGTGATAGGGCAGCACGACTCCGAGAACGGCGCGCACTTCGCCTTCACCGACCGGTGGGGCGGGGTGAGCGCCGTTCCGTACGAAGAGCTCAACCTCGGCGGGGCGGTCGGGGACGACCCCGGCGCCGTCGCCGAGAACCGCGGCCTGGCCGCGAAGGCGCTGGGGCTGGACCCGCGCGACGTGGTGTGGATGAACCAGGTGCACGGCCGGGACGTCGCCGTGGTCGACGGCCCCTGGGAGGCCGGCGCGCCGGTCCCCGCGGTGGACGGGATCGTCACCGCCCGGCGCGGGCTCGCCCTCGCCGTGCTCACCGCCGACTGCACGCCCGTCCTGCTGGCCGACCCGGTCGCGGGTGTGGCGGGCGCGGCGCACGCGGGCCGCCCCGGCATGGTCGCCGGGATCGTTCCGGCCACCGTGCAGGCCATGATCGCGCTCGGCGCCGACCCCGCCCGGATCGTCGCCCGTACCGGCCCGGCCGTGTGCGGACGCTGCTACGAGGTCCCCGCCGCCATGCGGGACGAGGTGGCCGCCGTCGTACCGGAGGCGTACGCCGAGACGAGCTGGGGCACTCCCGCGGTGGACGTGACCGCCGGCGTGCACGCCCAGCTCGGCGCGCTGGGCGTGCGCGACCGGCGCGCTTCGGGCGTCTGCACGCTCGAGTCGCGCGACCACTACTCGTACCGCCGCGACCGTACGACCGGGCGGCTCGCCGGACATGTCTGGTTGGACACCACGTGATGACGGACCGCAGGACCGAACTGGCCCAGAACCTCGCGCGCGTGGAGGAGCGCATCGCCGCGGCGTGCGCCGCCGCCGGCCGCCCGCGCGAGGAGGTGACCCTGATCGTGGTCACCAAGACCTACCCCGCCGGCGATGTACGGCTGCTGCACGAGCTGGGCGTCCGCCATGTCGCCGAGAACCGCGACCAGGACGCCGCTCCCAAGGCCGCCGCCTGCGCGGACCTCGACCTGACGTGGCACTTCGTGGGCCAGTTGCAGACCAACAAGGTCCGCTCCGTGGTGGGTTACGCCCACCAGGTGCAGTCGGTCGACCGGCTGAAGCTCGTCGGCGCACTCTCGTCCGCCGCGGAGCGCGCCGGGCGCGAGCTGGGGTGCCTGGTCCAGGTGGCCCTGGACGCCGAGGCCGGGGCGCGCGGCGACCGCGGGGGTGTCGCACCGGACGGGATCGAGGAGTTGGCCGCCGCGGTGGAGGCCGCGCCCGGCCTCCGGCTCGGCGGGCTGATGACGGTCGCCCCGCTCGCCGGTCCGTACGCCGGGCGCCAACGGGCCGCCTTCGACCGGCTGATGGAATTGGCGTCCCGCCTGCGCACGTCCCATCCTGCTGCGAACATGGTGTCAGCAGGGATGAGTGCGGACCTCGAGGACGCCGTGGCGGCCGGAGCGACACATGTACGCATCGGTACGGCGGTACTCGGAGACCGACCCCGGCTCGGGTAACGTCGCAAAGCAAGTCGGACCACAGCAGAAAATATGGTCATTTCCGCCGAACAGCGGACATGCCTTGTGGATCGCGGGCAGTTGGTGACGCAGTGCCCACTAATGGTGAGGGCGATCCACCACAGAGCGGAGGACTCAGAGAATGGCCGGCGCGATGCGCAAGATGGCGGTCTACCTCGGCCTCGTGGAGGACGATGGGTACGACGGCCGGGGCTTCGACCCCGATGACGACTTCGAACCCGAGCTGGAGCCGGAGCCCGAGCGCGACCGACGGCGCCACCAGCCCCCGCACCAGGCCGCCCACCAGGGACCGCACCAGGTCTCGCACCAGGCGGAGCGGGAGGAGCCGGTACGGGTGGTGACGCAGCCCCCCGTGCAGCGCGAACCCGTTCCGCTTCCCGCTGAAAGCGGACGTCCGGCGCGAATCGCACCCGTGGCATCCATCACACCTGAACGCCCGAGCCTGGAGAAGAACGCACCGGTGATCATGCCCAAGGTCGTGTCCGAGCGGGAGCCCTACCGCATCACCACGCTCCACCCCCGGACCTACAACGAGGCCCGTACCATCGGGGAACACTTCCGCGAGGGCACGCCCGTGATCATGAACCTCACGGAGATGGACGACACGGATGCGAAGCGACTTGTCGACTTTGCCGCCGGTCTCGTCTTCGGGCTGCATGGCAGCATTGAGCGAGTGACGCAGAAGGTGTTCCTGTTGTCGCCTGCTAACGTCGATGTCACGGCGGAGGACAAGGCCCGCATCGCAGAGGGCGGATTCTTCAACCAGAGCTGAGAGCACGACACCGGGAACGACCGGCCGGAGGGCCGGTGGACATGGGTTCAGGGGAGAGGGAAGCGCGGGATGAGCGTCGCACTACAAGTGATCTACATCGCTCTGATGTGCTTCCTTGTCGTCCTGATCTTCCGGCTGGTCATGGACTACGTCTTCCAGTTCGCCCGTTCATGGGAACCCGGGAAGGCGATGGTGGTCGTTCTTGAGGCCACCTACACTGTCACCGATCCACCACTGAAGCTTCTGCGGCGGTTCATCCCGCCGCTGCGTCTCGGGGGCGTGGCACTCGACCTGTCCTTCTTCGTTCTGATGATCATCGTCTACATCCTGATCTTCATCGTGAACAGCTTCATGATGAGGGTGTAGCGATACGGTCCTGCCGACTGCCGACGACTACGTAGAGGTGAAGGAAAGATGCCGCTGACCCCCGAGGACGTGCGGAACAAGCAGTTCACGACCGTCCGCCTCCGAGAAGGCTATGACGAGGACGAGGTCGATGCCTTCCTCGACGAGGTCGAAGCCGAACTGACGCGACTGCTCCGTGAGAACGAGGACCTGCGCGCCAAGCTGGCCGCCGCCACGCGCGCGGCCGCCCAGAACCAGCAGCAGCAGGGCATGCGCAAGCCTCCGGAGCAGCAGGACCGCCCCGTGGGTCCCGGCGCCCCCGTGCCCGCCGGGATATCGGGTCCGCCGGTCCAGCAGCAGCCGCCGCAGATGGGTCCGCCCCAGCTGCCCGGCGGAGCGCCCCAGCTGCCGGCCGGTCCCAGCCACGGTGGCCCGCAGGGCGGCCCGATGGGCCCCGGCCCGATGCAGGGCGGTCCCATGGGTGGCCCGATGGGCGGCCCCATGGGCGGTCACGGCCCGCAGATGCCCCAGCCCGGCCAGGGCCCCGGCGGCGACAGCGCGGCCCGCGTCCTCTCCCTCGCCCAGCAGACGGCCGACCAGGCGATCGCGGAGGCCCGTTCCGAGGCCAACAAGATCGTCGGCGAGGCCCGTTCGCGCGCCGAGGGCCTGGAGCGCGACGCCCGCGCCAAGGCCGACGCCCTGGAGCGGGACGCCCAGGAGAAGCACCGCGTCGCGATGGGCTCGCTGGAGTCGGCCCGCGCCACGCTGGAGCGCAAGGTCGAGGACCTGCGGGGCTTCGAGCGCGAGTACCGTACGCGCCTGAAGTCGTACCTGGAGAGCCAGCTCCGCCAGCTGGAGACCCAGTCCGACGACTCGCTGGCCCCGCCGCGGACCCCGTCCGCCGCGCCGTCGCTGCCGCCGTCCCCGTCGATGGCGTCCGCGGGCGCGGGCGCCCCGTCGTACGGCGGCAACCAGACCATGGGCGGCGGCCCGTCGATGGGCGGTGGCCCGTCCTACGGCGGCCAGCAGCAGATGTCGCCCGCGATGACGCAGCCGATGGCACCGGTGCGGCCGCAGGCGCCGCAGCCGATGCAGCAGGCGCCGTCGCCGATGCGGGGCTTCCTCATCGACGAGGACGACAACTGAGGCGGGCGCCGAGCGCGTAGCCGTCGGCAGGCAGTCGGGCCGGGGCCCGGGACGAACACCGTCCCGGGCCCCGGCCCGTTCGTACGTGGCCCCACCGACGACCCGCAGTCGGCGACGCGCCGGGGTGGGGCCGTGCAGGGTCGCCCCCGCAGCGGTTGGCGGCGAGTGACGGCACCCTTTCCGGCTGGGTGCCCCGCCGACCGCGAGGAGGCGAGCCCGGAGGGGCCCCGCCCCACCCCCACCGGGGTGCACCGCACCGCCGAGGCACCGCCCTCGGGGGCACCCGTTGTGCCCACCCTCCCCCAAGCTCTCGGCTTCGCTCGAGCAGGGGGGACCCCCATCGCCCTGCGGGACGACTGCCCACAACGGGGGGCCGGGCACCGTGGGGGGTGCCCGGCCGCCGGGTGGGTCAGGCCTTGCGGAGGCGGAACGTGAGCGACAGGCCCTCGTCGGTGAACGGGGCGCCGTACGTGTCGTCCGCGTCGGCGGACGAGAAGTCCGTCGCCAGCACCTCGTCGGCGATCAGCTCCGTGTGGTCCGCCAGCGCCGCGACGACCTCCGGGTCGGTGGACTCCCAGCGCAGGGCGATCCGGTCGGCGACGTCCAGGCCGCTGTTCTTGCGGGCCTCCTGGATCAGGCGGATCGCGTCCCGGGCCAGGCCGGCACGGCGCAGCTCCGGGGTGATCTCCAGGTCCAGGGCGACCGTGGCCCCCGCGTCGGAGGCGACCGACCAGCCCTCGCGCGGCGTCTCCGTGATGATCACCTCGTCCGGGGCGAGCGTGATCGTCTCGCCGTTCACGTCGAGCGTGGCCTCCCCGTCGCGCAGCGCGAGCGACAGCGCCGCGGCGTCGGCGGCGGCGACCGCCTTCGCCACGTCCTGGACGCCCTTGCCGAACCGCTTGCCGAGGGCCCGGAAGTTGGCCTTGGCGGTGGTGTCGACGAGGGAGCCGCCCACCTCGGAGAGGCTCGCCAGCGAGGATACGTTCAGCTCCTCCGTGATCTGGGCGCGCAGCTCCGGGGACAGTGTCTCGAAGCCCGCGGCGGCGACCAGGGCGCGGGAGAGCGGCTGGCGGGTCTTGACGCCCGACTCCGCGCGCGTGGCGCGGCCCAGCTCGACCAGGCGGCGCACCAGCGCCATCTGCGTGGACAGGGTGGGGTCGATGGCCGACAGGTCGGCCTCCGGCCAGCTGGACAGGTGCACCGACTCGGGCGCGTCCGGGGTGACCGGGACGACCAGGTCCTGCCACACGCGCTCGGTGATGAACGGCGTGAGCGGGGCCAGCAGCCGGGTGACGGTCTCGACGACCTCGTGCAGCGTGCGCAGGGCCGCCTTGTCGCCCTGCCAGAAGCGGCGCCGGGAGCGGCGTACGTACCAGTTGGAGAGGTCGTCGACGAAGGCGGACAGCAGCTTGCCGGCGCGCTGGGTGTCGTACGCCTCCATGGCCTGCGTGACCTGGTCGGTCAGCGCGTGCAGCTCGGACAGGAGCCAGCGGTCCAGGACGGTGCGGTCGGCCGGGGCCGGGTCGGCCTCGCCGGGCGCCCAGCCGGAGGTGCGGGCGTACAGGGCCTGGAAGGCGACCGTGTTCCAGTACGTGAGGAGCGTCTTGCGGACCACTTCCTGGATGGTGCCGTGGCCCACGCGGCGGGCCGCCCAGGGCGAGCCGCCGGCCGCCATGAACCAGCGGACCGCGTCGGCGCCGTGCTGGTTCATGAGCGGGATGGGCTGGAGGATGTTGCCCAGGTGCTTGGACATCTTCCGGCCGTCCTCGGCGAGGATGTGGCCGAGGCAGACGACGTTCTCGTACGACGACTTGTCGAAGACGAGCGTGCCGACGGCCATCAGGGTGTAGAACCAGCCGCGGGTCTGGTCGATGGCCTCCGAGATGAACTGCGCCGGGTAGCGCTTCTCGAACAGGTCCTTGTTCTTGTACGGGTAGCCGTACTGCGCGAAGGGCATCGACCCCGAGTCGTACCAGGCGTCGATGACCTCGGGGACGCGGGTGGCCGTCGCCCGGCAGGTGGGGCAGGGGAAGGTCACCTCGTCGATGTACGGGCGGTGCGGGTCGAGGCCCGACTGGTCGGTGCCCGTCAGCTCGGACAGCTCGGCGAGCGAGCCGACGCAGGTGAGGTGGTCGTCCTCGCAGCGCCAGATGGGCAGCGGGGTGCCCCAGTAGCGGTTGCGGGAGAGCGCCCAGTCGATGTTGTTCGTCAGCCAGTCGCCGAAGCGGCCGTGCTTGACGGAGTCCGGGAACCAGTTGGTGTTCTCGTTCTCCTGGAGCAGGCGGTCCTTGACGGCCGTGGTGCGGATGTACCAGGAGGGCTGCGCGTAGTAGAGCAGCGCGGTGTGGCAGCGCCAGCAGTGCGGATAGCTGTGCTCGTACGCGATGTGCTTGAAGAGCCGCCCCCGGGCCTGGAGGTCCGCGGTGAGGTCCTCGTCGGCCTTCTTGAAGAACTGGCCGCCGACCAGCGGCACGTCCTCCTCGAAGGTGCCGTCGGGGCGCACCGGGTTCACCACGGGCAGGCCGTAGGCGCGGCACACCTTGAGGTCGTCCTCACCGAAGGCGGGGGACTGGTGGACCAGACCCGTGCCGTCCTCGGTGGTGACGTACTCGGCGTTGACGATGTAGTGGGCGGGGGCCGGGAACTCGATCAGCTCGAAGGGGCGCTCATAGGTCCAGCGCTCCATCTCGGCGCCGGTGAAGGACTGGCCGGTGGCCTCCCAGCCCTCGCCGAGGGCCTTCTCCAGGAGCGGCTCGGCGACGACCAGCTTCTCCGTGCCGTCGGTGGCGACCACATAGGTCACCCCGGGGTGGACGGCGACGGCCGTGTTGGAGACCAGCGTCCAGGGGGTCGTGGTCCACACGAGCAGGGCGGCCTCGCCGGCCAGGGGGCCGGAGGTCACCGGGAAGCGGACGTAGACCGAGGGGTCCACGACCGTCTCGTAGCCCTGGGCCAGCTCGTGGTCGGACAGGCCGGTGCCGCACCGGGGGCACCAGGGGGCGACGCGGTGGTCCTGGACCAGCAGGCCCTTGCCGAAGATCTCCTTCAGGGACCACCAGACCGACTGGACGTACTCCGGGTCCATCGTCCGGTACGCGTCGTCCAGGTCGACCCAGTAGCCCATGCGGGTCGTCAGCTCGGCGAACGCGTCGGTGTGGCGGGTCACCGACTCCCGGCACTTGGCGTTGAACTCGGCGATGCCGTACGCCTCGATGTCCTTCTTGCCGGAGAAGCCCAGCTCCTTCTCGACGGCCAGCTCGACCGGCAGGCCGTGGCAGTCCCAGCCTGCCTTGCGGGCCACGTGGTAGCCGCGCATGGTGCGGAAGCGGGGGAACACGTCCTTGAAGACGCGGGCCTCGATGTGGTGGGCGCCGGGCATGCCGTTGGCGGTGGGCGGGCCCTCGTAGAAGACCCACTCGGGGCGGCCCTCGGACTGGTCGAGGGACTTCTGGAAGACCTTCGCCTCGCGCCAGAAATCGAGCACGGCGTGCTCGAGCGCGGGCAGGTCGACCTGGGCGGGTACCTGGCGGTACTGCGACATCGAAACCTCCGGCGGACTGTTGCTCGTTCCGTCGGAGGGACGAGAGCGCCCGCGCTGGCGCGGCTCCCGCGGTACCACCCTCCTTGGCCCCGGGCGCCTCGTGGGCGTCCTGAGCCCCCTCATTGGGGTCGCGATGCCGGTTCTACTGGCCCCCGGGCGTCCCGCGGGCGTTCTTCCGGCGGCTCCGGGGTGATGCTTCACATCGGGCTCGCCCCCGGGCTCTCACCGTCCCCGGGTCGCTCATGGCTGCGTACGACGCTACTCGTCCCCATCCAAGCCTTTCGCTGCGCCCAAGTGTACGGGCCCACCCGGACAGCGGCCGACCGCATTTCGCACTGACCCGAATGGCCACCCGCGCACCACCGGGCCGGAGGCCGGGCCGGGGCCGGTTTCCCGGCGGATTACCGGGCGGGGAGCTGGGCACAACGGATGCAGGCCGTCCTTGCCGGGGGCATGGGGCCTGCGCACGGGCGGCGTGCCCCGTTGCCGCGGGGCCCGAGTCGATTTATCGTCCCAGCACGATTCGCGAGCAAGATCACAATATGTGAAGGGGCCGCGAGATGGTGGCGAAGAAGACCGCCGCGAAGAAGACGGCGTCCGGCAGATCCACCGCCACCCCCACGGGCTCGGCGGCCAAGGACACGGCGGGGAAGAAGAGCACGGCGTCGGCCGCGGCCCGGGACGCGGCGGCGCCCGCCGCGTCCCGCACGCGCGCGTCCACCGCGTCCGGGGACGCGCCCCCGCGGGCGAAGGCCCGCCCCCGGAAGACGGCCGCCGCGGACGAGGCCCCGCCGGCGCCCGCCAAGAAGGCGGCCCCGGCCAAGAAGTCGGCCCCCGCCACGAAGAAGACCGCGGCCAAGAAGGCACCCGCCAAGAAGGCACCCGCCGAGAAAACGGCCGCCAAGAAGGCACCCGCCAAGAAAACAGCCGCCAAGAAGACGGCCAAGGCACCCGCCAAGAAGACAGCCACCACCAAGGCACCCGCCAAGACCACCACCAAGGCGACTGCCAAGACCACCACCGCCAAGACCGCCGGCCGTGCCGGCAAGAAGGCTTCCGCCGAGCAGGCGGAGAAGCGCGTGGCCGCCAGGGCCACGCATCAGGCCGCGCCCGCGGCCGAGGGGGCGGCCCAGGCCGCGGAGAAGACAGGAGCCAGGAAAGTGGCAGCGAAGAAGACCGCGGACGTGACCACGGCGCCGGCCTCGGCCGTACCGCCCGCCCGGGGCATCGCCGACACGGCGCCCGAGGAGCTCCCCGTACGGCCCGGGGAGGACCCCTGGAGCGCCGAGGAGGTGGCCGAGGCCCGGGCGGAGCTGGAGGGCGAGGCGGCCCGCCTGCAGGCCGAGCTGCTGGCCTCCGAGCAGGCGCTGTCCGGACTGATGCGCGACTCGGGGGACGGCGCCGGGCACGACGAGGCGGACACCGGGACCAAGAACATCACGCGGGAGCACGAGCTGGCGCTCGCGGCCAACGCCCGGGCCACCCTGGAGCAGATCGAGCACGCCCTGGAGCGGCTCGCCACCGGGACGTACGGTCTGTGCGAGGTGTGCGGCAAGCCCATCGGCAAGGCCCGTATGCAGGCGTTCCCGCGCGCCACCCTGTGCGTGGAGGACAAGCAGAAGCAGGAACGGCGCGGCTGAACCCGTACGTGTGTGCCGTACCCTCGTGCACAGTAGGCACCTAGGTTGAGGGACTCACGTGGCAGAGGCGGAGCGCATCATCGGTACGCCGGATGTGGACGACGAGGCTGCGGCGCCCGCCGAGCGGCCCCGGGGCAGGCGCCGGATCATGGCGCTGTTCTTCGTGGCCCTGGTGGCGTACCTGCTCGATCTCGGCAGCAAGATGCTCGTGGTGGCCAAGCTGGAGCACCACGAGCCGATCCAGGTCGTCGGTGACTGGCTGCGGTTCGTGGCGGTGCGCAATCCGGGTGCGGCGTTCGGCATGGGCGAGGCGTTCACGGTGATCTTCACCTGTATCGCCGCGACGGTCATCGTGGTGATCATCCGGCTGGCGCGCAAGCTCTACAGCCTGCCCTGGGCGATCGCGCTGGGCCTGCTGCTCGGCGGGGCGCTGGGCAACCTCACCGACCGGATCTTCCGCTCGCCCGGCGTCTTCGAGGGCGCGGTCGTCGACTTCATCGCGCCCGCGCACTTCGCCGTGTTCAACCTGGCGGACTCGGCGATCGTGTGCGGCGGCATCCTCATCGTGATCCTGTCGTTCAGGGGCCTGGACCCCGACGGGACCGTCCACAAGGACTGACAAGGCATACTCGACGGGTGAGCACGCTTCCCGAGATCCGTACGCTGCCCGTTCCCGATGGCCTGGAGGGCGAGCGCGTCGACGCCGCCATCGCCCGTATGTTCGGGTTTTCCCGCACCAAGGCGGCCGAGCTGGCCGCCGCCGGGAAGGTGCTCGTGGACGGCGCCGCCGTCGGCAAGTCCGAGCGGGTCAGCGGCGGCGCGTGGCTGGAGGTCGAGATGCCCGGCGCCCCGGCGCCCGTGCAGATCGTCGCCGAGCCCGTCGAGGGCATGGAGATCGTGCACGACGACGACGACATCGTGGTGATCGTCAAGCCCGTCGGCGTGGCCGCCCACCCCAGCCCCGGATGGACCGGGACGACCGTGATCGGCGGCCTCGCGGCGGCCGGGTACCGGATCTCGACGTCCGGCGCGGCCGAGCGGCAGGGCATCGTCCACCGCCTCGACGTCGGCACGTCCGGGCTCATGGTGGTGGCCAAGTCGGAGCGGGCGTACACGCTGCTCAAGGCGCAGTTCCGGGGCCGTACGGTCGACAAGCGCTACCACGCGCTCGTGCAGGGCCACCCCGACCCGCTGAGCGGCACCATCGACGCGCCGATCGGGCGCCACCCCCAGCACGACTACAAGTGGGCCGTCACCGCCGACGGCAAGCCCTCGGTGACGCACTACGACCTGATCGAGGCGTACCGCGCGGCCTCCCTGCTGGACATCAAGCTGGAGACCGGGCGCACGCACCAGATCCGCGTCCACATGTCGGCCCACCGCCACCCGTGCGTCGGCGACCTGACCTATGGCGCCGACCCGACGATGGCGAAGCGGCTGCGGCTGACCCGGCAGTGGCTGCACGCCGTGCGCCTGGGCTTCGAGCACCCCGCGGACGGCCGCTGGGTCGAGTTCGAGAGCACCTACCCGGACGACCTCCAGGACGCCCTCGACCGCATCGCGGCGGAGAGCCAGTGAGTGAGTTCGCCGTACGGGAGGCCCTGACCGAGGCCGACCGGGAGGCCGGGTTCGCCGTGCGCCGGGAGGTCTTCGTCGGCGAGCAGGGCGTCCCCGAGGAGATCGAGTACGACGCGTACGACGCGACCGCGGTGCATGTGCTGGCCGTCCGCCGCGCCGACGGGGCCGCCCTGGGGACCGGCCGGCTGCTGTACGGGGCGGACGCGGCCGGCAAGACCGGCGGCGCCGAGGGCGTCGGGTCGCTGGGCCGCCTCGCGGTGAGCCGGGCCGCGCGCGGCCTCGGGGTCGGCGCGGCGCTCGTCCGGGCCGTCGAGGACGCCGCACGCGCGCGTGGCCTGACGGCGGTGGACCTGCACGCCCAGACCCACGCCCTCGGCTTCTACGAGCGGCTGGGGTACGAGGCGTACGGCGGCGAGTTCCCGGACGCGGGCATCCCGCACCGCGCGATGCGCCGGGTGCTGTGACCCGTCTGGCAGGCTTGACCTCCTGATCTTGACGGAGTGAACGGCCGGAGGGCGCACCATGGACCAGCTGGCTCTGCTGCTCGTGCTGCTGCTCGGGGCGGTGCTGACCGTGCCGCTCGGGCAGCGGCTGGGGCTGCCCGCGCCGGTGCTGATGACGCTCGCCGGCATCGTGCTGGCGCTGCTGCCCTTCGTGCCCAATGTGGAGATCCCGCCGGACTTCATCCTCCCGCTGGTGCTGCCGCCCCTGCTGTACGCGGCGGTGCAGCGGACGTCGTGGCGGCAGTTCGCGGCGAACGTCCGGCCGATCCTGCTGCTCGCGGTGGCGCTGGTCTTCGTCACCACGGCCGCCGTCGCCGCCGTGGCGAACGCCGTCGTGCCGGGGCTGCCCATCGCCGCAGCGGTCGCGCTCGGCGCGCTGGTCGCCCCGCCCGACCCGGTCGCCGCGACCGCCGTCGCCGGCTCCCTGGGCCTGCCGCGCCGGCTGGTGTCGATCCTGGAGGGGGAGGGGCTGTTCAACGACGTCACGGCGATCGTGCTCTACCACGTGGCGATCGGCGCGGCCGTCGGCGGCACCTTCTCGTGGACGGGCGCGGCGGCCGAACTGGTGCTGTCCGCCGTGGTCGCCGTCGCGCTCGGGCTGGCCCTCGGGTGGCTGACCGACAAGACGATGGGGCGGCTGGGCGACGCCACCCTCCAGACGGGGCTGACCCTGCTGGTGCCGTTCGCCGCCTACGTCCTCGCCGAGGAGCTGCACGGCTCGGGCGTCCTCGCCGTGCTGGTCACGGCCCTGTTCCTCGCCGAGCACGCCGCCGACGCCGACGACGTGATGGGCCGCCTCACCGGCCGTACCTTCTGGGAGATCGTCGACACCCTCGTCACCGGGGTGGCCTTCGGCCTGATCGGGCTGGAGCTGCACGTCGTCTTCGGCACGTCCGACGGGCGGGAGCTGCAGATGCTGGGCTGGGGCGCGGCCGTCGTCGCTTGCGTCGTGGGCGTCCGGCTGCTGTGGCTGCTGCCGGCCACCTGGCTCGCGAAACGGCTGCACACACGCCGGGACGTGGACGAGGAGATCCCCATGAGCTGGCGGGAGACCGTCGTCATGTGGTGGTCGGGCATGCGCGGCGTGGCGTCGGTGGCGCTGGTGCTCGCCATTCCGCTGCGTACGGAGGACGGGGCGCCCTTCCCGGCCCGCGACGAGATCGTCTTCATCGCCTTCTGCGTCATCATGGCCACCCTCGTCGTCCAGGGCCTCACCCTGCCGTGGCTGGTGCGCCGGCTCGGGGTGCGGGCCGACACGGACGCGGAGCGCGAGCTGGAGCGGAAGCTCGCCGTCCGGGCCGCGGGGGCGGCGAAGCGGCGCCTGAAGGAGATCCAGGAGGTCGAGGACATCCCCGAGGAGCTGCAGGAACGGCTCCAGCGGGTCGCTTTCGACGTGGGGGCGCGCATCAGCCCCGAACTGGTCGACGAGGAGCGGCGGTCGGCGACCGCGCAGCGCGCCGAGCGGTTCCGGGCGATGCAGCGCATCCAGCGGGACCTGATGTCGGCGGCCCGGCACGAGGTGCTCTCCGCCCGCAGCGAGCCGGGCGCCGACCCGGAGGTCGTCGACCGCGTCCTGCGCCAGCTCGACGTCCGCAGCATGCGCTGAGGAGCGCGTACCGCGGACGTACGAGGGCGGGGGCGCGGGAGACCGGACCGGGGGCCGTCAGCCGCGGCCGGTGCGGGGGGCCTCCGCGGTCTGGGCGTCGCCGTCGGGGACGTAGTGGTCCGCGTTGTTGCTGTGGACCTCCGAGGCGCTCGGCACCGGGCCCGACGCCTTGCCCAGCTCCGGCCACTGGCCGTCGGGCGGCAGGGTCGCCGCGGAGGTGGCGATGCGGGGCAGGGCGTACGGGTGCTTCTCGCACAGCCAGGCGATCAGCTGCTCGCGCACCACGCACCGTACGGTCCAGATGTCGTCCGCGTCCTTGGCCGTGACGACCGCCCGCACCTGGATGGTGCTCGGCGTGGTGTCGGTCACCGCCAGCGACCAGTCGCGGCGGTCCCAGGCGGGGCAGTTGTCCAGGATCTCCTGGAGCTTCTCCCGCATCAGGCTGACCGGCGCCGAGTGGTCCAGGTGGAAGAAGACGGTGCCGGTCATCTGGGCACCGCCGCGCGACCAGTTCTCGAACGGCTTGCTGGTGAAGTACGACACCGGCATGGTGATCCGGCGCTCGTCCCAGGTGCGGACGGCCAGGAAGGTGAGCGTGACCTCCTCGACCACGCCCCACTCGCCGTCCACCACGACGGTGTCGCCGATGCGCACCATGTCGCCGAAGGCGATCTGGAAGCCGGCGAAGAGGTTCCCCAGGGTCGACTGCGCCGCGACACCGGCGACGATGCCGATGATGCCCGCGGAGGCCAGCATCGACGTACCGATCGTCTTGAAGTCCGGGAACGTCAGCAGCATCGCCGCCACCGCCACGACCGCGACCACCGCCGTGACGATCCGCATGATCAGCGTGACCTGGGTGCGGACCCGCCGTACGCGCGCGGTGTCACGCGTGGACGAGGCGTACCGGGCGTAGGAGGACTCCACTATCGCGGCGGCGATCCTCACCACCAGCCAGGCGCTCGCCCCGATCAGCACCAGGGACAGCACCTGGCCGATCCCGGTCTCGTGGTCCTCGATCACCTTCCACTGCGTCTGGCGGTACGAACCGCGCAGCAGCGCGGTGACCAGCACCACCTGGAGGGGCAGCCGGCAGCGGCGCAGCAGCCCCCACAGCGGGGTCTCGTGATGCCGGGCGTCGGCTCGGCGCAGAGTGACGTCGACGAGGTAGCCGACGACCAGCGTGAGCACGACCGACCCACCGACGACGGTCAACGGGCGCAGTACGTTCTCCATGGCTCCGGTTTCCAGCTGGCAGGATGGCCGGATGGACATCATGCTCTTCCACTCGGCCTACGGGCTGCGCCCGGCCGTGCACGCCGCAGCCGACCGGCTGCGCGCCGCCGGGCACCACGTGCACGTGCCCGACCTGTACGACGGTCAAACGACCGGCGTCCTGGAGGAGGGCATGGCGATCAAGGACCGGATCGGCACGGAAGAGCTGCTCAGGCGGGCCGTCACCGCCGCCGCCCCGTACTCGGAGCGAGGGCTCGTGTACGCGGGGTTCTCGCTGGGCGCCTCGGTGGCGCAGACCATGGCGCTCGGTGACGAGAAGGCGCGCGGGCTGCTGCTGCTCCACGGCACGTCGGACATCGCGGACGGCGCCTCGGTGGACGGGCTGCCGGTGCAGCTGCACGTCGCCGACCCGGACGCCTTCGAGACGCACGACTGGCTGACCGCCTGGTACCTGCGGATGCGGCGGGCGGGCGCGGACCCCGAGGTCTTCCGCCACCCGGGCGCCGGGCACTGTACACCGACCCCGACCTGCCCGACCACGACAAGGACGCGGCCGAGCGGACCTGGGCGATCGCGCTGTCGTTCCTGGAGGACCTGCCGGAGGCCGGGGCGCGGTGACCCCGGCCCCGGCCGTGGCCCTCCCCGCCGCCGCCGGCGGCGGGGATTGGCCGGTTTTCGCCCGCAGGCGCGGGCGGTGGCGGGTCAGCGCACGGGGGCGTTGACGCGCTCGACCTTCTGCGTCCCGCTGCGCGTCCGGTAGGAACGGCTCCACGCCGAGGTGGCGTCCGGCCGCCGCTTGTCCGAGATCGTGTAGTAGTCCATCTGCGTGTGCTCGGCGGTGACATCCAGGACGCCGTACCCGTGGTGGTCCATGTCCACCCACTTCACATGGCGGTTGGCGCCCCGCAGGGCGGCGGCCGCGACCAGGGAGACGGTGCCCGGGGCGACGTGCAGGATGTCGTCGAGGTTGTCGGAGGTCACCGAGGTGACCACGAACTCGGTGGCCGCCGAGCGCGAGACGGGGTAGGTCGCCGCGGTCACCGGGACGTCGTTGGCCCACGCCATGTGGATGTCCCCGGTCAGGAACACCGTGTTGGTGATGGACCGCTCGGTGAGGTGGGCGAGCAGCTCCCGCCGGTCGTCGGTGTAGCCGTCCCACTGGTCGACGTTGACCGCCAGTCCGCCCTTGGGCAGGCCCAGCAACTCCGCGACCGGGCCCAGCAGATGCGAGGGCAGGGAGCCGAAGGCGACCGGCGAGATCATCACCGAGGTGCCGACCAGCTTCCAGGTGGCGTCGGAGGACGCCAGCCCGGCCTTCAGCCAGTCCAGCTGGGCGCGCCCGGTGAGCGTCCGCTCCGGGTCGTCGACCTGGCCGCTGCCGGTGCGGGCCTGCTGCGAGCGGAAGGAGCGCAGGTCCAGCAGGTGCAGGTCGGCCAGCCTGCCGAACCGGAGCCGGCGGTAGACCGTGCCCTCGGTGGAGGTGCGGACCGGCATCCACTCGAAGTAGGCCCGCTTCGCCGCCGCCGCGCGGGCGGCCCAGTCGCCCTCGGCGCCGGGCGTGTGGTTGTCGGCGCCGCCGGACCAGGTGTCGTCGGCGAACTCGTGGTCGTCCCATATGGCGATCACCGGGTGCGCGGCGTGCAGCGCCTGGAGGGCGGGGTCCGTCTTGTAGGTGCCGTGCCGCAGGCGGTAGTCGGCGAGGGTGACGATCTCGTGCCCGGGCTGGTGCGGCCGGACGACCTTGTCACTGGCGGGGTAACCGCCGGTCTCGTACTCGTATATGTAGTCGCCGAGGTGGAGGACGGCGTCCAGGTCGCTCCGGTCGGCGAGGTGGCGGTACGCGGAGAAGTGCCCGGCCTCCCAGTTGGCGCAGGACACCACCCCGAAGCGGACCCGGGCGGTGGTGGAGCCGGCGGCCGGGGTGGTGCGGGTGCGGCCCACCGGGGAGACGGCCGGCGAGGCGTCCGTACCGGCCGTGAAGCGGAAGTAATAGGCGGTCTCCTGGCGCAGGCCCCTTACGTCGACCTTGACCGTGTGGTCGGAGGCGGCCGTCGCCGTGACGGCGCCGCGCGCCACGGTCCGGGAGAACGCCCGGTCCTCGGCGACCTCCCATCTCACCTCGGTGTCCGGGCCCTTGCCGGATCCGGGGAGGGCGTCGGGGGAGGGGGTCACGCGCGTCCACAGCAGGACGCCGTCGGGCAGCGGGTCGCCGGAGGCGACGCCATGGAGGAAGACCGGCGCCAGGACGTCCGCACGGGCGGACGGGGCGGCGGCCAGGACGGGTGCGGCGACAGCGGTCGCGGCGGCGGCCTTGACGACCGTACGGCGGCTGGGCACGGGGCCGGTGGCCGCGAGCGGGGAAAGAGAACGACTGGTCACGGCCGATCAGATTACTGATCGGTAGAGCGGCGGAGCGGGCGAACTCCGCAGAGTTCTCCCGCCCGTTGGCCGAAAGACGCGCCCCGTCGGCCGGAAGGTCGCCGCCCCCCGCGCCGGGCGCCCGGCCGGACACCCGCCGCCCCGCCCGCCGGCGCCGGCGGGCCCGGCCGTCCGCCTGACCCGCCGCCCCGCCGCGCCACGACCCGCCCGGCACGCGTGCGTGCCGGGCGGGCACCGCTGACCGAGTGACTGCCGGCCGGTGGTCCTCGTTGAGCCACCCGACACCCCGAGACCTGCGGAGGGCGCACATGACGGTGGGGCAGGGGATCTTCGCGGCGGTCGTCACCGCCGTGGTGGGCGTGCCCCTGGCGGGCCTGATCGCCGCCTGGGGGGCCGGGGAACCGCCACCGGAAGCGAGCCCGCCGGGGGCCGGCGGGAAGGCCCCGGGCGCCGGGGGCGTCACGCTGGAGAAGGGCACGGCGAAGCCGCGCGACGGCTGGAACGGCGAGACGACCGCGGGCTGCGCCGTCGTCCTGATCGTCCTGGTGGCCGTCGTGCTGGTGGAACTGGCGGTGGCCGACCCGGGGCCGAACGACACCCTGGTGCGGACGGTCGCCACCCTCCCGGTGCTGATGGCGGCGGCGGTCCCGTTCCTGCGCTACCGCAGGGGCGCTCGCGGTCTGCCGCTGGCGCTCCACGCGTCGGGCGCCCTGACGCTGGCGGCGGCGTGCCTGGGCGCCGCCGCCTTCGTCACCGGACCGCCGCCCTACGCGACGGGGTGGGCCCTGCTCGCCCTTGTCGCGGCCGGCGGGGCCACCACGGCCGTCCTGGCCCTGGTCCGGGCGCGGGTGACGCTCACCGTGGTGCCGGTCGCCGTGGCCGTACTGGTCGCCGCCTTCGGCGTGGTCGCGCACTCCGTGCACGGCTCGGCCGGCTACGCCGTGCGCTACGGGCACCCGGTGCGGATGCCGCTGCCCTCGCACTGCGTCATGGGCGAGGGGATGGCGTGCGGGATCACCTGGAGCGAGGCGCAGCACGGGCCGTCCCCCGCCTTCGCCGAAGGGCAGGCGGTCACCGTCCGCTTCAGCCCGGAGGGCAGGGACCGCTACGGGCGCTACTACCGGCTCGGAGGCTTCTACCAGCGCGGGGGCGCCGACGACCCGAACCTGGTCTTCCTGGACACCCGGGCCGTCGGGGACGAGGCGTACGTGACCCTCGGGCACCGGGCCACCGTGTTCACGCCCCTGGGGCGGTTGCGTCTGCCGGGGCCGGTGTGGGCGGCGCTGCTCCTCCTCCTGGCCCCGCTCGCGCTGCACCTGTACGTGGTCAGGGACCGGGCGGCGCAGCCGCTGCGGCGGGCGCGCCGTACCGAGTGGGCGGCGGCGGTGTCCCGGCGCGGCGAGCGGGGGTGAGGGATGCGTACGGAAAGGTCCCCCGCCCTGCGCGTACACCGCCCGTTCCCCGGCGCCCGGGCGGCCCTCCGGTACGGGGCCGCCCTGCTGACCGCGGGCGCCCTGGCCGCCGCCCCGCCGGCGCCCTCCGCGCAGGCGTCGGGGGCGCCCGCCGCGGGCCGGCCCGCCGCCGCGTCGCCGGCCGACCCGGGACGGGAGCACGCGGAGGCCGCCCGCGAGGTCATGGCGGACCCGCTCGGACAGGCGGGCATGGAGGCCCACGAGGCGCTCCACATGGAGGACGGGAGCCGCAACCTCGCGATCATCTGGTTCGACGTGACCGACTACCCGCGCCCCGTGTACCGCAGGCTCACCAAGGAGTTCGGCGCGCTCGACTTCAGCATCCCGCTCCCCGGCAGCAATCGGAAGGCCGACAGGCGCCGCTACGAAGGGCGCGGAAGGGTGCTGCGCCACGCGGGCAAGGAAGCGCTCTTCGAGCGCCTGGGGCTGTCGGAGGACCGCACCGTCCTGGAACTCACCGCCGTCAACGTGCCGGCGAGCCGTGCGGACGGCGCGTACGACGCGGCCGGCGTCCACTCCGAGGCCCTGATCCACGAGAAGATCCTCCGGCCGTTCCTGAGCAGGCTCGGGCTGTCCGCCGGAGAGGTCGACGCACTCCTGGGCAAGGCCGTCGGGGGGTTCTCCGACAGGGCGCGCTGTCCCGCGTGCCTCGCGTTGACGATCAGGATCCCCGCGCGCAACTTCGCGTCGATCGTCTCGTACGAACCCACCGAGAAGCGGGAGCGGACGAACCGGATCGGTGCGATCGTCGCCAGCGGTGTGCGGATGGTCAAGGCGTACAAGGAACGACGGAGAGCCGAGGCGCGACGGGCCATGCCGGTGGGCGACGGCTCCGCCACCGACTGCGTCTCGGCGGGGCCGGGCGGCGGGGCCGGGCCGGTCCTGGCGGTCACCCTGCCCGCCGCCTCAGCGGGCGACTGCGGCGGAGGCCGGAGCCGGGTCACCACCGGGTCCCTGGAGCAGGTCCTGGACGCCCCCGCCGGGGCCGGTGCCTACGGCGGCGTGGACTTCGCCACCCTGGAGATGCGGTACCTCTCCGACGGGCCCGGCGGCCTCCGGTACGCCTACTCCGCTACGGCGCTCCCCGACGAGTACCAGCGGGATCCCGGTCTCGGCGCGCGGGTCGTCCGGGACTTCGGCGCGGACCTGCGCACCTGGCTGGCGCTGGACCCGCAGACGTTCTGGGTCAACCTGAATCCCGCCGAACCGGACCGGATCGTCGACGCCGCCCTCGGACGGACCAACGCCGGCCGGGTCCTGCTGGAGGCCGACCTCCGGATGAAACGGACGAAGGCGAAGGTCCTGCACCCCGACACCGCGACCGGCACACGCTTCTGGCGGGAGATCCGGACCGCGGCCGACGGTTCCCTCTGCCTCTCCTCCCGCATGTGGATCGTGCCGGGGAAGGTCGAAGTCCACGAGGACGGCGACGCGTTGCACATCCTCCGGGCGGCGCTCGACGTGAAGACGGAGTCCCTGACCGCGGACGACCCCTCCGCGCGGTCCTGCCGCACCGATCCCGCGGCCGACGCCCACAACGAGAACCTGGAACGGACCCTGGTCCTGCCCGAGATCACGAAGGCGGTCAACACCGCACCGGAGTACGCGCCCCTGCGCCGGGCGTTCCGGGCCCGGATCGTCGCCCAGTGGGTCCGGGAACGCCACCGGCGGGGCCACCGGACGTCCTTCGACGCCCTGATCGGCAGCGGGGCACCGGGGGAGTCCGCCGACGGCGGCGGCCGGACTCCGAAGGAGGTCTTCGACGACTACGTCCACTCCTACCGGCACAAGGAGTTCGACCTCACCCGCCGGACGACCGAGGGCAGTGTCACCCGTGTCACCCGCTATGTGTACGGCGGCGCGGACTTCACCCGGGTCGCTCTCACCCCGGTCGGGGAGGAGGAGATGCGCGAGCGCCACCCCGGGGCCGCCGAGTCCGCACGGGCGGCCGTCGACCGGCAGGTGACCGGGGGCGACGGTTCCGTCTGGCTGGGGGGCACGACCGGCTTCGCGGAGAAGGGCTTCTGGGGCGGCCTCAAGGACGACGCGGTCCGGATGACGGGCGGCAACACCCCCGTGCTGCTGGTGATCGCGCTCGCCCTGGGCGGCTTCCTCCTCGGGCGCCGCGCCCGCCGGCGCCGGCGGACCCGGCCGTCCGCCTGACCCGCCGCCCCGCCGTGCCCCGACCCGCCCGGCACGCGCGCGTGCCGGGCGGGAGAGGGCTCAGCCCTTGAGGGCCTTGTCGACCGCCGTGGTGAACTCGGCGGCTGTCATGGGGACGTTGCGGCCGCCCGCGTCGGTGACCGGCTTGCCGTCCATCTTCAGCGTGGGCGTGCCCGTGACACCGCTCTCGTCGAAGGTCTTCGACATCTTCATCGCCCAGGCGTCGAAGGTGCCCTCCTCGACGTTCTTCTTGAACCGGGCGTTGCTCTTGAGGGCGGGCACCGTGTCGGCGATCTCCAGCAGGTAGGAGTCCTTGGCGAACTTGTCCTCGTTCTCCGCCGGGTGGAACTTCGCCGAGTAGAGCGCCGCCTTGTAGTCCAGGAACGCCTCGGGGCCGACGTCCATGGCCGCGCCCAGCGCGGACAGGGCGTTCTTGGAGCCCTCGCCCTGGTCGCTGTTGTCGATGAAGGTGGCGCCCACGTAGCGGAGCTTGTACTTGCCGGCGGCGACGTCCTTGTCGATCTGCTCGCCCACGCCCTGCTCGAACGTGGCGCAGATCGGGCAGCGGGAGTCCTCGTAGATCTCCAGGGTCTTCTTCGCCGCCGGCTTGCCGACCACCAGGGTGGTGCCGTTCTCGCCCGAGGTGTTCCTGGGGGCGGTGACGTTCTTGGCGTCCTTGGCCGCCTCCCAGTGGGACGGCTTGTTCATCTGCATCACGGCGTAGCCGACGCCGCCGGCCGCCGCCAGGACGGCGACGACCGAGACGGCGACCGTGATCTGCCGGCGGACCTTGTCCTTCTTCGCCTGGCGCTCGCGCTCCTGGCGCATCCGCTCGCGGGCGGCAGCTTTGTTGGCCTGGCTGTTGCGTGCACTCATGGTGGTGTTCTCCGTGAAAAGGGCGTGACGGGGGACTGCGGGGCTCAGGCGGCCAGGGCCGCCCGGCACGGCGGTCCGCGCCGTCCCACGGAGTGGACGAGCAGCCGCGTACGCGACGGGCGCGGCGCGGCGGCCGTGCGGGGCAGGCGCCGCGCGCCCCGGCCGTCCGCCGCGCGCACCGCGGCGACCGCCAGCAGCAGCGGCCGGAACGCCAGGGCGGCCACCGACCGCACCAGCCCGGCCAGCGCGCTCTCGCCGCGCCGCAGCCAGGCCGAGGCGAGGAGCCCCACCGCGACGTGCGCGGCCAGCAGCAGCCAGGGCAGCGCCGGGTCGGGGGAGCGCAGCAGGGCGGCGGCCCCGCTCTCGGGGGCGACGACCCCGGGCAGCGGGGTGCCCACGGCGCCCCCGCACAGCACGTCGACGCCCACCGACCGCAGGGGCCCCGCCACGGGGCCGCCCGCCGGGCCGTAGCAGACGTGCTGCCCGGCGGTGAACACGGTGTCGGCGGCCAGTTCCAGCGGGACGAGCAGCCCGGCGATGCCCCAGAAGCCGCGCTCGGCGCCCGCCAGGGCGTACGCGACGCCGAAGACGGCGGCGGCGACCCCGGCGACCGTCGCCGGGGGCAGCGGCACCCCGGACAGCAGCACATGGGAGGCCACGGACAGCGTCACGACCAGGGCCGTGAAGAACGCCGCCCGCAGCCACCTGAGCCGGGTCCCGGATATGTCGTCCATCGCTCGTGAGTGTGCCACGCCCTCGCGTAAGGGGTCCTTAAAGGCCCCGTCAAGCTCCCCGGCCCGCCCCGGGCAGCTCCTGGAGGCCCGGGATGCGGCCGTTGCGGAACAGGTCGACGAAGATCTGGTGGTCCGCCCGGGCGCGGGCGCCGTAGGTGTGCGCGAAGTCCACCAGCAGCTCCCCGAAGCCCTCCTCGTCGGCGGCGATCGCCGCGTCGATGGCGCGTTCGGTGGAGAACGGCACCAGGGAGTGGCCGCTCTCGTCGTCCGCCGCCGCGTGCATGGTGGCCGTCGCCCGGCCCAGGTCGGCGACGGTCGCCGCCATCTCCTCCGGGTCGTCGATGTCCGACCAGTCCAGGTCCACCGCGTACGGCGAGACCTCCGCCACCAGCTGCCCGGCGCCGTCCAGCTCCGTCCAGCCCAGCCACGGGTCGGCGTGCGCCTGGAGGGCCCGCTGCGAGATCACCGTGCGGTGCCCCTCGTGCTGGAAGTAGCCGCGCACCGCCGCGTCGGTCACATGGCGCGAGACGGCCGGCGTCTGCGCCTGCTTCATGTAGATCACGACGTCGTTCTCCAGGGCGTCGCTGTTGCCCTCCAGGAGGATGTTGTACGACGGCAGGCCGGCCGACCCGATGCCGATGCCGCGCCGCCCCACCACGTCCTTCACGCGGTACGAGTCGGGCCGGGCCAGGCTCGACTCCGGGAGCGTCTCCAGGTACCCGTCGAACGCCGCCAGCACCTTGTACCGGGTGGCGGCGTCCAGCTCCACGGCCCCGCCGCCGGCCGCGAACCGGCGCTCGAAGTCGCGGATCTCGGTCATCGAGTCCAGCAGCCCGAACCGGGTCAGCGACCGGGCCACCCGCAGGGCGTCCAGCAGCGGGCCGTCGGCCGTGTCCAGGGTGAAGGGCGGGACGTCGTCGTCGCGGGCGCCGGTGGCCAGCGCGTGGATCCGCTCCCGGTAGGCGGCGGCGCAGATCCGCACCAGCTCGGTGATCTGCCCGTCGCTGAGGGCCTTGGCGTAGCCGATCAGGGCGAGGGACGCCGACAGCCGCTTGAGGTCCCAGGTGAAGGGCCCGACGTACGCCTCGTCGAAGTCGTTGACGTTGAAGACCAGCCGGCCGTTGGCGTCCATGTAGGTGCCGAAGTTCTCGGCGTGCAGGTCGCCGTGGATCCACACCCGGCCGGTCCGCTCGTCCAGGTACGGGCCGCCGTGCCGCTCCGCCTCCAGGTCGGCGTAGAAGAGGCAGGCCGCGCCCCGGTAGAAGGCGAAGGCGGAGCCAGCCATCTTGCGGAACTTGACCCGGAAGGCCGCCGGGTCCGCGGCCAGGAGCTCGCCGAAGGCGGTGCCGAAGACGGAGAGGATCTGCTCGCCGCGCTCCTCGGCAGTGTGCTGCGGGACCGACATCGCGGGGTGCCTCCTGGTGCTGGCGTGCGGGGGCGCGCGGCTGACCGCGCGCATGACAAAAGGGACAGGTCTTCCGCCCCCTCCAACGCGTGACCGTACGCCCGAGTGCCCGGCCGCTGTCAGTGGGGCGACGTAGACTTCCGAGCTGTCCCCCATCCCCGGCCACCGGAGGCAGCAGCCGTGACGAAGCCGCCGTTCACGCACCTTCACGTGCACACCCAGTACTCGCTCCTGGACGGTGCGGCGCGGCTCAAGGACATGTTCAACGCCTGCAACGAGATGGGCATGACGCACATCGCGATGTCCGACCACGGCAACCTCCACGGGGCGTACGACTTCTTCCACTCGGCGCAGAAGGCGGGGGTCACGCCGATCATCGGCATCGAGGCGTACGTCGCGCCCGAGTCCCGCCGCAACAAGCGCAAGGTCCAGTGGGGCCAGCCGCACCAGAAGCGGGACGACGTCTCCGGTTCCGGCGGCTACACCCACAAGACGATCTGGGCGGCGAACGCAACGGGCCTGCACAATCTGTTCCGGCTCTCCTCCGACGCGTACAAGGAGGGCTGGCTCCAGAAGTGGCCGCGTATGGACAAGGAGACCATCGCCCAGTGGTCCGAGGGGCTGATCGCCTCCACCGGCTGCCCCTCCGGCGAGCTCCAGACCCGGCTGCGCCTCGGCCAGTTCGACGAGGCCCTGAAGTCGGCCTCCGAGTACCAGGACATCTTCGGCAAGGACCGGTACTTCCTGGAGCTGATGGACCACGGCATCGAGATCGAGCGCCGCGTCCGCGACGGGCTGCTGGAGATCGGCAAGAAGCTCGGCATCCCGCCGCTCGTCACCAACGACTCGCACTACACCTACGCGCACGAGGCGACCGCCCACGACGCGCTGCTGTGCATCCAGACCGGCAAGAACCTCTCCGACCCCGACCGCTTCAAGTTCGACGGCACCGGCTACTACCTCAAGTCCACCGACGAGATGTACGCGATCGACTCCTCGGACGCCTGGCAGCAGGGGTGCGCCAACACCCTGCTGGTGGCCGAGCAGGTCGACACCGCCGGCATGTTCGAGAAGCGCGACCTCATGCCCCGGTTCGACATCCCCGAGGGCCACACGGAGGTCAGCTGGTTCAAGGAGGAGGTCCAGCGGGGCATGCACCGCCGCTTCCCCGGGGGCATCCCCGAGGACCGGCAGCAGCAGGTCGAGTACGAGATGGACGTCATCATCCAGATGGGGTTCCCGGGGTACTTCCTCGTCGTCGCCGACTTCATCATGTGGGCCAAGAACCAGGGCATCGCGGTGGGCCCCGGGCGCGGCTCGGCGGCCGGCTCGATCGTGGCGTACGCACTGGGCATCACCGACCTCGACCCCATCCCGCACGGTCTGATCTTCGAGCGCTTCCTCAACCCCGAGCGCGTCTCCATGCCCGATGTCGACATCGACTTCGACGAGCGCAGGCGCGTCGAGGTGATCAGGTACGTGACCGAGAAGTACGGCGAGGACAAGGTCGCCATGATCGGCACGTACGGCACCATCAAGGCCAAGAACGCGATCAAGGACTCCGCGCGCGTGCTGGGCTACCCGTACGCGATGGGCGACCGCATCACCAAGGCCATGCCCGCCGACGTCCTCGGCAAGGGCATCCCGCTCTCCGGCATCACCGACACCTCCCACCCCCGGTACTCGGAGGCCGGCGAGGTCCGCTCGATGTACGAGAACGAGCCGGACGTGAAGAAGGTCATCGACACCGCCCGGGGCGTCGAGGGCCTGGTCCGGCAGATGGGCGTGCACGCCGCCGGCGTGATCATGTCCAGCGAGCCGATCGTGGACCACGTCCCCGTCTGGGTGCGGCACACCGACGGCGTCACCATCACGCAGTGGGACTACCCGAGCTGTGAGTCGCTCGGCCTGCTGAAGATGGACTTCCTCGGCCTGCGCAACCTCACGATCATGGACGACGCCGTCAAGATGGTGAAGGCCAACAAGGGGATCGACATCGATCTCCTCGGCCTGCCGCTCGACGACCCGATCACCTTCGAGCTGCTCCAGCGCGGCGACACCCTCGGCGTCTTCCAGTTCGACGGCGGCCCCATGCGGTCCCTGCTGCGCCTGATGAAGCCCGACAACTTCGAGGACATCTCCGCCGTCTCGGCCCTCTACCGGCCGGGCCCGATGGGCATGAACTCGCACACCAACTACGCGCTCCGCAAGAACGGCCAGCAGGAGATCACCCCGATCCACCCGGAGCTGGAGGAGCCGCTCAAGGAGGTCCTCGGCGTCACCTACGGCCTGATCGTCTACCAGGAGCAGGTGCAGAAGGCCGCCCAGATCATCGCCGGGTACTCCCTCGGCGAGGCCGACATCCTCCGCCGCGTGATGGGCAAGAAGAAGCCCGAGGAGCTGGCGAAGAACTTCACCATCTTCCAGGCCGGTGCCAAGAAGAACGGCTACAGCGACGAGGCGATCCAGGCCCTGTGGGACGTGCTGGTCCCCTTCGCCGGCTACGCCTTCAACAAGGCGCACTCCGCCGCGTACGGCCTGGTCTCCTACTGGACGGCGTACCTCAAGGCCAACCACCCCGCCGAGTACATGGCGGCGCTGCTCACCTCGGTCAAGGACGACAAGGACAAGTCGGCCGTCTACCTCAACGAGTGCCGGCGCATGGGCATCAAGGTCCTCCCGCCCAACGTCAACGAGTCCGAGTCGAACTTCGCCGCCCAGGGCGACGACGTCATCCTCTTCGGCCTCTCCGCCGTGCGGAACGTCGGCATTAACGTGGTGGAGTCGATCATCCGGTGCCGCAAGGCGAAGGGGAAGTACACCACCTTCCCCGACTTCCTCGACAAGGTCGAGGCGGTCGTCTGCAACAAGCGCACCATCGAGTCGCTGATCAAGGCCGGCGCCTTCGACGAGATGGGGCACACCCGCAAGGGCCTGGTCGCCCACCACGAACCGATGATCGACAACGTGGTCGCGGTCAAGCGCAAGGAGGCCGAGGGGCAGTTCGACCTCTTCGGCGGCATGGGCGAGGAGACAGGCGACGAACCGGGCTTCGGGCTGGACGTCGAGTTCTCCGACATCGAGTGGGACAAGTCCTACCTCCTCGCGCAGGAGCGCGAGATGCTCGGCCTCTACGTCTCCGACCACCCGCTGTTCGGCATCGAGCACGTCCTGTCGGACAAGACCGACGCGGCGATCTCCCAGCTGACGGGCGGGGAGCACTCCGACGGCGCGGTCGTCACCATCGGCGGCATCATCTCGGGCCTCCAGCGCAAGATGACCAAGCAGGGCAACGCCTGGGCGATCGCCACCGTGGAGGACCTCGCGGGCTCCATCGAGTGCATGTTCTTCCCCGCGACCTACCAGCTGGTGTCGACCCAGCTCGTCGAGGACACCGTGGTCTTCGTCAAGGGCCGTCTCGACAAGCGCGAGGACGTGCCCCGGCTCGTCGCCATGGAGCTGATGGTCCCCGACCTCTCGTCGGCCGGGACCAACGCGCCGGTGGTGCTCACCATCCCCACCGTGAAGGTCACCCCGCCCATGGTCAGCCGGCTCGGAGAGATCCTCACCCACCACCGGGGCAACACCGAGGTGCGGATCAAGCTCCAGGGGCCCCGGTCCACCACCGTGCTCCGGCTCGACCGCCACCGAGTCCAGCCCGATCCCGCCCTGTTCGGCGACCTCAAGGTGCTGCTCGGCCCGTCCTGCCTGGCCGGCTGAGCGCACCGGCCGGACCGCCGGCCAGGCCGTGTACGCGCGGAAGGGGCGCGCCCGTCGTCACGGGTGCGCCCCTTCCGGCATGCGCCCGGGCCGCCGTGCGGCCCCGGCCCCTGCCTCGTCCGGCCTCAGTTGTGGCCGAAACGCTTCTGCCTGCCCTTGCCGGCGACATCGGCCGGCGTGACCTGGGAGAGGCGCTGCTCGGCCTGGGCCTCCATCGACGAGGTCTTCGCCTGCTGGGCGCCCCGCTCGGCGGGCGACGCCTTCTGACTCCGGTCCGACTTCTTGTTCTTGGCCATGGTGCTGCCTCCATGAGGTGTAGGGGCCAGGGCCTGCCGTTGGGCCGCTGCCAGCCTCACATACCTCAATATCCCGCGCATTTTGGATCATTGCGGACGGTAGCCGGGGCCCGGCGCCGGAGCCCGGGCCGATCCGCCACGCCGATGATCCAGTTCCGGCCGTTAACCCCCCGGCGGTCGGGCAGACTCGAAGGAAACCCGAAGCAACTCCCGCTCCCGAGGTTCCCGAAAGAGGGTGGAACACGTGGACCGCTGCGTCGTTCTGGTGGACGCCGGCTACCTGCTGGGAGCCGCCGCCAGCCTCCTCGCCGGGGAACCGGCCCGCTCCCGGATCACCGTCGACCACGCCGCCCTCATCCAGGGCCTCCGCGAACGCGCCGAGGCCGACACCCAGCAGCCCCTGCTCCGGATCTACTGGTTCGACGGCGCCCCCGACCGCGTACCCCAGCCGGAACACCGCAGACTCCGGGTGATGCCCCGGGTCACCGTCCGCCTGGGCGCCCTCACCCGCAGCGACGGACGCTGGGCCCAGAAGGGCGTCGACGCCGCGATGCACGCCGAACTCACCGAACTGGCCCGCAACCGCGCCTGCTCCGACATCGTGCTGGTGACCGGCGACGGCGACCTGCTGCCCGGACTGATGTCCGCCAAGGAGCACGGCGTCGCCGTCCACCTGTGGGCCGTCCAGGCCGCCGACGGCGACTACAACCAGTCCGAGGACCTGGTGGCCGAGGCCGACGAGCGGCGCGTCCTCGACCGCGTGTGGATCACCCGCGCCGTACGCCCCCGGGAGCTGACCGGCCCCTGCGCGCCCCCGCCCGCCCCGCGCCCCGAGATCGCCGCCATCCTCTCCGCCCCGCTGCCCGAGTCGGCGCTCGCCGCCTCCGCCGAGCGCGGAGCCGGAGCCGCGACCGGGCGCGGGCCCGCCACCGGCGCGGACGGCCCCGCACCCGGCGCCAACGGCACCGCGCCGCCCACGGGCCGCCCGCCCGGCGTCAACGGCACCCCCGTCAACGGCACCCCCGCCGCGCACGCCCCGGCCGGGCACGGCGCGCCCCGGCAGGACGGCCCGGCGCCCGGCTCCGACACCACCGGCGGGCCCACCCCCACGGGCGGCGCCAAGGGCGGCGTCCCCACCCCCAAGGACCTCGCCGCCCTGCACACCACCGGCCAGCAGGGCCCCGCCCCCGCCCAGCCCGCGAGCGCCACCCTGCGCTGGTCCTCCGACCGGGGCTGGGTCGACCGCCCCGGCGGCCCGCTCGGCGAACCGGCCGAGACCGCCTCGCTGCCCACCCTCGCCCAGCTCACCAGCGCCGAGCAGCGCTGGGCCGACCGCGAGGAGGACATCACCACCGTCGGCGGCGACCCCTTCGAGGTCGGCCAGGTCTTCGCCCGCCGCTGGATGGAGCGCCTGCCCGATCCGGCGCACGTGCAGAAGCTCTCCACCATGTACCCGCGCATCCCGCACCGCATCGACGGCGAACTGCTCCGCTACGCGGCACGCTTCGGCCTGCTGGCGCACAAGGACGACCAGATCGACGAGCACGACCGGTACGCGATCCGGGCCGGATTCTGGCGCGAGATCGACGTCCGCGCGGCGGCCGAGCACGCCCCCGTGGGCGAGGCGGGCCGGGCGACCCCTTAGGCTCATCCCTCGTGAGTACGGTGTGCGTGGTGCGGGAGCTGGTCAAGACGTACCCCGCCACGCGCGGCGGGCGGGGACGGCCCGCCACGCCCGAGGTGCGGGCCACCGACGGCGTGTCCCTGGACGTGCGCGGCGGTGAGATCTTCGGCCTGCTCGGCCCCAACGGCGCCGGCAAGTCCACGCTCGTCCGCCAGCTCACCGGCCTCATGCGCCCCGACTCCGGCACCGTCGAGATGCTCGGCCACGACCTCGTGCGCCACCCCGAGCGCGCCGCGCGCCTCATCGGCTACCTCGGGCAGGAGTCCACCGCGCTGGACGAGCTGACCGTGGCGCTCGCCGCCGAGACCACCGGACGGCTGCGCGGCCTCACCGCCCGGGACGCCCGCGCCGAGCGCGACGCCGTCCTGGAGGAGCTGGGCCTCACGGACCTCGCCGGGCGGCCCCTGAAGAAGCTGTCCGGCGGGCAGCGGCGCCTCGCCTGCTTCGCGACCGCCCTGGTGGGGGAGCGGCCCGTGCTGATCCTCGACGAGCCGACCACCGGCATGGACCCCGTCGCCCGGCGGGCCGTGTGGGCCGCGGTCGACCGGCGGCGCGACCGGCACGGCACGACCGTGCTGCTGGTCACCCACAACGTCATCGAGGCCGAGACCGTACTGGACCGGGTCGCCGTGCTGGAACGCGGGCGGGTCATCGCCTGCGACACCCCGGCGGGGCTGAAGGAGCGCGTGGCCGGCGAGGTGCGGGTGGAGCTGGTGTGGCGCGAGCGGGCCCCGCTGGACGTGCCCGAGGTGGCGGCGCTGCGGCCCTCGGCCCAGGAGTCGGGGCGCACCTGGGTGCTGCGGCTCGCTCCGGAGGAGGCCCGGGCGGCGGTCGCCGCGGTCACCGGCGGCGCGGCCTTCGCGGCGCTCGACGACTTCACCCTGGCCACGCCGAGCCTGGAGGACGTGTACCTCGCGCTGGGCGGCGAGACGAAGGGCCTGGTCAAGGCATGAACAGGAGTGTCCGTTGAGCATCCTGCCCGCACAGGCCGTGTCCTCCGGGAGGGCCGCCGGCGCACGGGCCGGTGACTCCGCCGCGGAGGGCGCCGCGCCGCTGGCGCCCCGGGCGCGGCTGCTGCCGGCGCTCGCCGCCGTGTACGGGGCGCAGCTGTCCCGGGCGCGGGTGGCCCGCATCCCGCTGCTGTTCGTGGCCACCTTCCAGTCCGTCGGGATCATGGTCCTGATGCGCGGGGTGGTGGACGGCGGCACCGAGGCGCGGGCCGTCGTCGCCGGCTCGTCGGTCCTCGTGGTGGCCTTCGTCGCGCTGAACCTGCTCGCCCAGTACTTCGGGCAGCTGCGGGCGAGCGGCGGCCTCGACCACTACGCCACGCTGCCGGTGCCGCCCGCCGCCGTGGTGCTGGGGGCGGCCGGCGCGTATGCCTCCTTCACCGTGCCGGGCACGGTCGTCACGGCGGTCACCGGCTCGGTGCTCTTCCAGCTGCCGATGACCCATCTGTGGATCCTCGCCGCGGTCGTCCCGCTCGCCGGGGCCGCCCTCGCCGGGCTCGGCGCGGCGCTCGGGCTGCTCGCCCCGCGCCAGGAGCTGGCGACCCTGCTGGGCCAGCTCGGCATGTCGGCCGCGCTGCTGCTCGGGGTGCTGCCCGCCGAGCGGCTGCCCGGGCCGGTGGGCTGGGCGCGGGACCTGCTGCCCTCGACGTACGGGGTCGAGGCGCTCGCCCGGACCTTCGACGCCCGGCCCAACTGGGCGGCCGTCGGGCTGGACCTCGCGGTGTGCGCGGCGGTCGGCGTGGTCTCGCTGGCCGCCGCGACGTGGGCGTACCGGCGTGCGGCGGTCCGGTGAGGCGGCGCACAGGCCCGCCTGGCACGATGGCAGGGTGACCGCACCGCTGACTCCGCCCCACCGGCCGTCCCCGCACGACTCGGCCTGGCCGCCGCCGTACCCCGCCGTCCCGGAGGGCCCGGCCGACGCGCCGGACACGGCGACGGAGGTGCGCCAGGGGCTGGTGGTGGTCCTCGGAGTGACGCTCGCCGGGATCGTGCTGGGCCTGCTGTGGCTGTGGCTGGCGCCCCGGATCCCGCTGATCTCGGACGGCAAGGCGGTGTTCCTCAAGGACACCGAGGGCGAGGGCGCGGTCGGCGCCGACGGGACGTTCGCGCTGCTGGCGCTGGGCCTCGGGGCGCTGAGCGCCGCGGTGGTCTTCTGGTTCCACCGGCTCGGCGGCATCGCGATCGTGGTGGGCCTCGCCCTGGGCGGGCTGCTCGCCTCGCTCCTCGGTTGGGGCGTGGGTACGCTGCTGGGCCCGGCGCACGACGTGGCGGCGCACGCCCGGGAGGTCGGCGCGGGCGTCACGTTCGACGCGCCGCTGGAGCTGAAGGCGCACGGCGCGGTGCTGGCGTGGCCGGTGGCCGCGATGCTCGTCCACCTGGCGCTCACGGCCCTTTTCGGCCCCCGCGACCCCGAACCCGACTGGGACGCCCCGCTCCCGGGGCTGCCCCCGGTGGCGTCCGCGCCGCCCGCCTCGCCCGGTGCCCCGGCGCCCGGCGAGCCCGGCACCCGGGAGGACGACGGCCGCCGCACCTGAGCGGCGGCGGTCCTTCGTACAGCCCCCGCCGTACGCGCCCGGCGGCGGTCCTTCGTACAGCCGCAGCGTCAGCCGCGCCCGATCGGTGCCAGTACCGCGCCGGTGAGGGCCGCCAGGTCCGCCGGGGCCAGCTCGACCTCCAGGCCCCGCCGGCCGGCCGAGACGCAGATCGTGGGGTGCTCCGAGGCCGAGGAGTCCAGCACCGTGGGCAGCCGCTTGCGCTGCCCCAGCGGGGAGATGCCGCCCCGGACGTACCCGGTGGTGCGCTCCGCCAGCGCCGGGTCGGCCATGGTGGCGCGCTTGCCGCCCACCGCCGCCGCGAGGGCCTTCAGGTCGAGCTGGCCGGCGACCGGCACGACCGCCACCGTCAGCGCCCCGTCGATCTCGGCCACCAGGGTCTTGAACACCCGGCCGGGGGAGACGCCGAGAGCCTCGGCGGCCTCCTCCCCGTACGAGGGGGAGGCCGGGTCGTGCTCGTAGGCGTGCACGGTGAAGGGGGTGCCCGCCGCGGTGAGCGCCACCGTCGCGGGCGTGCCGCCCGCCTGCTTCTTCGGCTTCTTCGCCACGTCGTTCGCCGTCCTCGGGTCGGGTCAGTTGGGGCTGGTGGGCGCGCGGGTCAGGTCCACCGCCGGCAGCGACGGCAGGTGGCGCAGCACGGCCGTCTCGGCGCGCAGCAGGTGCAGTTCCTCCCGCAGCCGGGTCGCCGTGTCGGGCGCCTGGAGGAGCCGCTGCTTGGCCGGCGTGTCGAGCACCGCGGCGGCGGCCACCAGGTACGAGACGACCGACGGCTCGTCCGGCAGCTCCTGACTGGCCGTCACGGTCCGCTCGCGGGCGCCCGCCAGCCGCTTCTGGTAGGCGCGGAAGGCCCGCAGGACGCCCTCGGCGAGCGCGCCCGCGCCCTCGCCCTGCTCCTCCTCCAGCTCCTCCAGCTCGGCCGTGAGGTACGGGCCGCTCGCGTCGACCGACAGCAGCTTCACCCGCGTCGTACCGGTCGCGAGCACCTCGAAGCCGCCGTCCTCGCGCTCCCGGATCGTCGCCGCGTCGGCGATGCAGCCGACGCGGTGGAACGCCTGGATGGGGTCGGGGCCGAAGCCCGCGGCGGGCCCCTTCTCCGGCAGTGCCGTCTGGTCGGGCATCCCCGGCGCGGTGGGCGCGACCTCGCGCCCGTCGCGGATCGCCACGACGGCGAAGCGGCGCGGTTCCTCCTCGTCGGTCTTCGACAACTCGCGCATCATGGCGCGATAACGCTCCTCGAAGACGTTCAGGGGCAGCACGAGCCCCGGGAACAGCACCGCGTTCAGCGGGAAGAGTGGCAGGCGAGCGGTGGTCACAGCGGTCAAGCGTAATGGCCGCCCGAACGGCCGCGCCCGGCCCGTCCGCCCGGCGGGACGGAGGAGGCCGCCGCGAGGCGCACGCCGGCGCGCGCGTCGAGGAACCGGCCCAGCGGATCGTCGCTCACCGACGACCACGGGAAGGACGTCGCGTACGGGCCGATCAGCCGGAACTGGTCCAGCGCCGCGCCCCAGCGCTCCCGCCCGATCAGCACGAACGCCAGGACGTTGCGCACCTCGGCCGGCCACGGGTCGCCCACCGCGTACCGCGCGGACAGCTCGGCGGCCAGGTCCGCCGCCGCGTCGATCCGGCTCACCGGTACGGAGCCGGCGTCGCCCGCCCGCATCCGGTCGAAGGCCGCCCGCACGGGCAGCGCGCGGATCAGCGAGCCCGGCAGCGCGTCGGCGGCGGCCTCCTCGGCGAAGGCGAAGCACTCCCCGTACGAGCCCGACGGGCCGTACGGGCCGTGCGCGGCCGGTGCGCCGTGCGCCGCCCCCGGGCGGCCCGCGCCCGGACGTGCGCCGCGCCGCTGGGCGGCCAGGTACTTCAGTGCGGCGACATGGCAGCCGTAGTGGTGCGCGGCGCGGCGCACCGCCTGCTCCCACAGCGTCTCGAAGGCGGCGTGCGAGGCCCCCGTGCCGCGCGCGTGGTGCAGGGCCAGGCGCCAGGGCACCGGGTCGCGGGGCGAGGCCGCGGCGGCCGCGTCGATCAGCGGGCCGACCTCCCGCAGCCGCTCGGCCCGCGCCGGGCACTCCCAGGCCCGGCGGACCGCCAGCTCCGCCTTGACCAGCAGGGCGTCCGGGTCGCGGGGCGCGGCCAGGAGCCAGCGGGTCAGCCACTCGTCGCGGCCCCGGGCGAAGGCCGCCAGCCGGGTCACGTACCGGTCGCGGCTCTCCCACTCGGCGGCCCCGCGGGTGGCCGCCAGCAGCCCGGCGGCCGGTTCGTGATCCCCGAGCGCGGCGGCGACCAGGGCGGGCGCGAGCCGGTCGTCGGGCGCGTCGAGCAGCACCGCGCGGTCCGGCGGCAGCCCGTCCGCCGGCAGCCCGCCGATGGGCGGAGCGTGCCGGTCCCCACGGGCGGTGCCACGGGCGGTGCCACGGGCGGTGCTGAGCAGGGCACGGAGTGAAGTCATGGTGCGGACCATTGAAAGCCGCAGGTGGGGGCCGCGCCAGAGACCCCGCTGTGAAGCTTTGGTGGCGGCGGAATGGTTGCACGGACGAATGCCAAGAGAGCGTAAAGAAAGCGTTCTGGCGGTGTGTCAGCTGCGCCGCAGGAGGCGTGAGGCACCCGCCGCGACCGTGGTGGCGAGGATCCAGCCGAGCAGGATCAGGACGGTGGACGCCCACTGCCACAGCCCCTGGAGCCGCCAGTAGCCGTCCTGGCCGAGATTGATCACCGGCAGCAGCAGGTCCAGCGCGTACAGCGCCGCGTTCCAGTCCGGGTGCTCACCCGGTTTGATCGCCGGCGGGTCGGCCCGGGAGAAGGCCAGCGTGCCCGCCGCCCACAGCACCGCCATCCACAGCGCGGCACGCCCCGGCCGGTACCCGTACGCCACCGTCCAGTCCTGGAGGTAGCCCCAGGTCTTCGCCGCCAGCGGCAGCGTCTCGCGCCGCCTGCGCTGCTTGGCCAGCAGCACCTCGCGGGCGTCCGCGTCCTCGCCGCAGTTGCGCAGGACCGTCGCCAGCCGCTCGTACGGCTCCGGCGCGAACTCGGGCGTCGCCGCCGCCACCCACTCCAGGCGGCGGGCGAGCGGGAAGTGCCCGTACGGCACCAGGTTCTCGTAGACGAACCCGCCCATCGCCAGCCCGCCGGGCCCCGGCCAGCTGGTCGACAGGTCGATCAGCGTCACCACCTTCGCCCCGTTCAGCACGACCCGGCCGCCCTCCGGGCGCTCCCCGTTGAACCGCAGCTCCGGGGTGACGATCCGGCGCAGCGACAGCTCCTCGCGCCGCTCCGCCGACAGCAGGAAGCGCGCGTGGTGGAAGTCCACCGCGTCCCCGAACCGGCCGTCGTCCAGCCGCACCCCGCCCCGGCACTCGAACGGCTGCACGCGCGTGCCCCGCATCGGGGTGTTGAAGTTCGCCAGTCCGCCGGGCGGGGTCGCGCCCGCCGCGTTCCCCGTGGTGTCGCTGACCCAGGCGTACGTCATGTAGAGCGTCCGCTCCACGGTGAGCTGCGGCGCGTTCAGCGCGCGGCGGCCCTCCGCGCCGCGCAGCCGGCTGCCGCGCAGGCTCAGCGAGACGCCCACCTTCGCCCCGCGCAGCGACAGCTCCCCGTGCGTCTCGATCAGCTCCGCCTGGAGGTCCTGCGCCACCGACATGCCGTCCGCGACGATCGCCCGGCCCCGCCGGTCGGAGCCCACATGGATCTGGCTGATCAGCAGGTCCGTGCCGATCTGCGCGTCGGTCAGCCGCACCCCCCGGTCCACCCGGCAGCGTGGCAGGTGCAGATCGCCCTCGGTGTGCAGCCGCGCCGCCTCCAGCCGCGGTATCGCGCACTTGACCATGCGCAGCGTGGTGAACCGCGACTCGGGCAGCAGCACCTCGTTCTCGAAGCGGCAGCCGTGCAGCTCCACGTACGGCCCCACCGTGCCGCCCGCGAGGTCCAGCGTCCCGCTGATGTGCACCCCGCGCAGCTTCAGCGCCGAGACCCGCCCGGCCAGCGCCGGCGGCCCGTCCAGCAGCAGCAGCGCCACCTTGTCCGCCCGGACGCTCCGCTCGGGCGGCCAGACGCGCGGCGCGAACGGATCGTCCAGCATCCCGTTCCCCGTGCTCAGGTCGTACGTCGCGCCGATCCGGAACGCCTGCCACATCCCCACCTCGGAGGGGGTGAGGTCGTCGGGCACGTCGTCGTCGTGCGGCTCGGTCACTGCCGCCCCCTCCGCTCCCCGGTCGCTCCCGGTTTTCGTACGGTTGTTCTTCCCGCTGTGTGACGGACCGAACGCTAACGGTCAGCTGTGACGACAAGACGCCACTGCGGCGTGTATCAGCCAGTGATACGGGCGCTCGGCCGTGCGGCGGGGTCTGCGAGAATTGACCTGTGATCTCACGAATCGATCTGCGCGGCGACGCCCTCCCGAAGGGTGGCGCGCTGCGCGACCTGCTGCCCCGTGCCGAGTTCGACGTGGAAGCCGCCCTGGAGAAGGTGCGGCCCATCTGCGAGGCCGTGCACCATCGGGGCGACGCGGCGCTGATCGACTACGCGGAGAAGTTCGACGGGGTGGCCCTGGACCAGGTGCGCGTTCCGGCCGCCGCGCTCACGCGCGCGCTGGAGGAGCTCGACCCGGCCGTCCGCGCCGCCCTGGAGGAGTCCGTCCGGCGGGCCAGGATCGTCCACCGCGAGCAGCGCCGGGCGCAGCACACCACCCAGGTGGTCCCCGGCGGCACGGTCACCGAGAAGTGGGTCCCGGTCGGCCGCGTCGGCCTGTACGCGCCCGGCGGGCGCTCGGTCTACCCCTCGTCCGTGGTCATGAACGCCGTCCCGGCCCAGGAGGCGGGCGTCGGGTCCATCGCGCTGGCGTCCCCGCCGCAGAAGGAGCACGGCGGCCTCCCGCACCCCACCATCCTCGCCGCCTGCGCCCTCCTCGGCGTCGACGAGGTGTACGCGGCGGGCGGCGCCCAGGCCGTCGCCATGTTCGCGTACGGCACCGAGTCCTGCGCCCCCGCCGACATGGTCACCGGCCCCGGCAACATCTGGGTCGCCGCCGCCAAGCGGTACTTCACCGGCCGCATCGGCATCGACACCGAGGCCGGCCCGACCGAGATCGCCGTCCTCGCCGACGACACCGCCGACCCGGCGCACATCGCCGCCGACCTGATCAGCCAGGCCGAGCACGACCCGCTCGCCGCCGCCGTGCTGGTCACCGACTCCACCGACCTCGCCGACGCCGTCGAGAAGGAGCTGGAGCCCCAGGTCGCCGCCACCCGGCACGTCGAGGACCGGATCGTCCCCGCCCTGCGCGGCAGGCAGTCCGCCATCGTGCTGGTCGACGGCCTGGAGGAGGGCCTGCGCGTGGTCGACGCGTACGGCGCCGAGCACCTGGAGATCCAGACCGCCGACGCCGCCGCCGTGGCGCAGCGGGTCCGCAACGCCGGCGCGATCTTCGTCGGCCCCTGGGCCCCCGTCTCGCTCGGCGACTACTGCGCCGGCTCCAACCACGTCCTGCCCACCGGCGGCTGCGCCTGCCACTCCTCGGGGCTGTCCGTCCAGTCCTTCCTGCGCGGCATCCACATCGTGGACTACACGCGCGACGCGCTCGCCGAGGTGGCCCACCACGTGGTGACCCTCGCCGAGGCGGAGGACCTCCCGGCCCACGGCGCCGCGATCAAGGCCAGGTTCGGCTGGAAGGTGCCCGGTCAGTGAACGTGAACATCGACGACCTGCCCATCCGCGACGAGCTGCGCGGCAAGTCGCCCTACGGCGCGCCGCAGCTCGACGTCCCCGTACGGCTGAACACCAACGAGAACCCGTACCCCCTGCCCGAACCGCTGGTGGAGCGGATCGCCGAGCGGGTCCGCGAGGCCGCCCGGTCGCTCAACCGCTACCCCGACCGGGACGCCGTCGAGCTGCGCACCGCCCTCGCCGCGTACCTCACCCGCACCACCGGGCACGAGATCGGCCCCGAGGGCGTCTGGGCCGCCAACGGCTCCAACGAGGTCATCCAGCAGCTGCTGCAGACCTTCGCGGGCCCCGGCCGCCTCGCGATCGGCTTCGAGCCCTCGTACTCGATGCACGGCCTGATCTCGCGCGGCACCGGCACCGGCTGGATCTCCGGCCCGCGCCGGGACGACTTCGGCCTCGACGTCGCCGCGGCCTCCGCCGCGATCGCCGAGCACCGCCCCGACGTCGTCTTCATCACCTCGCCCAACAACCCCACGGGCACCGCCGTCGACGCGGACACCGTCCTCGCCCTGTACGAGGCCGCCCAGGCCGCCAAACCGTCCCTGGTCGTCGTCGACGAGGCGTACGTGGAATTCAGCCACCGCCCGTCACTGTTGTCGCTGATCGAGGGCCGCCCCCACCTGGTGATCTCCCGGACCATGTCCAAGGCGTTCGGCGCCGCCGGACTGCGCCTGGGGTACCTGGCGGCGCACCCGGCCGTGGTCGACGCCGTCCAGCTCGTACGCCTGCCGTACCACCTGTCGGCCGTCACCCAGGCCACCGCGCTCGCGGCCCTGGAGCACACCGATACGCTGCTGGGGTACGTCGAACAGCTCAAGACCGAGCGGGACAGACTGGTCGCCGAGCTGCGCGCCATCGGCTACGAGGTGACCGAGTCCGACGCCAACTTCGTCCAGTTCGGGCGCTTCGAGGACGCGCACGCCGCCTGGCGGGGCATCCTCGACCGGGGCGTCCTGGTCCGGGACAACGGCGTACCGGGCCGGCTGCGGGTCACCGCCGGCACACCCGAAGAGAACGACGCGTTCCTGGATGCGGTTCGCGCACTGAAGAAGGAGCAGAGCTCATGAGCCGCGTAGGACGGGTCGAGCGCACCACCAAGGAGACGTCCGTCGTCGTCGAGATAGACCTCGACGGCACCGGGAAGGTCGACGTGTCGACCGGCGTCGGCTTCTACGACCACATGCTCGACCAGCTCGGCCGCCACGGACTGTTCGACCTCACGGTCAAGACCGACGGCGACCTCCACATCGACTCGCACCACACCATCGAGGACACCGCCCTCGCGCTCGGCGCCGCCTTCAAGCAGGCCCTCGGCGACAAGGTGGGCATCTACCGCTTCGGCAACTGCACGGTGCCCCTGGACGAGTCCCTCGCCCAGGTCACCGTCGACCTGTCGGGCCGCCCCTACCTGGTGCACACCGAGCCCGAGAACATGGCGCCGATGATCGGCGCCTACGACACCACGATGACCCGCCACATCCTGGAGTCGTTCGTCGCCCAGGCCCAGATCGCCCTGCACGTCCACGTGCCGTACGGCCGCAACGCCCACCACATCGTGGAGTGCCAGTTCAAGGCCCTGGCCCGCGCCCTGCGGTACGCCTCGGAACACGACCCGCGCGCGGCCGGGATCCTGCCCTCGACGAAGGGTGCGCTGTGACGGGTTTGTCGACCATTCTGATCGTGGTCGGGCTGTTCCTGGCGGGGGGCGTGTACTCCTTCAGCAAGCAGAAGATGCCCAAGGGCCTCATCGTCCTGCTGACCATCGCCTCGGTGATGTGCCTGCTGGCCGGCGTGCTGCGCCTTCAGGGGATCTGGGAGTGAGCGGTATGAGCACTGCGAAGCGCAAGGTCGTGGTCTTCGACTACGGCTTCGGCAACGTCCGTTCCGCCGAGCGGGCCCTCGCGCACGTCGGCGCCGACGTCGAGATCACCCGCGACTACGACACGGCCATGAACGCCGACGGGCTCCTCGTCCCCGGCGTCGGCGCCTTCTCCGCCTGCATGGCCGGGCTCAAGGAGGCGCGCGGCGACTGGATCGTGGAGCGCCGGCTCGCCGGCGGGCGCCCCGTCATGGGCATCTGCGTCGGTATGCAGATCCTCTTCGGGCGCGGCATCGAGCACGGTGTGGAGACCGAGGGCCTGGACGAGTGGCCCGGCACCGTCGGGCCCCTCAAGGCCCCGGTCGTCCCGCACATGGGCTGGAACACGGTGGAGGCGCCCGAGGGCAGCGAGCTGTTCGCCGGCCTCGGCGCCGACGCCCGGTTCTACTTCGTGCACTCCTACGCGGTGCACGACTGGAGCCTGGAGATCACCAACCCCGCCATGCGGGCGCCCCGGGTCACCTGGGCCACGCACGGCGAGCGGTTCGTGGCCGCCGTGGAGAACGGGGCGCTGTGGGCGACCCAGTTCCACCCCGAGAAGTCCGGCGACGCCGGCGCCCAGCTGCTGACCAACTGGCTGACCACCCTCTGACCGACCTTCCCTCTTGAGAATCCGGGACCCGCTGAGATGAGCAAGCTCGAACTCCTCCCCGCCGTCGACGTCCGGGACGGCCAGGCCGTCCGGCTCGTCCATGGCGAGTCCGGCACGGAGACCTCCTACGGCTCCCCGCTGGACGCTGCCCTCGCCTGGCAGCGCGCGGGCGCCGAGTGGCTGCATCTCGTCGACCTCGACGCGGCCTTCGGCACCGGCGACAACCGGGAGCTGATCGCCGAGGTCGCGAAGGCCATGGACATCAAGGTGGAGCTGTCCGGCGGCATCCGCGACGACGCGTCGCTCGCCGCCGCCCTCGCCACCGGCTGCACCCGCGTCAACCTGGGCACCGCCGCGCTGGAGACCCCCGAGTGGGTCGCCAAGGTCATCGCCGAGCACGGCGACAAGATCGCGGTCGGCCTGGACGTCCGCGGCACGACGCTGCGCGGCCGCGGCTGGACCCGTGACGGCGGCGACCTCTACGAGACGCTGGCCCGCCTCGACTCCGAGGGCTGCGCCCGCTACGTGGTCACCGACATCGCCAAGGACGGCACCCTCCAGGGCCCCAACCTGGAGCTGCTGCGCAATGTCTGCGCCGCCACCGACAAGCCCGTCGTCGCCTCCGGAGGGGTGTCCTCGCTGGACGACCTGCGCGCGCTGGCGGAGCTGGTCCCGCTGGGCGTCGAGGGCGCGATCGTCGGCAAGGCCCTGTACGCCAAGGCGTTCACCCTGGAGGAAGCGCTCGCGGCGGTGGCCGTATGACCGGCGCCGTACGCCGCGTCGTGACCGGCGCGCCCTGGGAGGAGCAGTTCGGCTACTCGCGCGCCGTCGAGCTGCCCAACGGCATGGTCCTGGTCTCCGGCTGCACCTCCATCGTCGACGGCCAGATCGCCGGCGGCGGCCCCTACGAGCAGGCCGTCAACGCCTTCAACGTGGCCCTCTCGGCGCTGGGGCAGCTGGGCCTCGGCGCGGCGGACGTGGTCCGCACCCGTATGTACATCACCCACGCCCGGGACGTGGAGGACGTCGGCCGCGCCCACAAGGAGCTGTTCGACGCCGTCCGCCCCGCCGCGTCGATGATCATCGTCGAGGGCTTCGTCGACCCCAGCCTGGTCGTCGAGGTCGAGGTCGAGGCGTACAGAGCACCCGCCGAGCGAGGAGCACAGCAGTCATGACCCTCGCGGTCCGAGTCATCCCCTGCCTGGACGTGGACAACGGCCGGGTCGTCAAGGGCGTCAACTTCCAGAACCTCCGCGACGCGGGCGACCCCGTCGAGATGGCCAGGCTGTACGACGCCGAGGGCGCCGACGAGCTGACCTTCCTCGACATCACCGCCTCCTCCGGCGACCGGGAGACCACCTACGACGTGGTGCGCCGCACCGCCGAGCAGGTCTTCATCCCGCTGACCGTGGGCGGCGGGGTGCGCAGCGCCGACGACGTGGACAAGCTGCTGCGCGCCGGGGCGGACAAGGTCGGCGTCAACACCGCGGCCATCGCCCGGCCGGAGCTGATCCGGGAGATCGCGGAGCGCTTCGGCCGCCAGGTGCTGGTGCTGTCGGTCGACGCCCGCCGCACCGCCACCGGGTCGTTCGAGGTCACCACGCACGGCGGCCGCCGGGGCACCGGCCTCGACGCCGTCGAGTGGGCCCACCGGGCCGCCGAGCTGGGCGCGGGCGAGATCCTGCTCAACTCGATGGACGCGGACGGCACCAAGGACGGCTACGACACCGAGATGATCGCCGCCGTGCGCAAGCACGTCACGGTACCGGTGATCGCGTCCGGCGGCGCGGGCGCCCTCGGGCACTTCCCGCCGGCGATCGACGCGGGCGCGGACGCGGTCCTGGCCGCCTCCGTCTTCCACTTCGGCGACCTGCGGATCTCCGAGGTGAAGGCCGCCCTCCGCGACGCCGGCCACCCGGTGCGCTGACCCGCCCTCGGGGCGCACCCCAGAAGGCGCGCACCCCGGACGCCGTACGCCCCCGGACGCCGTACGCACCCGGGCGCCGTACGCACCCGGGCGCACCGGCACCCGCCGGTGCGCCCGCGCGAGCCCGCAGGCCGCGAGCGCGCTAGATCCCCAGCTGCTTCGTGCCGTGCAGCCGCTCGACGGCGTCCTTGTCGCCCTCCACCCGCACGTCCGCCGAGTCCTGCCGGCCGAAGGCGAACATCGTCAGCTCACCCGGCTCGCCGGTCACCGTCACCACCGGAGTGCCCCGGTGCCCGACCGCGGTCTGCCCGTTCGGCCGGCGCAGGACCAGGCCCACCGGCACCTTGCGGCACAGCATGCGCGCCGCCTTCTCCAGCCGCGCCCACAGGGCGTCCGCGAAGACCGGGTCCAGCTCACGGGGCGTCCAGCCCTGCTGCGCCCGGCGGACGTCCTCGGCGTGCACGAAGAACTCGACCGTGTTCGCCCCCTCGTCCACCTGCTTGATCGCGTACGGGGACATCCGCGGCGGGCCCGTACGGATCAGCTGGATCAGCTCCTCGTACGGCTTCGACGCGAATTCCGCCTGCACCTGCTCCAGGCGCCCGCGCAGGGGGCTCAGCAGTATCCCCGCGGCGGCATCCGGACGGCGCTCGCGCACCACCAGATGGGCCGCCAGATCGCGGGTCTTCCAGCCCTCGCAGAGGGTCAGGGCGTCGGGGCCCGCCGCCTCCAAGAGGTCGGCGAGCAGGAGCCGTTCACGCTTGGCATGGGTCGACATGGGGGCCAGGGTACGGCGGGGCGTCCCGGTCCGCCCAGTGGACGCACCACCGGCACGCCCCGTGCGTCACGGCACAATGGCCCCATGACCAGCAACCTCGACCCGGCCATCGCCGCCCGTCTCAAGCGCAGCCCCGACGGGCTGGTCCCGGCCATCGCCCAGCAGTACGACACCGGCGAGGTGCTCATGCTGGGCTGGATGGACGACGAGGCCCTCCACCGCACCCTCACCACCGGCCGCTGCACCTACTGGTCCCGCAGCCGCCGGGAGTACTGGGTCAAGGGCGACACCTCCGGGCACGTCCAGCACGTCAAGTCCGTCGCCCTCGACTGCGACGCCGACACCGTCCTGGTCAAGGTCGACCAGGTGGGCGCCGCCTGCCACACCGGCGCCCGCACCTGTTTCGACGCCGACGTCCTCCCGCTGGGAAAGTAGCGCCATGGACCTCGAGACCTTCCGCAAGCTGGCGGCCGACCGCCGCGTCATCCCCGTCAGCCGCCGCCTCCTCGCGGACGGCGACACCCCGGTCGGCCTCTACCGCAAGCTCGCCGCCGAACGGCCCGGCACCTTCCTGCTGGAGTCCGCCGAGAACGGCCGCTCCTGGTCGCGGTACTCCTTCATCGGCGTACGCAGCGCCGCCACGCTCACCGCCCGCGACGGGCAGGCGCACTGGCTCGGCACCCCGCCCGTCGGCGTCCCCGTCGACGGCGACCCGCTCGCCGCGCTGCGCGCCACCGTGGAGGCCCTGCACACCCCCCGCGACATCGGCCGCACCCTCGACGGCGGTCTGCCGCCCTTCACCGGCGGCATGGTCGGCTACCTGGGCTACGACATCGTCCGCCGCCTGGAGCGCATCGGCGACCACGGCCGCGACGACCTGCACCTGCCCGAGCTGACCATGCTGCTCACCTCGGACCTCGCCGTGCTGGACCACTGGGACGGCACGGTCCTGCTGATCGCCAACGCCATCAACCACAACGACCTCGACACCGGAGTCGACGAGGCGTACGCGGACGCGACGGCCCGCCTGGACGCCATGGCGGCCGACCTCGCCCAGCCGGTGCGGACCGCGCCCGCCGCCCTGCCGCCCTCCGCGCTGCCCCCGTACAGCGCCCTGTGGGGCGGCGAGGCGTACCAGGGCGCCGTCGAGGACATCAAGGAGCGCATCCGCGCGGGCGAGGCGTTCCAGGTGGTGCCCTCGCAGCGGTTCGAGACGCCCTGCACGGCGAGCGCCCTGGACGTCTACCGGGTGCTGCGCGCCACCAATCCGTCGCCGTACATGTACCTCTTCCGCTTCGACGGCTTCGACGTCGTCGGCTCCAGCCCCGAGGCGCTGGTGAAGGTCGAGGACGGGCACGCGATGGTGCACCCCATCGCCGGCACCCGGCACCGCGGGGCCACCCCGCAGGAGGACCAGGCCCTCGCCGACGAGCTGCTCGCCGACCCCAAGGAGCGCGCCGAGCACCTGATGCTGGTCGACCTCGGCCGCAACGACCTGGGCCGGGTCTGCGAGCCCGGCTCCGTCGAGGTCGTGGACTTCATGTCGATCGAGCGGTACTCGCACGTGATGCACATCGTCTCCACGGTCACCGGCCGGGTCGCCCGCGGCCGCACCGCCTTCGACGTCCTCACCGCCTGCTTCCCCGCCGGCACCCTCTCCGGCGCGCCCAAGCCCCGGGCCATGCAGATCATCGAGGAGCTGGAACCCACCCGGCGCGGGCTGTACGGCGGCTGCGTCGGCTACCTGGACTTCGCCGGCGACTCCGACACCGCCATCGCCATCCGTACCGCCCTGCTGCGCGACGGCACGGCCTATGTCCAGGCCGGCGCCGGGGTCGTCGCCGACTCCGACCCGGTCGCCGAGGACACCGAGTGCCGCAACAAGGCGGCGGCCGTCCTGCGGGCCGTGCACACCGCCAACCGGATGAAGGGCGCATGACGGCGTAAGGGATAGTGGTGGGTGTGAGTGCCGCATCCGTACCCCAGCCCCGTGCCACCCGCGCGGACGAGACGGCGGCCGCTTCGGGCGGCCGCCGCAGCCTCGCCGCCGCCCTCCTCCTCGGCGCCGCGGGCGCGGCCGTCGTGCTGCTCGCCTCCGGCCAGACCTGGGCCGAGGGCACGGCCGCCGTCGCCGGCGGCTCCGTCCCGCTGGACGCCTCCGGCGGGAACGTCACCGGGGTGCCGACCGCCCTCGCGATCGTGGGCCTGGCCGCGCTCGTCGCCGTCTTCGCGGTACGCCGCGCCGGCCGGTTCCTGGTGTCGCTGCTGCTCACCCTGAGCGGCGCGGGCGCGGCCGTCGCCGCCTTCCTCGGCGCCTCCGACCGGGCGGCGCTCGACGAGAAGGCCGCGGGCACCACCGGCGACGCCGCCGCCCGGGTCGCCGACGTCACGTACACCGCCTGGCCGTACGTCACCGCGGCGGGCGCCGTGCTCATCCTGCTCGCCGGGCTGCTCGCCCTGCGCCACGGCAGCGCCTGGCCCGCCATGTCCGGGCGGTACGAGCGCGACGGCGGCCCCCGGGCGGCCGGGAGCACCCGCACGGCCGCCCCCACCGGGGACGACCGCCCCGAGGACCTGTGGAAGGCGCTGGACCGCGGGGAGGACCCGACCGACCCGAGAGGGTGACCCCCGGATCACCTCGTACGCGCGCGTGCGGGACAATGTCGCCTGAGCGTCCGCACCCGGCGGGGCCGTAGAGCAACATCGACGAGGAGCAATTCATGGCCAGCGACCATGGACACACCCCGGCCGCCTGGACCGGTAGCATCATCTCCTTCACCGGCTTCTGCGTCGCCGGTGCCTTCATGGTGGCGGACCACCCGCTCGGCTTCTGGGTGGGCATGGGCGTCATCCTGCTCGGCGGGGTCGTCGGCGGTGCGATGAAGCTCGCCGGGCTCGGCGCCAAGCCGAACCCGGAGCTCGACCGGGTGCGCGCCGAGGCCGCCCGCAAGGACCACACCCCGGAGACCGGCCGGGCGGACGTCCACGCCTGACCCGTACGGGGGCACCACGACACGAGGCGCGGTCCGGCACGAGCCGGGCTGCGCCTTCGCGCGTGAGCGGCGACAATCGGCCGGTGGACTCCGAGCCGACCCCCTCCGCCTCCTCCGCCCCCGCCGGGCCCGCGCGCCCCGTGCCGCCGCCGGCCGCCGCGTACCGGCCCCCGCCGCCCGCCTCCCTCGCCCGGCGGCTGACCGCGCCGGTGGGCATCCTCGCGGCCGCCGCGGCGGCCTTCGCGTACGTGGGGGCGGTCGACCCCAACGAACCGGGCCACTACCCGGTCTGCCCGCTGTTCCGCCTCACCGGCCTCCTGTGCCCCGGCTGCGGCGGGCTGCGCAGCGCCCACGCCTTCGTGCACGGCGACCTGGCCACCGCGCTCGGTGCCAACGCGTTCGCCGTCGCCGGATACGCGCTCTTCGCGGTGGTGATGGCCCTCTGGCTGGTCCGGGCCGTCCGGGGGCAGCCGCTGCGCATCACCACGGCGCCCGTCTGGTGGTGGTCCGGCGGCGCCCTGCTCGCCGTCTTCTCGATCGTCCGGAATCTGCCGTTCGGCTCCGCGCTCGCCCCGTGAAATCGCAGGTCACGCCTGTTGCGTTTGGCCGGATGAGGACTCTGGGGCCCGGGGCGGATACCATCGAGGTGACTGATCCGGTCCAACATCACCGTCGTGGAAGGGGGCCTCTCGCGTGAGTGTGCTCGACGAGATCATCGAAGGCGTTCGCGCCGACCTCGCAGAGCGACAGGCGCGGGTCTCCCTCGACGAGCTCAAGGAGCGGGCGGCCAAGGCGCCCCAGGCCAAGGACGGCGCCGCCGCGCTGCGCGGCGACGGCGTCACGGTCATCTGCGAGGTGAAGCGCTCCAGCCCCTCCAAGGGCGCGCTCGCCGCGATCGCCGACCCCGCCGGCCTCGCCGCGGACTACGAGGCGGGCGGCGCCGCCGTGATCTCCGTCCTCACCGAGCAGCGGCGCTTCGGCGGCTCCCTGGCCGACCTCGAGGCCGTCCGCGCCAAGGTCGACATCCCGGTCCTGCGCAAGGACTTCATCGTCACGGCCTACCAGCTCTGGGAGGCCCGGGCGTACGGCGCGGACCTCGCCCTGCTGATCGTGGCCGCCCTGGAGCAGCCCGCCCTGGAGTCCCTGATCGAGCGGGCCGAGTCCATCGGCCTGACCCCGCTGGTCGAGGTGCACGACGAGGAGGAGGTCGAGCGTGCCGTCGACGCGGGCGCCCGCGTCATCGGCGTCAACGCCCGGAACCTAAAGACCCTCAAGGTGGACCGCTCCACCTTCGAGCGGGTCGCCCCCGAGATCCCCTCCCACATCGTGAAGATCGCCGAGTCCGGCATCCGCGGACCGCACGACCTGATCGCGTACGCCAACGCGGGCGCCGACGCCGTGCTCGTCGGCGAGTCCCTGGTCACCGGCCGCGACCCCAAGGCCGCGGTGGCCGACCTGGTCGCCGCCGGCGCCCACCCCGCCCTCCGGCACGGACGGGGCTGACGCTCCCGCCATGACCGCCGCCCGCGCCGCCACCGCCGCGACCCCGCACCGGACGCCCCCGCGCCCGGTGCGTCCGTCGCGCCCCGGCGGCCGGCCCGGCGGCGGTGACGGCACCGCGCCGCACCTCCACCCGCTCACGCCCGCCACGGGCACCGGCGCCCCGGCCGCGACCCCCCGGGCCGCCGCCCCGCGCGCGTACACCACCGCCACGCGCGCGTACCTCGCCGTACCGGCGGCCGACACCGCCGCCGCCCGCGACCCGTACGCCCGGCTCGCCCGGGGCTGCCGCCCGCGCGGCTGCCGGGCCCCGGCACGGCGGGTGCACGGCCGCCGCGTGCGGTACGTCATCGGCGACGAACCCGGCCAGGTCAACGGCATGCGATGGCGCGCGCGCACCGCGCGCCCCCGCCGCTGACCCACCGCCCTCCCGTCCCGCGCACCACGCGCCGTACGGCGGACGGGCGGGCCGCGGACGACCGGTGGCGCCGGCGCACACCGTGACCACCGCCAAGCCGACACGTACGGGGGCGCAGGACGCCCCCGTGGAGGAGCACGTCGCATGCCCAGCGAGTACTTCATCCCCGACTCCCAAGGTCAGGTCCCCAGCGCCGAGGGCTACTTCGGCGCCTACGGGGGCAAGTTCATCCCCGAGGCCCTCGTCGCCGCCGTCGACGAGGTCGCCGTCGAGTACGACAAGGCCAAGAACGACCCCGCCTTCGCGGCCGAACTCGACGACCTCCTGGTCCACTACACCGGCCGCCCCAGCGCCCTCACCGAGGTGCCCCGGTTCGCCGAGCACGCGGGCGGGGCGAGGATCTTCCTCAAGCGCGAGGACCTCAACCACACCGGGTCGCACAAGATCAACAACGTGCTGGGCCAGGCCCTGCTCACCAGGCGCATGGGCAAGACCCGCGTCATCGCCGAGACCGGCGCCGGACAGCACGGGGTCGCCACCGCCACCGCCTGCGCCCTGTTCGGCCTCGAATGCACCATCTACATGGGCGAGATCGACACCCAGCGCCAGGCGCTGAACGTCGCCCGGATGCGGATGCTCGGCGCCGAGGTCATCCCGGTCAAGTCCGGCAGCCGCACCCTCAAGGACGCCATCAACGAGGCGTTCCGCGACTGGGTCGCCAACGTCGACCGCACGCACTACCTCTTCGGCACGGTCGCCGGACCGCACCCCTTCCCCGCCATGGTCCGCGACTTCCACCGCGTCATCGGCGTCGAGGCCCGCCGCCAGATCCTGGAGCGGGCCGGCCGGCTGCCCGACGCGGTCGTCGCCTGCGTCGGCGGCGGCTCCAACGCCATCGGCCTCTTCCACGCGTTCATCCCGGACACCGGCGTCCGCCTGGTCGGCTGCGAGCCCGCCGGACACGGGGTGGAGACCGGCGAGCACGCCGCCACCCTCACCGCCGGCGAGCCCGGCATCCTGCACGGATCGCGGTCGTACGTCCTCCAGGACGACGAGGGCCAGATCACCGAGCCGTACTCCATCTCCGCCGGCCTGGACTACCCCGGCATCGGCCCGGAGCACGCGTACCTCAAGGACAGCGGACGCGGCGAGTACCGCGCGGTCACCGACGACGCCGCCATGCAGGCCCTGCGGCTGCTGTCCCGCACCGAGGGCATCATCCCCGCCATCGAGTCGGCGCACGCGCTGGCCGGCGCCCTGGAGCTGGGCCGGGAGCTCGGCGAGGACGGCCTCGTCGTCGTCAACCTCTCCGGCCGCGGCGACAAGGACATGGACACCGCCGCGCGCTACTTCGGCCTGTACGACACCGACGCCGCCCCGGTCGAGGCCGACGCCTCCGCCGACGACGGCGCCGCCGAGATCCAGACGGACACCGTCATCCAGGGGGGCACCAAGTGAGCGGCAACATCCGGCTGCTGGCCGAGACCCTGGAGCGGGCGAAGTCCGAGGACCGCGCCGCCCTCATCGCGTACCTCCCGGCCGGCTTCCCCACCGTCGACGGCGGGATCGAGGCCGTCAAGGCGGTCTTCGACGGCGGCGCCGACATCGTCGAGGTCGGACTGCCGCACAGCGACCCCGTCCTGGACGGACCGGTCATCCAGACCGCCGACGACATCGCGCTGCGCGGCGGCGTGCGGATCGCCGACGTGATGCGCACCGTCCGCGAGGCGCACGAGGCCACCGGCAAGCCGGTCCTCGTGATGACCTACTGGAACCCCATCGACCGGTACGGCGTCGAACGCTTCACCGCTGAGCTGGCGGAGGCCGGCGGTGCCGGATGCATCCTGCCCGACCTGCCGGTCCAGGAGTCCGCCCTGTGGCGGGAGCACGCCGAGAAGCACGGCCTGGCCACCGTCTTCGTCGTCGCGCCCAGCAGCAAGGACGAGCGGCTCGCCACCATCACGGCCGCCGGGTCCGGCTTCGTGTACGCCGCGTCCCTGATGGGCGTCACCGGCACCCGCGAGTCCGTCGGCGAACAGGCCGCCGACCTGGTGGGCCGTACCCGCGCCACCTCGGACCTGCCCGTCTGCGTCGGGCTGGGCGTCTCCAACGCCGCCCAGGCCGCCGAGGTCGCCCGGTTCGCCGACGGCGTGATCGTCGGCTCCGCCTTCGTCAAGCGGATGCTGGACGCCGGCGACCACGCGGCCGGCCTCGCCGCCGTACGGGAACTGGCGGGCGAACTGGCCCGGGGAGTGCGGCGAGTTTCGTAGCTCGTACGGGTGGAAGTGGACCGGGGAGGCGCGCGGGCGCCTCCCCGGTTCGTTGCTGAGGGCGTGAGCGACAAGAACAGCGCAGGGAAGCGGAGCGCCCGAGAACGGCTCCAGGTGGAACGCGAGCGGCAGAAGGCCCGCGACAAGCGCAGGCGGACACTGATCGTCGCCGCCGCCGTGGCCGGTGTCCTCGGTCTGGCCGCGGTCGTCGGGCTCATCGCCGCCAACACCGGCGGCCAGGACGACAGCTCCGGCTCCGGCCCCGTCGCCGCCCCGACCGGCGCCGCCGGGCAGGACCGGCTGGCCATCCCGGTCGGCGCCACCGACGCCCCGTCCACGCTCACGATCTGGGAGGACTTCCGCTGCCCGGCCTGCGCCCAGTTCGAGAACGGCGTCCGGGACACCATCCACGAGCTGACCGAGTCCGGCCAGATCAAGGCCGAGTACCACCTCGCCACGATCATCGACGGGAACATGGGCGGCAGCGGCTCGCTCAACGCGGCGAACGCGGCGGCCTGCGCCCAGGACGCCGGCAAGTTCGTCCCGTACCACGACGTGCTCTACCAGAACCAGCCGCCGGAGCCGGACGACGCCTTCGCGCAGGACGCCAAGCTCTTCGAGCTCGCCGCCAAGGTGCCCGGCCTGGACACCCCCGCCTTCCGCTCCTGCGTGACGGAGGGCACCCACGACGCCTGGGTGAAGAAGTCCAACGAGGCCTTCCGCAACGGCGACTTCCGCGGCACCCCCTCCGTCCTGCTCAACGGCGAGTCGATCTTCCCCAGCAAGGGCAATGAGCAGATCTCCGTCGAGAACCTGAAGAAGTGGGTCGCCGAGGCCAACAAGGGCAAGAAGCCCGGCACCGCCTTCCCGACCCCCGCGTCCCCCGCCCCCGGCACCCCCGCGCCCGCCTCGTCGCCGGCCGGCTGAGCCGCCGCGGCCCGCACGGCGCTGTTACGCGTTCTTGTCCGGGCGGGTTGCCCCGCCTCCCGCCCGGCAAGGTAGCGTCGGTCCTGCCATGGACCTTGCTTACATCCCCAGCCCGTCGACCGGTGTCCTCCACCTCGGACCGGTTCCGCTGCGCGGCTACGCCTTCTGCATCATCATCGGTGTCTTCGTCGCCGTCTGGTACGGCAACAGGCGCTGGCTCGCCCGGGGCGGCAAAGCCGGCACCGTGGCCGACATCGCCGTCTGGGCGGTCCCCTTCGGCCTCGTCGGCGGCCGGCTCTACCACGTGATCACCGACTACCAGCTGTACTTCAGCGAGGGTGAGAACTGGGTCGACGCCTTCAAGATCTGGGAGGGCGGCCTCGGCATCTGGGGCGCCATCGCCTTCGGCGCGGTCGGCGCGTGGATCGGCTGCCGCCGCCGGGGCATCCCGCTGCCGGCGTACGCGGACGCCATCGCGCCCGGCATCGCCTTCGCCCAGGCGATCGGACGCTGGGGCAACTGGTTCAACCAGGAGCTGTACGGCAGGCCCACCGACCTTCCCTGGGCGCTGCGGATCAGCGAGGGCCCCAACCGCGAGGCCGGGCTCTACCACCCGACCTTCCTGTACGAGTCGCTGTGGTGCATCGGTGTCGCCCTGCTGGTCATCTGGGCGGACCGCAGGTTCCGGCTGGGCCACGGCCGGGCGTTCGCCCTGTACGTCGCGGCGTACTGCGCCGGGCGCGGCTGGATCGAGTACATGCGCGTCGACGAGGCGCACCACCTGCTGGGCCTGCGGCTGAACGTGTGGACGGCCATCGTGGTCTTCGTGCTGGCCGTGACGTACATCGTCGTCTCGTCGCGGCTGCGGCCGGGGCGCGAGGAGGTCGTGGAACCGGCCGTCCTCGCCGACCGCGCCAAGGCGGACGCGGCCGGTGCGAAGGCGGCGAAGGCGGACGCGGCCACGGCGGACGCCCCCGGGGCGAAGGCCGCCGGGACGAAGCCGGCGGACCCGGCGAGCACGGCGGACGGCCCGGACAAGGCCAGCAAGGCAGACAAGGCAGACAAGGGCTGACCGGCCGGACGGCCGGGCAGGACGGCGGGCGGGCGCCGGGACCAGATGGTTCCGGCGCCCGCCCCCTTTTTCCCGTACGAGCTTTCCCGTACGAGTTCTCACGTACGAGCTCTCATGTACGAGGGGGCCGGGCCAGGGACAGGGTGCGGCGTGCCGCCGCCACGACCGCCGCGTCCACGAACCGCCCGTCCGGGAGGGCGGTGGCCCCGGCGTCCGTGTCGGCCGCCTCGACGATCTCCGCCGCCTCCGCGAGCTCCTCCGGGCCCGGGAGATAGGCCCGTTCGATGACCGGCAGCTGGCGGGGATGGATCGCGGCCCGGCCCAGGAAGCCCAGCGCACGGCCGCGGCGGCACGAGGCGGCCAGGCCGTCGAGGTCCCGGACGTCGGGGTGGACGGACTGCGCGGGCGGCGGGAGGTCGGCGGCGCGGGCGGCGACCACCACCCGGCCGCGCGCCCAGTCGAGCCCGGCGTCGTCGCGGACGCCCAGGTCGGCACGGAGGTCCGCCTCCCCGAGGGCGATGGAGCGGAGCGCGGGGTGGGCCGTTGCGATGGCGTGGGCGTTCTCGACGGCGAGGGCGGATTCCAGCAGCGCGTGGAGCCCGATCCCGGGGGCGAGGCGGGCGACCCGCCGGATGTCAGTGCCGTGTGTCACCTTGGGAACACGGAAAGCGGTGAGGCCGGGCAGCCGGGCCAGCGCCGTGATCGTGGCGGTGTCGTGCGCGCTGGGGAGGCGGACGTGGACGGGTACGGGGTGGGGCGAGGAGAGCAGGTCGGCGGTGGCGGCCAGGGCGTGGGCCCGGCGGTCGGGGGCGACCGCGTCCTCCAGGTCGACGATCACCACGTCGGCGCCGGAGGCCAGGGCCTTGGTGACGACGTCGGGCCGGTCGCCGGGTGCGTAGAGCCAGGTGAGGGGAGTGGTGTGCGCGGTGGTGGCGGTGGTGGTCACAGGGCGCCCCCGGAGCGCAGGGCGGCGATCTCGGCGGCGGTCAGCCCGAGTTCGGTGAGGACCGCGTCGGTGTCCGCGCCGTGCGGGCGGCCGGTCCAGCGGATCGCCCCGGGGGTCTCGGACAGCCGGAAGAGCACGTTCTGCATACGGAGCGGGCCCAGTTCGGGGTCGTCGACCTCGGTGACGGTGTCGAGTGCCTGGTACTGGGGGTCGGTCATCACGTCGCGGACGTCATAGACCGGCGCGATCGCCGCCTCCGCCTTCTCGAAGGCGGCCATGGCCTCGTCCCGGGTGTGGCGGGCGATCCAGTCGCCGACTGCCGCGTCGAGGACGTCCGCGTGCCGGGCGCGGGTGGCGCCCTCGGCGAACCAGGGTTCGGTGACCAGCTCGGGCCGGCCGACCAGGCGCATCACCCGTTCGGCGACCGACTGGGCGGAGGTGGACACGGCCAGCCACTTCCCGTCGGCGGTGCGGTAGGTGTTGCGGGGCGCGTTGTTGCGGGAGCGGTTGCCGGTGCGGGGCTGGACGTAGCCGAGCTGGTCGTACCAGAGCGGCTGCGGCCCCAGGACGGTGAGGATCGGTTCGATGATCGCCATGTCGACGACCTGGCCGCGGCCGGTGGTGGCGCGGGCGTGCAGGGCCGTCATCACCGCGTAGGCGGTGGCCAGGGCGGCGATAGAGTCGGCGAGGCCGAAGGGAGGGAGGGTGGGCGGACCGTCGGGTTCACCGGTGATCGCCGCGAAGCCGCTCATGGCCTCGGCGAGGGTGCCGAAGCCGGGACGGCGGGCGTACGGGCCGTACTGGCCGAAGCCGGTGACCCGGGCCAGCACCAGTTGGTCGTTGGCGGCGGACAGTTCGGGCCAGCCCAGGCCCCACCGCTCCAGGGTGCCGGGGCGGAAGTTCTCGACGATCACGTCGGCGGTGGCGGCGAGCCGGAGCAGGGTGTCGCGGCCCCCGGGGGTCGACAGGTCCAGCGTGATGGCGCGCTTGTTGCGGCCGAGCTGCTTCCACCAGAGCCCGACGCCGTTCTTGGCGGGGCCGTGGCCCCGGGACGGGTCGGGGATGCGGGGGTGCTCGACCTTGACGACGTCGGCGCCGAAGTCGCCGAGCATGGTCGCCGCCAGCGGCCCGGCGAAGAGGGTGGCGAGGTCCAGGACGCGCAGTCCGTGGAGCGCGGGTGCGGGCGGGGGCATGGGTGCGGGTGCGGGTGCGGTGGTGCTCATGCGGCGTCGATCTCCGTGCGGTACGGCATCGAGGACGTGGCGCCGGGCCGCTGGACGGACAGCGCGGCGGCGGACGAGGCCCAGGCGAGGGCGTCGGGCACCGGTTTGCCCTCGCCCAGGGCGACGGCCAGCGCGCCGGCGAAGGTGTCGCCCGCGGCGGTGGTGTCGACGGCGCGGACCGGGCGGGCGGGGACGGTGAGCGGGCCGGTGCCCCGGGAGGCGTAGAGGCTGCCGGCCGCGCCGAGGGTGATGACGACCTCGGGGACGTGGCGGAGCAGTTCCTCGGCGGCGGCCCGGGGCTCGGCGTGGCCGGTGAGGGCGGCGGCCTCGTGTTCGTTGGGCACCAGCAGGTCGGTGGCGGCGAGCAGTTCGGGCGGGAGGGGCTGGGCGGGGGCCGGGGTCAGGATGGTGCGGACGCCGTGGCGGCGGGCGGCCTCCGCGCCGGCGGTGACGGCGGAGAGGGGGAGTTCGAGCTGGAGCAGCAGGGCGTCGGCGGTGGCGATGAGGGTCTCGTCGCCGGGGAGGAGGGAGGTGACGGTGCCGTTCGCGCCCGGGATGACGACGATCGCGTTGCCGCCCTCGTCGTCCACCACGATGTGGGCGGTGCCGGAGGGCCCCTCGGCGGTGCGCAGCAGGTCGGTGTCGACCCCGTCGGCGGCGAGGCCGGCGCGCAGCCGGGCGCCGAACTCGTCGTTGCCGACGGCGCCGATCATCGAGACGTCCGCCCCGGCGCGGACGGCGGCGACGGCCTGGTTGGCTCCCTTGCCGCCGGGGATCGTGCGGAACTCCCGGCCGGTGACGGTCTCGCCGAGCTTGGGTGCCGGGCTCACGGTGACGACGAGGTCCATGTTGGTGCTGCCGAGCACCACGAGATGCGTCATGGGCGGGATGCCTCCTGGGTGGTGAGCTGGTGGGTGAGGGCGGCGAGGGTGTCGAAGCCGGCGCCGTCGAAGGACGGGACGGAGGTGGAGAGGCGGTTCTTCAGGGGGGCGGTCCAGCGGTCGGGGATCCGCTCGGGCCGGCCGGCGAGGAGACCGGCGACGGAGCCGGCGGTGGCGCCGTTGGAGTCGGTGTCCCAGCCGCCGGAGACGGCCCGGCAGATCGAGAGCGAGAAGTCGCCGTCGGCGTGGGTGAGCGCGGCGGCGAGGAGGGCGGTGTTCGGCACGGCGTGTACCCAGTGGTAGGAGCCGTACGCGGCGTGGAGCCGGTCGGCGACGGTGTCGAAGTCGCCGTGCGCGCGGGCGGTCGCGATGCCGAAGCGGACCGCCCGGGCCAGCCGTGAGTCGGGCGGCACGACCGTCAGCCCGGTGGCGAGCGCCCGGTGGACGTCGGCGGTGCCGGAGGCGGCGGTGGCGATGACGGCGGCGGTGAACATGGCGCCGTACACGCCGTTGGCGGTGTGGGTGAGCGTGGCGTCGCGGTGGGCCTGCTCGGCGGCGGCGGCCGGGTCGCCGGGGTGGGTCCAGCCGTGGACGTCGGCGCGGATCTGGGCGCCGATCCACTCGCGGAAGGGGTTGCGGTGGGTGGCCGTGGCCGGGGGTTCGAGGCCGGAGAGGAGGTTGCGGTAGGCGACGCGTTCGGCGGTGAAGGTGCGGCCGGCCGGGAGTTCGTCGAGCCAGAGGCGGGCGACGTCGGCGGTGCGGAAGCCGGGGCCGTACCGCTGGAGGAGGAGCAGATTGAGAAGGGGGTAGTTGAGGTCGTCGTCCTCGGGCATGCCGTCGATGTTCTCGGCGAGGGAGGTGGCGGCGGAGCGGCGGTTCCAGGGGTGGGCGGCGGCGAGCGCGGGGGGCACGCCCCGGCCGGTGAACCAGGAGGTGAGCGGCCAGTTGCCGGTGGCGCGGGCGAGCGCGCGGATGGCGGTGAGCGGCAGCTTCTCGACGGGCTTGCCGAGCAGGCACCCCGCGGCCCGCCCGAGCCACGCCGCGTGCAACCGCTCGTACAGCCCGGGCGCCACGGGCGGGGTGTCCGGGGTCGAGGGCCGCTCCGGCGACGGCCACTGGGGGCAGACGCGCCGGATGTGGGCGAGGGCCGTGGGCTCGGCGGGCGCCAACGGCGAGGGCCGGGCGGCCAGTTCGTCCAGCAGGTGCTCGGCGAGGGCCCTCAGGTGCGGGGGCGCGGGCGTGGCCGACGCGCCGGCCGTCGCCGGGGCGGGGGCACCTCCGGCGGCGCGCCAGCGGGCGGCGACCGCCGAGGCGTCCCGGCCGTCCTCCGCGGCCTGCCGCAGTTCGTGGCCGATCAGGTCCTCGGGCTGCACCCAGGTGAGCCGGACGTTCACCGGAGCGCCCCGGGGGCGGGGGAGAGGGCGGCGAAGGCCCGCTCATGGGCGCGGCGGCGGGCGGTGTCGCGGGTGAAGACCTCCTGGGTGACGTCGGCCAGCACCCGCGCCGGGGCGTGCAGGTCGAGCCGGCTGGCCTCGGCGACCTGTTTCGCCCAGGCGGCCGGGACCGCCGCCTCCCCGTGCAGGGCTCCGCAGACGGCGCCCGCCATGGTGGCGATCGAGTCGCAGTCGCGGCCGTAGTTGACGGCGCCCAGCACGGTGCGGCGGTAGTCGCCCTCGCCGACCAGCAGCATGCCGAGGGCGATGGGCAGTTCCTCGATGGCGTGCAGCCGGGAGGGGCGGCGGGCGCCGAGGGAGGGGGACCGGTAGTCGGGGCCGACGGTGTCGAAGGGGGCGACCGCCTCGCGCAGCGGGCGCAGGGCCGGCTCGAAGTCCGTGTGGTGCACGGCGGCCTCGGCGACGGCCTCGATGGCCGCGCGGGTGCCGTCCTTGGCGAGGGAGAGCGCGGTGTCCACCACGGAGGACGGGGTGGCGCCGGGCAGGCAGGCCGCGGCGACGGCCGCCGCGAACACCCCGGCGGCCTCACGGCCGTACGAGGACTGGTGGGCGCCGGCGACGTCGAGCGCCTCGGCGTAGGCGGCGCCCGGGTTGGCGGCGTTGACCAGGCCGACCGGCGCCATGTACATCGCGGCGCCGCAGTTGACGATGTTTCCGGTGCCCGCCTCGCGCGGGTCGGCGTGGCCGTAGTGGATGCGGGTCACCAGCCACTTCTCGGCGAGGAAGATCCGCTGGAGCGGCAGCGCCTCGGCTTCGAGTTCGGGGATCCAGCGGGGGGTGGAGATCAGGTCGGGGACGAGGTGGTCGGCGACGGCGTAGGCGTCGAGGTGGTCGCGGACCGTGTCGTACACCCGCACCAGCGCGTGCGTCATCAGGGTGTCGTCGGTGACGTGTCCGTCGCCCTTGTGGTACGGGGCGAGGGGGCGGGCGGTGCGCCAGTCGTCGCCGTTCCAGGGGCCGACGATGCCGGTGACGCGGCCGCCGTGGCGTTCGGCGATCCGGTCGGGGGAGTAGCCCTCGACCGCCCCGCCGAGCGCGTCACCGACGGCTGCTCCGACGAGGCTGCCGGTGATCCGGTCCTCGAGTGTGGGTTTCGGCGTCATGCCGGAATTGTCCACCCGGGGCGGTGAGTTCCGTGTGTCCCAGCTGTTCGGCGAGTTCCACCAGGTCGGTGCCCCGGAGGCGGGGCAGCGCACAGCCCGCGAGGGTGCGGCAGGCGTCCCGCCAGGTGGCGGGGATCCCGGCGCCGCCGCTGAGCGCGCCGGTCAGCGCGCCGGCGAGGGCGGGCGCGGAGTCGGCCACCCGGGACAGACACGCGGCGGACGGCACCGCCTCGGTGACCCGGCCGCCTGCCGCCGTGGCGAGCGCGAGCGCCACCGGGACGGTCTCGGCGGCGGCGATGCCGTAGCTGTAGACGTGGTCGACGATCTGGTGCTCCAGCAGCGGGACGAGGGCGAAGGCGCTGCCGGCGGTACGGGCGAGCCGGGTGGCGTGCCGGGCGTTGCGGCCGATCTCGGTGGCGGGCGGGAGCTGTTCCAGCGCCGCGTCCACGGCCTCCTCGACGGCCGCCCCGCCGAGCGCGGCGGCCACGGCGGCGGCCATGGCGCGGGCCCCGTGGACGCCGTCGCCGTCCTGGGTGTAGCGGGCGTCGAACTCGGCCAGTCCGGCCGCTGCGGCCGGGTCGCCGGGGTGGGCCACGGCCAGGACGGCGGCGCGGACGCAAGCGGCGTCGTCGAAGTAGTGCGGGTTGTCGTGGCCGGTGGCGGGCGGGCGCAGCCCGGTGGCGAGGTTGCCGAGCCCGGCCCGTACCGAGATGCGGGCGCGCAGCGGCAGGACGGCGGACTCCACCTCCGGCGCCCGGGCCGCCGCGGCGGCGATCTCGGCGGCGAGGGAGTTCCACGCCTGGTCCACGGCGGCGCGCAGGCGGCGGCCGGGAGGCAGCGAGTGGAACGGCCCGCCCGCGGCGCCGATCAGCGTCTCGGCGGTGAACGCCGCCCACTCGGCGTCGTCGGAGGGGCCGAGGCGCAGCGGCTCGGGCGGCTGGTTGAGGGCGATGGGCACGGGGAGGGTGGTGGTGGCGTTCTGCTCGGCGAAGGTGTCCAGCTCGCGGGTGAGGCGCCGCGTCCACTCGGGCATGCGGGCCGCCCGGTGGCGCGCGGCGGGCCACCCGGCGGCGTCCCCGGCGGCCAGCCCCAGCAGCAGCCCCTCGATCCGCCGTACGTCCGGGGCCCGGCCGGCCGGGCGCGCCGGGGGAGCGGGGGCCGGCCCCGGCGCGGCACCCGCGGGTTCCGCGGGGGCGGCAGCGGCGGTGGCGGAACCGGGCGGGGTGGGCATCAGGGGGCCTCCGCGTCGTCGTACGGGGTGAGCAGCTCGGCGACGTCCAGGACGTGGTAGCCGCGCATCGAGGGCAGGCAGCTGCCGCGTACGGGGCCGATGGCCGCCGCCCAGTCCGGGGGGATGGCTGTCGCGCCGGACATCGCGCCGGCCAGCGCGCCCGCCACGGCGGCGGTGGTGTCGGCGTCCCGCCCCATGTTGACGGCGGTGAGCACCGACGTACGGAAGTCGCCCCGGGCCGCCGCGAAGGCGCCGAAGGCGAGCCCGACCGCCTCGGGGGCCAGGTCGGTCCAGGGGTAACCGCCGATGACGACCGCCGAGCGGACCGCCCGCTCGCGGGCCGGCGGGTCGGGCTGGACGCGCTGGGCCGCGACCACCGCGCGGCGCATCGAGCGGGCCGTCCAGGAGTCCATGGGCACCACCGACAGGGCCGCCGCGATCACCGAGGCGGGCCCGGCGCCGGACATCGCCGCCGCCACCCCCGCCGCCACCGCCTGGCCCCCGTAGATGCCCTCGCCGTCGTGGCTCACGGTGCCGTCGATCGCCACCAGCCGCGCCGCCTCCGCCGGCCGCCCCGCCGCGAACACCCCGAACGGCGCGGCCCGCATGGCGAGCCCGTCGCTCCAGGCGTGCCGGTGCTGCGCCGAGATCGGGGCGGCCAGCCCCCGGCGGAGGTTCTCCAGGGTGCCGCGCTCGCTGAAGCCCGCACCCCGGAACGGCCCCTCGTCGAGGTCGGCGATCCAGCGGTGCCACGCCTTCTCCACATGGGAGACGGTCAGCGCGGAGCCGTGCCGGGCGAGCAGCAACCCGGAGAAGATCGCGTACTCGGTGTCGTCCGTCCCGGCCGGGTCCTCGCTGACGAAGCCCTCGATCCGGCCCCAGCGGCGGCGGATCTCCGAGGGGCGCAGGTTCTCGGCGGGGGCGCCGAGCGCGTCGCCGACGGCCAGCCCCAGCAGGGCGCCCCGCGCACGGTCGAGCTGCTCCCGTACGGCGCCGGGGGAGGCGGGGCCCGGGGAGGCGGGCCCCGGGGAGGCGCCGCCGGGGGAGGCGGGCCCCGAGGAGGCGGGTCCCGGGGGAGAGGGAGGCCGGGCGACCGGCTCCCCGTACTGCGTCGGCTCCATCGGCGGGCCCCTTCCGTGCGCACCGGACCGATTCCTGGATCTGTGCCACACCGCCGGGCCCCGCTGTCGGCGCGGAGCGCGCTGTCACCCGCGTGCCGCAGCCGCCCGCCAACCCTGGTAAGTAAAGCCTGCCTTGCTGGCGCGCCCCTTACATCGAGCGTAGTTTCGAGGGTGTTGGGGGGAGCGGGACGGCCGGTTCCGCTGCCGGAGGAAAGGCGCAAGGGGAGAGCTGTGTCCATCATCGAGACCGAGGCGACGCTTCACGAGGCGCACCGCGACAACCACACCCACCGGGACGTCAACGGCGGCTGGCTCCGCCCCGCCGTCTTCGGCGCGATGGACGGTCTCGTGTCCAACCTGGCACTGATGACGGGTGTCGCGGGCGGCGCGGTGTCGCAGCAGACCCTCGTCATCACGGGCCTGGCCGGACTGGCGGCCGGCGCGTTCTCCATGGCCGCGGGCGAGTACACCTCGGTGGCCTCGCAGCGCGAGCTGGTCCAGGCGGAACTGGACGTCGAGCGCCAGCAGTTGCGCAAGCATCCGGTGGACGAGATGGAGGAGCTGGCGGCGCTGTACGTGGCGCGCGGCGTCGAGCCGGCGCTCGCCCGCGAGGTCGCCATGCAGCTGTCGAAGGACCCGGACCAGGCGCTGGAGATCCACGCCCGGGAGGAGCTGGGCATCGACCCGGACGACCTGCCCTCCCCGGCGGTGGCCGCGGTCTCCTCCTTCGGCTCCTTCGCACTGGGCGCGCTGCTGCCCGTCCTGCCGTACCTGCTGGGCGCGAGCGCCCTGTGGCCCGCCGTGCTGCTGGCCCTCCTCGGGCTGTTCGCGTGCGGGGCGCTGGTGGCCCGGGTGACCGCCCGCAGCTGGTGGTACAGCGGTCTGCGCCAGCTCGCCCTGGGCGGCGCAGCGGCGGCCGTCACGTACGCCCTGGGAGCCCTGTTCGGCGCGGCGCTCTGACCGGAGCCCCACAGGCCCCCGGCGCCCGCGCCCGGACCGGCGCACCAGGGCCCCACCGGCCCCCGCACCCGGAGCCGAGGCCCCACCGGCCCCCGCCCCCGCTCGACAGGCGGACGCGGGGGCTTCGCCGTACCGTGTTGCCAACCACCACGACCGCCGTTGTGACGAACGTCCAATAGCCCGACCCGTCCCACCGATGACACACTATGCGTCACGGCACATAAGTAGCCGTGACATGGCGGTTTCGATCCCCTCAGCGCAGGGCATGAGCCGTTAACGCTGTGGGCAACGAGGCCCGCGCCCCCACACAGGCCGCCAGGCGACAGCGCTCGACGGCCCGTCCGCCTGCCGAGCCAGTCCCCATCAGCACCACCCCCTTACCTTCACCGCCCCGCGCGGTGTCCGCATGCTGGAATGAACTATCCGCTTTCCGAGAAGCACTCCATCATGTAACCTGCACGAAATTTTGCGGAGGGCCAACGTCGTCCCTCTGGCACGCCCTATGCCACGACGACGACGGGAGAGCCGATGCGTTCCGACGCCTGGTCGCCCATGGACGGTCGCCCCGCCCCGCAGGGTATGTACGACCCCCGCAACGAGCACGACGCCTGCGGCGTCGGCTTCGTCGCCACCCTCACCGGTGTCGCCAGCCACGCGCTGGTGGAGCAGGCGCTGACCGTTCTGCGCAACCTGGAGCACCGGGGCGCCACCGGTTCCGAGCCCGACTCGGGCGACGGCGCGGGCATCCTGCTCCAGGTCCCGGACGCCTTCCTCCGTGAGGTCACCGACTTCGCCCTCCCGGCCGCCGGCGAGTACGCCGTCGGTATCGCCTTCCTCCCCGCCGACGGCTCCGCACAGGCCGTCTCGCGGATCGAGGAGATCGCCGCCGAGGAGAACCTGACCGTCCTCGGCTGGCGCGACGTGCCCGTCGCCCCCGAGCTGCTCGGCGCCACCGCCCGCGCGACCATGCCGGCCTTCCGCCAGCTGTTCGTCGGCGACGGCGGTACGAGCACCGGCATCGCCCTCGACCGCAAGGCGTTCGTGCTGCGCAAGCGCGCCGAGCGCGAGGCGGGGGTCTACTTCCCCTCGCTCTCCGCCCGCACCATCGTCTACAAGGGCATGCTCACCACCGGTCAGCTGGAGCCCTTCTTCCCCGACCTCTCGGACCGCCGCTGCGCCACCGCCGTGGCCCTGGTGCACTCCCGGTTCTCCACCAACACCTTCCCGAGCTGGCCGCTGGCCCACCCGTACCGCTTCGTCGCGCACAACGGCGAGATCAACACGGTCAAGGGCAACCGCAACTGGATGCGCGCCCGGGAGTCCCAGCTCGTCTCGGACCTCTTCGGCAGCGAGAAGCTCGACCGGATCTTCCCGGTCTGCACCCCGGACGCCTCCGACTCCGCGTCCTTCGACGAGGTGCTGGAGCTGCTCCACCTCGGCGGCCGTTCGCTGCCCCACAGCGTCCTGATGATGGTCCCCGAGGCGTGGGAGAACCACGACTCCATGGACCCGGCCCGGCGCGCCTTCTACCAGTACCACTCCACGATGATGGAGCCCTGGGACGGCCCGGCCTGCGTCACCTTCACCGACGGCGTCCAGGTCGGAGCGGTCCTCGACCGCAACGGCCTGCGCCCCGGCCGCTACTGGGTCACCGACGAGGGCCTCGTCGTGCTCTCCTCCGAGGTCGGCGTCCTCGACATCGACCCCGCCAGGGTCGTCCGCAAGGGCCGCCTCCAGCCGGGCCGGATGTTCCTCGTCGACACCGCCGAGCACCGCATCATCGAGGACGACGAGATCAAGGCCGCCCTCGCCGCCGAGCACCCGTACCAGGAGTGGCTGGAGACCGGGATCATCGAGCTCGAGGACCTCCCCGAGCGCGAGCACATCGTCCACACCCACGCCTCGGTCACCCGCCGGCAGCAGACCTTCGGCTACACCGAGGAGGAGCTGCGCGTCCTCCTCGCGCCGATGGCCCGCACCGCCGCCGAGCCGATCGGCTCCATGGGCACGGACTCGCCGATCGCCGCGCTCTCCGAGCGCCCCCGGCTGCTGTTCGACTACTTCACCCAGCTGTTCGCGCAGGTCACCAACCCGCCGCTGGACGCCATCCGCGAGGAGCTCGTCACCTCGCTGTACTCGTCGCTCGGCCCCCAGGGCAACCTGCTGGAGCCGACCGCGGCCTCCTGCCGTTCGGTCACCCTGCCCTTCCCGGTGATCGACAACGACGAGCTGGCCAAGCTCATCCACATCAACGCCGACGGCGACATGCCCGGCATGAAGGCCGCCACGCTCTCCGGCCTCTACCGGGTCTCCGGCGGCGGCGAGGCGCTGGCCGCCCGGATCGAGAAGATCTGCGCCGAGGCCGACGCCGCCATCGAGGGCGGCGCCCGGCTGATCGTGCTCTCCGACCGGCACTCCGACGCCGAGCACGCGCCGATCCCGTCGCTGCTGCTCACCTCCGCCGTCCACCACCACCTCATCCGCACCAAGCAGCGCACCCAGGTGGGCCTGCTGGTCGAGGCCGGTGACGTCCGCGAGGTCCACCACGTCGCGCTGCTCATCGGCTACGGCGCCGCCGCCGTCAACCCGTACCTCGCCATGGAGTCCGTCGAGGACCTGGTCCGCGCCGGCACCTTCGTCGAGGGCCTGGAGCCCGAGCAGGCCATCCGCAACCTCATCTACGCCCTCGGCAAGGGCGTCCTGAAGGTGATGTCCAAGATGGGCATCTCCACCGTCGCCTCCTACCGCGGCGCGCAGGTCTTCGAGGCCGTCGGCCTGGACGACGCCTTCGTCGAGAAGTACTTCCAGGGCACCGCCACCAAGATCGGCGGCGCCGGCCTGGACGTCGTCGCCAAGGAGGTGGCCGCCCGCCACGCCAAGGCGTACCCCGCCTCCGGCGTCCCCTCCGCGCACCGCGCGCTGGAGATCGGCGGCGAGTACCAGTGGCGCCGCGAGGGCGAGCCGCACCTGTTCGACCCCGAGACGGTCTTCCGCCTCCAGCACGCCACCCGCTCCGGCCGCTACGACATCTTCAAGAAGTACACGGACCGGGTGAACGAGCAGTCCGAGCGCCTGATGACGCTGCGCGGCATGTTCGGCTTCAAGTCCGGCCGCGACCCGATCCCGCTGGACGAGGTCGAGCCGGCGAGCGAGATCGTCAAGCGGTTCTCCACCGGCGCCATGTCGTACGGCTCCATCTCCCAGGAGGCGCACGAGACCCTCGCCATCGCCATGAACCAGCTCGGCGGCAAGTCGAACACCGGTGAGGGCGGCGAGGACCCCGAGCGGCTGTACGACCCGGCGCGGCGCTCCTCCATCAAGCAGGTCGCCTCCGGCCGCTTCGGCGTCACCAGCGAGTACCTGGTCAACGCCGACGACATCCAGATCAAGATGGCCCAGGGCGCCAAGCCCGGCGAGGGCGGCCAGCTGCCCGGCCACAAGGTCTACCCCTGGGTCGCCAAGACCCGGCACTCCACCCCGGGCGTGGGCCTGATCTCCCCGCCGCCGCACCACGACATCTACTCCATCGAGGACCTGGCCCAGCTGATCCACGACCTCAAGAACGCCAACCCGGCCGCCCGCATCCATGTGAAGCTGGTGTCCGAGGTCGGCGTCGGGACCGTGGCCGCCGGTGTGTCCAAGGCCCACGCGGACGTCGTGCTCATCTCCGGCCACGACGGCGGTACGGGCGCCTCCCCGCTCACCTCGCTGAAGCACGCGGGCGGCCCCTGGGAGCTGGGCCTCGCCGAGACCCAGCAGACCCTGCTGCTCAACGGCCTGCGCGACCGGATCGTCGTCCAGACCGACGGCCAGCTCAAGACCGGCCGCGACGTCGTCATCGCCGCCCTGCTGGGCGCCGAGGAGTTCGGCTTCGCCACCGCGCCGCTCGTCGTCTCCGGCTGCGTCATGATGCGCGTCTGCCACCTGGACACCTGCCCGGTCGGCATCGCCACCCAGAACCCGGTGCTGCGCGAGCGCTACACCGGCAAGGCCGAGTACGTCGTCAACTTCTTCCAGTACATCGCGGAGGAGGTGCGCGAGCTCCTCGCCGAGCTGGGCTTCCGCACCCTGGAGGAGGCCGTCGGCCACGCCGAGCTCCTCGACACCACCCGCGCCGTGACGCACTGGAAGGCGCAGGGCCTGGACCTGGAGCCGCTGTTCCACGTGCCCGAGCTGCCCGAGGGCGCGGTGCGCCACGCCCTGGTCGAGCAGGACCACGGCCTGGAGAAGGCGCTGGACAACCAGCTGATCCAGCTCGCCGCCGAGGCGCTCGGCGCGCCCTCCGCCGAGGAGGCCCAGCCGGTCCGCGCCCAGGTCGCGATCCGCAACATCAACCGGACGGTCGGCACCATGCTCGGCCACGAGGTGACCAAGAAGTTCGGTGGCGCCGGCCTGCCCGACGACACCGTGGACATCACCTTCACCGGCTCGGCCGGCCAGTCCTTCGGCGCCTTCGTGCCGCGCGGCGTCACGCTGCGCCTGGAGGGCGACGCCAACGACTACGTCGGCAAGGGCCTGTCCGGCGGCCGGATCGTGGTCCGCCCCGACCGGGGCGCCGACCACCTGGCCGAGTACTCCACCATCGCGGGCAACACCATCGCGTACGGCGCCACCGGCGGCGAGATCTTCCTCCGCGGCCGCACCGGCGAGCGCTTCTGCGTCCGCAACTCCGGCGCGCTGGTGGTCTCCGAGGGCGTGGGCGACCACGGCTGCGAGTACATGACCGGCGGTCACGCGGTGGTGCTCGGCGAGACCGGGCGCAACTTCGCGGCCGGTATGTCGGGCGGTGTCGCGTACGTCGTCGACCTCGACCGGGACAACGTCAACTCCGGCAACCTCGGCGCGGTCGAGGCGCTGGACGACTCCGACAGGACGTGGCTGCACGACGTCGTGCGCCGCCACCACGAGGAGACGGGCTCGACCGTCGCCGAGAAGCTCCTGGCCGACTGGGACGCCTCGGTGAACCGGTTCAGCAAGATCATCCCGACCACGTACAAGGCAGTGCTCGCCGCCAAGGACGCCGCTGAGCTCGCCGGTCTCTCCGAGCAGGAGACCACCGAGAAGATGATGGAGGCGGCGATCAATGGCTGACCCCAAGGGCTTCCTGACCACCGGGCGCGAAGTCGCCAAGACCCGCCCCGTGGCCGAGCGCGTCAAGGACTGGAACGAGGTCTACGTCCCCGGCTCCCTGCTGCCGATCATCAGCAAGCAGGCCGGCCGGTGCATGGACTGCGGCATCCCGTTCTGCCACAACGGCTGCCCGCTCGGAAACCTCATCCCCGAGTGGAACGACTACGCCTACCGCGAGGACTGGCAGGCCGCCAGCGAGCGCCTGCACGCCACCAACAACTTCCCGGAGTTCACCGGGCGGCTGTGCCCGGCGCCCTGCGAGTCGGCGTGCGTGCTGGGCATCAACCAGCCCGCCGTCACCATCAAGAACGTCGAGGTCTCCATCATCGACAAGGCGTGGGACTCCGGTGACGTCACCCCGCAGCCGCCGGAGCGGCTGTCCGGCAAGACCGTCGCCGTCATCGGCTCCGGCCCGGCCGGCCTCGCCGCCGCGCAGCAGCTGACCCGCGCCGGGCACACCGTCGCCGTGTACGAGCGCGCCGACCGCATCGGCGGTCTGCTGCGGTACGGCATCCCCGAGTTCAAGATGGAGAAGGTGCACATCAACCGGCGCATCGAGCAGATGCGCGCGGAGGGCACCAAGTTCCGCACCGAGGTCGAGATCGGCGTCGACATCGACGCCGCGAAGCTGCGGCGGCGGTACGACGCGGTCGTCATCGCCGCCGGCGCCACCGTCTCGCGCGACCTGCCGGTCCCGGGCCGCGAGCTCAAGGGCATCCACTTCGCCATGGAGTACCTGCCCCTCGCCAACAAGGTGCAGGAGGGCGACTTCGTGGCGCCCCCCATCACCGCCGAGGGCAAGCACGTCGTGGTCATCGGCGGCGGCGACACCGGCGCGGACTGCGTGGGCACCGCCCACCGCCAGGGCGCGGCCTCCGTCACCCAGCTGGAGATCATGCCCCGCCCGGGCGAGGAGCGGAACCCCGGCCAGCCGTGGCCGACGTTCCCCATGCTCTACAAGGTCACCTCCGCCCACGAGGAGGGCGGCGAGCGGGTCTACTCCGTCTCCACCACCCACTTCGAGGGCGACGAGGACGGCAACGTCCAGTTCCTGCACCTGGTCGAGGTGGAGTTCAAGGACGGCAAGCTCGAGCAGAAGCCCGGCACCGAGCGGAAGATCCCCGCCCAGCTCGTCACCCTCGCCATGGGCTTCACCGGCACCGACCAGTCCAACGGCCTGGTCCAGCAGTTCGGCCTGGAGCTCGACGAGCGCGGCAACGTCGCCCGCGACGCCGACTACGCCACCAACGTCGACGGCGTCTTCGTCGCCGGCGACGCCGGCCGCGGCCAGTCGCTGATCGTCTGGGCCATCGCCGAGGGCCGCTCCGCCGCCCGCGGAGTGGACCGCTACCTGACCGGCGCGAGCGAACTGCCCGCCCCGATCCGCCCCACGGACCGCGCGCTCACCGTCTGACGCACCCGCCGCCCGCCACCGGCCCCCTCCGCGAACGGGGGGCCGGCGCGGCGGGCGGCGGACAGCGCGTACGATGTGATGCGCGGCGCCCGGCCGGTACGGTCACGCGCCCCGCACGACGACGTGCGACCCCGCCTCACAGGCATCCGCCCCACGGGCGTACGCCTCCTCAGGCACCCCCGCCCCGGTGACACCGGGGACCCCTCATCGTCCCGTACAACGGCGTGCGGAACACAGCAGCGCCTGCCGTGTCCCCGACCGGACCTACGGCAGGCGCTGCGCCCTTGTGCGCCCCGTGCGCCCTGGTGGGGTGTGACCCAGGTCTCCTACGATCGTCGTACGAACGGGGGAGGGGACCCGCCCATGTACGACGCCGCGCCCGAACCGCTCCGCAGGTCCCCCTTCGCCGCCGAACGCCGCGTGGCCGTCGCGGCGGCCGAGGCGACCGGACGGCTGCTGCGGACCCACACCGCCCCCCGGGGCAACGGCCTCCCGCGCAGCGCCGGCGCCCCGGCACCCGCCGGCGACCCCGGCACGGCCGCCGAGGAGCTGATCCTCGCCCGGCTCCGCAGGAACTTCCCGCACGACCGGATCCTCGCCCGGGGCGCCGGGCTGCTCGACGCCGGAAGCGGCCGCACCTGGCTGGTCGCCCCGCTGGACGGCGGCGACAACATGGCGATCGGCCTCCCCGCGTACGCCGTCGGGGTCGGCCTGTGCGTGGGCGACACCCCCGTCGTCGGCGTCGTCCACGAACCGGTCACCGGCCGCACCTGGCACGCCGTCACCGGCCAGGGCGCCTACGACGACGACGGCGTCCGGCTCCGCGGCCCCCGCAGCACCCTGCCCGGACCGGGACCCGTGCTGGCCTGGACCCAGGGCCACGCCGTGGACCGCGCCGACCGCGCCGCGACCGCCCTGCGCGGCGCGCTGGAACGCCGCTCCCGGCGCGTCCTGCGCCTGTGGGCACCGCTGCTGGGCTGGAGCCTGCTGGCGCGCGGCACCATCGACGGCCTCGTCGGCCACCGCGCCGACGGCGTCGACCTGCCCGCCGGCGCACTGCTCGCGGCCGAGGCGGGCGTGGAACTGCGCACCCTGCGCGGCGCGCCCTTCCGGCCCGGCTTCACCGGCCCCGACTCCGGGCGCAGTTTCGTCGCCGCCCGCGCCGAGACCCTCACCTACGTCCTGGAGGAGGTCGCCGCCGCGCTGCGCGCCCCCCACCGGCCGTCATGACGTCAGCTCCAGGGCGGCCACCGCCGCCACCGTGCCGGTGACGGCCAGCACCAGGCCCGTCCCCATGAACCGCCCCAGCCCGATCCGGACGCCGTGGCGGCGGCAGCGCTCGAACCACAGCAGCGTCGCCAGCGACGCCCACGGCGTGACCAGCGGGCCCACGTTCACCCCGATCAGCAGCGCGAGCAACTGCTCCCGGTGACCGGCCGGCACCGCGCCCTCCCCGGCCACGTACGCGGGGAGGTTGTTGAGCGCGTTGGAGAACCCCGCGCCCACCGCGGCCGTGCGCAGCACCCCCAGCGGCCCCTCGTGCGCACCGACCGCCGAGGCCAGCAGCCGGTCCAGGCCCAGCACCCCGGCCGTCTCCACCACCAGGAACATCCCCGGCACCAGGACCAGCAGCCGCCACGGCACCAGCGACCAGGACAGCTCCCGGGGCCGCCGCCGGGCGAACGCCGCGACCACCACCAGGGCCGCCGCCGACGACGCCGCCCACAGCGGCACCAGGTCGAGCAGCAGCACCGCCAGGAACCCGCCGCACGCCAGGGCGCACACCCGCAGCAGCACCGGATCCGCCGGACGCGGCGGCTCCGGCGGCACATAGCGCTCCGCCCCGCGCCGCCCGCGCCGCCAGTAGAACCCCCACAGGCACACCGCGGTCACCCCGATCGCCGCCACCTGCGACGGCCACATCACCGCCGCCATCCCGGTCGGCGACAGCCCCACCCGGTCCGCGGCGAGCAGGTTCGTCAGATTGGACACCGGCAGCAGCAGACTGGCCGTGTTCGCCAGCCACACGGTCGTCATCGCCAGCGGTACGGCCGCGATCCCCACCCGGCCGGCCAGCGCCAGCAGAACGGGCGTCAGCAGCACCGCCGTGGTGTCCAGGTTCAGGGCGATGGTCGTGACCGACGCGAACACCACGCACAGCGCGAACAGCACGGCGTAACTGCCCCGCCCGGCCCGCGCCACCCAGGCGGCCACGACGTCGAAGACCTGCGCGCTGCCGGTCAGTTCGGCGAGCACGATCACCGTCGCCAGGAACACCAGCAGCGGCCCGATCCGGGCCAGCACGTCCGACGCCGGCCCGTACGGCAGCACCCCGGTCGCCACGGCGAGCAGCCCCGCCCCCAGCAGCGCCCCGGCCAGCCAGTCCAGCGCGTGCAGCCTGCCGGTGACGCGTCCGAGAAGATCCACGGCCCTGAGCCTAGGCGGGTTTCCCCAGGCCCCCCGAAGGGGCCCCGGCGATCGCATAGTCTCCTCGTATGCCGATCAGTCTCCAGAAGGTCGAGGAGACAGCGCCCGCGCTGGTCGACCTCTACAAGAGCGCGGGCGTCTCGCTGCGCAAGCACGGGCTGAGCGGCGAGCGCGCCGCGGTCTATCTGGTCGTGGACTACTCGGGGTCCATGAAGCCGTACTACAAGGACGGCAGCGTCCAGGCGCTCGCCGACCGGGTGCTGGGGCTGTCGGCGAACCTCGACGACGACGGGCGCGTGCCGGTGGTGTTCTTCTCGACGGACGTCGACGCCGAGACCGAGATCGCGCTCGCCGACCACCGGGGCCGGGTCGACCGGATCGTGGCGGGTCTCGGCCACATGGGGAAGACCAGCTACCACCTGGCCATGGACGCCGTCATCGACCACTACCTCGACAGCGGGGCCACCGCCCCGGCGCTGGTCGTCTTCCAGACCGACGGCGGACCGATCAACAGGCTCGCCGCCGAGCGGTATCTGTGCAAGGCCGCCGAACTGCCGCTGTTCTGGCAGTTCATCGGCTTCGGCGACCCGCACAGCCGCCAGTTCGACTTCCTCCGCAAGCTCGACGAGCTGCCGGTCCCGGCGAAGCGCCGCGTCGACAACGCGGGCTTCTTCCACGCGGGCACCGACCCGGCCCGCGTCCCCGACGCCGAGCTGTACGACCGGCTGGTCGCCGAGTTCCCCGCCTGGCTCGTCGCCGCCCGCGCCGAGGGCATCGTCCGGTGAGCGCCCCGCAGGACCGGGGAGCCGGGCGGGTGCTGCGGGCGGCCGCCCGGACGGCGGTCCCGTGGCGGAACGGCGGCGGTGTCACCCGGGAGGTGGCCGCCGGGCCGGAGGGCGCGGGCCTGGACGGCTTCGACTGGCGGGTGAGCCTCGCGGACGTCCGCGCCGACGGGCCCTTCTCCGCCTTCCCCGGCACCGACCGGATCCTCACCGTCGCGGACGGCTCCGGCATGGACCTGGAGGCCGGCGGGCGGCACCTGCGCGCGGAGCGGTACGTACCGCTGCGCTTCCCCGGCGACGTCCCGACCGAGGGGCGGCTCGTCGGCGGACCCGTGGTGAACCTGAACGTGATGCACCGCCGGGGCGCCCTCGTGGCGGACGTCACGGTGGTCCGTGGCGGCCACACCCTCCCGGCCGCCGCCCCGGGTGCGGTCGTGCTGGTCGTCGCCCTGGACCGGGCGGTGGAGGTGGCGGGCGCGCGGCTGGGGCGCCACGACGCGGTGCTGGGCCCGCCGCCGGGGGCGGAGCTGCGCACGGAGGGGTACGCGGCGGTCGTCACCCTCGCCCGGACGCGCTGAGCCGGCCGTGTGATTGTCCCCGGGCCCTCGTGAGCGGGCACGTCCGGCGGGTAGTGCTGCACCTCGGGATTCGGCCACCGGACAGGAGACACACCCATGCGCCGTGCAGGTTTCACCCTCGCCGCCACCACCGCGTTCACGCTCGCCGCGGCGGGCCAGGGGTGGGCGAGCACCACCAGCGGGGACATCACCAGCAGTTGGGGGGACCGCACCAGGATCGAGATCACCTGGACCGACCGCGACTCCTTCCGCGACGGCACCCTCGCCGTCGCCGACCAGACCTGCGACGAGCGGACCGTGTACGCCACCCTCACCGTCCGCACCGGCTCCGGCACCACCCTCGCCACCGAGGACCGGCACAACACCCGCGGCTGCGGCACCACCAGCGACTTCCGCGGCCTGCGGGCCACCGACCCGGCCGGCATCAAGAGCGTCACGCTCACCCTGTGCCGCAGGGCGGCCGGCCAGCCGGACCAGTGCGAGTCCCGGTACACCGCCTACAACCCGTACAACCCGGCCTTCGGCCGCTGATCCGGCACCCCGCCCCGGCCCCCGGGCGCGCCTGGTTGCGACCGGGGCCGAGGGGTGGTGTGCTACGGTTGTCCACGTTGCAGTTTTGGTACCCATGAACTTTATGTGCGCCTGACGGGAATGTTCCTCAGGCGCATTATTGTTTTCCCGGCTTACTCCGGATGGGGCCCCTTACACCATCAGGAGAGCATTATGGCCACCGGCACCGTGAAGTGGTTCAACTCGGAAAAGGGCTTCGGCTTCATTGAGCAGGACGGCGGCGGCGCCGACGTCTTCGCCCACTACTCCAACATCGCCACCTCGGGCTTCCGTGAGCTCCAGGAGGGCCAGAAGGTGACCTTCGACGTCACGCAGGGCCAGAAGGGCCCGCAGGCGGAGAACATCCTCCCCGCCTGATCACCGGACACGCAGCACCGGTAGCGCGCAGCCGGGACCCGCACCTCGCAGTCGCAGGTGCGGGTCCCGGCTCGTGCTGTGCCCGGGCCACGCCCTGGCACCGCCCAGGCCCAAGGAAGGCAGCAGACGCATGACGACGACCCGCCCCGAACGCCCCGCCCGCAAGCGCCCCGCGCGCGCCGGGGGCGGCAAGGCGCCCGCCCGCGGCGCCGGCAACCGCGCCCCCGTGGCCCCGCCGCGCGACTTCACTCCGCCGGAGACCGCCACGCCCGCGCTGCCGCCGGTCGCGGCCTTCGCCGACCTCGACATGCCGGCCGCCCTCCTCAAGACGCTGACCGCCCAGGGCGTCACGGAGCCGTTCCCGATCCAGGCCGCCACCCTGCCGAACTCGCTGGCGGGCCGCGACATCCTCGGCCGGGGCCGCACCGGCTCCGGCAAGACCCTCGCCTTCGGCCTCGCCCTGCTGGCCCGCACCGCGGGCCGCCGCGCCGAGCCGAAGGCCCCGCTCGGGATGGTCCTGGTCCCCACGCGCGAGCTGGCGCAGCAGGTGACCGACGCTCTTACCCCGTACGCGACCTCCCTCCAGCTCCGGGTCGCCACCGTCGTCGGCGGCATGTCGATCACCCGCCAGGCGGGCGCGCTGCGGCGCGGCGCCGAGATCCTGGTCGCCACCCCGGGCCGGCTGAAGGACCTGATCGAGCGCGGCGACTGCCGGATCGACCAGGTGTCGGTCACCGTCCTGGACGAGGCCGACCAGATGGCGGACATGGGCTTCCTCCCCCAGGTCACCGCGCTGCTCAAGCAGGTCGAGCCGGACGGCCAGCGGATGCTCTTCTCGGCCACGCTCGACCGGAACATCGACCGGCTGGTGCGGATGTTCCTCACCGACCCGGTGGTGCACTCGGTCGACCCGTCGGCCGGCGCGGTCTCCACCATGGAGCACCACCTGCTGTACGTCGCCGACGAGACCGACAAGAAGGCCGTCACCGCCCGCATCGCGGCCCGCGACGGCCGGGTGATCCTCTTCCTGGACACCAAGCGCTCGGTGGACCGGCTGGTCAAGCGGCTCCTCTCCAGCGGGGTACGGGCCGCCGGCCTGCACGGCGGGCGCTCGCAGCCGCAGCGCAACCGCACCCTGGACCAGTTCAAGAACGGCCAGGTCACCGCGCTGGTGGCCACCAACGTGGCGGCCCGAGGCATCCACGTCGACGACCTCGACCTCGTCGTCAACGTCGACCCGCCGACCGACCACAAGGACTACCTGCACCGGGGCGGCCGCACCGCCCGTGCGGGTGAGTCCGGCAGCGTCGTCACGCTCGTCCTGCCCGAGCAGAAGCGCGAGATGAGCCGGCTGATGTCCCACGCGGGCATCACCCCGCGCACCGCGCGGGTGAAGTCGTCCGACGAGGAGCTGGCCCGGCTCACCGGTGCCCGCGAGCCGTCCGGCATACCGGTCGTCATCGAGGTCCCGCAGCAGCCCCGCCCCGCCGCGCAGCCCGCCGCCTCGTCCGGGCGGCGCCGCCGTCCCCGCCGCGGCGGCCAGGGCTCCGGCTCCGGCGCCCCCCAGGCGGCGTCCACGGGCGCGGCCGCGGGCGGCCAGGGCGGCACCTCCCGGCGCCGCCGCGGCGCCGGTGGCGGCGCCGGCCAGGGCGGCGGTACGGGACGCCCGGCGGGGCGCGGCGGCCGGCGGGCCGCGGCGTAGCGCTTTCGGCCGTACCGCAGTCGGTACAGGTGACATACGGCGGGGGCACCGGTCACGTGCCCCCGCCGTGTCCGTACCGGAGATGTGCGTACGGGAGACGTCCGTGCCGGAGACGTCCGTGGCGGAGACCTGCGTACAGGACGGCCGGGATGTTCACCGATCCGCCCCATAGGTGGATGCGCGGTCAACATCCGGGGAACACCCCGCACGCGGCGTTGACGTGCACACATCTACACGCGTCATCATCGCGGTATGCGAATCCCCCCACGCCTCACCCTGCTCGGCGGCGCCGCGGCGCTGCTCTCCACCCTGTTCACCGGACCGGCCACGGCCGCACCCGCCGCGGTCGGTGAGATCTGCTACTCGGCGCTGCCGTCCCAGGCGCACGACACCCTCGGCCTGATCGAAGCGGGCGGACCCTACCCCTACGAGCAGGACGGCACGGTCTTCCAGAACCGCGAGGGCATCCTGCCCGACCGGAACACCGGCTACTACCACGAGTACACCGTCGTCACGCCGGGCTCGGAGACGCGCGGCGCCCGCCGCATCGTCACCGGCGACGCCGAGCGCGAGGACTACTACACCGCCGACCACTACGAGTCGTTCGACCTCGTCGACCACGGCTGCTGAGGCGGCCCGGCATCCCCCCACCCCTGTGCGGCCGGTTTCCGCCGGCCGCACGGCCATGCCCGGGCCCGGCACTCTCAGGTGTCGCACTCCAGCACCGTGCGGCACAGCCCGCAGCGGGCGCGCACCCGCCCGCGTACCGGCACCCTGATGCGCTGGTGGCAGGTGGGGCAGGGGAACGAGACGCGCAGCCCGCCCTCCCGGCCGCCGCTCTCGAAGGCGTACGGCAGCCCGGTCGCGGCCCCCGGGTGTTCGCGGGCGTGACGGCGGTCCTTCGCGTACCGGTGCCGGCCCACCCGGCCCGCCGCCGTCAGCGGCGGCTGCCGCCCGTCGCGCAGGGCCAGCGCGCGGCCCTCGGTGTACGCGGTGTACGCCTGCGGGCTGGTGAACCACGGCGAGGGGTCCTCACCGAACACCAGCGCCCGCTTGGCCAGCACGTACCCGAACTCCTCCGGGGTGAGATAGCCGAGCTTCTGGCTCGTCACCCCGTCCTCCCGGTACGCGTCCAGCAGCAGCCAGCCGGCCCCGAGGTACGTGGTCACCGTGTCGGTGAGGATCTCGTTGTCCCGGGTGCCGGGGAACGTCAGTCCGAGCCGGTGCAGCAGCACATGGGTGATCTCATGGGCGAGGGCGGCGCCGATGTCCCGGCGGTGTGTCCGGAAACGGTCGTTCAGCTCGATGAAGTACTCGGGCCCCGCCGCCAGTTCGACGCTCGCCGCGTGGGTCATCGCCCGGAAGCCGACGATCATCCGCGCGTCCGGCAGCCGCAGGTGCTGCACCAGGGCGTGCGCCACCCGCTGCGCCCCGAGGTGCAGGTCGTCGCCGTCCGCGAAGGCCACGTCGGCGGGGGCGACGCCGACGCCGTACGCGAGGAGCCCGTCGGGCGTCAGCCGCCGGTACAGGGCCGTGATCGCCGCCCGCACGGTGTCGAGGTGCGGGTAGCCGTGCACGACCTCACTGCCGTTCGCCACGTGCCTGCCCCCATGTGCGACGCCGACCTCCCCTCCACTGTAGGGCCGCCGGGCGGTGAACCGGCGGTGCCGCCCGATGGCCGTCCGGCCACCGGGCGGTGGCCGCCGGGCGACCGGGACATGGCCGAAATCGCAGCCTTGTGGGTGCGCCGATCACGTCCGGATAATCCGGGACACGCCTTGACGGGCCCATGTCAGTGAGCTGCCTCTGGCCGGGGACCGTCCTGTGCGCACCCGCACAACCCCCCACGAAAGGCAGACACATGAACATCCTTCGCACCCTCAAGAGATGTGCCGCCGTCGGGGCCGTGGCGCTCGCCGCCGTCAGCCTCCAGCCCACCTCCGCGTCGGCCGCCCCCACGCCGGTCGTCGGAGGCACCCAGGCCGCCCAGGGCGAATTCCCCTGGATGGTCCGGCTCTCCATGGGCTGCGGCGGCTCGCTGCTCACCCAGCAGATCGTGCTCACCGCCGCCCACTGCGTCAACGGCTCCGGGAACAACACCAGCATCACCGCCACCGCCGGTGTCGTCGACCTCCAGAGCTCCAGCGCCATCAAGGTCCGCTCCACCAAGGTCCTCCAGGCCCCCGGCTACAACGGCAAGGGCAAGGACTGGGCCCTGATCAAGCTCGCCCGGCCGATCAACCTGCCCACCCTGAACATCGCCACCAACACCGCCTACAACACCGGTACCTTCACCGTCGCCGGATGGGGTGCCACGCGCGAGGGCGGCGGTCAGCAGCGCTACATGCGCAAGGCCACCGTGCCGTTCGTCTCCGACGCCTCCTGCCAGCAGTCGTACGGCAGCGACCTCGTCCCCGGCGAGGAGATCTGCGCCGGCTACCAGCAGGGCGGCGTCGACACCTGCCAGGGTGACTCCGGCGGCCCGATGTTCCGCCGCGACAACGCCGGCGCCTGGATACAGGTCGGCATCGTCAGCTGGGGCCAGGGCTGCGCACGGCCCGACTACCCCGGTGTGTACACCGAGGTGTCCACCTTCGCCTCCGCCATCAAGTCCGCGGCGGCGACTCTGTAGCACGGACGTCCGGGGGTGAGGGGCGGGTCCGGCGGGGCCCGCCCCTCACCTCGTCATCCCAGGAGTACGCGGACGCCGGTCATCTGGTCATCTCAGGAGTACGCGGTCCCCGGCGCCCTCCAGCTCCAGCACCCACACCTCGTTCGGCCCCTCCCGCAGCACCGGCCCCGGCACGAACAGCGACCGCTGCGGCCCCACGTCCCAGTAGCGGCCCACGCAGAAGCCGCCCACCCACACGAAGCCCCGGGTCCAGCCCGGCAGCTCCAGCCACGCGTCCCCCGCGCCGGACACCACCGCCACCCCCCGGTACAGACCCGGCGCACCACCCCCCGGCACCCGGTCCTCCGGCGCCCGGTCCTCCGGTGCCGACGCGGGCGGCACGGCGGTGAACGGCACCTTCGCCACCCCCTCCCCGGTGAACGCGTCCAGCCGCAGGCCCCGCGCCCGTACCCCGTGCAACTGCTGGCGCTCGTGCAGCACCCCGCCCGTCAGGCCCTTGGCCTCGCCGACCCGCGGCCCGTAGTTGACCCGCCCCAGCGACTCCACCCACAGCTCCACCACCGCCGGGCCCGCCACCGGGCGCGGCAGCGCCGGTTCCCGCTCGGTGAGCACCCCGGCCCGTACCCCGTCCACGTACACCACCGCCCGGTCCCGCAGGCCCGGGGCCGACAGGGCGTACGGCACGCGCGGCCCCGGGACCTCCAGCCGGTAGCGCACCAGCCCCCGGTCCACGCCCAGTTCCTCGAAGGACGGCGGCACCGGCCCGGCCACCTCCTCGTCGCCGAGCGCCTCCAGCACGTCCCCAATCGGCGCCCACTCCCGGAGCGGCGCCTCCACCGGGCCGGCCAGCCGCGGCGGCGGGGGCGGCACGGGCGGCAGCGGGCCCGGCGCCCACCGCTCCAGCACCGCGCGGAACGCCCAGAACTTCGCCGTCGGCAGCCCCGCCTCGTCGACCGGCGCGCCGTAGTCGTACGAGGTGAGCGTCGGCTCCAGCTCCCCGTCGTGCAGCGGGCCGGAGCGGTTCGCGCCCGCCCAGCCGCCGAAGTTCGACCCGCCGTGCGCCAGATAGACGTTCACCGACGCCCCGCACTCCAGGATCTCCGCCAGCTCCGCCGCCGCGTCCGCCGCGTCCCGCCCGGCGCCCTCCTCGCCCCAGTGCCCGAACCACCCGCACCAGAACTCCCCGCACAGCAGCGGCCCGTCCGGCCGGTGCCGGCGCAGCGCCCCGAAGGCGGCCCGCGCCCCGGACCCGAAGTTCACCGCGGCCGTCAGCCCCGGCACCGACCCGCCGGTGAGCATGTGGTCCTCGGGCCCGTCCGACGTGAACAGCGGCACGCTCACCCCGCACGCCTCCAGCAGCCCGGCGACGTACCGCGGATGGCCGCTGTCCGAGCCCCAGCTCCCGTACTCGTTCTCCGCCTGCACCAGCACCACCGGGCCGCCCCGGTCCACCTGGCGCTCCACCACCTGCGGCAGCAGCGCCCGGAACCAGCGGCCGACGTGTTCCAGGTACGCGGCGTCCGCCGTCCGCACCCGCCGCCCCACCCGCCCGGTCAGCCAGTGCGGCAGCCCGCCGTTCTCCCACTCGGCGCAGATGTACGGGCCCGGCCGCACGATCGCCCACAGCCCGGCTTCCCGCACCGCGTCCAGGAAGCGGCCCACCGCCCCCAGGTCCCGGTACCGCCCCGGCGCGGGCTCGTGGAGGTTCCACGGGACGTACGTGTCCACGCAGTTGAGCCCCATGGCGCGCAGCATCGCCAGCCGGTGGCCCCACTGCTCCTCGTGCACCCGGAAGTAGTGCAGCGCCCCGGACAGCAGCCGCACCGGCCTGCCGTCCAGCAGGAAGTCCGCCTCTCCCACGGTGAACGCACCGCCCACGACACCCACCCCACCCCTCCGAGCCCGACAGCGGCCGACCGCGCCCACTGTCGCCCTCTGGCGGCGGGCGGGTCCATGGACAAAGATCGGCGCTGATTGGACGCGCCCGAAGCGGGGCGGCCCCGGGCCGGGGCGGTCCGGGCGGGGGCGGGGCGAGCGGGGACAGCAGCGGCGATGGCACCTCCGGGAGGCCGAAGGATGTACCACACCTGGATGCGTTTCTTCACGCCCGGCCCACCGCACCAGCGGCTCGGCCTGGTCTGCCTCGGCGTCGGGCTCCAGCACGGCGCCCTGCCCACCGTCGGCCCCCGCACCCTGGACCACCACGTCGCCGTGGTGATCACCGCGGGCGGCGGCTGGTACCGGTACCCCGACGGCCGGCGCGCCACCGTCACCGCGCCCGCCCTGCTCTGGCTCACCCCCGGGGTCCCGCACCACTACGGGCCGGACCCGGCGACCGGCTGGGACGAGGGGTTCGTCGACTTCACCGGCCCGGTCACCGCCACGTACACCGAGCTGGGCTACATCGAGCCCGACCGCCCCGTCGTCCCGCTCGCCGACGCCGGCCCCGCCCGCACGGTGATCGGCCGCATCGCCCGGGCCGCGCGGCGCGGCAACCCGCTGCTGGAGGTCGAGACCGCCGCCGCCGTCCACGAGCTGCTGGTCGCGCTGCGCCGCGCCCGCGCCGACACCAACGCCGACGGCGCCCCCGTCCTGGACGCCCTCGCCCGCGACGCCTTCCGGCCGCTGACCGTCGCCGAGCACGCCGCCCGGCACGGGATGACCCCCGCCGAGCTGCGCACCGCGGTACGCCGGGGCGCCGGGTGCAGCCCCAAGGACTACCTCCTCGGCATACGGCTCGGCCGCGCCAAGGAGCTCCTCGCCGGTACGGACCTGCCGGTCGCCGCCGTCGCCCGCCGCGTCGGCTACGACGACCCCGCGTACTTCTCCCGCCTGTTCACCCGCCGCGTCGGCACCGCACCGGTCCGCTTCCGCGAGCAGCAGGGCCGTGCCGTGCCGGGCGGCTGGAGCACCAGGGTCCCGGATGCCGAACACCCCCCGACGATCATCACGGGACACGTCTAAGCTCGCTCCCCATGAGCACCAGCCACACCGACGACTCCGCGACCGGCCCCGAATCCGTCAGCGCCGAACTGAACCGGCTGCGCGAGAGCATCGACAACATCGACGCGGCGGTCGTCCACATGCTCGCCGAGCGCTTCAAGTGCACCCAGCAGGTCGGTCTCCTCAAGGCCCGCCACCACATGCCGCCGGCCGACCCCGACCGCGAGGCCCGCCAGATCGCCCGGCTGCGCCGGCTCGCCGAGAGCGCCAACCTGGACCCGGCGTTCGCCGAGAAGCTGCTGAACTTCATCATCGCCGAGGTGATCCGCCACCACGAGACCATCGCCGGCGGCCCCGACGCCCCCTGACGCCGGCCGGGCCCTCAGTCCGTCGCCCGCAGCAGCAGGTGGCCGCGCCGGAAGCGTTCCCCCTCGGCCGGCGCCCGCAGCATCCGCCCCACCTCGGTGAACCCGGCCCCGGTGGCCAGCGCGGCCAGTCCGTCGACCGGCCACCGGTAGGCCGTCACCACCTTGTGGTCGAACGCCACGACCGGCTCGCCCTCCGATGCGAAGAACGCCAGCAGCAGCACCCCGCCGGGCGCGAGGGCCCGGCGGAACGCGGCGAGGTACCCGGGCATGTCCTCCGGCGGCGCGTGGATCACCGAGTACCAGGACACGGCACCCCGCAGCCGCCCGGCGCCCGGGCCGTCCGGCAGGTCGAGCGCGCCCGGCGCCTCCATCGCGCCGAGCTCGAACCGCAGGTCCGGGTACGCCTCCCGGGCCAGCGCGATCAGCCCGGGCGACACGTCGACACCGAAGACGTCCAGCCCCAGGTCCCGCAGGTGCGCGGTCAGGTACCCGGGGCCGCACCCCAGGTCGGCGACGGGCCCCGGGCCGGCGGCGCGGACGGTCTCGGCGAACGCGGCGATCACCGCCCGGTCCAGCGGGAGGCCGTCGAGCGAGTCGCGGGCGAGCCCGGCGTACAGGCCGGCGACGGCGTCGTACGCCCCCGCCGTCTCATGGTGGTACGGGGAGAGTCCGGTCATGAGCGCAAACCCTACGGCGCCCGCCCCGGTGCCCCGGCCCCGGCCCGGGCGCCCCCGCCGCGGAGCCCGCCCGGGACGGAACTCGTGGTCAGCCGTGAGAGGAACCCTCGTGCCCCGCCCCCGCACCATCGGGCAGCATGGGCCCATGCCCGTACTGACGCGCGACGAAGCGCAGACCCGAGCCCGGCTCCTCGACGTCCACCGCTACACGGTCGACCTGGACCTGACCACCGGTGACGAGACCTTCGGCTCCACCACCGCCGTCCACTTCACCGCCCGCGCCGCCGGGACCACCTTCGTCGAGCTCAAACCGGCCACCCTCCGCTCCGTCACCCTCGACGGCGAGCCCGTCGACCCCGAGACGCTCGGCGACAACCGGCTGCCGCTCACCCTCACCGAGGGCGAGCACACCCTCCGCGTCGACGCCACCATGCGCTACTCGCGCACCGGCGAGGGCATGCACCGCTTCACCGACCCCAGCGACGGCGAGACCTACGTCTACACCCAGCTGTTCCTCGACGACGTCCAGCGGGTCTTCGCCGCCTTCGACCAGCCCGACCTCAAGGCGGTCTTCGAGATCGCCGTCACCGCGCCCGAGGGCTGGACCGTCCTCGCCAACGGCATCACCACCCACCAGGGCGGCGGCCGCTGGCAGGCCGCCCCCACCCCGCCGATCTCCACCTACCTCGCCGCCGTCGCCGCCGGCCCCTGGCACTCGGTCCGCACCGAGCACGCCGGGCTGCCCTTCGGCATCCACTGCCGCCGCTCCCTCGCCCCGTACCTGGACGCCGACGCCGACGAGATCCTCGACGTCACCCGGCGCTGCTTCGACCGGTACCACGAGAAGTTCGACGAGCCGTACCCCTTCGACTCGTACGACCAGGCCTTCGTCCCCGAGTTCAACGCGGGCGCCATGGAGAACCCCGGCCTGGTCACCTTCCGCGACGAGTTCGTCTACCGGTCCGCCGTCACCGTGACCGAGCGGCAGACCCGCGCCATGGTCATCGCCCACGAGATGGCCCACATGTGGTTCGGCGACCTCGTCACCCTGCGGTGGTGGGACGACATCTGGCTCAACGAGTCCTTCGCCGAGTACATGGGCTACCAGACCGTCAACGAGGCCACCACCCGCTTCCCCGACACCTGGACCGACTTCGGCATCGCCCGCAAGGCGTGGGGGTACGACGCCGACCAGCGCCCCTCCACCCACCCCGTCGCGCCCGACCCCGACGCCGTGCCCGACACCGCGTCCGCCCTGCTGAACTTCGACGGCATCTCCTACGCCAAGGGCGCCTCCGCCCTGCGCCAGCTGGTGGCGTGGATGGGCGAGAAGGAGTTCCTGGCCGGGATCAACGCCCACTTCGCCCGCCACCGGTTCGGCAACGCCACCCTCGCCGACTTCCTCGACAACCTCGCCTCCGCGACCTCCCGCGACGTCCACGGCTGGGCCGAGGCATGGCTGCGCACCACCGGCGTCGACACGCTTACCCCCCGGTACGACCAGGCCGCCGGCACCCTCACCGCCGACCGCTCCGGCAGCCGCCCCCACCGCGTCACCGCCGGGGTGTACGACCCCGACCTCGCCGACGGCCGGCGTCTGGTCCTGCGCGACCGCCACGAGATCGACGTCCCGCAGGACGCCCCCGCGCACCTGCCCGGCCCGCGCCCCGCGCTGATCGTCCTCAACGACGAGGACCACACGTACGCCAAGATCCGCCTCGACGACCACTCCGCCGAGCGCGCCCTGCGCACCCTCTCCGGCATCCCCGGCGCCCTCACCCGCGCCGTGGTGTGGAACTGCCTGCGCGACATGGTCCGGGACGGCGAGCTGGAACCGGTCACCTACCTGGAGACCGCCCGCGCCCACCTGCCCGAGGAGACCGACCTCGCGGTCGTCCAGGGCGTCCTCGCCTTCGCCTCCGGCCCGATCGCCGACCAGTACGTCCCCGCCGAGGAGCGCCCCGCCGCCCTCGCCGTCCTCACCGACCTCACCCGCGACCTGATCCGCCGCACCGAGGACGGCAGCGACCCGGGCCTGCGCCTCACCGCCGTACGCCACCACATCGACGCCACCGACCGGACCGGCACCCTGCAGGGCTGGCTCGACGAGGGCACCGTGCCGGGCGGCCCCGAACTCGACCCCGAGCTGCGCTGGCGCGTCCTGGCCCGGCTCGCCGCCCTCGGCGCCACCGACGAGGCCGCCATCGCCGCCGAACTCGACCGCGACGCCAGCGCCACCGGCGAGGAGGGCGCCGCCCGCTGCCGCGCCGCCCTGCCCACCGCCGAGGCCAAGGCGGCCGCCTGGGAGCGGATGTTCACCGCCGACACCCTCTCCAACTACCTGTTCACCGCCACCGCCCAGGGCTTCTGGCAGCCCGAACAGGCCGGGCTGCTGCGGGAGTACGTCGCCCGGTTCTACCCGGACGCCACCGCCCTCGCCGACCGCCGGGGCCCCGCCATCGCCCGCGCGGCCGGCCGCTACGCGTTCCCGGCGCACGCGGTCGACCCGGCGCACCTGAGCCTCGCCGAGGAGCACCTGGCGTCCGGCAGCCTGCTCCCGGCCCTGCACCGTCAGCTCACCGACCAGGTCGACGACCTGCGGCGCGCCCTCGCGGTGCGCAAGGGCTGACCGGCCGGGAGGGCGCGCGGGGCGGCTCCCGGGACCACCCGGGGGCCGCGGGAGGACCACCCGGGGGCCGCGGGAGGACCACCCGGGGGCCGCCCATAGCACGTCCGCACCGACCCGTAACCCCCCTTCCCCCTTTCGGGTTGTGATCGCCCCGCACCCCGGCCTCGCCCCGCCGGGCCGGGTCACGCTGGCAGCATGAGCAGCACCCCGCCGAGCACGCCGCCGAGCAGCCCGAGCACGCCGCCGAGCGCCCCGCCCGAGGCCCGGCCGGGCACCCCGCCGAGCACGCCGCCGAACCCCCGCACGGGCACGCCCTCCGGCGCCCCCGGAACCGCCGGCACCCCCGGGGCCGCTGGAGCCGCTGGGGCCGGACCCTCCGGGAGTCCGCCGCTCGCCGGGGGGCCCGGCGGGGCCGACGTGCTGCGGCCCCTGCTCGCCACCGTGCTCGACGCGCTGCGCGACGGCACCCACGCGCGCGGCGGCCCCCTGCCGGCCGGCGGCCCCGACACCGTCACCGCCCGGCTGCGCCACGCCCTCGAAGACCCCCTGCCCGACGCCGGGACCGGCGCCGACGAGGCCCTGCGCACCCTGGTCACCGCCCTCGCCGCCGGCGCCGCCGACCCGGCCCACCCCCGGTGCGCCGCCCACCTCCACACCCCGCCCCTCGCCGTCGCGGCCGCGGCCGACCTCGCCGCCTCCGCGCTCAACCCCTCCCTCGACTCCTGGGACCAGGCCCCCGCCGCCTCCGCCCTCGAACAGGGCGTCACCCGCGCCCTCGCCGGCCTCACCCACCCCACCGGCCCCGCCCCCGACGCCCTCGTCACCACCGGCGGCACCGAGTCCAACCAGCTCGCCCTGCTCCTCGCCCGCGAACGGCACGGCCCCACCCTCCAGACCGTGTGCGGTGCCAACGCCCACCACTCGCTCCACCGCGCCGCCTGGCTCCTCGGCCTCCCCGCCCCCGTCACCGTCCCCGCCCCCGGCGGCACCCTCGACCTCGACGCCCTCGCCGCCGTCCTCACCGACCTGCGCGGCCCTCTCCTCGTCACCGCCACCGCCGGCACCACCGACACCGGGGCCATCGACCCCCTCGACGCCGTCGCCGACCTCTGCGACGCCCACGGCGCGGACCTCCACATCGACGCCGCCTACGGCGGGCCGCTCCTCTTCAGCGACACCCGCCGCCACCTCCTCACCGGTCTCCACCGCGCCCGCACCGTCACGCTCGACCTGCACAAGCTGGGCTGGCAGCCGGTCGCCGCCGGCCTCCTCGCCGTACCCGACACCCGCCTCCTCGACGCCCTGCGCCACACCGCCCCCTACCTCAACCCCGACGACGACACCGAGGCCGGGCTCCCCGACCTCCTCGGCCGCTCCCCGCGCACCAGCCGCCGCCCCGACATCCTCAAGATCGCCGTCACCCTGCGCGCCCTCGGCCGCACCGGCCTCGGCCGGCTCGTCGACCACGTCTGCGACGCCGCCCAGACCCTCGCCGGCCTCGTCGAGAAACACCCCGGCCTCGAACTCCACTCACGCCCCACCATCAGCACCGTCCTGCTGCGCCCCACCGGTGCCACCGACCACGCCGTCGCCGCCACCCGGCGCGACCTGCTCACCCGGGGCCACGCCGTCCTCGGCCGCGCCCACGCCGACGGCCGGCTCTGGCTCAAGGCCACCCTCCTCAACCCCCACACCACCCACGGCGACCTCGAAGAACTCGTCGCCCTCACCGCACTCGTGGAAGGCAGAACCGCCCGATGACCGGCAGCACACCCCAGCGCGACAGCCAGCGCGACCACGACCCCCAGGACCTGGTGGGCATCGGCATCGGCCCCTTCAACCTCTCCCTCGCCGCCCTCGCCCACGGCGTACCCGGCGGCCTGGCCACCGCCTTCTACGAGCAGCGCCCCGCCTTCCAGTGGCACCCCGGCCAGCTCATCGAGGGCACCACCCTCCAAGTGCCGTTCCTCGCCGACCTCGTCACCCTCGCCGACCCCACCAGCCCCTGGTCCTTCCTCAACTACCTCCGCGGCCGGGACCGGCTCTACCCCTTCTACTTCGCCGAGCGGTTCCACATCCACCGCGCCGAGTACGACGCCTACTGCCGCTGGGTCAGCGACCACCTCCCCGGCCTGCACTTCTCCCACCAGGTCGACGCCGTCCGCTGGAACCCCGAACGCGACCTCTTCGAGATCGACCACAGCCGACTCGGCGACGACGGCGAGACCGAGGCGCTCGGCCGCACCCACGCCCGCCACATCGTCCTCGGCGTCGGCACCCGGCCCCACGTCCCCGACCCGCTGCGCCCCCTCGCCGAACAGCCCTCCGTGCCCGTCATCCACGCCGCCGACTACCTCCGGCACCGCGACACCCTCCTGGCCGCCGGACACATCACCGTCATCGGGTCCGGCCAGTCCGGCGCCGAGATCTTCCTCGACCTGCTGCGCGCCCGCCCCACCGGAGCCGAGAAGATCCACTGGCTCACCCGCACCGAGGCGTTCGCCCCCATGGAGTACAGCAAACTGGGCCTCGAACACTTCACCCCCGACTACACCCGCTACTTCCACGCCCTGCCCGAACAGGTCCGCAGCGACCTCGTCCCCCGCCAGTGGCAGCTCCACAAGGGCATCGACGCCGAGACCATCGCCGCCATCCACGACGAGCTGTACCGCCGCAGCCTCCACGGCGGCTGGCCCGACGCCGTCCTCACCCCCGGCGTCCGCGTCCGCACCGCCGGCCGCCTCGCCACCACCAAGGTCGAACTGCACCTGGAACACCTCCAGCAGGGCACCCGCTCCCGCCTCACCACCGACGCCGTCGTCCTCGCCACCGGCTACCGGGAACGCCCCCTCGGCCGCATCCTCGCCGGCCTCGACCCCTACGTCCGCCGCGACTCCCGCGACCGGCCCCGCGTCGACGCCCACCACCGGCTCGTCCTCGACCCCTCGGTCACCGGCTCCGTCTACGTACAGAACGCCGAGACCCACACCCACGGCGTCGGAACCCCCGACCTCGGCCTCGCCGCCTGGCGCAGCGCCACCATCCTCAACCACCTCACCGGCAAGGAGCCCTACCCGCTCCCGCACCGCACCGCCTTCACCACCTTCGGCCTCGAACGCCAGGAGGCGCCCGGCATCCCCCGCCAGGCGCCCCCTCTGCGCACCGCGCGCCCCGTCAGTCCCGAAACGACCTAGAACACCGGCACACCGTCCCGGGTCAGCTTCCAGTCCACCGACGCGAAGCCGGCCGGGTCGACCGTGCCCCGCGCCTTCACCCACTGGATGATGGTGTTGCGGATCTCGTCCGAGTTCGCCCACAGCTGCTTGGCGCCCGCCACGTGCGGGAAGGCACCGCCGCCGGACGCCCGGTAGTTGTTCACCGCCAGCACGAACTGGGCGGCCGGGTCCAGCGGCTTGCCCTGGAACGACAGGTTCACGATCCGCGAACCGGCCGGCTTCGCGATGTCGATCTCGTACGACAGGCCGTACAGCGCGTCGTAGTTGTAGTCCGGCGTCCCGTCCGCGTTGGTCAGCTTCGCCGGGTCCACCGGCGCGCCCGCCGGGGTCCGCACGTAGTACCGCGCCGAGAACTCCAGATAGTCCTTGAGCTGCGCGCCCGTCAGCAGCCGCGCCTCCAGGGTGTTCTCGAACGGGTACAGGCCCGCCGCGTCCCGGATGGTCACCTCACCGGCCGGGATCTTCGCCGTGCGGGAGAAGCAGGACGCCTGCGACAGCACCGGCAGCGACGCGTACGCGCCGCCCGCCAGCGCCGCCTTCACCGTCTCCGCCTGCACATGGTTGATCAGGTCGATGATCGGCTCGTCCTTCCACGGCGCGTCGGCCGTGGACATCTCCGCCGTCGACGTACCGATCACCTGATTGACGTACGCCACGACCTTCTCGTGCTCGTCGCCCAGCAGCCGGACGATCTCCGGGTCCTCCTCGACGGTGTTGGAGTTCAGCACCTGCGCGCCGACCTTCTCCACCGTCCAGCGGCCCTTCGACCACATCAGGTCGAAGTCGAACAGCGTCAGCCGCTGCCCCCACTTCAGCGGCTCGGACAGCACCACGTCCTTGCCGGTCTTCTTGTTCGCCACCCGGTACTCGGGGATCTCCGTGTGCGCGTGGCCCACCAGGATCGCGTCGATCCCCGGCACCTGCTCGGCCACCAGCGCCGCCGCGTTCTCGATGTACGGGAGCTGGTCGCCGTACGACGAGGTGCCGCTGGACCCGGAGTGGGCCGACACGATCACCACGTCCGCGCCCATCGACCGCAGCCGCGGCACCCACTTCGCCGCCTGCTCCTCCAGCCCCGGGAACACCATCTTCCCGCTGACGTTCGCCTTGTCCCAGATCGCGATGCCCGGGTTCGTCAGCCCCAGCACCGCCACCCGCACGTCCCGCCCGCACGGGGTGCGCAGCCGGTGCATGCTGTACGGGGGGAACGCCGGCCGCAGCGTCCTCGCGTCCAGCGCGTTGGCGCCCAGCAGCGGGAAATCGCACTGCTCCTGGAACTTCCGCAGCACGGGTATGCCGTAGTTGAACTCGTGGTTGCCGAGCGCGGCGGCGTCGTACCCGATCGCGTTCATCGCCTGCGCCATGGGGTGCACGGGGCCGCGCCGGGCGGTGATCGGGTCGACCTTGGCGTAGTAGTACGACAGCTGGGTGCCCTGGATGGTGTCCCCGGCGTCGATGAGGAGGGTGTTGCGGCGCCCCTTCTCCTCGCGCACCCGCTCGACCAGCGTGGAGATCTTCGCCAGGCCGACGTCGTTGTGGGCCTTGTCGTCGAACTCCTTGTCCGTGAAGTAGTCCCAGTTGAAGACGTTGCCGTGCAGGTCGGTGGTCCCCATCACGGTGAAGGAGTACCGCCGGGCGCGGCCCCGGGACCCGGTGCGGGGCGCCGCCGCCGCCGGGGTCGTGAGGGCCCCGCCGACGGCCGCGCCGGCACCGGCAGCGGCCGAAGTGCCCAGAAAAGTCCTACGATTGAGCGGCATGTGATCTCCTTCGTTCCGTCATGACGCGCGTAGATTCTGGCGCAGACACGACAGGCGCAACACCCCTCGCGGGTTTCTGTTCGACGACCACCTGCGCGACAGTGGCAGAACGACGCACGACACCCCCCGACGCGAAGGGCGACCGCGCCATGACCCAGCCCCCCTTCCCCGCCCACCCGCCCTACGGCACCCCCGACGCCCCGCGCGTCGCCGTCCGCGGCGAGGCCCTCCTCGAAGTGGACCCCGAGATCGCCCGCATCGGCGTCACCGTCACCGCCCGCGGCACCGACCGGCGCACCACCCTCGACGACCTCACCCGCCGCAACACGGCCGCCCTCGACCTCCTCAGGTCCTACGGCGACGCCGTCGAGAACCTCCGCACCGGCACCTTCACCCTCACCCCCGAACTCACCCGCCACGGCCGCGCCGAACGGGTCCGCAGCCACCACGGCAGCGTCCACATCACCGCCGAACTGAACGACTTCACCGCCCTCGGTGAGCTGGCCACCCGCCTCGCCGACCTCGAACTCACCCGCGTCGACGGACCCTGGTGGGCGCTGCGCCCCGACTCGCCCGTCCACGCCGAGGCCCGCCGCCGGGCCGTCCAGGAGGCCGTGACCCGCGCCCGCGCCTACGCCGAGGCCCTCGGCACCCTGCTGGACGCCCTGGTCGAACTGGCCGACCCCGGCGCCGAGGACGCCGCCCCCTACGGGCCGCCCCCGGGCGCCCGGATGGCCTTCGCCGGAGCGCGGGGCGCCGAACCGGACGACGCCCCGGTGCTCGACCTCGAACCCCAGCGCCAGACCGTCACCGCCCAGGTCAACGCCCGGTTCACCATGCGACCGCCCCAGCTGTGACCCACCCGGTCGCGCCGCCCGCGGCGCTCATCGGAGCGGGCCCCCGCACACATTCAACTGTTGTCAATAAGGCTTCATGGAAAGGTTGTTGAGTCGTCACGCGGGACCAAATCTCTACCCGTCGGTAAGCCATAGGCTCGGCCCATGCGCCGAGCGAAAATCGTCTGCACCCTGGGCCCCGCCACCCACACATACGACCAGATCAAGTCATTGGTCGACGCCGGAATGGACGTCGCCCGCTTCAACCTCAGCCACGGCAGTTACGCCGACCACGAAGAGCGCTACCGCCATGTGCGCAAGGCGTCCGAGGAGACCGGCCGCGGTGTCGGGGTCCTCGCCGACCTTCAAGGCCCGAAGATCCGCCTCGGACGCTTCGCCGAAGGCCCCGTACTCCTTGAACGCGGCGACGACTTCACCATCACCACCGAACCCGGCGTCCAGGGCGACCGCCACACCTGCGGCACCACCTACCCCGGCCTGGCCGGCGACGTCACCCCCGGCGAGCGCATCCTGGTGGACGACGGCCGCGTCACCCTCCAGGTCACCGCCGTCGACGGGCCCCGCGTCCGGACCACCGTCGTCGAGGGCGGCATGGTCTCCGACAACAAGGGCCTCAACCTCCCCGGTGTCGCCGTCTCCGTCCCCGCGCTCTCCGAGAAGGACATCGACGACCTCCGCTGGGCCCTGCGCACCGGCGCGGACATCGTCGCCCTCTCCTTCGTCCGCAGCGGACGCGACATCGAGGACGTCCACCGGGTGATGGACGAGGAGGGGCGCCGCGTCCCCGTCATCGCGAAGATCGAGAAGCCGCAGGCCGTCGAGAACATCGACGGCATCGTCGCCGCCTTCGACGGCATCATGGTCGCCCGCGGCGACCTGGGCGTCGAGATGCCCCTGGAGCACGTCCCGGTCGTCCAGAAGCGCGCGATCAAGCTCGCCAAGCGCAACGCCAAGCCGGTCATCGTCGCCACCCAGATGCTCGACTCGATGATCGACAACTCCCGGCCCACCCGCGCCGAGGCCAGCGACGTCGCCAACGCCGTCATCGACGGCACCGACGCCGTGATGCTCTCCGGCGAGACCAGCGTCGGCCGCTTCCCCATCGAGACGGTCCGCACCATGAGCCGCATCGTGGAGGCCGCCGAGGAGGACGTCCTCGCCAAGGGCCTGCCGCCGCTGACCGAACGGAACAAGCCCCGCACCCAGGGCGGCGCCGTCGCCCGCGCCGCCGCCGAGATCGGCGACTTCCTCGGCGCCACCCACCTCGTCGCCTTCACCCAGTCCGGCGACACGGTCAAGCGGCTCTCCCGCTACCGGTCGCCCATCCCGCTGCTGGCCTTCACCCCGGACCCGGACACCCGCTCCCAGCTCAACCTCACCTGGGGCGTCGAGACCTTCCTGGGCCCCCACGTGGACTCCACCGACGCGATGGTCGCCCAGGTCGACGAGCACCTGCTGAAGATCGGCCGCTGCCGCAAGGGGGACGTCGTCATCATCACGGCGGGCTCCCCGCCGGGCGTCTCGGGCTCCACCAACCTGGTCCGCGTCCACCACATCGGCGAGCCCCTGGCGTAACCCGCCACTCAGTATTTCGGCCCGACGTGCGCGTCCACCAAGCCCACGCACGCGCGTCGGGCGACCGAGATGTTGTACGGGTTCCCGTCCCGCGTGCAGTGCGTCCACCCGACGCCGAGCCTGTCGAGCGTGTCGGTGAACAGCCGCCGGATGTCCTCGGACACGTTGGTGAAGAAGTACCGCGGATACTCGTACCGCTTGCGCTCACCCGCCACGACCCGTGTGGTCCAGTTCGTCGTCCGGCACCCGTCGGAATGGATGAGCCCCCGGACGAACTCCCACGGGTGCGCGTCGACGATCGTTCGCTGCCACTCCTCGAGCACGATGCGCCGCTCGTGCTTCCTGCCGGGGCCGTGCTGGGGGAAGAGGCAGACCAGGTGCTTGCCGTATACCTTCAGGTTGTGGCACCCGGTCCTGCGTACGCGGCATACCCGGTTGCCGGGGAGGACGGCGCGCATGGCCTGCTCGCACTCGTCCATGACGCCGGGCCAGCTGTCATCACAGGTGATCATGAGACTTGGCACGCGATGCGCCGAGTGGTGACTGATGTGTCCGTCGCCCAGGTACATGCCCAGTAAGTACGAGTAGGCCGCGGTGTCGAGCGCCCGGCCGTCGCAGTGGGGGCACTCCGGCTCTGGCTTGCCGGGACATTCTGCTCGCTCAGCCCGGTCCATGTGGAGCCAGTAGGAGATCGTGCCCACGGGGATGTCGAGCCGACGCGCCACGTCCGCGTTGCGCACGCCGCCACGCAGGAGTGCGAGGGCCTGTTGCCGCACTGTTGTGCCGTGGAAGTTCATGCGTACACTCTCCGTGATCGGGGATCACGGTGAGCAGCAGAAAGCGGATGTTCACGAGAATGGGAACATCCGCTTGTCCTTGCCGTACCGGGTGCGGGACTCGAACCCGCAAGCCCTCTCGGGCAGAGGTGTTTGAGACCTCCGTGTATACCGTTCCACCAACCCGGCGAGGTGTCCTGTCGGAGTGTACCCGGTGCCCATGATCGTCGGCAGCTGGGTAGGCTCAGGGGGAGCTGTACCTGCCTTGGAACGAGGAGCCCACGTGACCGCCCCCGAGTCGCCCCAGCCCGACGCCGCCGACGACGACAAGTCGCACGTCCCGCCGCTGACGACCCGTGTCGTCATCGCCGAGGACGAGGCCCTCATCCGCCTCGACCTCAAAGAGATGCTCGAGGAAGAGGGCTACTCGGTCGTCGGCGAGGCCGGGGACGGCGCCCGCGCCGTCGAGCTGGCCCGGGAGCACCGGCCCGACCTGGTGATCCTGGACGTGAAGATGCCCGTCCTGGACGGGATCTCCGCCGCGGAGCGGATCGCCGGCGAGTCCATCGCGCCCGTCCTGATGCTCACCGCGTTCTCGCAGCGGGACCTGGTCGAGCGGGCGCGGGACGCCGGGGCCATGGCGTACCTGGTGAAGCCGTTCAGCAAGAGCGACGTGGTGCCGGCGATCGAGATGGCCGTCTCGCGGTTCGCGGAGCTGAAGGCGCTGGAGCAGGAGGTCGCGGACCTCTCGCAGCGGCTGGAGACGCGCAAGCTGGTGGACCGGGCGAAGAGCATCCTGCAGACGCAGTACGGGCTGACGGAGCCGGCCGCGTTCCGGTGGATCCAGAAGACGTCGATGGACCGGCGGATGTCGATGCAGCAGGTCGCCGAGGCGGTCATCGAGGACGCCGAGGAGAAGAAGGCGGCCAAGGGGCAGTAGCCGGCGCGGCGCCGCCGCCCGCGTACGCGGGACGAACACCGCAGGAGGGCCCACCCGCTGACGGGTGGGCCCTCCTGTGCGTGCGGTGGTGCTCAGTCCTCGCCGAGGTAGGTCTTGCGGACCGACTCGTCGTGGAGGAGGTCCTGCCCGGTGCCGGAGAGCTTGATCGTGCCGGTCTCCATGACGTACGCCTGGTCGGCGAGCGACAGCGCGGCCTGGGCGTTCTGCTCGACGAGCAGGATGGTGGTGCCCTGGGCCTTGAGCGCCGAGATGGTCTCCATGATCTTCTGCATCATGATCGGCGAGAGGCCCATGGAGGGCTCGTCGAGCATGAGCAGCTTGGGCCGGGACATCAGGGCCCTGCCCATGGCGAGCATCTGCTGCTCGCCGCCGGAGAGGGTGCCGGCGGCCTGCTTGCGGCGTTCCCCGAGGATGGGGAAGAGGTCGTAGGCGCGCTGGATGTCCTTCTCGATGCCCTCCTTGTCGCTGCGGAGGTAGGCGCCGAGCCGCAGATTGTCCTCGATGGACATGCGGGGGAAGATGTGGCGCCCCTCGGGGGAGTGGGCCAGGCCCAGGGCGACGATCTTGTGGGCGGGGACCTTCCGCAGCGGCTGGCCGTCGAAGGTGATCCTGCCCGCGAGGGGTTCGAGGAGCCCGGAGAGGGTGCGCAACGTGGTCGTTTTGCCGGCGCCGTTGGTGCCGATGAGGGTGACGACCTCGCCGGCGCCGACGCTGAAGGAGATGCCCTTCACGGCTTCGATCTTGCCGTAGGCGACCCGGAGGTCCTCGACTTCGAGGAGTGCGGTCACTTGGTGTCTCCTTCGGTGGTGCCGGGCTCCGCGTCGATGTCCGGTGCGCCGGAGCCGTGCGGTGCGTCGGCGCCGGTCGCGTCGGCGTCCGGTGCCTCGTCGTTCTCCGCGCCGTCCGCCGGCGCCTCCGTACCGGACGCCGGGGCGGAGGCCGTGCCGGACGCCGGGGCGGATGCCTCCGCGGCGGCCGCCTCGGCGTGGGCCTCGGCGGCCTCGACCTCGGCGACCTCCTCCGCGCCCGGCGCTCCCTCGAAGGGGGTGCCGAGGTACGCGGCGATGACGCGCTCGTCGCCCTGGACGACGGCCGGGGTGCCCTCGATGAGCTTCTCGCCGCGCACGAGGCAGGCGACCCGGTCGCAGAGGTTGAAGATGAAGCGCATGTCGTGCTCGATGACGAGGACGGCGATGCCCTTGTCGCGGATCGCGAAGATCAGCTCTTCGGCGGCCCGCGTCTCCTGCGGGTTCATCCCGGCGGTGGGCTCGTCGAGCAGCAGCAGCCCGGGGTCGCTCGCGAGGGCGCGGGCGATCTCCAGCTTGCGCTGCTCGCCGTAGGGCAGGTTGCGGGCGAGGTGGTCGGCCTTGGCGGCGAGGCCGGTAAACTCCAGGAGCTCCATGGCCCGTTCGCGGGACTCCTCCTCGGCCTTCCGGAATCCGGGCAGCCGCAGCAGGGCGGACCAGAGGCCCTCCTTGGTGCGGGTGTGTCGGCCGACGAGGACGTTCTCCAGGACCGTCATGTTGGCGAAGAGCCGGATGTTCTGGAAGGTGCGCGCGATACCGGCCTGGGTGACCAGGTGCGGCTTGGGCGGCAGGACGGTGCCTTTGTAGCTGACCCTGCCCTCGGTGGGAACGTACAGCCCGGTGAGGCAGTTGAAGAAGGTCGTCTTGCCGGCGCCGTTGGGGCCGATGAGGCCGACGATCTCGCCGCTGTTGACGGTGAGGCTGACGTCGCGTACGGCGGTCAGGCCGCCGAAGCGCATGGTGACGCCGCTCGCGTCGAGCACGGTGGTGGTGGCCGGTGCGGCCGGGGTGGCAGTGGTGGTGGTCATGAGGTGTTACGCCCCCGCCTTGGTGATGCCGACGGCGCCGTCGGGGAGCTTCGCGTCGGGCACGTCGAGCTGGCCGGTCTCGTGGAACTCCAGCTGCTTCCGGCGGTCGGCGACCAGTCCTTCGGGGCGGAAGCGCATCAGGACGATGAGCGCGACACCGAAGAGGAGGAGCTGGTAGTCCTGCATGAACTGGAGCTTGGCCGGGATGAGGTAGAGCAGGGCGGCGCCGATGAGCGGGCCGCCGATGGTGCCCATGCCGCCGAGGATGACCGCGGCGAGCAGGAAGGCGCTGTTGGGCGGTACGGAGCCGGCGAACTGGTACTGCTCCGGGGTCACGCTGTAGCCGAGGTGCGCCTGCACGGTGCCGGCGAGGCCGGCGAGCGCCGCGCCGAGGGCGAAGGCCAGCAGCTTGAGCCGGAAGCCGTTGATGCCCATGGCGGTGGCGGCGGTCTCGTCCTCGCGGATGGCGACCCAGGCGCGGCCGATGCGGGAGTCGGCGGAGCGCCGGAAGACCAGCACCACGACGGCGGTGAAGATCAGCATCAGCAGGAAGTAGTTGCCGGACCGGGTGAGGTCGAAGCCGGCGACGGTGTGGGTGAGCCCGAAGTCGAATCCGAAGACATTGAGGTCCGGGATGTTCGGGATGCCCTGGGCGCCGTTGGTGACGTCGGGGCCGCTGGTGCCGTTGAGGTTGAGCATGGCCAGGCGGAAGATCTCACCGAAGCCGAGGGTGACGATGGCGAGGTAGTCGCCGCGCAGCCGCAGGGTCGGGGCGCCGATGAGGACGCCGAAGATCAGGGAGACGGCGGCACCGGTGAGGACCGCGGCCCAGAAGGGGAAGTGGACCCCGATGCTGGACTGGGGGGAGCCGGAGACCAGGGCGGCGGTGTAGGCGCCGACGCCGAGGAAGGCGACGTATCCCAGGTCGAGCAGGCCGGCCAGGCCGACGACCACGTTGAGGCCGAGCGCCACCGTGGCGAAGATCAGGATGTTCGCGCCGATCAGGGTGAACTGGTCGTTGCTCTGCGAGAACGGGAAGCAGATCGCGGCCGCGAAGGCGGCGCCCATGGTGACGGTGCGGTGCTTGGCGGTGAGGGCGGTGACCCGGGCCAGCAGTCCGGCGCGGTTGACGGCGGTGAAGCCGAACCCGACGGTGATCAGGAAGCCGATGAAGAGTTCGGCGTAGTCCGTGTCGATGCCGTAGACGAAGACGTACAGGCCGACGGCGAAGGCGGCGACGATGATCCCGATCTCCGCCCAGGAGGACAGCTCCCGGGCGCGCGGCGGCCGGGGCGCGGAGAGGCTGTGGCGCAGCCGCGGCCAGAAGCCGTCCGCGCTGTCGGCGTCGGGCTCCTGGTCGGCGGGGAGGCCGAAGGCGCCGATGACGGCGATCAGGGCGCCGGCGCCGGAGACCCAGGCGCCGGGTTCGAGGTTGACGAGCCCGCCGAGGGTGGTGGATATGGCGCCGATGGCGTAGCCGGTGGTGCCGAGGACGCCGAGGGTGAGGAGGCGTACGGGGCTGTTGGTGCCGCCCGGGGTGAGCCAGCCGAGGCCCTTGACGCCGTACCCGGAGAGCAGGAACAGCAGGGCGAGGGCGGCGCCGGCGAGGGTGAGGACCTGGAGGCCGCCGGGGTAGCCGGTGACGGTGAGGTCGCCGGGGAACTCGTCGGTCCACGTCCAGGCGAGGAAGGTGCCGGCGAGGGCGAGGACGGAGCCGGCGACGGCGGTGATCCGCGCGGTGGCGGCCGGCAGGGGGAGCAGGGCCGCGGGGGCCGAGGGGCCGGCGGCGGGGGTGGTCTTGGTGATGGTGGTCATGTGTTCACGCCCTGTCCGCGACGCGTTCGCCAAGGAGGCCCTGGGGACGGATGAGGAGGACGAGGATGAGGAGGCTGAAGGCCCAGACGTCCTTCCAGCCGCCGCCACCGAAGAGCTCCATGCCGGGGATCTCACCGACGTAGCCGGTGGCGAGGGACTCGGCGATGCCGAGGACGACGCCGCCGAGCATGGCGCCGTAGATGTTGCCGATGCCGCCGAGGACGGCCGCGGTGAACGCCTTGAGGCCCATCAGGAAGCCCATGCGGAAGCCGACCTGGCCGTTCTTCAGGCCGTAGGCGACGGCCGCGACGGCGGCGAACGCGGCACCGATGGCGAACGCCATGACGATGATGCGGTCGGTGTTGATGCCCATCAGCTTGGCGGTGTCCGGGTCCTGCGCGGTGGCCTGCATGCCGCGGCCCGAGCGGGTCTTGGAGACGAAGAGGCCGAGGGCGAGCATGCACAGCGGGGCGGCGACCAGGACGAAGATGTCACCGCGCTGGATGGTGGCGCCGAGGATCTCGAAGGGCGCCCCGTCGAACTGCGGGAAGGACCGGTCCTTCTTGGCGTCCGGGTAGAGCATCCAGACGGCCTGCTGGAGGGCGATCGACAGGCCGATCGCGGTGATCAGCGGGGCGAGCCGTGGCGCGCTGCGCAGCGGACGATAGGCGAAACGTTCCGCTGCGGTGGCGACCGCGACGGACACGAGGACGCCGCCGAGGATCATCAGCGGGATGGCGAGGCCCAGGGAGAAGCCGGTCGGAAGGACGAGGAAGACGGTCAGGGCGCCGAAGCCGCCGACCATGAAGATCTCGCCATGGGCGAAGTTGATGAGCTGGACGATGCCGTAGACCATCGTGTAGCCGACAGCGATGAGTCCGTACATCGCGCCGAGGATGAGTCCATTGGCCAGCTGTTGCGGCAGTTCGTGCACCGCAGGGCCTCCGTGGAGTGGTTCGGATGGGGCGCCGCGCGGGAGCGCTGGTGGCGCTCCCGCGCGGCCTGGGTTCAGGCGGCGGGGCGGGAGGGGCCGGTTACGGCTTGTACTCCTCGCTCAGCTTGGGGACCCAGGCGCCCTTGTCGACCTGGTAGGCGGTCATCATGGTGTTGGTGGTGTCGCCGAACTCGTCGAAGGAGACCGGGCCGGTGACGCCCTCGAACTTGACCTTGCTCATGGCCTCGAGGACCTTGGCGCGGGCGTCCTCGGGGAGCTTGCCGCCGTTGTCGGCCACCGCGATCTTGACGGCCTCGATGATCGACCAGGTGGCGTCGTAGGTGCCGCCGCCGTAGGCCTCGTAGGCGTCCTTGTAGCCGGCCGTCTTGTAGTCGGCGATGAACTTCTTCGCGGAGTCCAGCTGCTCGACGGGCTTGCCCACGGAGGTGGCCAGGTCGCCCTGGGCCTTCTTGTTGAGCTTGGGGAACTCGCCGCTGTAGATGCCGTCGCCGCCCATCAGCGGGATGTTGGTGCCGCTGTCCTTGAGCTGCTGGCTGAGCGGCGCGGCGGCGGGGTACTCACCGCCGTAGTAGAGGGCCTTGGCGCCGGAGTTCTTCACCTTGGCGACGACGGCGTTGAAGTCGCGGTCGTCGGGGTTGATGTGGTCCGTGCCGACGATCTTGCCGCCGAGCTTGGTGTAGGTCTCCTTGAAGGAGGCTGCGAGACCGGCGCCGTAGGTCTTCTGGTCGTCGATCAGGTAGACCTGCTTGATCTTCGCGGTGTTGAAGAGGTACTTGGCCGCGAAGGCGCCCTGGACCTGGTCGGTCGTGGCGGTGCGGAAGTACGTCTTGAACGGGCGCTTCTTGTCGCCGGTCTTCCAGCCGTCGCCCTGGGTCAGCTCGGTGCCGGTGTTGGCGGGGGAGACCTGGACCAGGCCGGCGTCGTTGAGCGGCTTCTGCATGGACTGCGAGACGCTGGAGTTCAGCGGGCCGACGACACCGAGGACGTCGTCGTTGCTGATGAATTTGCTGGCGTTCTGCTGGCCGACGGACGGCTGTGCCTGGTCGTCGAGCGCTTCGACCTTGAATTCGATGCCGGGGACGACGTTGTCCTTGTTGGCCGTCTTGGCGGCGAGGTCGGCGGAGTTCTTGATGCCGAGGCCGAGGGCGGACAGGTCACCGGTCAGCGGCGCGTCGACGCCGATGACCACGGTGGTCTTCTTGCCGTCGCTGCTGTCGCCGCCACCCTTGTCGTCGCGCGACCCACAGGCAGTGAGAGTCAGTGCTCCGGTGGTGAGCACCGCGGTGAGTATGAACAACGATCGCTGTCGCACGAAGGGGTCCTTTCCCTGGCGCGGTCTCCTCGCTGTCGAGGAGCCGTTGCGAGCGCCGGGCCGTACATGACGTGATGCAGGGGCCGTGCAGGTGACGCGCCCGGCGGCGCGGTGACTGGCCGTGACTCTAAGCGCAGCCGGGGCGGGTCGGGGAGCGTCGGCAAGAGGATGTGACTTTCTTGTTATGCCGTGGCCAAACGTTGCCGATCGGTGCCGCCTACACGCGTCGTCGCGGCCGGGGCTTCCTTCTCACATGGCGAGAACGCCCAGTTCCGCTAAGGGGCTTGGGGGGATCTTGCTGCTTACGTGCGGACCGGTGGCGCGCGGTCGCGCGGACGTGCGCGGGGCGCTCGTGGCGCTCTCGCGCCCTCGGTCGGGGGCGGCTTGGCGCATCGGAGGTTTATTACGGAGAGTGACGGTGGCCCGAAGGGGAGGGTAACTCCGCTTCGTGGTCCGGAAGGGGGTGCGGCCGGTGCCGCGGGGGCTTCCGGCGGCGACGGTGGACGGGGCTCCGGAGGGCGTCCGCGGCGCCGCGCCGGGCGGGGCGAAGTCGCTGGCGAGCGGCTACGGCGGGCGGTGTACGGCCGCCGCCTCTGCCCCCTGCGCGGCATGTGCGCGTGAAGTCCCGTTCCGGGCGCCCTGTGCGGCGTCCGGCGGCCGTGGTGTCCGGTCAGCGCGACACCGAGTCCGGTAGCCGAAGTGCCCTGTCCGTGACGGGAGTTGACCCTACCGCGCCGGGAGTGGTTGGCCGGCCCGGTGGTGGTGGCAGAGCCGTGCCGGCCGCCGGGCGGGCGCGGGGCGCGATGTGGGGGTGGGTGCGGCTCCACCGGGCGGCTCGCCGGTGGTTCTCGCGGCGGCCGGGCGGACCCCGGGACCTCAACTGTGAGTGAGCGGTGGACGGTTGGTGGATCAGGTGTCGCAGATGCGGAAGCGATGTGAGGGCCGGGTGTCCGTCCCTGGCGGCGGGTGGCCCCGCGAGGCCGGGAGGCGGGGCAGGTGGTGCTGTGCCCCCCTGGCACCCCCTCGGCGGCCGGTGCGCCGTCGCGCCGACGGGCCCCGCCGTCGCCTTGCCCCGGGGCGCGGCACGTCCCTCCGCGCGAGGCTCCGGCGAGGGCTTCGCGCCGCGGATCGGGGCCGGTCGCGCCCGGTCGTTCCCGCCCCGCGCGGAGGGCCCGTATCACCAGGTGGACACCGGGACGGCGACGGACAGCGACGGACGGCCACGGAGCCTGGCGGACGCGGCGGTGCGGGGGCGGGTGGCCCCGAGGGGGTCGGTGGCGTTCGGCCGGGGGCGCCCGGCCGGGGTGGCGGCCCGTGGCCGGGGGCGCCCGCGTACGGGGGCGGCGGCGGGGGTGGTCCCTTACCAGGAAGGTGAGATGACCGGGGCGGACCGCCCCGGAGGTAAGGGGCACGGGCAGTGCGGGGGCGGTACGGGGCGGGGCGCGGGGGCGCGGGGCCGTTCGCCGGGGGTCGGGGGCTGGTGGCTGCCGCCCGGGCGCACCCTCGTGGGGGCTGGTGGCGTGCCGGCGCGGGGACGGCCGATGGCCCCGGCGGTACCGGGGCGGAGTCGCGGCCGTGCCGGGTGGACCGCCCTGGGGGCTGGTGGCATCCGCCCGGGTGGACCGCTCCGGGGGCTCGGGGCCGGACGGACGGGAGCGGCACCCGTCTCCGGGGGCGAGCCAGGCCCCCGGCCGGCCGGTCCGTGGTGCGGCGGCCGGCCGGGGGGCGGCGGGTCAGCCAGCCGGGCGGTCCGTGGCGGTGGCCGCGCCGGCGACGTGCTCGGCGTCCTTGGGGGAGACCTCCCGCAGCAGGCAGGTCAGACGGGCCGTGCAGACCCGCTTGTCCTGCTCGTCGGTGATGACGATCTCGTACGTCGCGGTCGAGCGGCCCCGGTGGACGGGGGTGGCCACCCCGGTCACCAGCCCGCTGCGGACGCCCCGGTGGTGCGTGCAGTTCAGGTCGACGCCCACGGCGATCTTGGACACGCCGCCGTGGAGCATCGAGCCGACCGAGCCGAGCGTCTCGGCCAGGACGGCGGACGCCCCGCCGTGCAGCAGCCCGTACGGCTGGGTGTTGCCCTCGACCGGCATGGTGCCGACGACGCGGTCCGCCGACGCCTCGACGATCTGGACGCCCATGCGGTCGCCGAGGTGCCCGGCGGAGAAGAGGGCGGGCAGGTCCACGCCGAGCGAGGCGTACTCGTCGAGGACTTCCTGCGGGAACTTCACCTGTGTCTGCTCGCCCATGGGGCCCGGCTCCGATCGTCGTGCGGTCGCGTCACTCGTCACTGATCCACCTGCTGCCTAAGCGAACGCTCAGGCGGGTGGTGATTGTTCCAGACGCACGACGACGGACTTGCTCGCGGGGGTGTTGCTGACGTCCGCGGTGGCCTCCAGCGGCACCAGGACATTGGTCTCCGGGTAGTACGCGGCGGCGCAGCCCCGCGCCGTGGGGTAGTGGACGACCCGGAAGCCGGGCGCCCTCCGCTCGGTGCCGTCCGTCCACTCGCTGACCAGATCGGCGTACGCCCCGTCGGGCAGCCCCCGCTCCCGGGCGTCCTCGGGGTGCACCAGGACGACCCGCCGCCCGCCCGTGATGCCCCGGTAGCGGTCGTCCAGGCCGTAGATCGTGGTGTTGTACTGGTCGTGCGAGCGGAGCGTCTGGAGCAGCAGGCGGCCCTCCGGGACCCGGGGGTACTCGACCGGCGCGGCCGTGAAGTTGGCCTTCCCGGTCCTCGTTGGGAAGCGGCGCTCGTCGCGCGGGGCGTGCGGCAGGGCGAAGCCGCCCGGGTTCGCCGCCAGCCGGGCGTTGAAGTCCTCGAAACCGGGCACCACGCGCGCGATGCGGTCCCGGATCGTGGCGTAGTCCTCCTCGAACCGCTCCCACGGCGTCGCCGACGCCCCGCCGAGCACCGCCCTGGCCATGCGCGCCACGATCGCCGGCTCCGACAGCAGGTGCGGGCCCGCCGGCCGCAGGTTGCCCCGGGAGGCGTGCACCAGGCCCATCGAGTCCTCGACCGTGACGAACTGCCGGCCGCTCCGCTGCACGTCCCGGTCGGTGCGGCCCAGCGTGGGGAGGATCAGCGCGCGCGTGCCGGTCACCGCGTGGGACCGGTTCAGCTTGGTCGACACGTGCACCGTCAGCCGCGCCCGGCGCATCGCCGCCTCGGTGACCTCCGTGTCCGGGGTGGCGCCCACGAAGTTGCCGCCCATGGCGAAGAACACCTTCGCCCGGCCGTCGCGCAGGGCCTGGATGGCGCGCACCACGTCGTAGCCGTGGTGCCGGGGGGAAGTGATGCCGAACTCCGCGTCCAGCGCGTCCAGGAATCCGGCGGAGGGCCGCTCGAAGATCCCCATGGTGCGGTCGCCCTGCACGTTGGAGTGGCCCCGCACCGGGCAGACGCCCGCGCCGGGGCGGCCGATGTTGCCGCGGAGCAGCAGGAAGTTGACCACCTCGCGGATGGTCGGCACCGCGTGCTTGTGCTGGGTCAGGCCCATGGCCCAGCAGACGATGGTGCGCCGGGAGTCGAGCACCATGCGCAGCGCCCGCTCGACCTCCTCGCGCTCCAGGCCGGTGGCGGCGAGGGTCTCCTCCCAGCCGGCGCCCCCGGCCGCGGCGGCGAACTCCTCGAAGCCGTGCGTGTGCTCCCGGACGAAGTCCTGGTCGACCGCGCCGTCCGTCTCCAGGATCAGCTTGTTGAGGAGGCGGAAGAGGGCCTGGTCCCCGCCGATGCGGATCTGGAGGAACAGGTCGGTGAGGGCGGCACCCCTGAGCATGCCCCGCGGGGTCTGCGGATTCTTGAAGCGCTCCAGGCCCGCCTCGGGCAGCGGGTTCACCGTGATGATCCGGGCGCCGGCGGCCTTGGCCCTCTCCAGCGCGGACAGCATCCGGGGGTGGTTGGTGCCCGGGTTCTGCCCGGCCACGATGATCAGGTCGGCCCGGTGCAGGTCCTCCAGGGAGACGCTGCCCTTGCCGATGCCAATGGTCTCCGTGAGCGCCGAGCCGGAGGACTCGTGGCACATGTTGGAGCAGTCCGGCAGGTTGTTGGTGCCGAACTCGCGGGCGAAGAGCTGGAGCAGGAACGCGGCCTCGTTGCTGGTGCGCCCGGAGGTGTAGAAGACGGCCTCGTCGGGGGAGCCGAGCGCCGTCAGCTCCTCGGCGATGATCGAGAAGGCCCGCTCCCAGCTCACCGGTTCGTACCGCTCGGCGCCCTCGGCCGCGTACACCGGCTCGGTGATCCGGCCCTGCTGGCCCAGCCAGTACCCGCTGCGGGTGGCGAGGTCGGCGATCGGGTGGGCGGCGAAGAACGCGGGCGTCACCCGGCGCAGGGTCGCCTCCTCGGCGACGGCCTTCGCCCCGTTCTCGCAGAACTCGGCGACATGGCGCTTGTCGCCCTCGGGCCAGGCGCAGCCGGGGCAGTCGAAGCCGTCCTTCTGGTTCACCTTGAGCAGGGTGCGCGCGGTGCGCGCGACGCCCATCTGCGCCTGCGACATCCGCAGCGTGTGCCCGACCGCGGGGAGGCCCGCGGCGGCGTGCTGCGGCGGCGCGACCCGCGGCGCGTCCTGGACCGGGTCACCTGCGGGCGGCTTGCTGGCCATCGCGCTCCCCCTTGAGCGGTCGTCTCTCCGGCGGTACGGGATCGCCGCACCTTCTTCGATCCTGTCACGCGCCACCGACAGCCGCGGACTCGAGCCCCGCCCGGTCGGGATTGTCAGTGGTCCGTGGCAGGATCGTCCCCGTGGTAGAGACAGCATCGAAGAAGACCGACGACAACCGTCCGCGCCTGCTCCTCATGGACGGGCACTCCCTGGCGTACCGGGCGTTCTTCGCGCTGCCCGCGGAGAACTTCACCACCGCGAGCGGCCAGACGACCAACGCCATCTACGGCTTCGCGTCGATGCTGGCGAACACGCTGCGCGACGAGGCGCCCACGCACTTCGCCGTCGCCTTCGACGTCTCCCGCAAGACGTGGCGGTCCGCGGACTTCCCGGAGTACAAGGCGAACCGCTCGTCGACCCCGGACGAGTTCAAGGGCCAGGTGGAGCTGATTGGCGAGCTGCTCGACACGATGAACGCGGAGCGGTTCGCGGTCGACGGCTTCGAGGCGGACGACATCATCGCCACCCTGGCCACGCGGGCCGAGGCGGCCGGTTTCGAGGTGCTGATCGTCACCGGCGACCGCGACTCCTTCCAGCTGGTGTCCGACCACGTCACCGTGCTGTATCCGACCAAGGGCGTCTCCGAGCTCACCCGCTTCACCCCCGAGAAGGTGCGGGAGAAGTACGGACTGACCCCCGCGCAGTACCCGGACTTCGCCGCCCTGCGCGGCGACCCGTCGGACAACCTCCCGGGCATCCCCGGCGTCGGCGAGAAGACGGCCACGAAGTGGATCAACCAGTTCGGTTCGTTCGCGGAGCTGGTCGAGCGCGCCGACGAGGTGAAGGGCAAGGTGGGGCAGGCGCTGCGCGACCACCTGGAGTCCGTCAAGCTCAACCGTCACCTCACGGAGCTGGTCCGTGACGTCGAGCTGCCGAAGACGGTCGAGGACCTGGAGCGCCGGCCGTACGACCGCACGGCGCTCAAGGGCTTCCTGGAGGTCCTGGAGATCCGGAACCCGAGCCTGCGCGAGCGGCTCCTCGCGGTCGACCCGGGCGCCGAGGAGGAAGAGGCCCCGGCCCCGGCCGCCGGGGTCGAGCTGGACGGCTCGGTCCTGGGCGCCGGCGAGGTCGCGGGCTGGCTGGAGCGGCACGGGGCGCAGCCGCTCGGTGTCGCCACCGTCGCCAGCTGGGCGCTCGGCGTGGGCAATGTCAGCGAGGTCGCCCTGGCCGCCGCCGACGGCACGGCGGCCTGGTTCGACACCACCCAGCTCGACGAGGCCGACGAGCGGGCCTTCGCCGCCTGGCTGGCGGACGCGAGCCGCCCGAAGGTCCTGCACAGCGCCAAGGAGGCCCTGCGGGTCTTCCCCGAGCACGGCTGGCGGATCGAGGGCATCACCATGGACACCGCCCTCGCTGCCTACCTCGTCAAGCCCGGCCGCCGCTCCTTCGCGCTGGACGCCCTGTCCGTGGAGTACCTGCACCGCGAGCTGGCGCCCGCCGCCGCGGACGGGCAGCTGGCCTTCGGCTCCGACGACGAGCAGGCCGAGGCCGACGCCCTGATGGCCCAGGCCCGCGCCGTCCTCGACCTGGGTGAGGCGTTCGGCGAGCGGCTCGCGGACGTCGGCGCCACGGAGCTGTTGCACCAGGTGGAGCTGCCGACCTCTCTCCTGCTCGCCCGGATGGAGCGGCACGGCATCTTCGCCGACCGCGCCCACCTGGAGGCCATGGAGCAGCAGTTCGCGGGCGCCGTGCAGCAGGCCGTGAAGGAGGCCCACGCGTCGGTCGGGCACGAGTTCAACCTCGGCTCGCCCAAGCAGCTGCAGGAGGTCCTCTTCGGCGAGCTGAACCTGCCCAAGACCAAGAAGACCAAGACCGGTTACACCACCGACGCCGACGCGCTCGCCTGGCTGGCCGCCCAGACCGAGCACGAACTGCCGGTCATCATGCTCCGCCACCGCGAGCAGGCGCGGCTCCGCTCCACCGTCGAGGGCCTGATCAAGACCATCGCGGCGGACGGCCGGATCCACACCACCTTCAGCCAGACCGTCGCCGCCACCGGCCGCCTGTCGTCCACCGACCCCAACCTGCAGAACGTGCCGGTCCGCACCGACGAGGGCCGCGCCATCCGGCACGGCTTCGTCGTCGGCGAGGGGTTCGAGTCCCTGATGACGGCCGACTACAGCCAGATCGAACTGCGCGTGATGGCCCACCTGTCGGAGGACGAGGGCCTCATCGAGGCGTTCACCTCCGGCGAGGACCTCCACACCACGGTCGCCTCCCAGGTGTTCTCCGTGGAGCGGTCCGCCGTCGACGCCGAGATGCGCCGCAAGATCAAGGCCATGTCGTACGGCCTGGCGTACGGATTGTCCGCCTTCGGCCTGTCCCAGCAGCTCAGCATCGAGGCGGGCGAGGCCCGCGCCCTGATGGACACCTACTTCGAGCGGTTCGGCGGGGTACGGGACTATCTGCGCCGGGTCGTCGACGAGGCGCGGGCCACCGGGTACACCGAGACGATGCTGGGCCGCCGCCGGTACCTCCCGGACCTCAACAGCGACAACCGCCAGCGCCGCGAGGCGGCCGAGCGGATGGCACTGAACGCCCCGATCCAGGGCACGGCCGCCGACATCGTGAAGGTCGCCATGCTCAATGTCGACCGCGCCCTGCGCGAGGCCGGGCTCACCACCCGGATGCTGCTCCAGGTCCACGACGAAATCGTGCTGGAGGTCGCCCCGGGCGAGCGGGAGCGGGTCGAGGAGCTCGTGCGCCACGAGATGTCCACCGCCGTGCACCTGCGCGCACCGCTGGACGTCTCGGTGGGCGTCGGCCGGGACTGGGACTCCGCTGCCCACTGACCCCGGCCGCCCCCGCCGGTGGACGTCCACCGGCGGGGGCGGGCCCCCCGGCGTCGACCGGTGGGACCCGCCGCCCACATCCTCCTAGCCCACCGGGCGGCGGGTGTTCGCCGCCGTGTGCAGCCGCATGCCCGCGCCGTACAGCAGCAGCCCCGCGGCGAGCCCCGCACCCGCGCCGAAGCAGGCGGTGGGGATGATGTCCAGCGGGGTGTCGATCCGCCCCCAGTACGCGTACCACCGGGCGCACCGGTGCGCGGTGCCCACCGCCACCGAGGCGAGCAGCAGGCCGCCCGCCAGCCACCGCCCCCGCCGGTCCAGCACCGGCACCGCCGCCGGTGGCCGGCCCGCAACCTCCGGGGGCACCCGGCGCAGCGCGCCGCCCACGAACCACACCAGCACCACCAGCGCCACGGCCGAGCCGCCGTACTGCGCGTACAGATAGAGCGGGAAGCCGGCCACCAGCTCGCCGAGCCACGGGAGGACCCGGGTGCCCCACCGGTCGGCGTGGGTGAACAGGTCCCACACCACATGGGTCGCCGCCCCGGCGGCGGCCGAGACGCAGAACCACACCGCCAGCGCCGCCGGACGGCGCTCGCGCCAGGACTCGCCCCGCACCACGGCGTGCACCCGCCCCTGCCACCGGCCCGGCACCAGCGCCAGCAGCGGCTCACGCACCATCAGCCACACCGCCACCAGCGCGGCGGCGATCAGGACGTCGACGGTCACCACACCCAGCGGGCTGTGAGTGACGTCCCCGAAGGCCATCGCCCCGGGGATCGCGGTGTCCGCGAAATAGGTCATGTCGGGCGCGAACGACCCCATGACGAGCGCCGACGGGACCAGCGGCCCCCGGCCCGCGCCCGACCTCCGTATGCCCGGCAGCACCGCCGCCGCGTGGCTGAGCGTGAATGGCATGAGTGTCGTGCCCCCCGAAATGCGTACGCAGATTCAACGGCGCCCAGTATGCGCGACATTCGACAACCGGATTCCGGACGACCCGCAGGTGACGAATGCGTGAAAACCGGTCAAGTGCCGGTGTCCAGGGGCGTCGAGTTGACGTAGGGTCGCCTGAGTCACCGCGCTGGGGAGCGCGAAGGGCCGCCAACGGGGAGGGACCAGACGTATGGCAGGGCACATCGGCCGTCGACTGCGCAAGGGAGCGACCAGCACAGCCGTGGCCGCGGCCGCGGTGGCGGCACTCTCCGCCTCGCAGGCACCCGGAGTCACCCCGGCCGGAGGCGGCTCCGACGGGCCGCTCACCGGCTCGACGCCCCCCTCGCCCGACGGCTCGGCGACCGGCAACTCCCCGTACTACACCGACCTTCCGCCGCTGAACACGCCCACCAAGCCCGGCGCGCCCACCGGCCCGGTCGTCACGGGCCCCGCGGAGGCCGGCATCCCGGCGACCGTGCTCGCCGCGTACAAGCAGGCCGAGCAGCACCTCCGTACCAGCGACCCCGGCTGCAACCTGCCCTGGCAACTCCTCGCCGGCATCGGCAAGGTCGAGTCCGGCCAGGCGCGCGGAGGCCGGGTCGACGCCAACGGCACCACCCTGTCGCCGATCCTGGGCCCGGTCCTCAACGGCGTCGGCTTCGCCAACATCTCCGACACCGACCGGGGCGCCTACGACGGCGACTCCACGCACGACCGCGCCGTCGGCCCGATGCAGTTCATCCCGTCCACCTGGGCGACCTGGGGCCAGGACGCCAACGGGGACGGCCGCAAGGACCCCAACAACATCTACGACGCGGCCCGCGCGGCCGGGATGTACCTGTGCGCCAACGACCGCGACCTCGCGCTCAAGGCCGACCTGGACAAGGCGATCCTCAGCTACAACCGGTCGACGGAGTACCTGCGGACGGTGCTGTCCTGGTTCGAGTACTACAAGAACAACAGCCACCAGGTGCCGGACGGCACGGGCGTCCTGCCGGTCGACCGCAGCGACACCAGCGCCGGTACGGGCACCGGGACCGGCACGCGCCCGTCCCCCTCGCCGGTGCCCACCCCGGGTCCCTCGCTCACCCCCGGCACGGTCACGCCCACGCCGAAGCCCCCGAGTCCGTCCCCCACGCCCACCCCGAAGCCGCCCACCCCCACGCCGAAGCCGCCGACGCCGACCCCGACTCCGACCCCGCCGCCCAGCCCCTCGCCGTCGCCGGCCACGGTCGCGCGCCTCAAAGACGCCGCCGCCGGCCCGCTGACCGCGACCGCCGGCAGCCGCTTCGAGCAGCGCCCGGCCGTCACGGCGCTGAACGCGGCGGGCAAGCCGGTGGCCCGGGCCCGGGTCACCTTCACGCTCCTCGGCGAGACCGACTCCCGCTTCCCCGGCGGGGCCACCACCGCGACCGTCGTCACCGGGACCGACGGCACGGCCACCGCGCCGGAGCTCCAGGCGGGCGAGCGGACCGGTGAGTTCACCGTCCGGGCCACCGTGGCGGGCCGCACCGTCACCCCCGTCGACCGGACCGCCACCGTCACCGCGCGCCAGGCCGACGCCCTGACCCGCACGGACGACGAGGGCGACAAGGCCACCAAGGCCGCGCCCGGGACGGAGTTCGCCGGCCGGATCCGGGTCGGCGCCACGCACAAGGGCGCGACCGCCCCGGGTGTCGCCGTGACCGCCACTCTGGTCGCGGCGGCGGGTGACACCACCGCCGCGGGCAAGGGCCCCTTCTTCAAGGACGAGCAGGGCAACCCGGTCCGCACCCTCGAAGGGCTGACCACCGGCGAGGACGGGACGCTGACCCTCCCGAAGCTCTTCGCGGACGACCTCAGCGGCACGTTCCTGCTGCGGCTCACCACCGAGGGCGGCGGCACCCTGACCGTCGAGCTGACCGTCGCCTGACCCGCGGCCTCACCGACCGCGGCCCTCACGACTCCACGAAGGCCGTGGGGGCCATGAGGGCCGTGGGGCCATGAGGGCGGTGGGGGTCAGGAGGGCCGTGCGGCCCGGCCGGGGACCCTCAGCGGCGGGCGTTCGTCCGCCGCGTCGGCGGCGCCGCCGTCGGGTCCTCCGGCCACGGGTGCCGCGGGTACCGTCCGCGCAACTCCGCGCGGACGGCCCGGTACCCGTCCCGCCAGAACGACGCCAGGTCCGCCGTGACCGCCGCCGGGCGCCCGGCCGGCGACAGCAGGTGCACCAGCAGCGGAACCCCCGCCACCGAGGGCGTCTCGGACAGGCCGAACATCTCCTGGAGCTTCACCGCCAGTACGGGCTGCTCGCCGCCGTACTCGACCCGGACCCGCGACCCGCTCGGCACCTCGACGCGCTCCGGCGCCAGCTCGTCCAGCCGCGCCGCCTCACCGCCCGCCCACGGCAGCAGCCCCCGGAGGGCCTGCCCCGCGTCGATCCGCCCCAGGTCGGCCCGGCGCCGCGCCCGCGACAGCTCCGGCTCCAGCCACTCACCGGGCCGCTCCAGCAGCGCGGCGTCCGAGACGTCCGGCCACGGCGCGCCCAGCACCCGGTGCAGGAACGCCAGCCGCTGCCGCAGCTCCACCGACGCCCGCGACCAGCCGAGCAGTCCCGTGCCCTCGCGCCGCAGCCCCTCCAGCAGCGCCTCCCGCACCAGCCCCGGGTCCGGCTCCCTCAGCGGTCGTACGGCGAGGTCGACGGCGCCCAGCCGCTCCACCGAGCGCGCGACGACGTCACCGTCCTCCCAGCGCACCTCCTCACCCGCCGCCAGCAGGTGCCGTGCCGCCGTCCGCGCGGTGTCCTCGTCGATCACCGCGGCCAGCCGCACGCGCGCGGAGGCGGCGTGCGCGGGCCGGTCCGCGACGGCCACCGCGAGCCACTCCGCCCCGCGCGACGCCGACCCGCGCGGCAGCTCCGCCCCGGTCCCGGACGCCATCAGGAACGCCCCCTCGACCCGGGCCCGCGCCACCCGCTCCGGGTACGCCAGCGAGGTGACCAGCCCGGCGACCGCGTCGTCCGACAGCCGGGCCCCACCCGACAGCCCGGCGCCCGGAACCCCGGCGCCCGGAACCCCGGCGCCCGGAACTCCGTCCTCCGACAGCCCGGCCCCCGGAACCCCGGCGCCCGGAACCCCGCCCTCCGGCAGCCCGGCGTCCGGCACCGCTTCGTACGGTGATCCGGCCGCTCGGGCCTCGTCCTCCGACCGCCCCGGCCGTAACCCCGCGCCCGCGCGGGACGGCTCGCCCAGCTGGCCCGCCAGGCGCCGCGCCTCCTGGCGCCACCGCGCCCCGTAGGCGTCCCCGCCGCGCCGCGCCGCGCGCCACGCGCCCGCCAGGTCGTCGCCGTACTCGCGCGGCGGCTCCTCGCTCAGCAGGGCCACCACCTCCGCCGCCCGCCGCGCGCCCACCAGCGGCGCCCCGTCCAGCAGCGCCCGCGCGAGCCGCGGGTGGAGGCCCAGCCGCGCCATCGCCCCGCCCCGGGCGGTCACCCGGCCCGCCGCGTCCACCGCGCCGATCGCCGCCAGCACCGACCGGGCGGCGGCCATCGCCCCGGCCGGCGGCGCGTCCAGCAGCGCCAGCCCGGCCGCCTTCGGATCGCCCCAGGCCGCGGCCCGGAGCGCGAACCCGGCGAGGTCGGCCACCCGTATCTCCGGCGCCGGGAACGCGGGCAGGCGCCCGTCCTCCGCCTCGGCCCAGCACCGGTACACCACGCCCGGCGCCTCGCGACCAGCCCGCCCCGCGCGCTGCCGGGCGGCCGCCCGCGACGCCCGTACGGTCGTCAGCGACCCCAGCCCGCGCGCGTGGTCCACCCGCGGCTCGCGCGCCAGCCCGCAGTCCACCACCACCCGCACCCCCGGGACGGTCAGCGACGACTCGGCCACCGACGTCGCCAGCACCACCCGCCGGCGTACCCCGGGGGAGAGCACCGCCTCCTGCACGGCCGCCGGAGCCCGCCCGTGCACCTGGAGCACCTCCGCCTCCACGGACGCCAGAAGCCCCGCCACGCGCGCGATCTCCCCGACACCGGGCAGGAAGCACAGCACGTCGCCGGAGCGCTCGGCCAGCGCCCGCCGCACCACCGCCGCGACATGCGCGAGCAGCGCCGGGTCGACCCTGGTCCCCTGGGGCGGCCGCACCGAACCGGCCGGCGGGGCCCACACCACCTCCACCGGGTGGGCCGTGCCGTGCGCCTCGACCACCGGCGCGCCGCCCAGCAGCCGCGCCCAGCCCTCCGCGTCGGTCGTCGCCGACGCGGCCACCAGCCGCAGCTCCGGCCGCAGCGTCTCCCGGACGTCCAGCAGGAACGCGGCGGCGGTGTCCGCGTCGAGGTGCCGTTCATGGCACTCGTCGATGATCACCACATCGGTCCCCGGCAGCTCCGGGTCCCGCTGGAGCCGCTGGAGCAGCACACCCGTGGTCACCACCTCGACGAGCGTGTCGCGCGAGACGACCCGCTCGCCGCGCACCGTGAAGCCGACCCGGCCGCCCGCCTTCCCGCCCAGCAGCCACGCCATCCGCCGGGCCGCCGCCCGTGCCGCGATCCGGCGCGGCTCGGCGACCAGTACGCGCGCGCCGCGCTCCGCGAGGGCGAGCGGCACCAGCGTGGTCTTGCCCGTCCCGGGCGGCGCGCAGAGCACCGCCGAGCCATGGTCCTCCAGCGCCCGTTCCAGCGCGGGCAGGGCGTCCCGCACGGGAAGGGCGTGCGCCTCGGCACGCATCACGCGCGCTCGCAGACGAAGATCGCCGTGCCGGGGATCAGGTTGCCGCGCAGCGGGGACCAGCCGCCCCACTCCTGGGTGTTCCAGGCGGGCCACTCCGGCTCGACCAGGTCCACCAGCCGGAAGCCGCCCGCCACCACGTCCCGCACCCGGTCCCCGAGGGTCCGGTGGTGCTCGACGTACACGGCGTCGCCCCGCTCGTCCTGCTCGACGTAGGGCGTGCGGTCGAAGTACGAGGCGGAGACGGTCAGCCCGTCCGGTCCCGGCTCGTCGGGGAAGGCCCACCGGATCGGGTGGGTCACCGAGAAGACCCACCGCCCGCCGGGCCGCAGCACCCGGCGCACCTCGCGGAAGACCCGTACCGGATCGGCCACGAAGGGCACCGCCCCGTACGCCGAGCACGCCAGGTCGAAGGCGCCGTCCCGGAAGGGCAGCGCCGAGGCGTCGGCCTCCACCAGCGGCACGCCGCCGCCGATGCGCAGCGCGTGCTGGAGCTGGCGGTGGGAGAGGTCCAGCGCCACGGGCCGGGCCCCGCGCGCGGCGAGCCAGCGCGCGCACTGGGCGGCGCCCGCGCCGATCTCCAGTACGTCCAGCCCCGCGACGTCCCCCAGCAGGCCCGCGTCCGCCTCGTCCAGCCCCTCCGGGCCCCACACGAAGCGGTCGTCCCCGAGGAAGGAGCCGTGCTCGGTCTGGTACTCGTCCGCGTTGCGGTCCCACCAGCCGCGGCTCGCCCGGCTGCTCTCCCGGTCACCGGCGTGGCGCCGGGTGGCCTCAGGCTCGTACTCTTGGATCATCCCGCCCGCCGTTGTAGGTTGCGCACGGCCCCCACCGAGTGGCGGCCGCGGCCACGATGGCCTTGGGAAACCTTAAATGTGCCGGGTATGCGATGTTCTGCCCCGGGTGTGCGCCTTCGCGCATTGACCGTGTCCGGCCGTCCCCGTATGCTAAAGGTTGCGCTGCGGGCCTGCGCGCCTCAGACGGAGCAGGTCGCGCTCGCATCTGTTGTATGTCCCCTCGGTTGTCGAGGCGCCTCCCCCTCCGGGATCGGGCGCTTCCTTGGCTGTCCGGCTTCTGCAGCTGCGATACGGGCTCTCGGCGTAGCAGTACCTACGACTTCAATGTCCGTACCGGAGCCCTTTCCCACATGACGAGCAGCACCGAGACCACCGCCACCACCCCGCAGGTTGCGGTCAACGACATCGGTAACGAGGAAGCCTTCCTCGCCGCGATCGACGAGACGATCAAGTACTTCAACGACGGCGACATCGTCGACGGCGTCATCGTGAAGGTCGACCGGGACGAGGTCCTGCTCGACATCGGTTACAAGACCGAAGGTGTCATCCCGAGCCGCGAGCTCTCGATCAAGCACGACGTCGACCCGAACGAGGTCGTCAAGGTCGGCGACGAGATCGAGGCCCTGGTTCTCCAGAAGGAGGACAAGGAAGGCCGCCTGATCCTCTCGAAGAAGCGCGCCCAGTACGAGCGTGCCTGGGGCACCATCGAGAAGATCAAGGAAGAGGACGGCATCGTCACCGGCACCGTCATCGAGGTCGTCAAGGGTGGTCTCATCCTCGACATCGGCCTCCGTGGCTTCCTGCCGGCCTCCCTCGTCGAGATGCGCCGTGTCCGCGACCTCCAGCCCTACGTGGGCAAGGAGCTCGAGGCGAAGATCATCGAGCTGGACAAGAACCGCAACAACGTGGTCCTGTCCCGCCGCGCCTGGCTCGAGCAGACCCAGTCCGAGGTGCGCCAGACGTTCCTCACCACCCTGCAGAAGGGTCAGGTCCGCTCCGGCGTCGTCTCCTCGATCGTCAACTTCGGTGCGTTCGTGGACCTGGGCGGCGTCGACGGTCTGGTGCACGTCTCCGAGCTGTCCTGGAAGCACATCGACCACCCCTCCGAGGTTGTCGAGGTCGGCCAGGAGGTCACCGTCGAGGTTCTCGACGTGGACATGGACCGCGAGCGTGTCTCCCTGTCGCTGAAGGCGACGCAGGAGGACCCGTGGCAGCAGTTCGCCCGTACGCACCAGATCGGTCAGGTCGTCCCGGGCAAGGTCACCAAGCTGGTTCCGTTCGGTGCGTTCGTCCGCGTGGACGAGGGGATCGAGGGTCTGGTCCACATCTCCGAGCTGGCCGAGCGCCACGTGGAGATCCCGGAGCAGGTCGTCCAGGTCAACGACGAGATCTTCGTCAAGGTCATCGACATCGACCTCGAGCGCCGTCGCATCAGCCTCTCGCTGAAGCAGGCCAACGAGTCCTTCGGTGCCGACCCGGCGTCGGTCGAGTTCGACCCGACCCTGTACGGCATGGCCGCGTCGTACGACGACCAGGGCAACTACATCTACCCCGAGGGCTTCGACCCCGAGACCAACGACTGGCTCGAGGGCTACGAGACCCAGCGCGAGGCCTGGGAGACCCAGTACGCCGAGGCGCAGCAGCGCTTCGAGCAGCACCAGGCCCAGGTCATCAAGTCCCGCGAGGCCGACGAGGCCGCCGCTGCCGAGGGTGGCCCCGCCGCTCCGGCCGGCGCCCCGGCGGGTGCCTCGGGCGGTTCGTACTCCTCGGAGTCGGACGACAACTCCGGCGCCCTGGCGTCGGACGAGGCCCTGGCCGCGCTCCGCGAGAAGCTGGCCGGCGGCCAGAGCTGACGCTCCGGCTCACCGCTGAGCGGTAGGAGCACGCAGTAGCAGCACTGAGGCCCGTCCCCGGAAGGGGGCGGGCCTCAGTCGTACCCGGCGCCCGGTGCCCGGCGCCCGGCTGTTGCCCTCGTCCGCCGGACGAGGGCAACAGCCGGGCGGCAGCCGGGAATACGGGTGCGGCGGGAATGCCGGTGCGGCGGGTGACGTTCTTCCCTGTGAACACGAGGAGGAGCGGTAATCGTGCCTGATCCGCAGGGTTTGTACGCATGGGAGCCGAAGGGCCTGGCCGCCGTCGACATGGCGCTGGCACAGGAGTCCGCCGGCCTGGTCATGCTCTACCACTTCGACGGCTACATCGACGCGGGCGAGACCGGCGAGCAGATCGTCGACGGCCTGCTGGACGCGCTGCCCCACCAGGTGGTGGCCCGCTTCGACCACGACCGGCTCGTGGACTACCGGGCCCGCCGGCCGCTCCTCACCTTCCGGCGCGACCGCTGGAGCGCGTACGAGGTCCCGGCGATCGAGGTCCGGCTCGTCCAGGACGCCACCGGGGCGCCCTTCCTCCTGCTGTCCGGCCCGGAGCCGGACGTGGAGTGGGAGCGGTTCGCCGCCGCCGTCCGGCAGGTCGTCGAGCGGCTCGGGGTGCGGCTCTCGGTCAACTTCCACGGCATCCCCATGGGCGTCCCGCACACCCGCCCCGTCGGCCTCACCCCGCACGGCAACCGCACCGACCTGGTCCCCGGGCACAGCAGCCCCTTCGACGAGGCCCAGGTGCCCGGCAGCGCCGAGGCGCTGGTCGAGTACCGGCTGATGGAGGCCGGGCACGACGTCCTCGGCGTCGCCGCCCACGTCCCGCACTACGTCGCCCGGTCCCCCTACCCCGACGCGGCGCTCACCGCGGTGGAGGCCATCACCGCCGCCACCGGCCTCGTCCTGCCCGCCGTCGCCCACGCCCTGCGCACCCGCGCCCAGCGCACCCAGACGGAGATCGAGCGCCAGATCGGCGAGGGCGACGAGGAGCTGACCGCGCTCGTCCAGGGCCTCGAGCACCAGTACGACGCGATGGCCGGCGCCGAGACCCGCGGCAGCCTGGTCGCCGAACCGGTGGAGCTGCCCTCCGCCGACGAGATCGGCCGCGAGTTCGAGCGCTTCCTGGCCGAGCGGGAGGGCGAAGGCTGAGCCCCGGACGGCACGCCCTAGGGTTGCCCCCATGCTGAAGGTGGGACTGACCGGTGGCATCGGCGCCGGCAAGAGCGAGGTGTCACGGCTGCTCTCCTCGTACGGAGCGGTCGTCGTCGACGCCGACAAGATCGCCCGCGAGGTCGTCGAGCCCGGTACGCCCGGGCTCGACGCCGTGGTGGCGGCGTTCGGGCCGGAGGTCCTGACACCCGCCGGGGCGCTGGACCGGCCCCGGCTCGGGGCGATCGTCTTCGCCGACCCCGAGCGGCTGGCCGTCCTGAACGCCATCGTCCATCCGCTGGTCGGCGCCCGCTCCGCCGAGCTGGAGGCCGCCGCCGGACCGGACGCGGTCGTCGTCCACGACGTACCGCTGCTCACGGAGAACGGCCTCGCCCCGCTGTACGACCTCGTGGTGGTCGTGGACGCCTCGCCCGCGACCCAGCTCGACCGGCTCGTCCGGCTGCGCGGCATGACCGAGGAGGACGCGCGGGCCAGGATGTCCGCCCAGGCCACCCGGGAGCAGCGGCTGGCCGTCGCGGACCTGGTCGTCGACAACGACGGGCCGATCGAGGCCCTGGAACCCCAGGTGCGGGAGGTGTGGGCGCGGCTGACCGAACGGGCCGCCGCGCCGCCGCGCACCGGCTGAGCAGACGCTCGGCAGGCGCCCGGCCTCGCGTACGAGGGGCTCGGGCCGGCGGGCATGGGGGCGGCCGCAGGAATACCGGACGCCCCGCGCATGTTGAACCGGCGCAGCGAGGGAAGGATGGGAGCGTGCCCGAGACCAACCCGGAGACCCACGTCATCGACTACCGCGCGGCCGAGCAGCTCCTCGCCGCCCGGGACCCGCGCGGGGCCGTCAAGCTCCTCGACTCCGTGATCGCGGCCCATCCCGAGAACACCGCCGCCCGCCTGCTGCGCGCCCGGGCGTTCTTCGCGGCGGCCCAGCTGCGACCGGCGGAGCTGGAGTTCGAGCTGGTGCTGGAGCGGGAGCCGGACAACGCGTTCGCGCACTACGCCCTGGCCCGGACCTTCCAGCGCTCCGGCCGCCCCGAGCAGGCCAAACGCCACTTCCGGCTCGCCGCCGCCCTGGAGCCCCGGCCCGAGTACCTGGAGGCCGCCCGCTTCCCGGTGGACTTCCCGGCGGACCTGCCCCCGGAGGAGTAGGGCCCCGGTCTAGGGCCTGTCACCCGGCTCGTACGGCGGCACGTCCCGCCCCGGCTGGTAGTGCGGGCCCTGCCGGATGTGGCGCCGGACCAGCAGCAGGTCGACCGTGACCACCACGGCCAGCACCCCGCACGCCGCCGCCCAGCCGGGCCGGCCGGCCAGCGCGAAGGCCACCGTGCCGCCCACCGCCCAGACCAGCCCCCACACGGCCAGCCAGAACCGGCCGCGCAGGGGGCTGCGCGCGGTTCTCGGTTCACTGCCGGTACGCGTTCCCATGGAGATCACCTCCTGCCCCGGGCTGCCACCTGGCGGGTACCCGTCCCGCGACCGATCGATCCCGGCCACAGCGCCTGGTGGCCGGTGGTGGCTCCGCGCGCAAAAAGGCGCCTCGACCAGCGCGGCGACAGCGATGAGTTTCCGGTGGCGGGCCGGTCCATACTCCGACAGCGACGCCCCGCCGGGGCAACGCCCGCAGGAGGAGACCGACATGACCGCCACCGCCAGCACCCCCGCCACCACCGTCGACACCACCACCGCCGCTGTGGGTACCGGCGCCGGCGCCGGTACGGGTACGGGCACGGGAACCGGCACGGGTACGGGAACCGGCACCGGCACGGGGACCGGTCAGGCGGCCGGAGCCGCCCGGAAGTCCGGCCTCTCCCGCCGCGCCGACATCGGCGCCTGGACGCTCCAGATCGTCCTCGCCCTCTTCTTCGCCGTCCCCAGCGCCGGGCCCAAGCTGGTCGGCCACGCCTCCGCCGCCGAGTCCTTCGACACCATCGGCTACGGCGACTGGTTCATGTATCTCGTCGGCGGGCTGGAACTCGCCGGTGCCGTCGCCCTGGTGATCCCGGTACTGTCCGGAGTGGCGGCGCTCGCGCTGATCGGCCTGATGGGCGGCGCGCTCGTCGCGCAAATCGCCTACCTGGGCGCGGAGTTCTGGTTCACGCCGGTGATCTTCGCGGTGCTGTTGGCCGTGGTCGCCCTGGCCCGCCGCGGGCAGACCGCACGGCTGCTGGCGCTGGTCCGCGACCGCGCGTGAGCCCGCGGGTACCGGACCGGAGCGCGCCGCGCCCACCCGACGGAGGGGACCGTGATGCGACCGGTGTGCACGACGAGGCAGGGCGCGGTGCGCGGCACCGTCTCGGCCGACGGGACCGCCTCCTTCCTCGGCATCCCGTACGCCGCGCCCCCGTTCGGCCCCCTCCGCTTCCGCCCGCCCGCCCCTCCGCGCGCGTGGAGCGGGATCCGGGACGCGACGGCCCACGGTCCCACCCCGCCGAAGGCGCCCTACGCCCCGCCGTTCGACGCCCTCGTCCCGGAGACGACGATCCCGGGCGAGGACTGCCTCAACCTCAATGTGTGGACGCCGTCCCCCGGACCGGGCGCCCGCCTGCCGGTCGTGGTGTGGCTGTACGGAGGGGCCTTCACCAACGGGTCGGCGTCCCCGTCCGCGTACGACGGAGGCGCCTTCGCCCGTGACGGTGTGGTGTTCGTGTCGCCCAACTACCGGCTCGGCGCGGACGGGTTCCTGCACCTGGACGGAGTCCCGGACAACCGGGGCCTGCTCGACCAGATAGCGGCGCTGGAATGGGTCCGGGACAACATCGAGGCCTTCGGCGGCGATCCCGGCCGGGTGACCCTGGCCGGCGAGTCGGCCGGTGCGATCAGCATCGGGGTGCTGCTGTCCGATCCACGCGCGCGTGGGTTGTTCCACCGGGCCGTCCTGCAGAGCGGGGCGGCCCACCACGTCCTGCGCCCCGAGACCGCCGGCCGGATCACCGCCCACCTGGCCGGGAAGCTGGGCATCGCCCCCACGGCCGACGCCTTCGCCGCCGTACCGCTCGACCGGCTGCTGCCCGCCCAGGCGGAACTGCGCAAGGACATCGCGACCGGCCCCGACCCGGCCCTCTGGGGCGAGGCCGTGCTCAACGCGATGCCCTTCGAACCGGTCACCGACGGCCCGGTGCTCCCGGGACCCGACTGCGGTGTGGACCTGCTGGTCGGCTCCAACCGGGAGGAGTACCGGTTCTTCCTCGTACCGACGGGCCGCCTGCACCGCCTGACGGAGGAGAAGCTCCGGTCCACCGCCGAGGCGTACGGGCTCGACCCGGACAAGGCCCTGCCCGTCTACCGCGACGCACGACCCGGGGCCGTCCCGGGGGAGATCTTCGACGCGATGGTGACGGACTGGTTCTACCGGATCCCCGCGCTCCGGCTCGCCGAGTCGGTACCCGGCTCCCACGTGTACGAGTTCGCCCGGCGCTCCTCCGCCTTCGACGGCCGGCTCGGCGCCTGCCACGCCGGCGAGCTGGCGTACGTCTTCGACCGGCTGGACGACCCCCAGTACGCCCCGGTGACCGGCCACGCCCCGCCGCAGGCGCTGGCCGACGCGATGCACGGCGCCTGGGTCGCGTTTGCCACGACCGGCGACCCGGGCTGGCCCGCGTACGACACACGGACCCGCCCGACGATGGTCTTCGACGACCCGGCCCCGACCGTCGCCCACGACCCCCGCGCCCGGGAACGGACCCTCTGGGACGGCATCCGCTGACCCCGGGCGGTCGCTGCCCGGTGGGTGGACGGCGGCACCCCGCCGGGGACCGGGCAGGGCGGAGACATAGGTTGACGGGATGGTGGAGGGGACCGACTCGGCGGCGCGGACCATGCCGCAGAAGCAAGGTAAGGGGCGGCGGGCCGCCCGGCGGACGAAGAGCAGGGGCGGGACGGCGCGTTCGTCGCTGCTGATGGCGGCGGGCACGGTGGTGTCCCGGGCCACCGGGCTGATCCGCCAGGTGCTGCAGGCGGCGGCACTGGGAACGGGCCTGCTGGCCAGCACGTACAACACGGCGAACACCGTGCCGACGAGCCTGTACACCCTGCTGATCGGCGGCGCGCTCAACGCGGTGCTGGTGCCCCAGTTGGTGCGGGCCCGGACGACCCAGCCGGACGGCGGACGGGCCTACGAACAGCGGTTGGTCACCCTGGTGCTGTGCGTACTGGGCGCGGGCACGGCGCTGGCGGTATGGGCGGCACCGCACATCGTGGGCCTGTACATGCGGGACACCCCGGACAGCCATGAGGCGTTCGAGCTGACGGTCACGTTCGCCCGCTTCCTGCTGCCGCAGATCTTCTTCTACGGGCTGTTCAGCATCTACGGGCAGGTCCTCAACGCCCGGGAGAAGTTCGGCGCGATGATGTGGACGCCGGTGCTGAACAACGTCGTGCTGGTCGGGATGTTCGCCGCCTACCTGGCGCTGATGGCGGTACCCGACCGGGCGGAGGACATCACCGGCGCCCAGGTGCGGCTGCTGGGCATCGCGACGACGGCCGGCATCGCCGTGCAGGCGCTGGCCCTGATCCCCTTCGCCCGGGCGGCGGGCTTCCGCTTCCGGCCCCGCTTCGACTGGCGGGGGAGCGGCCTGGGCAGCAGTGTCCACGCGGCGAAGTGGACGCTGCTGTTCGTCCTCGCCAACCAGGTCGCCCTGGTCGTGGTGACGAACTACGCCAACGCCGCCGACCAGGAGCTGCCCGAGGCGGGGGCCGGATACTCGGCCTACACGTACGCGCAGACCATCTGGATGCTCCCGCAGTCGATCGTGACCGTGTCCCTGGTGACGGCGCTGCTGCCCCGGATGAGCCGCGCCGTGGCCGAGGGGCGCGTCGGGGACCTGCGCGACGACCTCTCCCGGGTCCTGCGGATCAGCGGCGTGGTCATCGTGCCGGCCGCCTTTCTCTTCCTCGCCCTGGGCCCGCAGATCTCCGCCCTGCTGTTCGCGCACGGCGCCGCCGACGCCGAGTCGGCCCGCCCGCTGGGCCAGATGCTGCAGGCCTTCGGACTCGGCCTCATTCCGTTCTCCGCCCAGTACTTGCTGCTGCGGGGCTTCTACGCCTTCGAGGACACCCGCACACCGTTCTTCATGGCGGCCTGGATCGCGGCGGTGAACATCGCCCTGGCCACGGCCTGCCATCTCCTGCTGCCCGCCCGCTGGGCGGTGGTGGGCATGGCCGGGTCCTGCACCCTCTCGTACGTCGCCGGCCTCGCGCTCACCGCGGCCCTGTTGCGCAGGCGGCTGGGGGGCCACATCGACGGCTCCGGCGCCCTGGGCCGCGCCTACACGAAGCTGCTGTGCGCCGCGGTCCCGGCGGCGGGACTGGGCTGGGCGGTGGCCCGCGGGTGCGCCGCCCTGGGACGGGGAACGTGGCCCACTGCCGCCGCCCTGGCCGCCGGGACGCTGGTGACGGCGTCGGCCTACCTCCTGCTCGCCCGGCTGCTGAAGGTCGAGGAGCTGCGGCTGCGCCGCCGGTGACGTGCGGGCGGGTACGCGCCTGTCCGGGTGCCGCGCGGGAGGCTGCGGGCCGGGTGCCGCGCGGGAGGTTGCCTGCCCGAGTGCCGCGCGGGAGGCTGCGGGCCGGGTGCCGCCGCGTGGTGCCGCCGCTCGGTGTCGCCGTCCGGCCGTGGGTCGCCCGGCGGGTGGCGCGGCGTGTGTCCGGTGGGTGGGCGGCCGGTTCGGGAGGCGGGCCGGGGCCGGTTGTCAGACCCTCGCCGTAAGGTCGGAGATCGATGACACGACCAGCGTGAGGGGAGGTGACCGGCCATGGCGCAGTGGCCGCCGCAGGGGCTCGCCGCGGTGTTCCTGCCCGCCGCGCTGCCGCGGGAGGGCCGGGTCGCCTTCTGGGCGCCCGACGGGCGCCCCCTGCCGCCCCGGCCGGCGGGTTCCGGGCCGTCCGGGGGTGACGGCGCGGAGACGATCACCGTGGTGCGGGCGCATGGAGCGGGCGTGCGGGGCCGGGCCGTGCCGGCGGCGGTGCTGTCCGTGGGGGAGGCCCTGCCCGCGCTGGTCGCCGCGCGGCACGACCCGGCGGCCCACCCGGCGGCCGCCTGCTGGGGCGCCGCCGCCCTGCACGCCCTGCACCTCGCCGGGCGGGGCCGGCTGCTGCCGGGGCTCACCCCGGGAGACCTGGACGCCTGGCGGGCCGGGCCGCTGGACGCCGACGACATCGCGCACCTGAGGGCCGTAGCCGCCGCCATGCCGTACGAGGCGCACGCCGTCCCCGTCGAGGGCGCCCGCCCGCTGCGGCTGCCCGAGCCGGAGGCCCTGGTGCGGGCGTTCCTCGACGCGGTGGCCGACACCCTGCCCCGCACCCCCGCCGCCGCGTACGCCGCCGGGGCGCCCTTCGCCGCCCGCACCCCCCAGCACCTGCCCCACGCGCGTGCCTGGGCCGCCGAGGCGGCGGCGGGCATGGACGCCGGGGTCCGGGTGTCGCTCCGCCTCGACATCGCGGGCCACGAGCTGTTCGACACCACCCAGGAGGGCGGCGGGGACCGGCCGGCCGCCGCCGCCCTGGTCCAGGTCCACAGCCTGGCCGACCCGACCCTGGTGGTCGACGCGGCCGCGCTCTGGGCGGGGGAGGGCGCCGAGCACTTCGGGCCGCGCGCCCGCATCGACGCCGTCCTGGCACTGCGCCGCGCCGCCCGCGTCTGGGCGCCGCTCGCCCGGCTGCTGGAGCAGGACGTGCCGGACGTCCTGACGCTCACCGAGGACGAGCTGTACGAGCTGCTGGGCCCCGCCGCCGCACGGCTCGGCGCGGCCGGGGTGACCGTCCACTGGCCCCGCGAGCTGGCGCGCTCGCTCACCGCCGCCGCGGTCGTCCGGCCCGCCCCCGGCTCGGCCACCGACGGCACGGCGTTCTTCGACAGCGCCGAGCTGCTGCGGTTCGACTGGCAGCTGGCGCTGGACGGCGACCCGCTGACCGAGCGCGAGATGGATGCCCTGGCCGAGGCCCACCGTCCCGTCGTGCGCCTGCGCGACCAGTGGGTGGTCGTGGACCCGGCGCTGGTGCGCAAGGCCCGCAAGCGGGAGCTGGGCCTGCTGGAGCCGGCCGACGCGCTGGCGGTGGCGCTCACCGGCACCGCCGAGGTCGACGGCGAGACGGTCGAGGCGGTGCCGGTGGGCGCGCTGGCCGCGCTGCGCGACCGGCTGGTCGCCGGTCCGGCCACCACCGATCCGCCCCCGGGACTCGACGCCACCCTGCGCGACTACCAACTGCGCGGGCTGGCCTGGCTGGACCTGATGACCTCCCTCGGTCTCGGCGGCTGCCTCGCCGACGACATGGGCCTCGGCAAGACCGTCACCCTGATCGCGCTGCACCTGCGCCGCGCCCGCCGCGCCCCCACCCTCGTCGTCTGTCCCGCCTCGCTCCTCGGCAACTGGCAGCGGGAGGTGGCCCGGTTCGCCCCCGGCGTACCGGTACGCCGCTTCCACGGCGCCGACCGCACCCTGGACGGCCTCGACGGCGGCTTCGTCCTCACCACGTACGGCACCATGCGCACCAGCGCCGAGCAGCTCGCCGCCCACGAGTGGGGCATGGTCGTCGCCGACGAGGCGCAGCACGTCAAGAACCCGTTCTCCGCCACCGCCAAGGCGCTGCGCACCATCCCCGCCCCCGCGCGCGTGGCCCTCACCGGCACCCCCGTGGAGAACAACCTCTCCGAGCTGTGGGCGCTGCTCGACTGGACCACCCCCGGACTCCTCGGCCCGCTCAAGGCGTTCCGCTCCCGGCACGCCCGGGCCGTGGAGAACGCCGAGCAGATCGAGAACGACGAGGCGGTCGAGCGCCTCGCCCGGCTCGTCCGGCCCTTCCTGCTGCGCCGCAAGAAGTCCGACCCGGGCATCGTGCCCGAGCTGCCGCCCAAGACGGAGTCCGACCACCCGGTGCCCCTCACCCGCGAACAGGCCTCCCTCTACGAGGCGGTGGTGCGCGAGACGATGGCGCGGATCGAGGGTGCGGAGGGCATCGCCCGCCGGGGACTGGTGATGAAGCTGCTGACCTCCCTCAAGCAGATCTGCAACCACCCCGCCCAGTACCTGAAGGAGGACCCCTCCCGCCCCGCCCGCCTGGCCGGCCGCTCCGGGAAGCTCGCCCTCCTCGACGAGCTGCTCGACACGATCCTGTCCGAGGACGGCTCGGTGCTGGTCTTCACCCAGTACGTCGGCATGGCCCGGCTGCTCACGGCCCACTTCTCCGCCCGCGCCGTCCCCTCCCAACTCCTGCACGGCGGGACGCCGGTGGCGGAGCGGGAGCGCATGGTGGACCGCTTCCAGTCCGGCGGGGTACCGGTGTTCGTGCTCTCCCTCAAGGCCGCCGGAACCGGCCTCAACCTCACCCGGGCCGGCCATGTCGTCCACTACGACCGCTGGTGGAACCCGGCGGTCGAGGAGCAGGCCACCGACCGGGCGTACCGCATCGGCCAGACCCAGCCGGTGCAGGTCCACCGGCTGATCGCCGAGGGCACGGTGGAGGACCGCATCGCGGAGATGCTGCGGTCCAAGCGCGCCCTCGCCGACGCGGTCCTCGGCTCCGGCGAGGCGGCCCTCACCGAGCTGACCGACCGCGAGCTGGCCGACCTCGTGTCCCTGCGGAGGCTGTCATGACCCCGCCCGCACTCCCATCCGGCCCCAGCCCCGGTTCCGGCCACGGCCCCGACTCCGTCCCCGGCGCCGGTTCCGGCCCCGTCCCCGGCCCCGGTTCCGGGTTCGGTTCCGGCCCCGTCCCCGCTTCCAGTTCCGGCCAAGGCCCCGGCCCCGGTCATGGCCCGGGTGCCCGTCCCGGTCACGGTCCCGGCGCCCGCCGGGGCGCCCGGCGCACCCCGCTGCACGACGACCGCCGCCGTACGTTCCCCCAGCTCGCCCCCGTCACCGGGGCCGCCGACGGGAAGTTCGCCGCCACCTGGTGGGGCAACGCCTGGGTGGACGCCCTGGAGGACACCGCCCTCGACCCGGCGCGCCTGGCGCGGGGCCGCGCTTACGCCGCCACCGGGCACGTCGACGCCATCACGGTCACCCCCGGCCGGGTCACCGCCTACGTCCACGGCAGCCGGCCCCGCCCGTACCGCACCGACATCCGGCTCCGCGTCCTCGGCGGCGACGACTGGGAGCGCTTCCTGGACGCCGCGGCCGCCCGCCCCGACCACATCGCCGCCCTCCTCGACAAGGACGTGCCGCACGCCCTGGCCGCCGCGGTCGACCTGCTGCCCGGCCCCGGCGACCTGGTCCCGGACTGCTCCTGCCCCGACCACGGCTTCCCCTGCAAGCACGCCGCGGCCCTCTGCTACCAGGCGGCCCGGCTCCTCGACGAGGACCCCTTCGTGCTGTTCCTGATGCGCGGCCGGGGCGAGCAGGAGATCCTCGCCGCGCTCAGCCACCGCAACGCCGCCCACGAGGCGGCCGAGACCACCGCCGCGCCCCCGCCAATGCCCACCCTGCCCGCCGCCACCGTCCTCGCCACCCCGTCCGGCGCGCCGCTCCCGCCCCCGCTGCCCGTCCCCGACCGGCCCGGACGGCCGCCGCTCTACCCCGAGGACCCCGACGCGCCCGACCCGCTGGCCCTGGAGATGCTGGCGACCGAGGCCGCCGCCCGCGCGTACGCCCTGCTGACCACCGGACAGGATCCGGTCGCCGCCCTCACCCCCTGGCAGGACGCCGTCCGCCTCGCGGCGGCCCACCCCGGCTCCGGCCTGACCGCCTCCACCCGCGCGCTGTACCGGGACCTCGCCGCCGCCCTGGACCGCAGCCCGTCCGACCTCGCCCGCGCGGTCGCCGCCTGGCGCCAGGGCGGACCGGCCGGGCTCGCCGTCCTGGAGGAGCCCTGGGACCCGCCCGCCGGCCCCTTCGACCGCGCCCGCCCCGCCCTGATCGCCGCCGACCTCCCGCAGTTCCGGCCGTGGCGCAACCGCCTCTCCTCACGCTCGCTCCAACTGCGGTACGGCCGCGACGGCTTGTGGTACGGCTACGAGTCGGACCCCGACCGCGAGGACTGGTGGCCGCGGGGCACCCCCGACGCGGACCCCGTCGGGGCGCTCACCGACCTGCTGGAGCAGTGATCCGGGGAGGGTGTGAACGGATGGTGACGGTTCGAATGAGACGCCACTCGATGGAGTGAATGGCGGATGCGTCATAACCCCGCTTGCCGCCACGGCGTTAATTCCGGTGCGGGCGGGTGCCCGTGAACCTCTCCGGAAGGCAGGAAGCCATGAGGCACACTCGCCGAAATGGTCTGGTCACTCTGATGGCCACGGGTGGCGCGCTCGCTGTGGCGGCGGGTTACGCGCACGCGGACTCCGAGGCGAACGGCGCCGCGGCCGGTTCGCCCGGGCTCATCTCCGGCAACGCCGTGCAGCTGCCGGTCGACGTCCCGGTCAATGTGTGCGGGAACACCGTCAATGTGGTCGGGCTGCTCAACCCCGCGGCGGGCAACACGTGCGCGAACAAGGGCGGCGGCCACCAGCACAAGGACCGCCCCGGCACCGCCCGCGGCGGTGAGGCGGGCAGCGGCCACGGCAAGGGAACCACCGGCGGCTCGCACACGGACGGCGGCGGAGCCTCGGCGGACGGCGCCGCGGTGGGGTCGCCCGGCGTCATCTCCGGCAACGGCATCCAGCTCCCCGTCGACCTGCCGGTCAACATCAGCGGCAACTCGGTGGGCGTGGTCGGCATCCTCAACCCGACCTTCGGCAACGCCTCCAGCAACGGTGGCGGCAAGCCGCCCGTGACGCCGGAGAAGCCGGCGAAGCCGGTGAAGCCCGCCGAGCCCACCGCGCCGCTGCCCGAGGAGGACGAGCCCGTCGCCCCGGTGCCCGCCCCGGCCGACCAGGCCCCGGCCCCGGAGCCGCAGCTCACCACGGAGGCCCTGGCCGAGACCGGCGCCGGCGCCGGCCTGCTCGGCATCGGCGCGCCCGCCGCCCTCGGCCTCGTCCTGGGCGGGGGGCTCCTCTACCGCCGCTCCCGCGCCGCGGCCGACCGCGCCTGAAGGACCCCGGCACCGCCGGGCCCCCGGCCGCGCCCCGTCGGCTACGGCAAGAAGGACCCGGCCCGCGCCGGAAGCGGACGGCGGCGTCGCCCCAGGGACCCGGCCGCCCCGACGGGGGACCCGGTGCCGCGTCCCCCAAGGGCCCGGCCGCACCCCGACGGAGGCTCAGCGACACCCCGGCGGGGCCCGGCCGCGGCCAGGAGCGAGGGCCCGGCCGCACGTCACCGCCGCCAGGCGGCCAGCACCGACTCGATGGCCGGTGCCACCCGGATACGCGCCTGGCGGCGGGGGACTCGGCGCATCAACAGGGCGTCGTAGTCGGTGTCGAGGTGCCGCACCGACGCCCGTACCGCCGCCGTGACCGCCCCCTCGTCCAGAGCCCGCCCCGCCGCCGTCCGGCCCACCCGGCCGCTCCCGCGCTCCCCGGCGTGCGCGGCGATCTCCTCGGCCCGTCCGGGCGGGCAGCCGGGAAAGAGGCGCAGGATCTCGGCGGCCAGCGCGCCCCGGAACCGCACGTCCTCGGCGGCCCGGCGCACCGCGTCCCGCTCCCGGCGCCGGGCCCGCGCCTCGGCGTCGGCCAGGCACGCGGCCTCCGCCCGCGCCAGGGCGGCCTCCTCGACCAGGACGCCCTGCCGCTCGTACCGGGTGCGGCGCCGGTTGTGGCGTACCACCACCGCCCACAGGCCGCTCGCCTCCCGGGCCCTGCGGGTCAGCGCCGCGTCACCGCGCGGCAGGTACACCAGGTGGCCGAGGTCGGCGCAGTCAAGACAGAGCGGCGAGCCGGACTCCAGGACCAGCCGGGGCAGCGGCCCCCGCCGGCACTCCGCGCAGTGGCGGCTCCGCAGCGGCTCGATCACCACGATCGCGGCGGAGACCGCCGGGCCGGCCATGTCAGCGCACGGTGGGCGCGGCGGCGTCGATGAACGCCGCCAGCGCCTCCACGGCCTCCGTCGAGCGCCGCTCCCGGTCGGTCTCGTCCTCCGCCCGGTGCATGCAGTGCGTCACCTCGAACGCCCGGTGGGCGTGCGCGACGAGCGCCGGGTCCTCGCACAGCAGTTGCACCCGCACCAGCGCCTGCCGGGCGGTGGCGCGCCGGTCGTAGGACTCCATCCGGGTCGCCTCGGCCTGGGAGCCGTTCCGGCGGTACCAGCGCGCGTTCTGCGCCCGCCGGTACTCGACGACCGCGTCCGCGAACGCGCTGTACGTCGAGATCCGCTCCTGCCGCAGCTGCTCGGCGCGCGTCAGGTCGGCGGTGCGCCGGGCCGCCCGCCCCTGGAACAGATGCGTGACGACCGCGCCGAGCAGCGTGCCGGCCACGGCGATGAGCGCCGTCTCCATCAGACCCCCCAAGTCCCGCCGGCCGGTGCTGTCGGCGCCGGACCGTCCACCGGACCAACGGGCGCAGCCGGTGTGCTTGTTCCCTTCCCGCGCCCCGCCGCGACCACGCCCGTCCGCTGCGGCAGCATGGACGCGTGAACGTCGAGCCGATCACCTGGGAGCGCCTGGTCGCGAACCTCGCCGCGCATCTCGACGGGCGGACCCCGGCGGACGGGGGGCCGTGGCTGAAGGTCGCCGTCGACGGGGCGCCCGCCGCAAGGCCCGGCGAGCCGGCCGCCCTGCTGGCGGAGGCGCTGCGGCTGCGCGGGCGGGCGGTGCTGGCGGTGGGCACGGAGGGCTTCATGCGGCCGGCGTCGCTGCGGTACGAGTACGGCAAGGAGGACCCCGACACGTACTACAGCGGCTGGTACGACACGGGCGCCCTGTGGCGGGAGGTGTTCGCGCCGCTGGAACCGGGCGGCAGCGGGCGGGTGCTGCCCGACCTGTGGGACCCGGTCACCGACCGGGCGACCCGCAGCCCGTACCGGACGCTGGCACCGGGCGGGGTGCTGCTGCTGCACGGGCCGTTCCTGCTCGGCCACTGGTTCCCCTTCGACCTCACGCTCCATCTGCGCCTGTCCGCGGGCGCGCTGGCACGCCGCACGGAACTGCCGTGGACGCTCCCGGCGTTCGAGCGGTACGAGGACGAGGTCGCCCCCGCGCGCGCCGCGGACGTCGTCGTGCGCTGTGACGACCCCCGCCACCCGGCATGGACCGGCCTGCCCTGAGAGGCCGGCCGGCGACCGCCGCCGCCCCTCAGCCGGTCGGGGGACGGCCGCCCAGGACGGCGACCGCCGCGGCACCGGCCCGGCAGCCGGCCTCGGCGGCGGTGGTGGGACCCGCGCCGGACAGCCGGGCCGCCAGGAAGGCACCGGTGAACGCGTCGCCCGCCCCGGTCGAGTCCACGGCCGGCACCGCGGGGGCGGTGACACGCGAGACGACCCGCCCGGACACGGCGACCAGCGCGCCCGCCGCCCCCAGGGTCACCGCGACCAGCGGGAAACGGCGGCTCAGCGCGGCGCCGGCCGCCGCCGGGTCGGACAGCCCGGTCAGCAGCGACGCCTCGGCCGCGTTCGGAAGGAGCAGGTCCGCCCCCTCGACCGCCGCCAGGAACGTGTCCACGCCCACCGCGGCGGCGAACCCGGCCGACGCGGGGTCCACGCTCACCGGCACCCCCCGCGCGCGTGCCGTCGCCAGGGCCAGCCGCGCCGTCTCGCGGCTGGTCCCGGCGAAGAACAAATACCCGGACAGATGGAGGTGCCCAACCCCCTCCAGCAGAGTTGGCGACCAGTCGCCAGGGGCGAGCCGGAGCGCCGCCCCGCTGTCCGTGAGGAACGTCCGCTCGGCGTCCGCGTCGACCAGCGCCACCACCGTCGCGGTCGGCGCGTCCGGGTCCCGCACCAGCAGCGGCCGTACCCCCGCGCGCCTCAGCCGTTCCTCGTGCCAGTCCGCCCCCTCCGTACCCACCCGCCCCAGCATCCGCACGTCCGCGCACCCCGAACGGGCCGCCCAGCACGCCGCGTTGGCGCCCGCCCCGCCCGGCAGCGTCCGGATCTCCGCCGCCGTGTCGGTGGCCGGGGCGAGCGGCTCGCGGTGCCGCGCCACCACATCGGTGACCACGTCCCCGACGACCAGCAGCGCCCCGCTCACAGCGCGGCCGCGACCCGCGCTGCCAGCCGCACATTGCCGCGCACCGCGGCCAGGTTGGCCTCCAGCGACGCTCCGCCGGTGTGCCGCATCAGGTACTCCAGCAGGAAGGGCGTCACGCCCTGCCCGGTGATCCCCCGCTCCCGGCACTCGTCCAGCGCCCGCCCGAGCACCCGGTCGTGCAGCTCCGGGTCCAACTGCTCCTCCTCCGGTACGGGATTGGCGACGATCAGCGCCGCCTCCGGGCCGCCCAGCGCGTCCTGGGCCCGCATCACCGCCGCGACCTCCTCCGGCGACCGGACCGACCAGTCGACCGGCTCCCCGGAGGACGCCAGGTAGAAGCCGGGGAAGCGGTCGGTGCCGTAGCCGAGGACACCGACGCCGAGGGTCTCCAGCCGCTGGAGCGTCGCGGGCACGTCGAGGATGGACTTCACCCCCGCGCACACCACGGTGATCCGCGTCCGCGCCAGCAGCCGCAGGTCGGCCGACTCGTCCTGCGTACGGGCCCATTCGCGGTGGACACCGCCGAGCCCGCCGGTGGCGAAGACCCGGATGCCCGCCCGCGCCGCCAGGAACGCCGTCGCGGACACCGTGGTCGCCCCGCTCGCCCCCGCCGCGAGCGCGGGCGCCAGGTCCCGGTGGCCCAGCTTGCGTATGCCGGGATCGGTGGCGACCCGCTCCACCTGGTCCTTGTCCAGCCCCACCCGCGCCACGCCGTCCAGCACGGCGACCGTGGCGGGGACGGCGCCCCCGGCCCGGACGAGCGCCTCCAGCTCCTCCGCCACGGCGAGGTTGCGGGGGCGCGGCAGGCCGTGCGCGATGATCGTCGACTCCAGGGCGACGACCGGCCGGCGCGCGGCCACCGCCTCCCGTACCTCTGCGGACAGCGTCACTGTGGTCTCCGGCATGTCCCATCCCTGGCGCGGCGGCGGGGCCCGCAAACCTCCGGGCGGGGCCGCCCGGCTACAGTCACGGGCCATGACGACCATGGACAGGCCCTCGTTCGCCGTGCACATCCCCGACGCCGAGCTGGAACCCGAGCCGCTGGACCCCGCGCAGATCGTCTCCGGCGACCCGGTGGTGACCGGCAAGGTGCTGTGGGAGTCCGCCGACGGCACCCAGGTGCGGGGCATCTGGCAGATCACGCCCGGCGTGGTCACCGACACGGAGGCGAACGAGCTGTTCGTCGTGGTCAGCGGGCGCGCCACCGTGGCGGTCGAGGGCGGCGACACGCTGGAGCTGGGGCCGGGCGACGCCTGCGTCCTGCGGGAGGGCGACCGTACGACCTGGACGGTCCACGAGACGCTCCGCAAGGCGTACCACATCTGCCTCTGACCGCCTCGGCGCCGCCCCCGTCCGTCGCCCCCGTCCGTCGCCCCTGCCGGTCCTGCGGTCCTGCGGTCCTGTCGGCCGTGCCGTCGCTGGGGGCGGGACCGCACCGGCCCCCCGGGGCGGGCGTCACACCGGTGTCACCCCTGGCCGGCGCGGCCGTCGGGACCCGGCCGGAACGCCCCGGTGCCGCGCAGCGCCAGCGCGGCCAGGGGGAGCAGCAGCAGTGCCCCCACGGCGTTGAGCCAGCCGTAGCCCGCCCGCGCGACGATCAGGCCGGCCGCCGCGCCACCGATCCCGGCCGCCGAGTTCATGATCAGGTCGGACAGGCCCTGCACGGCGGCGCGGGCGGCCTGCGGTACGGAGTCGGTGAGCAGCGCCGAGCCGGAGACCAGCGCCGCCGACCAGCCCAGCCCCAAGACGAACAGCCCGGTCGCGGTCTGCCCATGGTTCGCCCCGGCCGTCCCGGCCAGCAGCGCGGCGAGCGCCAGCAGGCCCACCGCCAGCCCGATCACGGCGAGCCGGCCGAGCCGGTCCGCGAGCCGGCCCATCACCGGCGAGAAGGCGTACATCCCCGCGATGTGGCCGCTGATCACCAGGCCGATCAGCGTGATGCCGGCGCCATGGTGGCCGAGGGCCACCGGTGTCATCGACATGATCGAGACCATGGCGGTGTGCGCCACCGCGACGGTGACCAGGGCCAGCCGGGCGCGGGGCGACTCCCGTACGGCCGACACCCCCGCCCGCAGGGACCGCCCGCCGGGCTTCCCGTCGCCCTCGGTGCCGGCCGCCAGCGCCCGCGCGGTCAGCAGCGGGTCGGGCCGCAGCAGCACCGCGACCACCACTGCGGACACCAGGAACACCCCCGCCGCCCACAGGAACGGCCCGGCCGCCGCCGGAACCCCCAGCCCCGCCACGCTCCGCCCGGCGGGCGCGGCGATGTTCGGCCCGAGCACCGCGCCGACGGTGGTCGCCCACACCACGGTGGAGATCGCCCGTCCGCGCCGCTCCGGCTCCGCCAGGTCCGCCGCGGCGAACCGCGCCTGGAGGTTGGCCGACGACCCCGCCCCGAAGCCCGCCATCCCCGCCAGCAGCAGCGGGAAGCTGCCGATGACCGCGGCCCACACCACCACCCCCGCCCCGGCGGCACCGATGACATACGCCAGGACCAGCCCGGGCCGCCGGCCCCGTGCGGTCATCAGCGCGGCGAGCGGCACCGACAGCAGCGCCGTCCCGGCCACGGTGGCCGTCGGAGCCAGCCCGGCCAGGGCCTCCGTACCGCCCACTTCCTGCGCCAGCACGGAGGCGAGGGCGATACCGGTCGCCACACCCAGCCCGCCCAGGATCTGGGTCGCCACCAGCACGGCGGCGATCCGCCGCCGCAGCGCGGGCAGCTCGGTGGCCCCGGGTATCTCCGCATCGGTAGTCACCGCGGCAGTCTGCCACCCCTTACCGATTCAGAACAGCGGCTGCGGCAGCACCCCCTCCAGCGCCAGCAGCCGGCGCTTCGTCTCCAGTCCTCCACCGAATCCGCCGATTCCCCCGTCGCTCTCCACCACGCGGTGGCACGGCACCACCAGCGGCAGCGGATTGGCGCCCATCGCCGCCCCCACGGCCTGCGCCGCCCCCGGCTGCCCCACCCGGGCCGCCAGCTCCCCGTACCCGACGACCGTGCCGTACGGCACGCCGGACGCCAGCTCCCGCAGCACCTGCCGGTTGAACCCGGCCGTCAGCGTCCAGTCCAGCGTCAGCCCCGGCCCCAGCTCCCGGACCTCTCCCGCGAAGTAGGCGTCCAGCCTGCGTATCGGCTCGGCCAGCCGCCCCGTCGCACACTCCACCAGCGGCGCCCCCAGCTGCCCCTCCAGCCGTCGCACCGCCCGGTCGCGCACCGCCTCGCGGGCATGGAACACCACGCTGACCAGCCCCTCGCCGGTGGCGGCGAGCAACAGCGGACCGATGTCGCTGCCGACGACCGCCCACTCCACGCACTGCCCGTTGCTGTCCATGCCGACCACCGTACGACCGCCCACTGACAACGCCGCCCGTCCCGGTCCGCCACACCCCTCGCGGCCGTCCGGGCCGGCCGCGAGCCGGACCGGCAGAGGATGGCTGGAATGTGAAGGTCCGCGTCGGGCGTCTCCGCCGGACCACCCCGAGCGGTCACATCGGCGGGCACATGTGTGTTCGGCGGGCGTCGCGCCGTAGCCTCTGGCCCGTACCAGCGGGTACACATGGCACCACCGGTGCCGCCGGACGGGCGACGGACATCCGGACGGCGGGGCACGAGCAGCAAGGGGCGGACGGCTATGCGGGGCACGGTCGAAGGGTTCAGCTACGGCTTCGTCACTCCCGTGGCCGCTTTTCTCATGGCGTGCCTGGGCGGCGTGCTCGGGCTGCGCTGCGTGCTCAGGTCGCTGCGACCGCACGGCAGCTTCAGGGCCGGCTGGCTCGCCCTGGGCGCCGTCGCCATCGGCTCGGGCATCTGGACCATGCACTTCATCGCCATGCTGGGCTTCACCGTCCGGGAGGCGCCGATCGGCTACGACCCCGCCATCACGCTCGCCAGCCTCGGCGTGGCGATCGTGATGGTCGGCGTCGGGATCTTCCTGGTCGGGCATCGCGGGGCCACCCCGATGGCCCTGGTCACCGGCGGCACGATCACCGGCCTCGGCATCGCGACCATGCACTACCTCGGAATGGCCGGAATGCGTCTGCCGGGCCGGATCGCGTACGACACCCTCACCGTCACCCTCTCCGTGGTGATCGCGGTGGTGGCGGCGACCTCGGCGCTCTGGGCGGCCGTCTCGGTCCGGGGCATGCTGCCCACCCTGGCGGCCGGCCTGGGCATGGGCGTCGCGGTGAGCGGGATGCACTACACCGGCATGGCCGCCGTCAGCGTCCACCTGCACGGCGACGGCCTCCCGGCCGGCGGGGGCGAGTCGGCCACCTCGCTCCTCGGTCCCATGCTGGTGGGGCCGGTGGTGTTCCTGCTGCTGGCGGGGTTCGTGGTGATGGTCGACCCCCTGCTGGTCACCGGCGACGACGACCACCGGGACCCCGCACACCCACCGCATCACCGCCCCGGTGCGGCGGCGGAGCGGCACCGGCACCGCTACGGCGACCACCGCGACTACCGCGACCACCGTGACGACCGCGGCTACGGCGGTCCGGCCGTCCGGGCATCGCGCCGGGTCCGCCGCCAGGAGCGTGCCGGCCGCGGCTGAGAGCGGGCGGCCGGGGCGGGTGGATCAGGCGGGTTGGCCGGGCGTCCCGGGCGGGAGGACGGGCCGGAGGACGGGGCGGACGGGCGGACGGACCGGGCGGACGGGCCTTCCGGGCCCCGAGTGTCAGTGGCGAGTCGTACGGTGGTTTCATGCGGCCCGTTTCCAAGATCGAACGCTCGGTGGCGCCCTTCGAGGTCGTCAGCCCCTACCAGCCCAGCGGCGACCAGCCTGCGGCCATCGCCGACCTGGCCCGCCGTATCGGCGCGGGTGAGAAGGACGTCGTCCTCCTCGGCGCGACCGGCACCGGAAAGTCGGCGACGACCGCCTGGATGATCGAGAAGCTCCAGCGCCCCACCCTCGTCATGGCCCCCAACAAGACGCTGGCCGCCCAGCTGGCGAACGAGTTCCGGGAGCTCCTGCCGAACAACGCGGTGGAGTACTTCGTCTCGTACTACGACTACTACCAGCCCGAGGCGTACGTCCCGCAGTCGGACACCTACATCGAGAAGGACTCCTCGATCAACGAGGAGGTCGAGCGGCTGCGCCACTCCGCCACCAACTCGCTGCTGACCCGCCGGGACGTGGTCGTGGTGGCCTCCGTCTCCTGCATCTACGGCCTGGGCACGCCGCAGGAGTACGTGGACCGCATGGTCCCGCTGAAGGTCGGCGAGGAGATCGACCGGGACCAGCTGCTGCGCCGGTTCGTCGACATCCAGTACACCCGCAACGACCTGGCGTTCACCCGCGGGACCTTCCGGGTCCGCGGCGACACCATCGAGATCTTCCCGGTCTACGAGGAGCTGGCCGTCCGGATCGAGATGTTCGGCGACGAGATCGAGGCCCTGTCCACCCTCCACCCGCTCACCGGCGAGGTCATCAGCGACGACCAGGAGCTGTACGTCTTCCCGGCCAGCCACTACGTGGCGGGACCGGAGCGCATGGAGAAGGCGATCAACGGCATCGAGCGGGAGCTGGAGGTCCGGCTCGCCGAGCTGGAGAAGCAGGGCAAGCTGCTGGAGGCCCAGCGGCTGCGGATGCGCACCACGTACGACATCGAGATGATGCGCCAGATCGGCTCCTGCTCCGGCATCGAGAACTACTCGATGCACTTCGACGACCGCGATCCGGGCTCCGCGCCCAACACCCTCCTCGACTACTTCCCCGAGGACTTCGTCCTCGTCATCGACGAGTCCCACGTCACCGTCCCCCAGATCGGGGCGATGTACGAGGGCGACGCCTCCCGCAAGCGCACCCTCGTCGACCACGGCTTCCGGCTGCCGTCCGCGCTCGACAACCGGCCGCTGAAGTGGGAGGAGTTCCAGGAGCGGATCGGCCAGACCGTCTATCTGTCGGCGACCCCCGGGCAGTACGAGCTGTCCCGCTCCGACGGCTTCGTGGAGCAGATCATCCGCCCCACCGGCCTGGTCGACCCCGAGGTCGTCGTCAAGCCCACGGAGGGCCAGATCGACGACCTGGTCCACGAGATCCGGCTGCGCACCGAGCGGGACGAGCGGGTCCTGGTCACCACCCTCACCAAGAAGATGGCCGAGGACCTCACCGACTACTTCCTGGAGCTGGGCATCCAGGTCCGCTATCTGCACAGCGATGTCGACACCCTCCGCCGGATCGAGCTGCTGCGTGAACTGCGGGCCGGTGAATACGACGTCCTGGTCGGCATCAACCTCCTCCGCGAGGGCCTCGACCTTCCCGAGGTCTCCCTCGTCGCCATCCTGGACGCCGACAAGCAGGGCTTCCTCCGCTCCGGCACCTCGCTCATCCAGACCATCGGCCGTGCGGCGCGCAATGTCTCCGGCCAGGTCCACATGTACGCGGACTCCGTCACCCCGGCCATGGCCAAGGCCATCGACGAGACCAACCGCCGTCGGGAGAAGCAGATCGCGTACAACACCGAGCACGGCATCGACCCCCAGCCGCTGCGCAAGAAGATCAACGACATCGTCGCGACCATCGCGCGCGAGGAGGTCGACACCGAGCAACTGCTGGGCACCGGCTACCGCCAGGCGAAGGACGGCAAGGGCGCCAAGACCCCGGTCCCCACGCTCGGCACCAAGGCGTCGTCCGGCGCCGGGACGGCCGGCAAGGGCGGCAAGTCCGGGAAGGCGGCCGGGAAGGGCGCCCTGGTGACCGACCGTCCGGCGGCCGAACTGGCCGGGATCATCGAGGAGATGACCGAGCGGATGCGGGCGGCCGCCGCCGAGCTGCAGTTCGAGGTGGCGGCGCGGCTGCGTGACGAGGTGGGCGAGCTGAAGAAGGAGCTGCGACAGATGAAGGAGGCGGGCATCGCCTGACGGGGGCCGCGCGGGCATCGCCCGACGGTCGCCACGGGCGGGGCCGCGCGGACGGGGCGGTACGGGCGGGGCTTTCACCGTCCGGTCCGGGTTTCGGCCGGGTTTCGGCCCGGGCCTGGGCCCCCGGCTCGGCTTGGGCTCCCGCCCCGGCCTGGGCCCGGGGCCCGGCTCGGGAAACGCCTGGGCCGGTTACCGCCCGGTGTGTTGCAACACCGCCACAAAACCGGGCTCCGCCTGATGGCGCCCCGCGCCCGCTGCGTAGGGTGCTCAGCAACCGCACTGGCAGACGGTCGCGGGGGTACGCAATGAGAGGGGACAGCGCGTGACGGTCAACATGACCAAGGGCCAGGCCATCAGCCTTCAGAAGAGTGACGGGGGAACCCTCACCGCGGTGCGGATGGGGCTCGGCTGGCAGGCTGCGCCGCGTCGCGGTCTGTTCGGCTCGCGCACCCGCGAGGTCGACCTGGACGCCTCGGCGGTGCTCTTCGCCGAGAAGCAGCCCGTGGACGTGGTCTTCTTCCGCCACCTGGTGAGCGACGACGGCTCCGTCCGCCACACCGGCGACAACCTGGTGGGCGGCGCGGGGCAGGGCGGCGACGACGAGGCGATCCTCGTCGACCTCCAGCGGATCCCGGTCCACATCGACCAGATCGTCTTCACGGTGAACTCCTTCACCGGCCAGACGTTCCAGGAGGTGCAGAACGCCTTCTGCCGCATCGTCGACGAGACGAACGGCCAGGAGCTCGCCCGCTACACCCTGGACGGCGGCGGCCAGTACACCGCGCAGATCATGGCGAAGGTGCACCGCGCCGGCACCGGCTGGAAGATGACCGCCCTGGGCAACCCGGCCAACGGCCGTACGTTCCAGGACCTGATGCCCGCGATCCTGCCGCACCTGTAGGCGCGCGGAGCACCTACGCACCTCGCGGCTCCCGGCGGCGCACGCCCCCGGGAGCCGCGCCACACCGGCAGGCGCCGCGCGCCGACGCACGAGGGGGAAGACAGGCATGACGGCCGAGCTGGTCCGGGGGCAGAACCACCCGCTGCCCCACACCCGACTGGAGATCCGGGTGTCGGCCGGTGAGCCGGTCGTCGCCGGTGCCACCCTCGGCGGCGAGGACGGCACGGTCACCGGCCCCGAGTGGGTCGCCCACCCCGGCGCGCCCGCGCTCCCGGGGCTGGAGGTCTCCCGGCAGGCCGCCGCCGACCACCGGCTCGCCGTGGACCTCGGCGCCATGCCCCCGACCGTCCACCGGGTGACCGTGCTGCTCGCGCTGGTCCAGGGGACCGGTGGCGCCGGGCGGTTCGGGGCCGTCGCGGCGCCCTTCGTCGCGGTCACCGCGCTCGACGGCACCGCGATCGCCGGGTTCACCATCACCGGGCTGGACAGCGAGTCCGCCGTCGTCGCCCTGGAGCTGTACCGCAGGCAGGGCGCCTGGAAGGTCCGCGCCGTCGGCCAGGGGTACGCGGGCGGGCTCGTCGCGATGCTCGCCGACCAGGGGCTGGAGCGGGCCGCCGAGATCGCGTCCACCATCGAGGAGGCGGTCGCGGCCGGGACGGCCCGTTCGGTCGCCGCGCCCCCGCCCCGTACCGCCGAGGGGGGCCGGGCCCGGCTCGGCGCCGCCACCCTGGCCGGGTTCACCGGGGCCGGGGACACCACCGCGGGCGAGCCGCCCACGGACCGGACACCGCCGCCCTCCGCGGACCGGACTCCGCCCTCCGCCGACCGGACTCCGCCGCCCACGGACCGGACACCGTCCCCCGCCGACCGGACTCCGCCGCCCGCCACCACATCTCCCGCCGCACCTCCGGCCGCGCCCCCGGCTGCTCCGGCCGGTCCCGCGCCCGCGTCCACGCCTCCGGTGTCCCCGGCGGGTGGGCCCATCAGCTATGCCCACCCCCGCCGGGCCGCCGCCCCGGCTCCGGGCCCGGCGTCTGCCCAGCCGTCCGGCCCGCCCCCGTCCGGCTCGCCCCAGTCCGACCCCGCCGGGCCGGCCGGCGGCCCCGCGCGGCCGGTCGCGGGCGACGCCGCCGGGTGGTCCATGGACGAGCGCCTCTACAACCAGGTCTGGGGCATGTTCGAGGACCTGGCCCGCACCGCCGCCGCGTACCGCAGCGCCGTCGACTTCGCCGAGTCCCGCATGGAGCAGGAGCTGGACGGCGTGCTGTCGGACCCGCGCAGCCGTATCGGCTCCGCCGGTGACACCGCCAGGGCGGCGGCCCGCGCCAAGCGCGACGAGCTGACCGACCGCGCGCGTGAGGCGCTCGACCGGGACCTCGCCCAGCTGACGGCCGAGTCCGAGGTCGTCGAGCCCGCCCTGCCGGTCGCCTACGCGGGGTGGGACAGCCCCGCCTGGCACGCCTACCGGGTGCCCGCCGAGGCGGCGATGGCCGTCCGCCTGGGCGACGTCCACCTCCCCGAGCACCCCGCGCTGCGCATCCCGATGCTGGTGCGGCTGCCGCTGGAGCGCGGCCTGTGGGTGGACAGCGGCCGGTCCCGGGGCTCCGAGGCCGCCGGCCCGGCCGACCGGACGGAGCTGCACCGGCGGGCCATGGACACGGCGGTCCTGCACGCGGCGCGGCTGCTCGCGGTCCACCCGGTGGGGGAGTACGCCGTGCATGTGATCGACCCGGCCGGCTCCGGGGCTGCCGCACTCGCCCCGCTGACCGCCTCCGGGGCCCTCGCCGCGCCCCCGGCGACCGGGGCCGGGGGAGTGGCCGCCGTCCTCGACCGCCTCACCGAGCGCGTGGAGCTGCTGCGGATGGCCGTGAGCGGTGGTGCGGTGGACGCGCTGCCGCCCGGTGTGGACCTGTCCGGGCAGCTGCTGCTCGTCAACGACTTCCCGCACGGCTTCGACGACCGGGCCGTCACCCGGCTGCGGTACCTGGCGGACGAGGGCCCCGCCGTCGGGGTCCATCTGCTGCTGGTCGCCGACCGGGAGGACGCCCGCGCCTACGGCCCCGTCCTCGACCCGCTGTGGCGGTCGCTGCTGCGTCTGACGCCCGTCCCGGACGACCACCTCGCCGACCCCTGGGTCGGGCACGCGTGGACGTACGAGCCGCCACGGCTGCCCGCGGGCAGTGGCGTCCTGGGCCAGGTGCTGTCCCAGGTGGTGGGCGCCCGTACCAACTGGCGACACTGACCTGGCCTTTTGGTGTTCCTTTTACTTTTCTCTTTACCTTCCCTTGGGTTTTGGGGTACGGTTCTCACAGCGGAGGGGAGTACTCCCGTGCGCGGCGTGCCCGTCAGTACGGACGGTCGGACGTAAGGCCGGTCCCGGGGCGCCGGCCCGTGGTGTGCCCCGGTCACAAGGCCGGGCGGCCCGGGTGGAAGAGACCTCCGGCAGCGACGACGCTGATCAGTAGCCGTACGACGCCGGAGGCGCAGTGGACGTTTCGATGAGCCTGTGGGTGGCGACCGTTCTCGGTCTGTCCGCCCTGATCGCGGTCGACTTCTTCATCGGGCGCAAGCCCCATGACGTGTCGATCAAGGAAGCCGGAATCTGGACGGTCGTCTGGATCGTCCTGGCCGCACTGTTCGGCCTGGGCCTGCTCGTCTTCGGTGAGACGCAGGCGTCGGGCGAGTTCTTCGCCGGATTCATCACCGAGAAGTCGCTGAGCGTCGACAACCTCTTCGTCTTCGTCCTGATCATGGCGAAGTTCTCGGTGCCGAGCCACCTCCAGCAGCGGGTGCTGCTGATCGGTGTGCTGATCGCCCTGGTCCTGCGTGCGATCTTCATCGCCGCCGGCGCCGCGATCATCGCCAGCTTCTCCTGGGTGTTCTACATCTTCGGCGCGTTCCTGATCTACACCGCCTGGAAGCTGATTCAGGAGGCGCGGGCCGACGAGCCGGAGGAGGAGTTCGAGGAGAACCGCCTCCTGAAGTCCATCGAGAGCCGCTTCGGCGTCGCCGACCGGTACCACGGCACCAAGCTCTTCATCCGTGAGAACGGCAAGCGGGTGCTGACGCCCCTGATGGTCGTCATGCTGGCCATCGGCACCACGGACGTCCTGTTCGCGCTGGACTCCATCCCCGCGATCTTCGGCCTGACCCAGGACCCGTACATCGTCTTCACCGCCAACGCCTTCGCCCTGATGGGTCTGCGGCAGCTGTACTTCCTCATCGGCGGCCTGCTGAAGAAGCTGGTCCACCTGAGCTACGGCCTGTCGGTGATCCTCGGCTTCATCGGTGTGAAGCTGGTGCTGCACGCCCTGCACGAGTCCGGGGTGCATGTGCCCGAGATCTCCATCCCGGTGTCGCTGGCCGTCATCTGCGGCGTACTGATCATCACCACGATCACCAGCCTGATCGCCTCCAAGAAGCAGGCGGAGCGCGAGGCCGCCGAGGCGGCGGACGGCAAGGACGCCGACAAGGACAGCGTCGGGGCCTGACCCCCGGCGGGAGCGGCGGCGGCAGCAGTCCCACGACCGCCCCACGACCGTCACGGCACCGGCCGGTGCGGATCCGCAACGCGCGGTCCGCACCGGCCGGTGCTCGTCCGGGCGACGGCCTGCTTACGCGGCGGCCGACTCCAGGGCGGGCTCCGGGGCCGGCTTGGGCAGGGTCTCCGGGAGCAGGGCGAAGCAGCCGAGGCTGAGCAGGGCGATCGCCGTCAGGTACGCGGCCACGCCCCAGGGCGGCCCCGAGCCGTCCGCCGAGGCCGTCGCCACGATCGGGGTCAGCGCCCCGCCCAGGACGCCCGCGAGGTTGTAGCCCACGGCCGCCCCGGTGCAGCGCACCCTCGGCTCGTACAGCTCCGGGAGGTAGGCGGCGACCACGGCGAACATGGTGATGAAGGCCAGCAGCGCCCCGGTGAAGCCCAGGAACATCAGCACGGGCCGGGCCGTGTGCAGCAGGCCCACCATGGGGAACATCCAGAGCGCCGCCGCGGCGCAGCCCGCCAGGCACATCGGCCGCCGCCCGAACCGGTCGCCCAGCATCGCCGCGAACGGCGTCGCAACGCCCTTGACCGCCACCGCCGCCATGATGCAGACCAGCATCACCGTGCGGCTCACACCGAGCCGCTCCGTGCCGTAGGCGAGCGCCCAGGTGGAGACGGCGTAGAAGATCGCGTACCCGACCGCCAGCGCGCCGGCGGTCAGCAGCACCAGCCGCCAGTGCTTGCGCGCCACCTCCACCAGCGGGGCGCTCGCCCGCGCACCGGTCCGGGCCAGCTCCCGGAACTGCGGGGTCTCCGCCAGGGACGTACGCAGCAGCAGACCGCCCGCCGCCAGGAGCCCCGCCGCCCAGAACGGCACCCGCCAGCCCCACTCCCGGAACTGCGCGTCGCTCAGCCCCGCCGACAGCCCGAGCATCACCCCGTTGGCCAGCAGGAAGCCCACCGCGGGACCGATCTGCGGGAAGCTCGCCCACAGCGCGCGGCGCCCCGGGGGCGCGTGCTCCGCCGTGAGCAGCACCGCCCCGCCCCACTCGCCGCCGAGCCCCAGCCCCTGCAGGAAGCGCAGCACCAGCAGCAGCACCGGAGCGGCCACCCCGAGGGTCGCGTACGAGGGGACGCACCCGACCGCGACCGTGGCCGCCCCGGTCAGGACCAGGGACGCGAACATCACCGGCCGTCGCCCGTACCGGTCACCGATGTGACCAAAGAGGACAGAACCGAGCGGGCGCGAAACAAAGCCGACCGCGAAGGTGCCGAAGGCGGCCAGTGTGCCGGCCAGCGGCGAGAAGGTCGGGAAGAACAGCGGGCCCAGGACCAGCGCGGCGGCGGTCCCGTAGACGAAGAAGTCGTAGAACTCGACGGCCGTGCCGGCGAGCGAGGCGGCGGCGAGCCGCACCATCGAAGGAGCGGGGGCGGACGGGGCGGCCGACGCCTCGGCCGACAGGTCCGGATCATGACTCTGGCGCATGCCGCGCCAACTGGCCGGTGACGCCCGGGGTTACGGGGGCGCGGGGGAGCCGTGGGAGCGCCGGCGGCACGCCTTCGCGCCCGCTCGCCGCGCCTCCCCGTACCCGCGCTCCCATGCCCGCCGGCCCGCAGCCGGCGACGGGACGCGGCAACCGGCGCCAGGGCGGGACGGCCGGAGACGGGAATCGACTCGTCGCGACCGCGACCACGACCGACTCGCCGCGACCGGAGTCGACCCATCGCGATCCGGATCGACTCTCCGCGACCGGGATCGACTCGTCCGGCCGGTGCCCCGCTACCAGCCGCGCTCGCGCCACTCCGGGAGCTTCGGGCGCTCCTCGCCCAGCGTGGTGTCCTTGCCGTGCCCGGGGTAGACCCAGGTCTCGTCGGGCAGCACGTCGAAGAGCTTCGTCTCGACGTCGAGGATCAGGCTCGCGAAGGCGTCCGGGTCCTGCCAGGTGTTGCCGACCCCGCCCGGGAAGAGGCAGTCGCCGGTGAACACATGCGGATGGCCGTGCGGGTCGTCGTAGACGAGCACGATGGACCCGGGGGTGTGCCCCACCATCCGGCGGGCGGTCAGCTCCACCCGGCCGACCCGGATCACGTCCCCGTCCCCGACGGGGACGTCCGTGGCGACGCCGATGCCCTCGGCGTCGTACGTCCCGGCGTACGTACGGGCCCCGGTGGCCGCCACGACCTCGGCCAGCGCGTCCCAGTGGTCGCGGTGGCGGTGGGTCGTGACGACCGACGCGATGCCGTCGTCACCGATCAGCCGGAGCAGGGTCGCGGGCTCGTTCGCCGCGTCGATCAGCAGCTGCTCGCCGGTGGCCCGGCAGCGCAGCAGATAGGCGTTGTTGTCCATGGGCCCGACCGCGACCTTGGAGATCATCAGGTCCGCCAGCTCGTGCACGTCGGCGGGCCCGCCCACCTTCACCGCTCCGCTGTACGTCATGGGGTCCAGCCTATAGCGGGGGCAGGACGGGCAGGGGGCCGCCCGAGACCTCCAGGGCGGCGCCGTCCCGGCGGCCCGCCAGCCAGCCGAGCAGGTCGGCCGCGGGGCCCGAGACGGTCACCTCGGCCCCCTCGCCGCCGCCGGTGCGCCACTCGTGCCCCTCCCGGCCGGCCGCGACCACCCGGGTCGGCGGGACGGCGGGGTGGCCGCCGAAGCGGTCGGCCAGGAAGGCGATCTCGCGGTCGGTGAACTCCTCCGGGAGGTCCTCCAGCTCGTACCCGATGTCCAGGTCGACATGGTGCAGCTCCACCTCGACGAGGCGGCGGAAGGGCACCCGGGCCGCCCGGTCGGTGACGCCGTTGCGCAGCTCCACGACGCGGTCCCAGTCGGCCGGGGCCTCGCCGGCGGCGGAGAAGCGCGCGGCGCTCTCCCGGAGGTCGTCGAGCTGGACGGCCGGCGGGCGGGGGGCTCCGCGCTCGATGTCGGCGTCGCGCGCCTCCGCGCCGGGATACATGGGGCGCCCCTGGAGAACATTCACGAGCGCGTCGGCGTTACGTGAGAGGTGGGCCAGTACGTGGCCCCGCGTCCAGTCGGGCAGCCGGGACGGCGCGGTCACCGCGGCGTCGTCCAGAGCGGCGGCAGCGGTGAGGAGTCGCTCGGTCGCCTCACGTACAGAGGCCAGGTCATGCACATGGTCGATCATGCCGCTGACCCTAGCGCCGCCACACGATCGGGTGAAGGTGGCGGCGCGTGGCCGGAAATCGAATGCACGTGCTATACGCTCGATGGAGGCATCCTTGAAAGCCAGGCATCCGATGTGAGCCAGGCATCCGCTTGGCGACCCCCCGAGGCTCAACAGTCCGGGACGGGGGCTGTGCCCCCCACTTCCCTCAAGAAAGGTGCGGACCGGCGTGGCCGACCGTCTCATCGTCCGTGGCGCGCGCGAGCACAATCTGAAGAACGTCTCGCTCGACCTCCCGCGTGACTCCCTCATCGTCTTCACCGGACTGTCCGGGTCGGGCAAGTCCTCCCTCGCGTTCGACACGATTTTCGCCGAGGGGCAGCGCCGGTACGTCGAGTCGCTCTCCTCCTACGCCCGGCAGTTCCTCGGCCAGATGGACAAGCCGGACGTCGACTTCATCGAGGGCCTCTCCCCGGCCGTCTCGATCGACCAGAAGTCGACCTCGCGCAACCCGCGCTCGACCGTCGGCACGATCACCGAGGTGTACGACTACCTGCGCCTGCTCTTCGCGCGCATCGGCAAGCCCCACTGCCCCGAGTGCCACCGGCCGATCTCCCGCCAGTCGCCGCAGGCCATCGTGGACAAGGTGCTGGAGCTGCCCGAGGGGAGCCGCTTCCAGGTCCTGTCGCCGCTGGTGCGCGAGCGCAAGGGCGAGTTCGTCGACCTCTTCGCCGACCTCCAGACCAAGGGCTACAGCCGGGCGCGGGTGGACGGGACGACCATCCAGCTCGCCGAGCCGCCCACGCTGAAGAAGCAGGAGAAGCACACCATCGAGGTGGTCGTGGACCGCCTCACGGTCAAGGACAGCGCCAAGCGGCGGCTGACCGACTCCGTGGAGACCGCGCTGGGCCTGTCCGGCGGCATGGTCGTGCTCGACTTCGTCGACCTCCCCGAGGACGACCCCGAGCGCGAGCGGATGTACTCGGAGCACCTGTACTGCCCCTACGACGACCTGTCCTTCGAGGAGCTGGAGCCCCGGTCCTTCTCGTTCAACTCGCCCTTCGGCGCCTGCCCGGACTGCACCGGCATCGGCACCCGCATGGAGGTCGACCCCGAGCTGGTCGTCCCCGACGAGGAGCGGTCCCTGGACGAGGGGGCGATCCACCCCTGGTCGCACGGCCACACCAAGGAGTACTTCGGCCGGCTGATCGGCGGCCTCTCCCAGGCCCTGGGCTTCCGCACGGACATCCCCTGGGCCGGGCTCCCCGCCCGCGCCCGCAAGGCCCTGCTGTACGGCCACCGCACCCAGGTCGAGGTCCGCTACCGCAACCGCTACGGCCGGGAGCGCGCCTACACCACGCCCGCCTTCGAGGGCGCCGTCTCCTTCGTCAAGCGGCGGCACAGCGAGGCCGAGAGCGACTCCAGCCGGGAGCGCTTCGAGGGCTATATGCGCGAGGTCCCCTGCCCCACCTGCGAGGGCACCCGGCTCAAGCCGATCGTCCTCGCCGTGACGGTGATGGAGAAGTCCATCGCGGAGGTCTCCGCGATGTCCATCAGCGAGTGCGCCGACTTCCTCGGCGAGCTCCGGCTGAACGCCCGCGACAAGAAGATCGCCGAGCGGGTGCTCAAGGAGGTCAACGAGCGGCTGCGGTTCCTGGTCGACGTGGGCCTGGACTACCTCTCGCTCAACCGGGCCGCCGGCACCCTGTCCGGCGGCGAGGCCCAGCGCATCCGGCTCGCCACCCAGATCGGCTCCGGCCTGGTCGGTGTGCTGTACGTGCTGGACGAGCCGTCGATCGGCCTGCACCAGCGCGACAACCACCGGCTGATCGAGACCCTGGTGCGCCTGCGCGACATGGGCAACACCCTGATCGTGGTCGAGCACGACGAGGACACGATCAAGGTGGCCGACTGGGTCGTGGACATCGGCCCCGGCGCGGGCGAGCACGGCGGCAAGGTGGTGCACTCCGGTCCGCTGAAGCAGCTCCTCGCCAACAAGGACTCCATGACCGGCCAGTACCTGGCCGGCAAGCGGTCCATCCCCACCCCGGACGTCCGGCGGCCCGTGGACCCCTCGCGCCGGCTGACCGTGCACGGCGCCCGGGAGAACAACCTGCGGGACATCGACGTCTCCTTCCCGCTCGGTGTGCTCACGGCGGTCACCGGTGTATCCGGTTCCGGCAAGTCGACCCTGGTCAACGACATCCTCTACACCCACCTGGCGCGCGAGCTGAACGGCGCCAAGTCGGTGCCGGGGCGCCACACGCGCGTGGACGGCGACGACCTGGTCGACAAGGTGGTCCACGTCGACCAGTCGCCCATCGGCCGCACGCCCCGGTCCAACCCGGCGACGTACACCGGCGTCTTCGACCACGTCCGCAAGCTGTTCGCCGAGACGATGGAGGCGAAGGTCCGGGGCTACCTGCCGGGCCGGTTCTCCTTCAACGTCAAGGGCGGCCGCTGCGAGAACTGCGCGGGCGACGGCACGATCAAGATCGAGATGAACTTCCTGCCGGACGTGTACGTCCCCTGCGAGGTCTGCCACGGGGCGCGCTACAACCGGGAGACCCTGGACGTCCACTACAAGGGCAAGTCCATCGCCGAGGTGCTGGACATGCCGATCGAGGAGGCCCTCGACTTCTTCGAGGCGGTGCCGACGATCTCGCGCCACCTGCGCACCCTCACCGAAGTCGGCCTCGGGTACGTACGGCTGGGCCAGCCCGCGCCCACGCTCTCCGGCGGCGAGGCGCAGCGTGTGAAGCTCGCGTCCGAGCTCCAGAAGCGGTCCACGGGCCGCACGGTGTACGTCCTGGACGAGCCGACCACCGGTCTGCACTTCGAGGACATCTCGAAGCTGATCAGGGTGCTGTCCAACCTGGTCGACAAGGGCAACTCGGTGATCGTCATCGAGCACAACCTGGACGTCATCAAGACCGCCGACTGGGTCGTGGACATGGGGCCCGAGGGCGGCAGCGGCGGTGGCGTGGTCGTCGCCGAGGGCACGCCCGAGCAGGTCGCGGCCGTCCCGGCCAGCCACACCGGCAAGTTCCTCCGGGACATCCTGGGCGCCGACCGGGTCAGCGACGCGGCCCCGAGCGTCCCGGCCGCCCGGAAGCGGACGACGGCCAAGAAGGCGGCGGCCAAGAAGACCGTCGCGGCGGTGGACGGGACGCCCCGAGGGACGGCCACGGCGAAGACCACCGCGAAGGCCACGACGTCGAAGACCACGACGTCTAAGACCACCACGGCGAAGACCGCCAAGGCGAAGAAGACGACCGCCAGGGCCGCCAAGTCCTGACGGTGGTCGACGTCCGGGGGACGCCGGTCCTCACCACCCGCGCGGTGGCGGGGGCCGGCGTCGCACCGGAGCTGCGGCACCGAGCGCGCGTGGCGGCAGCCACGGCCCGGGCGTGCGAGGGTCGGCCTCGAGCGCGGTCTCAGCACCGTACGCGCCGGCCGCACGGCCCGGGCGCGCGCGGGTCAGCCGTAGCGGTCGAACAGGGCGGCGAGGTACTCCTCCAGCCGCCGGGTCAGGACGTCCGCGGTCAGATCCGTACGGCCCAGCTCGCGCCAGGGAACGGCCACCTTCTCCGCGTCCGGGGCGAACCCCAGCGCGTCCAGCAGCCGCCAGTGGAGATGAGCGGCCGGCTCCCCGGCCAGAACGCCACCGGCGGCCACGTACCGGTCGGCGAAGCGCATCCCGGCCGGCACCCCGTGCAGCAGGGCGAGAGCGGTCGAGCAGTGCGCCACGTCCAGGTCGGCCGGCCCCCAGGAGGTCTCCACCCAGTCGACGACACCGCTGATCCGGAGCGCGTCACCGGTCCCGGTGAAGAGGACGTTGCCCGGGTGGAAGTCCCGGTGCAGGAAGCACCCCTCGTACTCCGGCGGCTCCTGGCCGATGACCTCGACGGCCCGCCGCCACAGCCCGGGCCGCCCGGTGCCGGCGGGCGGAGTCACCCGCTCCGGAGAAACCCAGGGCTGATAGGTGCGCGGCCGCTCCCGCGCCGTCACCGCCACCCGGTGGATGCGCACCAACTGGCGCGCCAGCAGCTCGGCGCGCTCCTCCGCGCCCCGGTCGTCCAGCCGTACGCCGCCGGGCAGCAGGGACATCAGCAGGGACGGGTGCTCGCAGTGCCGTGCCGTCGCGTCCACCGCCACAAGTCCGGCCGCCGGCACCTCCGTACCGCCGAGCAGGCGCAGGACGGCCGCCTCCCGGTTCAGCAGGCCCTCCGCGTGCCGCACGTAGAACGGCTTGACGAAGGACCGCAGGACCAGCGAGCGCCCGCCACCCGCCGCCCCCACGAGATCCAGACGCCGCATCTCCGACGACCAGCCGCCGCGCAACGGCACCACTCTCCCGATGCGCTCCGCCTCGGCCAGCTGCTTCTCCACCCAGGAGCGCGTGGCACCCCACTCCCGGCCGCCGTCCAGGTCCGCGCCATGGTCCGCGACGCCGCCCCCGGCCCCCTCGTTCGCGTGCATGCACCCAAACTACCCACACTGGTACGGGAGTTCGCGGCGTCAGTGTGCCCCGGCGAGCCGCGCCGCCAGGGCGGGGATCGTGGCGGCGACCAGCAGCGGGCCGCCGTGCGCCCCCTCGCCCGCGGCGTCCCGCAGCCCCGCCTCCTCCACCGCCCGATGCGCGGCGTCACCGACGACCGCCAGTCGCAGCCCCAGGTCCCGGCACCTGCGGACGGCCTCGCCCAGCATTCCCGTACGCGGCGCGAAGAAGTCCGCCCCGAGCCGCTCCACCGGAACCACCACCAGCTCCGCGCCGCGCGCGACGGCCTCGTCGAGCAGGCCCGCGACGGCCCCCCGCTCCGACAGCGGCGGCCCCGAGGGCACGCACACCAACGCCGGGGCACCGCACAGCGGCACCACCGCGTCCGCCGTCACCAGCTCCGCCGCGTACGGGGGCTCCGCGCCCGGCCGCGAGCAGGTGAGCGCGGCGGCCCGCGCGGCGAAGGACAGCAGCTCCGTCCACGCCTCCGCGTCCAGGCCGGCCACCGGGCGGGACCCCAGACCGTGCAGCAGGGCCGCGTTCACCGTGTCACCCGCGCCGATGGTGTCGGCCACCGCGACCGGAACCGACGGCACCGACACGGTCACGGTCCGCGTGAACACCGTCAGCCCGCCCCCGCCACGAGTCAGCACCACCGCCGACGGGCCCCGCGCGAGCCACTCACTGGGCGCCCCGCCCAGCCACGCGGCGTCCTCCTCGGACAGCTTCAGCAGCGTCACATACGGCAGCCGCTCCAGGAACCGCTCCCGCTGGGCGTCCGCCTCCCCGTCCGCGACCAGCCCCGCCCGCACATTCGGGTCCAGCAGGGTGAGCAGCCCCCGCCCCGCCTCCCGCCGCAGCAGCGCGTCGTAGGTGCTCGCGCCCGGCTCCAGCAGCAGCGAACACGTCCCGAAGGCGACCGCCCGGACCGCGTCCGGCAGCCGCCCGGGCAGCTCGAAGAGCCGGTCGGCCGTGCCCTCCGCGTAGAAGGAGTACCCGGCGGAACCGTCCGCCCCGACCGACGCCACCGCCAGCGTCGTCGGCTCGGGCCCCCGCTGTACGAGGCCGGTGTCCACGCCCGCCGCCCGCAGGCCGTCCATCAGCGCCTCGCCGTACGCGTCCGTCGAGACCCGCGAGCAGAAGGCGGCACCGGCCCCGAGCCGCCCCAGCGCCACCGCCGTGTTGTACGGGCCGCCGCCCCGGCGCGGGACGAGCGGCGCGAGCGGCCCCGGGCGGTCGGCGACAAGATCGATCAGGGACTCTCCGGCGGCAACGATCACGCGCCCGAACGTAACCCATCGCGCCCGGCCCGGACAGCCCCGGAACCCGGCCGCAGGGCCCCCGATCTACCCCGGTATCGTCGGTTCCGTCACCCGCGCACCCCAGTCCACCGTGGAGCACCCATGCCCGGCCAGCCGCCCGCCCGCCGTACCGTGCTGAAAGGCGCCGCCCTGGCCGGAACCGCCGGGCTCGCCGCCGCCTGCTCCACCGAGTCGAAGCTCGGGCACGCCAAGGCGCCCACCCCGACGGCCCCCGTCGACCTGGGCGCGGCGGACGCGGTGCCGGTCGGCGGCGCCAAGCTGTACCGCGAGGAGCGCCTGGTCGTGAGCTGCCCGGCCAAGGGCCAGTACAAGGCGTTCAGCGCCCAGTGCACCCACGCGGGCTGCGTCTTCGACAAGGTCGAGGGCACCGAGGGCAACTGCCCCTGCCACGGCAGCCGCTTCGACGTCACCACCGGCCAGCCGCTCAAGGGCCCGGCGACCGCCGCGCTGCCCGAGGTCCCGGTGCGGGTCACCGGCGGCAAGCTCGTCGCCGGCCCCGAGGCGTAGCCCCCCGCCGCACCGCAGCCCCACACCGCAGCCCCCCGCACGCCTCTTCCGTGCTGGTCCACCCCTCCGCTCTTCCAAGATCGATTGTCAGTGGTGGGTGCGAGGATCTGAGCATCGGATCGACCTGAACACCGGGTCGGAAGAGGGGGAGCTTTCCATGTCCGGAAACCAGAACTACATCAACCACGTCGCCCTCGTGCTGGACGCCAGCTCGTCCATGTCGCACCTGAGCGGCAAGGTCGTCGAGGTCGCCGACCAGCAGATCGCGTACCTGGCGCGCCGCTCGCAGGAGCTGGACCAGGAGACCCGCGTCACGGTGTACGTCTTCGCCGAGCAGGTCGAGTGCGTCATCTACGACAAGGACGTGCTGCGCATGCCGTCCCTGAAGCAGCTGTACCGGGTCGGCGGGATGACGGCGCTGCTGGCGGCCACCCTCAAGTCGCAGCGGGAGCTGGCGCAGACGGCCCAGCTGTACGGCGACCACAGCTTCCTGACGTTCGTCCTCACGGACGGCCAGGAGAACGCGAGCCACCGCAGCGCGGACGCTCCGTCCCGGGACCCGCGCCAACTGGTCGAGGCCGTGGCCCGGATGATGGAGACGCAGGAGGACAACTGGACCCTGGCCGTCCTCGTGCCGGACCAGATGGGCAAGCGCGAGGCCATGCAGTGCGGCTTCCCCAAGGACAACATCGCCATCTGGGACGCCACCAGCACCCAGGGCCTGGAGGAGGCCGGTCAGGTCATCCAGCAGGCCACCGAGAAGTTCATGGTCGGCCGGACCCAGGGCATCAGGGGATCGCGGGCCGTGTTCTCCATGGGCGCGGACGCGGTCAACAAGGACACCATCGAGGCGGCCGGGCTCACCCCGGTGGACGCCGCCGAGTACCAGCTCCTCACGGTGGACCGCGCGGCGGCGATCCGGGACTGGGTGGTGGAGGGCGGCCACACCTACCGCACGGGGGCCGCGTTCTACCAGCTCAGCAAGTCGGAGAAGATCCAGGCCCGGAAGCGGATAGCGGTGCTGGAGAAGAAGACGGACCGGGTCTACGCCGGACCGGAGGCCCGCGCGCTGCTCGGCCTGCCGGACGTGGAGGTCCGCGTCAAGCCCGACCACAACGACGACTTCACGATCTTCGTGCAGAGCACCAGCGTGAACCGGAAGCTGGTGCCGCAGACGCGGCTGCTGCTGATGAACGCCTGACGCGCGTACGCCGGCGGGGCCCGCGCCGCTCCCGAGCGGCGGCCCCGGCCGGTCGGCCCCGGCTCCCGGGCGGCGCCGACCTCGGGGACCCGGCTCCCGCGCGGCGCCGACCTCCGGGGACCCGGCTCGTGGGCGGGCCCGGCTCCCGGGCGGGCCCGGGCCCTGAGCGGCGCCGCCCCCCGGGGCCGCTCCGGCCTCCGAGCGGCGCCGGGCCCCTGGGCGGGCGTCCCGGTGGGCCCGGGCGGCGGGGCCTCGGGCGTCCCGTTCCCGACACCTCGGGCGTCCCGTTACCGACACCTCGTGGCGCCCGTGGTGTCACTGGACGACAGTAGGGTGTGAGGCATGGCAGACCCCTCCAGCTACCGCCCCAAGCCGGGACAGATCCCCGACTCGCCGGGGGTCTACAAGTTCCGCGACGAGCACCGCCGGGTGATCTACGTCGGGAAGGCGAAGTCCCTGCGCCAGCGGCTCGCCAACTACTTCCAGGACTTGGCGGGCCTGCACCCCCGTACGCGGACCATGGTCACCACGGCCGCCTCGGTGGAGTGGACGGTCGTGTCCACGGAGGTCGAGGCGCTCCAGCTGGAGTACTCGTGGATCAAGGAGTTCGACCCCCGGTTCAACGTCAAGTACCGCGACGACAAGAGCTACCCCTACCTGGCCGTCACGCTCAACGAGGACTTCCCGCGCGTACAGGTCATGCGGGGCCAGAAAAAGAAGGGCGTGCGCTACTTCGGCCCGTACAGCCACGCCTGGGCCATCCGGGACACGGTCGACCTGCTGCTGCGGGTCTTCCCCGTCCGCACCTGCTCCGCCGGGGTGTTCAAGAACGCCGAGCGGACCGGCCGGCCCTGCCTCCTCGGCTACATCGGCAAGTGCTCGGCGCCGTGCGTGGGGCGGGTGGACCCGGAGGAACACCGGGAGCTGGCCGAGGAGTTCTGCGACTTCATGGCCGGCCGGACCGGGACGTACATCCGCCGGCTGGAGAAGGACATGATGCTGGCGGCCGAGGACATGGAGTACGAGAAGGCCGCCCGCCTCCGGGACGACATAGGTGCCCTCAAGCGGGCCATGGAGAAGAGCGCGGTCGTGCTCGCCGACGCCACCGACGCGGACCTGATCGCGGTGGCCGAGGACGAGCTGGAGGCGGCCGTGCAGATCTTCCACGTCCGCGGCGGCCGGGTGCGCGGCCAGCGCGGCTGGGTCACCGACAAGGTCGAGGCCGTCGACACGGCCGGCCTGGTCGAGCATGCGCTCCAGCAGCTGTACGGCGAGGAGAGCGGCGACGCCGTACCCCGGGAGGTCCTCGTCCCGGCCCTCCCCGAGGACCTCGACGCCGTCACGCAGTGGCTCAGCGACCGGCGCGGCTCGCAGGTGTCCCTGCGCATCCCGCAGCGCGGCGACAAGAAGGCGCTGATGGAGACGGTCGGGCGCAACGCCCAGCAGTCCCTGGTGCTGCACAAGACCAAGCGCGCCAGCGATCTGACCACCCGCTCGCGGGCGCTGGAGGAGATCGCGGAGGCGCTCGACCTCCAGGCGGCGCCGCTGCGCATCGAGTGCTTCGACGTCTCGCACCTCCAGGGCGAGGACGTCGTGGCGTCCATGGTGGTCTTCGAGGACGGGCTGCCCCGGAAGAGCGAGTACCGCCGCTTCCAGATCAAGGGCTTCGAGGGCCAGGACGACGTCCGCTCGATGCACGAGGTGATCACCCGCCGGTTCAGGCGCTATCTCGCCGAGAAGGAGCGGACCGGCGAGTGGACGGTGGCGGAGACGGCGGACGAGGCCGACCCGACCGGCGGCGCGGCCGGCGCAGTCGGCGCGGCGGCGACCGCCACCGGGGGAGCCGTCGGCCCCGGCCTGCCGCAGGCCGGACTGCCCGAGCCCGGCGTCCCCGGCCTGCCCGAGCCGGGCCTGCCCCCGGCCGGCCTCCCCGAGCCCGGGGTCGCCGTGACGGAGGTGCCCGCGCCGGGCGCGGAGGACGACGGGCGGCCGAAGAAGTTCGCGTACCCGCCGCAGCTCGTGGTGGTCGACGGCGGCCGGCCGCAGGTCGCCGCGGCCCAGCGGGCGCTGGACGAGCTGGGCATCGACGACGTGGCCGTCTGCGGCCTGGCCAAGCGGCTGGAGGAGGTCTGGCTGCCCGGCGACGACGACCCCGTGGTGCTGCCCCGCTCCAGCGAGGGGCTGTACCTCCTCCAGCGGGTCCGCGACACCGCGCACGACTTCGCCATCCGCTACCAGCGCACCAAGCGGCACAAACGCATCCGCACCGGCCCGCTCGACGCCGTCCCCGGGCTGGGCGAGGCCCGCAAGCAGACGCTCATCAAGCACTTCGGCTCGGTGAAGCGGCTGCGGCAGGCGACAATCGAGCAGATCTGCGAGGTGCCGGGCTTCGGCCGGAAGACCGCCGAGGCCGTCGCCGTGGCCCTCGCCCAGGCGGCCCCGGCCGCCCCCGCCGTCAACACGGCGACCGGAGAGATCATGGAAGACGACGACGGGGGAGGCACGGATGCCTGACCACCACCCCACCCCGGAACCACTGCCGACCGCACGACCAGCACGAGAAGACGGAGCACCACACGTGAGTACGGGCACCACGATCGAGGCCGGCGAGGCCGCCGAGGCGGCCATCCCCGAGCTGGTGATCATCTCCGGCATGTCCGGCGCCGGGCGGAGCACCGCCGCCAAGTGCCTGGAGGACCTCGGCTGGTTCGTCGTCGACAACCTGCCGCCCGCGCTGATCCCCACCATGGTGGAGCTCGGCGCCCGTTCCCAGGGCAATGTGGCGCGTATCGCCGTCGTGGTCGACGTGCGGGGCCGCCAGTTCTTCGAGAGCCTCCGCGAGTCGCTGGCGGTCCTCGACGCCAAGCAGGTCACCCGCCGGATCGTCTTCCTGGAGTCGTCCGACGAGGCCCTGGTCCGCCGCTTCGAGTCGGTGCGCCGCCCGCACCCCCTCCAGGGCGACGGCCGGATCGTGGACGGCATCGCCGCCGAGCGCGACCTGCTGCGCGAGCTGCGCGGCGACGCGGACCTGGTGATCGACACCTCCAGCCTCAACGTCCACGAGCTGCGCGCCAAGATGGACGCCCGGTTCGCCGGCGACGAGGAGCCGGAGCTGCGCGCCACAGTCATGTCGTTCGGGTACAAGTACGGCCTGCCCGTGGACGCCGACCTGGTGGTGGACTGCCGCTTCCTGCCCAACCCGCACTGGGTCCCGGAGCTGCGCCCCTTCACCGGCCTCAACGAGGAGGTGTCGGGCTATGTCTTCAACCAGCCGGGCGCCAAGGAGTTCCTCGACCGGTACACCGAGCTGCTCCGGCTGATCTCCACCGGCTACCGCCGCGAGGGCAAGCGGTACGTCACGGTCGCGGTCGGCTGCACCGGCGGCAAGCACCGCTCCGTCGCCATGTCCGAGAAGCTCGCCGCCCGGCTGTCCTCCGAAGGGGTCGAGACCGTCGTCGTGCACCGGGACATGGGGCGCGAGTGAAGCAGTCCCGTCGGCGTACGAGCTCCCTGTCCGTTCGTACGCTCCGCAGGCGCGGCGCCCAGCCCAAGGTCGTGGCCCTCGGCGGCGGCATGGGCCTGTCCGCGTCCCTCGCCGCCCTGCGCCGCATCACCGGCGACCTGACCGCCGTGGTCACCGTCGCCGACGACGGCGGCTCCAGCGGCCGGCTCCGGGAGGAGCTGGGCGTGCTGCCGCCGGGGGACCTGCGCAAGGCCCTGGCGGCGCTGTGCGGCGACGACGACTGGGGCCAGACCTGGTCCCGCGTCATCCAGCACCGCTTCCAGTCCAAGGGCGACCTGCACGAGCACGCCGTGGGCAACCTGCTGATCGTCGCCCTGTGGGAGCAGCTCGGCGACCACGTCCAGGCGCTGGACCTGGTGGGCAGCCTGCTCGGCGCGCACGGCCGGGTGCTGCCCATGTCGGCGGTGCCGCTGGAGCTCCAGGCGCTGGTCAAGGGCCACGACCCGAAGCGCCCGGACGCCGTGGACACCGTCCGCGGCCAGGCCACCGTGGCGCTCACGCCCGGCGAGGTGCAGTCCGTGCACCTCGTGCCGAACGATCCGCCCGCCGTCCCGGAGGCCGTCGAGGCCGTGCTGGACGCGGACTGGGTGGTGCTGGGCCCCGGGTCCTGGTTCTCCTCCGTGATCCCGCACCTCCTGGTGCCGGAGCTGCTGGAGGCCCTCGTGGAGACGAAGGCCCGCAGGGTCCTGTCGCTGAACCTCGCACCGCAACCCGGAGAAACCGAGGGCTTCTCCCCGCAGCGTCATTTGGAGGTTTTGGGACGACACGCCCCTAAACTCGCCCTGGACGTGGTGCTGGCCGACGAGGCCGCCGTACCCGACCGCGAGTCCCTCGCAGAGGCCGCCAAGCGGCTCGGCGCCGCGGTCGAGCTGGCCCCGGTGGCCAGGAAGGACGGCTCGCCGAAGCACGACCCGGAGCTGCTGGCCGCCGCGTACGACCGTATTTTTCGGATGCATGGAAGGATCGGCCCATGGCGATGACGGCAGCGGTGAAGGACGAGATCTCCCGGCTCCCCGTCACCCGGACCTGCTGCAGAAAGGCCGAGGTCTCGTCGATCCTGCGGTTCGCCGGCGGCCTGCACCTGGTCAGCGGGCGGATCGTGATCGAGGCGGAGCTGGACACGGCGATGGCGGCGCGCCGGCTGAAGCGGGACATCGCAGAGATCTTCGGGCACGGTTCCGAGCTGATCGTGATGGCGCCGGGCGGGCTGCGCCGCGGCTCGCGCTTCGTCGTACGGGTGGTGGCGGGCGGTGATCAGCTCGCTCGCCAGACCGGGCTGGTCGACGGCCGGGGCCGCCCGATCCGGGGCCTGCCGCCGCAGGTCGTCTCGGGGGCGACCTGTGACGCGGAGGCCGCCTGGCGCGGCGCCTTCCTGGCGCACGGCTCGCTGACCGAGCCCGGCCGCTCCTCGTCGCTGGAGGTCACCTGCCCCGGCCCGGAGGCGGCGCTCGCGCTGGTCGGCGCCGCGCGACGGCTCTCCATCCCCGCCAAGGCCCGCGAGGTCCGGGGCGTGGACCGGGTGGTCGTACGGGACGGGGACGCGATCGGCGCCCTGCTCACCCGGCTCGGCGCGCACGACTCGGTGCTGGCCTGGGAGGAGCGGCGGATGCGCCGCGAGGTCCGTGCCACGGCGAACCGGCTGGCCAACTTCGACGACGCCAACCTCCGCCGCTCGGCCCGTGCCGCGGTGGCGGCCGGCGCCCGGGTGCAGCGCGCCCTGGAGATCCTCGGCGAGGAGGTCCCCGAGCACCTGGCGGCGGCCGGCCGGCTGCGCATGGAGCACAAGCAGGCGTCGCTGGAGGAGCTGGGCGCCCTCGCCGACCCGCCGCTGACCAAGGACGCGGTCGCGGGCCGTATCCGGCGCCTGCTGGCGATGGCCGACAAGCGGGCCCAGGACCTGGGCATCCCCGGGACGGAGTCCAACCTGACGGAGGAGATGGCCGACGGTCTCGTCGGCTGAACCGGTACGAGGCGGAGCGGGCCGTACGTCACATGCGGCCCGCCCGCCGCCCCGGGCACGGCACCTCGCCGCCCCCGGGCCTCGGCGCCCCGCCGCCCCGGCGCCCATGCCGCCGTACCTCTCCGGTGCACACCCAGCACGACCCCGCCGCACCCCTCACCCCCCAACCCGCCCCCTCCGCCTCACCCCCCCGGCCACCATCCGGCCGGAAACGCATCATTGACATGATCATGCACAGTCACCAGCCTGGCGCCTGTCCACGTCCGTGGCACACAACCGCAAGGGGGGCACATGAGACGCAGGGCGGGTTCGATCCTCGCCGCGGCCTCGCTGCTGATGGCCGGACTGGTGGCGGGACCCGCCACCGGGGCCGAGCAGCGGCCTGACGGCGCGACCGGGGACAGCGGCGGCAGCAGCGGCGGCACCCTCTCCGTATGGCACGCGCGGGTGACCAAGGAGCAGGTACCGCTCCTCCTCGACGCCGGCACCGACGGGCACGAACTGACCGAGCAGGTGCCCGACCGGGGCACCGCCACCGTCGAGCTGCACCTCACCGGGCGGCAGGCGCACGCGCTGCGCGAGCGGGGCGTGCGGATCACCGAGCACGACCTGACCGCCACCGCCGAGAAGCGGGTCACGGCCGCCGGCGACGGCGTCTTCCAGCCGTACGGCGGCCCGGGCGGGCTCAAGGAGGAGATCCTCGCCACCGCCCGCGCCCACCCGGCGCTCACCAAGGTCGTCAGCATCGGCAAGACCGTCCGGGGGCAGGACATCCTCGCCCTCAAACTCACCAAGAACGCCGGCCGGACCCGGGACGGGGCCAGGCCCGCCACCCTCTACCTCTCCAACCAGCACGCCCGCGAGTGGATCACCCCCGAGATGAACCGGCGGCTGCTCCACCACTACCTCGCCGGGTACGGCAAGGACTCGCGCATCACCAGGATCGTCGACACCACCGAGCTGTGGTTCGTGCTCTCGGCCAATCCCGACGGCTACGACCACACCCACGCCGACCCCGCCAACCGCCAGTGGCGCAAGAACCTCCGCGACAACAACGGCGACGGGCGGCCCGGGCCCGGCGACGGCGTCGACCTCAACCGCAACTTCTCCTACAAATGGGGCTACGACAACGAGGGTTCCTCGCCCGACCCCGCCGACGAGACCTACCGAGGCACCGGCCCGATGTCGGAGCCCGAGACCCGGGCGCTGGACGCCTTCCAGAAGCGGATCGGCTTCCAGTACGGCATCAACTACCACTCCGCCGCCCAGCTCCTGCTGTACGGCGTGGGCTGGCAGGTCGCCACGGACACCCCGGACGACGTGGCCCTCACCGCACTGGCCGGGACGCCCGGGAAGTCCGCGGTCCCCGGCTACCGCCCGCAGGTCTCCTCCGAGCTGTACACCACCAACGGCGAGGCCGACGGGCACGCGGCCAACGTCAATGGCATGCAGATGTTCACCCCGGAGATGTCGACCTGCGCCACCGCCTCCCGCGTCGACCCCAACGACGCCTGGGAACCGGCCGACTGCGCGTCCGTCTTCACCTTTCCCGACGACGAGAAGCTGATCCAGCAGGAGTTCGCCAAGAACGTCCCCTTCGCGCTGGCCGTCGCCGAGTCCGCCGCCCGCCCCGACGACCCGGTCTCCCCGGTGGGAGCCCCGGCGCCGCCCTTCGTGCCCGACCCCTTCACCACCTCCTACGCGTACGACGGCGCCGCCCAGGAGGTCGCCGTCACCGCCCGGAAGTCGCTGCGCGACAAGGAGCTGAAGTACCGCGTCAACGGCGGTCGCACCCACGACCAGCGCCTCAAAGCCTGGAAGGGCGGCGAGACGTACGGCGGCGAGGACAACCTCTACTACGACGAGTACCGCGCCGAGGTCCAGGACGGCGAACCCGGCGACACCGTCGAGGTCTGGTTCACCGGCCGCACCCGCGACGGCAGGCGCGTCTCCTCCACCCCGTTCACCTACACCGTCGCCGAACGGCCCCGCGCCGACGTGCTGGTCCTCGCCGAGGAGGGCGGCACCGCCCCGGCCCGGCACACCGCCGCGTACACCAAGGCGGTCAGGGACAACGGCCGCCGCGCCGCCGTCTGGGACGTCGCCGCCCGGGGCGTCCCGCACCCGCTGGGCGTGCTCGGCCACTTCGGCACGGTCGTCCGGTACACCGGCGCCGACCGCCCCTCCGGCGGCACCACCCTCGCCCTGCGGGAGTACCTCAACGAGGGCGGCAGACTGGTCGACGCGGGCGAACGGTCCGGTGGCGCCGTGGACATCGGCCGCGCCGACTCCGACGACTTCGCCCAGTACTACCAGGGCGCCTACCGCCGCTCCGGGATCGCCGGGCCCGGCGCCTTCCGGGGCGAGGGGCGGTTCGCCGGAGTACGGGCCGCCCTCGGGGACGCCCCCGGCAACCCGCTGGACAGCGCGGGCGCCTTCACCGTCACCTCCGACACCCTCGACCCCCGGCTCTTCCCCCGGTTCCGCAGCGCCGCCGCGGGCGGCTACCCCGGGGTGCGCACCCCCTTCGAGCCGTACGAGGGCGAGACCTTCGCCGCCGTCCGGCACACCGACGACACGTGGACGCGGCTGACCCGTACCGTCGACCTGACCGGCACCGCCGCGGCGGCGCGGCCCACGCTCGGCTTCCGGCTCAGCCACGACACCGAGGCCGGGTACGACCACGTCGTCGTCGAGGCGCGCACCGCGGGCCAGGACGACTGGACCACCCTGCCCGACACCCAGGGGCGGTCCACGAGCGCCGTCCCGGCCGACTGCGCGGAGGGCTACTACCTCGCCGGGCACCCCTTCCTCGCCCACTACCTCACCCTCGGCGAGGACGGCTGCACCGCCACCGGGACCACCGGCGCCTGGCACGCCTTCACCGGCACCTCCGGCGGCTGGCAGCCGGTCTCCGTCGACCTGAGCGCGTACGCCGGCAAGCGGGTCGAGGTGTCCGTCTCGTACGTGTCCGACCCCGGCACCGGGGGTACGGGCGTCTTCGTGGACGACACCGAGCTGATCGTCGGCGGTACCCGCGAAGGGGAGGGGTTCGAGACCTCGTTCGGGCCCTGGAGCGTGTCCGGCCCGCCGGCCGGCAGCCCCGGCAACGCCGGTGACTGGGCCCGCTCGCCCGCCCTGTTCCACTCGCGGGCGGCCGTCACCACCCGGGACACGGTGCTGTTCGGCTTCGGCCTGGAGCACGTGCCCGACCCGTCGTCCCGCGCCCGGCTGCTGGGCACCGCCCTGCGCGCGCTCGACCGCTGAGACGTGCCCCGACGAGCGTGCCGCCGCACGGCTGAGCGGGGCCCGGCCGGCCCCGCCCCGACGAGCGGCGGCGCGCACGGACGAGCGCCGAGCGATCACGCTCGGTAGCCGGACGAACGCCCCGGAGGACCGTACTGTCCAGTAGGAAAAAGGTCGTGGTCACCGGGCTCGCCCGAATGCGCTAGATGTCACTCCGCCGCCTGGAGGGAGGTAGGGTCGTAAGCGGTCGGGGACATCCCAAATGGAAACTCGCCGGCGTCGAAACCCGGCGTACCTATCGAGGAGATCGGTTCGTGACGATCCGCGTAGGAATCAACGGCTTCGGCCGCATCGGTCGCAACTACTTCCGCGCACTGCTGGAGCAGGGTGCGGACATCGAGATCGTGGCTGTCAACGACCTGGGTGACACAGCGACCACGGCCCACCTGCTGAAGTACGACACCATCCTGGGCCGCCTCAAGGCCGAGGTGAGCCACACCGAAGACACCATCACGGTCGACGGCCGCACCATCAAGGTGCTCTCCGAGCGCAACCCGGCCGACATCCCGTGGGGCGAGCTGGGCGTCGACATCGTCATCGAGTCGACCGGCATCTTCACCAAGAAGGCCGACGCGGAGAAGCACATCGCGGGTGGCGCGAAGAAGGTCCTCATCTCGGCTCCGGCCACCGACGAGGACATCACCATCGTCATGGGCGTCAACCAGGACAAGTACGACGCGGCCAACCACCACGTCATCTCCAACGCCTCCTGCACCACCAACTGCGTGGCGCCGATGGCCAAGGTCCTCGACGAGAACTTCGGCATCGTCAAGGGCATGATGACGACGGTCCACGCGTACACCAACGACCAGCGCATCCTGGACTTCCCGCACAAGGACCTCCGCCGCGCCCGCGCCGCCGCGGAGAACATCATCCCGACCTCGACGGGCGCCGCCAAGGCCACCGCCCTGGTCCTCCCGCAGCTCAAGGGCAAGCTGGACGGCATCGCCATGCGCGTCCCGGTGCCGACCGGCTCGGTGACCGACCTCGTCATCGAGCTCGACCGCGAGGTCACCAAGGACGAGATCAACACCGCCTTCCAGAAGGCCGCCGAGGGACAGCTCAAGGGCGTCCTGGAGTACACCGAGGACCCGATCGTCTCCTCGGACATCGTCAACTGGCCGGCCTCCTGCACCTTCGACTCGAAGCTCACCATGGTCCAGGGCAAGCAGGTCAAGGTCGTCGGCTGGTACGACAACGAGTGGGGCTACTCCAACCGTCTCGTCGACCTCACCGTCTTCGTCGGCGGCCAGCTCTAAGAAACCGGGCAGCGGGGCAGGCACTTCGATGTGAGCGCAGGGCTCGGGCAGCGCAACGCCGCGCTGCGCGGGCCCTGACGCTTGCGTCGATCTTCCAAGGAGTACGGAGTAAGAGGACAGATGAAGACGATCGACGAGCTGCTGCGTCAAGGCGTCGAGGGCAAGCGGGTGTTCGTCCGCGCCGACCTCAACGTGCCGCAGGACGGCACCACCATCACCGACGACGGCCGCATCCGCGCCGTCCTGCCGACCGTCAAGGCACTGACCGAGGCCGGTGCCAAGGTCGTCGTGGCCTCGCACCTCGGCCGCCCCAAGGGCGCCCCGGACCCGGCCTTCACCCTGCGGTTCGCCGCCTCCCGCCTCGGCGAGCTGCTCGGCCGCCCCGTGGCGTTCGCCGGCGACACCATCGGCTCCGAGGCCCACGCCGCCGTCGAGGGCCTGGGCGACGGCGACATCGCCGTCCTGGAGAACCTCCGCTTCAACGCCGGCGAGACGTCCAAGGACGACGCCGAGCGCGCCGAGTTCGCCGCCCGCCTCGCCGCCCTCGCGGACGTCTACGTGGGCGACGGCTTCGGCGCCGTGCACCGGGGCCACGCGTCGGTCCACGACCTGCCCCGCCTGCTTCCCGCCTACGCCGGCTACCTGATCAGCACCGAGCTCGGCGTCCTGCGGAAGCTCACCGACGACGTCCGCCGCCCCTATGTCGTCGTGCTCGGCGGCGCCAAGGTCTCCGACAAGCTCGGTGTCATCGACCACCTGCTGGAGAAGGCCGACCGCATCCTCATCGGCGGCGGCATGGCGTACACCTTCCTCAAGGCCAAGGGCCACGAGGTGGGCATCTCGCTCCTCCAGGAGGACCAGATCCCGGCCTGCCTGGACTACCTGGCGCGCGCCGAGAAGAAGGGCGTGGAGTTCGTGCTCCCCGTCGACGTGCTGGTCTCGGCCGAGTTCCCCGACCTCAAGACCAAGGCGCCGGCCAACCCGACCCTGGTCTCCTCGTCCGCCATCCCGGCCGACCAGGAGGGTCTGGACATCGGCCCCGAGACCCGCAAGCTGTACGCATCGAAGCTCGCCGACGCGGCCACCGTCTTCTGGAACGGCCCCATGGGCGTCTTCGAGCACCCCGACTACGCCGAGGGCACCAAGGCCGTCGCCCAGGCGCTCGTCGACTCCCCGGCCTTCACGGTCGTCGGCGGTGGTGACTCCGCCGCCGCCGTCCGGACCCTGGGGTTCGACGAGGACGCATTCGGCCACATCTCGACCGGCGGCGGAGCGAGCCTCGAATACCTCGAGGGCAAGACGCTTCCCGGCCTCGCCGCACTGGAGGACTGACCCTCAATGACCGCCCGTACCCCGCTGATGGCGGGCAACTGGAAGATGAACCTCAACCACCTCGAGGCCATCGCCCACGTCCAGAAGCTCGCCTTCGCCCTGACCGACAAGGACTACGAGGCCGTCGAGGTCGCCGTCCTCGCGCCCTTCACCGACCTGCGGTCCGTGCAGACCCTGGTCGACGGCGACAAGCTGAAGATCAAGTACGGCGCCCAGGACATCTCGGCGCACGACTCCGGCGCGTACACCGGGGAGATCTCCGGCCCGATGCTCGCCAAGCTGAAGTGCTCCTACGTCGCCGTCGGCCACTCCGAGCGCCGGCAGTACCACGGCGAGACGGACGAGATCTGCAACGCCAAGGTCAAGGCCGCCTTCACGCACGGGATCACCCCCATCCTCTGCGTCGGCGAGGGACTGGACGTCCGCAAGGCGGGCAACCAGGTCGCCCACACGCTCGCCCAGCTCGACGGCGCCCTGAAGGACGTGTCCGCCGAGCAGGCCGAGAGCATTGTGATCGCCTACGAGCCGGTCTGGGCCATCGGCACCGGCGAGGTCGCCACGCCCGAGGACGCCCAGGAGGTCTGCGGAGCCGTCCGCGGCCGTCTCGCCGAGCTGTACTCCCAGGAGCTTGCCGACAAGGTCCGCATCCAGTACGGCGGCTCCGTCAAGGCCGGCAACGTGGCCGCGATCATGGCGCAGCCCGACGTGGACGGCGCCCTGGTGGGCGGCGCCGCGCTGGACGCCGACGAGTTCGTCAAGATCGTCCGGTTCCGCGACCAGTGACCACCGACCATTGACCACTGATCACTGACCAGTGACCACTGCCACGGTCCGGTGAACCGCCGGACGTGAGTAGGCGGTGGGACGGAATCGTCGTACCCTTGCGGGGGCCGAGGCTCATGCGCGCGGGCTGTTGCCGCGCGAGCCTGGGCCCCCGCACACCGTGTAAGCCGTGTAAGCCGAGAATTGCCAGGAAGTAGGGTCCAGCCGTGGTTATGGGGTTCTCGATCGCCCTGATCGTCTTCAGCGCGCTGCTGATGCTGCTCGTGCTGATGCACAAGGGGAAGGGCGGCGGCCTCTCCGACATGTTCGGTGGCGGCATGCAGTCGTCCGTCGGTGGCTCCTCGGTCGCCGAGCGCAACCTGGACCGCATCACCGTGGTCGTCGGTCTGCTGTGGTTCGCGTGCATCGTCGTGCTGGCTCTGCTGATCAAGCTGGACAACTGACGTCTCGGTTCCGCGCCCCCGGAAGAGGGGTAACTCCTCTCCCTGGACGCGCGTTGGGCCTTACGTAGACTGGGGCATCTTCGAGCACCATCACGCAGGGAGTTACAACCGTGGCAAGTGGCAACGCGATCCGGGGAAGCCGGGTCGGCGCGGGGCCGATGGGGGAGGCCGAGCGGGGCGAGTCCGCGCCGCGACTGCGCATCTCCTTCTGGTGCTCGAACGGGCACGAGACACAGCCGAGCTTCGCGAGCGACGCGCAGGTCCCCGACACCTGGGACTGCCCGCGGTGCGGGTTCCCCGCCGGCCAGGACCGGGACAATCCGCCGGACCCGCCGCGCACCGAGCCGTACAAGACGCACCTCGCGTACGTACGGGAGCGGCGCAGCGACGCGGACGGCGAGGCGATCCTGGCCGAGGCGCTGGCCAAACTGCGCGGTGAGATCTGAACGGCTGAGGGCCCCGCGGTGGAACATCCACCGGCGGGGCCCACTGCGTTGTGCCCCGCATCCGGGCCCCGCCTCCTCGCCCGCGCTCGAACGCGCCCCCGTCTCCGTGCCCGCGCTCGAACGCGCCCCAGATCAATTAGGTTGGAGGGGCAGCGGGGCAACAGGCAGGTACGAGAAGAAGTGGGCTGATGTCCGAGATGAACGCAGAAGGCCGCACCAGGCTCCCCCAGATGCCCGAATGGACCGCTCTCGCCAAGCACCGGCAGGAGCTGGGCGGGACCCATCTGCGCGAGCTGTTCGCCGCCGACCCGGCGCGGGGCACGTCGTACACCCTCCGCGTCGGCGATCTGTACGTCGACTACTCCAAGCAGCGCGTCACGGATGAGACGCTGCGGCTGCTGCGCGAGCTGGCCGACGCCACCGGGGTGGCCCGGCTGCGCGACGCCATGTTCCGCGGCGAGAAGATCAACACCACCGAGGACCGGGCCGTCCTGCACACCGCGCTCCGGGCCCCCCGGGACGCCGTGATCGAGGTCGACGGCGAGAACGTGGTCCCGGGCGTCCACGCGGTGCTCGACAAGATGGCCGCCTTCTCGGAGCGCGTCCGCTCCGGCGAGTGGACCGGCCACACCGGCAGGCCCATCAAGAACATCGTCAACATCGGCATCGGCGGCTCCGACCTCGGCCCCGCCATGGCGTACGAGGCGCTGCGCTCCTACACCCGGCGCGACCTCACCGTCCGGTTCGTCTCCAACGTCGACGGCGCCGACCTGCACGAGGCGGTCCGCGACCTGGACCCGGCCGAGACGCTGTTCATCATCGCGTCGAAGACCTTCACCACCATCGAGACCATCACCAACGCCACCTCCGCCCGCGACTGGCTGCTCACCGGCCTGAGGGCCGGTCAGGAAGCCGTCGCCCGGCACTTCGTGGCGCTGTCCACCAACGCCGGCAAGGTCGAGGACTTCGGCATCGACACGGCCAACATGTTCGAGTTCTGGGACTGGGTCGGCGGCCGGTACTCCTACGACTCCGCCATCGGCCTCTCCCTGATGATCGCCATCGGCCCCGAGCGGTTCCGCGAGATGCTCGACGGCTTCCACCTGGTCGACGAGCACTTCCGCACCGCGTCGCCCGAGGAGAACGTCCCGCTGCTGCTCGGTCTGCTGGGCGTCTGGTACGGGGCGTTCTTCGACGCCCAGTCCCACGCCGTGCTGCCCTACAGCCACTACCTGTCGAAGTTCACGGCGTACCTCCAGCAGCTCGACATGGAGTCCAACGGCAAGTCCGTCGACCGGGACGGCAACCCGGTCACCTGGCAGACCGGCCCCGTCGTCTGGGGCACCCCCGGCACCAACGGGCAGCACGCGTACTACCAGTTGATCCACCAGGGCACCAAGCTCATCCCCGCCGACTTCATCGGCTTCGCCAAGCCCGTCGCGGATCTGGCGCCCGGCCTGGTCGCCCAGCACGACCTGCTGATGGCCAACTTCCTCGCCCAGACCCAGGCGCTGGCGTTCGGCAAGACCCCCGACGAGGTACGCGCCGAGGGCGTGGCCGAGGACCTGGTGCCGCACAAGACCTTCCGCGGCAACCACCCCACCACCACCATCCTCGCCGACGAGCTGACCCCGTCCGTGCTGGGCCAGCTGATCGCCCTCTACGAGCACAAGGTGTTCGTCCAGGGCGCCGTGTGGAACATCGACTCCTTCGACCAGTGGGGCGTCGAACTCGGCAAGGTCCTTGCCAAGCGCATCGAGCCGGTGCTCACCGAGGGCGAGGGCGGCGACGGGCTCGACAGCTCCACCGCCGCGCTCGCCGAGCGCTACCGGACACTGCGCGGCAGGTGATCCGGTGACGGGGGAGGGCGCGGTGCGGCTCCGGCCGCCCCGCAACACGCTGAACGAGCGGGCCGTCGGCTGGTGGACCACCCAGTGGCTGCTGCTGACGGCCGCGCCGGTCACGGTCCTGGCCGTGCTCGGCGCGCTGATCGGGCCCGCCAGGCTCTGGCTGTGGCTGCCCGCCGCGGTGCTGGCCGCGGCCGGGCTCGCCTGCGCCGCGCTCCTTCCCCGCTGGTGGTTCCGGGTCCACCGCTGGGAGGTCACGGACGACGCCGTGTACGTCCGCACCGGGGCCTTCTGGCAGGAGTGGCGGATCGCCCCGATGTCCCGGATCCAGACGGTCGACACCGTCCGCGGACCGCTGGAGCAGGCGTTCCGGCTCGCCACGGTCACCGTGACCACCGCCTCCGCCAAGGGCGCCGTCCGGATCGAGGGCCTCGACCACCGGCTGGCCGCCGACCTCGCCGAGCGGCTCACCCGCATCACCGGCGCCACCCCCGGCGACGCCACATGACCGGGCGCGACGCCGGCACCGCCGACGGGTGGCGGCGGCTCGACCGGCGCACCGTGCTGGTCGCCGCCCTGGTCGCGGCGGGCGTCGCCGGCGGTGTGTGCGTCTCGCTGCTGCTCGGCCTCAGCGGCGGCACCTGGGCCCGGCAGGGGCCGCTGCGCGGCGCCCGCGCCCTGCTGCTGCCCGCCGGGGCCCTGCTCTTCGTCCTGGGCGCCGCCGCCCTGGAGCACATCCGCTGGACCCGCACCCGCTACCGCGTCGGCCCCGAGCGCGCCGAACTGCACACCGGGGTGCTCCTGGTGAAACGCCGCTCGCTGGCCCGCGAACGCATCCGCACCGTCGACCTCACGGCGAACCCGCTGCTGCGGGTGCTGGGCCTGGTCAAGGTGCGGATGGGCACCGGCGAGCACACCGGCGCCACCGGGTCCACGCTGGAGCTCCGCCCGGTCGCCAGGGCCGAGGGGGAGCGGCTGCGCCGCGAACTGCTCGACCGGCCCCCGGCGGCCGGCGGCACCACCCGGGACGGCGAGCTGGCCGTGCTCGACCCCCGCTGGATCCGCTACGCCCCGGTGTCGTTCGTCGCCCCGCTGCTGGGCGGCGCGGCGGCCGGCGCCGTGATGCAGGTCAGCCAGTGGTTCGGCGCCCAGGAGGAGGTCATCGACTGGGTGGGCGCCCGCTTCACCGGCACCCCCGTGGTGGGCATCGTCCTCACCCTGGCCGCGCTCGTCCTGGCCGCCGGGGTGGTGGGCGCGCTCGGGCTGTGGGTCGAGATGTGGTGGAACCACCGGCTGGAGCGGGAACCGGGCGGCACGCTGCGGGTCCGGCGCGGGCTGTTCACCACCCGCTCCATCTCCGTCGAGGAGCGCCGGCTGCGCGGGGTGGAGCTGGTCGAACCGCTGGGCTTCCGGCTCTGCGGCGCGGCCCGGGTCGACGCGATCGCCACCGGCCTCACCACCGCCCAGGAGGACCGGCACACCGACCACAAGACGCTGCTGCCGCCCGCGCCGCGCCCCGCCGCCGAGCGGGTGGCCGCCCTGGTCCTGCGCGAGACCACCGCCCCCACCGGGGTGCCGCTCACGCCCCACCCCCGCGCGGCCCGCGCCCGGCGCCTGCGGTGGGCCCTGTCGGCCGCCCTGGCACCCGTGGTGGTCCTCGCCGTGCTGGGCGCCCTCCTCACCGACGTCCTGCTGTACGCCGCCGGGGCCTGCGCCCTGGTCCTGGTGCCGCTCGCGGTGCTCCTCGCCCTCGACGCGTACCGCGCCCTGGGCCACGCCACCACGCCCCGCCACCTGGTCACCCGCTCCGGCACCGTCCGGCGCGCCACCGTCGCCCTGGACCGGGGCGGCGTCATCGGCTGGACGGTCCGGCAGTCGTACGTCCAGCGCCGCGCCGGTCTCGTCACGCTCACCGCGACCACCGCGGCGGGCGCGGGGGCGTACCACGTCCGCGACGCCGGGCGGGACGAGGGGCTCACGTTCGCCGCGGCGGCCGTACCGGGCCTGCTGGAGCCGTTCCTGGAGCGCGGGCCCGGACCGGGCGGGGCGCCGCCGGGGGAGTGACGCACCCCACAGCGCGGACCGGCAGGGATCGCGTCCGCCGCCGCACCGGCCGCATGATCATGAAGGCATGACTCAGACCAGCCGTCGTACGGTCCTCACCGCCCTCGCCACCGCCGCCGTCGGCGGCCCGCTGCTCGGCGGCGTGGCCGCCTCCCCGGCGTACGCCACCGACGAGTTCGACCTCTACACCTCCAACACCGACCTCTACACCAAGCTCGCCGGCCAGGAGGGCACCGAGTTCGCCCGCCGCTACAAGCGCCACGAGTACCTCGACACCAGCCTCGGGCAGAGACACCCCTACCACCGCACCACCATCATGGCCATGCACGGCGGCGGCATCGAGACCGGCACGTCCGAGCTGTGCCTCGGCATCGCCGGCTACCACCCCGCGACCCTCGCGCCGCTCCAGGACGGCCACGGGGCGCACGACTACTGGATGTTCGAGGGCCTGCGCTCCTCCGGCAACCGGGACCTCCACGTCACCGCCAAGAACAACGACGACCACGTGGCCCTGTCGATGGCCGCCTCCAGCCTCAACGTCCTGAGCCTGCACGGCTGCACGGCGGCCCAGGCCGGCACCGCCGACCCGCGGGCGGTCGTCGTCGGCGGGCTCAACGAGCGGTTCAAGACCCTGCTGAAGAACGCGTTCACCACGGCCGGGATCGCCTGGCGCGACGGCAACGACCCGGCCGTCCGCGACCTCGCCGGCGTCAACCCCGACAACCCCTGCAACCGCACCATGCTGCGCAAGGGCGCCCAGCTGGAGCTGACCACCGAGCTGCGGGCCGCGATGTTCCGCGTCAACACCCGCGCCGGGCGCGCCGGAAGCACCACCGAGGTCTTCGACCGGTTCGTCACCGCCTGCCGCTCGGCCATCACCACCCTGGAGCAGGACCCCGACCAGATCGTCCTCTGACGGGCCGGGCGCGTACGACAGGAGGCCCGGCCCACCCCTCGCGGGTGAACCGGGCCTCCCCGTGCCGGGGCCGGCGCTCCGTCAGGACGCCGTCGCCGGGGCCGCCGCCGCGCCCGGCAGCCGCGCCGCCGCGGCCTCGTCCAGCAGCCACAGGGTCCGGCGGCTGCCGCGGGCGCCGGCCGCCGGGGCCTGGATCTCCCCCGCGCCCGACAGCGCGACCGCCGCCGCCTGCGCCTTGTCCTCGCCCGCCGCCAGCAGCCACACCTCGCGCGCCGCCCGGATCGCCGGGAGGGTCAGCGAGATCCGGGTCGGCGGCGGCTTGGGCGCGTCGTACACGCCCACCACCGTCCGCTCGGTCTCCCGCACCGCCGGAAGCTCCGGGAAGAGGGAGGCGACATGCGTGTCCGGGCCGACGCCCAGCATCAGGACGTCGAAGCTCGGCACCGCCCCCTCGTCGTCGGGCCCCGCCGCGGCGGCCAGCTCCGCCGCGTACGCGTCGGCCGCGGCGTCCGCGTCCTTCCCGTACGCGCCGTCCAGCACCGGCATGGAGTGCACCCGCGCCGGGTCCAGAGGGACGCTGTCGAGCAGCGCCGCACGGGCCTGGGTGTCGTTCCGGTCGGGGTCGCCCTCCGGGAGGAACCGCTCGTCGCCCCACCACAGGTCCACCCGCGACCAGTCGACCGCGTCCAGGGCGGGCGACGCACGCAGCGCCGCCAGCAGGCCGTTGCCGTTGCGGCCACCGGTCAGCACCACCGAGGCGGAGCCGCGCGCGGCCTGGGCGTCCACGATCGCCGTGATCAGCCGGGCCGCCGTGGCCTGCGCCATCAGCTCCTTGTCGCGGTGGACGACCAGCCGCGGAGCGCCGCTCACTTGGCCGCCGCCTTCTTCGCCGGCGCCTTGGACGCGGTCTTCTTCGCGGCCGGCTTCTCGTCGGCCGGCCCGTCGGCGGACCCGGACGAGCCCCGGTCGGCGTCGTCCCGGGAGCGGCCGGCGTCGCCGAGCCGGTCCACCCCGTACCGCAGGGCCGAGGCGTAGGTGTCGTCCGGGTCGAGGCGCCGCAGCTCCTCGGCGATCAGCTCGGACGTCTCCCGGCGCTTGAGCGCGACCGCCCGGTCGGGCTGTCCCTCTATGCAGAGCGTGGCCAGCGACCCGTCGGGCCGGTCCAGCACGATGGGGCCGCAGTCGGTCTCCATGCGGACGGCGGTCAGGCCGGGGCCCGAGGACGCCGAGCGCTTGACGGGGATCTTCAGCCGGTCCGCCAGCCACATGGCCAGCAGCTCCACGCTCGGGTTGAACTCCTCGCCCTCCACCTCGGCGGCGGTGACCTGGCAGGCGACCTGGTCCAGGGCGGCGGCCAGCATGGAGCGCCACGGGGTGATCCGGGTCCACGACAGGTCGGTGTCGCCCGGGGTGTAGGACGCGGCGCGCTGGGACAGCTCCCGCACCGGGTGCTCCGAGGCGTAGCTGTCGGTGACGCGCCGCTGCCCGAGGGCGCCCAGCGGGTCGCTGGCCGGGTCGGCCGGGCCCTGCACCGGCCACCAGACCACCACCGGGGCGTCCGGGAGCAGCAGCGGCAGGACCACCGACTGGGCGTGGTCGATGACCTCGCCGTACAGCCGCAGCACCACCGTCTCGCCGGTGGACGCGTCGGCGCCCAGCCGCACCTCGGCGTCGAGCCGGGCGTTGGCCCGGTCGCGCGGGGAGCGGGAGGGGCGCTTGATGACCACCAGGGTGCGCGAGGGGTGCTCGCGGGACGCCTCGTTGGCGGCCTTCAGCGCGTCGTAGGCGTTCTCCTCGTCGGTCACGATGACGAGGGTGAGGACCATGCCGATGGCCGGGGTGCCGATGGCACGGCGTCCCAGCACCAGCGCTTTGTTGATCTTGCTGGACGTGGTGTCCGTCAGGTCGGTCTTCATGGCCGGCGCCAGCTCCGTCCGTCTCGTGCGAGCATCTCGTCCGCCTCGACCGGACCCCAGGTCCCGGACTCGTACTGCGCGGGCTTGCCGTGCCGGTCCCAGTACTGCTCGATCGGGTCCAGGATGTTCCAGGACAGCTCGACCTCCTCCGTGCGCGGGAAGAGGTTGGCGTCCCCGAGCAGGACGTCGAGGATCAGCCGCTCGTACGCCTCGGGGCTGGACTCCGTGAAGGACTCGCCGTACGCGAAGTCCATCGAGACGTCCCGCACCTCCATCGAGGTGCCGGGCACCTTGGAGCCGAACCGCAGCGTCACGCCCTCGTCCGGCTGCACCCGGATGACCAGGGCGTTCTGCCCCAGCTCCTCGGTGGCCGTGTGGTCGAAGGGGGAGTGCGGGGCGCGCTGGAAGACGACCGCGATCTCGGTGACCCGGCGGCCCAGCCGCTTGCCGGTGCGCAGGTAGAAGGGGACGCCCGCCCAGCGGCGGTTGTCGATCTCCAGCTTGATCGCGGCGTAGGTGTCGGTCTTCGACCGGGGGTCGATGCCCTCCTCCTCCAGGTAGCCGACGGCCCTCGCGCCGCCCTGCCACCCGGCCGCGTACTGGCCGCGGACGGTGGACTTGCCGAGGTCCTTGGGCAGCCGCACCGCGCCCAGCACCTTGGTCTTCTCGGCCGCGAGCGCGTCCGCGTCGAAGGAGGCGGGCTCCTCCATGGCGGTCAGCGCCAGCAGCTGGAGCAGGTGGTTCTGGATGACGTCACGGGCGGCGCCGATGCCGTCGTAGTACCCGGCCCGGCCGCCGATGCCGATGTCCTCGGCCATGGTGATCTGGACGTGGTCGACGTACGACCGGTTCCAGATCGGCTCGAAGAGGGTGTTGGCGAACCGCAGCGCCAGGATGTTCTGGACGGTCTCCTTGCCCAGGTAGTGGTCGATGCGGAAGACCTGGTCGGGCGAGAAGACCTCGTGGACGATCTCGTTGAGCTCCTTGGCGGAGGCCAGGTCGTGCCCGAAGGGCTTCTCGATGACCGCGCGCCGCCAGGAGTCGCCCGGCTCGTCGGCCAGGCCGTGCTTCTTGAGCTGCTGGACCACGAGCGGGAAGAACTTGGGCGGTACGGAGAGGTAGAAGGCGAAGTTGCCGCCGGTGCCCTGGGCCTGGTCCAGCTCCTCCATCGTCTTCTTCAGGGTCTCGAACGCCTCGTTGTCGTCGAAGTTGCCCTGGACGAAGCGCATCCCCTGGCTGAGCTGCTGCCACACCTCCTCCCGGAAGGGCGTACGGGCGTGCTGCTTGACGGCCTGGTAGACCTCGTCCGCGAAGTCCTCGTCCTGCCACTCGCGCCGGGCGAAGCCGATCAGCGAGAAGCCCGGCGGCAGCAGACCGCGGTTGGCCAGGTCGTAGACGGCAGGCATCAGCTTTTTACGGGACAAATCGCCCGTGACGCCGAAGATCACCAGACCCGACGGCCCCGCGATGCGCGGGAGCCGTCGGTCTGCGGCGTCACGGAGCGGATTCGCTCCATGAACTGCGTTCAAGGGTTACGCCTCCGAAGGGGCGAGGCGCTTGAGCTCCGCCTCGGTCGACTTGAGCAGGTCGTTCCAGGACGCCTCGAACTTCTCGACGCCCTCGTCCTCCAGCAGCTGCACGACCTCGTCGTAGCCGATGCCCAGCTTCTCAAGGGCCGCCAGGTCGGCACGTGCCTGGTCGTACGTACCGGCGACGGTGTTGCCGGTGATCTCACCGTGGTCGCCGGTCGCCTCGAGCGTCGCCTCCGGCATGGTGTTCACCGTGCCCGGCGCGACCAGCTCGTCGACGTACAGCGTGTCCTTGTACGCCGGGTCCTTCACGCCCGTCGAGGCCCACAGCGGGCGCTGCTTGTTGGCCTGCGCCTTGTCCAGGGCCGCCCAGCGCTCGGAGGAGAAGACCTCCTCGTACGCCTCGTACGCCAGACGCGCGTTGGCGAGGGCGGCCCTGCCGCGCAGCGCCTTGGCCTCGTCGGTGCCGATGCCGTCCAGCCGCTTGTCGATCTCGGTGTCCACCCGGGACACGAAGAAGGACGCCACCGAGTGGATCTTCGACAGGTCAAGGCCGCGCTCCTTGGCCTTCTCCAGACCGGCCAGGTAGGCGTCCATGACCGCGCGGTAGCGCTCGAGCGAGAAGATCAGCGTCACATTGACGCTGATGCCGAGGCCGATGACCTCGGTGATCGCCGGCAGACCCGCCTCGGTGGCCGGGATCTTGATCAGGGTGTTCGGCCGGTCCACCAGCCACGCCAGCTGCTTGGCCTCGGCGACCGTCGCCCTGGTGTTGTGCGCCAGGCGCGGGTCGACCTCGATCGACACCCGGCCGTCCTGGCCCTGCGTCGCGTCGAACACCGGGCGCAGGATGTCGGCGGCGTCCCGGACGTCCGCCGTCGTGATCATGCGGATGGCTTCCTCGACGGTCACCTCACGGGCCGCCAGGTCCGTGAGCTGCGTGTCGTAGCCGTCGCCCTGCGAGATCGCCTTCTGGAAGATCGACGGGTTGGTGGTGACACCCACCACGTGCTGCTGGTCGATCAGCTCGGCCAGGTTGCCCGAGGTGATCCGCTTGCGGGACAGGTCGTCCAGCCAGATCGCGACGCCTTCGTCGGAGAGGCGCTTGAGTGCGTCTGTCATGAGAGTTGCATCTCCTACTAGTTCCTGTACGGCGTCAGCGCGCCGCGGCGTCGAGGGATTCCCGGGCGGCGGCGGCGACCGCCTCCGGGGTGAAACCGAACTCCCGGAAGAGCACCTTGCCGTCGGCCGAGGCACCGAAGTGCTCCAGCGAGACGATGCGCCCCGCGTCGCCGACGTACCGGTGCCAGGTGAGCCCGATGCCCGCCTCGACCGCGACCCGCGCCCTCACCGACGGAGGCAGCACCGCATCCCGGTACCCCTGGTCCTGCTGCTCGAACCACTCCACGCACGGCATCGACACCACACGGGTCGGAACGCCGGCGGCCTGGAGCTGCTCACGCGCCTCCACGGCCACATGCACCTCGGAGCCCGTACCGATCAGCACGACCTGCGGCTCGGTGTCCTGCCCGTCGGAGCCGGCCGCCTCGAACAGCACATAGCCACCGCGGGCGGCGTCGTCGTTCCACTCGTAGGTGGGAACGCCCTGGCGGGTCAGCGCCATGCCGTGCGGGGCGCCCTTGCCGAACTCCTTGGTCCAGCGGCGGAGGATCTCGCGCCAGGCGATCGCCGTCTCGTTGGCGTCGGCCGGGCGGACCACGTTCAGCCCGGGGATGGCGCGCAGCGAGGCCAGGTGCTCGACCGGCTGGTGGGTCGGGCCGTCCTCGCCCAGGCCGATGGAGTCGTGCGTCCACACGTACGTCACCGGCAGGTGCATCAGCGCGGAGAGGCGCACGGCGTTGCGCATGTAGTCGGAGAACACCAGGAAGGTGCCGCCGAAGATGCGGGTGTTGCCGTGCAGCGCGATGCCGTTCATCTCCGCGGCCATGGCGTGCTCGCGGATGCCGAAGTGGATCGTGCGGCCGTACGGGTCGGCCTCCGGCAGCGGGTTGCCCACCGGCAGGAACGACGACGTCTTGTCGATCGTCGTGTTGTTCGAGCCGGCCAGGTCGGCGGAGCCGCCCCACAGCTCGGGGATCACCGCGCCCAGCGCCTGGAGCACCTTGCCGGAGGCGGCCCGGGTGGCGACGCCCTTACCGGTCTCGAAGACCGGGAGCTTCTCCTCCCAGCCGGTGGGCAGCTCGCCCGCGGCGACGCGGTCGAACTCGGCCGCGCGCTCCGGGTTGGCGGACCGCCACTCCTGGAACTTCTTCTCCCACTCGGCGCGGGCCTCACGGCCGCGGTCGAGGGCCCGGCGGGTGTGGCCGATGACCTCGTCCGAGACCTCGAACGTCTTCTCGGGGTCGAAGCCCAGGACGCGCTTGGTGGCCGCGACCTCCTCGTCGCCGAGCGCCGAGCCGTGCGCGGCCTCGGTGTTCTGCGCGTTGGGCGCCGGCCAGGCGATGATCGAGCGCATCGCGATGAACGACGGACGCGAGGTCTCGGCCTTGGCGGCCTGGATCGCGCGGAAGAGGGCCTCGGGGTCGAGGTCGCCGTTCTCCTGGGGCTCCACCCGCTGCACGTGCCAGCCGTACGCCTCGTACCGCTGCATCGTGTCCTCGGAGACCGCGGTCTCCGTGTCGCCCTCGATCGAGATGTGGTTGTCGTCCCACAGCAGGACCAGGTTCCCGAGCTTCTGGTGCCCGGCGGTCGAGGACGCCTCGGCGGAGATGCCCTCCTGGAGGCAGCCGTCACCGGCGATGCAGAAGACGAAGTGGTCGAACGGCGAGGTGCCGGGCGCCGCCTCGGGGTCGAACAGGCCGCGCTCGTAGCGGGCGGCCATGGCCATGCCCACGGCGTTGGCCACGCCCTGGCCCAGCGGCCCGGTCGTCGTCTCGACGCCGACCGTGTGGCCGTACTCCGGGTGGCCCGGGGTCTTCGAGCCCCAGGTCCGGAAGGCCTTCAGGTCGTCCAGCTCCAGGCCGAAGCCGGCCAGGTACAGCTGGGTGTACAGCGTCAGGGACGAGTGCCCGGCGGACAGCACGAAACGGTCGCGCCCGGTCCAGTCGGCGTCCGAGGGGTCGTGCCGCATCACCTTCTGGAAGAGGGTGTACGCGGCCGGGGCCAGGCTCATGGCCGTACCGGGATGGCCGTTGCCGACCTTCTGTACGGCGTCGGCGGCCAGGATGCGGGCGGTGTCGACGGCCCGCTGGTCCAACTCGGTCCACTCGAGGTCTGTGGTGGTCGGCTTGGTGCTCACCCTGGGTCAGGGCTCCTCTCCACATGTCGAATGCCGGTGACGTAGATCCCACCGGCCGCTGTCGAGCCTACCCCCGTGAGAACGCGCATTTTTTCGAGTCGTTCCAGAGTGCCGGGATCCACCGGGATCCGCCTCCTGACTGGGCTGTACGGCATTCGGCAAGTGAATACGGAGCCGCTCATCCGATCGCTCATCCGAGCGTGGAAACCACCCTTTGCGGTGCCCTCTCCAACACGACCGACCCCCGGGGAGGGCGAGGTATGGGCAACGTCTAGAGTGGCGTGGTACGCGCGAGTCCTTACCGGGCCCTCACGGCCTCGTGGCCCCCTTCGTCCGGAGCGGCTCGCTGGGATGTCTCTGTCAGGGGTGTGCGTGACGGCCGTCGAATCCCGTCCGGCGGGTGTGCTCGACAGGAGCACGGGGAAGCGGCCATTCGGGGCCCGCGTCAAGGGCTTCGTGGCACTGACGAAGCCGCGGATCATCGAGCTGCTCCTGATCACGACGGTGCCCGTCATGTTCCTGGCCGAGCAGGGCGTGCCCGACCTGTGGCTGGTGCTAGCCACCTGCCTCGGCGGCTACCTGTCGGCCGGCGGCGCCAACGCCCTGAACATGTACATCGACCGCGACATCGACGCCCTGATGGACCGTACGTCGCAGCGGCCCCTGGTCACCGGAATGGTCTCGCCGCGCGAGGGCCTGGTCTTCGGCCTGACCCTCGCCGTCGTCTCCACGCTCTGGTTCGGGCTCCTCGTCAACTGGCTGTCCGCCTGGCTGTCGCTCGGCGCGCTCCTCTTCTACGTCGTCGTCTACACGATGATCCTGAAGCGGCGCACCGCGCAGAACATCGTGTGGGGCGGCATCGCCGGCTGCATGCCGGTGCTCATCGGCTGGTCCGCGGTGACGGACTCGATGTCCTGGGCCGCGGTCATCCTCTTCCTGGTCATCTTCTTCTGGACGCCGCCGCACTATTGGCCGCTGTCGATGAAGGTGAAGGAGGACTACGCGCGCGTGGGCGTGCCCATGCTTCCCGTGGTCGCCTCCAACAAGGTGGTGGCCCGCCAGATCGTCCTCTACAGCTGGGTGATGGTCGCCGTCTCCCTGCTGCTGACGCCGCTCGGCTACACCGGCTGGTTCTACACCGCCGTGGCGCTGGCGACCGGCGGCTGGTGGCTCTGGGAGGCGCACGCCCTGCAGAACCGCGCCAAGGCCGGTGAGACGGGCGGCAAGCTCAAGGAGATGCGCCTCTTCCACTGGTCGATCACCTATGTGTCGCTGCTGTTCGTGGCGGTGGCCGTGGACCCCTTCCTGCGCTGAGCGGGGCCTGATCCGCCTACGGGCGGGCCGCGTGGTCAAAGCCACGCGGCCCGCCCGTCGCCAGTCGATCTACCCGCGAGTAGCATCCTGTCCATGGCAGACACCACGCAGGGCGACACCACGCAGGCGGCGGCCGGGGCCGAGCGCAGGGCCGCGAAGCTCGCCAAGCAGATCCAGGCGTTCTCCAAGGAGCACGGCGGCGCCGAGGGGCAGCTCGCCCACCTCGGCCAGATGGGCACCCGCATCGTGCTCGTCGGCCAGGACGGCGGCTGGGGCGACCTCGTCGCCCCCACGCACGCGATCGCCGAGAGCGCCGCGCGGAAGGCCGGCCTCACCCTCCACGAGGAGTTCGACGGCGACTTCGCGGCCCGGGTCCGCACCGGCCCCTACGAGTGGACCCGCATGGCGGGCATCCAGGTCGGCGGCCCCTCCAACGGCCCGGCGCCCGCGCCGGAGGCCGCCCCGGAGCCCGCCGCGGAGGTGAAGCCCGCTCCGGAGGCCACGCCGGAGCCTGTTTCGGAGGAGAAGCCGGCGCCGGAGCCCGCCCCCGAAGCCGTTGCGGAGGCCGCGTCCGAGCCCGCCCCCGAAGCCGCTTCGGAGGAGAAGCCCGCCGCTGACGACAAGCCCGCGTCGAACGGCACCGGGACGTCCGCCGGCTGAGGCAACACCTTGTGCGGGGGTCACCCGTTAGGCCCTGTGACGGTCCGTCCACCGCAGGGAGCCCCCGCATGATCGACACCCCGACGCTGGTGGACCAGTACTGCCACGGGGTGCTCCGCACGGAGCTGGGGCTGGGCACCTTCGAGACCCTGCTCGGCCGGGCCGCCGGGCCGCCCGCCGCCGGGACCACCTTCTTCGACACCCAGACCGGCTTCGCCGTACGCCGCTGGTGCCCGCCCCTGCTCGGCCTCGAACCGCACTGCCCGCCCGCCCGCTACCTGGCCCGCCGCCGTGAGCTGGGCGTGCTGCGCTCCGGCCGGCTGCTGCTGCGCGCCACCGGCATCTCCACCTACCTCGTGGAGACCGGCCTGCCCGGCGACCTCACCGGCCCCGCCGAGACCGCCGCCGCCGGGGACGCCCGGGCCCATGAGATCGTCCGCCTGGAGCTGCTCGCCCAGCAGGTCGCGGACACCTCCGGCACCGTCGACTCGCTGCTCGCCAACCTCGCCGAGGCCGTCCACGGCGCGGCCCTCTCCGCCGCCGCCTTCACCTCGGTCGCGGCGGTGCGCCACGGGCTCGCCCTCGCGCCCGCGCCGCCCGGGCCCGGCGAGGTGCGGGGCGCGGCCGGGCGCTGGCTCGCGGGCCGCCGCGCGGGCGGGGCGCTCACCGACCCGGTCCTGCTGCGGCACCTGCTGTGGATCGCCGTCTCCTCCGGGCGCCCCCTCCAGCTGCACCTGGGCGACGACGACCCCGTGTCCCTCGGCGACTTCGCGGCGGCCACCGCGGGGCTCGGCACCGACCTGGTGCTGCTGCACGGCTACCCGCACCACCGGCAGGCCGCCCACCTGGCGAGCGTGTTCCCGCACGTGTACGCCGATCTGGGGCCCGCGCTCGCGCGGACCGGCGCCCGGGCGGCGGCCGTCCTGGCGGAGACCCTGGAGCTGGCGCCGTTCGGCAAGCTGCTGTTCTCCAGCGGGGCGCGCGGGCTGCCCGAGCTGCACGTGGTGGGCGCCTCGGTGTTCCGCGAGGCGCTCACCCGGGTGCTGGCCGGGTGGGTGCGCGACGGCGCCTGGTCCCGCACCGACGCCCAGCGGGTGGCCGGCCTGATCTGCGCGGGCAACGCCCGGCGCGTGTACCGGCTGGAGGAGCTGGCCCCGGCTACGCCGGCCGCGCCGCCGGGCTGAGCTCCGCGTCCGGCGCCTGGGCCGGGACCGCCGCGCCGGGGACGTCCGAGGGGCGCTCGCGCAGGCTCAGCACCAGGCGGAGCACCGCGATCCACATCAGGGACGAGCCCAGCATGTGCAGGCCCACCAGGACCTCCGGGACGCCCGTGAAGTACTGCACGTACCCGATCCCGCCCTGCGCCAGCAGCACCAGCAGCAGGTCGCGGGCGCGCCGCCGGGTGTCGTCGGGGGCGTCCACCACCCGCAGCGCGAAGAACATCGCCAGCGCCAGCGCGCACACGCCCCAGGCGAACAGGGCGTGCACCTGGGCGACCGAGGTGTAGTCGAACGGCATCCGCGGCACGTCGCTGCTGTCCCCCGCGTGCTTGCCCGAGCCGGTCACCGTGGTGCCCGCCGCGACCAGCAGGCCGGCCAGCACCATCAGGGCCAGGCCCAGCTTCCGCACCGGGGACGGCACCCGCGGGCGGGCCGGGCCGTCGCCCTCGCCGGCCCGTACCCAGGTGACGGTGGTCACCGTCAGCAGCGCGTTGGCCGCGAGGAAGTGGACCGCCACCGTCCAGGGGTTCAGCTCCATGTGGACGGTGATGCCGCCGATCACGGCGTTCAGCGCCACGATCCAGAACTGCAGCCAGGTCAGCCGGTTCAGCCCGCGCCGCCGGGGCTTGGCCGCGCGGGACGCCACGATGACCCAGCCCACGGCCGCCGACACCACATACGTCAGCATCCGGTTGCCGAACTCGATGGCACCGTGGATGCCCTGCTCGGAGGTGGTGAACAGGCTGTCGTCCGTGCACTTGGGCCAGGTGTCGCAGCCGAGGCCGGAGCCGGTAAGCCTGACGGCGCCGCCCGTCACGATGATGACCACGGTCATGATCACGGCGGAGAGCGCGGCGCGCCGGACGGTCCGGGGGGAGGGGGTCCAGCGCTGGGCAATGAAGGCGAGGGGGGTCAACACGGACACCATCGTAGGCGCCCGCTTGTGCACCGATTCACGAGGCCCCCCTGTGCCGGGGGCCCCGCCGCGGGGCTACTCCCAGCGGAAGAAGCGGGCCGCCGCGCCCAGCCCCAGCACCGCCCAGGCGGCGAGGATCCCGGCCGCGCCCCAGGGCATCCCCGAACCGCCCTGGAGCACGTCCCGCAGCCCGTCCGAGAGCGCCGAGATCGGCAGCAGCTCCAGCACCGCGCGCGCCGCTCCGGGGAACTTGTCCAGCGGCACGATCACCCCGCCGCCCACGAGGAGCAGCAGGAACACCAGGTTCGCGGCGGCCAGCGTCGCCTCGGCGCGCAGCGTGCCGGCCATCAGCAGCCCCAGCCCCGAGAAGGCGGCGGTGCCCAGCAGGAGCAGCAGCACCACCGGGAGCGGACCGCCCTGCGGGGACCAGCCCAGCAGCAGCGCGATGACGGTCAGCAGCGCCACCTGGAGCACCTCGGTGACCAGGACGGCCGCGGTCTTGGCCGTCATCAGCGCCCAGCGGGGGAGCGGTGAGGCGCCCAGCCGCTTGAGCACTCCGTACCGCCGCTCGAAACCGGTGGCGATGGCCTGGCCGGTGAAGGCCGTCGACATCACGGCGAGCGCGAGGACGCCGGGCGCCAGGAAGTCGACGGCCTTCCCGCCGCCCGTGTCCACGATGTCGACCGTGGAGAAGAGCACCAGCAGCAGCGACGGGATGATCACGGTGAGCAGGAGCTGCTCGCCGTTGCGCAGCAGCATCCGCGTCTCGAACGCGGCCTGCGCGGCGATCATCCGCCCGGCCGGGGCGGCGCCGGGCCGGGGCGTGAAGGTTCCGCCGCTCATGAACGCAGCTCCTTGCCGGTCAGTTCGAGGAAGACGTCTTCCAGGGCGTGCCGCTCGACCGCTATCCCGTCGGGCATCACCCCGTGCTGCGCGCACCAGGTGGTGACGGTGGCCAGCAGCTGCGGGTCGACGGTGCCGCTGATGCGGTACGTGCCGGGCGCCGGCTCGGCCGCCGCGGTGCCGTCCGGGAGCGCCTTGAGCAGCGAGCCCAGGTCCAGCCCGGGGCGGCCGGTGAAGCGGAGGGTGTTCTCCGCGCCGCCCCGGCACAGCTCGTCGGGGCTGCCCTGGGCGGCGACCCGCCCGGCGTCGAGGATCGCCACGTCGTCGGCGAGCTCCTCGGCCTCGTCCATGAAGTGGGTGGTCAGCACGGTGGTGACGCCGTCGGCGCGCAGCTCGCGGACCAGCTCCCAGGTGGCGCGGCGGGCCTGCGGGTCGAGGCCCGCGGTCGGCTCGTCCAGGAAGACCAGCTCGGGGCGGCCGACCAGGGCCATGGCGAGCGCCAGGCGCTGCTGCTGGCCGCCGGAGAGGCGCCGGTACGTCGTCCGGCCGCAGGACCCGAGCCCGAGCCGCTCGATCAGGGCGTCCACGTCGAGGGGGTGCGCGTGCAGCTTCGCCATGTGGCGGAGCATCTCCGCGGCGCGGGCGCCGGAGTAGACGCCACCCGACTGGAGCATCACGCCGATCCGGGGCCGCAGGCGGGCGGCGTCGGCGACGGGGTCGAGGCCCAGGACGCGGACCGTGCCGGCGTCGGGGCGGCGGTAACCCTCGCAGGTCTCCACCGTCGTGGTCTTGCCGGCGCCGTTGGGCCCGAGGACGGCGGTCACGGTGCCCGCCCGGACGTCCAGGTCGAGGCCGTCCACCGCGGTCTTGTCTCCGTACCGCTTGACCAGGCCCCGGACCCGGACGGCGGACTCGTTTTCCATGCACGGAAGTCTAAGGAGCGGGCCGGGGTGCCCCGCGTGCGGGTGCGCCGGGCCACCCCGCCGCTGCGGCGGCCGGGTGACCGTGAACGGGCAAAACGGGCAGGTCAGGCCCGGTCACCGAGGCTCGCCGGGCCGCTCATGCCTGATCGTTTGCGCAGGTCAGGTTAGGTTTCCCTTAGTGATGCACGGCACCGTCCACCCCGTGGGACCTCGCTTGTCAGGCTTCGGAGAATTACGCAACAATGGCGTTGTGAAAAACGTCGGCGAGGCCCACGCGGCTCCAGCGGAGGAACTCGCGACCGGGGAGCGCTCCACGCGCAACCGGGTCGCGCGCTCCATCCTGGACCACGGCCCGTCCACCGTGGCCGAGCTGGCCAAACGGCTCGGTCTCACCCAGGCCGCCGTCCGTCGCCACCTCGACGCCCTGGTCGCCGACGACGTCGTCGCCGCCCGTGAACAGCGGGTCTACGGCGCGCGTACCCGCGGCCGGCCCGCCAAGGTGTTCGCCCTGACGGACTGCGGCCGGGACGCCTTCGACCAGTCGTACGACGCGCTCGCCGTCGACGCCCTGCGCTGGATCGAGGAGAACGCCGGCGGGGAGGCGGCCGTCGCCGCGTTCGCCCGGGCCCGTATGGAGACCCAGGCGGAGGCGTACCGCGAGGCCGTCGAGGCCGCGGCCCCGGAGGACCGGGCCGAGGCGCTCGCCAGGGCCCTGAGCGCGGACGGGTACGCTGCCACGGCTCGCAACGCGCCGGTCGGGCAGCAGCTGTGCCAGCACCACTGCCCGGTCGCCCACGTCGCCGAGCGGTACCCGCAGCTGTGCGAGGCTGAGACCGAGGTCTTCGGCCGGCTGCTCGGCACGCATGTCCAGCGGCTGGCGACCATCGCCCACGGCGACGGTGTCTGCACGACGTACATCCCGCACACCACATCATCAGCATCCGCAAGCACGGCCGGGAGGAACCCCGCATGACCACCGAGATCAGCCACCCCGAGCTTGAGGGCCTGGGTCGGTACGAGTACGGCTGGGCCGACTCGGACGCGGCCGGTGCCGCCGCCAAGCGCGGTCTCTCCGAGGCTGTCGTCCGCGACATCTCGCAGAAGAAGAACGAGCCCGAGTGGATGCTGAAGCTGCGGCTGAAGGGTCTGCGCCTCTTCGACAAGAAGCCCATGCCCAACTGGGGCTCCGACCTGTCGGGCATCGACTTCGACAACATCAAGTACTTCGTCCGCTCCACCGAGCAGCAGGCCGCCTCCTGGGAGGACCTGCCCGAGGACATCAAGAACACCTACGACAAGCTCGGCATCCCCGAGGCGGAGAAGCAGCGCCTCGTCGCCGGTGTCGCCGCCCAGTACGAGTCCGAGGTCGTCTACCACCAGATCCGCGAGGACCTGGAGGAGCAGGGCGTCATCTTCCTGGACACCGACACCGCGCTCAAGGAGCACCCGGAGCTCTTCCAGGAGTACTTCGGCACGGTCATCCCGGTCGGCGACAACAAGTTCGCCTCGCTGAACACCGCGGTCTGGTCCGGCGGCTCGTTCATCTACGTGCCGAAGGGCGTGCACGTGGAGATCCCGCTCCAGGCGTACTTCCGCATCAACACCGAGAACATGGGCCAGTTCGAGCGGACGCTGATCATCGTCGACGAGGACGCCTACGTCCACTACGTCGAGGGCTGCACCGCCCCGATCTACTCCTCCGACTCGCTGCACAGCGCCGTCGTGGAGATCATCGTCAAGAAGGGCGGCCGCTGCCGCTACACGACGATCCAGAACTGGTCGAACAACGTCTACAACCTGGTCACCAAGCGTGCCGTGGCCTACGAGGGCGCGACCATGGAGTGGGTCGACGGCAACATCGGCTCCAAGGTGACGATGAAGTACCCGGCCGTCTACCTGATGGGCGAGCACGCCAAGGGCGAGACGCTGTCCATCGCCTTCGCGGGCGAGGGCCAGCACCAGGACGCCGGCGCCAAGATGGTCCACATGGCCCCCAACACCTCCTCCAACATCGTCTCCAAGTCGGTGGCGCGAGGCGGCGGCCGGACCTCCTACCGCGGTCTCATCGAGATCGGCGAGGGCGCCCCCGGCTCCAAGTCGAACGTGCTCTGCGACGCGCTGCTGGTCGACACGATCTCCCGCTCGGACACCTACCCCTACGTCGACGTGCGTGAGGACGACGTGTCCATGGGCCACGAGGCGACCGTCTCCAAGGTCTCCGAGGACCAGCTCTTCTACCTGATGAGCCGCGGCCTGTCGGAGGACGAGGCCATGGCCATGATCGTGCGCGGCTTCGTCGAGCCGATCGCCAAGGAGCTGCCCATGGAGTACGCGCTCGAGCTCAACCGGCTGATCGAGCTGCAGATGGAAGGCGCGGTGGGCTGACCCGCCCCCCGCCGTATCGATCACGTCCCCGGGCTCACCCGGAGTGAGCCCGGGTGAGTCCCGCGAGCCGCCCGCGGGGCGACCGGCCCCGGCCGGCCCCGCCCCGCCGGCGGCGAACGCACCGAACGCAGAAAGCGAGCAGACCGACAGCCATGGCTGAGGCTCAGAATCTCCCGGCGGGCTCCACCACCGCCGGCTCCATCGCGGTGGCCGCCGAGTCCACCGTCGCCACCCGCATGAGCGCCCCCCCGTCCTTCGACGTCGCGGACTTCCCCGTCCCGCACGGCCGCGAGGAGGAGTGGCGGTTCACGCCGCTGGAGCGGCTGCGCGGTCTGCACGACGGCACCGCGATCGCCACCGGCGACGGGGTGCGCGTCGACGTGGAGGCGCCCCAGGGCGTCACCGTCGAGACCGTCGGCCGCGACGACGAGCGGCTCGGCCGGGCCGGCACGCCCGTGGACCGGGTCGCCGCCCAGGCGTACTCGGCCTTCGAGAAGGCGTCCGTCGTCACGGTGCCCAAGGAGACCGTGCTCACCGAGCCGATCCGGATCACCGTGCACGGCCAGGGCGGCACCGCCTTCGGCCACCAGGTCGTCGAGCTCGGCGCGTTCGCCGAGGCCGTCGTCGTCATCGACCACACCGGTGACGGCGTGCTCGCCGCCAACGTCGACTACCTCCTCGGCGACGGCGCCCGGCTCACCGTCGTCTCCATCCAGGACTGGGACGAGAAGGCCGTCCACGTCGCCCAGCACAACGCGCTGGTCGGCCGCGACGCCTCCTTCAAGTCCGTCGTCGTCACCTTCGGCGGCGACGTCGTCCGCCTCCACCCGCGCGTGAAGTACGCCTCCACCGGCGGCACCGCCGAGCTGTTCGGCCTGTACTTCACCGACAAGGGCCAGCACCAGGAGCACCGCCTCCTCGTCGACCACAACACCCCGCACTGCACGTCCAACGTCGCCTACAAGGGCGCGCTCCAGGGCGACGACGCGCACGCGGTGTGGATCGGCGACGTCCTCATCCAGGCCGCGGCCGAGGGCACCGACACCTACGAGATGAACCGCAACCTGGTCCTCACCGACGGTGCCCGGGTCGACTCCGTGCCCAACCTGGAGATCGAGACCGGCGAGATCGCCGGCGCCGGCCACGCCTCCGCCACCGGCCGCTTCGACGACGAGCAGCTCTTCTACCTGATGGCCCGCGGCATCCCGGAGATCGAGGCCCGCCGCCTCGTCGTCCGCGGCTTCTTCGCCGAGCTGGTCCAGCAGATCGGCCTGCCCGATGTCGAGGAGCGGCTGATCGCCAAGATCGAGGCCGAGCTGGAGGCGTCCCTCTGATGCCCTTCGTCCGAGCCTGTGGGCTGAGCGAGCTGGAGGAGGACACCCCGAAGCGGGTGGAACTCGACGGCACGCCCATCTCCGTCGTCCAGACCGAGGGCGAGGTGTTCGCGATCCACGACATCTGCTCGCACGCGAACGTCTCGCTGTCGGAGGGCGAGGTCGAGGACTGCCAGATCGAGTGCTGGCTGCACGGGTCCGCCTTCGACCTGCGCACCGGCAAGCCGTCCGGCCTTCCCGCGACGCGCCCCGTCCCCGTATACCCCGTAAAGATCGAAGGGGACGATGTGCTCGTCTCCGTCACCCAGGAGTCCTGAGTCACCCATGGCAACGCTTGAAATCCGCGACCTGCACGTCTCCGTCGAGGCGGACAACGCCACCAAGGAGATCCTCAAGGGCGTCGACCTGACCGTGAAGCAGGGCGAGACCCACGCCATCATGGGCCCCAACGGCTCCGGCAAGTCGACCCTCGCGTACTCGCTGGCCGGCCACCCCAAGTACACGATCACCGGCGGCACCGTCACCCTCGACGGCGAGGACGTCCTGGAGATGTCCGTCGACGAGCGCGCCCGCGCCGGCGTCTTCCTCGCCATGCAGTACCCGGTCGAGGTCCCCGGCGTCTCGGTGAGCAACTTCCTGCGCACCTCCGCCACCGCCGTCCGCGGCGAGGCCCCCAAGCTGCGCACCTGGGTGAAGGAGGTCAAGGAGGCCATGCAGCGCCTCAACATGGACCCCTCCTTCGCCGAGCGGAACGTCAACGAGGGCTTCTCCGGCGGTGAGAAGAAGCGCCACGAGATCCTCCAGCTGGAGCTGCTCAAGCCGAAGATCGCCGTCCTCGACGAGACCGACTCCGGCCTCGACGTCGACGCGCTGCGCATCGTCTCCGAGGGCGTCAACCGCGTGCGCGAGAGCGGTGAGGTCGGCACCCTGCTGATCACCCACTACACGCGCATCCTGCGCTACATCAAGCCGGACCACGTCCACGTCTTCGCCGGCGGCCGGATCGTCGAGTCGGGCGGCCCCGAGCTGGCCGACAAGCTGGAGGCCGAGGGCTACGCGTCGTACACGAAGGGTGGCGCATCCGCGTGACACAGCTGCCGGGCCTCCTCGACGCCGAGGCGCTCCGCAAGGACTTCCCGATCCTCGACCGGGTGCTCCACGACGGCAAGAAGCTCGTCTACCTGGACAACGCGGCGACCTCCCAGACGCCGCGCCAGGTCATCGACGCCGTCAGCGAGTACTACGAGCGGCACAACGCCAATGTGCACCGCGGCGTGCACGTGCTGGCCGAGGAGGCCACGGCGCTGTACGAGGGTGCGCGCGACAAGGTCGCCGCGTTCATCAACGCGCCCAGCCGCGACGAGGTGATCTTCACCAAGAACGCCTCGGAGTCGCTCAACCTGGTCGCCAACATGCTGGGCTGGGCCGACGAGCCCTACCGGGTCGACCAGGACACCGAGATCGTCATCACGGAGATGGAGCACCACTCCAACATCGTCCCGTGGCAGCTGCTCTCGCAGCGCACCGGCGCCAAGCTGAAGTGGTTCGGCCTCACCGACGACGGCCGCCTCGACCTGTCGAACATCGACGAGATCATCACCGAGAAGACGAAGATCGTCTCCTTCACGCTGGTCTCCAACATCATGGGCACCGTCAACCCGGTCGAGGCGATAGTGCGCCGCGCCCAGGACGTCGGCGCCCTGGTGCTGCTCGACGCCTCGCAGGCCGCCCCGCACATGCCGCTGGACGTGCAGGCCCTCCAGGCCGACTTCGTGGCCTTCACCGGCCACAAGATGTGCGGCCCGACCGGCATCGGCGTGCTCTGGGGCCGCCAGGAGCTGCTGGAGGACCTCCCGCCGTTCCTGGGCGGCGGCGAGATGATCGAGACCGTCTCGATGAGCTCGTCCACCTACGCCCCCGCGCCGCACAAGTTCGAGGCGGGGACGCCCCCGATCGCGCAGGCCGTGGGCCTCGGCGCGGCCGTGGACTACCTGTCCGCGATCGGCATGGACAAGATCGCCGCTCATGAGCACGCGATCACCGAGTACGCGGTCCGCCGCCTCCAGGAGGTCCCCGACCTGCGGATCATCGGCCCGGTGACGGCCGAGGACCGCGGCGCGGCGATCTCCTTCGTGCTCGGCGACATCCACCCCCACGACGTGGGCCAGGTCCTGGACGAGCAGGGCATCGCGGTCCGGGTCGGCCACCACTGCGCGCGGCCGGTGTGCCTGCGGTACGGAATTCCCGCGACCACGCGAGCGTCGTTCTATCTGTACTCCACTCCCGCCGAGGTCGACGCCCTGGTGGAAGGGCTGGAGCACGTCCGTAACTTCTTCGGATGAGGGGCTGACGCGTGAAGCTGGATTCGATGTACCAGGACGTCATCCTGGACCACTACAAGCACCCGCACGGGCGGGGCTTGCGGGACGGCGACGCCGAGGTGCACCACGTCAACCCGACGTGCGGCGACGAGATCACGCTGCGCGTGAAGTACGACGGGTCGCTCGTCGCCGACGTGTCGTACGAGGGTCAGGGCTGCTCCATCAGCCAGGCGTCGGCCTCCGTGCTGAACGAGCTGCTCGTCGGCAAGGACCTCGCCGACGCGCGGCGGATCCAGGAGACCTTCCTGGAGCTGATGCAGTCCAAGGGGAAGATCGAGCCCGACGACGCGATGGAAGAGGTGCTGGAGGACGCGGTCGCGTTCGCCGGCGTCTCCAAGTACCCGGCCCGGGTGAAGTGCGCCCTGCTGAGCTGGATGGCCTGGAAGGACGCGACGGCCCAGGCGATGGGTGACGGCGCGGAGAGGAACACGGCATGAGCGAGAACCAGACGGCCGGCACCAAGCCGGCGTCCGAGGAAGAGGTCCGTGAGGCCCTGTACGACGTCGTCGACCCCGAGCTGGGCATCGACGTCGTCAACCTGGGCCTCATCTACGGCATCCACATCGACGACGCCAACATCGCGACGCTGGACATGACGCTGACGTCGGCGGCCTGTCCGCTGACGGACGTGATCGAGGACCAGGCGAAGGCCGCGACGGACGGCATCGTCAACGAGCTGAAGATCAACTGGGTCTGGATGCCGCCGTGGGGCCCGGACAAGATCACGGACGACGGCCGGGAGCAGCTCCGCGCGCTCGGCTTCAACGTCTGATCCGGAAGCCGGCTGCGACGGCCATGCCCGCCAGGGAGACTGGCGGTCATGGCCGTTTCCCGTCCCTCACGGACTGAGCGGCCCCTGCGGCGGTGCGGCCGCGGCCTCGGCGAGGGTCGCGCCCAGGTTCTCCCTGCGGATGCGCTGGTCGACGTAGATCAGCGCGTTGACCAGCTGGGGGAAGGCGGCGGTGAAGACCTGGGAGACGATCTGGGCGACCAGGCCGAAGGCCAGGCCGGTCACCAGGATCGCCACGGCGGTCCCGGTGCCCGGCGCGCCGTCGCCGAACCCGTCCGCCCCGAAGCCGTCCCCGCCGATGCCCTCGAGGAACGAGAAGGGGAGCTGCAGGGCGTAGCCCGCCAGGCCCGCGATGATCGCGCCCAGCAGTGAGATCCCGAAGACCCGCCACCAGTCGCCGCTCACCAGCCGCGCCGAGCGGGTCATGGAGGCGATCGCGCCCTGGCCCTCGAAGACCGCGACGGCCGGCGCGAAGCTGAACCGCACCCACAGCCAGACCGCCACCGGGCCGGTCGCCAGCAGCCCCAGGACGGCCAGGCCCAGCAGCCACCCGAACCCGCCGTCCTCGCCCACGGCGAGGGCGAACAGCGAGAGCACGATCGCGGTGAACGCCAGCACCATCAGCAGCATCGGCACGGCCGCGACCAGCCACATCAGCAGCGTGACCCGCAGGACCGCCCCGACCCGGGGCCGGGCGCGCCGCCACACCGTGCCGATGGTGGCCCGGCGGCCGAGGATCGCGTCCTGGAGGACGGCCGGGCAGCTCGCGTACACCACGGCGTTGGCGGTCAGCAGGACCAGCATCCCGAAGAGGTAGACGCCGATGAAGGCGGCCACCAGGGGCGCGAAGTCGGCGGGGGCGGCGTCGGCGTCGTACCGGGACGTGTCCACGAGCCGCTCGACGTCCTCGCGCAGTGCCACGTACGCCAGCACCAGCGCCCCGCCGAAGACGACCAGCGCCGCCGCGTAGGCGGCCAGCGCGATGCCCAGGAGCTGCTTCCAGTGCCGCCCCAGGGTCATGAACGCGCCGCCGAGGACCTCCATCACCCCGTACGGGGCCAGCGGCACCACCCCAGGCTTGGGCGGCGGCGCCCAGCCGCCCCAGCCGCCGCCGTAGCCGCCGCCGCGGCCGTACGGTCCCGGCGGTGGCCCGGCGGGAGGTCCCTGCGGCGGCCCCCACCCGGTGTGCTGCGACATGTACTCCCCGTCCCCCTCGTACTTACGCATGAGGCTCTGATGTGCGAATCCGACGCGCACACGTTATCCGGAACCGATGTGTACGCTCGTACACATGGGATACGGACTGCTCGCAGCCGCCATCGCGGCCGAGGTGGCGGGAACGACGGCCATGAAGTACAGCGACGGCTTCACCCGGCTGTGGCCCTCGCTGATCACCGTCGCCGGCTATGTGCTCGCCTTCACGCTCCTCGCGCAGACCCTCAAGACCATGTCCGTGGGGACCGCCTACGCGATCTGGGCCGGAGTGGGCACCGCGGCCGTCGCCGCCATCGGCATGCTCTTCCTCGACGAGTCGACCAGCACCGTCAAGATCCTGGGCATCGCCCTCGTCATCGTCGGGGTGGTCGTCCTCAATCTGGGAGGAGCCCACTGATGACCCCCCGCCGGTACGACCCCGACCGGCGCGGGCGCATCATCGACGCGGCGATCCGGGTCGTCGGACGCGGCGGCATCGCCGGACTCAGCCACCGCACGGTGGCCGCCGAGGCCGATGTGCCCCTCGGCTCCACCACCTACCACTTCGCCTCCCTCGACGAACTGCTCGTCGCCGCCCTGCGCCGGTCCGGCGAGGGATTCGCCGGTGCCGTACGGGGAAGCGCCGCCCTCACCGGAACCGGCGCCGACCTCGCGGCCGGCCTCGCCCGCCTCACCGGACAGTGGCTGGCCGGCGACCGCACCGGCGTGGAGCTGGAGTACGAGCTGTACCTCGCCGCCCTGCGCCGCCCCGCCCTGCGCCCGGTCGTCGCCGAATGGACCGACGGCGTCGTCGCCGCCCTGTCCGCCCGCACCGACCCCGCCACCGCCCGCGCGCTGGTCGCCCTGATCGACGGCATCTGCCTCCAGGTGCTGCTCACCGACGCCGAGTACGACGAGGACCGCACCCGCGAGATGCTGGGGCGACTGCTCGCGTGAACCCCTTCCGGGCGTGCGGGGAACAGAGGGTGTGACCACGCCCGTAACAGATGGAGACCCCGTGACCGGCCCGCCCGGCGGCGAGGACGACGCCGGTGTCATCGCCGCGTCCCTGGACCGGCCCGAGCTCTTCGCCGAGCTCTACCGGCGGCACGCCGCCGACATCCACCGGTACGCCGGCCGGCGCCTGGGCGACGCGGCGGCCGACGACATCACGGCCGACACCTTCCTCGCGGCCTTCCGGGCCCGCTCCCGCTACGACCTCGGCCGCGCCAACGCCCGCCCCTGGCTGTACGGCATAGCCGCCAACCTGATCGGCAAGCAGCGCCGCACCGAGGTCCGCGCCCTCCACGCGCTCGCCCGCACCGGCCACGACCCGGTCGCCGAGTCCTGGGTCGACCACGCCGACGACCGGATCACCGCCCAGGCCGCCCACGGCCCGCTGGCCGGCGCGCTCGCGTCCCTCTCGGGCGGCGACCGGCACGTCCTGCTGCTGGTCGCCTGGGCGGACCTCACCTACCAGGAGGTCGCCGAGGCGCTGTCGATCCCCGTCGGCACGGTCCGCTCGCGCCTCAACCGCGCCCGCAGGAAGGTGCGGGCCGCGCTGGGCGGCGCCGACCCCACGCTCGTACACGACTTCGTGCAGGAGGCCAGCCATGGATGAGATGCGGACGCTCCAGGACTTCCGGGCGGACGCCCCCGCCCCCGACCGCGCCCGCCTCGCCCCGGGCCACCAGCGGCTCCTCGACGAGGCGGCCCGGCCCCGGCGCCTGCGGGGCCGGCGGTGGCTGGCTGCCGTCGGTGCCGCGACGGCGGTCGCGGTCGCGGCGGTGCTCGTCACGCAGGCCGTCCCGCCGGCGGACGGGCCGCGCGTGAAGGCCGAGTACGCCTCCGTACCGGAACCGGGCGACGGACAGTGGCTCTACCGCAAGACGGTCACCCGGCAGTCGACTCTCAACTTCCGCGACGACCTCAACCCGGTGACGGAGAAGGAGCCCGGGTGGAAGCCCTATGCCGTCCTTGAGGGAGAGACCTGGACGCAGTACGCCAGCGGGAAGCAGCGGCGGACGCTGAGCACGGGCCGGCTGGACTCCCTCGTCACGGAGTCGCCCTGGGGGTCACCGAAGGACGTACGGGCCAAGGTCGAGAAGCTGCCGAGCGAGCCCCCGGAGCTGATGCGGGCCCTGCAGGGCATCGTCACCATGCCGAAGGGCGACCCGCCCGGACCGGACATCGGCGACTACCACCGGATCTGGTTCGCCTTCACCGAACTGGAGAACCTTCCGCCGAAGGTCCGCCTGGCGCTCTTCCGGACGCTCCAGCAGATCCCCGGTGTCGTCATCCGCACCGACCCGGCCGAGGACGCGCTGGGCCGCCCGGCCGTCGCCGTGCACTGGTCGGACGCCGACGACCAGTTCACCAAGGAGACCCACCGGCGCAGGGAACTGCTCCTCGACCCGGAGACCTACGAGTACCGCGGCGAACGGACCCTGCTGCTCGCCGGAGGCATGATCGACTCCAAGGTGACCACGAAGGACACCCTGATCTCGGTCAGCGCCGTGGTGGACGGGGGCGTCGTGGACAAGGCGGGCACCCGCCCCTGACCCGCCCGCGGTCGTCCGCCCCGGGACGGGGGTCCGGGGCGGGCGACCGGGACGTGAGACCGGTTCGCCCGGGCGGCCGGGCGCCGGTTAGGTTTCTGGCATGACTTCTGCACCTCGCACCACCGGCGCCGTCGCCGCCGGCCTCGCCACCATCGCCGGTGACGGCACCGTCCTCGACACCTGGTTCCCGGCGCCCGAGCTCGTCGCCGAGCCCGGCCCCGCCGGAACCGAGCGCCTCACCGCCGACCAGGCCGTCAACCTGATCGGCGAGGGCGCCGCCAAGGCCGTCGGTGTCGACGCCCGCCGGGGCGTCGAGGTCGTCGCCGTCCGCACGGTCATCGCCTCGCTCGACGAGAAGCCGATCGACGCCCACGACGCCTACCTGCGCCTGCACCTGCTCAGCCACCGGCTGGTCAAGCCGCACGGGCAGAGCCTGGACGGCATCTTCGGGCTGCTCGCCAACGTCGCCTGGACCTCCCTCGGCCCCGTCGCCGTCGACGACCTGGAGAAGGTCCGCCTCAACGCGCGCGCCGAGGGCCTGCACCTCCAGGTCACCAGCGTCGACAAGTTCCCGCGCATGACGGACTACGTCGCGCCCAAGGGCGTCCGGATCGCCGACGCCGACCGCGTCCGGCTCGGCGCGCACCTCGCCGCCGGCACCACCGTCATGCACGAGGGCTTCGTCAACTTCAACGCCGGCACCCTCGGCACCTCGATGGTCGAGGGCCGCATCTCCGCGGGCGTCGTCATCGGCGACGGCAGCGACATCGGCGGCGGTGCCTCCACCATGGGCACCCTCTCCGGCGGCGGCAACGTCATCATCTCCGTCGGCGAGCGCTGCCTGGTCGGCGCCGAGGCGGGCGTCGGCATCGCGCTCGGCGACGAGTGCGTTGTGGAGGCCGGCCTCTACATCACCGCCGGCACCCGGGTCACCATGCCCGACGGCCAGATCGTCAAGGCGCGGGACCTGTCCGGCGCCTCCAACATCCTGTTCCGCCGCAACTCGGTCACCGGCACCGTCGAGGCCCGGCCGAACAACGCGGTCTGGGGCGGTCTCAACGACATCCTCCACAGCCACAACTGATTCGTGTGATGGTGCGTGACCTTTCCGCCACTCGGGTGGATAAACAGGTCGCACACGGTCACACAATCCGGCAGGGCGAGGGACGGTTCCTATGAAGATCGCACGGCTGGTCGTTCCGGGCGCGCTGGCGCTGGCGGCCGCACTCTCCTCCGGGACCGCCCACGCGGACGAGGCGCACAGCGCCTCCGACAACGGCCACCACGTGACGCTCCTGTCGATCGGGCAGATCGACGACCCCATGGAGGACGTCCTGGAGCACGTCGCCGTCTTCGGGTCCAACGGCGTCGTCGGCTCCTGAGCCGCCCCGCGCGAGCGCCCGTATACAACACCCGCAGCCCGTCGGCCACTCACGGCCGGCGGGCTGTCCCGCGCCCGCGCACGGCCGGATTGGCTGGTTCACGGCGCCGCCCGGCGGGGTACCCGGAGCTTCCCGTACGAGATGGGAGGCGATTCGCGTGGCCGGAGAACCGTCGGTCGGCGAGCTGGTGAAGCAGGCGTCGGAACAGCTCTCCGACCTGGTGAAGACCGAGATGCGCACCGCGCAGGCCGAGATGATGCAGAAGGGCAAACGGGCGGGCAAGGGCGGCGGGATGCTGGGCGCCGCCGCGGCGGTGGGGTATGTCGGGCTCATCGGGGTGTGGGCCAGCGTGGCGGCGGCGCTGGCCGTCGCACTCGACGTGTGGCTGGCGGTCCTCATCGCGACCGCGCTGTTCCTGGCGCTGGCCGGAGTGCTCGCCGTGCTGGGCCGTACGCAGCTCAAGCGGGCCGTGCCGCCCAAGCCGGAGCGGGCGATCGACGGAGTGCGCTCGGACGTCCACGAGATCAAGGAGAGGGTCCACCGATGACACGGGACAACGCCCGCAGCCCGGGACCTGACGAGCTCCGCCTGGAGGCGGCGCGCAAGCGGCAGGAGCTCGGCGAGACCATCGACCAGCTGATGGCCAAGACGGACGTGAAGAGGCGCGCCGCGCACCTGGTGCACGACAAGACCCCGGAACCGGTGCGTGAGCACTCACGCCCCCTCCTCGCGGCGGTGGCCGCGGTGGTGGTCGCGGGAGTCGTGCTGTACAGCCTGCGGCGCAGCGGAAAGTGGGGGTGACGGCAGGACATGGCCAAGCAGAAGAAGCGCAAGCAGAAACTCCTCTACCGGCCGGTGGGCATCCTGCTCGGCATGGCGGGCGGCGCCATGGCGAGCACGCTGTTCGCCAAGGCGTGGGCGGCCGTCGGCGACGGCGACGCCCCGGACGCGATGGACGAGGAACGGGAGTGGAAGGAGATCCTCCTGGCCGCCGCCATCCAGGGCGCCATCTTCGCCGTGGTCAAGGCCGCGGTGGACCGCTCCGGCGCGGTGGGGGTGCGGCGGCTGACCGGCACCTGGCCGGGCTGACGCGCGGACAACCCCGCCACGGGCGGCTCCGGACCACACGGCCGGAGCCGCCCGTCGGCGTCTCTTGACCTCAACCGCGCTTGATCTTCGACCATGGCGGGTACGCACGCGCCCCGCCCCGGGACGCGGCGTCACGAGAGGACACGCCATGACCGTCGTCGACCAGCCCCACGCCCGCCCCGACCTGCTCCGCCCCGGCGTCGGCGTCGTCACGGTGAGCACCTGGCGCGTCGGCACCCCCGAGCGGCAGAAGGCCGCCGTCGAGGCCATCGCCACGGCATGGCACGCCCGCGACTGGCCGGCGGGGGGACTCCTGTCGTACACCGTCCACACCGGCGAGGACGGCGACACCCTGCTGCACTACGCGCAGTGGACCGGCGAGGAGGCGTACCAGCACTTCGTCCGCACCCACCGCGACGACAGGAACGCCGAGATCGACGCCGCCGTCCCCGGCATCGAGCGGGTCGCCCTGCACACGTACACCCCCTACCGCAGCGGGACGGCGGCTCCCGGCGACACCCGGATCCCCGGCTGCGTCGTCGTCGTGGACGTCGAGTTCGACGGACCCGACGCCGACCGTCAACGCGCCTGGGTGGACGCCGTGTTCGACGCGCTGGGCGACGAGCCCGCCCCGCACCCCGGCGGCATCGCCGCCCACTTCCACACCGGCACCGACGGCACCCGGGTGCTCAACTACGCCGAGTGGGAGAGCGCCGGCGCGCACCGGGCGGCGCTCGCCGCCCCCGGCGACGGGATCGGGTCCGCCACCCCGCTGTGGCAGCGGGTGCAGACCTGGCCCGGCGTCACCGGCGGCGGCGTACGGCGCTACACGCCCGCGCTGAGCCTCACCGCGGCGGGGTGAGGCCCGGCGCCGGGCCTCACGGGCGGAAGCGCAGCACCTGCGGGTCGTGGTCGCTGTTCTGCTCGGCGAACTCGGCGTTGATGTGCACGCTGTCGTACGCGAAGCGGTCGATCGACGGGCTGGTCAGGATCTGGTCCAGCACCTGGCTGTTGCCCTGGTAGACGTACGAGTAGCGCTCGGAGCGCGGCAGCGAGGTGACCGCCGCCCGCAGCGCGCCCCCGGCCGTCAGCGCCTTCGTCGTCCCGGAGAACTCGAAGTCGTTGATGTCGCCGAGCACCACCACAGCGGCGGAGCGCTGCGCCTTCAGGACGTCCTTGACGAAGGTGTTGACGGCCTGCGCCTGCAGGAGCCGCTTGGCCTCGGAGGAACGGTTCGGCGGCTGGTGGTGCGAGACCAGCGACTCGTCGCCGCCCTTCGAGCCGAAGTGGTTGGCGACGACGAAGACCGTCCGGCCGCGGAAGGTGAACTCGCCGGCCAGCGGCTTGCGGCTGTTCTCCCACGCCGTGTCGGCCGGGGCGATCCGGCCGGGGGAGTGGGTCAGGGCCGCCCGGCCCTTCTCCCGTACGACACCGGTCGCCGTCACCGCGTCACCGCCCGCGCGGTCCGTGAAGGACACCCGCTCGGGGTTGAAGAGGAACGCCTGGCGGATGTTGCCGCCCGGCTCGCCGCCGTCCTTGTTGTTCTCCGGGTCGATGGAGCGCCACTGGTACGCCGGGCCGCCGGCCGCGACGATCGCGTCCGTGAACTTCTTCAGCGTCTGGTCGGCGGCGACCGTACCGTCGTTCTTGGCGCCGTTGTTGTCCTGGATCTCCTCCAGGGCGAGGATGTCGGGCGACGCCAGGTTGTCGACGACGGCCTTCGCCAGCGCGTCGAACTTCTCCTGCGGGTCGGACGGGTCGAGGTTCTCCACGTTGTACGTGGCGACCGCCAGCTCGCCGCGGTGCTGCTTCCTGGTCCGCTCCCGCTCCAGGCCGCGGTCGGCGACCGTGCCGAGGGTACGGGCGGTGAGCGTGTAGCCGCCGAACTGGTTGAAGTCCAGCGGGCCCTCGGTCGTCCCGGTCAGCCAGTCGCCGACGTTCGCCTTCGGGAAGGGCTGCTCGGCGACGGGCGCGAGGGACTGGATCTGGAGGCGCCCGGTGTTCTGCGAGGTGTACGAGCCGTAGACCGTGCCGCCCCGCCGGTTGTCGTTCTCGCGCGGCTTCACCGTCACCCACAGCTCGTGGTACGGGTCGGTCGCGCCGACCACCCGGGAGGAGCCGATGCGGACGTTCGAGCCCTCCAGGGACTCGAAGTAGTCCAGGGCGTACCGCCCCGGACGCAGCGTCAGGCCGTTGATGGACCCGCCGGCCGCCGGGTCGCCCTGCGGCGTGTAGGCGGACGGGACGGAGCGGGACGAGAGCGTGACGGGTGCCGGGACCGGGTTGCCCGAGGAGACCACGGTGACCGTGGGCTTGGTGATCTGGGTGAGCGACTGGTTCCCCGAGGCCGCGCCGCCCGGGACGTACTCGGTGACCGTGCCGGAGACGGTGACCGCGTCACCGACGGCGACGGTCGGGACCGAGCCGGTGTAGACGAACACGCCCTCGCTGGTGGCCGGGTCCTTGTCCGGCGCGGTGTCCTGGAACCAGAAGCCGCGCGAGCCGTACGTCCGGACGCCGGTGACCACGCCGGCCACGCCCGAGACCTGCTGCCCCACCAGCGGCGAGGTGCGGGTGGTGCCCTGGATGTCGTGGATGCGTATGGCGTCGTCCGGCGCTCCGGCGGCCGTCGCCGCGCCCGTGGCGAGGAGGCCCGCCGCGAGGGCGGCGGCCACGACGGCCGAAACGGCGGCGGTGCGGGAGGTCGTTCTCGGCAGGGATGAGGACATCAAGGGGCTCCGGTGGGTGGTGGGAGGTGGTGGCGATCTACCTGCGGGTAGCTCTACGCGCGTCAATCTCTTGGCTGTGACCCGTCCTTGTCAAGGGTTCACGAGTGGCCGGAATTCGACCGGTACATGAACGTCCGGGTGGGTGCGCGAATACGTCTACGCTGGGGGCCGCCCGACCACGAACGTCCCGAGGAGAAACCGCTGATGTCGTCGGATCGCCCCGCCCTGCCGCCGGTGCGGCTGCCCTCGGACGCGGAGCTGGCGCGTGACGCGCTCGTCGCCCCCCTGCTGGCCCGCGCCGTCCGGCTCGCCCGCTGGGCCGGGCCGGACACCCGGGTCGGCGCGGGCGGCGAACTCATCGAGGAGCAACTGCCCGCCGCCGCCGAGGCGCTGGGCCTCGACCCGGACGAGGACGGCGCCGCGTACGCCAGCGAGGCCTGGCGCGTCGCCGTCGACACCGGGCTCGTCGCGGTCGAGGACCCCCAGGAGGACGAGCACGGCGGCGAGAGCGGCACCGCCGAGGCCGGTGACCAGCTCGCCCTGGTCACCGGCGGCACCCCGCAGGACGTCCTGGCGCTCTGGCTGGACGCCCTGGAGACGGCGCTCGCCGACGCGACCGCCCCCCTCATCGACGACCTCGCCGACCTCGTCGGCGAGGACGGCGAACTCGACCTGGACTCCCTGGACTGGGACCCCCAGCACGAGGCGGACTTCCTCGACGGCGTCCTCGGCAACCTGTACCTCCTCACCGTCACCGAGGGCGGCTCCGGCGACGCGCCCGTCCCGCTCCCCGCGCTCGCCGCGTCGATGATCGTGCCCGACGACATGGGCGAGCCGACCGACGACGTCCTGGAGCAGGTCTCCGAGGCGATGATGCGGCTCGACGACCAGTTCCGGGTCCTGGAGCCGGTGGGCCTCGTCGAGTACCAGCCCGTCGACGAGGCCCTGATGGCCGAGGAGGGCGAGGAGCCCGCCCCGCCCGCCGACGACGAGGACGTCACCCGCTACGGGATGGTCCGGCTCACCCCGCTCGGCCTCTACGGCGTCCGCGCCCGGATGCTGGAGGCCGGCGTGGACGCGCCCGCGGTCGGCGACCTCACCGAGAAGGGCGCGGACGCCCTGCTCGCCGGTCTCGCGCACTACCCGGAGGCCGCCGCCCGGGCCGAGACGCACCAGTGGCTGGCCGCCCGCGGGGCGGTGCCCGCCGCCGCCGAGCTGCTCGCCGCGGCGAAGGGCGCGGACGCCGGAGCGCCACTGCGCCGGCTCCACTGCCAGCAGGCGCTGACCCTGGTGGGCGCGGACGCGGAGCCCGCGGTACGCCAGGTGCTCGACGACCCCGAACTCGGCGGGCTCGCCCGGGTCTGGCTCGCCGAGCGCGGTGCGGCGGACGTGCCCGCGCCGCCGGAGCCGATGGTCTTCTGGCTGGCCGTCGACACCATCGCGGCGCAGCTGCACGCGGTGGGCGGCGGCGACTCCGAGGAGCTGCGCGAGCTGATCGAGGGCCTGACGAGCCGGCACGGCGGCTTCTTCGACGCGGCATGGCGGGTGGAGCACCCGGCCACACCCGAGGTCCTGGAGGCGATCGGGCGGCTGCACCGGGACAAGGCGGTGGCGAAGGAGGCCCGCAAGGCGGCGTTCAAGTCCCGCTCGCGAGCCTGAAACGCCCCTGCGGAGCGGTGCGGCACGTCCCCCGGTTGCGGGCGGTCGCCCCCTCGTTGTGGGCAATCGTCCCGCAGGGCGATGGGGGTCCCCCCTGCTCGAGCGAAGCCGAGAGCTTGGGGGAGGGTGGGTACAACGGGGCCCCGCGTTGTGGGCATTCGTTCCGCTGGGGCGGAACGGGTGGGCACAACGCACCCGGGACGGTGCCTGTTCCTGGGGTGCGCCCCGGGGCGGTGCCGGTGGGTGGGGGGTGTGGCCCCTCCGGGCTCACCTCCTCGCGGTCGGCGGGTTGCCCTACCGGTCCGGTCACCGGGCGACGCCGCCGATCCGCTGCGGGGGCGACCCTGCACGGCCCCACCCCGGCCGTACGCCGACTGCGGGCCGGTGGGTGGGAGGGGCACGGCCCCGCCCCGGCCGTCGGCCGACTGCGGGCTGGTGGGTGGAGGGGGCGTTGCCCACAACGGGTCCCTCAGGGGCGCAGGTGTGACGCGCCGTTGAGGTCCAGGATCGTGCCGGAGGCCCATTCCGCGGCCGGCGAGGCCAGCCAGAGCACCGCCTCGGCGACCTCCTCGGGCGTGCCCACCCGGCCGAAGGGGCTCTGGCCGCGGATCGCCGCGCCCTCCGGGCCGGCCAGGCGGGGCGCGACGCGCTCCGTGGCGAAGAAGCCGGGCGCGACCGAGGCGACGGCGATGCCGTACGGGGCCAGGGACACCGCCAGCGACTGGCCCAGGGCGTGGACGGCCGCCTTGGTGGCGCCGTACGCCGGGTGGTCGGGCTCGCCCCGCTGCGCGCCCCGGGAGCCGATGTTGACGATCCGTCCGCCCGTGCCCTGGTCGATCATGAGGCGCGCCGCCCGGTGGCTCAGGTGCGCGGTGGCGAGCAGGTTGACCGAGACGTGCTGCTGCCAGGCCCGTACCCACTCCTCGTACGGCGTCTCGGCGAGCGGGTGCCGGGTGTTGACCGCCGCGTTGTTGACGAGGACGTCCAGCCCGCCGAGCGCGGTGGCCGCCGCGCCGGCGACGCGCGCCGCCTCCGCGGGGTCGGCGAGGTCCCCGGCGACGAGGGTGTGGCCCGTGCCGGGCAGGGCGTCCAGGGTGGCGCGCGCCTCGGCGGCGCGGGAGCCGTAGTGCACCGCGACCCGGTCGCCGTTGGCGGCGAAGGCAAGGGCGACGGCGCGGCCGAGGCCCCGGGACGCGCCGGTGACGAGGACGCGGCGGCCGGTGGGGTTCATGGCAGGGGGCCTTTCTGGTCGGGCGCGGCCGCCGGGGGCCACACGTCGGGGGAGAGCACGCCCAGGACGTAGGCGCGGGCCACCAGAGCCGTACGGCCGGGCACTCCCCAGCGGCGGGAGAGGCGGGTGAGGTGGTAGTTGACGCCGTCGGCGGTGAGGCCCACCGAGCGGGCGATCCGGTCGGTCGTGGCGCCGGACGCGACCAGGGCGAGGATCCGCTTCTCCGTGCCGGTGGCGGGTTCCGCCTCCCGGTCGCCGAGCACCTTCAGCACCACCAGCAGGCACAGCGGGGCGTCGGCCGAGTCGCTCACGGTGTCGGCGGTCAGCTCCCCGTACCGCTCGCGGCCGTCCGGGCCGGTCCAGTCGACGCGCAGCGGGTAGCGGGAGCGGTGGCCGCGGCGCACCGCCTCCTCGATGCGGTGGACCTGGTCCGCGGAGCGGGGGTGGAACAGCTCCAGGACGTTGCGCCCCGGCAGCCGGCCCGCGGTGCTGCCCCACTCCGCCGCCATGGCCGGGTTGGCCAGCAGCATCTCGCCGTCCGTCTGGCACACCGCGACGGGCACCGGCATCCGGTCGAAGATCAGCAGGGCCCGGTTGCGCCAGAGGACGTCGTGCATGGCACTACAGAATCATGTAGAAGACCCGCCGGGGCGGCCGGGTGGCCGGGGCGACGCTGAGGTGCATGAGGAACGACACCGCCGTCCCCGTCGTCGAGATCGCCGCGGCGACCGCCACCCCGCTCCAGCAGGTCATGGACCTCCTGCGGGAGCACGGCCCCGTGATCCGCCGCCGGCTGCACGGCCACGAGACCCTGTTCGTCGCCGACCCGGACCTGGTCGCGGAGCTGTGCGACGAGGAACGGTTCGCCAAGCACGTCGGCCCCGCCCTGGAGAACGTCCGGGAGTTCGCGGGGGACGGCCTGTTCACCGCGTACAACGAGGAGCCGGCCTGGGCCGCCGCCCACGGCGTGCTGATGCCGGCCTTCGCGCTCGGGTCGATGCGGACGTACCACCCGGTCATGCTGCGGGTGGCGCGGCGCCTGATCCGGTCGTGGGACGCGGCCGGGTCCGCGCCCGTCGACGTGCCCGAGGACATGACGCGGATGACGCTCGACACCATCGGACTGGCCGGGTTCGGCTACGACTTCGGGTCGTTCGGCCGTGCCGAGCCGCACCCCTTCGTCCAGGCGATGGTCCGCTGCCTGGAGTGGTCCATGAACCGCCTCGGACGGCTGCCGGGAGGCGACTACGGCGCCGAGGACGCGGCGTTCGCCGAGGACGCCGCCCACCTGGCGGCCGTGGTGGACGAGGTGATCGCCGCCCGGACGGAGTCGGGGGAGACCGGGCAGGACGACCTGATGGGGCTGATGCTGGACTCCGGCCTGGAGCACACCACCATCCGCAACCAGGTCATCACCTTCCTGATCGCCGGACACGAGACGACGTCCGGCGCCCTGTCGTTCGCCCTGCACCACCTGGTGCGCCACCCGGGTGAACTGCGGGCCGTCCAGCGGGAGGTGGACGCGCTGTGGGGCGCCACGGCCGACCCAGAGCCGTCGTTCGAGGACGTCGGGCTGCTGCGCCGGACCCGCCAGGTGCTGAACGAGGCGCTGCGGCTGTGGCCGACGGCCGCCGCCTTCAGCCGCCACGCGCGCGTGGACACCCTGCTCGGTGGCCGGATCCCGATGCGGGCCGGGGATGCGGCCACCGTGGTGGTGCCGATGCTGCACCGCGACGCGGGCCTCTGGGGCGACAACCCGGACCTGTTCGACCCCTCCCGGTTCGCCCCGGAGGCCGAGGCGGCCCGCCCGGCGCACGCGTACAAGCCCTTCGGGACGGGGGAACGCGCCTGTATCGGGCGGCAGTTCGCGCTGCACGAGGCGACGATGCTGCTGGCCCTGCTGGTGCACCGGTACCGCTTCGTGGACCACGCCGGGTACCGGTTGCGGGTCAAGGAGGCGCTCACCCTCAAGCCGGACGGCTTCACGCTCACCGTGCTGCCCCGCACCGAGCGGTTCGCCGCCCCCCGGACCGGGCCGGCGGTACCGGCGGAGCGCCGCGCCCAGGGCCCCGCGCGCGTGCTGCCGGGCACGGAGGTGCTGGTGCTGCACGGCAGCAACTACGGGACGTGCCGGGGCTTCGCCCAGGACCTGGCGGCCGCCGCGGAGGGCGCGGGCTGCGCGGCGGAGGTCGCGCCGCTGGACGCGTACACCGGCGGCCTGCCCGCCGGCCGGCCGGTCGTGGTCGTCGCCGCCTCCTACAACGGCCGCCCCACCGACGACGCGGCCGGGTTCGCCGAGTGGCTGGAGAAGGCCGGCGCGGAGGCGGTACGAGATGTTCCGTACGCCGTGCTGGGCGTCGGCGACCGCAACTGGGCCGCCACCTACCAGCGCGTACCCGCCCGCCTGGACGAGCGGCTCGCGGAGCTGGGCGGCGACCGGCTGGTGGCGCGCGGCGAGGCCGACGCCTCCGGCGATCTGGGCGGAGCGGTACGGGCGTTCACGGACGGCCTGCTGCGGGCCCTGCTGGAGCGGTACGGCGACCCGGCGTCGGCGGACGAGGCGGGCGGGCCGGACGGGGCGGCCGGGGTCGTGCCCGCGTACACCGTCACCGAGCTGTCGGGCGGCCCGCTGGACGCGGTGGCGGAGCGGCACGGGCTCACCCCGATGACGGTGACCGAGAGCTGGAGCCTGACGGAACCGGGGTACGCGCGCGTGAAGCGGTTCGTCCGCGTCGCCCTCCCCGAGGGCGTCACCTACCGCACGGCCGACCACCTCGCCGTCCTGCCCGCCAACCCGCCCGCCCTGGTGGACCGCACGGCGCGGCTGCTGGGCGCCGATCCGGACACCGTGCTGAGCATCGTCCCGGCCCGCCCCGGGCGCGCCGCCCTCGCGGTGGACCGGCCGGTCACCGTACGGGAACTGCTGACCCACCTGGTGGATCTGGGGCACCGGCCGGGCGCCGCCGCCCTCGCCCGGCTCGCCGAGCTCGTCCCGTGCCCGCCCGAGGCCGCCGCCCTGCGCGCCACCCCGCCGGGCACGGCCACCCTGCCGGAGCTGGCGGAGACGTACCCGGCGCTGGGCGGGGCGCTGACCTGGCCCGTGCTGCTGGAGGTGCTGGAGCCGATGCGCCCGCGCACCTACTCGGTGTCGTCGTCACCGGCCGTGGACCCCCGCCACGCCGATCTGATGGTGTCGGCCGCCGCCCCGGGCACCGGCTCCGCGTACCTGGCCGCGCTCCGGCCGGGGGACACCGTGCTCGCGGGTGTCCGGCCGTGCCGGGAGGCATTCCGGGTGGTCCACGGCGACGAGCCGCTGATCATGGTCGCCGCCGGGACGGGACTGGCGCCCTTCCGGGGCGTGGTGGCCGACCGGCGGGCCCTGCTGGACGGCGGGGCCCGGGAACTGGGGCCGGCGCTGCTGTACTTCGGGTGCGACGCCCCGGACGCCGACTACCTGCACGCGCGGGAGCTGCGGGCGGCCGAGGCCGGGGGCGCCGTGTCGCTGCGGCCGGCGTTCAGCGAGGCCCCGGTGGACGGCGCCCGCTTCGTCCAGCACCGGATCGCGGCCGACGCGGCCGAGCTGTGGCCGCTGCTCCGGCGGGGCGCCCGGGTGTACGTGTGCGGGGACGCCACCCGGATGGCACCGGGCGTCCGGGACGCCTTCCGCGCGCTGTACGCACAACACGCGCCGGACGCCGGCGACGAGGCGGCCCGGGTCTGGCTGGACCGCCTCGTCGCGGACGGGCGCTATGTGGAGGACGTCTACGGAGGCTGAGAGCCCGGGAGGGGTCAGAGGGCCTGCGCGGCCGGCTTCACCATGCCGCGCACGGTCCTCGACTTCACGAAGTCGCCCATGGCGGTCATCTCCCACTCGCCGGAGAACTGCTTGATCAGCTTGGCCATCATGACGCCGGTCTGCGGCTCGGCCGACGTCAGGTCGAAGCGGACCAGCTCCTCGCCGGTCGCCGCGTCCATCAGCCGGCAGTACGCCTTGGCGACCTCGGTGAACTTCTGTCCGGAGAAGGAGTTGACCGTGAAGACCAGCCCGGTGGCGTCGGCGGGCAGCCGGCCGAGGTCGACCGTGATCACCTCGTCGTCGCCCGCGCCCTCACCGGTGAGGTTGTCCCCGGAGTGCTTGACCGCGCCGCCGAGGATGGTCAGCTTGCCGAAGTAGCAGCTGTCCAGGTGGTTGCGCTGGGGGCCGTAGGCGATGACGGAGGCGTCCAGGTCGATGTCCTTGCCCCGGTACGCGGGCTCCCAGCCGAGGCCCATCTTGACCTGGGAGAGCAGCGGACGGCCGCCCTTGACGAGGGAGACGGTCTGGTTCTTCTGGAGGCTGACCCGGCCCTTGTCCAGGTTGATCTTCCCGGCGCCGGGCGCCGGTGCCGGGGGCGCGGCGGGCGCGGCCGGGGGAGCGGGCGGCGCGGTCTGCGCGACCGGAGGGGCGGGCGGGGCGGGCGGTGCCGCCGGTGCCGCCGGGGCGGGCGCGGGGGCGGCCTGCGCCGGCTCCTCGTCGACCGAGACACCGAAGTCGGTGGCGATGCCGGCCAGCCCGTTGGCGTACCCCTGGCCGACGGCGCGGACCTTCCAGGCGCCGTTGCGCAGGTAGATCTCGACGACCACCAGGGCGGTCTCCGTGCCGAGCCGGGGCGGGGTGAAGGTGGCGAGCACCTGGCCGTCGTCGGCGCCGCGGACGGTGGCGGTGGGCTCGATGCCCTGGAACGTCTGCCCCGGGGCGTCCGGGCTCGCGGTGACGACGATCTTCTCGATGCCGGGCGGGACGGCGGCCGTGTCCACCACGACCGCGTCGGGCGCCGAGCCGCCGCCGGACCGGTGGGTCACGCCCGGGCCGGACGGCTGGTTGTAGAAGATGAAGTCGTCGTCGGAGCGCACCTTGCCGTCGGCGGTGAGCAGCAGGCCCGATACGTCGAGCCGCACGGGCGCGGCGACGTCCACCGCCACACGGGTGACGGGAAGCGGGATGTTCGAGCCGGGGGTCATAGCTGTCATGCCGGGGTAACGAGCGAGGCAGCTTTGCCGTTCCCTTACCTTCGGCCACTCCGGTTACGCGGATGGTCGCGGGCGGCGCGTTCGTTGCCGTGCTTGTACGCGCCGGTCCAGCGCGCCATCACCAGCTGGGCGTCGCCGGACTCCGCCTCGGCGAGGAACTTCTCCGCGCGGGCGCCGCGCAGGGTGCCGGCGGGGCGGCCGTGATGGGTGATGCCGACGGTGCCGTCGGCGTGGCGCTCGTACGCGAAACCATGGGGTCGGGGCATGGGCGGCATCATCCGGGCCGGGCACCGCGCCCGTCACCCGGTTTTCCGCGCCGGCCACCGGGGCGGCCCGCCGTTGCCCATCACGGGGCGGACGGCCGCGCGAGGGCCAGGGCGAGGGCGGTCAGCAGCCCCGCCGCCCCGACCAGGGGCAGCAGGACCCGGACGTCCACCACGGCGACCAGGCCCGCGCCGAGCGCCAGGGCCAGGGCGTTGGGCACGAACAGCAGGGTACTCGCGGTGGCGGCGGTACGGCCCAGGACCTCGCCGGGCGTCCACCGCTGCACCGCGGTCAGCGCCCCGGCCAGCACCCACGGCAGGCCCGCGCCGACGAGCGCCCCGCACACCAGCGCCGTCGCGTCGTACGGCAGGGCGCGCCCGCCCGCGCCGGCCGCGAACAGCGCGACGCCCGCCGCCACGAGCCCCCGCTCGCCCAGCCGCCGCGCGAGCGGTCCCGCCGCGATCCCGGCCACCACCGACCCGGCACCCTGCGCCGCGTACAGCACGCCCGCGTACGACGGGGACCGGCCCAGGACGTCGTCCACGACCGCGTACGCCACCGCCCCGTTCAGCCCCGCGAGGCCCATGGTGACCGCGCCCGCCGCCACCAGCGGCCGCAGCCGCGCCGACCGCCACAGCCGCCGCGCCCCCTCCCACGTCCCGGACGTACGGGCGCGGGCCGGCTCCTCCCGCACCCGCATCCGTGCGAACAGCCCGGCCGCCACCGCGAAGGACGCCGCGTCCAGCAGCACCACGGGCGCCGCCCCCGCGTGCGTGAACAGCGCCGCGCCGGTCAGCGGCGCGATCAGCTTCATGCCCTCGCCGGCGGTCAGCCGCAGCCCGTTGAGGTCGCCCAGCAGCTCCGCGCCGACCGCGCCGGGCAGCAGCGCCGCCTCCGCCGCGTCCTGCACGGTGGCCGCGGCCCCGTACAGGAAGAGCACCGTGAACAGCAGCCACACGCGGCCGGGGGAGTCGACCAGCAGCAGCACCGGCAGCAGCGCGGCCATCGCCAGGTTCACCCCCACCAGCAGCGGCCCGCGCCGCACCCGGTCCGCCACCGCCCCCAGCGTCGGCCCGGCCAGGACGGGCGCCCACGGGGCGAACACCGCGAGCGCCGCCAGACTGTCCGACCCGGTCAGGGACTTCACCCAGACGCCCGCGACCAGCCACATCCCCGCCGAGCCGAAGCCCGACACCACCACCCCGGCCAGATACAGCCGGGCCGCGCGGTCCCCGAGGACGCGCCCCACCGATCCCTTCACCATGCCGTCAGCGTGCGCACTGAGGCCCCCCGGCCGGATCGGGCACCCTCCCCATCCCCGGCCCGGCCACCCCGGTACGGCCTAAGGCCCGTGCACGCGCGCGTGGTTGAGGACGGCCCGGCGGGTTACACGGGGGAGGGTAAGGGCCGTTCGGACGAGGGGAGCGGAAGATGCGCGCGGACGGAACACTCGACGCCCTGGAACCGGGCACCGTGCAGCGGGGACGGCTGCGGGAGCGGGCCTCGGACATCGCCTGGACGGCCGCCTGCCTGGTGCTGGGTCTGGGCGCGCTCCTCGGGGCGATCGGCGTGGCCACCGGGGCGACCGAGCAGTGGGGCTATGTGGCGGTGGCCGCCACCCTGTTCACCGTGGTGGTGGTGCTCCGCGTCGCCGCGCTGCGGGACCGGGCGCGCCGCCGTCTGTGACGGCGCCCGCCGCCCTCCGCTCGTACCGCAGCGCCACCCCGGTGGCGAGCGCGCCCAGGCCCTCCCACAGCCCCACTCCGGCGAAGCCGGCCGGGGCGCGGCCGGAGGCGACGGCGAGCAGGAACACCGCGCAGGTGAGCAGCCGGAAGGGCACCGTCCAGCGGAAGAAGGCCCGCCAGTCGGCCACCGCGGCCAGCATGTAGTACACCCCCATGTTGACCGCGGCCATCGACGAGGCGGTCAGGAACATCAGGGTGTGGTCGCCGTCCGCGCGCCGGCCCTCCGGCACGGGCGTGAAGCCCATGACCGTGAGCAGCGCGTCCGGGGCGGCGAGCCCCACCACCCCCAGGGCCGTGGCGAGCAGCCCGAAGACGGCGATGGTCCAGCCGGACGGCGAGCGGGGGCGGTAGCGGGACAACGGCCGCACGGTGAGTCCTCCATACGTACAGGGGTACGAAGGGACCTGCATACCGTGCGGCCGTGAACCGCCCTCGGGCGGGGCCTACTTCAGCGCCGCCTCCATCATCTTCCGCGCCACCGGCGCCGCCAGGCCGTTGCCGCTGACCTCGGCCCGCCGGGCGTTGGAGTCCTCGATCAGGACCGCCACCGCGACCTCCTTGCCGGTCCTGTCGTCCTTCGCGTACGAGGTGAACCAGGCGTACGGCTTCTTGCTGTTCTCCACGCCCCGCTGCGCGGTGCCCGTCTTGCCGCCGACCTCGGCGCCGTCGATCCGCGCGTTGGAGCCGGTGCCGTCCTCGACGACCGTGGTCATCGCGTCCCGCAGCTGCTCGGCGGTGTCCGGCGACATGATCCGCCGGGTCTCCCCGTCCTTGTGGGACTCCAGGGTGTCGCCGTCCCCGTCCACCACCCGGGACACCATGTGGGGCGACGCCAGCAGCCCGTCGTTGGCGATGGCGGCCGACACCATGGCGACCTGGAGCGGGGTGGCGGTGACGTCGAACTGCCCGATGCCCGACAGCGCGGTCTGCGCGGCGTCCATCCCGGACGGGTAGACGCTCGGGTAGGCCCGCACCGGGATGTCCTGCTCCTTGTCGTTGAAGCCGAACTTCTCAGCCGTCGCCCGGACCTTGTCCTGCCCCAGGTCGGCGGCCATCTTCCCGAAGACGTTGTTGCACGAGTACTGCAGCGCCACCCGGATGGAGGCGTTCTCGCAGGGCGCGGACGGGTTCTCGTTCACCAGGTCCGTGACGGTGCCCTTCATCCGGTACGGGTTGGGGCTCTTCGTCGGCTCGTCGACCGACCCGTACAGCCCGTCCTCCAGCGCCGCCGCGGCGACGACCAGCTTGAAGGTGGAGCCGGGTGCCACGGGCTGCCGGATGGCCCGGTTCACCAGCGGCTTGTCCTCGTCCTCGGTGAGCCTCCGCCACGCCTCGCCGTCCGCCGAACCGGCGATCACCGAGGGGTCGTACGAGGGCGTGCTGACCATGCCGAGGACCCGGCCCGTCCTGGGGTCGAGGGCGACGGCCGCGCCCTTGACGTCGCCGAGGGCCTCGAACCCGGCCTTCTGCACCGCCGGGTCGATCGTGGTGAGCACGTCACCCGGCTCGGTCCGCTTGCCGGTGAGCGCGTCGAGGGGGTTCTTCAGCCGGGAGTCCGTGCCGTCCAGCACGTCGGCGTAGATGCCCTCCAGCTGGTTCGACCCGTACGCCTGCGAGCTGTAGCCGGTGACGGCCGCGTACAGCTCGCCGTCCTTGTAGGTGCGCTTGTACCGGAGGTCTCCGCCCGTCGTCTCCTTCGAGCCGGTGACCGGTGACCCGGCCACGACGATGTCACCGAGCGGATGGGCGTACTGCTCCATGGTGTTCCGCCGGTTGTGCTGGTCGTCCGCGAGCGCCCTGGCTTCGTACGCCTGCACCCAGGTCGCCCGGAGCAGCAGGGCGAACACCAGCAGCAGGGAGAAGACGGCGGCTCTTCTGATCGTCTTGTTCATCCCGCACACAAGGACGAATCGGGAGGAGCGGAGGGTTCCGGGCCGCCGTCCTTCTCAGGAAACCTTCATGCGCGGGCCGCCGCGGTGAGGGGACCGGCACACCCGGTCACCACCCGTCCGGCCTCGCGGAGGTCAGCCGTCGAGGCGGAGGAGCACCTCGTCGGTCTCCTCCCCGCGCGCGTGGGCGAACCCCCGGGCCCGTCCCGTCACCGTGAAACCGCACTTCTCCAGCACCCGGATCGAGCCCTTGTTGTCCGCCGCCGCGCGCGCGTGCAGCGGGCGGGTGTCCACCAGGCCGAGCAGCGCCCGCAGGGCGGCGGTGGCGATGCCCCGCCCCCAGTGGGTGCGGCCGACGACATAGGTCACCTCCCGCTCGTCCGGCGGACCGTAGACCGCCGTGTGGCCGACGACCTCGCCGTCGGCGAGCACCGTGCGGACCACGGCGTCCGAGGCGAGCACCCGCGCCCAGTGGGCGTCGAAGCCCGCGCGGTCGGTGGGGTCCTCGGCGGTGAAGGCCGCCATACGGCTCGACTCGGGGTCGCTCATGTGGGAGAAGAAGACCGGCAGGTCGCTCTCCCGCACCTCCCGCAGGACGACGTCCATCACAGCCCCCTCGTCACACGCGCCAGCCGGTCCCGGGCGTCGAACAGGGCCGCCCTGATCGTCTGCTGCCGCTCCGGGGCGAACCGGGCCGCCGACAGCGAGCAGCTCACCGCGTCCCGGGCAGGGACGCGGTGCGGGACCGCGACGCCGAAGCACAGCAGGCCCAGGGTGTTCTCCTCGCGGTCCACCGCGTACCCCTGCTCGCGGACCGCGCCCAGCTCCTCGACGAGCCGCTCCCGGTCGGTGATGGTGTGCTCGGTGAGCGCCGGGAGGGTGGCCGGGAGCAGCGCGCGGACCTCGTCGTCGGTGTACGTGGCGAGCAGCGCCTTGCCGAGCGCGGTGGAGTGGGCGGGCAGCCGCCGCCCGGCCCGGCTCACCGGGCGCAGCCGGTGCCGCGACTCCCGGGTGGCGAGGTGGACGACCCCGGTCCCGTCGAGCCGGCCGAGGTGGATGGTCTCGCCGGTCTCGTCCGCGAGCCGGTCCAGGGCCGGGCGGGCGAGGGCGACGACCTCGTCGCCCTCGACGTACGCCGTGCCCATCAGCAGGGCGCGCACCCCGATGCCGTAGCGGGTGCCGGTGGTGTCCGTCTCCACCCAGCCCAGCTCCACCAGGGTGCGCAGCAGCACGTACAGGCTGGACTTGGGGTAGCCGAGGGCCTCCTGCACGGCCGCGAGGGAGTGCGTCCCGGGGTGCCGGGCGAAGAACTCCAGCAGCTCCACCGTGCGTACGGCGGACTTCACATGCGCCCCGCCGGATCCGTCGGCCGTCATCCGTACCCGCCCCTCCGGTGGGCTCCGGAGGGAGCCCTCTTGTGACCCGCCGCGCCCGTCCCTAGAGTCGCGTCCGGTTCCGGGTCGCGTCCGTCTCCAGGGTCGCGCCCGGTGCCGGGTCGCGTCCAGTGTCCGGAACGCCGTTCAGGATATCGAACGACCGCAGGGATCCGTCCGGTTCGGTTCGGGGAGAGGACGTGGTGGTGGCAGCAGCACAGGTGTGGAGTGTCGACCCCCGGACCGGGGAGCGCCGGGGCGCGGTCGGCACCGAGGCCACGCCGGACGACGTCGACCGGGCCGTACGCGCGGCCCACGCGGCCCGTGACGCGCTCGCCGACCGCGCTGTCCGGGCCGCGTTCCTCCGCGGCGCCGCCGCGCTGCTGGAGGAGGACCGGGACCGGCTGGTGGCGGAGGCCGACGCCGAGACCGCGCTCGGCCCGGCCCGGCTCACCAGCGAACTGGCCCGCACCTGCTACCAGTTGGGCGCCTTCGCCGGTGTGGTCGAGGAGGGCGCCTTCCTGGACGTCGTCATCGACCACCCCGACGCCACCGCCACCCCGCCCGTCCCGGACCTGCGCCGCTACAAGGTGCCGCTGGGGGTGGTGGCCGTGTACGCCGCCTCCAACTTCCCCTTCGCCTTCTCCGTCCCGGGCGGGGACACCGCCAGCGCGCTCGCGGCCGGCTGCCCCGTCGTGGTGAAGGCCCACCCCGGCCACCCGGCGACCTCCGCGCTGGCCGCCGACGTCCTGGGCCGGGCCGCCGAGCGGCACGGCCTGCCCCGGGCGGTCGCCGGGCTGGTCCACGGCTTCGACGCGGGCGTGGCGCTGGTCCGGCACCCGCTGGTCGCCGCCGCCGGGTTCACCGGCTCGGTACGCGGCGGGCGGGCGCTGTTCGACGCCGCCGCCGCCCGTCCCGTACCCATCCCGTTCCACGGCGAACTGGGCTCCCTCAACCCGGTCCTGGTCACCCGGGACGCCGCCGCCGAGCGCGCCGGGACGATCGGCACCGGGCTCGCCGGGTCCATGACGCTCGGCGCGGGCCAGTTCTGCGTCAAGCCCGGCCTGGTGCTGGTGCCCACCGGGGCGGACGGCGACGAGCTGGTCGCCGCCCTCGCCGCAGCGGTCGAGGACGCCCCCGAGGGCGTGCTGCTCGACCACCGGATGCGGGACGCCTTCGTCGCGGGCGTCGCCGAGCGCGCCGCGCTGCCGGACGTCGAGGCTCCGGTCACCCCCGGCGCGGCGGGGGACCACACGGTCGGCGCCGGCTTCCTGACCGTCCCGGCCGCCCGGCTGGCCGCGCCCGGGCCGCACGACCTGCTGCTGGAGGAGTGCTTCGGCCCCGTCACGGTGGTCGCCCGGTACGCCGGCGACGACGAGGCCACCGCCGTGCTGTCCCGGCTGCCCGGCAACCTCACCGCCACGGTCCACCTCTCCGCGGCCGAGGCGGCCGGCCGGGGGAACGGCGCCGGCATCCTGGCCCGGCTGACCCCGCTCGCCGGCCGCGTCCTCGTCGACGGCTGGCCCACGGGCGTCGCCGTCGCCCCCGCCCAGCACCACGGCGGCCCCTACCCGGCCACCACCTCCACGTCCACCTCCGTGGGCGCGACGGCCGTGGAACGGTGGCTGCGCCCCGTCACCCACCAGTCCGTCCCCGAGGCGCTGCTCCCGCCGGAGCTGCGCGACGACAACCCGCTGGGCCTGCCACGCCGCGTCGACGGCCACCCGGAGCACCCCGGCCGGCCCGGTTCCTGACCGGCGTACGGTACGAGGAGGGTGACGGCACCGGCCCGGGAGGCCGGCCCAGGGGCGCAGAGGAACCGGACGCGAGGGCCCGGACGCACGGGCCCGGCCCCGGGGTGCAGAGGAACCGCCCGGCGCGCCGCCCTCGTCCTCACGGCCATGATCCGATACGCCACCGCCCGGGACCTCGACGCCATCACCGCCCTCCACCGGGAGGCCCGGGCCACGTACTACCGGGGCCACCTCCCCGACGACGCCTTCGAGGGCCCCGCCGAGCTGGCCCGCAGCCGGCAGGGCTGGGCGGCGGCCGTCGACCGGGGCGACGCCGTGCTGTGCGCCGAGTCGGACGGCGCCCTCACCGGCGTCGCCGCCTTCCGGCCGGTCGGCGGGGCGATGACGCTGACCCAGCTCCATGTCGCCCCCGCGCACTGGCGCCGGGGCACCGGCAGCCGGTTGCACACCGCGTGCGTCGAGGCGTGGCGGGCCGCCGGGGTCGCCGGCGCCCGCCTGGAGGTCTTCGAGCACAACGCCCGCGCCCGGGCCTTCTACGCCCACCACGGCTGGGTCCCCGACCCGGTGGCGCCGCGCTCGGGGAACCACCTGGTGCTGCGGCTCGCCGTCACGCCGGAAGCGGCAGCGCGCGGGGAACGCCGCGTAACGTGAGGAAAGGAGCGAAAAGGGCACCCTCTCAGGAGTGATCATGACAGCCGTATCCCCGGACGCCGTCCGCGCCGACGCCTTCGCCGGCCGGATGACCGAGGTGCTCAACCAGGGCGCGCTGGCGCTCCTCATCAGCGTCGGCCACCAGACGGGCCTGTTCGAGATCCTGGGCGAACTCCCGCCCGCCACCAGCGGCGAGATCGCCGAGGCCGCCGGTCTGGACGAACGGTACGTCCGCGAATGGCTCGGCGGGATGACCGTCGGCGGCGTCGTGGAGTACGCGCCGGACGGCGCCACCTACCGGCTGCCGCCCGAGCACGCCGCCTCGCTCACCGCGGCCGCCGGGCCCGGCAACCTCGCCGGGATGATGCCGTACATCGGGATGATGGGCGAGGTCGAGCAGCGCGTCGTCGCGGCCTTCCGGGAGGGCGGCGGCGTCCCCTACGAGGCGTACCCCCGCTTCCAGGCGCTCCAGGCCCAGGAGACGGCCCGGGTCTACGACGCGTCGCTGGTGGACACCGTCGTCCCGCTGGTCCCCGGCCTCACCGAGCGGCTGCGCGAGGGCATCGACGTGCTGGACGTCGGCACCGGACGCGGCCACGCCCCGCTCGTCCTGGCCCGGGCGTTCCCCCGCAGCCGCTTCACCGGCCTGGACCGGTCGGAGGAGGGGATCGCGTACGCCCGCCGCCAGGCCGCGCGCCACTCGCTCGGCAACCTCAGCTACACCGTCGGCGACTCCACCGAACTCCCCGGCCCGTACGACCTCGTCACCGCCTTCGACGTCATCCATGACCTCGCCCGCCCGCAGGAGACCCTCGACGCCGTCGCCGCCGCGCTCCGCGAGGACGGCACCTTCCTGATGGGCGAGTTCGCCGCCTCCAGCAACCTGGAGGAGAACGTCGGCCACCCCTTCGGGCCCGTCCTCTACGGCTTCTCCGTCTTCTACTGCATGACCACCTCGCTCAGCACCGGCGGCGCCGGCCTCGGCACCGTCTGGGGCGAGCAGACCGCCCGCCGGATGCTGGGCGAGGCGGGCTTCACCGACGTCCGGGTCCGCTCGGTCGAGGGCGACCCGCTGAACGCCTACTACGTGGCGGGCCGGACGGGGCCCGCCTGGCGCCGCGGAGGGACGGGGCCCGCCTGACGCCGCGGAGGGGCGGGGCCCGCCTGACGTCGCCGAGGGGCGGGGTCAGCCGTCCCGGAGGCCGGCCCTGGCGTGCAGCCGGCGCAGGGGCGGGGGAGCCCACCAGTTGGCGCGGCCGCACAGCTTCATCACGGCCGGCACCAGGATGCCCCGTACCAGGGTGGCGTCGACCAGCACGGCCAGCGCGAGCCCCGCGCCCAGCAGCTTGAGCAGGCTCAGCCCCGAGGTCGCCAGCGCCCCGAGGACCGTCGCCACGACCAGGGCGGCGGCCGTGATCAGGCGGCCCGTGCGGTCGATGCCGAAGGCCACGGCCCGGGTGTTGTCGCCGGTGGCGAGGTACTCCTCCCTGATCCGGGAGAGCAGGAACACGGTGTAGTCCATGGACAGCCCGAACGCCACGCAGAACATCAGCACCGGGACCGTCACCTCCAGCTGTCCGGTGGTGACGAAGTCGCCCACCAGCCACTTGAGACGGCCGTCCTGGAACACGTACACCATCGCCCCGAAGGAGGCGGTGAGGCTGAGCGTGTTCAGGACGAGCGCCTGCACCGGCACGACCAGGCTCCCGGTGAAGAGGAACAGCAGGACCAGCATGCTCAGGGCGATGATCGCCGCGGCGTACGGAATGCTGTCCCCGAGCGCCTCCTTGGTGTCGGTCAGGACCGCCGCCTCGCCGCCCACCAGCACCCCGGCGGGCGCCGGGACGGAGCGCACCAGGCCGGTGTGGCGCTCGCCGGCCTCCGAGTTGGGGCGGGCGCCGGACACCACGCCGAGCCAGGCGCCCCCGGAATCCGCCATCCGTGCGGCGGCGGGCCCGGCGGGGGCCACCTGCCTGCCGTCCGCCCAGCTGCCGAGGGGGCCGTCGACCCGCACGGTGCCCTCGATGCGGGAGAGGTCCGCCATGTAGCCGGCGAGCCGCGCCTCACGGCCCTGTGCGGGAAGGTCGGGCAGGACCACCGTCACCGGTGCCGTACCCGCCCCGGCGAAGCCCGTCCGGACGGTCTCGGCCGCGGCCTGGGCGGACGAGCCCCGCGGCAGGATGCGGTCGTCGGTGAGCCCGAAGCGGGCGTGCCCGAACGGCAGCGCGAGCGCGATCAGCAGGACGGCGACGGCGCCGCCGGCGGCCACCGGGCGCCGCATGACCCCGGTCGCCAGCGCGTGCCAGACGCCCCGGCGCGCCTCGGTCCCGGCCGGTGACCGAGTGCGCCGCCACCGGCCGAAGACGTCCAGCCGGTCGATGCGCCGCCCGATGACCGCCAGCACCGGCGGCAGGATCACCAGGGACGTCAGGGCGGCCAGGCTCACCACCGCGATGCCCGCGTAGGCGAGTGAGCGCAGGAACATCATGGGGAAGACCGTCAGCGCGGCAAGGGAGAGGACCACCGTGAGGGCCGAGAACAGCACGGTCCGCCCGGCCGTGCGCAGGGACTCGGTGACCGCCTCCAGCACGTCGCGGCCGCGCTCCAGCTCCTCCCGGTAGCGGGTCACGACGAACAGGCTGTAGTCCACGGCCAGTCCGAAGCCGAGTGCCGTCGTGACGTTCATCGCGAACAGGGACACGTCCGTGAAGGCGGCCAGCGCGCGCAGGACGGCCAGCGTGCACACCACGGAGACGACGCCCACCAGCAGCGGCAGGAGGGCGGCGACCAGTGAGCCGAACGCGACGAGGAGGATGACCAGGGTGAGCGGGGCACCGATCAGCTCGGCCTTGGTCAGGTCCTTGGCGCTCTGCTTCTCCAGGGCGTCCTCGACGACCGCCCGCCCGGTCGCCGTCACGGTGAACGGCCCCTGCTCGCCGGTGAGTCCGGCCGCCAGCTCACCCGCCCGGTGCGTCGCCCCGCTCTCGTCGCCGGACAGCCGCACCAGGACCAGGGCCGAGCGGCCGTCCTCGGAGCGCAGGGCCGGGTCGCGGGACGTCCAGTACGAGGTGGCGTAGCCGACGCCGTCCAGCGCGCCCACCCGCTCGGTGAACCCGCGCCCGGCCTCGGCGGCCCCCGGGTCGTCCACCGGCCGGTCGCCCGAGACCACAAGGACCATGTGGGGGGACCCGGCCCCGAAGCGGTCGGTCAGGATCCGGTCGGCCCGCGCGGACTCCGAGCCGCTCGCCGTGTAGCCGCCGCCCGCGAGGTCGTCCGCGGCGCCCGCGCCGAACAGCCCGGCGGCCAGGGTGACCGCCGCGATGATCAGGAAGACGGCGGTCCTGCGCCGGACCAGCCGGCGGGCCACCCCGGCGAGTCCGCCGCCGAGTCCGCCGCCGAGTCCGTCGCCGAGTCCGCCGGCGGAGGCTTTGGAGTCCGGCGGCGGAGCCGGGTCCTCGCCGTCCGCGGTGCCGGGCGGCGGTAAGTTCTTCGTCGTCACGTGGTGCTCCCGGTGAAGAAGGGGCCGGTTCGGCCGTGGGACGGTGGGCGTGGGCGCGGGGGTACGAACGGCGGGGCCCGCCCGCTCCGGGCGGGGCCCCGGTGGCCCGGCGGTGGGGCGTCACGCCCCGCCGAGCAGCTGGCGGCAGAGACCGGTGTGCACCCAGTCCGCCCACTCCTGGGGCGTCCAGCCGCGCTCGGTGACGAGCAGGTGGTAGATCTCGGGGCCCAGCAGGGTGTAGCCGGTGTCCACCGCCCGCTCCACCGGCAGGCCGGCGGGCAGGGGGTGCTTCGCCGCCAGGGCCTCGACCAACCGGGCCTGGATCTCGTGGCGCTGTTCCTTGTTCCGCTCCCAGAGCGGGGCGATCTCCTCGTTCGCCGTGGCCGCGTGCCGCAGGACCTCCAGCAGGCCGCCGACCCGTTCGTAGATCTCCCGGGCCCCGTCCACCTGGTGGCGCAGCTGGACCTCGGGGTCCTCGGCCGCGACGGCGGCGCGGAACCAGTCGCGCTCCACCGTGGGCACCGGCTCGTGGTCGCCGGCCACCCGGACGTCCAGCAGTTCCTGGAGGATGGCGGCCTTCGTACCGAACTTGAAGTACACCGTCTGCACCGCGACCCCCGCCTCACGGGCGATCGCCTCGATGGTGGTCCCGTCGTACCCGTGGGCGGCGAACAACCCGAGCGCCGCGTCGAGCAGACGGGTCCGCGTCTCGTTGGAGCGCCGGCGCCGCGCGCCCGCCTTTTCCGCCATGGTCCGCCTGCCGTTCTGTTCGCTGGAGTGTTCCTCTAGAGTATGACTACAGATACTGCTCTTCGGGCGGGGAGGCAAGCGTGGACACGTGGGAGAGGGCCAAGAGCGCGGTACCCGGCGGGAGTCACCCGCCCCGGGGCCTGCTGGCACTGACGACCACGAGCATGGCGCTCTCCATGTTCGTCCTCTTCGCGTTCGGCGCCCTCGGCCCGGCGCTCCTCGACGACCTCGGGCTGTCGCGGTCCCAGCTCGGCTCACTCCCCGCCGTGGCGTTCGGCACCGCGACCGTCCTCTCCCTCGTCAGCGGGCACCTCACCGACCTCGTCGGCGGCAGACGCGCCCTCCTCGCCCTCCTGACGACCGTGGCGCTCGCCTTCACCGTGCTGTCGCGGGCCGCCGGCTACGGCGCACTGCTGGCCGGGCTGGTCCTCGCCGGCGCCGCCCAGGCGTGCGCCAACCCCGCGACCAACCACCTCATCGCCGGGCACCTGCCGCCCGCGAGGCGCGCCGCCGCCATCGGGATCAAGCAGTCCGGTGTCCAGATCGGCGCCTTCGCCGCCGGCCTGCTGGTGCCGTCCCTCGCCGCGGCCACCTCGTGGCGCACCACGCTCGCCCTCGTCGTCCCGGTGGCCCTGGCCGCCGCGGTCGCCGCCCTGCTCCTGCCGCGCGACCGGCCGGAGCCCCGCGGCGGCCGGGCCTTCACCCTGCCCGGGCGCCCCAACCGGGCGGCCCGGTGGCTCATCGTTTACTCCCTGGGCGTCGGGACCGGACTCGCCGCCCTCAACACCTACCTCCCGCTGTACGCCCACGAGGAACTCGGCATGGGTGAACGGGCGTCGGGCGCCCTCATCGCGGCCGTCGGCGTCGCGGGCATCGCCGCCCGGGTGCTGTGGACCCGGGTGAGCGGACGCCTCTCCGACATCGGCGTGCCCCTGCTGCTGCTGGCGGCGGCGGCCGTCTGCTTCCTGCTGCTCGTGCCCGCCGCCCGCCTCCTGACCCCGCTGGTCTGGATCGGCGCCGTCGGCCTCGGCGGCTCCGCCGTCGCCGCCAACGCCGTCTCCATGGTCGCCGTGGTGCGCGGCACGGCCTTCGGAGCCACCGGGCACGCCTCCGCGCTGGTGTCGATGGGCTTCTTCGGCGGCTTCGTCGTCGGTCCGCTCGGCTTCGGACTGCTCGCCGACGGCCCGGCGGGTTACACCGGCGGCTGGGCGATGGCGGGAGCGGCCTTCCTCGTCTCCGTCGTCGGCGCGGCCCGGGTACGGCGGGCGGTGGCGGCATGACCACCCGTACCGGCCCCGGCGGCCGGGCGGTGCCGGGGCGATGCCGCTGGACGACGACGACTGCTGTTGCGGCACCGCCGCACCGACCCTGCTGATCAGCGAGGAGTGAGATGGAACCGAGCCTGGACCGCGCCACCGCCGCGTCGGCGGCGGCGTCGATGATCCGGAGGGCGGACGCCACCGCCGGGGAGGTGGGCGACCGCTTCCCGCTGTACGCCGGCCCCGGGGAGGGACGCTGGACCTCCACCCGGCGCGGCTCGTGGACCGGGGGCTTCTGGGCCGGGCTGCTCTGGCTCGCCGCCGGAGCGGCCGGGGACGGTGACGGCGGTCATGCCGTACGGCGGGCGCGCGAGGTCACCGTACGGCTCCGGGACCGCGTCCACGACGACACCGACACCCGCGCCCTGACCTTCTGGTACGGAGCCGCCCAGGGACACCTGCGCCACGGGGACACCGCCGCTGCCCGGATCGCCGCCGAGGGTGCCGAGGCCCTGGTCGCGGCGGCACACCCCCGCCACGGAGTCCTCCCGGCGGGCACCGCCCTGGGACGGGGGGCGCGGGGCGCCGACGAACTGACGGTGGACGCGGCCGGGGCGGCGGTCGCGCTGCTCGACTGGGCCGGCCGCGAACGGGACTGCCCCGGGGCCCGGGAACTGGCGCAACGGCACGCCGCAGCCGTACGCGACCGCTGCCTGGACGAACACGGGGGAGTCCGCCCCTCGGTACGGCTGGACGGCACCGGCCGGGACGAGGCGCCCGCCGGCACCTGGGCGCGCGGCCAGGCGTGGGGCGTCCTCGCCCTCACCACCGCCGCGCGCGTCCTGCGGGACGGTGAGCGGGACGGCGGCGAGGGGTACCGGGACGCGGCGCTCCTGGCGGCCCGTCACTGGCTCCGCCACACCGGGGACGCCGTCCCCCCGTGGAGCTTCGCGGACCCGGACGGGCACCACGACACCTCCGCCGGGGCGATCGCCGCGCAGGCCCTGCTGGAGCTGGCCGAGCTGACCCCCGGGCGGCCCGGCCGGGACCTCCACGAGGCGGCGGCCCGCCTGCTGGGCGCGCTCGTCTCCGGCCACCTGCGGAACGGCAGGCTCCTGGACGGCTGTTACGACCCGGCCTCGGGCACCGCGGTCGCCCACGAACTGATCTGGGGCGACTACTTCCTGCTGTCCGCGCTCCAGCGGTTCGCCGGCCGCTGAGCCCCCGGGGGCGGCCCCGAACGGACAGGCTCCTAGTGACCGCCGCGGGGTTCCACGCAGCCGCCCTCCTGGTACGGGCCGTGCGCCTCGGCGTGGACGGCCGGACGGAGCCCGCCCGACACGCAGGGGCCCACGCCGGGGACCATCAGGCTGAAGGCGGGGTCCGTGTCCGTGCCGTACACCTCGATGTGGTCCGCCGGGTAGCCGAGCCCCTCCAGCGCGGCCCGCAGCGCCCGTCCGTCGCGGACGCCCGCCAGCGCCTCGGCGATCCGGCCGGCGTGGGCGCGGCCCCGGCACTCGGCGTCGGGCCGCATCGGCAACTCCCGCTTGAACGCGTGGTTCTCGGCGTACTTGGCCCGTTCCGGGTCGTACGGCTCCGAGGCCGTGGCCGCCGGCGAGGTGGCGGAGGGGCGCGCCGATGCGCGGGCACACCCGGCGCCGACCCCGGGGAACCGCCGGTCGTGCGCGGCCCGCGCCGCCTCCGCCGCCTCCTCCGCGGCGGCGGACCGGGCGGGGGACGGCGCTGCGGCGGCCTGGGTCCCGGGCCGTTCGGTGCCGCAGCCGACGGCCAGCAGGAGCAGGGCCACGGCGGCGGTGGCGGTCAGCGGCGGACGTCTCACGGTCACTCCCTCGGGTGTACGGCACGGCGGGCCGGACGATTGTCCGGTGCCCGGGCGGTGATGGTCGTGAGTATCCGTACTCAGAAGGATCTACGAGGCAGTACGCGGACACGAAGGACGCGAGGTACCGCGATGGGAAAGATCATCCTGTCCATGTCGGTGTCCCTGGACGGTTACATGGAGGGGCCGGACCGGGACATCGACTGGCACACGGTCGACGAGGAACTGCACACCCACTTCAACGAGGAGATGGGCGCGGTCGGCGCCTTCCTGGAGGGCCGTGTCACCTATCAGCTGATGGAGGAGTACTGGCCGACGGCCGACGAGGACCCCGGCGCGGACCGGGTCACCCGGGACTTCGCCCGCATCTGGCGCGAGAAGCCCAAGTACGTGTACTCCCGCACCCTCCAGGAGGCCGGCCCCAACGCCACGATCATCAGGGACGTGGACCCGGACGACGTCGCCGCCCTCAGGGAGCAGTACCCGGACGGCCTGGCGGTCGGGGGCGCCGACCTGGCGGCGGTGTTCGGGCGGTACGGGCTGATCGACGAGTACCGCGTCTACGTCCACCCCGTGCTCCTCGGCCGGGGCAAGCCGCTCTTCCCGGAGGGGGAGGGCCGCGTCCGGCTGCGCCTCACCGGGACGCGCGCCTTCGGCAACGGGGTGGTGATGCTGCGGTACGAGCGGGAATGAACCGGTCCGCCGGCCGGTTGACGCCGCAGCGGAGGACCCCTCCGTACCGCTGTCGTGCCGTGAGCCCCCGAGCCACCGAGCCCCCTGGAGAGAACCACCCATGCGCGTCGAGATCTGGAGCGACATCGCCTGCCCCTGGTGCTACATCGGCAAGGCGCGCTTCGAGAAGGGGCTCGCGGCCTTCGCCCACCGCGACGCGATCGAGGTGGTGCACCGCTCCTTCGAGCTCGACCCGGGCCGGGGCCGGGGCGACACCGAGCCGGTGATCGACATGCTGGCCGGGAAGTACGGGCGTACGCGCGAGGAGGCCCGCGCGATGGAGGAGCACGTGGCCTCCACCGCGCGGGCCGAGGGCCTGGACTACCGCACGGACGGCCGCGACCACGGCAGCACCTTCGACCTCCACCGGCTGCTGCACCTGGCGAAGGCGCGCGGCCGGCAGGACGCCCTGCTGGACCTCGCGTACCGCGCCAACTTCGCCGAGGAGCGGTCCGTCTTCGACCCCGGCACGCTCACCGCGCTGGGCGCCGCCGCCGGCCTCCCGGAGGACGAGGCGCGGGCGGTGCTCGCCGACGAGGACGCCTACGCCGAGGACGTACGCGCCGACGAGCGCGAGGCGGCGGCGCTCGGCGCCACGGGTGTGCCGTTCTTCGTGCTCGACCGGCGCTACGGCCTCTCCGGCGCCCAGCCGGCCGAGACCTTCACCCGGGCCCTGGAACAGGCCTGGCAGGGCCGCACGCCCGAGCCGTCCGCCCCGGGCATCCCGGCCTGCGACCCGGAGGGCAGCTGCGCGGTCTGACGCGGATGCGCCGGAGGTTCAGACCTCGTCGGCGGCCGGGTCGGGGGAGGGCAGGGTCGCCCTCCTCCTGCGGTACACGACCAGCGCGCACAGCGCGAGGAGCAGGGCGGCCACGGCGGACAGTCCCAGGGCCGCCCGCTCGGCGAAGAGGCTCCCCAGCACGGTGAGCACCCCGACTCCGGCCGTCGCGTAGATCAGCGCCCAGGCCGCACCGCCCACGAACAGGGCGGGCAGGTAGCGCGACAGGGGCATCCGCATGCTGCCCGCCAGGAAGTTGGCGGCGGTCTGGAGGCCGACCGTCAGGAACGAGACGGCCACCACCGGCGCGCCCCACCGCTGGATCGCCCGCTCGGCGCGCTGGAACCTGGCGGAGGAGATCCGCTCCGCGAACCTGCTGCGGCGGGCGCCGGCGCCGGTGAGCCACCCGACGGCGAACGTCCCTCCGGCGCGGAGCAGGACGATGACGTACAGGGCGCCGGCCGTGAGCGCGATCGTGTTCACGGCGCCCCGTCCCGAGTGCTCATGGGCACGTTGCTCATGGGCCTGGTCCTCATGGGCGTGGTCCTCATGGGCGTGCCGCCCGATCACCGTTGCTCATCCGCGACCCGCCTCTGCCGTTGCGTCCTGTGACCTCCCACCCGCGGCACCGTGACCCTGAGTGCGGGTCCTCGTGCCAGGCAAGGCCAGCCTAACCGAACGGGCATACGGCGGATACGGGGCACCGCCCCCACCGCCCCCGGGTGGCGTCCGGGCAGCACCTCGGGGCGGCACCCCCGTGTACTTCGGGGCGGCACCCCGGGGCGGCCGGGGGCTCACCCGATTGACCGGGTGCGGCCCGGGACCCAGGCTGGGGGCATGGAAAAGCCTCTCGGTGGCGACGAGTTCGCCCCCTCCGTGACGTATCTGAACACCTCCAAGTGCGGGTTGCTGCCCCGCCGGGCCGTGGCCGCGGTGACCGCGCTGGCGGAGGGGCTCGCCGCCGGGACCGCCGGCGGGTCCGGCAGCTTCGAGGCGGTGGAGGACGCGCGGAGCGGGTTCGCCCGGGTGGCGGGCGTCACACCCGACCGGGTCGCCGTGGGCAGTTCGGTCGCCGTCCATGTGGGGCTGGTGGCGAGCGCCCTCCCGCCCGGCGCCGAAGTGCTGTGCGTGGAGGGCGACTTCGGCTCGCTGATCACCCCTTTCGCGGTGCGCGGGGACCTGCGCACGCGGTACGTGCCGCTCGCGGACCTGGCGGACGCGGTACGGCCGGGGACGGCGCTCGTCGCCTTCTCGTCCGTGCAGTCGGCGGACGGCCGCGTCGCCGACCTGGCGGCCGTACGGGAGGCGGCGGCGCTTTACGGGGCGCGCACCCTGGTCGACGCCACCCAGGCGGCGGGGTGGCTGCCGCTGGACGCCGGGGCGTACGACTACACCGTGACGGCCGGGTTCAAGTTCCTGATGGGCCCGCGCGGCGTGTCGTACCTGACTGTTACGGAGGAGGCGCAGAAGTCGCTGCCGCCGGTGTACGCGGGCTGGATGGCCGCCCGGGACCTGGCGGACCCCTACGGCCCGGCCGGACCGCTCGCCGACTCCGCCCGCCGCTACGACGAGCCGCCCGCCTTCCTCCCGTACCACGGGGCCGCGCGGTCCCTGGCCCTGCTGGACGAGATCGGCGTCGACGCCGTGCACGCCCACGCCACGGCGCTGGCTGCCCGCTTCCGCGAGGGCCTGGTCCGCATCGGCCACGCCCCGGTGCCCGGCGACTCCGCCGTGGTCGCCGTCCCGGGTCTCGGCGCGCGGCAGCCCGCCCTGGCCGAGGCGGGCGTGGTCGTCTCCTCGGCGGCGGGCAACCTCCGGGTGGCCTTCCACCTCTACAACTCGGCCGCCGACGTGGACCGGGCGCTCGACGCGCTCTCCTGAGCGGCGGCCTCGCGCCCGGGTCGTCCGCGCGCCGGGTCGCTCCCGCGCCGGGTCCGGGCCCGGGCCCGGCGCCGCGCCGGATCCGGGTCCGGGCCGCGTACCCGGGCCTGGTCAGGACCGGGCCGGGTCTGGGGTCGCGTACCCGACCCTGTCAGGACCGTACCGGGGGCGTCGCGGGGCAGCCCGGCGCCTCCTTGCACAGGTTCGCCTCGACCTTGCCCAGCAGGCGGGCCAGCTCGGCGCGCTCCCCGGCGTCGAGCCCGGCGAGCGTGAGGTCCTCCAGGTCGCTCCAGGCCGCGGTGACCTGCGCGTGCAGGGTGCAGCTCGCCGGCGTCGCCTCGACCAGCACGGCCCGGCGGTCGGCGGGGTCGGGGGAGCGGCGCACGTGCCCGGTCTGCTCCAGGCGCTGGAGCATCTTGGTGACCGTGGACGGATCGAGGTCCACGACCTTGATCAGCTCGGACTGGCGGACCGGCCCGGCGTCCCACAGGTGCATCATCACGAACTCCTGGCCCGGGTAGATGCCCGCCTCCTTCAGGAGCTTGCCCGCGGCGAAGCGGTGCAGCCGCGCCACCCGGGACAGGGTGTGGCTGAGGGGGCCGCACTGTGCCGCCGAGGGGATGGCGTCGGCGCAGGCGGACGGCTCGGCGCCCGCCTCCGCGTGCCGCGTCGCGCGCTGGGGGGCTGTCATCGGGGGATCTCCTTCGGGCGATGACCGGTGGTGGCCGGTACAGGACCGGCGAGGACCGGTGCGGGGCCGGCGACGGACCGGCGGTGTCCGGGTCCAGGTTACGAGCCCCGGCGCCGTTGTCACCGATTTTACCTTGGTCGGCCAACGAATAGGTTACAGTGGGAGCAGTCCAGTTAATTGGCCGACCACATATCTGCCCAGGGAGCCACCATGACCACCGCCTTCGACCCGATCGACCTGTCCGGTACGCGGCTCGCCAACCGCATCGCCATGGCACCGATGACCCGCAGCCGGGCCGGCGCGGGGCGCGTCCCCACCGACCTGACCGCCGAGTACTACGCCCAGCGCGCCTCGGCCGGCCTGATCATCACCGAGGGCGTCCAGCCCTCACCGGTCGGCCAGGGCTACCCCGGCACACCCGGCCTCCACAGCGAGGAGCAGGTCGCCGGCTGGCGCAAGGTCACCGAGGCCGTCCACGACCGGGGCGGGACGATCTTCGCCCAGCTGATGCACGCGGGCCGGATCGGCCACCCCGACCTGCTGGCCGACCACCCCGGCGGCCTCCGCCCGGTCGGCCCGTCCCCGGTCACCGCCGCCGGACAGCTCTACACCCCGGACGGGATGAAGGACTTCGTCACCCCGCGCGAACTCACCGGTGCGGAGGTGCGGGCGACGATCGAGGACTTCGTCACGGCCGCCCGCAACGCCGTGGACGCCGGCTTCGACGGGGTCGAGCTGCACGGCGCCAACGGCTACCTCATCCACCAGTTCCTCGCCCCGAACACCAACCTGCGTACCGACGAGTGGGGCGGCTCCGTGGAGGGCCGCATCCGCTTCGCCGTGGAGGTCGCCCGGGCCGTCGCCGCGGAGATCGGGCCCGGGCGCACCGGCCTGCGCATCTCGCCCGGGAACCCCTTCAACGACATCGACGAGCCCGAACCGGACGAGACGTACACCGCGCTGGTCACGGCGCTCGAACCGCTCGGGCTCGCCTACCTGCACGTCCTGGAGGGCTCCCCGGCCTCGCGCGGGCTCACCCTGGAGCTGCGCAAGCGGTTCGGCGGCGCCCTGGTGCTGAACCCGGCGACCGAGGGGCCGACCAGCGCCGAGGACCTCGCGCTGATCGAGGACGGCACGGCCGACCTCGTGGCCTTCGGCGCGCTGTTCCTCGCCAACCCCGACCTGCCGGCCCGGCTGCGGGCCAACGGCCCGTACAACACCCCCGACACCGCCACCTTCTACGGCGGCGATCACCGCGGCTACACCGACTACCCGGCCCTGGCCGTCTGACCGCCCGGCCCGCTCATGGTGCGCACACGCGGAGGGGCGGGACCGCACCCCGGTCCCGCCCCTCCGCGTACCCGTGCGGCCCTCGCCGCACCGGCGTCTCACCGCACCCGGCGTCTCACCGCACCGGCGTGAAGTCCCTCGCGCCGATGAACTCCGGGCGCCGGACCGGCGCCGCGAACGGCTCCACCGCCGTGTTCTCCACACTGTTGAACACGATGAAGACGTTGCTGCGCGGGAACGGGGTGATGTTGTCGCCCGACCCGTGCATCGCGTTGCAGTCGAACCAGGTCGCCGACCCCGCCTTTCCGGTGAACAGGCGGATGCCGTGCGCGTCGGCGAACTTGGTCAGCGCCTCGTCCGACGGCGTGCCCGCGTCCTGCATCTGGAGCGACTTCTTGTAGTTGTCCTTCGGCGTCTCACCCGCGCAGCCGAGGAACGTCCGGTGCGACCCCGGCATGATCATCAGGCCGCCGTTGGTGTCGAAGTTCTCCGTCAGCGCGATCGACACCGAGACCGTACGCATCCGGGGGAGCCCGTCCTCCGCGTGCCAGGTCTCGAAGTCCGAGTGCCAGTAGAAGCCCGAGGCGCCGAAGCCCGGCTTCACGTTGATCCGCGACTGGTGGACGTACACGTCCGACCCGAGGATCTCGCGCGCCCGGCCCACCACGCGCTCGTCGCGCACCAGCCGTGCGAACACGTCGCTGATCCGGTGCACCTCGAAGACCGACCGCACGTCCTGGGACTGCGGCTCGATGATCGAGCGCTCGTCGGCGCGGACGGCCGGGTCGGTGACGAGCCGGTCCAGCTCGGCACGGTAGACGGCGACCTCGTCCGGCGTGATGAGCTGGTCGACGGCGAGGAAGCCGTCACGCTCGAACGACTGCAGCTCGGGCGAGGTCGCGGGGCCCCAGACGACCGGGTCCTGGCGCGGGGTGACGACCTCGGACGCGCCCCGGGTGGGGTAGAGGTCCTGCACGGTGGCCGTGGGGGTGGCGGTGGCGGTGGTGGTCGTGGTCATGATTCAGCCCTCCTCCGTGAGCAGCGGGTAGACACCGTTCTCGTCGTGGTCCTCCCGTCCGGTGACAGGCGGGTTGAAGACGCACACGCAGCGGAAGTCCGTCTTGGGGCGCAAGGTGTGGCGCTCGTGGCCGTCGAGCAGGTACATGGTGCCCGGCTCGATCCAGTGCTTCTCGCCCGTCTCGTCGTTGGTCAGCTCGGCCTCGCCCTCGACGCAGAGCACGGCCTCGATGTGGTTGGCGTACCACATGGAGGTCTCGGTCCCGGCGTACAGCACGGTCTCGTGCAGCGAGAAGCCGACCTTCTCCTTGGCGAGCACGATGCGCTTGGACTCCCAGGTGCCGGAGGCCGCCTTGACATGGCGCTCGGTGTTCTCGATGTCCTTGAACGATCGGACGATCACGGTGGTGCACTTTCCTTTCGTACTGCGGTGCCCGCGAGAAAAGTCAGGCGGTCGGTCGGTCGGGTGGCGCGGCGCGTCAGGCGGTCTCGCGAACCGCGCGGGCCAGCGTGCGCAGGCCCTCGTCGAGCTCGTCGGGCGTCACGGTCAGCGGCGGGAGCAGCTTGACGACCTCGCTCTGCGGGCCGGAGGTCTCCACCAGCAGGCCCAGCTCGAAGGCGCGCGCGCAGACCGCCGTGGCGCGGGACTTGTCGGTGAACTCCATGCCCCAGACCAGGCCGCGGCCCCGGAAGTGGGCGCCGTAGGCGGAGTTCTCGTCGCAGATCGCCAGCAGCGCCTGCTCGACCTGCTCGCCGCGGGCGATGGTCTGCTTCTCCATCTGGCCGTCGGCCCAGTAGGTGTCCAGCGCGGCGGTGGCCGTGACGAAGGCCGGGTTGTTGCCGCGGAAGGTGCCGTTGTGCTCACCCGGGCCCCACACGTCGAGCTCCGGCATGAACAGGCACAGCGACATCGGCAGGCCGTAACCGCTGATGGACTTCGACAGGGTGACGATGTCCGGCGTGATCCCCGCCTCCTCGAAGGAGAAGAAGGCGCCGGTACGGCCGCAGCCCATCTGGATGTCGTCGACGATCAGCAGCATGTCCTGCCGGTCGCACAGCTCCCGCAGCGCGCGGAGCCACTCGGGCCGGGCCACGTTGATGCCGCCCTCGCCCTGCACGGTCTCCACGATCACGGCGGCCGGCTTGTTCAGGCCGGAACCCTGGTCCTCCAGCAGCCGCTCGAACCACAGGAAGTCCGGCACCTGGCCGTCGAGGTAGTTGTCGAACGGCATCGGGGTGCCGTGCACCAGCGGGATGCCGGCGCCGGCGCGCTTGAAGGCGTTGCCGGTCACGGCGAGCGAGCCCAGCGACATGCCGTGGAAGGCGTTGGTGAACGACACGATCGACTCGCGCCCCTTCACCTTGCGGGCCAGCTTCAGCGCGGCCTCCACGGCGTTGGTGCCCGTCGGGCCCGGGAACATGACCTTGTAGGGCAGGTCGCGGGGCCGCAGGATCACGTTCTGGAAGGACTCCAGGAACGCGCGCTTCGCGGTCGTCGCCATGTCCAGGCCGTGCGTGATGCCGTCGCGCTCCAGGTAGTCGAGCAGGGCGCGTTTCAGCACCGGGTTGTTGTGGCCGTAGTTGAGCGAGCCGGCACCGGCGAAGAAGTCGAGGTAGGAGTGGCCGTCCTCGTCGGTCAGGCGGGCGCCCTGCGCGCGGTCGAAGACGGCGGGCCAACCGCGGCAGTAGCTGCGCACCTCCGACTCCACGGTCTCGAAGACGCTCAGGGCGGGCGGGGTGATGGTCACTGCGGTTCGTCTCCTCGGTGGGGGTGTCTCACGGCGTGCGGTACGGGGCGGATGCCGTCGTACGAGTACGGGGTGGGCCCTGGCGTCCCGTTACGGGGCGGGCCCTGCGCGCGGCGGCCGGCGCGGGCGCTCGCGCTCCACGGCGCCGACCGGGCGATGGACGGCCGGGCGACGGGCGCCCGGGCGGCCTGACCGGTGGGCGACCGGTCAGGCGATCGGGCTGATCCGGTAGAGCACCTCGGGCTCGTGCGTGCCCTCGGGGAACAGCCCTCCGTCGAAGAGGACCTCCCGCTCCAGGGACGCGCCCCGGCGCTCCGCGAAGGAGGTGAAGAGGCGGTCGGACGCGGTGTTGTCCGGGGTGATGGTGGTCTCCACGGTGTGGACGCCCTGGCCGGACACCCGCGCGGTGAGCGCGTCCAGCAGGACACCGGCCAGGCCCTGTCCCCGGTGCTCCCGGTCCACGGCCACCTGCCAGACGACCAGGGTCTGGGGGCGCTGCGGGCGGATGTAACCGGTGACGAAAGCGATCGGCTCGCCGTCGGCGCCGCGCGCCACCAAAGACGTGGCGGCGAAGTCACGGCACCACAGCAAATAGCTGTACGAGGAGTTGAGGTCCAGGACCTCGGAGTCGCGGGCGATGCGCCAGATCGCGGCTCCGTCCTCCACTCGCGGCGTGTCGATGCCGATGGCCGGTGCGGCCTGGGCGGCCGGTCGGTCGAATTCGTTTCGGACACCTGCAAGGTCTGCTTGTGCTGCGGTCATGCGGATGCAACTTACCCAGCAATTTCAGAAAATGCATCGGGGTGAGGGGTTGGGTGGGCGCCTGACCTGTGTTATCGCGCGGGCGCGAGTTCGATCGGGGATCGGTCGGCACAGGCCGCTGTTTGCCCGGATATGCACGGGCAAAACGGGCGGCATGTGGATTCGGTCACATGCCGATAAGCGCCTTGACGGACGCCCGGATTGCCCGGCGCGTCCTTATGAAATCTTTGCGTTTAGGATCCCGGAGAGCGGGCAGAAGAAGGCCGGAAGCTGCCTCCCATAAAACACCTGCCGTTATGCATTGAGCAATACCGTATTCCTATTCGCGTTCCGCCGCGGCAATGTCGCGGCATCGGCGCGGCGCGGTGATGCCGGTGTCGGTGCCGGTGTCGGAGCGACGCATCCCCCACCCCCTGGACCTCCGGTCTCCGTCCGCGAACCGCGGCGGGCGCGGTGAGTCGTTCCGGCCCTCCCGGCCGTACCTGTGTTTCGAGCCCCGTCGTGCGCCGGAAACACGTACATGGCGAGACGGGCGCACCGGGAAGAAGACGCGGCCGGGAAGCGGTTGACCAGCACAGTGATCATCAACGGCGATGGGGTGGGGGTCCGGGAAGTGGAGCTGCGGGAGCTGGAGTACGTCGTCGCGGTCGCCGAGGAGCTGGACGTCGAGCGGGCCGCCGAGCGGCTGCGCACGGCCCCGGCCGCGGTGAGCCGGGGGCTGGCCCGCCTGGAGCGGGAGCTGGGGCTGCGGCTGTTCGACCGCCTCACCCGGCACGTCCGGCTCACCGCCGCCGGAGAGCGGCTGCTGCCGGAGGCCCGCGCCGCGCTCGCCGCCGCGGCCCGGGTCCGGGCCACCGCCGCCGGGATCACCGCCGGGACCGAGGGCCTGGTCCGGCTCGGCACCTCGCGGGCGTTCGCGGACCGCGTCTACCGCGCGCTGGACCGGCTGGCCGCCCACCGCCCCGGCCTGCGGGTGCGCCTGGAGCGCGCCCCGCAGGAGGCCCGCCTCGCGGCCATACGCTCCGGGACCTTCGACGCCGCCCTGGTACGCGCCGTGCGGCGGGCCGACGGGGTGACCCTCCACCCGCTGTGGACCGACCCGCTGATCGCGGCGCTGCCCGCGGCGCACGCGGCGGCCCTCGGGCTCGCCGACGACGAGCCGCCGAGCCTCGAACGGCTGGCCCGGCTGCCCCTGCGGCTCGCCCCGCACGCTGCCCACCCCGCCTTCCACGACCTGGTGACCGCCGCCCTGCCGGACTGGACGCCCGGCCCGCCGTTCACCACGCTCCGGGAGACGCTCAACGAGCTGGCCGACCATCCCGAACCGTCCTGGACGGTGTTCTATCCGGTCGGCCCGCTGCCGCCGACGCCCCGGGTCGTCTTCCGCGTCCTGCCGGGCCTCACGGTGCCGGTCTCCCTGGCGGTCCCGGCAGGCCGGCCGCTCGCCCCGCCGGTCCGGGCCCTGCTCGACGCGCTGACCGCCGCGGCCGCCACCGCCGTACGCCCGCCGGCCGTCCCGCTCCCGGCTGTCCCGCTTTCGGCCGGGCACGCGCGCGTGACGGCCTCCGCGGCGGCCCGGGTGGCACCGGTGGGCCCAGTGGCCGCGCCCGCCGGCGCCCCGGCCCCCGCCTGAGCGCCGGCGCCGGCGCCAGGGCCGCCGGTTCCTGCTTGAGCGCCGGGCGCCGGAGCAAGGCACCCCGCGCTCGCGCTCATGCACCCCCGCCGGGCGCCGGAGCGAGGCACCCGCGCTAGCGCTCCCGCGCCGCGCACCGGAGCCGGGCCTTCGCGCCCCGCCCCGGCCCCCGGTAAGGCGGCTGCTACGCCCACGCCTCCGCGGCTGCTCGCAGCGCGGCCGGGACGTCGCCCGCCGTGCCGGTCAGGCGGCCCAGGGCGGCCCCGAGGGCCGACAGCGAGGACTCCACGGCGCCCCGGTCGGCGTCCACGCCGTAGTGGTTCACCCGGATCATCTCCGAGGCCAGCGCGCCGCCCCCCGCCGCCAGCGGCAGCGACGGCTCGCCCGCCAGCGCCTCGCGCACCAGCGCCGAGGCGTCCACCCCGGCCGGGGCGCGCAGCGTGGTGGCCACCGGGGCGGCCTCCTTCGCCTCGTGCACGTACGGCTCCAGGCCGCCCCCGAGCGCGAGCGCGCCCGCGCGGGTGGCCGCGGCGGCCGAGGCGTGGCGGGCCATCAGCCCGTCCAGGCCCTCCGCGTCGATGCGGTCCAGGCACGCCTCCAGCGCCAGCATCTCCAGCTGCGCGGGGGCGTGCAGCAGCGCCCTGCGCCCGCCGTCGATCCAGCGCTCCTTCCAGTCCAGCAGCGAGAGGTAGGAGCGGCGCGGCGCGGCCGGGTTGGCGGCGAACCGCTCCCACGCGCGCGTGCTGACCGACACCGCCGAGACGCCCGCGGGGCCGCCCATCGCCTTCTGCGCGCCGATGATGCACAGGTCGACGCCCCAGGCGTCCGGCAGGACGGGTTCGGCGCCGATCGAGGCGACCGCGTCCAGGTAGAACAGCGCACCGTGCGCCCGGACCACCTCACCGATCTCGGCGACCGGGTTGGTGTTGCCGGTCGCGGCCTCGGCGTGCACCAGGGACACGAAGTCGATCTCCGGGTGCCGCTCCAGCGCCCCGGCGACCGAGGCGGCGGTCACCGCCGTGTGGAACGGCACCTCCAGGTCCACCACCGTCGCGCCGCAGTCGCGCAGCCAGTCGCCGAAGGTCTGGCCGTACGGCCCGGTCACCACGTTCAGCGCGGTGGAACCGGGCCGGGCGCCGCTGCGGATGCAGCCCTCCAGCGGCAGCAGCGCCTCGCCCTGCGTGATCACCACGTCCTGCTCGGTGTCGAGCAGCGCGGCCACGCGCCGCTCGATCGCGGCGAACCGGTCGGCGGTCAGCGGGGGCAGGTCGAGGAGGGGGTGCGTCACGGGAGGCTCTCTTCTCAGTGCGTGCGGTGCGCGCGGTTCGTGCGGTGCGTGCGTGCGGTGCGCGCGGTGCGGATCTGCTTGGCCGAGCGTACTTCCGCCCTCGTAGAGTGCTGGACATGACCGTGGTGCTGCACGTGACGGGACGGGTACTGGCCGGACCGGAGGACGTCCGGGACGAGCTGTGGGTGGTCGACGGGCGGATCACGTACGAGCGTCCCTCCGCCGCCCGGGACGTCAGGACCGTCACCGGCTGGGCGCTGCCCGGGCTGGTGGACGCGCACTGCCATGTCGGTCTGGACGCCCACGGCGCGGTCGACGCGGCCACCAGCGAGAAGCAGGCGCTCACCGACCGGGACGCGGGCACGCTGCTGATCCGGGACGCCGGGTCGCCGGCCGACACCCGCTGGATCGACGACCGCGACGACCTGCCGAAGATCATCCGGGCCGGCCGGCACATCGCCCGTACCCGCCGCTACATCCGCAACTACGCCCATGAGATCGAGCCGGCCGACCTGGTCGCGTACGTGGGCCGGGAGGCGCGGCGCGGCGACGGCTGGGTCAAGCTGGTCGGCGACTGGCTGGACCGCGGCGCGGGCGACCTGGCCGCCTGCTGGCCGCGCGCCGAGGTCGAGGCCGCCATCGCGGAGGCGCACCGCCTCGGCGCCCGGGTCACCGCCCACTGCTTCGCCGAGGACTCGCTGCGGGACCTGGTCGAGGCGGGCATCGACTGCGTCGAGCACGCCACGGGGCTGACCGAGGACACCATTCCGCTGTTCGCCGAGCGCGGTGTGGCCATCGTGCCCACCCTCGTCAACATCGCCACCTTCCCCGGGCTCGCGGCGGGCGGGGAGGCCAAGTTCCCGCGCTGGGCCGCCCACATGAGGCGGCTGCACGAGCGCCGGTACGACACCGTGCGGGCGGCGTACGACGCGGGGGTCCCCGTCTTCGTGGGCACCGACGCGGGCGGCTCCCTGGCCCACGGGCTGGTCGCGGCCGAGGTCGCCGAGCTGGTCACGGCGGGCATCCCGCCCCTGGAGGCCCTGTCGGCGACCACCTGGGGGGCCAGGGCCTGGCTGGGGCGGCCCGGCCTGGAGGAGGGCGCCCCGGCGGACCTGGTCGTCTACGACGAGGACCCGCGCGCGGACGTACGGGCCCTCGCCGCGCCGCGCCGGGTGATCCTCAACGGCCGCGTGGTCGGCTGACGCCACCCGCGCGCACGTCCACCCGCGCGCACGTCCACCCGTACGCCCGCCCGTCCGCTGGGGGCGCAGCCGGTTGTTGACGCGCCCGTGACGACGGCCGCCCGATGCTCGTTGTCATCGGCCCTCGCCCGCTCCCGACCTGGGTGGACCGGCCGAAAGGGTGGAGCGGATGGGGTTCGGGCGAACGCCCGTGCCGGAATATTCGAATACGGGAGCGGAAACCCCCTTTGGGGTGAACTCACGTCAGGTTCCCGCCGGTTCACTCTCCGTGCGTAAGTATTCCGGTGTCCCGCGTCGCCGCCGTTCATGTGTTCCCGTGAGCCGGGGGGTCGGCGACGCCCCTGTCTCCAGTGGGGGTTCCACCACCGTGAACAGCAACACCCCGCGCCCGCCCGCCCGCAGGCGCACCGCCGCCGTCGTCGCGGTCGCCACGGCGCTCACTGCCGGACCCGTACTCCTCACCGCGCCCGCGGCGCACGCCACCGGCGGGGAGCCCGGGCGGGCGACCGCGGTCGTCCTGCGCACCGACCTGGACGTCGCCCTGCTCAACAAGACCGTCCAGGTGCCGCTGACGGCCACGCTCAACGAGGTGCGGGCGCCCGCCACCGCCGAGAAGACCGCGCTCACCGTCACCCTGGACGGCGTCGAGCAGGGCAGACCCGTCAGCGTCCTGCGGGCCGACGTCGCCACCGCGAAGGCCACCGCCGACGAGCGGCGGGCGGAAGGGCGCAGCGAGCTGGCCCACGCCCAAGTGCACGTCCCCGGGCTGCCGTTGCTCTCCCTGATCGAGGTCGAGAAGGTCACCTCCCGCGCGACCTGCGAAGCGGGCAAGGAGCCGGTCGCCGAGGCGAACGCGCTCGGGCGCGTCACCGTCCTCGGCAAGCGGGTCACGCTCACCGCCGGCGGCCCGACCACGGTGGATGTCCAGGGCGTCGGCGAGGTGACCCTCGACCTCTCCCGCACGCAGACCACTTCTCGTACCGCCGCCGCGACCGCCCTGCGGCTCACCGTCTCGGTGAACCCGCTGAAGGCGAACGTCGCCGAGGTCACCGGCACGGTCACCCTGGCCGAGGCCACCTGCGAGACCCCGAAGCCGGCGGCCGCGCCCGCGGCCCCGCAGCCGGCCGACCCCGAGCCCGCCGAGCCCCGCCCCGCGGACGTGGTGCCGCAGACCGCGGCGGAACCGGAGGAGGCCAACCTCGCGGAAACGGGCGGCAGTTCCATGACTCCCTACCTCGCGGGCGGGTCCCTCGCGCTGCTCGCCGCGGGCGCCGGCGCGCTGGCCCTCACCCGCCGCGCCCGCGCCGCCCGGGCCCGCGACTGACGGAAGCCGCACCCCGCCGGCCGCCGGGTGACGCCCCCGTCCCACGGGCCTCACCCGGCGGCCCACCCCGGGGCCCACGCACCGCCCCTCGCAGTCACCCGCCGGCCACGCGCCGCCCTCCGCAGTCACCCGCCGGGGCCCGCCCAGCCCTCCGCAGTCACCCGCCGGCCGCCCGCCGCCCGCCGGCCGCGCGCCGCCCGGTGGCCGGGAGGGCCCGCGTGCCGTCCCTCAGCGGTCCGCCGCGTGGCCGGACATCACCAGTGCCTGGTCCAGGGCCTGGAGGAACCGGTTGGTGACGGCGCGGTCCCGTACCGCCAGCCGCAGCCACTCGGGGCCCAGGCCCGGGAAGGTGTCGCCGCGCCGCGCGGCGAAGCCCAGCGTCCGCAGCCGCTCCCGTACCGCGTCCGCGCCCTCCATGCGGACCAGCACGAACGGCCCCTCCGCCGCCGCGACCGCCCGCACCTCGTCGAACTCCGCCAGCCCGGCCAGCAGATGGGCGCGCTCCACCGCCGTCCGGTGCGCCGCGAGTTCCGCCTCCGCCAGCGCCGCCCGCGACATGCACGCCTCGGCCGCCGCCAGCGCCGGCGACGACACGGGCCACAGCGGCTGCGCCCGCTCCAGCGCCGCCACGGTGTCCGGCTCGGCCAGCACGTAACCGACGCGCAGCCCGGCCAGGCCCCAGGTCTTGGTGAGGCTGCGCAGCACCACCAGCCCCGGCAGGTCCGTCCGCCCCGCCAGGCTCTCCCGTTCGCCCGGCACCGCGTCGATGAACGCCTCGTCCACCACCAGCGTCCGCCCGGGGCGGGCCAGCCGGGCCAGCAGGGCGGCCGGGTGCAGCACGGACGTCGGGTTCGTCGGATTGCCCACCATCACCAGGTCGGCGTCCCGGGGCACCGCCGCCGGGTCCAGCCGGAAGCCCTCCTCCTCGCGCAGCAGCACCCGCCGCACCCGGTGGCCCGCGTCCCGCAGCGCCGCCTCCGGCTCGGTGAACTGAGGGTGCACCACCACCGGCCGCCGCACCGGGAGGGCCCGAGCCAGCAGGACGAACGCCTCGGCGGCGCCGGCCGTCAGCAGCACCCGCTCGGGCGGCAGGTCGTGCCGCGCCGCGACGGCGGCCCGGGCGGCCCGGCCGTCCGGGTAGGCCGCCAGTCCGGTCAGGGAGGCCGCTATCCGCTCCCGCAGCCAGGCGGGCGGGGTGTCGGTACGGACGTTGACCGCGAGGTCGGTGAGCTTCTCGTCCCGGATCTCCGCGTCACCGTGGTGCCGCAGATCGTGAGTGTCGGTGTGGGTATACATGGCCGCCTGGTGGGGGTGAAGTGGGGGGTGGGGGAGGAGAGGCCGCCGGCCTCCCCGTAGCGCTCCATGACCAGGGTCTAACACTCCGGTGTCTCCCCAGCGGTGTACCCGTGACCCACATTCAACAACCGCAGGCGCACACGGCGGTACGGGGTCGCGCGACGGGACACCGTGACGGGAACAGGCGGCGGCGCCGGCCGACCGGCCGAGGTGCCACCGACCGCCGCGACGCCGCTCCCACAACCACTCCGGCCACTCCGGCCACTCCGGCCACTCCGGCCACTCACGGTGCTCCCGGTACTCACGGTGCTCCCGGTACTCACGGCGCTCCCGGTACTCCCGGCGGCCCTCCCGGTACTCCCGGCGGCGCTCCCGGCGGGACGAACGGGAGCCCGGTGGGCGGGCCCTGCTCGATCAGCTTCCACAGCGCGTCCGTGTCCGCGTACCACTCGATCAGGTCGCCGAGCCGGTCGAGCTGCTCCTCCCGCAGCGCGGCGAAGGACGTGCCGGGCGCGGGGACGAAGCGCCGGCCGGCCGCCCGGGCCACCTCCCGGAGGAACGCCCGGCGGAAGGCGTCGCTCTCCAGCGCGCCGTGCCAGTGCGTACCCCACACCGACCCGACACGGCACCCGTCGAGGAACGGTTCACCGCCGAGCACCTCGGCGACACCATGGTGGATCTCGTACCCCTCGACCCGCTCGCCCAGGGCCTCGCCGACCGGCCGGGCGAGGGTCTTCTCCGGGGCGAACCGCACCCGTACCGGCAGCAGGCCGAGCCCCTCGACCTCGCCGGCCCTCGACTCGACCTCGTCCGTGATGTGCGCGCCCAGCATCTGGAAACCGCCGCACACGCCCAGCACCGGACGGCCCGCCGCCGCCCGCCGCGCCAGCGCCTCCGCGAGGCCCCGCTCCCGCAGCCACGCCAGGGCCCGCACCGTGCCGCGCGTCCCGGGCACCACCACCAGGTCGGCGTCCACCAGCTCCTCGGGGCGGTCCACGAAGCGGACCACCACACCCGGCTCGGCGGCCAGCGCGTCCACATCGGTGAAGTTGGACATCAGGGGCACCGCGCAGACGGCGACCCGCAGCACGTCCTCACCGGCCGGCGGCGCGACGACCGACTCGCGCACCGCGCCCCGCAGCGACACGCGCAGCCCGTCCTCCTCGTCGATGCCGAGCCCGTGGGCGTACGGCAGGACACCGAGGGTGCGGCGGCCGGTCAGCCCCAGCAGCATGTCGAGACCCGGCTCCAGCAGCGTCACGTCGCCCCGGAACTTGTTGACCAGGAACCCCGCGATCAGCTCCTGGTCCTCGGGCGACAGCAGCGCCGTCGTCCCGAAGAACTGCGCGAACACCCCGCCCCGGTCGATGTCGCCGACCACGACCACGGGCAGGCGGGCGGCCCGGGCGACCGCCATGTTGACGATGTCGGTGCTCCGCAGGTTGATCTCGGCCGGGCTGCCCGCGCCCTCGCAGATCACGGCGTCGTACGTGCTCCGCAGCTCCTCCAGGCACTCCACGACCGTGCCGAGCAGGGTCTGCTGCCGCCCGCCGTGGTAGCCGCGCGCGCTCAGCTCGCCGACCGGCTTCCCCAGCAGCACCACCTGGCTGGAGCTGTCGCTCCCCGGCTTGAGCAGCACCGGGTTCATCAGCGCCGACGGTTCCACCCGGGCCGCCCCTGCCTGCATGGCCTGGGCACGCCCGATCTCGGCGCCCTCTCGGGTGACGTACGAGTTGAGGGACATGTTCTGCCCCTTGAACGGCGCGACCCGCACGCCCTGCCGCGCCAGCCAGCGGCAGATGCCGGCCGTGACGACGCTCTTGCCCGCGTCGGACGTGGTGCCCGCGACCAGCAGCCCCCCGCCCCTCATGCCCCGCCCCTCGCGCCCGGCCGCCCCATGTCCCGCCTTCGCCTCGCGCCGGGCCGCCCCACGTCCCGCCTCCGCCTCGCGCCCGGCCGCCCCATGTCCCGCCTCCGCCTCACCCGCCGGGACCCGTGTCCCGTCTCGCCACGCCACCACCGGGCCCCTGCCGCCGGCCCGCTCCCGCCATTCTCCCCGCTGTCCGGGAAGGCCCGGGACAGCACCCCTGACCAGGCCGGACACCGCGCGGGTGTCCGGGACGGCCGGGAGCCCTTGCCGGTCCGGGCGGCACCGGCACAGGCTTCTCCCGTTCGACCGGCCGGCCGCCCGGTACCGCTTCCCGCACATGAACGAACGGACAGAGGGAGAACTCCATGTTCAAGAAGATCGCTGTGGCGACGACGACAGCCGCGATGGGGTGCGTGACGGTCCTCGGCCTGGCACCCGCCGCCCAGGCCGCCCCGACCGCACCGGCCGGTGCGCTGGCCTGCTCGAAGTGGATCGACTACACGGACCGGGGGCGGGCGCACGCGAAGTGCGCCGGCGTCGACGTGTCCGTGACGGTGAAGTGCGCCAACGGGCGTTCGTACGGCAGCAGCCCCGGCTGGCGCTGGGAGTACAACAAGGCCGAGTGCCCCCGGGGCATCGGCGCGACCAGCATGACCTACCGCACCCGGTAGCGGGGACGGCGCGGTGCCGGCGGCCCCTCATGGGGCTCCGGCACCCTCGCGCGGCCCGGGCCCGGCAATTGGCGAGGATCGTCGTTGACGGCCCGGGACGCGGGCGGCGACGCTTTTCCCCATGGCGGAGCAGCCGGTCCGGGACCTCGCGGAAGTGGACGACACGGCCGGGTTCGTGAGGGCCCTGCGGCGGTTGAAGGACGCGTCCGGGCTGTCGTACCGGCAGCTGGAGGAGCGCGCGGCCGGCGCCGGGGACGTCCTTCCCCGCAGCACCGCCGCCGGGATGCTGGGCCGGGACGTCCTGCCGAGGCCCGACCAGCTCGCGGCGTTCGTACGGGCCTGCGGGGACGGCGAGCACCTGGAACGGTGGCTCCGGGCCCGGGACCGGATCGCCGAAGGGCGGCCGTCCACCCGGCCCTCCGATGCCCCCGAGGGGCGGCCCGCCGATGCCGCACCGGCGGAACCGGTCCGGCGTGGCCGGGGCGCGGCCCTGGCGGTGAAGGTGGCCGTCCCGGTGCTGATCCTCGCCGGCGCCTGGCTGGTGACCGCCGCCGCCGGGGGGCCGACGGCGGGCCGGGGCGGGGACACCGGTGCCCCGGCCCCGCGTTCCCCCGCCACCCCGGGTCCCGGCACCGCCGGTCCCGCGAGCGCTTTCGCGCCGCCCAGCGGCTGGGTGCGCATCCGGCCGGTGACGGCTCCCGGCATGTGCGTGACGGACGGGCGGGTACGGGACCGCCGGTACACCCCGCTGGTGGCGGTGCAGCGGCCGTGCGCCGAGACGGCCCCGCAGGCCACCCGGCTGGAGCCGGTGGGCGGGGACAGGGTGCGGATCCAGTGGCACCACCCCGACTACGGCAAGGGCTGCCTCAAGGCGCTCGCCGAGGGCCCGGGCGCCGGGCTGCTGGAGCCGTTCGACGACTGCCGGCAGGGCAGCCTGTTCCGGCTGGAGGCGTCCGGGTCGTACACCGGCGGCCGGTACGTGCTGCGCGTCGACGGCCAGGGGTGCGTGGGCATCCGGGACTCGGCCACGGCCGAGGGGACCGAGGCCGTCATGGGCCGGTGCGTGGGCCGGGGAGGGCAGGTCTTCCTCATCGAACCCGCCTGAGTACGCGAGGAGGGCGCCGGACCCCGGCCGCCCTCAGCCCCGCCGCCGCCCGCGCCTCCGCCGGACCGTCCCGTACGCCGGCCGCCTCCCCGCCCTCAGCCCCAACTTCGTCCGCGCGCCTCAGCCCCGACCGCGACCGCAACCGCGCCCGCGCCCGCGCCTCAGCCCCGACGCCGCCCGCGTCCCCGCCCGCGCCGGACCGTCCCGTACGCCAGCCGTCCGCCCGCGCACACCGCGAGGGCCAGGGCGCTCACCCGGCGCGACAGCCGTACCGCCCGTTCGACGTCCGCCACCTCCACGGCCCGGCCCTCCGCGTTCAGCACCGGCCGGTGCTCCACCCGGCCGTCGTACGAGAGGGTCCCCCCGAGCCGTACGCCCAGGGCGCCTGCGAACGCCGCCTCGACCGGGCCCGCGTTGGGGCTCGGGTGCCGGGCGGCGTCGGCGCGCCAGGCCCGTACCGCGCCCCGGGCGTCCCCGCCGGCGACCGCCGCCAGGGCCGCCGTCAGCCGGGCGCCGGGCCAGCCGGCCAGGTCGTCGAGCCGGGCGGACGCCCAGCCGAAGCGGCGGTACCGGGGCGACCTGTGCCCCACCATCGCGTCGAGGGTGTTGACCGCCCGAAAGGCCACCAGGCCCGGTACGCCGCCCAGCGCGCCCCAGACGAGGGCGCCGGTCACGGCGTCGGAGGTGTTCTCGGCGACCGACTCCACCACCGCGCGGGCGATCCCGGGCCCGTCCAGGGCCTCCGGGTCGCGTCCGCACAGATGGGGCAGCCGCCCGCGGGCCGCGTCGAGGTCGCCCGCGGCCAGCGCGCCCGCCACGGCGCGCGCCTCGCGGCCCAGGGTCGTCCCGCCGACGACCGCCCAGACCGAGGCGGCGGTCAGCACGACGGGGAGGACGCCCCGGTGCCGTACGGCCCGGTCGGCGAGCACCGCCGCCCCGGTCGCGCCCCCGGCGCACACCAGGGCGTGCAGGGCGCCCCAGCCGCGGTGGTCCCGCCACAGGGCGCCCTCCACGGCGCTCGCGGCGCGCCCGAAGGCGGCGACGGGGTGGCCGCGCCGGGGGTCGGCGAGGACCAGGTCGGCGGCGAGCCCGGCGGCGGCGCCGCAGGCGAAGACGTGGTCACCACGCATCGGACCGGCCATCTCGTCCTCACTCCGTCCTCACTCGGGGCGAGCGGCGCCCCGCCTCGACGATGAACCGGCCGCGCCCCCGGAACGGGAGCGTTCCGGGGGCGCGGCGTACGACTCGGGGGAGCCCCGCCGGTCAGGTGACGATCAGGAAGATCCCGTACGCCACGGCCGCCGCGCACAGCGCGAAGCAGGCGTACGCACCGGTGCGGGCGAGGGCGGCCGATCCGCCGTTCGCCGAGGCGGTCTCCTGCTTGGAGAGCCCGACGATACCGAGGGTGAACAGGCCCACCAGGGCCACGGTGGCCAGGAGGCTGACCCCGAAGACGGAGCCGAGAGCTGCCCAGTCGATCTTCATTGCTGTTTCTTCCTTACACCGAGGCGGCGGAGGCCGGGGCAGTGGACGCCGGGGCGGGCTCGCCGGCCGGGGCCGGGATGGTGGCCTTCAGCTCCTCGGCGACGGCGGCGGTCGGGGGCGGGGTGACGGCCGCGATGGCGGTGGTGACGACGCCCGCGGGCTCCTCCTCCGCCTCGACGTCGTTGACGTTGGTGTGGTCGACGACCTGGCGGCGCGAGATCAGCCAGATGGCGGCGCAGGAGGCCACCAGGAAGACCGCGACGACGGCGACGCCCCAGTCGCCCTGCTTGGTGACGAATTCCGAGGCGGCGGCGACCAGCGCGGCGGCCGGGAGCGTCAGGCCCCAGGCGACGAACATCCGGGTGGCGGTGGACCAGCGGACCACACCGCCCTTGCGGCCGAGGCCCGCGCCCATCACGGCGCCGGAGCAGGAGTGGGTCGTGGAGAGCGAGAAGCCCAGGTTGGAGGAGGCCAGGATGACGGCCGCGGCGCTGGTCTGGGCGGCGAAGCCCTGCTGCGGCTGGAGGTCGGTGAGGCCCTTGCCCATGGTGCGGATGATGCGCCAGCCGCCCAGGTAGGTGCCGAGCGCGATGGCCACACCGGCGGAGACGATCACCCATACCGGGGGGTTGGAGCCGGGGGCGAGGGCGCCGGCGGCGACCAGGGCGAGGGTGATGATGCCCATCGTCTTCTGCGCGTCGTTGGTGCCGTGGGCCAGGGAGACCAGGCCGGCGGAGGCGATCTGTCCGGCGCGGTAGCCCTTGCGGCCGGTCTTCTCCCCGACGTGCGCCCCGGCCCGGTACGTCAGGCGGGTGGCGAGCATCGCGGCGATGCCGGCGACCAGCGGCGCGGCGACGGCCGGGATGAGGACCTTGGTGACGACGACGCCGCCGTTGACGCCGCCGATGCCGACGGAGGCGACGGTGGCACCGACGAGGCCGCCCATGAGGGCGTGGGAGGAGCTGGACGGCAGGCCCACGAGCCAGGTCAGCAGGTTCCACAGGATCGCGCCGACGAGCGCCGCGAAGATCACTTCGGGGGTGATGCCGTCTTCGGTGACGAGTCCGCTGGAGATCGTCTTGGCGACCTCGACGGACAGGAAGGCGCCGACCAGGTTGAGCACGGCGGACATGGCCACCGCCGTCTTGGGCTTCATCGCGCCGGTCGAGATGGTGGTCGCCATCGCGTTGGCGGTGTCATGGAAACCGTTCGTGAAATCGAACACGAGAGCTGTCACGACCACAATGGCGAGCAGCAGCGTGATGTGTTCCATTTACCCAGGCAATCGTTCGACGTCAGTGGCTCGGCGAACGTAGGCAACCTGAGTGAACGGAAGGTGAACTGGGCCGGGCGCCATGGTGACCCCCAGTGCGATGCGGTCCTTCCGCTTCCACCCCCGCGCAGGCCCGGCGGGCCCTCCCGGCGCCCCGCCCGCCGCCGGGGAGACATACGTCACCCCGAACCCCGCGACGGCCCCCGCGCGGCGGCGGGTGCCATGATCGGGTGCATGACACAGGACGCGATCGCTCAGGCATGGGACGAGCTGGTGGCCACCGCCCGCCGGACGGTGGCGGACGGGCTGGTCGTCGGGACCTCGGGAAACGTTTCCGTACGGGTCGGCGACCTCGTCCTCGTCACCCCCAGCGGCGTGCCCTACGACCGGCTCACCCCGGACGACACCGTCGCCGTGGACCTCGACGGCACCCGGGTGCGCGGCCGGCTCGCCCCCACCAGCGAGCTGCCCATGCACCTGGCCGTCTACCGCAGCACCGAGGCCCGCGCCGTCGTCCACACCCACGCCGTGCACGCCACCGCCGTCTCCACCCTCGTCACCGAGCTGCCGCTGATCCACTACATGGCGGCGGCCCTCGGCGGTCCCGTCCGCGTCGCCCCCTACGCGCTGTACGGGACCGAGGAACTGGCCGCGCACATGCTCCGCGCCCTCGACGGCCGCACCGGCTGCCTGCTGCGCAACCACGGCACCGTCACCCACGGCGACACCCTGGACCAGGCGTACGACCGCACGGCCCAGCTGGAGTGGATGTGCCGCGTCTGGCTCACCGCCCGGTCCGTGCCCGGCCACACGCCGAGCCTGCTGTCGGACGGCGAACTGCGCACGGCCCACGACAAGCTCCGCGGCTACGGCCAGCCGGGCTGACCTCCCGGGCCGACCTTCCGGGCTGACCTTCCGGGCTGGCCTTCAGGGGTGACCTTCCGGGCCGACCTCCCGACAGCCGGGTGCCGCCCGCCCGGGCCGACACGCCGACCTCCCGGCCGCCGGGTACCGCCCGCCCGGGCCGACACCCCGGCGGAGGCCGCCCACTGGCGCCGGGGCGCGGGGGTGCCGACACTGGGACGGTGCGCCCGGCTACAGCGACGGCAGCGGCCGTCACCACCATGATCGGTGCCGGCGCGGTCGCGGTCGCGGCCGGCCGGTACGCCAGCAGCGCCGCGCTCAAGGTGCCCTCCGACCGGCCCCTGCCCGGCGAGCCCCGGCTCACCGTGCACGCCACCGCCGCCGGACAGGTCACCCTGACCCGCTGCCTCGCCTCCCGGCGCCCCGGCACCTACGGGCTCACCGGACCCGGCGTCCACGCCGTCGTGGGCCCCGTCCTCGACGACGTACCGCACAGCCCCGACACCGTCGTACGCCGCCTCGAACGCGTCGTCACCGGACGGCTGGAGGTCGGCGGGCGCGTCCGCCTCACCCCCCGGCTCCACACCGGCACCCCCGCCGGGGCGCTCGGGCTGGAGTACCAGGACACCGAGGTCCCCGGCGAACTCGGCGCCCTGCCCGCCTGGTACGTCCCCGCCGCCCGCTCCACCTGGGTCATCGCCGTCCACGGGATCGGCGCCACCCGCGAGCACCCGATGAACGTCATGGGGTTCCTGCACCGGATGCGCCTCCCGGTGCTCGCCGTCAGCCACCGCGGCGACCCCGGAGCGCCCCGCCCCGCCGGCGGGCTCAGCCACCTCGGCGACTCCGAGTGGCGCGACCTGGACGCCGCGATCCGCCACGCCGTGCGCCAGGGCGCCGAACGCGTCGTCCTGCACGGCTGGTCCACCGGCGCCGCCATGGCCCTGCACGCCGCCGCCAACTCCGGCCTGCGCGACCGGATCAGCGGCCTCGTCCTCGACTCCCCGGTCCTCGACTGGGAGGCCACCGTGCGCGCCCTGGTCGCCGCCCGGCGCGTCCCCGCCGCGCTGCTCCCGCTCGCCGTGCGCGCCGCCCGCGGCAGCACCGGCGTCCACGGCGACCGGCTCGCGGAGGCGGCCGACCCGCGCGGACTGCGCGTCCCCACCCTGGTCTTCCACGGCCCCGAGGACCGCATCGCCCCCTGGACGACCACCCGCGACCTCGCCTCCCTCCGCACCGACCTGGTCACCCTCCACACCATCCGCGACGCCCCCCACGCCGCCATGTGGAACGCCGACCCGCACCGCTACGAGGAGGCCATGCGCCGCTTCCTCACCTCCCTCGTCTGAACTTCCTCCGGGCCCCTCCCTCGTCCGAGCCCCTCCCTGCCCGGCAACCGCGCGGTGCCCACCGGCCCCGCCGCGCCCCGCCACGCCCCGTCCGGCGCGCCGGACGGGGCGCCGCGGCGACACCACGAACCCGGCGAATCGGATTCCGTTTGGGCTTTCGGGGCGTCAGCGGGAAGACTGCTCCCGTGACGTCTCGAAAGCCTGATGAGCAACTGGCGCGCAACTCCAGACTCCGACTCGTCCGACCGCGGCCCCTGACCACGGCCCGACGGGCCGTGACGACCCGGCGTACCCGCCCGGTGCCGCGACCGCCCGAGGGGACACCGCCACCCGCCGAACTGGCCCGGCAGGCCAGGATCGTGCTCGCCGACGCCGTCCGCATCGCCCGCTGGGCCGCCGTCGAGCGGGACCGGGCCCACGACGACACCACCCCCGCCACCGAACGGGCCGCCGCAGCCCTCGGCCTGACCCCCGCTCAGGTGCGGGCCGGCTGGGACCGCGCCCGGCTCGCCGGTCTCGTCGAGCTGCACGGCGACACCGCCCGCCCCGGCTGGCGGCTGCGCGCCTGGGACCGCGACGACTCCGCCGTCCTGCGCGGCTGGGTCGCCCTGTTCGACGCCTGGTCGCTGGTGCGCCCCGCGCCCACCGAGGCGGCACCCGCCGCCGTCGCCGAGGTCGTGGAGGCCGTCCCCCAGGTGCTCTCCCTCCTCCAGCTCTCGGCCGGCCCCGTGCCCGTGCCGTCGCTGCTCGACCTGCTCCGGCAGCGGGTCGCCGAACTGCGCGAGGAGCGCTGCGAGGTCCCCGCCGGCGCCCCGCACTCCGGCACGCCCGCAGCCGCCCCCGGTCAGGCCCCCGGCGCGGCCGGTGAGACCGCGTCGGATACCACCGGCCAGGCGCCCCTCTCCCGGCTCCTCGACTGGGCCCTGGAGGGCCTGGCCGCCGTCGGCGCCCTCACCCTGGGCGGGGGACAGGCGACCCTGACGCCCCTGGGCAACTGGGCGGTGTGGGTGAAGCTGGAGCAGATCTGCGTGGCCGCCCAGAGCCCCGCCGGCCACATCGAGCAGTCCGCCGAGGACATGCTGCGCGGCTGCGCCCGGCTCACCCCCGGCCCCGCCCGCGTCGAGTACCGCGCCTGGCTCGCCGCCCGCCCCGTCCGCAGCGCCGTCACCGAACTCCTCGCCGTCGCCCGGGGCGAGGACGCCCTGCTGCGCGGCCTCGCCTTCGAGGCGCTCCGGGTGGTCGGCGCCCCCGCCGAGGCCGCCGTGCGCGCCGCCGCCGCCGAGCCCGGGCTGCGCCCCTACGCCCTGCTCTGGCTCGCCGAGTACGAGGGGGCCGACCCGGACGACGCCCCCGACGTCCTCACCCGCGAGGAGGCCACCTGGCTCTGGGTGGACACCGCCGCCGCCGTCGCCGACCACGGGGAGAGCACCCTCCTGGTCCGCCACCTCGAATCCGCCGTCCAGGGCACCGTCCCCGCCCTGCTCGACGAGGTCCGGGCGGTCGGCCACCCCCGCACCGTCCAGGTCCTCGTCGCCCTGGCGGCCGCACACCCCGACCCCGCCCTCGCCAAGGCGGTGCGCCGCGCGGCCTTCCAGGTCCACACCGGCGGAGCCTGACCCTCCGCCCGCTCGCCGAGGGCCCGCCCGCCGAAGGCCGGCTCCCGGCCGGCTAGCCCGCCGCGCCGGGGGCGTACGTCCCGAAGCTCCAGACGTTGCCCTCGGCGTCCCGCGCCATGTAGTCCCGCGAGCCGTAATCCTGGTCCGTGGGCGGCATCAGGATCTCCACCCCGTGCTCCACCGCCCGCGCGTGGTGGGCGTCCACGTCCTCCACCACCACGTAGACCCCGGCCGGGCCACTGCCCGCCATCGCCTTGGCGAAGGCCCCGCCGCCGCCCTTGGAGCCCAGCATCACCATGCCGTTCCCCAAGGCCAGCTCCGAGTGGACGACCCGGCCGTCCTCGCCCTCGTACACACTCACCTCGGTGAAGCCGAACGCCTCCTTCAGCGTTCTGATCGCCGTCTTCGCGTCCTCGTACAGGATCGTCGGGTAGATGCTCGGTACGTCCGCCACGCTGATCACGCTCCGATTCGGTGCTCGTCCTCGGCGCGCGCCCTTCACCCGGCCCGCGCCCCTGCCGCCCTTGCTCAGGTGATCCGGATCTCAGCCGGTTCCCAGTCTGGCACCCGGCACTGACAACGCGACCCGGAGCGCCCACCGGCTCACCGGAAGGTGTTGCACCGCGCCCCGTCCCGCCGCCGTGCCGCCCGGTCCGGCGGCGGCCGCACCCCGCGGCGTCCTCGCACCGGGCCGGGCCCCGGGCGGCACCGGGCCGGGCCCCGGGCGGCACCGGGCCGGGCCCCGGGCGGCACCGGGCCGGGCCCCGGGCGGGCGCAGCATGGCCGAAAAGCAGTTGCACGCGCCCGTTAGACTGGCCCGTATGGCCATTCTCCCTGTGCATTAGACCGGCGTCGAAGCCCCCGCACCCGCCGTCCTTCCGCCGTCGTCCCCACCGCCCTGGAGTCTGTCCGTGATCACCGCTTCCGGCATCGAGCTGCGTGCCGGCGCACGCGTTCTCATCGAGTCCGCTTCCTTCCGCATCGCCAAGGGCGACCGCATCGGCCTGGTCGGCCGCAACGGCGCCGGCAAGACCACCCTCACCAAGTGCCTCGCCGGCGAGGGCATCCCGGCCGGCGGCACCATCACCCGCTCCGGTGAGGTCGGCTACCTCCCGCAGGACCCCCGCACCGGCGACCTCGACGTCCTGGCCCGCGACCGGATCCTCTCCGCCCGCGGCCTGGACTCCCTGCTGCGCAAGATGCGGCTGAACGAGGAGCGCATCGCGAACGGCCAGGGCGCCACCCGCGACAAGGCCCTGCGCCAGTACGAGCGCCAGGAGACCGAGTTCCTCACCAAGGGCGGGTACGCCGCCGAGGCCGAGGCCGCCACCATCGCCCACGCCCTCGGTCTGCCCGACCGGGTCCTCGGCCAGCCGCTGCACACCCTCTCCGGCGGTCAGCGGCGCCGGGTCGAGCTGGCCCGCATCCTCTTCTCGGACGCCGACACCCTGCTCCTCGACGAGCCGACCAACCACCTCGACGCCGACTCGATCGTCTGGCTGCGCGACTACCTCAAGACGTACCGGGGCGGCTTCATCGTCATCTCCCACGACGTCGACCTCGTCGAGACCGTGGTCAACAAGGTCTTCTACCTGGACGCGAACCGGTCCGTGATCGACGTCTACAACATGGGCTGGAAGCTCTACCAGCAGCAGCGCGAGGCCGACGAGAAGCGCCGCAAGCGGGAGCGCGCCAACGCCGAGAAGAAGGCCGCCGCCCTCAACTCGCAGGCCGACAAGATGCGCGCCAAGGCCACCAAGACCGTCGCCGCGCAGAACATGGCCCGCCGCGCCGAGCGGCTGCTCGCCGGGCTGGAGGAGGTCCGCGCCTCCGACAAGGTCGCCAAGCTCCGCTTCCCCGAGCCGGCGCCCTGCGGCAAGACCCCGCTCACCGCGGAGGGGCTGTCCAAGTCGTACGGATCGCTGGAGATCTTCACCGACGTGGACCTGGCCATCGACAAGGGCTCACGCGTGGTCATCCTGGGCCTCAACGGCGCCGGCAAGACCACCCTGCTGCGGCTGCTCGCCGGGGTCGAGAAGCCGGACACCGGTCAGGTCACTCCCGGTCACGGCCTCAAGCTCGGCTACTACGCCCAGGAGCACGAGACCCTCGACCCCGACCGCACGGTCCTGGAGAACATGCGGTCGGCCGCCCCCGACCTGGACCTGGTGGAGGTCCGCAAGACGCTGGGCTCGTTCCTGTTCTCCGGCGACGACGTCGACAAGCCCGCCGGGGTCCTCTCCGGCGGTGAGAAGACCCGGCTGGCCCTGGCCACCCTGGTGGTCTCCTCGGCGAACGTCCTGCTCCTCGACGAGCCGACCAACAACCTCGACCCCGCCAGCCGCGAGGAGATCCTCGGCGCGCTGCGCACCTACAAGGGCGCCGTCGTCCTGGTCACCCACGACGAAGGCGCGGTCGACGCCCTCCAGCCGGAGCGGATCATCCTGCTGCCGGACGGCGTCGAGGACCTGTGGGGCGCGGACTACGCGGACCTCGTGGCCCTGGCGTAGCCGGCGTCTCGGGCGGCGCCCGCGAGGGCCCCGCCCGGTCTCCCTGGATCATTCGGCCTACCCGTGATCCATCATCTGAGTGAGCGCGTCTCGTACTGCGGCGTGGCTCCGGGCGGATTTCACCTCTCGTGCGCCCCCCGCGCCCCTTTCGCGCGTACCGCCCTGACCAGGTATTTCACCGAATCTCCCGGCTTTCTCCCGGGCCGGCGGGCCGTCCGGCGGGCCCCGAGCGGCGAATCCGTACGGCACAGACCTTGTCGAATGGCTGGCCAGGAAGCCCCGGAGGGGTGATCATGAGAAGACCAGAGCGCACTTCCCATGAGGAGGCACGGGTGGCCGAGACTCTGAAGAAGGGCAGCCGGGTGACCGGCGCCGCGCGCGACAAGCTCGCGGCAGACCTGAAGAAGAAGTACGACTCCGGTGCGAGCATCCGGGCACTGGCCGAGGAAACCGGTCGGTCTTACGGATTCGTCCACCGGATGCTGAGCGAATCCGGAGTCACGCTGCGTGGACGCGGCGGAGCGACGCGAGGCAAGAAGGCCGCTTCGGCCTGACGGCCACGGCGACCTGACACCCCGAGCGCGGCTCGTCCGGCCCCACCGGTACCGGCAGGGCCACCCGGTCGATCGCAGTGTCGGCCGGGTGGTTACTGTGCAGTCACTTGATGGCTGCACTGCCGCACCGGACCCGGAGGCGCCCCATGACCTCGCTCGACCCAGTCCTCGACGTGCTCGACAAGGACGGCGTACGGCTCACCGTCGACGACGCCGTTGCCACGGTGACCCTCACCAATCCGGCCAAGCGCAACGCCCAGTCCCCCGCGCTGTGGAGGGCGTTGACGGAGGCCGGGAGGTCGCTGCCGGGCAGCGTGCGGGTCGTGGTGCTGCGCGGAGAGGGCCAGTCCTTCTCCGCCGGACTCGACCGGCAGGCGTTCACGCCGGAGGGCTTCGCCGGAGAGCCGTCGTTCCTCGATCTGGCGCGCGGCTCGGACGCCGAGCTCGACGCGGTCATCACCGAGTACCAGGAGGCGTTCACCTGGTGGCGACGTAACGACATCGTGTCGATCGCGGCCGTGCAGGGACACGCGATCGGGGCCGGCTTCCAGCTCGCCCTGGCGTGCGACCTGCGGGTCGTGGCCGACGACGTCCAGTTCGCGATGCGCGAGACCAGCCTCGGTCTCGTCCCCGACCTGACGGGCACGCACCCGCTCGTGGGGGCGGTCGGCTACGCCCGCGCGCTGGAGATCTGCGCCACGGGCCGGTTCGTCCACGCCGCGGAGGCGGAGCGCATCGGACTGGCCAACATCGTGGTGCCCGCCGAGGAGCTGGACGGCGCCGTACGGGACCTGGCGGGCGCGCTGCTCGCTGCGCCCCGCGACGCGGTCGTCGAGACCAAGGCGCTGCTGCGGGGCGCGGGCGACCGCACCTACGAGGAGCAGCGCACGGCCGAGCGGGCCGCCCAGGCGCGCCGGCTGCGCGACCTCGCCGGGCTCGCCGACTAGGGCGCGCCGACCAGGGCTCGCCGACCGGGGGCTCGCCGACTAGAGCCCGCCGACCCAGGGCCCCGCCTTCCAGGGCCCGCCCGCCCGTCGGCGCGTCGCGCTCCGGCGGCCCTCACGCCCCGGTGACCACCACGGTCACCGGAAGCTGCTCGCGCACGGCCCCGCGTACCGCCCGCGCCACGTCCAGTGGCCGGTGGTCCGGGGCCGTCGCCAGTTCCACCCGTACATGATCGGCGGCCCGGTGGACCGGGGGTCCCAGCACCGTCGTCAGCCGGTCCACCCCCTCCACCCCGGCCGCCGCGCCCGCCACCGGGTCGTCCAGCGAGCCCGGGCCCGCCTCGCGCGGGGGCGCCGCCGGGGGAGCGGTGTCCACCGCCTCCCGGGGCGCGCCGTCCGCCAGGTCCGTCACCCGCAGGTCCACCTCCGACACGATCAGCCCCAGCCGCCGCTCCGAGGCCGCCCACAGCGCGGCCCGCAGCCGGTCGGCCAGGGCCGGCAGGGGTACGGCGGTCCCGGCGGCGAAGTCCATCTCGATGCGCAGCGGGCCGGGCGGCAGCGACCCCGGAGGCGCCGGGAACGCGGACGGCCGCCCGTCCGGGGCACCGGCGGAGCGGGTGCCGTGCGGGGCCCCGGCCGGGGTGATCCGTACCCGCCCCGGTGTCACCCCCTCCACCTGCCGTGCCGCCCCGCGCAGTGCCGCGTCCACGGCGCGCGCCGCGATCCAGGCCCCGTCCTCCGGGCCGCCCAGGGGGAGCAGCACCCCCAGACCGGTCCGGCTCCGCACCGCCGCCACCCATCCATCAGCCGTCGTCATTCCTCCAGCCTGCCGCATCCCCGGCGCGAGATCCGTAAACCACCCTTAATGTGTGCGAAGGAGCCCAAATCTCCGAAAGGGAGAACGGTGATGAGTGAGGCGTCGCAGCCCGACCGGGCCGCCCAGTCGGACCAGGCCGCCAAGGCCGCACGGGTCCGTGAACCGGCCGCCGAGGAAACCCGCAGGACCTCCATGGCCAAGCGCACGGGCGGCGGCGGAGCCCCCGCCACCCGCGGGCGCACCACCATCGCCGACGGGGTGGTCGAGAAGATCGCCGGTCTGGCCGCACGGGACGTCGCCGGTGTCCACGCCATGGGCAGCGGCGTCTCCCGGACCTTCGGCGCGGTGCGCGACCGGGTCCCGGGAGGCCGCCCCAGCGTCACCCGAGGGGTCAAGGCCGAGGTCGGAGAGGTCCAGGCGGCCCTCGACCTGGAGATCGTCGTCGAGTACGGCTATCCGATCATGGACGTCGCCGGCGAGGTGCGGGAGAACGTGATCTCCGCGGTCGAGCGCATGACCGGGCTCGACGTGGTCGAGGTCAACATCGCGGTCAGCGATGTGAAGCTGCCCGAGGACGAGGACGACGAGCAGGAGTCACGGCTCCAGTAGCCGCCTCATGAGGAGCGCACGATGAGCATGGCGACGGCCGGCCTGTTGGCCGGAATGGCACTCGGTTTCGCCGGATACTTCGGTGGCTTCGGCGCATTCGTCCTGGTGGCCGCCCTGGGGGCCATCGGGTTCATCGCCGGGCGGTTCGCCGACGGGGACCTGGAGGCGGGCGACTTCTTCCGGGGCCGTGGCCGCGACGACCGGCGGCGGTGACGCGGTGGCGGGGGTCTCGGCGGCGGAACGCGGAGCGACCACCATCGCCGACCGGGTGGTGGCGAAGATCGCCGCGCACGCGGCGCGGGAGGCGCTCGACGAGGTGCCCGGGAACGAGAGCACGGCGGGCGACACCGCCCGGCGCGGCGGCGGCGCCGGCCCGCCGCACGCGGCGGTGGTCGTGCACCGCAACAGCGCGCGCGTCCGCGTCAGCCTCGAACTGGACTACCCCTGCGACATCGGCGCCCGCTGCCGCGACGTACGCCGCCAGGTGATCCGGCGGGTACGGACCCTGGCCGGAATGGAGGTGCCCGAGGTGGCCGTCCAGGTGGAACGCCTGCACTCGCCGTACACCCGGGAGCGCGACAAGAGCGGCGGGAGGGTCCGATGAGCGCCCCGGCCCCCGAGAAGCGGGGCGAGGGCGGGCCCTCCGATCCCGGGACCGCCCCCGTGCCGCAGGAGTCCGGGCACGGCCGCTCCGCGCACCGCTTCTGGTCCTTCCGGCGCGTGCCGGCGATCCTGGTCGCCGTCGTCCTGCTCGGCTGCGCGGGACTGCTGCTGTACGACGTCGCGTCCGTCGAGGCGGGCCGGCCCGGGATGCGCTGGCGGCGGGTCCTCGCCGACGACCTCGCCACCCGGCCGCTGGACGACATCGCCGTCCTCGTCGGCGCCGGCGTCGCCGTGGCGCTCGGCATCTGGCTGCTCCTCCTCGCCTGCACCCCCGGGCTGCGCGCCGTGCTGCCCATGCGGCGCGCCCACGGCCCGCTGCGCGCGGGCCTCGGACGCGATGTGGTGGAGGCCGTCCTGCGCGACCGGGCGGCCGGGGTCGCGGGGGTGCAGTCCGTACGGGTACGGGCGCGGCGCCACAAGGCCGCCGTACGGGCCGTCGCCCACTTCCGCGAACTCGACGACGTCCGGACGGACCTGGACCGGGCGCTGCGCGGCGCGGTCGGGGAGCTGGGCCTGGCCCGGCCGCCCCGGCTGGCGGTGCACGTCGCACGGCCCGCGAAGAAGGGGTGACGGCATGCTCAGGACGGTGAACCGGGTGGTGGTGGGCCTCGCCGGCGCAGCGCTGGTGGTCGTCGGCGGCGGTGTGCTCGCCGCCGGGCTGGACCTGAACGTGCCGTCGTGGTGGCCGTGGAGCGGGCCGGACGGGGTGCTGCTCGCCCGGTCGACCCGGGAGAGCTGGGCCTGGGGCGCCGTCGTCGCGGTGCTGGCGGCGCTGCTGCTCCTGGCGCTCTGGTGGCTGCTGGCCCAGCTGCGCCGGCGCCGGCTGGCGGAGGTCCTGGTCGACAGCCGGGACGGCGAGAGCGCGGTGCTCCGCGGCCGGGCCCTGGAGGGCGCCACCGAGGCGGAGACCGAGGCGCTGGACGGTGTCGCGCGCGCCCGGGTCCGGCTCACCGGCCGCCGCACGGCACCCGCCGCCCGGATGTCGCTGCGGGTGGAACCGCACGCCTCACCCGCCGAGACGCTGGCCCGCCTCCGGGACGGGGCGCTGCGCCACGCGCGCGAGGCGGCGGGCCTCACCGACCTCCCGGTGGAGGCCCGCCTGAGCGCCGCCAAGCACACGGAGCGCCGCGTCTCCTGAGGAACGGACCCCTCAGAAGCCGTGCCGGGCGCCGCCGTCGACGGGCAGCATGACCCCCGTCAGGTACGAGGCGGCCGGCGACAGCAGGAACGCCGCCGTGGCGCCGAACTCCTCCGGCGTGCCGTACCGCCGCAGCGGCACCCGCGACTCGGCCGCCGCACGCGCCGCCGGGGCGTCCCCGGACAGGCCGTCCAGCTCCCGCACCCGGTCGGTGTCGATCCGCCCCGGCAGCAGGCCCACCACCCGGATGCCGCGCGGGCCCACGTCATTGGCGAGCGACTTGGCGAAGCCGGCGAGCCCCGGGCGCAGCCCGTTGGAGATCGTCAGGCCCGGGATCGGCTCGTGCACCGAGCCAGACAGCACGAACCCGATCACCCCGCCCTCCGACAGCGTCTCGGCCGCCGCCCGGGCCATCCGCACCGCGCCCAGGAACACCGAGTCGAACGCCGCCCGCCACTGCTCGTCCGTGTTGTCCGCCGCCCACCCGGGCGCCGGGCCGCCGACACTGATCAGCACACCGTCCAGCCGCCCGAAGTGCTCCCGCGCGGCACCGAACAGGCGGGCGGGGGCCTCCGGGTCGGCGTTGTCCGCCGCCACGCCCACCGCGTCCCCGCCCAGCCCGGCGGCGGCCCGCGCCACCGCCTCCTCCTCCCGCGAGGAGACGACCACCTTCGCGCCGTCCGCCACCAGGGCGCGCGCCGAGGCGTGCCCCAGCCCGCGGGAGGCGCCGGTCACCACGTACACACGGTCCTTCAGTCCAAGATCCATGGGCCTATCCTGCCGCGCCCTCCCGCACCAGGGCGAGAGCGGTGCCCACCAGACCGACATGGCTGAACGCCTGCGGGAAGTTGCCCAGCTGGCGCCCCGACACCGTGTCGTACTCCTCGGCCAGCAGCCCCACGTCGTTGCGGAGCGACAGCAGCCGCTCGAAGAGCTCCCGCGCCTCCTTCTCACGGCCCGTCATGCGCAGCGCGTCCGCCATCCAGAACGAGCAGACCAGGAACGTGCCCTCGTCTCCCGGCAGCCCGTCGACCGGCACCCCCGCGGTGCTGTACCGCTTGACGAGCCCCTGGTGGTTCAGCTCCTCCCACACCGCGTCCACCGTCCCCACCACCCGCGGGTCGTCCGGCGGCAGGAAACCCACCCGGGGGATCAGCAGGGTCGCCGCGTCCAGCTCGCGCGAGCCGTACGACTGCGTGAAGGTGTTGCGCTCCGGGTCGTACCCCTTCTCGCACACGTCCCGGTGCACCGCGTCGCGCATCGCCCGCCACCGGCCCACGTCACCGGTCAGCGACGGGTCCTCCTCCAGCGCCCGCACCGCCCGGTCGGCGGCGACCCACGCCATCACCTTGGAGTGCACGAAGTGGCGCCGCGGCCCGCGCACCTCCCACAGCCCCTCGTCCGGCTCCCGCCACGTCGACTCCAGGAAGCCCAGCAGGCTCAGCTGGAGGTTCCACGCGTGCGCCTGCGAGGACAGCCCGGCCTCGCGCGCCAGGTACAGCGAGTCCATGACCTCCCCGTACACATCGAGCTGCAGCTGCCGCACGGCGGCGTTCCCGGTGCGCACCGGGGCCGACCCGGCGTACCCGCGCAGCCACGGCAGCTCCGTCTCCGGCAGCCGCCGCTCGCCCGCCAGCCCGTACATGATCTGGAGGTCCGCCGGGTCGCCGGCCACCGCGCGCAGCAGCCAGTCGCGCCACGCCGCCGCCTCGTCCAGATAGCCGGCCGACAGCAGCGCGCCCAGCGTGAGGGTGGCGTCGCGCAGCCAGCAGTAGCGGTAGTCCCAGTTCCGTACGCCCCCGATCTCCTCGGGCAGCGAGGTCGTCGGCGCGGCCACGATCCCGCCCGTCGGGGCGTACGTCAGCGCCTTCAGGGTGATCAGCGAGCGCATCACCGCGTCCCGGTGGGGCCCCTCGTAGGTGCACCGCGCCGACCACGCCTCCCAGTCCTCCAGCGTGTGCTCCAACGCCTCGAACGGGTCGATCAGCGCGGGCCGGGGGTGGTGGGAGGGGTGCCAGGTGAGGACGAACGCCACCCGCTCGCCGGCGGAGACCGTGAACGACGAGCAGGTGCTGAACTGCTGGCCCCAGGTCTTGACCTCCGGCTCGCTGCGCAGCCATATCGAGTCGGGGCCCGCGACCGCCACCCGGTGGCCGTTGGTCCGGCGCATCCACGGCACCACGGACCCGAAGTCGAAGCGCAGCCGCAGCACCGAGGCCATCTCGACCGTCCCGCTGACGCCCTCCACGATGCGGACCACGTCGGGCGCCTCGTCGCGCTGGGGCATGAAGTCCAGCACCTTGACCGTGCCGGTGCGGGTCTCCCAGACGGACTCCAGGACGAGGGAGTCACCGACGTACCGGCGGCTGGTGCAGGACTGCCCGTCCTTGGGGGCGATGCGCCAGTGGCCGTTCTCCTCGTCGCCCAGCAGGGCGGCGAAACAGGCCGCCGAGTCGAAGCGCGGCAGGCACAGCCAGTCGACGGAACCGTTCCGGCCGACCAGGGCCGCGGTCTGGAGATCCCCGATGAGGGCGTAGTCCTCGATGCGTTGCGTCACGCTCAGGCGTCTTCCCGCCGTGACGGACGGCCAATCGGGTACCTGCCGACGGCCGGAGACGCGGCCTCGGCGCTTCGGGGGTTACGCCGGTGACGGGGCCGCCGGCCGCACCTCGTCGCCGCGGTTCCCGCCGTCGCCACCGCCGTCGCGGCCGTCGCCGCCGTCGCCGTGGTCCCCGCCGTCGCCGGCCGGGGCCGCGCGGTCCGCCTCGGCGCGGTCGCGCTTCTCGCGGCGCACCAGCACCACCCACCCCACGGGCACTCCCGCCGCGAACAGCCACCACTGCACCGCGTACGCCATGTGCGCGCCGATCGAGTCGTGGTCGGGCTCCGGGATCAGCTCCGGGGTGTCCCCGGCCGGCTCCGGCGCGGTCTGTTCCAGATAGCCGCCCAGCACCTCGCGGCCGAGGCCGGCGGCCTGCTGCTCGCTGTTGATCAGCATTACCTGGCGGGGCGGCAGTCCGCTGAGGTCCTTGATGCCGCTGGCACCGGTGGTCTCGTCGGCCTTCAGCCGGCCGGTGACGGTGACGGTGCCCTTGGGGGCGGGCGGCACCTGGGGGAAGGACATCTGGTCGGCGGCGGCCGGGATCCAGCCCCGGTTGACCAGGACGGCGCGGCCGTCGGCGAGGATCAGGGGGGTGAGGACCAGGACGCCGATCCGTTCGTCCGCGGAGGTCCGGCGGCGTACGACGACCTCGTGGGCCGTGTCGAAGGTGCCGGTGGCGGTGGTCCGGCGCCAGTAGTCGGCGCGCGGGACGGTGTGGCCGGGGGAGGTGAGCTCCGTCACGGGGACGGGCTTCGCCTTCAGGTTGTCCTCGATCAGCCGGTTCTGTGCCACCCGGTGCTCATGGCGGTGGAACTGCCAGAAGCCCAGCTCGATCATCGTGGGGATGAGAACGAGGGCGACGAGGGTGAGGATCACCCACTGCCGGGACAACAGGAAGCGGTACACGGCTTCGACCGTACCTGCTCGGGTCCGGCCCCCGGTCGGCGGGTCGGCCCGGCTCCCGGTCGGCGTCGGCTCCCGGCCGCCCGGTCGGCGGGTCTGCCCCGGCCGTCCGCCGCCCGGCGGGCCGGGGTCAGACGCTGTCGACGATGCCCACCTCGCCCTTCTCCGCGCGGGCGCAGTGGGCCCCGCAGTAGAACTGCCCGCCGGCCTCGACGCCCTGGCCGATGATCTGGACCCGGCAGTGCTCGCAGATGGGTGCCATCCGGTGGATGGCGCAGGCGAAGCAGTCGAAGACGTGCACGGCGCCCTGCGCGTGCACCTCGAAGGACATCCTGTAGTCGTTCCCGCAGACCTCACAACGTGCCATGCGCCACAGGGTGCGGGCCGGTGGTCCGGAAGGACCGGTGAAACGCCCGGCGGTCACCCGTCTGCCGGGTCGCCGGCCGGGGCCACGTCCCGCAGCAGCTGGGTGAACGCCGCCTCGTCGACGACCGGCGTGCCGAACGCCTTGGCCTTGACCGTCTTGGAGGTGGCCGAGTCCGGGTCGTTGGTGACGAGGAGGCTCGTCAGCCGGGAGACGCTGCTCGCCACATGGAGGCCCGCCTCGAACGCCCGGTCCTCCAGCAGCTCGCGGTCGATCGAGGTGTCACCCGAGAACGCCACCCGCATGCCCTGCTTGAGCGGTTTGTCCGCTTCGTAGCGGCCCGGGTTCGGGTACGGGCAGGCCGGCCGCCTCCGGGACGGCCGCCAGCCGCCCGAGCGGTACGACGCCTGCCGGCCGATCCGCGGCACCGGCGACCCGGCGGGCGACGACACCCACTCGGTGAGCGGACGGCACTCCAGCAGCGGCAGCCGGACACCCCGCTCGGCGGCGGCGTGCAGACTCGGGCGGAACGCCTCCGCCAGCACGCGCGCGTCGTCCAGCGCGTTGTGCGCCCGGCGCTGCACCACGCCGAAGTGGGTGGCCAGCGTCTCCAGCTTGAAGTTGGCCAGCGGCAGGCCCAGCTCCTTGGACAGGGCGATGGTGCACAGCCGCTGCCGCACCGGGGCCGCGCTCTCCGCCCGGGCGTACTCACGGGCGATCATCGACCAGTCGAACATGGCGTTGTGCGCGACGAGCACCCGGCCGTCGAGCCGCGCGGAGAACTCCGCCGCGACGTCCGCGAAGAGCGGCGCCCCCTCCAGCAGGTCGCTCGTCAGACCGTGAATCCACACCGGCCCCGGGTCGCGCTCCGGATTGACCAGCGTGTACCAGTGGTCCTCCACATTGCCCTGCGGGTCGAGGCGGTAGACGGCGGCGGACACTATCCGGTCGTCGCGGGCGAGGCCGGTGGTCTCCACGTCGACGACCGCGTACCCCTGGGTCGGGTACGCGGTCGGCCACGGTGTCGCTGTCGTACGGTCGTCGAGCATGGTCACTGAGAATAGAGCCCGCCACTGACAACGCCACCGCCGGGCTTGCCCCATGTGTCCCCCGAGTTGACGCCCGTGGCCGCTGTCCGCCGTGTACGCGGGGGAGTTGGGCGGGCCGGAGTCCTCACGCCTGGGCCCGCCGCACCACCAGGCGGGCCGGGCCGAACCCTTCGGTGCCGGTGACGGACATGTCGTCGGTGAGGGTCACGGTCAGGTTCTCCAGACCGGCCAGCGGGGCGAGGTCGACCGGGCGGCCGTCACCCGTCTCGCACTGCCACAGCTCCAGCGAGGTGAGCGCGGGCAGGTCCCGCAGCGGGGCCAGCGCCCCGGGCAGCTCGCACCGCCAGAGAAACAGCCGCTCCAGCGAGCCGCCGAGCGCCCCGAGCGGCCGCAGGTCCAGCGATACCAGCTCATTGAGCGTCAGGGACGTCAGCGCCGGAGGCGACACCATCCGCGTCAACTGACCCAGCTGTGTGCGGCCCGAGAGGGCCAGGGAGATGAGGCCGGGCCACCGCTCGATGCCGTCGAGGGCGACATACCGGACCTGGCGCTGGAGGGTGAGGTGGGTGAGCCCCGGGCCGGCGGGCAGCTCGGCCAGGCTCTCGATGAACAGGGTGTGGCCCAGGTGCAGAGCCTTGAGGTCCGGCATGCCGGCCAGCGGCTCGATGTCGAGACCGGGGTGGAGGTCGTAGAGCGACAGCCACTCCAGACCGGGGCCGGCCAGCGGCGACAGATCGGTGAGGGACGGGCACCGGCTCAGGCCGGCCTCACGCAGTCCGGCGGAACGGGACACCGGCGAGAGGTCCCGCACGGTCGGGTTGTCGAACAGGAAGAGCCGGTGCAGGCCGTCCAGCACCGCGAGCGGTGCCAGGTCGGGATGGTCCCCCTCCAGGTGCACGGCGCGTACCCGCGGGACGTGCCGCAGGGCGGCCAGCTGCCCGGCCGTCTTCACATACAGGTAGTGGTCGTCCCAGGTACGCGGCGCCAGGACCTCCTCCAGGTACCGCTCGGTGCAGAACGAGCCCCATGCCTGGGCGAGTTCGAAGGTCACGGGAGTACGGGTGTCGTCCCGGAAGCGGGAGACGACCTCGTACGCGGTGTCGCCGCCGATCAGCCCCGCCGTCCGCACCACGGCCGCCGCGCTGTACTGGTCGAGCCCCTCCTCCGGGCCCGGCAGCAGCTCCAGCACCAGCTCGCCCACCTCGGCGAGCTGTTCGGCATCGGTCCGGCGGCGGGGCGGCAGCAGCTCCTGCGTCCGCTCCTGCACGGCCGCCCTGACCCGGGGGTCCAGCTCGGGCGCGTGCTCCAGGCACGCGGCCGCCAGCAGGACCAGCCGGTGCCGGTGGCACTCCTCCTCGTCCGCCCGGTCCAGCAGGTCGGTCAGCAGCCGGGCGCGCTCGTCCACGCGCGCGTGCCCGACCGCCATCTGCACCACGTCGTCCCACTGGTCGTCGTGCGCGTTCCGCACCAGGACGCCGAAGTCCCGCGCCTCCACGGCGGCCTTGGCGCCCAGGTAGTCCTGGAAGGTCCGGTGGACGAAGTCGACCGCGCCGGGGCGGGGTTCGCGCAGCAGCCCGCTCCTGATGAGCAGGTGCGAGAACACCTGCTCCGCCGTGCCGTCCACCTGCGGCATGGCGTCCAGCCACCGCCCGGCCATCTCCACGGCCTCCGCACGGTCCGCCTCGTTGCGGCCGTTGCGGATGAGCCAGTACGCGAACCGCTGGAGCAGCGCCATCTGCTCCTCGCGCGTGAGGTCGACGCCCTCCACCCCCACGACCTCGCGCTCGGTGTCCCTGCGCACCAGCAGCATGTCCAGCGCCGCGTCGTACAGCTCCTTGCGGGCCCGGGGGAGCTGCATCCGCCGGTCCCGGTTGAGGGCGCAGAGCAGCGCGCACATCAGCGGGTTGGTGGCGAGCAGCCCCAGCGCGCGACGGGTGCCCACCGCCCGCAGCAGCGACGCCTCGTAGGTGTCCAGCCGCGCCCGCTCGGCGTCCCCGGCGCACTCGCGCCGCGCCGTCTCGTGCCAGTGCCCGACGAACGCCCGGATGTCGTCCCGTTCCATGGGCAGCAGCGAGTGGACGGCGAACCCGTGCCGCGCCAGCCAGTCCTCGGGCACCGCGGAGGGCCGCGTCGTCACCACGTACCGCGCGTGGGGGAACGCCGCGATCAGGCCCCTGAGCCACTCCCGGGTCCGCCTGCGCAGCCGCGCCGGCACCTCGTCGACCCCGTCCACGAGGACCAGCGCCCGGCCCTCGCCCATCAGCCCCTCCACCCAGCCGGCCGGTGCCGACCCGGCCAGCGGCACACCGGCCGCCCGCAGGAAGTCCCCGGGCCCCGGGAGTTCGCCGGACGGGGTGAACGTCCGCAGCCGCAGTACGAAGGGGACGTACCGGTTCCAGTCGCTCAGGTCCGCGCCGGCGCCGCTGCCGAACCGGCGCTGCGCGGCGTTCAGCGCGAGCCACTGCACCAGGGTGCTCTTGCCCGAGCCCGCCGGGCCGCGCAGCAGGACCCGGTCGGCCTCCGCGAGCGCCTGCTCGGCCCTGACGGCGACCTGGCCACGCCCACCGGGCGGGCCGAAGCCCTCGGGGCGGGAGTCGTCGCCGCTCACCGACAGGCTGATGTAGGCGGTGTCCAGGGACCACTCGCCCGCCGACCGCCCCAGGGTCAGCCCGAACAGCTCCAGCCGCCCGTGCGTCAGCGCCATGTAGTCCGCGTACCGCTGCTCGAACCGCAGCGCCTCCGCCACCGGACGGCTCTGCCCGGCCGCCAGCTCCTCGACCAGCGCCCGGGTACGGCCCGAGGCGCGGGTCTGCTCGACGGCCGCACGCGCCGGGAACGACGGGTGCGCGGTGAGCTGCTCCACCACGTGGGCGCAGCACAGCGACAGCAGCTCCTCGTACAGCTCCGCCGCCCGCGCGCTCAGGCTCCGCACGGCGGCGGGCGAGCGCAGCTCCGCGCACAGCCGGGCCGGCTCCAGGTCCAGCGAGAAGAGCCGGCCGGCGTCGATCTCGCCCGCCGCGGCGAAGCTGTCGCGGACGGCGTCGACGGCGGCGAGCCGCTCGTGCTCGGGCAGCGTGCCGTACGCCGCCTCCAGCCGCCCGGCCAGGACCTTCGCCAGCCGGTCCGGCTTCGGCGGGCGGGGCAGCGGGCGTACGGGGCGGTCGACGAGCCCCGCCCCCGGCCGGGGGGCCACCAGCGATCTGGCGACGCTGCCCAGCACGGTGCCCGCGAGCCGGGCGGCCACGATCTCCATACCCTGCACGGTCGTTGCTCCCCCCGAGGACGGCTCCGCCGCGATCGTACGGCGCCGCCCGGACGCCGGGGGCGTGAATCGGCCCGCCGGGCACTCCCCGTACGGCCCCGCCCGGCATCCCCGTACGGCTCCGCCCGGCACTCCCCGTACCGGCGCCCCTTCGTCGTCAGGGGCCGGTCCACTCCGCCCGGTCCGCGCCCCAGCGGCCGGACGGGCGGGTCCAGTCGGGCGGGGCTCCGTCGTAGGCGACCGGGGGCAGTGCGTGGCGGAGCCGGCCGCGGGGGGTGGCGGCCACCGCGGTGCGGCGCTCCGGGTCGAGCGGGCCGGCCGGTTCCGGGGGGCCGGTCAGCTCGTGCACCAGCCAGTGGGCGGTCCGGGTCAGGGCGGCCTCGGCGAGCCAGGTGCCGCCGCCGTCCCGGCCGGTCGCCTCGGTCAGCGCCCGCAGGACGGCGGCGGCCAGCAGATAGCCGGTGCCGTGGTCCAGCGCCTGGGCGGGCAGCGCGCCGGGCTCGTCGCCGCGGCCCTCCCGCAGGGCGATGCCGGTCGCCGCCTGGACCAGGCTGTCGAAGCCGCGCCGCTCGTGCCACGGCCCCTGGCGGCCCCAGGCCGACAGCCGGGCCACGACCAGGCCGGGGCGGCGCCCGGCCAGTGCTTCGGGGGAGAGCCCGAACCTGTCGAGGGCGCCGGGCCGGTAGCCGGTCACCACCACGTCGGCGTCCCGGAGGAGATCCTCGAACACCCGGTGGTCCGCCGCCCGCCGCAGGTCCAGGGTCGTCGACCGCTTGCCCATCCCGGTGTCGTCGTGCGCGTCCTGGCTCTCCGGCAGGTGCGGCGGGTCGATCCGCAGCACGTCCGCCCCGAGCAGCGCGAGGGTCCGGGTGGCGACCGGCCCGGCCAGTACCCGTGTCAGGTCCAGCACCCGCACCCCCGCGCAGGGCAGCAGGGGCCCGGCGGGCAGCGGGCCCCACGCGCGCGTGGGCGCGGTTTCGCCGATCCGCTCCAGGGTCAGCAGGGGCCGCCCGGCCACCAGGGAGCCCTGTTCCCCGGCCGTCCACTGCTCCACCGTCCGGGCGGCGACGGCCAGCCCGCCCGCCGCGTACACGGTGTCCTCCACGTCGCGCGCGGACCGGCCGGCGATCAGGGCGGCGACCGCGTCCGGGCCGGCGCCGTCCGGCAGGCCGAGCGCGGTCAGCAACCGGGCCCGGTGGTGCGGGTAGTTGGCGTGGGTCCGCACCCAGCCGTCGGCCGCCCGCCAGAACCGCGACAGCGGTGCGAAGGTCACCGGCGCCCGCCCGTCGACCCGCACCAGCCGGTCGCTCAGGAACGCCGCGGCGACCGCCTCGTCGTCCACCCGCACCCGCGGCACCGGGCCCCCGGTGCGTACCGCGGCCAGCTCGGCGGCGGCGAGGGCGCACGCCCCGACAGCCGCCCGGGCCAGCGCCATCACAGGCAGCCGGGCGGGCAGCCCGCCCCGGGGGCCGGTGCGGGAGACCCGCTCCAGCAGAGCCGTATCGGCACCGAGTGCCGTCCAGAGGGGGCGCAGGCCGGGCAGGTCGTCCGTGTTCATCCCTCCAGCCTGGCACTGAGTGCCACCCGGGGGGAAGGGGCCGGCCGGAAGGGACCGGGCGGGCCGGGGAACAGTTCCCCCGGCCCGCCCGGCCGTGACGCCCGCCCGGCCGTCACGCCGGCCCTGGCGCCCGTGCGGTCCTACCGTCGTACAGCGTCCAGCGCGTCGACCATGCCCTTGCCGTAGAAGCCGTTGTCGCGCTTGCCGCCCTCGCAGACCGCGTCCACGGTGCCGTCGCCGTTGATGTCGTACGGCGCCGTGCACGCCATGTCGTCCGCCTGCTTGGCCAGCAGCGACTTCACCTCGTTCACCGAGGCGTGCGGGCGCGTCGACCTGATGAGCGCGGCCACACCCGCGGCGTGCGGCGACGCCATCGACGTACCGGCCTTGTAGCCGTACTTGCCGCCCGGCAGCGTCGAGAGGATCAGCCCGTTGGTGGCGGGCGCCTCCGGCGGCTGGTAGGCCGTCGAGTCACCGCCCGGGGCGGCGATGTCCACGACGCCCAGGCCGTAGTTGGAGTACGAGGACTTCAGCCCCTTCGCGCCGGTCGCCGACACGGTGACCACGCCGTCGAGCATCGTCGGCACGTCCGGGCAGACGCTCGGGTCGACCACACGCTCGACCGGCGTGGTGTCGTTGGGGCTGGTGGTGTCGGTGACCTCGTCCGCGGCCAGGTCGGTCCGCGAGTTGCCCGCGGCGGCCACATTGACCGCGCCCTTGCGCTCCGCGTACCGCGTCGCCCGCTGGAGCGCCTCGACCAGCGCGCCCTGGTCGGCGTCGTTCTTGCAGGTGTAGAGCCACGGGTCCACGTAGTAGCTGTTGTTGGTCACCTCCACGCCGTGCTCGGCGGCCCAGATGAAGCCGCACACCACGGACTCGGTGTAGAAGAACCCGTCCGGGTTGGACACCTTGATGCCGGAGACCTTCACGCCCGGGGCGACACCGGTGATCCCGACGCCGTTCTTCGCGGCGGCTATGGTGCCCGCCACGTGCGTGCCGTGGTCGCTCTCCGTGGGGCCCGGCCGCCAGGAGCCGTCGGTGGTGTCCGGGGCGCCGGTCACGCAGTTCGCGGAGGCCCGGCGGTCGAAGTTGGGCGCGAGGTCCGGGTGGGTGTCGTCGACGCCCGTGTCCAGGACGGCGACGGTGACCTTCTTGCTGCCGAGCGACTTCTCGTGCGCCTTGTCCGCCTTGATGGCCGGCAGGTCCCACTGGAGGGGCTCGAACGGGTCCTGCTCGCCGTCCGCCCGGGCGGCCGCCGTACGGGCCTCCGCCGCCGACAGCGGCTGCTCGGCCCCGATGTCGGTGGTGCGCTGGGCCGCGAGCGGCGCGGTCCTCGTCGCGCCCGCGGACTGCACGCCCCGCACGCCGCGGATGGTCTTCGCGAAGTCCGGGTTCTGCGAGTGGACGACGATGACACCTATCTGGTCGTAGGCGATCACCACGGTGCCGCCCGCCCGGGATATCGCCTTCTTCACCGCCTTCGCGGTGGAGTGACCACCCGTCACATTGACGACGTACGACATTTTCGGGCCGTTCGTCGCCACCGCGGCGGCGGGAGCCTCGTCCAGCGGGGCGGCCGAGGCGGCCGTCCCCATCGGGAGCAGACCGAGCGAGGCCGTGAGCGCCAGACCGGCGGGCAGCGCGAGTACGCGCCCGCGTCCGGATCCCAGATGAGCCATGGGTTCTCCACATCATCCGTGACGTCCGCCCGTACACCGGTTGTGTATGGACGGGTACATGACGAGCGAAGCTATCGCCGATCATCCCGGCCCATCAATGACCTTGCGGGAACGACTTGGCGCGAACGGCCCCCCGGCGGCCCCCGGGAAGAAAAACGTCCCAGGTGAACCGCGTCGCCACGGCTTCCGTGCCGTTGACAGGGGAGGAGTACCGGCCAGTACCGGTGCCGCCCCCCAACCGTGAGGTTCCGCCCATGTCCATGCCCAGCGCACCCGCGTCGCGAGGAGATTCCGTGGTTACCGATGCACCGCCGCCCGAGGGCGGTACGGCCACCAGCCCCGCCCAGCCCCCGACGGCGTCCTTCGTCGAGGTGCAGGAGAGTGCGGAGTTCGGCGAACTGCGCCGTGCGTACCGCTCCTTCGCCTTCCCCCTGACCGTGGCCTTCATCGCCTGGTACCTGCTGTACGTCCTGCTGTCCAACTACGCGGGCGGCTTCATGGGCACCCGGCTGTTCGGCAACATCAACGTCGCGCTGGTCCTCGGCATCGGCCAGTTCCTCACCACGTTCCTCATCGCCTGGCTCTACTCCCGGCACGCCGCCGGGAAGCTCGACCCCAGGGCCGAGGCCATCAAGTCCCGTATGGAGTCCGGTATGGAGTCCCGTACGGAGGGCCACGCATGAACAGCACCACCACCGGCACCGCCCTGCTGGCGGCCGCGTCCGACGCCTCCGAGCACCGCCCGCTGATCATCACCCTGTTCGCGGCGTTCGTCGTCGCGACCCTCGCCATCACCGTCTGGGCCGGCCGCCAGACCCGCAGCGCCTCCGACTTCTACGCGGGCGGACGGCAGTTCACCGGCTTCCAGAACGGCCTCGCCATCTCCGGCGACTACATGTCCGCCGCCTCGTTCCTCGGCATCGCGGGCGCCATCGCCCTCTTCGGGTACGACGGCTTCCTCTACTCCATCGGCTTCCTGGTCGCCTGGCTCGTCGCCCTGCTGCTGGTCGCCGAGCCGCTGCGCAACTCCGGCCGCTACACCATGGGCGACGTCCTCGCGTACCGGATGCGCCAGCGGCCCGTGCGCACCGCCGCCGGCACCTCCACCATCGTCGTCTCGATCTTCTACCTGCTCGCGCAGATGGCCGGCGCGGGCGTCCTCGTGTCCCTGCTCCTCGGCATCACCTCGGACGGCGGGAAGATCGCCATCGTCGCCCTCGTCGGCGTCCTGATGATCGTCTACGTGACCATCGGCGGCATGAAGGGCACCACCTGGGTGCAGATGGTCAAGGCCGTCCTGCTCATCGCGGGCACCCTGCTCATCACCTTCCTCATCCTGCTGAAGTTCGGCTTCAACCTCTCCGAACTGCTCGGCACCGCCGCCGCCAACAGCGGCAAGGGCGCCGCCTTCCTCGAACCCGGCCTCAAGTACGGCGCCACGGAGACCTCCAAGCTGGACTTCATCTCCCTGGGCATCGCGCTGGTCCTCGGCACCGCCGGACTCCCGCACATCCTGATCCGCTTCTACACGGTGCCCACCGCCAAGGCCGCCCGGAAGTCCGTCAACTGGGCCATCGGCATCATCGGCGCCTTCTACCTGATGACCATCGTCCTCGGCTTCGGCGCCGCCGCGCTGCTCGCCCCCGGCGACATCGTCGCCTCCAACAAGGCGGGCAACACCGCCGCCCCGCTGGCCGCCCTGGAGATCGGCGGCGGCGGAGACTCCACCGGCGGCGCCATCCTGCTCGCCGTGATCTCCGCGGTCGCCTTCGCCACCATCCTCGCCGTCGTCGCCGGGCTCACCCTCGCCTCGTCGTCGTCCTTCGCGCACGACATCTACGCCAACGTCATCCGGCGGGGCCGCGCCACCGAGCAGGAGGAGGTGCGCGCCGCCCGCTGGGCCACCGTCCTCATCGGCGTCGTCTCCATCGGCCTCGGCGCGCTCGCCCGCGACCTCAACGTCGCCGGCCTGGTCGCCCTGGCCTTCGCCGTCGCCGCCTCCGCCAACCTGCCGACGATCCTCTACAGCCTCTTCTGGAAGCGGTTCACCACCCAGGGCGCCCTGTGGTCGATCTACGGCGGCCTGACCGCCTCGGTGGCGCTCGTCCTGTTCTCACCGGTCGTCTCCGGCAAGCCCAGCTCCATGTTCCCCGGCGCCGACTTCGCCTGGTTCCCGCTGGAGAACCCGGGACTCATCTCGATCCCGCTCGGCTTCCTCCTCGGCTGGCTCGGCTCCCTGTTCTCCAAGGAGGAGCCCGACCGGGGCAAGTACGCGGAGCTGGAGGTCAAGTCCCTCACCGGTGTCGGAGCGCACTGACCCGCGCACCCTGTGCGACTGTACGCGGCGGCGCCGCCGGGATCGTCGTAGATCCCTACGACGCCGCCGCCCCGCTCCTGTGGACAACGGCCCGTGTCGTTGTCACCCCGGTCACGTAGGCTCCATGAGTAAGGAACCTGACACCCCGGGGGAGGGCGCCCACCGTGCTCATCGACACCTACGGCCGTGTGGCCACCGACCTGCGGGTCTCGCTCACCGACCGGTGCAATCTGCGCTGTACGTACTGCATGCCGGAAGAGGGCCTCCAGTGGCTCGCCAAGCCGGACCTGCTCAGCGACGACGAGATCGTCCGCCTGATCCGCATAGCCGTCACCGACCTCGGCGTCACCGAGGTCCGCTTCACCGGCGGCGAGCCGCTCCTGCGCCCCGGCCTCGTGGGCATCGTCGAGCGCTGCGCCGCCCTGGAGCCCCGCCCGCGCATGTCGCTGACCACCAACGGCATCGGCCTGCGCCGCACCGCGACCGCCCTCAAGGCCGCCGGGCTCGACCGGGTCAATGTCTCCCTCGACACCCTGCGCCCGGACGTCTTCAAGACCCTCACCCGGCGGGACCGGCACAAGGACGTCCTCGAAGGGCTCCAGGCCGCCCGGGACGCCGGACTGACCCCGGTCAAGGTCAACACCGTCCTGATGCCCGGCCTCAACGACGACGAGGCCCCCGACCTGCTCGCCTGGGCCGTGGAGAACGCCTACGAGCTGCGCTTCATCGAGCAGATGCCGCTCGACGCCCAGCACGGCTGGAAGCGCGACGGCATGATCACCGCGGGGGACATCCTGGAGTCGCTGCGCACCCGCTTCACGCTCGACCCCGAGCCCGACGAGGCACGCGGCTCGGCGCCCGCCGAGCGCTGGATCGTCGACGGCGGACCGCACCGCGTGGGCGTCATCGCCTCCGTCACCCGCCCCTTCTGCCGGGCCTGCGACCGCACCCGGCTCACCGCCGACGGCCAGGTGCGCACCTGCCTGTTCGCGCGGGAGGAGACGGACCTGCGGGCCGCGCTCCGCTCGGACGCGCCGGACGCGGAGGTCGCCCGCCTGTGGCGGCTCGCGATGTGGGGCAAGAAGGCGGGCTCCGGACTGGACGACCCGAGCTTCCTCCAGCCCGACCGCCCCATGTCGGCGATCGGCGGCTGACCGGGGCGGATCAGACGCCGGGGCCCCGCGAGTCCCGGCCCGACTCCCACGCGTCCAGCGTGACGACGTCCTTCAGGAAACCCCGTACGCCCAGGAACTGCGACAGGTGCTCCCGGTGCTCGTCGCACGCCAGCCAGGTCTTGCGGCGCTCCGGGGTGTGCAGCTTGGGGTTGTTCCACGCCAGCAGCCACACCGCCGCGGCGCGGCAGCCCTTGGCGGAGCAGATGGGGGTGGGGGTCTCGTCGCTCACTGCACGTCCAAGGAGAGGGCCGAACGGCCGGGCACGACCGCCCGGACAAAGGCGACGCCGGGCAGCCACGGGGGGAGCTGCCCGGCGTCGGTCCGTCGCTCCGACGGGGGATGCGGAGCGCCTACGAAGTATGTCACGGGGACCCGGGCGGAGTGCACGGAAACCACATGATTGATCTGAGCTTTTCTTGAGCTTTGCAGACGGGCCATCTCTCACTGCTGCTCGTACTGCCGTTCCTGGCGCGGCTGTTGACGGTCCGCGCCGGACTCCCGCGCGCCCTCCGCCGCAGCTCGCGCCCCCTCCGAGGGCGCCTCGTCCGCGCTCTCGGACCGCCCCGGGTCCAGCATCGGGCGGTCGGATCCCGGAGTCGGTACGAAGGTGCCCGGCAGCCCCGGTGCCGACTCGCGGCCCGCGTTGGCGATGACCACCGCCACGTACGGCAGCACCGCACCGAGCACCAGGGCGACGATCGCCACGTACCGCTCGACGTTCCACAGGCAGGCGGCGGCGATCACGGCGAGCGTCCGCACCGACATGGAGATGACATAGCGCCGCTGCCGGCCGCGCACGTCGTCCGCCAGGCCCTGACGGGCGCCGGTGATCCGGAAGACCTCGTCGCTGCCACGCTTCCGCATCGCGTTCCACCACCCGACATCACGCCGGGCGCTCCCCGGCCCGGCCTGCTTCCACGGTACGCCCGGCGCCCCCGGCGCACACGACCGGGTCCGCACGGCCGGCCGCACGCGTACGGCGCCGCCCGACATGCGCGGGGCGGCGGGCGGCCCCAGACTTGTCGGGACTGCTCACGTCAATCCGTACCGAGGAGGCAGCCATGGGCTGGTTGTGGGCGATTATCGTCGGATTCGTGCTGGGCCTGCTGGCCAAGGCGATCCTGCCGGGCAAGCAGCACAGTCCGCTGTGGCTGACCACGATCTTCGGCATTATCGGCGCCATCGCCGGTAACGCCCTCGCCAGGGCATTCGGCATCGAGGCGACCCCCGGCATCGACTGGGGCAGGCACGCCCTCCAGCTCGGAGCCGCGATCGTCCTCGTCGGCCTCGGCGACATGCTCTACATGTCGACGCGCGGCAGAAAACAGCGCGCCTGAGTACACGGCGTGCCCGGCGGGCTTGAGGACACGGCGGGACGGGCGGCGCCCCGGGTGCTGGTGCTTCCACCCGGGGCGCCGCCGTGCCGTCCGTACGTCAGCCCGCCGCGACCTCGATGGCCGCCAGGTTCTTCTTGCCGCGCCGCAGCACCAGCCAGCGGCCGTGCAGCAGCTCGTCCGCCGACACCACGGCGTCCTCGGCGGTCACCTTGACGTTGTTCACGTACGCGCCGCCCTCCTTGACCGTCCGGCGGGCCGCCGACTTGCTCGGCGCCAGGCCGACCTCGGCGAAGAGGTCCACCACCGGACCGGGCCCGGCGACCCGGGCGTGCGGCAGCTCCGCCAGCGCGGCGGCCAGCGTCGCCTCGTCCAGCTCCGCCAGCTCACCCTGGCCGAACAGGGCCTTCGACGCGGCGATCACCGCGGCGCACTGCTCGGCGCCGTGCACCAGCGTCGTCAGCTCCTCCGCCAGGGCGCGCTGCGCGGTCCGGGCCTGCGGCCGCTCCTCGGTGAGCCGCTCCAGCTCCTCCAGCTCCTCCCGGCTCTTGAAGCTCAGGATGCGCATGTAGGGCGAGATGTCCCGGTCGTCCACGTTCAGCCAGAACTGGTAGAACGCGTACGGCGTGGTCATCTCCGGGTCCAGCCAGACGGCCCCGCCCTCGGTCTTGCCGAACTTGGTGCCGTCCGACTTGGTCATCAGCGGGGTGGCCAGCGCGTGCACCTGCGCCTCCGGCTCCAGCCGGTGGATCAGGTCCAGGCCCGCCGTGAGGTTGCCCCACTGGTCGCTGCCGCCCTGCTGGAGCACACAGCCGTAGCGCCGGTACAGCTCCAGGAAGTCCATGCCCTGGAGGAGCTGGTAGCTGAACTCCGTGTAGCTGATCCCCTCCTGGGACTCCAGCCGCCGGGCGACCGAGTCCTTGGTGAGCATCTTGTTGACCCGGAAGTGCTTGCCGATGTCACGCAGGAACTCGATCGCGGTCATCCCCGCGGTCCAGTCCAGGTTGTTGACCATGACCGCGGCGTTCTCGCCCTCGAAGGACAGGAACGGCTCGATCTGCGTCCGCAGCCGGGTCACCCACTGGGCGACCGTCTCCGGGTCGTTCAGCGTGCGCTCCGCGGTGGGGCGGGGGTCGCCGATCTGGCCCGTCGCCCCGCCCACCAGCGCCAGCGGCCGGTGCCCGGCCCGCTGGAGCCGGCGGACGGTGAGCACCTGGACCAGGTGCCCGACGTGCAGGCTGGCCGCCGTGGGGTCGAAACCGCAATAGAAGGTGACCGGACCGTCCGCGAGAGCCTTGCGCAGAGCGTCCTCGTCGGTGGACTGGGCGAACAGCCCGCGCCACTTCAGCTCGTCGACGATGTCCGTCACGGTTGCGTGTCTCCTTCAGTGCTCTTCAGTGTTCTTCAGTGCTCTTCGATGCGTACGCACGCCAGTCTAGGGGGGTCACACCCCCCGGCTGACCGAACTCATGTTGAAGTCCGGCACCCGCAGCGGAGGCATCGCGGCCCGGGTGAAGTAGTCGCTCCACTCGCGCGGCAGCGTCCGCTCCGTCCGCCCCGCCTCGGTCGCCCGCCCCAGCAGGTCCACCGGCGACTCGTTGAAGCGGAAGTTGTTCACCTCGCCGACGACCTCGCCGTTCTCCACCAGGTACACCCCGTCCCGGGTCAGCCCGGTCAGCAGCAGCGTCGCCGGGTCCACCTCGCGGATGTACCAGAGGCAGGTCAGCAGCAGCCCGCGCCCGGTGTCCGCCACCATGTCCTCCAGCGACCGGTCGCCGCCGCCGTCCAGGACCAGGTTGCCGGTCCAGGGCGTCACCGGCAGGCCGGTCAGCCCGGCGCTGTGCCGCGTGGTGAGCAGGTGCTCCAGCCGGCCCTCGCGCAGCCACGACGTCGGCGCCAGCGGCAGCCCGTTGTCGAACACCGACGAGTCGTCGCCCGACGCGTGCGCGATCACGAACGGCGCCGACTCCAGCCCCGGCTCGTCCGGGTCGCTGCGCAGCGTCAGCGGCAGCGGGGACAGGGTGTCGCCGACCCGGGTGCCGCCGCCCGGCTTGGCGAAGACGGTCCGCCCCTCCGCCGCGTCCCGGGCGGCCGACGACCACATCTGGTAGATCAGCAGGTCCGCCACCGCGGTCGGCGGCAGCAGCGTCTCGTACCGCCCGGCGGGCAGCTCCACCCGGCGCTCCGCCCAGCGCAGCCGCCGGTCCAGCTCCGCGTCCAGGGCGGTGGGGTCGACGTCCTTGAAGTCCCGCGTCGACCGCCCAGCCCACGCCGAGCGCGTCCGGTCCGGCGACTTGGCGTTCAGCTCCAGCGTCCCCGACGGCTGGTCGTGCCGCAGCCGCAGGCCCGTCGACGTGCCCAGGTAGGTCGAGGTCAGCTCGTGGTGCGCGAAGCCGTACAGCTCCCGGCCCCCGCCGCGGGCCCGGCCGAAGGCCTCGCCCAGCGCGGGCGCGAAGTCCCCGAACACCGCCGAGGAGGTCTCGGCCGGCGCGTCCGTGAAGTCCGGCGACGCCTCCCCGCCGGCCACCAGCGGCTGTGCGTCCTCGGCGGGGCCGGCGGCCCGCGCGGCGGCCTCGGCGGCCCGGACCAGCGGCTCGAGGTCCGCGGCGGTGACCGCCGACCGGGACACCACGCCGGACGCGGTGCCCTCCGCCCCGTCGACGGTCGCGATCACGGTGAGCGTGCGGCCGCGGGTGACACCGTTGGTGGTGAGGGCGTTGCCCGCCCAGCGCAGGTTGGCCGAGGAGTGCTCGTCGGCGATGACGACACACCCGTCCGCGCGGGACAGCTCCAGGGCCCGCTCGACGATCTCGTACGGCTTCATCACGGGGCTCATCGGCCACCCTCCTGCGCGGTGTTAAGGATGTTCACGCCCCGGAACAGGGCCGAGGGGCAGCCGTGCGAGACCGCCGCGACCTGGCCCGGCTGGGCCTTGCCGCAGTTGAAGGCACCGCCCAGGACGTACGTCTGCGGGCCGCCGACCTTCTCCATGGAGCCCCAGAAGTCGGTCGTCGTCGCCTGGTAGGCCACGTCGCGGAGCTGACCGGCCAGCCGGCCGTTCTCGATCCGGAAGAAGCGCTGACCGGTGAACTGGAAGTTGTACCGCTGCATGTCGATCGACCACGACCGGTCGCCGACCACGTAGATGCCGCGCTCCACCCCGCCGATCAGGTCCTCCGTGGACAGCCCGCCCGGGTCCGGCCGCAGCGACACGTTCGCCATCCGCTGCACCGGCACATGGCCGGGGGAGTCCGCGAAGGCGCAGCCGTTGGACCGCCCGAGACCGGTGAGCCGCGCGATCCGCCGGTCCAGCTGGTAGCCGACCAGCGTCCCGTCCTTCACCAGGTCCCAGCTCTGCGCCTCGACGCCCTCGTCGTCGTACCCGATCGTGGCCAGCCCGTGCTCGGCGGTCCGGTCACCGGTCACGTTCATGATCGGCGACCCGTACGCCAGCTTGCCCAGCTGGTCGAAGGTGGCGAACGAGGTGCCCGCGTACGCCGCCTCGTAGCCCAGCGCCCGGTCCAGCTCGGTGGCGTGCCCGATCGACTCGTGGATCGTCAGCCACAGGTTGGACGGGTCGACGACCAGGTCGTACGTCCCCGCCTCCACGCTCGGCGCCCGCATCTTCTCGGCCAGCAGCTCGGGGATGCCCTCCAGCTCGGCGTCCCAGTCCCAGCCGGTGCCCGTCAGGTACTCCCAGCCGCGCCCGACCGGCGGCGCGATCGTCCGCATCGAGTCGAACTCGCCGGTCGACCCGTCCACCGCCACGGCCGTCAGCTGCGGGTGCAGCCGGACCCGCTGCTGGGTGGTGACCGTCCCCGCCGTGTCCGCGTAGAACTTGTTCTCGTGCACGGCCATCAGGGAGGCGTCCACATGCGCCACCCCGTCCGCGCGCAGCAGCCGCGCGCTCCACTCCGCCAGCAGTCCGCTCTTCTCCGCGTCCGGCACGGTGAAGGGGTCGATCTCGTACGACGAGACCCACGTCCGGTCCGCGTGCACCGGCTCGTCCGCGAGCTCCACGTGCTCCGCCGACCCCGCCGCCGCGATCACCCGGGCCGACAGCTTCGCCATGGCCACCGCCTGCGAGGCCACCCGGGCCGCCGCGTCCATGGAAAGGTCCACCCCGGAGGCGAACCCCCAGGCCCCGCCGTGGACCACCCGTACCGCGTATCCGAGGTCGGTGGTGTCCGACGAACCCGCCGGCCTGGCGTCCCGCAGCCGCCACGAGGCGCTGCGGACCCGCTCGAAGCGGAAGTCGGCGTGCTCGGCGCCGAGCGCCCTGGCCCGCGCGAGCGCCGCGTCGGCGAGCGCCCGCAGCGGCAGCGCCGTAAAGGCTTCGTCGATGGAATGAGGCACGAAACGTCTCCTGTCGTCCGAGACCGGTCCCGCAGATCATGTCGCGCCGCACGGCCCCCTGCCCAGTGCTTTCCGCCGGCTCCGCACCGGAGTGCCGCCCACGGCGTTCTGTAGGGACCCGACAGTGACGCCCCTGCGCCACTGTCAGGGGCCGATTCTCCACGCGGGGCACCGGACCGATAGGTTTTCGAGGTACCAGACCGCTAGGGAAAGGGTGATCCGTTGAGCCGCTCGGTTCTCGTCACCGGAGGAAACCGGGGCATCGGCCTCGCCATCGCCCGCGCATTCGCCGCAGCCGGCGACAAGGTCGCGATCACATACCGCTCGGGCGAGCCCGACGAGCTGGCCAAGGAGGGCCTCCTCGCCGTCCGGTGCGACATCACCGACGCCGAGCAGGTGGAGCAGGCCTACAAGGAGATCGAGGAGAAGCACGGTCCGGTGGAGGTGCTGGTGGCCAACGCCGGTGTCACCAAGGACCAGTTGCTGATGCGGATGTCCGAGGAGGACTTCACCTCGGTCCTCGACACCAACCTCACCGGCACCTTCCGGGTCGTCAAGCGCGCCAACCGCGGCATGCTGCGCGCCAAGAAGGGCCGTGTCGTCCTGATCTCCTCGGTGGTCGGCCTGCTGGGCTCGGCGGGCCAGGCCAACTACGCCGCCTCCAAGGCCGGGCTGGTCGGCTTCGCCCGCTCCCTCGCCCGCGAGCTCGGCTCGCGCAACATCACGTTCAACGTCGTCGCACCCGGTTTCGTCGACACCGACATGACCGCCGTGCTCACCGAGGAGCAGCGGGCGGGCATCGTCGCCCAGGTGCCGCTCGGCCGCTACGCGCAGCCCGACGAGATCGCCGCCGCGGTCCGGTTCCTCGCGTCCGACGACGCCTCGTACATCACTGGAGCCGTCATTCCCGTTGACGGCGGATTGGGCATGGGTCACTGAGTCACATGAGCGGAATTCTCGAGGGCAAGCGCGTCCTGATCACCGGTGTGCTGATGGAGTCCTCCATCGCCTTCCACGCCGCCAAGGTGGCCCAGGAGCAGGGCGCGGAGATCATCCTGACGGCCTTCCCGCGGCCCACCCTGACCGAGCGCATCGCCAAGAAGCTTCCCAAGCCGGCCAAGGTCATCGAGCTGGACGTCACCAACGACGAGCACCTGGCCCGCGTCGAGGACGTGGTGCGCGAGGAGCTGGGCGGCCTCGACGGCGTCGTCCACTCCATCGGCTTCGCCCCGCAGGACGCCCTCGGCGGCAACTTCCTCAACACCCCGTTCGAGTCGGTGTCCACCGCGATGCACGTCTCGGCGTTCTCGCTGAAGTCGCTGACCATGGCTTGCATGCCGCTGATGCAGAACGGCGGCTCGGTCGTCGGCCTGACCTTCGACGCGCAGTTCGCCTGGCCGCAGTACGACTGGATGGGCCCGGCCAAGGCCGCGCTGGAGGCCACCAGCCGCTACCTCGCGCGGGACCTCGGCAAGCAGGACGTCCGCTGCAACCTGATCTCGGCGGGCCCGCTCCGCTCCATGGCCGCCAAGTCCATCCCGGGCTTCACCGACCTGGCGAAGGTGTGGGACGAGCGCTCCCCGCTCCAGTGGGACATGGAGGACCCGGAGCCGGCCGGCCGCGGCATCGTCGCGCTGCTCTCGGACTTCTTCCCGAAGACCACCGGCGAGATCATCCACGTCGACGGCGGCGTGCACATCATGGGCGCCTGAGCCCCTCGGGCAGCGCCCCGAAGGCCGCGTACCGCTCCCGCAGAGCGGTACGCGGCCTTCGCGCGTCCCGGCTCCCCGGCCCCGGCGGTTCGTACGCGTGTACGGTGCGCAGCGCTCCCGAGTCGAAGAGTCACCGCCCGCACGGCACACTGGGGAGAGCGGTAGCGAGGTCTCGGGGCTCGGGAAGCGTGGGGAGGAGGTGCGGCCGTGCGGACGGAACACCGGACACGACGACTGCGACCGGGACGGCTCGTCCCGCTCGGAGAGCGACTCGGACCGCGGAAGCGGCGGCGGTGGGCGGTGGCCCTGCCCACGACCGCGGCACTGCTGGCCGGCCTCGGCGCCGGGCTGCCCGCCACCGGAGTCCAGGCCGCCGAGAAACCCGCGCCGGACGCCCCCAGGAACCCGCACATCGCCTCGTGCCGCACGGACATCGAGGGCTCACGCGTCACCGCGTTCTGCCACAACCCCTATCCCGGCGTGGACCGCGTCCGGCTGCACGTCGAATGCGCCCGCTGGTGGGACATCGACACCGACAGCGCGCCCGTGGAGGTCGGCCCCACCGCGTACGTCGAACTGACCCAGCGGTGCTGGAAAGAGGTCGGCAACGCCTGGATCAGTCACCAGCCGGAGCCCGCTCGCCCCTGAGGCACACAAAGGGGTAGCCGGCGGCCTCGGACGCCGCCGCGCCGGCGTCGCCCGCGCGGATCGCCTCCACCAGCCGTCCGTGGTCCATGTGGTTCTCCGGCCGCAGCTCCTGGCCCACGTCGTCGCGCAGCCAGTCCCGCAGCAGATGGCCGAGGTCGGCGTACAGCCCGGACAGCACCTCGTTGTGCGAGGCGGCCACCACGGCCAGGTGGAAGGTCGCGTCCGCCGCGACGAACCGCTCCGCGTCGCCCGCCTCCCACGCCTCCTCGCGCCGCGCCAGCAGCGTGTCCAGCTGCCGCATGTCCCGCTCCGTACGCCGCTCGGCGGCGAGCCGGGCGGCCGACGACTCCAGCGTGGAGCGCAGCTCGGCGATGTGCCGGGGGTCGGCCCCCGCGAAGCGCCGGTGCATCACCCCGGCCAGCTCACTGGTGGCCACCACATAGGTGCCCGAACCCTGCCGGATGTCCAGCAGCCCGTTGTGCGCCAGCGCCCGGACCGCCTCGCGGACGGTGTTGCGGGCGACCCCGAGCTGTTCGACCAGCTCGGGCTCGGTGGGGATGCGGGAGCCCACCGGCCACTCGCCGGAGGTGATCTGGTTCCTCAGCTCGGCGATCACCTGGTCGGACAGAGCGGATCGGCGGGGCGAGCTCAGCGCCATGGTGCTCCTTGCGTCGGGACACGATCGGATTGGACAGCCAATCATCCCATGATTCTATGATGGGCCCATGCCCGACGAGCCGCAGACCCGCACACACGAGCCGCAGACCCGCACACCGAACCGCCCCCAGGCCCCGGCCGCCCCCGCACGCATCCCCGCGCCCGCCCGCCCCGGGGCCGCCTCCCGCCCCCGGAACACGGTCTGGCTCACCCGCCTGCTGGTCGCCGGACTCGTCCTCGCCGCGCTGAACCTCCGCCCCGCCATCACCAGCCTCGGCGCCCTCCTCGAAGAGGTCCGCACCGGACTGCACATGAGCGGCGGCGTCGCCGGGCTCCTCACCTCCGTGCCCCCGCTCTGCTTCGCGGTCTTCGGCATCACCGCCCCCCGGCTCGCCCGCCGCTTCGGCCCCACCGCCGTCGTCCTGGCGGGCATGGTCGCCATCACGGCCGGCCTCGTCATACGCCCCTTCACCGGCGGCACGGTCGCCTTCCTCGCCGCCAGCGCCCTCGCCCTGATGGGCATCGCCGTCAGCAACGTCCTGATGCCGGTGATCGTCAAGCGGTACTTCCCGGACCGCGTCGGCACCATGACCGGCCTGTACTCGATGGCCCTCGCCCTCGGCACCTCGCTCGCCGCCGCCGCGACCGTCCCGCTCACCGGCGCCCTGGGCGGCGACTGGCGCACCGGGCTCGCCGTCTGGGCCGCGCTCGGCGCCCTCGCCGTGGTGGCCTGGATCCCGCTCGTACGCCGCGGGGGTACGGGTACGGGTGCCGGCACCGGCGCCGGTACGGAGCAGGGCGCGGGCGCCGCCCCGGCGGACGGGGCCGCACCCGCGCTGCGGATCACCCGCAGCCGCACGGCCTGGGCGCTCGGCTGCTTCTTCGGCCTCCAGGCCACCGGCGCCTACATCACCATGGGCTGGATGCCGCAGATCTTCCGCGACGCGGGCGTCTCCGCCGGCACCGCGGGCGTGCTGCTCGCCGTAACCATGGTGATGGGCGTGCCGCTCGCGTTCGTCATCCCCCGGCTCGCCACCCGGATGAAGAACCAGGGCCCCATCGTCGTCGTCCTGGGCCTGTGCGGACTGACCGGGTACGCCGGGCTGCACTTCGCGCCCGCGGCCGGGGCCTGGGTCTGGGCGCTCCTGCTCGGCGTCTCCAACTGCGCCTTCCCGCTCGCGCTCACCATGATCGGCATGCGCTCGCGCACCGGGGGCGGGGTCGTGCGGCTCTCCGCCTTCGCCCAGAGCGTCGGCTACCTGATCTCGATCCCCGGGCCGACGCTGGTCGGCACCCTGTACGAGCACAGCGGCGGCTGGGGCACCCCGCTGGCGCTGATGGCCGGGCTGATGGTGCCGCAGATGATCGTGGGCATCCTCGCCGGGCGGGACCGGACGATCGAGGACGAGGCGTGAGGTGCGAGACTGGGCCCATGCAGCCTGTGCTCGACCCGAACCCCCCGAACGGTCAGAAGAAGCTCCTCCTCGTCTTCGCCACGATGCTGGGCATCGGTGTGGTGATCGGCATCATCGCCACGCTCGCCTCCCCGTGAGCCGTGGGCCCCGGTGAGGCCGTGAGCCGGTGCCGGCCGCCGGGTCCGGGCCGGAGGGTGGGGTAAACCCCACCGTCCCCTAGGGGGCCAGGCTCAGGGACAACTGGGTGGCTTGCCGGATGGGGCCGCGGGCACGCGATCCGTAGCGTGAACATCACTCCCGCCCGACACCGGGACCACGCCCACGGACCTCGGAGGCGGCCATGCCGGCCACGACACCCCCGCGACGCACGGTCGCTCGACGCCCGCTCGCCGTCACCGGCGGCCCGGCCGCCGGCGCCCCCGCCGCCGGGCCCGCCGGGAGCCGCCTGCCGTGGTGGGCCGTGGCCCTCCCGGTGCTCGCCTTCGCCGTGCTCCTCGCCCTGCTCACCGGCGGCGGCCAGGCGCGGGCGGCGGGCGGCGACCCGGAGGTCGGCCGCTTCCTCCAGCAGATCCAGCACACACTCGCCCGATAGCTCCCGGCTCCCCAACACCCAGCGCCCCGTGGCGTGTTTCATGCGAAGCTGGTGAGCATGAGCGTCGACACACCCCGCAGGATCGTGCTACTCCGGCATGCGAAGGCCGACTGGCCCCAGGTGTCCGACCACGAGCGTCCGCTCGCGGAGCGAGGCCGCAAGGACGCCCCCGTGGCGGGCCGGCGCCTGGCCGAGACCGGAATCACCTTCGACCTTGCCCTGTGCTCCACCGCGGTCAGGACCCGCGAGACCTGGAAGCTGGCGGTGCAGGAGCTGCCGCAGCGGCCCAGGACCGTGTACGAGGAGCGGCTCTACGAAGCCTCACTCGGAGAGATCCTCGCCCTGCTCAACGAAACCCCGGAGGACGTCGACGACCTCCTGGTGATCGGGCACAACCCGGGGATGCACGCCGTCTCCGACGCCCTCGCGGGCTCCGCCGAGGGGGACACCCTGGCGCGGATGAACCGCGGCGGCTTCCCGACCTCCGCCTTCGCCGTCGTCACGTTCACCGGCTCGTGGAAGACCGTCGAGCACGGCGTCGGCCGGCTCGCCGCCTACTGGGCGCCGCACGACTGAGGCCCTGCGGCTCATGGGCCCGCCCGGCCACCGCCCGGCGGGCCCCTGAGGCCCTCACGATCCGGAGGACGCGCCCTAGTCCTCGTGGATGTCCGCGGCCTCGACCTCTTCGCGGGTGATGCCCAGCAGGTACAGCACCGTGTCCAGGAACGGCACGTTGACCGCCGTGTGCGCCGCCTCGCGCACCACCGGCTTGGCGTTGAAGGCGACGCCAAGACCCGCCGTGTTGAGCATGTCCAGGTCATTGGCACCGTCGCCGATCGCCACCGTCTGCGCCAGCGGTACGCCGGCCTCGGCGGCGAACCGGCTCAGCAGGCGCGCCTTCCCGGCCCGGTCGACGATCTCGCCGGTCACCCGCCCGGTCAGCCTGCCGTCCACGATCTCCAGGGTGTTGGCCGACGCGAAGTCCAGCCCCAGCCGCACCTTCAGCTCGTCGGTGACCTGCGTGAACCCGCCGGACACCACACCCACCTGGTAGCCGAGCCGCTTCAGCGTACGGATCAGGGTGCGCGCCCCCGGGGTCAGCCTGACCTCCTGGCGCACCTTCTCCACCACCGACTCGTCCAGCCCGGCCAGCAGCGCCACCCGGGCGTGCAGCGACTGCTCGAAGTCCAGCTCACCGCGCATCGCCCGCGCCGTCACCTCGGCGACCTGCTCTTCGCAGCCCGCGTGCGCCGCGAAGAGCTCGATCACCTCGTCCTGGATGAGCGTGGAGTCCACGTCCATCACGACCAGCCGCTGCGCCCGGCGGTGCAGGCCGGCCGAGACCACGGCCACATCCACGCCGATCTTGTGCGCCCGGGTGGCCAGCGCGGTGCGCAGGTCGCCCGTCTCCGTACCCGACACCGCGAACTCGACCGCCGTGACCGGGTACTTCGCCAGCCGGAAGATACGGTCGATGTTGCCGCCCGTCGAGGTGATCGTGGACGCTATGGCCGCCGTGTGCTCGGCCGTCAGCGGGTGCCCGAGCACGGTGACGTGGGACCGGCCCGAACCGCGCGGCCGGTTGTCGCCCGTACCGGAGATGATCTCCGCCTGGAGCCGCAGCGACTCCGCCCAGCTGTGCACGGTGGCCCGCAGCTCCCCCTCGCCGCCGGCGGTGGGCTCCGTGACGAGCGCGCACAGCACGATGCGGCCACGGGTCACGACCTGTTCGATGTCGACGACGTCGACGGAGAAGGCGGCCAGGGTGTCGAAGAGCCCGGCGGTGATCCCGGGGCGGTCCTTCCCGAAGATCTTGACGAGAAGGGTGGGAACGTCAGAGGTCTGCGATGCGCTCATGGTCCTCCCACCGTATCGGCCCCCACGCGGTCGGGCGCGTCCCGTCCCGACCACCGGACACCAAGGCGGCCATGATCGAGGTCAGGATCACACCGCCCGCCGGGTCGCCCACCCGTTGTGCCGGTCACTACCGTGTCCGTACACGCCAGGCCCGTGAAAGATCCACATTCTGCGAAGAATTGCCCTGGTTCTCCACCATTCACCGTGAATAGCGGTTACTTGACGGGTATCGGGCTGGTTTCCTCCCGGTCGGTCGCAGGCGGAGGCGGTGCGGGGGCGCTCGCCGGGCAGGTCTTCACACCGCCCGACTTTCGATTCCGGTCCCGGGCCTGAAATAGTTCCCCCCGATGTTCGCCATCCCTAGACTCCCTGCGACGGGGGGAACTCGGGGGACAAGTAGTGGGGCATGGAGTGCCGGAACTCGTACTGGAATTGAACGGAAGCACCTGGACTCTCGATCCGTCCAGGTCGTACACCCTCGGGCGTGATCCGCAGGGCGACCTCGTGATCGACGACGCCAGGGTCTCGTGGCGGCACGCCACGGTCAGCTGGAACGGCCGGAGTTGGGTCATCGAGGACCACGGCTCCACCAACGGCACCTATGTGCAGGGTCAGCGGATCCACCAGACGGAGCTGGGCCCCGGCTCCGCCGTGCACCTGGGCAACGCGACCGACGGCCCCCGGGTCAGCCTGACCGCCGCGGGCGCCGGCGCCGGCGCGGCCGCGTACAGCGCCCAGGCCGCCGCCCCGCAGCAGCAGCAGGCGTGGCAGCAGCAGGCCCCGGCCGCTCCCCAGCAGCAGCCCGCCCCGCAGGGCTGGCCCCACCAGGCCCAGCAGCCCCACGCGCCCGCCGCGCACCAGCAGCCCCACCAGGCTCACGCGCCCGCCGAGCACCAGCAGCCCCACCAGGCCCAGCAGCCGCAGGTTCCGCACCAGCAGCAGTCCGGTCCCGGCGAGAGCTACGCCCAGAAGGTCCCGGGCGCCGCGGCGGCCCCCGCCCCGGCCGCGCCGGTCCACGCCGAGCGCAGCCCCACCACCTTCCACCAGCTCGCCCTGGGCCGGGTGATGCGCATCGGCCGCGCCCTGGAGAACGAGCTGGTCGTCTCCGACCTCCAGGTCTCGCGCCACCACGCCGAGTTCCACGCGACGCCCGACGGCCGCTTCGAGATCCGCGACCTCGGCTCGCACAACGGCACGTACGTCAACGGCCAGCCGCTCGCCAAGTCCGGCTCCGCGCTCATCGGCCCCAGCGACATCGTCGGTGTCGGTCACTCGACCTTCCGGCTCGTCGGGGACCGGCTCGAGGAGTTCGTCGACACCGGTGAGGTCTCCTTCTCCGCCCGCCACCTCACGGTCACCGTCGACGGCGGCAAGCAGATCCTCAAGGACGTCACCTTCGGCGTCCCCGAGAAGTCGCTGATCGCGGTCATCGGCCCGTCCGGCTCCGGAAAGTCGACGCTGCTCAAGGCGCTGACCGGCTACCGCCCCGCCAACCAGGGCGACGTCCTCTACGACAACCGGAACCTCTACAAGCAGTTCGCCGAGCTGCGCCAGCGCATCGGTCTGGTCCCGCAGGACGACATCCTGCACAAGGAGCTGACCGTCCGCACCGCGCTCAAGTACGCCGCGAAGCTCCGCTTCCCCGCGGACACCACCGAGCGGGAGCGCGACGCGCGGATCGACGAGGTGCTGCGCGAGCTGAAGCTCGACATCCACAAGACCAAGAAGATCACCGCGCTCTCCGGCGGCCAGCGCAAGCGCGTCTCGGTCGCCCTGGAGCTGCTGACCAAGCCGTCCCTGATCTTCCTGGACGAGCCGACCTCGGGCCTCGACCCGGGCATGGACCGCGACGTCATGCAGCTGCTGCGCGGCCTCGCCGACGACGGCCGCACGGTCCTCGTCGTCACCCACTCCGTGGCCGAGCTGGCGCTCTGCGACAAGCTGCTGGTCATGGCGCCCGGCGGTTCGGTGGCCTACTTCGGCCCGCCGGAGGAGGCGCTCAACTTCTTCGGCTACGACACATGGGCCGACGTCTTCTCCGCCTTCGAGAACTACCGCGACTACGACTGGGCGGGCCGCTGGAAGGGCTCGCAGCACTACCAGATGTACGCCGCGGACATCGACGCCGTCGCCGCGCAGTCCGTACAGATGCCGTCGGCCCAGGCGATGCGGCCGCCCAAGCCGCAGGGCTGGGGCGCGCAGCTGTGGACCCTGATCCGCCGCTATGTCTCCGTCATCGCGTCCGACAAGGGCTTCATGGCGCTGATGGTGATCCTGCCCGCCGTCCTCGGCGTGGTCTCGACCCTGATCAGCTCGGACTACGGGCTCAGGCCGAGCCCGCGGGGCCCCAACGGCAGCGCGGCGACCATCCTGCTGATCCTGGCCGTCGGCGCATGCTTCGCCGGTGCCGCCAACTCCGTACGAGAACTGATCAAGGAACGGGTCATCTACGAACGGGAACGGGCGACGGGCCTGTCACGTTCGGCGTACCTGATGTCGAAGGTGATCGTCCTCGGTCTGATCACCGTGTTCCAGGGCGCGATCATCGGCGGCATCGGCTTCGGCCTGCGGGACGTGCCGGACGAGGGCCTGCTGTTCAGCTCCTCCCTGGTGCGGCTGGAGCTGTGCCTGCCGATCATGGCGCTCGGCTTCACCTCGATGATGTTCGGCCTGATCATCTCCTCGCTGGTGAAGACCGCCGAGAAGACCATGCCGCTGCTGGTGATGTTCGCGATCATCCAGGTCGTCTTCACCGGCTGCCTCTTCACCCTGCACGGCCAGGTCGGCGTCAACGAGTTCTCCTACCTGATGCCCTCCCGCTGGGCCGTCGCCGCCGCCGGCACCACCGCGCAGCTCAACGTCCTCTTCCCCAACCAGGACGACCCCACCGACACGGACCCGCTGTGGGACCACGAGGTGGCGCAGTGGATGGTCGACATGGGCGCGCTGCTGGCGCTCGGCGCGATCTGCGGTGTGATCGTGGCGCGCCTGCTGCGCCGCCACGAGCCGGAGGTCATGCGCAAGTAACCGCGCGCGCCGGAACCGGTACGCCGGTACGCGCCGGAGGGCGGCACCCCGCACGGGGTGCCGCCCTCCGGCGTACGGGCGCGAGCGGCGGTCCGGACGCGGACCGGTGTGCCCGGGCTCAGTAGGCGCTGTTCACGTTGTCCATGGAGCCGTAGCGGTCGGCGGCGTAGTTGCAGGCCGCGACGATGTTGGCGACCGGGTCCCACTGGCTCTTCTTGGTGCCGGGGATGTGGTACGCGTCGAACGTCGGCTTGATGACCTGGAGCAGGCCGATCGACGGGACGCCGTTGATGGCGTTGATGTCCCAGTTGTTGATCGCGTTCGGGTTGCCGCTGGACTCCCGCATGATGTTGCGGTGGATGCCCTCGTAGGAACCCGGGATGTTGTGCTTCTTCATGATGGACATCGCCTCGCGGATCCAGCCGTCGAGGTTGTTCGCGTAGACCGGCTTGCGGGCGGCGGCGCGGCTGGCGGCGGCCTTGGCGGCGGCACGCTTCTTGGCGGCGGCCTCGGCCTTCGCCTTCGCGGCGGCGGCGCTCTTGGCCTTCGCGGCGGCCTCGGCCTTCGCCTTGGCGGCGGCCGCGTCGGCCTTCGCCTTCAGCTCGATGGTGGTCTGCTGCTCGGTGATGCCGAGGTGCAGCGGCTTGCCCTGGGCGGTGCCGGTCAGGGCGACCGGGGCGGCGCCGACGGCGGCGACGGCCTTGGGCTCGGTCTCGGCGGCGGCGTCGTTGCCGGGAACGATCGAGAACGCGACGGCGGCGGCGCTGAGAGTGGCGACGCCCGCCAGGGAGAGCTTGTGGTTCTTCTTGAGACGGCTGAAGCCGGGGCGGTTGCTGAACGCGGACATGCAGTCGTACCTCTTCGAATCGCTGGACTGTCGCCTGGCCGGGGCGGCGCTACGCCTGCTGCGGCGGGCGACGGCTGCAATTCTTAGCGGCCGCAAAATCCTCTGGCAAAGGTGTGACGTACGAAGGCGGGTAGTGGATCAGCGGATGGGAAAGTGCGCGGTCTGACCCGTTTCGCACCACATCCACCAGGCTGATCCGACCTTTATGTCCATTACTACCCGACCTCGTACGTGATCTGCGCCCTATGCGCGGGCTCACATCGGGCACGTAACGGTCTCACCATCTGTTGCACGAGCAATGCTCTCAGTGAGGCCCCTCGTCCGGCAGGAGGAGGTGCACGTCGCCGAACTCGTGCCACAGGTAGAGCCGCCTCAGCGCCTCGGCGTACGCCCGGCCCAGCACCCGGCGCCCCGCCCCCGGCCCGGCCGCCCGCTCCGCGACCGCCTCCAGCATCAGCAGGTGCGACGCCTCCGGCTCGTGCAGCCCCGTCAGCAGCCCGTCCACCACCCGCACCCCCCGCCGCGGCGTCACCACCAGGTCCGTCCACCCCTCCACCGGGCGTACGACCCCGTCCGCACCCGCCGCCGACTCCAGCGCCCGTACCGCCGTCGTCCCCACCGCCACGATCCGCCCCCCGGCCGCCCGCGCCGCACCCACCAGCCACGCCGTCACCGCCGGCACCGAGAACCGCTCCGGATACGGCGGCTCGTGCGCCTCCGCCGACGCCACCCCCGTGTGCAGCGTCACCGGCGCGAACTGCACGCCCCGGCTCACCAGCTCCGCCACCGCCCCCGCCGTGAAGGGCCGCGCGGCGCTCGGCATCTCCGCCGACCCCGCCCCGTCCGGCGCCGGCCGCGCGAACACCGTCTGATACGCGGCGAGCGGCTGGTCCCGCTCCGTGTAGCCGTACCGGATGGGCCGCCCGTACGCCGCCAGCAGCCCCGGCACCCCCACCGACACCGATGCCCACCACAGCCGCGCCGACCCCGCCGCCCCCAGCGGCTCCTCCAGCACCAGCCGCGCCCCGCCCGGCAGCCGCACCACCCCGCCCGCCGGCCCGCCCGGCCGCGGCCGGGTGCTGCCCCGCCCGTCCGGGTCCCGCAGCTCCACCGACCAGCGCCCGTCGTCCCCGTGCGTCGAGAAGTGCACCACCACACCGTCCCCGCCGAGCCGGCCGTTCACCGCCGCCGCCAGCGTCGGCGAGGTGTTCACCACCAGCACGTCCCCGGCGCGCAGCACCCCCGGCAGGTCCCGGAACGCGTGGTGCGACACCGCCGCCCCCCGCGACACCATCAGCCGCACGTCGTCCCGCCCCGCGCCCCGCTGCTCCGCGGGCACGCGCGCGGAGAGCTCGGCAGGCACCCGCAGCGCCTCCAGCACGCTCACGCCCCCACCTCCAGCAGCGCCGGGGCCACGTACCGCCCGCTCGCCGGCCGCTCGGCCAGCAGCCGCAGGAAGCCCGGCACCACCGACTCCGGATCCGGCCGGTGCGAGTCGTCGTCGACCGGGACGGCGGCCCGGTACAGATCCGTCCGCATGTCGCCCGGGTCCACCGCCCACACCCGCAGCCCCGGCTCCTCCACGGCCAGCACCGCCGCCAGGTGGTCCAGCGCCGCCTTCGACGCCCCGTACCCGCCCCACGTCTCGTACGGCTCCACCGCCGCGTCCGAGCTCACCGCCACCACCGCCCCCGCCGCGCTCGCCCGCAGCAGCGGCAGCGCCTCCTGCACCAGCCCCAGCGCGGCCACCACATTCGTCTCCAGCGCCTCCCGCAACCCGTCCAGGGACAGCGCCTCCAGCCGCACCAGCGGCTCCGCGCCCAGCGCGCTCGCACTGCTCACCAGCAGGTCCAGGCCGCCCAGCTCCCGGGCCGCCGCCACCAGCGCCGCCCGGTGCCACCGGTCGCCCACGTCCCCCGGCAGCGCCACCACCCGCGTCCCGTACGCCCGCGCCTCCCGCGCGCTCTCCTCCAGTACGGGACCGGTGCGGGCGTCCAGCACCAGGTCCCAGCCCTCCCGGGCGAGCGCCGCGGCCAGCGCCCGCCCCAGCCCCTTCGACGCACCCGTAATGATCGCGACGGCCATGACGGCCACCCCTTCCTCGTCGGAGTCGATGGCCTCAGCCTGCGACCCCGCCCCCGCCCGCCGCCTCGGGCCGCGGCCCCGGACCGCCGGGGACTTCGACCTAGGCCCCCGGCCGCACCCCGCCCCCGTCCCCGGCCCGATACGGACTGTCACCCCCCGCGGGTAACGTGAACGCATGACCGATCGACCGCCCGGCTCCGGCCTCGCCGCCGTCAGCACCGCCCTGCTCGCGATGAGCAGGCACCTGGAGGTGCACGACGTCCTCAAGACGATCGTCGCCTCCGCCCGCGAGCTGCTCGACGCCGAGTACGCGGCCCTGGGCGTCCCCGACGACCACGGCGGCTTCGCCCAGTTCGTCGTGGACGGCGTCGGCGAGGAGCAGTGGAAGGCGATCGGCCCGCTGCCCCGCCAGCACGGCATCCTCGCCGCGATGCTCCACGGCGCGAAGCCCGAGCGCCTCGCCGACGTCCGCAAGGACCCCCGCTTCGAGGGCTGGCCCGCCGCCCACCCCGACATGTCCGACTTCCTGGGCCTGCCCATCCAGGACGGCGACGAGACCATCGGCGCGCTCTTCCTCGCCAACAAGCGCTGCTCCCGCGAGCCCGCCCCCGCCGGCGGCTGCGGCTTCACCGAGGCCGACGAGGAGCTGCTCGGCATCCTCGCCCAGCACGCCGCCATCGCCCTCACCAACGCCCGCCTCTACGAGCGCAGCCGCGAGCTGACCATCGCCGAGGAGCGCTCACGGCTCGCCCATGAGCTGCACGACGCGGTCAGCCAGAAGCTCTTCTCCCTCCGCCTCACCGCCCAGGCCGCCGCCGCCCTCGTCGACCGCGACCCCGCCCGCGCCAAGGGCGAGCTCCAGCAGGTCGCCGCCCTCGCCGCCGAGGCCGCCGACGAGCTGCGCGCCGCGGTCGTCGAGCTGCGCCCCGCCGCGCTCGACGAGGACGGGCTCGTCCACACCCTCCGCACCCAGATCCAGGTCCTCGACCGCGCCCACACCGCGCGCGTGACCTTCGACAGCTGCGGCGTCCGCGCCCTGCCCGCCGCCCAGGAGGAAGCCCTCCTCCGGGTCGCCCAGGAGGCCCTGCACAACGCCCTGCGCCACTCCGGGGCCGGCCGCGTCGCCGTGTCCCTCGTGCGGCACGGCCAGGGCGCGCTGCTCAGCGTCACCGACGACGGCAAGGGCTTCGACCCCCGCTCCGTCCGCCGCGCGGGCCGCCACCTGGGCCTGGTCTCCATGCGGGACCGGGCGAGCGGCGTCGGCGGCCGGCTCACCGTCCAGTCCGCGCCCGGCGAGGGCGCCACCGTCGAGATGGAGGTCCCCGGTGGCTGAGACCGGCATCCGCGTCCTGCTGGTCGACGACCACCAGGTCGTCCGCCGAGGACTGCGCACCTTCCTGGAGGTCCAGGACGACATCGAGGTCGTGGGGGAGGCGGGGGACGGCGCCGAGGGCGTCGCCCGCGCCGAGGAGCTGCGCCCCGACGTCGTCCTCATGGACGTGAAGATGCCCGGCATGGACGGCATCGAGGCCCTGCGCAAGCTCCGCGAGCTGGCCAACCCGGCCAAGGTGCTGATCGTCACCAGCTTCACCGAGCAGCGCACCGTCGTCCCCGCCCTGCGCGCGGGCGCGTCCGGATACGTCTACAAGGACGTCGACCCCGACGCGCTGGCCGGCGCCATCCGCTCGGTCCACGCCGGGCACGTCCTGCTCCAGCCCGAGGTCGCCGTGGCCCTGCTGTCCCAGGAGGACACCGGCGGCGGCACCGGCCGCGGCGGCACCCTGACCGAACGGGAGCGGGAGGTCCTCGGGCTGATCGCCGACGGGCGCTCCAACCGCGAGATCGCCCGCGCCCTCGTCCTCTCCGAGAAGACCGTCAAGACCCACGTCTCGAACATCCTGATGAAACTGGACCTCGCCGACCGCACCCAGGCCGCCCTCTGGGCCGTCCGGCACGGCCTGACCGGCTGAGTCAACCGGCGACCCCCCCACCGGTACGAGATTCATACCGTCGTGTGTATGTCACCCACTCGGCGCAACCGGAGCGCCGCGCGGGCGTTCTCCATGGCGTGCTGCGGGGATCACCGCAGCGAGCCAGTCGACGGAGGACAATCCCGTGAAGAACCTGAAGAAGGCCGCCGCTGTCACCATGGTCGCCGGTGGGCTCGTCGCCGCCGCCGCGGGCGCCGCGTCCGCCACCGGCGGTGCCCACGCGGACGGCGCCGCCGTCCATTCGCCCGGCGTCGCCTCCGGCAACCTGGTTCAGGTCCCGGTCCACGTCCCGGTGAACGTCTCGGGCAACAGCGTCAGCGTGATCGGCCTGCTCAACCCCGCCTTCGGCAACACCGCCGTCAACCACTGAGGCACGGACCGGCCCCCAGCCCCACCTGGGGGCCGCCCCACCCCGCGAGCGCCCTCAGCCCCGCTCGCGCTCCCGCTCCTCCACCCAGGCGTTGAAGGCCGCCACCTGCGCCCGCCTGGCCACCCGCTCCACCGGACGCAGCGCCTCCCCGCGCGCCGCCATCTCCGAGGCGCTCACCGCCCCGCCCTGCGCGCCACCCGTCCCGTACGCCGGGGCGTACGCCAGCGACACCAGCATCCCCACCCGCCGCGCCAGCTCCAGCACCCGCGCCGCCCGCGGCGGATACCCCGGCGCCAGCACGTCGCCCCCGGCCTCCGCCCGCGCCCGGTAGGCGTCCAGCGCCGCCTCCGCCGCCGGACCCGACGCCGCCACGTCCAGCCGGGTCAGCACCACCGTCGCCTCCCGCAGCGCCTCCGCCAGCTCCCGCTCCGCCTCCCCGAGCGACGGCACGTCCGCCGGCGGCGCCTCCCGCACCGGCAGGCAGTGCCACACCACCTCCACATGCACATCGCCCTCGGGCCCCGCCTCGTCCACCTCCGGTACGAGCCCGAAGGGCGCCCCGCACCCCACGACCGCCTCCCCGGCCTCCAGCGCCCGCGCGTTGAACTCCGGCGGCCCGCTCAGCCCCAGCGGATGACCGGGAGCCGGCAGCGCCACCCGCCACCCCGCGACCCCCAGCGCCCGCAGCCGCCCCAGCGCCAGCGTCAGCCCCACCGGCCCCCGCTCGCCCGGCAGCCCCTCCACCCGGTGCACGGCATCGTCCCCCACGATCGAGAGCACGGCCTCATCCGGCGACACCAATCCGGCCAGCAGGGCGTTCCCCCATGCGGCCAGCCGTCCTGAACGCGGTTCCGAAAGCATCCCCCCAGCCTAGGGTCTCCCCATCCACCGGACCGAAGAGACGAAAGGAGACCTAACGACCGGCACCCGCCACCAGTGGCGTAGGTTTTCCCTGGGAGCTTCGCCCACAGGCGCAAGCGCCGACGAGACTCGACCGCATAGGGGAGACAACGCGCTCATGAGCGATGTACTGGAGCTGGTGGACGTATCCGTGGTCCGCGACGGACGCGCTCTGGTGGACGACGTCTCGTGGTCGGTCAAGGAGGGCGAGCGCTGGGCCATCCTCGGCCCCAACGGCGCCGGCAAGACCACCCTCCTCAACGTCGCCTCCAGCTACCTCTTCCCCAGCAGCGGCACCGCCACCATCCTCGGCGACCGCCTCGGCACCATCGACGTCTTCGAACTGCGCCCCCGCATCGGCATGGCCGGCATCGCCATGGCCGACAAGCTCCCCAAGCGGCAGACCGTCCTCCAGACCGTCCTCACCGCCGCGTACGGCATGACCGCGACGTGGAACGAGGACTACGACACCGTCGACGAGGACCGCGCCCGCGCCTTCCTCGACCGGCTCGGCATGACCGAGTTCCTCGACCGCAGGTTCGGCACCCTCTCCGAGGGCGAGCGCAAGCGCACCCTGATCGCCCGCGCCATGATGACCGACCCCGAACTGCTGCTCCTCGACGAGCCCGCCGCCGGCCTCGACCTCGGCGGCCGCGAGGACCTCGTCCGCCGCCTCGGCCGCCTCGCCCGCGACCCCTACGCCCCCTCCATGATCATGGTCACGCACCACGTCGAGGAGATCCCGCCGGGCTTCACCCACGTCCTGATGATCCGTCAGGGCAAGGTGCTCGCCGCCGGACCGGTGGAGATGGAGCTGACCTCCCGCAACCTCTCGCACTGCTTCGGCCTCCCGCTCGTCGTCGAGCGCGTCGGCGACCGCTACACCGCCCAGGGGCTCCCCCTCTCCTGAGCCCGCGCCCTGTCGGCGGACCCGCACCCCGACCTACCATGACCACGTGGACATCGACGCATGGGTCTGGTGGCTGATCGGCGCGGTGGGGCTCGGCATCCCGCTCGTCATGACCGCGATGCCGGAATTCGGAATGCTGTCCGTGGGAGCGATCGCCGGGTCCGTCACCGCGGGCCTCGGCTTCGGCGTCGTGGCCCAAGTGGTGGTCTTCGCCGCCGTGTCGGTCGCCCTCATCGCGGTCGTACGCCCCATCGCGGCCCGCCACCGTGACGGACGCCCCCAACACGCCACCAACGTGGACGCCTTGAGGGGCCGGCAGGCCGTCGTCCTCGAACGGGTCGACGGCGGCGGCGGGCGCATCAAACTGGCCGGCGAGGTCTGGTCCGCCCGCGCCCTCGACTCCGACCAGGTCTTCGAACCGGGCCGGCAGGTCGACGTCGTCGAGATCGACGGGGCCACCGCCGTGGTGATGTGACGGCCCGTACGAGAGACGACGGCGGCGAGCCCACGGGGAAACCCGGTCAACTCCCGCCGAACGGCGCACGCGAGAGCCGGCCGTCTGCGAAAATCGATCATCGAACCGGCCGGCAACGAACCGGCGGACAACCGGCAGCGAAGGGCACGGGGAACACACGATGCCATCAGTCATCATCGTCCTGGTCATCCTGGTGGTGCTCGTCTTCATCGCCCTGATCAAGACGATCCAGGTCATCCCGCAGGCCAGCGCCGCCATCGTCGAGCGCTTCGGCCGCTACACCCGCACCCTCAACGCGGGCCTGAACATCGTCGTCCCGTTCATCGACTCGATCCGCAACCGGATCGACCTGCGGGAACAGGTCGTCCCCTTCCCGCCCCAACCGGTGATCACCCAGGACAACCTGGTCGTGAACATCGACACCGTCATCTACTACCAGGTGACCGACGCCCGCGCCGCGACCTACGAGGTCGCCAGCTACATCCAGGCCATCGAACAGCTCACCGTCACCACCCTGCGCAACATCATCGGCGGCATGGACCTGGAGCGCACCCTCACCTCCCGCGAGGAGATCAACGCCGCCCTCCGCGGCGTCCTCGACGAAGCCACCGGCAAGTGGGGCATCCGCGTCAACCGCGTCGAGCTCAAGGCCATCGAACCGCCCACCTCCATCCAGGACTCGATGGAGAAGCAGATGCGCGCCGACCGCGACAAGCGCGCCGCGATCCTCACCGCCGAGGGCATCCGCCAGTCCCAGATCCTCACCGCCGAGGGCGAGAAGCAGTCCGCCATCCTCCGCGCCGAGGGCGAGGCCAAGGCCGCCGCCCTCCGCGCCGAGGGCGAGGCCCAGGCCGTACGCACCGTCTTCGAGGCCATCCACGCCGGCGACCCCGACCAGAAGCTGCTCTCCTACCAGTACCTCCAGATGCTCCCGAAGATCGCCGAGGGCGACGCCAACAAGCTCTGGATCGTCCCCAGCGAGATCGGCGACGCCCTCAAGGGCCTCTCCGGCGCCTTCGGCAACCTCGGCGGCGGCGCCCCCGGCTTCAACACCTCGGGCACCGGCGGCACCGCGGCCGGAGGCAAGGAGCGCCCGCCGGCCCAGCGACGCGAGGAACCCCCGGTCGACTGACGCGACCGCCCTTCGTGCATGATCAGTGCCTCAAGCACCCATCGCAGAGACACCGATCCCGCACGAAGGGCACAGCGTGACGATCTGGGAGATGCTCGCCGTCCTCGCCGCAGGCATCGGCGCCGGCACGATCAACACCATCGTCGGATCGGGAACACTCATCACCTTCCCCGTCCTCGTCGCCACCGGCCTCCCCCCGGTCACCGCCACCGTCTCCAACGCCCTCGGCCTGATCCCCGGCTCCATCAGCGGCGCCATCGGCTACCGCGCCGAACTCACCGGCCAGCGCCGCCGCGTCCTGCGCCTCGCCGTCGCCGCCGCCACCGGAGCACTCGGCGGAGCCGTCCTGCTCCTCCTGCTGCCCGCCACCGCCTTCGAGACGATCGTCCCGGTCCTCGTCGCCCTGGCCCTCGTCCTCGTCGTCCTCCAGCCGCGCATCTCCCGGGCCGTCCAGCGCCGGCGCGAACGCGAAGGCACCACCACCAACCCCGACGGCGGCCCCCTCCTCTTCCTCGGCCTGCTCCTCGCCAGTGTCTACGGCGGCTACTTCACCGCCGCCCAGGGGATCATCTACCTCTCCCTGATGGGGATGCTGCTCAACGACAGCCTCCAGCGCCTCAACGCCACCAAGAACATCCTCGCGGCCGTCGTCAACACCGTCGCCGCGCTCTTCTTCCTCTTCGCCGCCCACTTCGACTGGACGGCGGTCCTCCTCATCGCCGTCGGCTCCACCATCGGCGGCCAGATCGGCGCCAAGGTCGGCCGCCGCCTCCCGCCCACCGCGCTCCGCGCGGTCATCCTCGTGGTGGGCGTCCTCGCCATCGTCCAGCTCACCACCCGCGGCTGACCCGCCCGCGAACCGGCGCACACCACAGGAGCCCGCCCCGGTACCCACCGGAACGGGCTCCACCTCATCCACCTGCCAAGAGCGTTCAGCGGCTCACGCGGCCACCGCCGCCTCCGGCGCACCCGGACGGTAGTTCCCCGCCCCCAGCCACTCCGGAAGCCCCGCCCGGTCCCGCACCCCCAGCGCCAGCAGCATCGCGTCCGCCGGCGACGGGACGAACGGCTGATGCAGCAGCGGCATCCCCGCCTGCTCCGGCGTACGGTCCGCTTTGCGGTGATTGTCCTCGGCGCAGGACGCCACCGTGTTCAGCCAGTGGTCCCCGCCGCCCTGCGCCCGCGGCACCACATGGTCCACGGTCGTCGCCCGCCGCCCGCAGTACGCGCACCGGTGCTGGTCCCGTATCAGCACTCCCCGCCTCGACCACGGAGCCTGTCTTCGGAACGGCACCCGTACATACCGGCAGAGCCTGATCACCCGGGGCACCGGCAGATCGACGGCCGCCGCACGCACCCGCAGGCGGGGATGCTCCTGCTCGACCACGGCCTTGTCCTGGAGCACCAGCACCACCGCACGGTGAAGCGTCACCGTCGAAAGCGGCTCGAAGCTCGCGTTGAGTACCAGCGTGTCCCGCATCCTGCCCACCTCCCGCATGCCGGCCCCGCCCTCATGGCGGGCCTGGGCTGGAGACCAACTCTGGCCGGGCGCGCCGGGTTGGACAACGCAATAAACGACGTCCGTGCGCAACGAAAGATGCCCGCTCCTGATCTCTCCAAGACCAGGAGCGGGCAAACGGAAAGCGAACGATCAGCTTTCGGCAGGCTCCGCGTAGTGTCCGATCACATGCGCCCGCGCCAGCGTGTGGAAGCGGAGATTGAACCCGACCACCGCCGGCGACGCCTCCGCGTCCGGCCCGAGCTTCTCGGTGTCCACCGCGTACACGGTGAACACATAACGGTGGTCCTCGCCCGCCGGCGGCGCGGCCCCGCCGAAGTCCTTCGTCCCGTAGTCGTTGCGGACGTGCACCGCCCCCTCGGGCAGCCCCTCGAACTTCCCGCCACCCGCACCGGCGGGCAGCTCGGTCACCGACGCCGGGATGTCGAACACCGTCCAGTGCCAGAACCCGCTCCCGGTCGGGGCGTCCGGGTCGAAACACGTCACCGCGAAACTCTTCGTCCCCGCCGGGAAACCCTCCCACCGCAGATGCGGCGAGGTGTTCCCGCGCGCGTACACCTGCGCGTCCCCCAGCACCGCCCCCGGCGCGACGTCGTCGCTCACCACCGTGAACGACGGCACCTCCGGATGGAAGTCATGGGGAAGCGGCGCCCGGTTCTCCCCGCTCACTCCGGCCTCGGTCACCTCGGAAACCTCCGTCTCGCTGTCTGTGCCTGATCAGTCCCGGCCGAACCCTCAGAGCCAGTTGCGCTTGCCGCTCACGTCGGCCAGCCACTGGTTGAGGTAAGCGGCCCAGTCGGTGTTCTGGAAGTCGTGCAGCCCCACCGTGAACGCCCGGTAGGAGTCGCTGCTCTCACTGAACAGACCCGGCTTCTTGTCCATCTCCAGGACGACGTCCATCTCGCGCTCGTCCGCGATGAACGTCAGCTCCACCTGGTTCAGCCCCCGGTACTGCTGCGGCGGGAAGAACTCGATCTCCTGGTAGAACGGCAGCTTCTGCCGCGTACCCCGGATGTGCCCCCGCTCCATGTCCGCGCTCTTGAAGCGGAAGCCCAGCTGGATGAAGGCGTCCAGGATCGCCTGCTGCGCCGGCAGCGGGTGCACATGGATCGCGTCCAGGTCGCCCGAGTCCACCGCCCGCGCGATCTCCAGTTCGGTGGTCACCCCGATGTCCATGCCCCGGAGCTGCTGCCCGGCGATCGTCGTGACCGGCGTCTCCCACGGGATGTCCAGACCGAACGGCACCACGTGCACCGCCCCGGCCTTCACCTCGAAGGCCCCGCCGAGCCGGACCTTGGTGAACTCGACGTCCTGCTTGTACTCCTGGTCACCGCCCTCGACCTCGACCCGCGCCTGGAGACCGACCGACAGCCCCTCGATCCGCTGATCTACCGAGCCGCCCTGGATGCGCACCTCGCCCTGGACGACCCCGCCGGGCACCACGTTCGCCTCGGTGAGCACCGTCTCCACCGACGCGCCCCCGGCCCCCAGGCTCGCGAGCAGCTTCTTGAACCCCATGTTCACTCCTTTTCGGATCTGACCCCTACACACGCGCATACGCGGATCGACCGCCGCCGGTTCCCAGTACGCTCGTACGACATGATCGAGAGCTCCGACCGTACGCCGCTGCCGCGGGACTTCTTCGACCGCCCCGTACTGGAGGTCGCCCCCGACCTGCTGGGCCGCACCCTGGTACGCACGACGGACGACGGCCCCATCGAGCTCCGCCTCACCGAGGTGGAGGCGTACGCGGGCGAAGCCGACCCAGGCTCCCACGCCTACCGCGGACGCACCCCCCGAAACGCCGTGATGTTCGGCCCGCCCGGCCACGCCTACGTCTACTTCACCTACGGCATGTGGCACTGCCTGAACCTGGTGTGCGGCCCCGAGGGCTCCGCGAGCGGTGTCCTCCTGCGCGCCGGTGAGGTACGGGTCGGCCAGGAGCTGGCCCGGAAGCGTCGACTCTCGGCCCGATACGACAAGGAACTGGCCAAAGGCCCGGCCCGTCTCGCGACCGCCCTGGACGTCGACCGCACCCTCGACGGCACCGACGCGTGCGACGGCCCCGCGTCCCCGCTCTCGGTCCTCACCGGCACTCCGGTCGCGGCCGACCAGGTCAGGAGCGGTCCCCGCACGGGAGTGGGCGGGGAGGGCGCCACCCACCCCTGGCGCTTCTGGATCGAGGGCGACCCCACGGTGAGCCCGTACCGGGCCCACGCCCCCCGGAAGAGGAAGCGGTGACGGGGGGTTGACTTGAGGCGCGGAAGCGCCTAATGTCTACCGAGCTGCAAGAGCTGGGCCTGCCGTTTCAGGCGCCCGGGGGCAGCCATCCACCACCCAAGATCGATCTCCCCAACGGGTTCGCGCTTTTTGGCGTGTCCGAGCGCGTCCGAAAGGGAATCCGAACGGCCCGATTATGAATCGGCCGGGGAAATGGTCTAAAGTGGCGGAAGCCGAAAGGCAAAGGCCCTCCAACGGCCACCGGAAACAGAATCCGAACCGGAAACGGAACGGAAAAAGGATCTGGTAAGGTTGGAAACACCGAAGGGAAGCGCCCGGAGGAAAGCCCCAGAGAATGTTCTGCGGGTGAGTACGAAGGAAGCGTCCGTTCCTTGAGAACTCAACAGCGTGCCAAAAATCAACGCCAGATTAGTTGATACCCCGTCCATCCAACGGATGGTCGAGGTTCCTTTGAAAAAACACAGCGAGGACGCTGTGAACCGGAAGGACTATTCCTCCTTCTGGTTCCGCTCAACGCGAGTGCAACCCGATCACGGGTAAACATTCACGGAGAGTTTGATCCTGGCTCAGGACGAACGCTGGCGGCGTGCTTAACAC